>CAVRHV010000016.1:0-185103 GCA_963721075.1 uncultured Ignavibacteria bacterium | reverse complement strand
ATTTTTCTCTGGACAGCCTGCGAAGCATATCGGTAACGGCAGCATTCGAAATCCCAAGCTTCTCGGCGATTATGTTTGGCTTAATGTTTCCCGACTCATCCCGGTACTTATATATAGCACTCAGATAGTCTTCTATCGAAATATTCGGCATTATTGAAAATTTTTAAGTAATTGATGGGGATAAATTTAAGCAGGCTTAAATTTAAAAGCAAGAGTGCTTTAATCGGATAATGCAAAAAACCGGGGGCCCGCAAACTGTGAGCACCCCGGTTCAATTCGAATGATTATTTGAGCAGGAGCATTTTACTGGCAAGGATTGCGTCCCCGAAGTCTACTACATAGATGTACACATCCGAAGGCGCCACAGAACCATTCTGCAATGTGCCGTCCCATACTATTTCATATGTACCTTTACCGTCAGCATTTACATATAATACCTTTACCAGTTCACCGAGCGAATTATAAATTCTGATCCATACGATCTGATGAAGATCTTTATTAATCATGAACCTGATCGTGGTTGTCGGGTTAAACGGATTAGGATAGTTCCCCAGCAGGGTATAGCTGCCGGGACTTTGTTCAGATTGATCTTTCGTATTTTGTTCTTCAACAAGAGTGGGATTACCAAAACTGGTAAATGGGGTTATTATTCCGTATTGCAGACTAATCTGGATAATCTGTTCCTTCAGAGCCAGTGCTTCAGGTGAATTCGGATCAAAACTATAATACTGGATCAGCAGATTTTCAATCTTCCTCTTTGCCCAGATCTTAGGAATGAAACGATTACTCTGTACCGAAGAATCTGCAAGATTAACATTATACTGGTATTCTACCGGCTGCCCGAATACCTCACCGGACAGGGTTATCTGCAATGGCGAGGGAGTAGAATATCTTCCGGCAACAATCATCTGGGAACCTTTATATAGGTTCGGCAGAGGATCAGGATACGTTTCATCAATTACCGCAGGTGAAAATGATATCTGAGAATTTAACAGCACAGGGTTTTTGATCATTAAATAAAAATGAGTGATTTCCTCTTCGAGCTGGTTATTCTCAAGAAATTTAGCAATACCGTTATTCTGTGAAGCCAGCAGGGTAAGCAGCTGGTAGTTTACATCCAGTCCTATCCCGAAATTAAACAGAAAAATATTTGTTTCAGTCTGCTGGATCAGTTGATTGATATGGTCAACAAGTGCTCCCGTTTCAGTGATTCCCGCGGTTGCCTGTCCGTCAGTAAAAAATATAATGATGTTAGCGGTACTGTCACTGGCCGCATTAAACTGCGGAACGGCCGTATCAAAAGCTCCTGATATGTTTGTGGACCCGCTGGCAATAAACTGAGAGATATAATCCAGGGCCTGCTGCTTTGTTGTTTCGTTAAACTCTACATGCTGCGGCATAAAACTGCTGACATTGTCTGAGAAATCGACTATATTAAATTTATCTCCCTCGTTCAGGTTGTTCACTATAAAATCTGCCGCGTTCCTTGCCTGAATAATTTTGTCTCCCATCATACTCCCGGAACGGTCAACGATCAAAGTGAATATTTTATGAATCAAATCTGTATTAGTGTCTGGATCAGGCTCAGCAATGAATACCATATAACCGTTTGAAAGCTCATCGGGAACCAGTGAATCGGGTTCAAAAGTACTGTAACTGTACAGGCCGAGTTCACTAAGATTGAGTGAATAAATTATATTATAATCATCTACAGCAGGAGATTCATAAAGATTATATTCAACGTAAGCGGTATGACCGTCATTTGTTAACGTTCCGGCTAACCCGATGATTTTTATTGAATCTATAGTCCTCTGAGAGTTTAGAGTAAATTCAAGGTGTTGAAGATCGAGCGGTTCAGACTGGATTAAAGAATAATCATTCGGATATAAATACTCAACATTACCGAATTCATAAGGCAGGAGTTCAACGTAGGTTAACTCAATGGTAATAAGTGAATCAGGCATTAAAGGGTCATCCATGGGAAAAAACAGTGGTGTTTCCCCGAGGTACAGCTGAAGGTTGTAGTTGATGGTTCCTCCTCCGGGCAGAGTGGAGTCCTGTGGAGTAGGTGATATGACAGCCTCGTTCCACTGCCCGTTAATGTACCACCTTAAGTTGGTAGCACTTGCCTCTTCACTCAAAGGAAAGGCATACACAAAATTCTGAGATGTTAAAAAGGTGTTCTTAAAAGTTTGCGCTGCTACAGTTACGGATATCTGACCTTCTACAGTTGTGGTTATCTCTGATGAGATGAGTTTGAGATGCTGATTGGTAGAAGCATTGATAACACCGACTCCATTACCAAGAGCATCAGATATCATAACGAAAAACAGAATTGTTAGTAATGACAGAAGAGATTTCATACGAGCCCCCAAATTTTATTAGACCTAAAACAATATAAAATTAATTGAACAAAAAATCGAATAATAAAACCGCCCAGTTCAGGATGGTAACCTAAAATGAATTCTGGTTATAAATAATCAACACCGGGAAGAATCGTCCGCGGCTTTAATTATCTGCTATGAAGCTACTTCCCGGCGAATATTATAACTAATTCCAAACTCAGCTCATTAACATACCGGAAACCTGGTTTGCTACTTTCTGGTTGTATTCAATGGCCAGTCTTTTGTGGTTTACTATATCCACAATGGTTCCTATGAGACACAAACCACCTGTAAACAGGTAAAGTAATCCCATACCGATCTGGTCAATTACAAACCTCTGCACACCCGATACTCCAAGAAAGCCGACCAGTGTAAGAAGGAGTATAATCTGGGGATCTTTTCTTCTCGAGTTATAAATGTTCGCGAACTGCCGGATCTGATCGTCGCTGAAATCTTTTACCATCCCCTGTATGTAGCTCAATTCTTCCGGCTCAATGTTAGGCATTAGTTGTAAAAGATTGATCATATTTATGCTCCGTCTTTGTTGCAAAATAATTTTATTGAATTCATTAAAGGAACTTTTAGTAAGTACGTAAATACGGCGTACGAGGACAGTAAATGCAAATAATCCCAGGGGGTGAGTGTTTAACGATTTCTCGATTTCTAGTGAGAGTAGATAGTGAATGGATTTTCCCAGACCGCAGCCGGGACAAAAATCTATACCTATGTTTTTAAAAGGACAAACAGAGAAGTGAGAAGATCCGTTAACATCAATGAGAGCAAGTACCAGAATCCCCGAAATCCAGATTAAAGCTTCCGGATTGACCACATTGAATAACCTGACAAAATAATTTTTCATTTGAAGTTAACATAAGAGATTCGGTGAGGAAGTTCAATAAAAATTTGTTAAGCGGCAGATTCTTTCTGCAGGTAGCTGTTAAGTGCTTCGATTGTGTTAAAATAAAGGACATCATCGTATTTTGTAAGTACTTCAGCCTGCCCATTCAGTTCTGCTCTGCCCCCGAGTATTATTCTCTGGTCCGGAAAATTATTCTTAATTTCCCTGACAACTTCCAGGAGCTTCATTATATTTATGTAAAAACTGAATGAAAGTCCCACATATTCAGGTTTTTTCACATCTATATATTTAAGTATCTCTCTGGTTGGTGTTGAAGCACCCAGAAAATAAGTTTCAAATCCGTTCAATACAAAAACATCCGCAGCCATCCTGGCCCCAAGCTTGTGAAATTCCTTATTTACACACGAGACAAGTGCTTTTTTATTTAACTGCCTGGATGGGGTTATACGGGATGAGCAATAGTAAAGAAGTTCTTCGGTAATCTCCGTTCCAAGGTGCTCATCTCCGACCGAAAGTTTATTCTGGTCCCACATTTTACCAACCTGGTAAAGAGACTTCTGGAAAAGCCCGGTGTAAATTTCAATTATGTCGGTTTTTTCTTCCAGCAGTCTGTCAATGACACTGCGGCACCTGTTCCTGTCTCCTTCGAGCAGGCCGTTAAAATAATCCAGGTAATAAACTTCTCTTATCATATTGCACCGTTATATAAATCTAAAACCCGAAAATCGACTTTAAAGTTCAATGATCGCTGCTTAAAATAATAATTTTCAGGATTCAATTCCTCTTCTGGAAAGTATTCCTTTCGAATAATAGTGCCTGATTTCCTTCATTTCTGTAACAAGGTCTGCCATTTCGCTTATTTTTTCCGGGCAGTATCGTCCCGTAAGAATTAATTCGACCCCTGCAGGTTTCTTTTTAATTGCATCAATGATCTCATTTTCGGTAAGCAGCTTAAAATAAACCGTAACCAGGATTTCATCCAGAATTATTAAATCAAAAGCCCCGCTATTCATTAAATCAGCAGCTTTTTTAAGCGCTTCCCTGGCTTTTAATTTCTCGTCCTCCGAAGGAAGCTCTCTCTTATAGACGAAATCGTCGCCTCCTTTTTGCTCAATGGTTATCCATTCCGACAAATATTTGAGTGAATTCAGCTCACTATAAGGATATTCTTTCATAAACTGAATAATGTAAGTTTTTAGTCCCGCCCCGGCCGCCCGAACTGCCTGGCCTATTGCCGCGGTGGTTTTTCCCTTTCCATTTCCTGTATAGATCTGGATAAAACCTGATTTTAATCCCATGCTGAAACCTGTTCTTTATATTCTTAAACTGAAACATAATTATAATTTTAAATCATTTTTTGTTATCGGTATCAATAAATTATCATCATTTACAGCTATTTAGGAAAGATAATTTCTGGTATGGTATTTTAATGCCTTAAATTACCTGTCATTAAGGATAAATTGAAATTTTTTACAAAAAGGGTAGGCCCATGCAGATTATATCTGATGCAATGACGATAATATTTTCTATTACTCTCCTTGTCGTATTTCTTCTGGCAGCTTTAAGCTTCACACGGGAAAAACCTGAAAAGGATGAGCATTCTTACAGATCCTGATTAATAAGCTTAACATGTAAAGTGACGGGGTTAACATTTTTACTTCCGCAGTATATGTTATCTTTGATCCCAAAACCAGGTATGATATGTCTTTTATTGAAATAATAATTCTGCTGATTATTGCCGGAATTTCGGGTGCTATCGGGCAGGCTTTAACGGGATTTTCGAGCGGGGGATGTTTCCTCTCAATTGCTGTCGGTTTCATAGGTGCTCTCATAGGAACCTGGATAGCCAACAAAATGGATTTGCCGGAAATTTTCGTTATAAATATAGGGGATGTAACATTTCCGGTCGTATGGTCAATTCTTGGAGCTGTTATCTTTACTGCTATTCTGGGACTTCTCTCCCCCAGAAGAAGAACATAAAAAATTCTTGATTATTGACCTGTTAAACATTAGCTTCCTTTATCTATAAAAATTATAACGATGGGAACACATCATAAAGGTTCTAAAAAAGAGGTTACGGCACTTAATACTTACATTAAACTGGTGCGTGCGGTTGAATCACTGAATCAAAGACTCTATCCCTATCTCACAAAACATTCGCTTACGGAAAGCCAGTTTGCGGTACTTGAGGCATTGTATCATATAGGTCCGCTGAACCAGAGAGAACTGAGCACAAAGCTGCTGCGTAGTCCCGGAAATATTACAATGGTTATAGATAACCTTGAAAAAAGAAAGTTCGTAAAAAGGGAGAGGGGTGAGCTTGACCGCCGGCATTATATAATTCATCTTACTTCCGAAGGAAAAGAATTTATCTCGAAGATCTTCCCCGAACACCTCGAGTCAATCATGAAAGAGTTAGGTGTTTTATCTGATGATGAACAGCATGAACTTCAGAAGATGTGTAAGAAATTAGGACTGAAGGAAGGCTGACATTTTTATTTCTTTTTTACTAATTCTTCTTTAATAGCAGGTAATACTTTTCCTGCTTCACCATAAAAAGACTTATCAGCAAGATAAGAGATTTCAGTTTCTTCAGTATTAACTTCAACGATATAGGCCCCGTTATCGCGTGCAACATATATAAGGGATGCGGCCGGATAAACTACTGCCGATGTTCCGACGACAAAGAAAATATCACAATTTCTTGCAGCTTTTTCACCAGCAGTAAACTGATCCTGCGGCAGGTATTCGCCGAACCAGACTATATCCGGCCTTATTAACCCGCCGCATTTGGTACACTTTGGAATTTTCCCCGCCATGGGAAGCTCACCATTATAAAATGTTTTACATTCGATGCAGTAATTACGCTCTATATTTCCATGCAGCTCATATACGGTTCTGCTTCCTGCTCTGCGGTGAAAATTATCTATGTTCTGGGTAACCACAGTAACTTCATTAAACAGATCCTGCATTTCTGCGATGGCAATGTGAGCTTTGTTGGGCTTTGATTGATGAATGATCTGCTTCCGGTGGGAGTACCATTCCCATACCATCTCCGGATTTCTCATGAAAGCATCAAAATTGGCAAGTTCTTCCGGTTTAAGCTTATTCCATATCCCGTCTTTTCCCCTGAATGTAGGGATCCCGCTTTCAGCGGAAATACCTGCACCTGTAAAAAATACAACGGACTCAGCTTCACTTAGTCTGTTTATTACACTTTCCGGTATATTCAATCATATTCTAATCGTTAAGATCGTTCAGCAGCTGCTTTGCTTCGGCAAGCACCTGGTCGTCCTCCTGGTCTTTCTTCGGTGTATCGATTACCTTTTTAAAATAAATTTTTGCTTTATCGTATTCATCCTCCTCAAGATAGGCTTTGCCGAGTTCCAGATAGAACATCCTGAAATTAGGATAAAGGTCAACTGCTTTTTTGAGGTGAACAAGTGCGCTGTCTTTATCGGCCCATCCCAGACCCAGTACTGCACGGGCGGGAGCCCATTTTTCACTTACTTTGGCATGGGTTCTGCCGAGTATATAATTAGCCAGTGCCATTGTATAGGCGTCGCCGTTGTTGAGCTTGATTGCCTTTTCACAATCATCCTTTACCTGGTTTACAACACCCCCCACCGTAAAAACTCCTTTAAATAGTGCTATTCTTCCATTGACTACAGCCCTTCTCACATAAACAACCGACTGATCTTTCGCAAGCTTCACAGCACGATCCGCGTATCCCAAAGCCTTTTCGTATACCGCAAGCTGTGCATCTTCCTCATCCCCGTTCGTTGAAGGCATTTTCACCCCGATATTAACATATGCGCGGCTGATCCTCCAGAGTATCTTCCAGTTATCGGGAGATAATTTGTCGGCTTTCTGATAAGCGTCAAGGGCTTTCTGATTATTAAATTCCTCTGTGTATTTATCCCCTAACTGAATTAATGAATCGACTGTCTGTGCACCTGCAACAGTGCTTACGAAAAGAATAAATAAAATAATACTGAAGGATTTTGTAAAATTAGGCATGGCAGTCCTTTCAATTAGTCGAAAAGTGATTTGCTGATCTCTTCATCAATATCGGGAGAAATTCCGTGATTGAAGAGTTCTGTGGAGACGAGACTGATGTACTTAGTCCACTTACTGTCAGTCTTCTGATCGTTAAGTATTGCATTTTTATATGCATTTACTTTGGCACTAAGTTCATCCGCCTGATATAGAGTGATAGCTTCAAGGGTTTTGGGAACTACAGGGGAAGCAAACTCAAGCTTTCCCTGGTGACTTAAAATTACGTGTATAAGACAGTCCTTCAGGTCTTCCGGAAAGTCTTTTATCTTTTTAGATTCTTCATTTACCAGCATTGCTGAAATTACGATGTGCCCCAGCAGCTTGCCTTTATCGGTATAATCAAATACAGGTTCGTAGCTAAGCTCCTCCGTCTTGCCGAAGTCGTGCAGCATCGCACCGCAGATAAGAATATCCCGGTTTATTTGCGGGTGGATATCGCACATAAGGTCGCATATCCTTATTATCTCAAGAGTGTGCTCCAGCAGGCCATGGATATATGAATGGTGCCACGATTTTCCGGCAGGTACATTTATAAATTTTTCGAACCGTTCGCCCTGGAAAACTATTTCCATAAGCTGACGAAGGTATTGATTATTAATCTTGTTCATCCTGGCAGAGAATTCATCTTTCATTTCCTGCAGATCTCTCTGTGAATGAGCCAGAAAGTCGCTGGCATTTATGCCGTCCGAAGGGGCAGCAGGTCTTATAGAAGTTATTTTGATCTGGGGATTTCCCATGAACTCATCTATAAATCCGGCTACTTTAACAACTGTACCAGTTCCTATATAATCTGAGATGTCCTCGAAATTGTCCCACATATTTGCGTTAAGCGTGAGGGTTTTATCCCCGATTTCAAGGAAAAGGTATTGTTTGTTGGCCTTGGTAAGGCGGATCTCGCTTTTCCGCACAATTAAAAAATGATTGAGTGTATCCCCTTTTTTTAACCGGTTTAATTCTTTCTGATTGAGCATTTGCGAACGCTGCAATTATTATTTAATAACTTCTATAACACTCTCTCTGGGGAGATGAGCAATTACGGAACGATTAAGCAGTTCTATCGCAACAGCAATTGTTTTATCGTTCTCACTCTCCCGGTAAGTACCTTCAACACCGGCAAATGGTCCTTCTTTGATCCTGACCCTCTTGCCGGGAACCAGACCATTCATCACATAAAAATCTCCATCATACTCAAGCATTTTCTTAAGATTGTCAATCTGCCATTCCGGTATCACCGCAGGTCTCCCTCTCTCGGTTACACATCTTACTATCGAGTATTGTTCGAGAGATAACAGTCTTTCTTTTTCATCGGCCTTAATGAATATATATCCCCGTATAACCGGTTCTGTAATTTTCTTTTTACGGTCGCTCCATTGTTTCAACTTCGTGACAGTCGGAAGATAATGATTTATTCCGTTCGCCTCCAGCTGTTCGGCTGCTTTAAACTCACTCCTGGGCTTTGTGTAAAGAGCAAACCAGGATTTTATGCTGATTTCCCTGGTATCGTCCATTAACATTTATTCACTTATTATTGCTTTTCTTCCGATAGAATAATATGTGAATCCCATCTCCTCCATCTTCGATAAATCATAAAGATTCCGGCCGTCAAAAATTACTGGTTTTTTCAGCAATTTCTTGATCTTTTCATAGTCCGGTGTTCTGAACTCATTCCATTCGGTAACGATAATTAATGCATCTGCTCCTTCAAGCGCTGTATAAGGAGTTTTACAGTATTCAACTTTATCCTTAAGGATCTTTCGGGATGTTTCCATAGCCGCCGGGTCATATACCTTTACTTTAACTTTATTTTCCAACAGGTTCTGGATAAGAGCAATAGCAGGGGCCTCGCGAACATCATCGGTGTTGGGCTTAAATGAAAGTCCCCATATACCAAAGGTTTTCCCCGACAGATTTTTCTTATAGTGATTCTCTATTTTCTGAAAGAACCTGACAATCTGTTTCTTATTTATTTCATAAACAGATTTAAGGATCTTAAAGTCATATTTATTTTCCTTGGCAGTATTTATCAGTGCGATGACGTCTTTGGGAAAGCATGAGCCGCCGTAGCCGACTCCCGGGAACAGAAATCTTTTACCTATCCTTGAATCGGAACCCACACCGATCCTCACCTTATCAACTTCGGCACCGGTGATCTCACAAAGGTTGGCTATCTCATTCATAAAGGAGATCTTGGTTGCAAGGAATGAATTCGCAGCGTACTTTGTTACCTCGGCCGACTTCTCGTCCATAAAATATATCGGGTTGCCCGATCTTACAAAAGGTTCATAAAGCTGCTCCATTATATCCCGTGTCTTTTCATTGCTCGTTCCTACCACAACTCTTTCCGGTTTCATAAAATCATCTACAGCCATGCCCTCTCTTAAGAATTCGGGATTTGAGGCAACATCAAAATCAAAATCAGGAGCGTGCTTCTTGATGGCATTCCTTACTTTATCGCTGGTACCGACAGGGACCGTACTTTTATTTATGATAACCTTAAACCCGAGACCGGGATCAGCTTTAAACATTTTGCCCAGATCATCTGCAACTTTAAGTACATACTGCAGATCCGCGCTTCCGTCACCATCCTGGGGAGTCGGAAGACACAGGAAAACAAGAGCGGAGTGTTTAACTGCTTCGGAAAGTTCGGTAGTAAATTTTAACCTGCCTACCTTGGTATTCCTGTCAATAAGTATATCCAGTCCCGGTTCATAAATCGGCACAATTCCTTTTTTTAATTTTTTAACTTTTTCAGCATCGATATCTACACAATAAACGGTATTACCGGTTTCGGCAAAACAGGTGCCTGTTACCAGTCCTACATACCCTGTTCCAACAATAGCTATATTCAATTAACTCTCCGTATTTTCTTAATTGTTTTGTGTTTAATAATTCAGATCGCCTGAAGCTCAGATTTAAGTTCAGTACCTTTTAATGATCTCTTTAATATTTTTTTCACGCCAAGACTATTATAACGGGAAACGGTCTGATCTGCCAAATCATCAGCAAATAAATAGACAGGTATACCTGCTGTACGATTTTCCGCCTGCAGTATTTCCATGAACTGGATTCCGTCCATAAGCTGCATTTTATCATTCAGGAGTATTGTTGAAGGCATCTTTGATTTTATCTCTTCAACTGCTTCAAATCCGTTTGGTGTAGTTCTGACGGTATAAGAAGGTCTTATCTCTTCAATCAGGTTCCTTATTTCCCCGCAAAGACCGTTTTCAAGTCCCACCATTAAAATATTTTCCCTGAACAAAGGGAAGGTGAAATGAAACTCAGAACCGGATTCGGATTCAGAGAAAAACCAGATTTCTCCGCCGTGCTTTTCTATTATCTCGCGGCAGAGAATAAGCCCGAGTCCCGTTCCCTTTTCACCGCCGGTTCCCTGGGTAGAGAATATCTTGTTTATCTGGAAAAGCTTGTGCTTGTTAGGTTCGGGAATACCTTTTCCCCTGTCTCTTACTACAAATTCAACAAACTTCTCGTTAAATGGTGACGTTTTAATATCTATACTTTTATTTTCCGAAGAAAACTTTACAGAATTCTCAAGAAGATTAAGAACAACTTTGGAGAAAAGTATTTCATCCGCCTCTATATAAAGATCTGCCGGCACGTAAACTCTGATCTCAATGTTCTTCCTGACAGCCTCGCCGGTAAGCGATGAAACCGCATTATAAACGGCATTTCTTACATCAACCTTTGTAAGTTCTGTATGCGACCTGCCGGTTCTTAATCGCGACCAGTCGAGCAGGTTATTAATAAGCTTAAGCTGCTTAACCGAAGAAGTGTGGATAAGGTTAAGGTATTCGTTTTTCTCCGACTCCGGAAGTTTGGGTTCGTTAAGAAGTATCTCAGAGAAGCCGAGGATACTTGTGAAAGGCGACCGGAGGTCATGTGACAGGATAGCAATAAAATCATCCTTGGAGTAATTCGCATCCTGCATTTTTCTGATCTCTTCCTGAAGCTCCGATTCCCTGTTCTTCAGATCGGAAATGTTCTGAACAATTCCGTAGGCACTCTTCAGTTTTCCTGAAGGATTTCTTTCTGCATGAACCGATTCCCTGACCCAGATGCTCGAATTATTCTTACCGGCTATCCTGTAGTCGGCTGTATACTGATTCAGCGAAGGATTATTAACAAGATCATTGAATTTCATTCTCAGAAGCTCAAGATCCTCTTCATTAACCAGGTTGTACCATTTCCCGCGTGTACCTTTGAGTTCTGAAGGATCGTAACCGGTAACAACCGATAAATTTTCCGAGTAATTTATTTCCTCGTTATCTTCTTCCAGGATAAGAAGCCAGGTAAACCTGTCATCAAATTCACTGTAGTTTCCGGATAAGATTTCAGCGGGAAGGTTTTGAAGTGTATGTTTTTCCAAAATAAATCTGCTTTTTTATCGTCTTATAATTACAAATTATACAAATGAATAAACTTAAATATAAAAATAATACCTCCAGCAGAAAAATTAATAAGCCGTATGCTGTTCTAGGTCAAAAGTCTATTGCCATAAGTCTGGATTGATTATTTAACTCCCTAATATATTACAATATCGATTGATTTAGCTTAAACCAAAAATATGAAATTACGGCTATAATTAATTTGATTCTAAATAAATTATTACACAACTTATATATAAGTACAGGGTTTTTTATATAGAACGGGTAACTGAACAACACTTAAAATCCAATAAATAGTTTTCATTTAGATTTAGTAATAGTGTTTTATATGGGGTTATTGGTAAAGAACAGGGTTAAAATTATTTACTCCTTTTTACGGGGGGGGGGTAAATATGCTGTTTTTTATATTTCTTTTACTCAATTTCCCAACGAACAATTTGATTCTAAATGCTTCATACAGGGAGATTATATTATATAAAAAAGGATTTTTCAAACTGCCTTTTAATAGGCAGCATCCAACTCTCAATTATTTCCCAACCGGTTTTACATAGCTTAATAAAAATTAAGTTTATTCCTTTCCCTTTTTATAAAAGTTTTATGGGTAATAATGATGTTAAATAGATTATTTATCGTTTTTTTCATTTGTTTGCTGGCAATTGGCAAGTTATCATTTTCACAAACTCTTTTTCCTGACCGGACTGAAAAGCTTCAGCAGCTAAAAAGCAGAGAGAATATTAGAGAGACAGAAATAGAAAAAGGTATCTATCAACTTCAATATTCAAACGGTAAAACATTATTTAAGAACACTAACGATTATAAATCACCTGCAGATGTTGAATTAAAATACTCACCGAATTTCGACAGCACCATAATAGACCTGAGGACAATTGATACAACTCTTTATTACCGGAAATACTCCTACTGGCAGGAAGTGCCACTGACTGACTTTGAATTTTCCCATTTAATGATCGGGGATGTTAATGATAATGAGAAAGTTGAATTGTATGGAGCCAGAAAATTCTTAAATACAGACCCAGAACCTACTACCATCTATGAAATAAATAGTGCAAATTTATTTGAATACGCTTATCAGTATGATTCTGTTTTAACAGATAGATCTATTTATGATGTAGATCAAGATGGAGAGTCTGAGGTGATACTAACAATTGCGGGATTTTATGGTATTCCTTTTCATCATAGATTTTTCTCCAAACCCTCCCCACAATCATTTGCAACAAATCTTAATGTTATTTTCGAACCTTATACCTCCCAATCTCAAATCAATGATTTAACATTCGGTGATTTCGATGATGATGGTCTTAGTGATTTAATATTTGCTCCGTTTTCAGCTCCCAATGTTAATATCTTTGAGTACAACCCAATAGTTAACAATTTCGATTCCGTGTACCGATTTGATAATGATGAGAATCCTCCCTGGGCAAATTCGGGTTTTTCTGTCGGTGATTTTGATCTTGACGGTAAAACTGATTTGGTGTTCGGCACAGGACAGGGACACGTTTACGTGCTGGAAAATCAGGGTAACAACCAATATACAAACACCTGGCAGGGTATGGTAGAGACATACCACGCTTATGTGAATGCCTGGTCCAACGATATTGACAAAAACGGGAAGCCTGAATTCTGGGAATTGGGTGATGCCTATTATAACGGAATAGGGACAACAAGAATAACAATTTTTGAAACAGATGGTGATAACAGTTATGAAGCAGTGGCTAAAATCGATCTTATAGGAGTAATATCTTTTTATGCCGGTACAATGCAGGCAATAGATGTTGACGGTGACGGAATAGAGGAAATTGCGATCTGCATAGATGATTTTTTTCTTATCCTGAAGTTTAATGGGGATAAGAATCATCAGACTTATGAGGTTTATTATGTAAAACAAAATGAGTTATCATTATCCGGTCAAAACAGCGTCTATTATGGCGCTACTGTGTATGATCTTTTAAATGAAGGTGATGAAAATATTATGATTTCAATGGATCAAGTAGTTGAACAAGGTGGTAGTGGGAACATTCGTTTTTTTACTCAGATATATAGACCAGATTCAACTACTAACGTTATAGAAAGTAATAACTTTATAAAAAGCATCGAATTGTTTCAAAATTATCCAAATCCATTTAATCCGGTTACCGAGATCAAATTCAGTCTTGCCAGTCAGGAAAAAGTTTCTATTAAAGTGTATAATATTTTAGGGAAAGAAATAAAATCGTTAGTCCAGGAAGAACTTCCCACCGGAGAACACAAAGTTCAATGGAACGGGAAAGACAATTACAACGGAGAACTGCCATCGGGAATTTATTTTATAAAAATGACTGCAGGCAGTTATCAAAAAACAATTAAGGCGATTTTATTAAAATAAACGTTAGGGCAGAAAGGAGATTTCCTAGGCCTCGGTGATTTTTGCGAAAGTTCTTTTGATACCTTTATGATATTTCACTTTAGGATACCCGATAATAAGGAAAATCCCGCTTTTACAGTTATTTTCTATCTTATATTTCTTCTTAAGTAAGGCCCCTCCGTGCTCAAGGAACGGGTGTATACTCCCTATCATACAGGTTCCTAATCCAAGCGATTCGGCTGCCAGCATGGCATATGTCGCCGGGATATATGGATCGGCACGGTCTGAATAGGGAGAACCGTAGAAGTATAATGCAAGGGGTGCGTTATACATAAGCCAGTCCTCTCCCTTTTTATTCCGCTCAACCACAAATTCAATTAGAGGAACCAGGAATGATTTGTACATTTCATAGTCGGCACCGGAAATAAAAGGTCTCCACAGGGGTAGCGTCCACTTTGAAAACATCCAGCGGATACTCTCAAGGTATTTTATAAAGTCCGAGGAAAATGCTTTAACTTTCTCCTTACCCCTGAAAATCAACACTTCCACATCTGAAGGTGGTATACCCATCGGGGATGTTACAGCAGCATTCAGAATCTTATCGATCATTTCCTGTTCGACTTTCTTATCCTTGAAGTCTCTTATGCTTCTCCTTTTGAACATCAGTGAATGAATCTGTTCGTAATTTGCTGCAGTTTTCGCTTCGGGGAGAGGTACAAAGTCATCCATGGTGATTGTACGTCCCTCAACTTCAATACAGTCCTCAGGACAAACAGCCACACACTGGGCGCAGCCCACACAGCCGAAAACGGGATTTTCATCTACGGTGATTTTCCCGTTCTTCATCTGCAGGGTGAGGTCTTTGCAGACTAAGGAGCACAGACCGCAGTCGCTGCACTGACTAAAATCGATCTTTACATGAGCATTTTCATTGGTACGCGATGTTGTAAGAGACATAATCCTTCCCCGGATATTTATTCCCGTTATTTAACCTATTGAAGATATTTTTAAAAAACTGAAGAAGCAATGAAAATCTTATCCTGTTCCCGGGAAAGTGAGTTTCTTCCCATTCCTTTTTGCCGATATGAGCCCGGATTTATGTCGTGTTTGTACCGGAGTAGAGACGGTTCAAAGACGGTTCAACGCGCATTTTTGTTGAAATATTAAACAGTGAGGACTGGCGGGGTACCAAATCGTTTATTACTATAATAAATGATTTTTTCTGAAGGATATATATAATTTTTAAAGCTGAAGTTCAACCGGAAGTATAACTGCATATGAGATATAAAAATCAGTCAGAAGATTTTTGGATTGGTGTTTTTCTCAACAAATACTTTCGCAACGTCCAGGATGAGGGAAGGATTGTTTACGAGAGCAGTGGTAAATAATTTTTTCAGCGTCCTTTTTTCGTATGGTACTTTGGAGAAGCTCCGTGCAATACTGTTAAATTTATCGTCCGAAAAATTATAGATCCCGTTCTTTATTCTATCGAAAATCTCATGCCGTTTTCCTGATCGTTTAGCCCATTCCTTATCATAAGTCATAATATGATCCGGCTTATTATTTTTAACAGCCTCGGCAGCTATCCTTCCTGCGATACTGCCTCCGATCATACCGCTGGCGATGCCTCCGCCGCTTAGAGGATTGACCTGTCTTGCCGCGTCACCGGCCAGCATAATTCCCGGCGCTGATATTTTCGGCAGCGTAATACTGCAGGGAACACCTCCTGCAATTTTTGTAAGAACGGGAGCTTCAGGATAGTATTTATTCATAAAGTCATTCAGAAAAGATTGCGCTGATTTCTTCTTTCCGATAAGTCCGCTCACCCCCAGTCCGATATTAGCTTTTCCATCTCCCTTGGGAAAAATCCAGAAGTACCCGTTTGGTGCATATTCCTGACCGAAATAAAAGTAAAGAGTATCCTCTTTTACCGGAATATTGGCAGCTGTAATCTGCACAGCGCTTTCCATATCCCGGAAATCTATATGTGTTTTCAATCCAGCCCATCTGCCTACCCGCGATTCCACACCGTCAGCAGCAATAACAACTTTAGCGGATACTTCCTTTGGTTCTCCGTTATATTCATATTTTACACCGCTTACTTTCCCGTCGGTAAAGAGCAAACCGTTCACATACGCCCTTGTTAAAATGTTCGCGCCTGCATTGGCTGCTGTCCTGGCCAGTTCATAATCAAAGATCCTTCGCTCAAGGACATAACCGGCGTCGCCGAATTCAATTGTAACTTCATTTCCGTCTGGAGCAGTAAATGAAAATTTGCTGATTGTGGCAGCAATCCATCTGGGATCAGGCTGGATGAACTCCTCCAGTCCGTATTTACTGATCGCCTCACCGCATCTTACCGGGTAGCCAACGTCCCGGTCTTTTTCAAGCAGAAGAACGGACACACCATTTTCTGCAGCAGTTCTCGCGGCAATGCTTCCGGCGGGACCCGCTCCCACAACAATTACATCGTAACTTTTCATGTCTGCTCCGCCAATACTCCTTCAGTCTTAAATTCAATAACTTCAATAGGACAGCTCCACACACACTTGGCGCAGTTAGTACACCTCGGATCGATTATATTTATTTCGGCTTCCTTAAGCTCAATTGCGTCTTCAGGACAAACTCCCACGCAGCATCCGCAAAAATCACATTTGTCCGGAAGAATATTTATCAGAAGCTTTCCGTTTTTTGCCTGCCTGTACTTCATATTAAAATTTTATTTGATTGGACGGAAATTAAAAATAAATAGTTTGAAAGGATATATTTTAATGCGGAAAGTATTTTTCACGGATCCCAAAAATCTTTCAGCAATTTTCCGAATCCGTCATTTTTTACTCTATTAATACAATAGAATTTCACCTGATTATTAACTTAATCAGATGGCAGGGGCACTGAGCCGCATAATTTGCGGCTTTTTTATTACCACTTACTAATCGGCTTTTTAGTTCTCATGAGGTACATCTTCGCCCTCCAGATCCTCTTTAATCAGCTGCTTCTCTCTTGTCAGGTCTCTGATTTCTCTTAAACACTCAATTTTTTTACCCTCATCATCAATCGAGGGCATGGCATTTTTCAGAACAGTAATTTTCTCCTCAACCTCGTTTAACTTAAACTTTCTGACTGCATCGGACGAATACTTCTTTAAAGTTTTTTCAGAATCATCCGATGGATTAATATCATCCCAGTTTTTGCTGATCTGGTACTTTTCAAATGCGAGTTCCCTTGCGTATGATTTTGCCTCTTCATTATCCAGTTTTTCTATCAGCGATACAGCTGTCAGGTCCTCATCATGCATAACCGCCGTATGTACGAGTTCTGCTAATTCTTTGTGAATGCTTATTTTGAACTCATCCGGTTTAATATGGCGCAGTATGAAGTCGCACGTTTCCCTGCTTCCTTCCAGCAAAAGCTTAACCAGTTCCCGCTCCAGACTAATATCCGCAAAATTCAGCCTGGCTTCAGATTTCAACACGGTTTTTTCCTGCTGAGCTGATTTTCTTTGCTGTCTGCTGTCTTCAACAGCCTTTTGTTTGGTTAGTCCTTCCTTAATCTTATCATACTCACTCTCTATCAGTTTCTCTCTAAGGTTGAACTTTTTAGCGATATTCTTAATCAGGATATTAACCTTAAGTTCATCACTTATTAAGGCAAGGGGTCTTACCAGGTCTCGTATAGCTTCCGTTGTCTTTGCAGGATCTTCGAACATACCTAATGATTCATAGTACTCCGACTGATACTCAAGGAAATTCTTAGCCGATTTAACCAGTTCGTCAAACTTTTCTTTGCCGTAATTGTTCACGTATGAATCGGGATCTTCCCCCTCAGGGAGTGAAACAATCTTAATTTCAAAGTCTCTTTTAAGAAGCAGTTCAATACTCCTCATCGCAGCTTTTATTCCTGCTGTATCTGCATCAAATAAGAGCACAACATTTTTTGTATACCGCGATAACAGCTGAACCTGTTCTTCTGTAAGCGCGGTGCCTGAAACAGCCACAACATTCTTGATCCCGCTCTGGTAAAGAGAAATAAGGTCCATGTATCCTTCTACAAGGATAGCTTTATCCAGCCTTCTTATTTCATCCTTGGCGTGAGACAATCCATATAGTATACGGCCCTTTGTATATATAAGTGATTCGGGAGAGTTAAGATATTTTGCGGTCCCTTCCTTATTCTCAAGTATCCTCCCTGCAAATGCCACCACTCTTCCGTTGGGTGAAAAAATGGGAAAGATGATCCTGGAAGAAAATTTATCGTATAATCTGCCTTCTTTTCCTTGTCCGATCAGTCCAAGTGTAAGAGCCTTTTCAATATCTATTTTCTTCTCCTGCAGGTAGTGCAGGAGATTATCCCATCCGTTAAGAGCATAACCCAGTCCGAATGCCCGCATCGTAGCAGGTTTTATCTTCCTGTTCTGAAAATAATTCAGTGCTATTTCTCCCTCATCGGAATTCAGAAGATTATGTGAGAAGTATCTTGCAGCCTCAGTGTTGATATCGTAGAGGATTTCCTGCTCCGACTGACGTTCATCAGATTCCTGCTGATCGAACTCAAGTGGAATTCCCAGCTCTTCCGCCAGCTCCTGGACGGCTTCAACGAAAGATATCTTCTCGTATTCCATTAAGAATTTGAATACGTTCCCGCCCGTATGACAGCCGAAACAGTGGAATATCTGCTTTTCCTCACTAACAGTAAAAGAAGGGGTTTTTTCGGAATGAAAGGGACAAAGCCCAAGGAAATTCTTTCCCCTTTTTCTTAGCTGTACATACCCTGATATCACATCGACAATACTTGCTGCAGATCGTATCTCTTCTATTTTATTTTCAGAAATCCTCATATAATCAAAATTTACCAGGAAACATTATTATTTAACATATTTTTAATTTAATCAATAAATTCAAAAATAGCGCTCACAAAATAACTTACTTTAATTCTAATCATTAAACGCGGGGATAGATTTTCGCACAAAATTTCATTAAATGATAGTAAGCTATTTGTTATATTTGCTTGTGTGACAGGCTTAAATACGGAACTTTTTAGAGTTAAAAAAGATTATATTATATATACGTAACCAGTTAATTGAATATTAATGATTGAATCGATAAGTAAGGCAAAAAAATACTGCAATAGTCTCACCTCATATTCCCGTTATAAAACAAGAGTTGTAAATATCGGTGATATACCGCTGGGAGGCGACTATCCGATAAGGATACAGTCGATGACCATCACCGATACGATGGATACAAAAGCAACAGTTGAGCAGACGATAAGAATGGTTGAATCGGGATGTGATTATGTGAGGATTACCGCACCCAGCAAACTTGAAGCCCAGAACCTTGAAAATATTAAAAAGGAACTGAGGGAGCGGGGTTATACAGTTCCACTGATCGCCGATATCCACTTTACTCCGAATGCAGCCGAAATCGCCGCAAGGATTGTTGAAAAGGTTAGGGTTAATCCGGGCAACTACGCCGATCGTAAAAAGTTTAACATTATAGAGTATACCGATCAGCAGTACGAGGAGGAACTTCATAGAATAAGAGAGAAGTTTACACCCCTTGTCAGGATCTGCAAGGAATACGGTACGGCGATGAGGATCGGGACAAACCACGGTTCCCTTTCCGACAGAATAATGAGCCGTTACGGAGATACTCCCCTTGGCATGGTTGAATCTGCGCTCGAGTTTGTAAGAATATGTGAGGACCTGAATTACAGGGAGATCGTCCTTTCAATGAAGGCCAGCAACCCACAGGTAATGGTTCAGGCATACCGGCTGCTTGTAATGAAAATGGAAGAAGAGGGAATGAATTATCCCATGCATCTGGGAGTAACGGAAGCAGGAGGAGGAGAGGACGGAAGGATAAAATCTGCCGTCGGTATTGGAACTCTTCTTGAAGACGGAATTGGTGATACTGTGCGCGTATCTCTCACCGAGGATCCGGAATTTGAAGCTCCCGTGGCTATTGAACTGGTGGAGAGATATAAGAACAGAAAAAATCACAAAGAGATCATTCCTGTTACTGTTGTACCTATCGATCCGCTGGAGTATAAGAAAAGACATACATTTGAGGTGCTGAATATAGGCGGATCTAATGTGCCTGTTGTCGCGGCCGATTATTCTAACCGGACCATATCGAATCCAAAAGATCTCGCTGATATTGGCTACCGTTATAATGCGGAAACAGATAAGTGGAATGTAAGCGACAGCGCGGCCGACATGTTATTTACCGGTAATCACGATATACCTTTTGAACTCCCTACAAGTCTTAAGCAGATAAGGAACTATGAATCCTGGAAAAAAGACCGTAAGGGCTATCCGCTGATCTCTTCTGATGTTTTCCTCAAAGAAAAGGATCGTTCGGCTTCCCTCAACATCGTTCAGCTTGAATTAAAAGATCTTACACCTGAAATTCTGCACCCGCTTAAAGCAGATAAGACTGCAGTAATCCTTTTAACAACCGACAACCTTCATGGAATGGCTGAACAGAGAAGAGCTTTCTTTGAACTTATGAACAACGGGATTGAGAATCCTGTAATTATAAAAAGGACGTACGATAATATCGATATCGATCAGCTGAGATTGTTTGCCTCCACGGATCTTGGGGGGCTGCTCATAGAAGGATTTGGTGACGGCGTCTGGGTTACATTAAAAGGGAAATTAAAAGACGAGGAAAAAGAGTTTAATGATCACAACAAGCTGGTCAGAAAATTTGTAAATATTAATGAGTCGTATGAAACAGTTATCAACCGTACGCTCTTTGGAATTCTGCAGGCTGCCAGGGTAAGGATATCAAAAACCGAATATATTGCCTGCCCCTCCTGCGGAAGAACTCTTTTTGATCTGCAGATAACTACGGAGAAAATAAGGAAAAGAACAGAACATCTGAAAGGTGTTAAAATAGCTGTAATGGGATGTATCGTTAACGGTCCCGGCGAAATGGCGGATGCCGATTACGGGTATGTGGGATCGGGAGTAGGAAAGATCACCCTTTACCGCGCCAAAGATATTGTTAAACGAAATGTGCCTGCTGAAAACGCTGTGGATGAACTGATAGAGCTGATAAAAGAAGACGATAACTGGATCGATCCAATTAATTAATCGGGGCACTGGCTCGATTGTTGATTATTAAATAATGATCTGGTATATTTAGAGACTTGATATGGATAAACTAATTTTAGAAAAACTTAAATTTCTCGATCTTGTTAAATATTCTGCTCCCTCAAAAACCATAAAAGCAGAGAAATTATAAAAATGCACTTCAAATCTTAGAAGTGCATTTTTTTTGCTATGAAGTGCATTGAAATAATTAAATATCTGGAGCAATGGGCTCCTAAAGAAACAGCCTGGGAAAGGGACAACGTAGGATTGCAGGTAGGATCGGGTGAAAGAGATATAAAAAATATTTTCCTCTGTCTTGACGTGACACCCTCTGCGGTCGATGAAGCCGTAAGGAAGTCATGCAACCTGATCATTTCACACCATCCCCTTCTATTTAATCCGCTTAGAAGGATTTCAACAGATAAAGACCCCCGTTCACAGATTATTGAGAAACTTATTAAAAACGATATTACACTTTATTCGGCACACACTAATCTTGATTATACTAAAGACGGTGTAAGTTTCAGGCTTGCAAGGGAGCTCAGACTTAATAATATCGATTTTCTGACACGACTAAGCGCTAACCAGGTAAAACTTGTTGTATTTCTTCCCGAGGAATCTCTGGAAAAAGTATCCGGAGCAATATTTAATGCCGGCGGCGGCAGGATCGGCGAATACTCGAACTGCAGCTTCAGGATCCCCGGAAAAGGTACTTTCAAAGGATCGGAAAAAACTAATCCCGCGGCCGGAACTAAAGAAGTTTTTGAGACGGTTAATGAAGTAAGACTCGAGGTCCTCGTCGATTCCTGGAAATTAAAGAGTGTGCTTTCAGAGATGCTGAAAGTTCACCCCTACGAAGAACCTGCGTATGATATATATCCACTTAATAATGAAAATGTAAATCACGGTATCGGTGCGTTCGGTACACTTGATTCGCCGATGAGTATAGATGAGTTCCTTACATATGTAAGCGATAAGATTAATTTGAAAAACTTCAGGTATTCCGGCAGAGGAAAGAAGAAAGATAAAAAATGTGGCCGTGTGCGGAGGTTCGGGAAGCGAGTATATAAAGGATGCTGTCAGGGCCGGTGCAGACGCTTATATCACGGCGGATGTAAAATATCATACTTTCCAGGATGCGGAAGAAGATATCCTGCTGATTGATGCAGGACATTATGAGACTGAGATCTTTGCGATGGATGAGGTAAGGGAGCGGCTCACACCTTTTTTAAACAAGCAGATAAAGATTTTTAATTACAATAAAACTACAAATCCGGTAAAATTTTTTATAAATAAAAAGGAGAATGCATAAATTGGTAAACAGATTAAAAACCCTGTATGAATTGCAGCAGATTGATGACCAGCTTGATGAACTGGAGGAACTCCGGGGGGATTTACCAAACGCCGTTCAGGCACTGCAGGACAAGATAGACGGTATAAAGGATCAGGTCACTGAAAAGGAGACTAAACGTAAAGAGTCGCTTGAAAAAAGAGAAGAGAATGAAGAAGAAGTTGAAAAGCTGAAAGCTAATCAGAAAAAATTCAAAGCTCAGCTTTACCAGGTACGGAACAATAAAGAATATGACGCCTTAACTAAAGAGATCGATCATACCGAAGAGCAGATGACAAAGCTTGAAACGGAAAACGATGCTCTCGCCGATCAGAGCAAAACACTTGCGGAAGATATAGAAGCTCTTAGTCCTCAGCTCGAAGAGCTCAACGAGGAACTGAAGGTAAAGGAAGCCGATCTTAAAGAGATCATTAAAGCTAACGAAAAGGAAGAGGCAAAGCTCCGTGCACAGAGGAAAGAGATCGAGGCACAGACCAAGAAACCTGATTATTCTGCATATATGAGAATAAGAAGAGCTAAAAAAGGCCAGGCTGTTGCTACAATAAAAAGATCTGCCTGCTCGGGTTGCCACAACATCGTACCCCCGCAGAGACAGCTTGAAATCAGAAGAAATAACAGACTTTTCTTCTGCGAATACTGCGGCAGAATACTGGTTTCACCGGAAATAGCTGAGCTTGCTGAAGAATAGGCCCGGGATCGTAAAAATATAGAATTATTTTCATCTGTTTTTTAAGGGAAATCTGCATAAAGACTATCCTATAGCTCTTTTCTGCTGACTTATGGCATTTAATTTATTATATTCGCTTCAGTTAAATAATAAATATCATTTCTTTTAGTTATAAAAACTTAAGAGATTGAAAAGAGTTTAAAGAATAAAAACATAGTTCAGAACGGGCAATTGCTCTTCCGGTAAAACGGGAGGGAGGAAAGTCCGAACTTCACAGAACAGAGTGCCGGGTAACACCCGGGAGTTGTATGGAGCAATCTTATAACTACGGAAAGTGCCGCAGAAAAGATACCGTCCCGGTTTTTATCGGGATAAGGGTGAAAAGGCAGGTTAAGAGCCTACCGCGGTAATGGTAACATTACCGGTCCCGCAAGGGAGCCCGTTTACGGGTCATGGCAAACCCCACTCGAAGCAAGGTCAAATATGGAGATTCATCTTTTAATAGTGCGGAGTTGTTCGCTTCGATATCCGATAAAACCGGGTATGATCTCCGGGTAGACCGCTGGAGCTGTGCAGCAATGCGCAGCCAAGACAAATAATTGCCGTCCCGCTCCGGCGGGATTACAGAATTCGGCTTATAGTTCTGAGCAGTGTTTTGTTCTTTTATAATTTTTTATCTCTTAAAAGAGTATTATGCCAGAAAAACGCTGGAAAATAAGAGAGGTCATCGACGACTATAACACAAGGTCGCTGGCTGATTCGCTCAATATCTCAGAGGTATTGGCCAGACTTCTTGTTTTAAGAGATATTAAAACTTTTACCCAGGCTAAAAATTTCTTCCGCCCTTCAATTGATTCACTCCACGATCCTTTCCTCATGGATGGTATGGAACCGGCAACTTACCGTGTCATACAGGCATTAACTGAAAATGAACGTATCACTGTATACGGCGATTATGATGTCGACGGTACCTGCTCAACTGCAGTGCTCTATCTTTTTCTGAAGGAACTGGACGCTAATGTTGAATATTACATCCCCAAAAGACTTACTGAAGGATATGGAATTTCAGCGGCAGGAGTTGAGTATATCAAGAGCCGCGGCACTTCTCTGATGATTGCAGTCGACTGCGGTATTACTGCAATAGAGGAAACCGATCTTGTAAATAAGCTGGGAATGGACCTGATCATCTGCGATCACCATCAGCCGAAAGAACAAATTCCGAATGCTTATGCAGTGCTTGATCCGCTTAAGCCGACATGTAATTATCCTTTTAAATACTTATCGGGAGCCGGGATCGCTTTCAAGCTTGCACAGGGTGTAGCTGAAAGGATCGGGAAAAGAGAGATGCCTATGCAGTATCTTGATCTTGTTGCACTTGCAGGTGCTGCCGATATCGTTCCGCTGGTTGATGAAAATCGTGTGCTCGTAAGTGAAGGTATAAGGATTATAAATGATAATCCCCGTCCCGGTGTGGAGGCACTGATCTCTAAGAGTAATGTTCACCCGGGAAATCTGAACACGGGACAGATAGTATTCACTCTCGCTCCGCGGATAAATGCGGTGGGAAGACTGGGCGATGCGGAACGTGCTGTTGAGCTAATGATAACAAAAGATAAAGCAGAAGCACATAAGCTTGCCCAGGTGCTTGAAACGGAAAATTATGAAAGACGGAAGATCGATGTGGACACTTTCGACAATGCACTGGAACTGGTTGAAAGCACAATTGATCTGAAAGAGGAATTGTCGATTATACTTCACCAGGAAGCCTGGCACCCCGGAGTAATAGGGATTGTAGCTTCGCGGCTTGTTGAAAAGTATTACCGTCCCACTATTATGCTTACTACTGTCGATGGTGTGGCAAAGGGTTCCGCCAGGAGTATTTCCAATTTTAATATATACGAGGCTCTTAAGAAATGTGAGGACCTGCTTATCCATTTCGGAGGTCACCAGGCTGCGGCAGGACTAGCAGTTGAGGTCGATAAAATTGAAGAGTTCAAGACAAAGTTTAATCAGATCGTAAGAGAAACCGTAACTGCCGAAGATCTTTTTCCTGAGGTTCATATTGACTCTAAGCTTAAATTTTCAGAAATAACACCTAAGTTTTTAAGAATTATTGACTTATTCTCTCCTTTCGGTCCCGGCAATATGAGGCCTGTGTTCTTATCGGAGGAAGTTACTGTTGCGGGAAATCCCAGGATTGTGGGAAATGATCACCTTCTCGTTTCATTCAAACAAAACGGCTGTGAGAGAGTATTCGACTGTATAGGTTTCAATATGGGAAGCTACTGTGATATAATCGGAAGAGAAGGTCAGCTTCTGGATGTTGTATATTCAATAGACAAAACTGTAAGAGACGGAAGGATATTCCCTCAGTTCAAAATAAAAGACATAAAAGTAAAAGAAAATATAAATAGGAGTATAGCTTAAAATGTCAGGTCATTCAAAGTGGGCAACGATTAAAAGAAAAAAGGGCGCCCTGGATGCTAAACGCGGTAAGATGTTCACCAAATTAATCAAAGAGCTTACAATAGCCGCAAGAGAGGGCGGAGGTGACCCTTCAGCAAATCCAAGACTTCGTCTGGCAGTTGATAACGCTAAAGCGGCAAATATGCCCCAGGATAATATCGAACGGGCGATTAAAAAAGCTACGGGTGAACTTGAAGGCGTTACTTATCATGAATTAACTTATGAGGGCTATGGTCCTGCCGGTGTTGCTATACTCGTTGAAGTTGCAACCGATAACAAGAACAGGATCGTTGCTGAAGTAAGACACATATTCAGCAAATACGGCGGCAGTATGGGAGAGAACGGTTCTGTAGCATGGATGTTCGACCGCAAAGGTGTTATCTCTCTTCCGAAGCAGGATAAAACAGAAGATGATATAATGGAGATAATACTTGACGCCGGTGCCGAGGATCTGCAGTCGGAGGAGGAATTCTTCGAGATACAGACTCCTCTTGAAAGCTTTGAACCTGTCAGGAAATCGCTGGCCGATAAAGATCTTTCTATAGAGAATGCTTCGTTGCAGTGGATCGCAAAGAATACCGTACCGGTTGCCGGTGAGGATGCTGAGAAAGTAATGAAGCTTATAGAAGCACTTGAAGATAATGATGATGTTCAGAACGTTTATTCTAATGCAGATATTGACGAAAGTTCTATAAACTAAAAGCGTTCCGCGCTTAATACTAAATGATTATTCTCGGAGTTGACCCCGGAACAAATTTTACAGGTTTCGGGGTAATAAATTTCATCAAAAATAACTTCAGCCGTGTAACTCACGGAATAATCAAACTGCCTCCTTCCAAAACTTTACCGTTAAAACTTGAGATTATTTATAATGAGCTTGATGCATTAATCAAGCTTTACAAACCCGATGAGTTTGCAATAGAGACCGCGTTCTATGGCAAGAACGTGCAGTCGGCTATGAAAATAGGCTACGCGCGCGGTGTATCTATTCTGGCAGCGGTTCACAATAATATCCCGACAAGCGAGTACTCTCCCAGGGAGGTAAAGAAATCGATTGTAGGCAACGGTGCTGCCTCGAAGGAGCAGGTGGGATTTATGATCAGAACATTGCTTGAGATCAAATCGGTAAAGATGAAATATGACGAAAGTGATGCGCTGGCAATAGCGCTGTGTCATGCATTCAGATTAAAATCTCCGTCAAAAAAAAGTAAAGACTGGAAATCCTTCATCGAGGCATTTCCGGAAGTATCATGACTGATCCTCGTGCAGAATCAGTTGATGGGTTACAGCCTCGTAGAGGCTGAACCTTAGTAGTAAAAATTTGTTATAATGACACTGATCCTCGTAGAGGATCCATTTTTGTAGACGTACCAATTACATTACTGAATTACAACCTGTAGAGGTTGCATTATTATAGACAAATGGTAAAATTACATGATAGGCTACCTAACCGGTAAAATAATATCTCTTAAACCAACAAAGGTGCTGCTGGACGTTAACGGTGTCGGCTATGCCGTAAGCATCTCTATTAATACCTTTGAGAACATCTCAGAGAAAGAAACCGTCTCACTATTTATCTATACCAGTGTTAAAGAAGATTCGATTACCCTCTTTGGATTCTTCACCGAACCCGAAAAACAGATGTTCGAGCTTCTGATCTCAATAACCGGGATAGGTCCCAAACTGGCCCAGAGTATTTTATCGGGGATTCAGACGGACGATCTTAAAGATGCCATATTACGGGGAGATGTTTCCAGAATAATTGCAGTTCCGGGAATTGGAAGGAAAGACAGGAGAAAGACTTGTTCTTGAGCTGAAGAATAAAGTTGACCAGGTGTCCGAAGAAGGCACAAAAGAAATTCCTTTGAGTATTAAGAATGAAGCTGCAGCAGCTTTTACAACACTTGGTTATAACTCAAAAGTCGCAGATAAGATCATAAGGGATATCCTTTCTACAGATCCAAATCTATCTCTCGAAGAACTCATAAAAAGATCCCTCTCCAACTTAAACAAGTAAAGGCAGTCAAAAAGGTCAGAAATTGTCATTTCGGGCGTAATAGTCAAAAAGTGTTGCTGAAATTTATATAAGTATTTGAGTTATATAAATTTACAGGGACTAAACTCAATGGTGATTGAGAATGATGAAAAAAAACATTGTCCTAAGTGTAATAGTAAAGAAGTTAAATTATATGGTAAGACCAGACAAGGAAAACAGAGATACAAATGTTTAGAATGTGGAAAGACATATATCTGGAAACAAAATACGAATATTTCACAGAGAAGATTTTCCTGGTTTAGGCAATGGATGCTGGAAGGATTAACAATAAAACAAATCGCAAAGAATAATAAGATAAGTACTTCTACAGTAAGCAGAGTAATAAACTATTGGCTAAAGCAGGAGCCACCGAAGGTTAATAATTTAGAAGAAGTAAAATACCTAATTCTGGATGGGACATACATAAATCATAGAACAGGTATATATGTTATTATGAACGGAAAGGATCATAGTATACTTTACGGAGATTACGGAATTAATGAAATAGGAAGGCAGCTTAAGACCGTATATCAGTCTCTCCAGTCAAAAGGACTGAAACCCAGGGCAGCCACTGTAGATGGCTCTATACAGCAGCTTAAGTATCTGAAGTTGATCTGGGAAACTATTAAGATCCAGAGATGTGTGATACATATACAAAGGCAAGGATTAAATTGGTTAAGGCATAAGCCAAAGAGACTAGAAGCAATAGAACTGAGAGATTTATTATTACAGCTTTTATATATCAAGACGAAAGAGCAGGCGAAGAATTTTATAAAAGGTTTTTGGGTATGGGAAGCTAAATATGGTCCTGAACTTGTAAGATCAACAAACAGAGGAAGAGTATTTAGTGATATCCTACGGACAAGGAGTATGATATTAAATGCTCTGCCTGATATGTTTAACTACCTGGATGATTCCGAAATATCCAAAACCACAAATGCACTGGAAGGATACTTTGGTCGATTAAAACAAAAGTATAGAGCACATAATGGATTGGCCGTCAGTAAAAGAAAAAGTTATTTTAGATGGTATTTTTACCTTAAACCAATTTAAATTATAGCAACACTTTTTGACTATTACGCCCATTTCGACCGCAGGGAGAAATCTTATATAAGATTTCTCGGTCGGATACTCACCCGAAATGACCCTTCATAACTTGTTGATCATCCCTTAAACTACCTCACACTCCAGTGAAGCAATACCTGTAATTTCGGCATGAAGCTTATCTCCACGCACGGCTTTATTAACCCCCGCCGGTGTTCCGGTAAAAACAAGATCTCCTTCTTCCAGAGTCATTAAAGATGAAATGTATTCAACGATCTGGGCAGGAGTAAAGATCATCTTATTCAGTTTTTCGTGCTGTCTTTCGGTATCATTCACTCGCAGAATAATTTCTTCATCCAGAGTAAGCCTGTAGTCTTCTTTTGAAATAAATTCAGACAGTACTGCAGAAGTATCAAATCCTTTTGCAATGGTCCAGGGATGTCCCTTCTGCTTCAGTTCTGTCTGGATATCCCGCAGGGTCATATCAAGACCGACACCGTATGCAGCAATGGCTTCCTCCGCTCCCTTTTCATCTGCATCTTTTACGGTTTTTCCGATCAGTAAAACCAGTTCCGTTTCATGGTGCATATCCATTGAGAATGATGGATGAATGATTTTATCACCCGAATAAATAACTGAAGATGTCGGCTTTAAAAATATCACCGGCTTATCCGGCACTTCATTCCCGAGTTCTTTTGCGTGTGCAATGTAATTTCTGCCCACGCATACAATTTTACCAATTGGATAAGTCTTGCCGCTTTTTATTTTTACCTGTTTCATACTCACTACAATTATTTTTAAAAGAATTGAATAAAGATAGAAAAATTTGAGGAGTTATTAATACATATCATACCGATCGGCATGTCCCGCTCTGCGCGTAAAGCGAAAAATCATAAGATATCCCGGCTGGGACTTCCTGCTATGACAAACGTGAAAGATTTCTCCCTGACTGTCGAAATGACCTATGGGTAACTTGAAATGGTGCGTCCCGACTTTTGAAGATCTAAGTTTTCTGTTTCTTCTTGGTGGCTGCAGGGAAAAGGACGTTATTGAGTATAAGCCGGTAGCCAGGAGAATTTTTGTATAGAGAAAGATCGGTTGGCGGGTCACCTACTGCATGCTGGTAATCTTCGGGATCGTGGCCGCCGTAAAATGTAAATGTCCCTCTGCCGTAATTGCCATGAATATATTTGACCTGGTCGGTGCCGGGACGTTCGGCGAGAATTATAACCGACTTTTTAATTAGTTCTTTACGGAACATTGTTGTCTGCCCCATAAATCCTCTTATTACATTCGCGTGATCCTGGGTGAGCATTGTAGGAACGGGGTCATACTTAGCAGAAAATTCGAATAACGTAAAGTAGTCATTCGCAAAATTCCCCACTTCAGCAGGCTGAATATCTATGTTGCTGTATTCGTAAACATAAGGATTCATTTCAAGCTTGAAGTTCGTAAAAGCGAGGGTGTTTGAAAAATCGAGCTTACTCTGTGCATCCGGGTCTGCTGCATCTCCGTCATACATCTCGGCACAGATATCCACATTGTGAGCAGCTAAAGCAATATCATATGAATCGGTAGCTGAACACATCGCAAAAAGGAAGCCTCCCTGCCCCACAAAGCTTTTAATATCCATGGCGACAGTTTTCATCATCTCAGAGACTTTCTTAAATCCGTTCTTCTTAGCGTCATTTTCATACATCAGCTGGTTATCGATATACCACTGTGCATTGCTGAAGCTTGCATAAAACTTTCCGTACTGACCTGTAAAATCCTCATGGTGAAGATGAAGCCAGTCGTACTTTGAAAGATCACCTTTGAGAATTTCGTCGTTCCAAATTTTATCATAAGGTATTTTCGCATACTCGAGAGCCAGTGTAACCGCATCATCCCAGGGCATAAATCCCGGCGGAACATATACGGCTATCTTCGGAGCTTTCTCAAGCCTTACAACATCCATATTATTATCTTCGCTCTGCACGGTAGAGTAAACATCTGCCGCCTGCGAAGTTGAGAGAAGATCGAAGGCGACTCCTTCCACCCTGCACTCAACAGCAATCTTATCGTCATAGTCGATCATAAAAGATCCGCCGCGGTAATTCAGAAGCCAGTCGGATTTAATTCCTTTCTGAAGCGCATGGAAAGTAATGCCGTAAGCTTTAAGATGATCTGTCTGCTGCAGATCCATATAGATGAGTATTTTCGATTGGGCGAATACACTTATAGAGGTCAGGGCGAGTATAAATAAAATCTTTCTGAACATATCAATCTTTTCTTTTAAAATATTAAAGAGGCTGCCTTAAAAGGGTTTATGTCATTTCGAGATGACAACTACTTTTAACACAGCCTCTCTTATATAAAACGTATCGGGAAAACGATCAAGCCGATTTTCTGTCCGCATCGAGGTATATCGGTTCTGCACCTTTCTCAATCACATCTTTCGTTATGATGCATTTATCAACGTTTTCCTTATTCGGTAATTCGTACATAACATCGAGCATAAATTCTTCCACAATCGATCTTAACGCACGTGCACCGGTTTTCCGATCCTGTGCTTTCTTAACGATTGCATCTATTGAAAACGGGTCAAACTCAAGCTCAACGCCGTCAATCATAAATAATTTTTTATACTGCTTGAGGATCGCATTCTTTGGCTCTGTTAATATGCTCTTAAGTGCTTCTTCATTGAGAGAATGAAGCGGAGCAGTAACAGGGATGCGTCCTATAAGCTCAGGAATCAGACCGAAACGGAGAAGGTCCTCAGGCTGCGCATAAGAAAGCAGATCCTCTTCAGAGATCTTATCTTTCAGATCCTCGCGCCCGAATCCCATCTTGTTCTTGTTGATCCTTGCAGCAATAATTTTGTCGATGCCGTCAAATGCACCGCCTACAATAAACAGGATATTCTTTGTATTAACGTTTATAAGACTCTGCTCGGGATGTTTCCTCCCGCCTTTGGGGGGAACGCCTGCAACGGTACCTTCAAGTATTTTCAGCAGTGCCTGCTGAACGCCTTCACCTGATACATCTCTTGTTATCGAGGTGCTTTCAGATTTCCGTGCGATCTTATCAATTTCGTCGATATAAACAATTCCCTTCTGAGCGCGTTCGAGATTGTAATCAGCCGCCTGCAGAAGATGTACAAGAACTGTTTCAACGTCATCGCCTACATAACCAGCTTCGGTAAGAGTGGTTGCGTCAGCAATAGCAAACGGAACCTCAAGTATCCGGGCAAGTGTTTGGGCAAGAAGAGTTTTACCAACGCCTGTAGGTCCAATTAGAAGGATATTACTCTTTTCAATTTCTACATCATCAAGTTCAAAGAAAGATCCTTTTGAGTTTATTCTCTTATAATGATTATGAACCGCAACCGATAATACTTTTTTTGCTCTCTCCTGTCCTATCACATATTCATCAAGAGTTTTCTTGATCGCTGAAGGGGCAGGAATCTGTGCGGTCTTTGTCTTGGTATTTGAATATGCAGCTAAGTTATTCCTCAGAATATCAACGCTGCTGGAAATACATATATCGCATATATAAACATCGGGTCCGGCAATCATACTGCCGACTTCACTGCCGTCACGGCCGCAAAACGAACATTTTACGATCTTCTGGCCTTGTTTTTTTCCCATTCTTAACTCGCTTTGTTTCTTAATTTAAGTATTTCATCCCTTGCGTCATCAAGATATAAGGAGGAGGGATATTTTGCAAGAAGCTCCTCATATTTTTCAATGGCTTTAGTCGTGTCATTTAAGCCAAATTCATAGATATTTCCCAGTAAATATAAGGCTTTATCCGAATAAATGTTTTTACTCTCCTCACCCGCTATACTATCAAGCATCTCAACTGATTTATCAGTATTTCCCGCGGCAAGCTCCATTTCAGCTTCTCTCAGCTCGGCTATATTCTTCAGCATAAAAGCCTTGGGATTCTCAGCAACAAGATGATATTTTTCCGCGGCTTCAGTGAATTTCTTCTGGTCCGCGAGGAATTCAGCATTTGCAAACCTTACTAATTCAGACGAATCATTCATTGTAGTGTTCAGTAAAAGCGACAATTCTATGGCATCATTGGCATAGTTATCACCCAAATTGTTCAATATCTGTACCAGCTGATTTTTAGCCTCTTTGAAGTTTCCTTTATAGAAATCTATCCTGGCTAATAAATATTTACTGCTGTTTTTCTGATCTTCGGGAATTTTGGGCCTTTTCGTCACCTTTTGAAAAAATCCGGCTGCCGCGTCGAGATTTCCCTTCATCAGCTCAATTTTGCCGGAAGCAAGCTCCGCAGGAGCTCCAAATGCGGAAAAAGGAGCTTTTGTAAGAATTTTATTGTAATAATCCTCCGCACTGGCTAAATCTCCCTGACTGTATAATTTTAGATTCCCGAGCTGCAGATATGATTCAAGGGCTACATCAGAATTAGGAAACTGACTGATAACATCGTTGTATGCGCTTACGATTTTATCAATTTTATCCTGGCTGACAGAATTGAAACCATGATACGGCTTCCAGCTGTCACCTGTGTTCTGCTCAACCTGTGCCTCAAGAGTTTTTGCATAACCTAGTTTGGCAGAAGAGACAACGGGTGAATCAGAAAATCTGTCGATTATTTCATTATAGAACTTTTCGGCAGTTTTGTAATTACCATCGCTGTATAGAAGATCTGCCAGTCGTACCAGGTCGGTTCCCTGTTTCTTAAACTCTTTATCCAGGTCAAGATATAGATCAAATGCTTTCTGGTAATTCTTATTCTCTACATACAGTCTTGCCAGCAGGTATCTTATTCCCTGGTTATCCCCTGCGTTGTTTTCGAAGACTTCTATTGTTTTGGGCAGTGCATCGGTTTTATTTATGTAATTAAAAATCTTGTTCTGAACATTGGAAACCTGCTGAGGATTCTGATTCAGTATGAAGACGTATTCTTCGGCAGCCTCGGTAAATCTCATTGTAAGTGCGTATAGATCTGCCAGCTGGTAGGAGAAAATAACAGGATCATTGCTCTCGTTTTTTCCTTTTTTCAGTATCTCAATCGCCTTATCAAAGTCCCTTCTGTCAAGAACATAATTTGCAATTATCCGGTATTTCATCGGGTCGGGAGGAAGTTTCTGCAATCCTTCATCCCACGTTTTATAAGCCTGTTCAGAGTTGCCCATCAGGTAGTATGTAGAGCCGAGCAGTCCGTACATATCGGCATCAGGTGTGATTTTCTGCATCCTGTTTTGGATAATCTGTATTGATCCCTGGTAATCCTTCAGCTGAAGATAAACGTTGTTTAAGGCTTCAAAGAACTGGAAATTATCGGGATTTTGATTGTACAGCTCCTCGTAGATTGATTTGGCTTTTTCAAGCTGGCCTGCCTGAAGGTATCCCTGTCCCAGCATATAACGCTGCTGCTGAGTAGGGTTGTTCTGCGCCCACAGAAAAACGGGTACTGAGAGTAAAATGACTAATAATTTCTTATACATAAAATTAAATATTGCCAAATAAAGCCCTACGTTCAAGGGGATAAACTAAGCAATTAATACCACCGTGAATATGATTTGTTCCGCCGGTAGGGTAATATATTACTGAGGTATTATCAATGAATTATATGGTAGATTATACATATAAATATATGTATATTTTAAGAGTCAATTAACGAAAGTCCTGATATTGTCTTCAACTTCCTCTTTTGAGTGGGACGAAAATAAGAATTTACTTAACCTGCAGAAGCATGGAATTTCTTTCGAAGAAGCACAGTACGCGTTTAATGATAAGCAAAGAATAATTGCTAAAGATGTTGAACATAGTATAGATGAAGAAAGGTACTATTGCTTTGGCAGGATCAATGATAATGTGGTTACAGTCCGTTTTACGTACAGAAATAATATAATCAGAATTATCGGTGCCGGATATTGGAGGAAAGGAAAATCGATCTATGAAAAAGAAAATAAAATATAGTGACGAAAAAATCGGAGAAGTTGAGATTGTAAAGGATTTCTTACCGAAACCTGAAGATCTGGTTTTTAAGGAAGACACAGTAAAAGTAACACTTAACTTAAGCCGATCAAGTGTTGAATTTTTTAAGAAAGTAGCCAGAGCAACATGGCAGTCAGTATCAGAAAGTGATCAGGAATTTACTGGACAGGTACACTTCACATTTTTCTTAATCACCAATTCAGCCTATCCCTTCGATATATTTCTTCGCTGCAGTGCAGCGATATGTTAAAAGATTTACATACATAAACTTCATTCCACCAGCCGCAGCCGCGGCGGAAAATTCTTATCATTTGAGTAGTTAGTTAGTTTTATTTAGATTTAACGTAACTATTGAGCCGCAGAAATGAGCAACACCGTAAAAGAAAAAGAATTCGAGCGTTCGGTAAAGAATAAGTTTAACGTCTATAACAGCCTTTTCCTGAACCTGCCGTTCCGCAGCATAAGCAATATCGGAATGCTTATTCCCTTAATGCAGAGCGTCTTCAAAAGAGACCTGGATGCCGGCAGGGATCCCATCACCATAATGGAATCTTTCTTCCGCACGCATGCAGACCTGAATACTGAAGATGAGAAGATCGACTTTATGTTCAGGGTGATCCAGTATATTGAGCGGCAGGTAGTATTATATGACAGCATCGAAGATGCCGCCTTCCCGGAGATCCTGAAACTGGAGGAAACGCTCTCACTTAAGGATTATATAAATCTCTCCGATACGACTCATTCACAAAAAGATATCCTTGATACGCTTTCAAAGTTCAGCGTGAGAATTGTCTTTACTGCTCATCCCACTCAGTTTTACTCCTATCCCGTTCTTGATATCATAGGCAGACTGAGAAACCTGGTAGCAGAAAATGACATTCCGGGGATGGACCTTACACTTCAGCAGCTTGGTCTCACTTCACTGGTGAATGAAAAGAAACCTACTCCCCTGGATGAGGCAAAAAATATCATCTACTTTCTCAGAAGCGTTTATTACGATGCTGCGGGTGAACTCTATCGGGAGATTAAAAATCAAATACCGGGAGGTAAATTCGATAATACAAATATCATTCAACTCGGTTTCTGGCCCGGAGGCGACCGCGACGGAAATCCCTTTGTTACTTCCGATACTACTGCCGCAGTTGCGGATGAACTTCGTATGACTCTTATGAAATGCTATTACCATGACGTAAAAGATCTTTCAAAGGAGCTGACTTTCAGAGACGTTCAGGATACTATAGCGGAACTTACTGAGAAGTTATCCATATGCAGGTTTAATCCCGATGCAGTGGTAAAGTATGAAGAGATAATAAATCCGCTTAATGCCGTGAGGGAGAAGCTGATAAAGAAATACAACAGTCTCTACCTGGATGAGCTGGATACTCTTATTGATAAGGTGAGATTGTTCAGGACTCATTTTGCTTCGCTCGATATAAGGCAGAATCATAATGTTCATAAAAAGACCGTCGACGAAATACTTAAGAAGGAGAAGAGCATTGGAAAGAGTACGGATAAAATCTCACAAAAGGATCTGACTGCAATCCTGGTAAGTAAAAAGATCCACGTTAATAGTGACCAATTCAAAGATAAGCTCGTAAAAGACACAATAATAAATATTAAACAGCTTAAGCATATACAGGAAAAGAACGGAGAGGAAGGCTGCAGCAGATATATAATCAGCAATTCGGAGGATATTTATTCCGTGCTGTTTGTCTACGCACTTCTGAGATGGTGCGGATGGGATAAAGGGAAAATACCATTTGACATAATACCCCTATTCGAGTCAATGGAGGGGATGAAGAACGCTGAACAGATAATGAGAGAGCTGTTTGATATACCTGAGTACAGGCAGCATATAAAGAACAGGGGTAACCGTCAGACTATAATGCTGGGATTCTCTGACGGAACAAAGGACGGCGGCTACCTGCAGGCAAACTGGTCGATATTTAAAACAAAAGAACACCTTACTGCTGTTTGTAATGAATATAATATTGAAGCAGTGTTCTTTGACGGAAGAGGCGGTCCACCTGCACGGGGCGGAGGTAAAACACACAGATTCTATGCGGCTCAGGGTCCCGACATTGCCAACCATGCAATTCAGCTGACCATACAGGGACAAACAATAACAAGCAAATACGGAACAAAAGAACATTTTATGCATAACTGTGAGCAGCTTATCACTGCTGGATTATCGAACCGCTTATTTGCAGATGAAAACATTATATCAGAAGAATCAAGAGAACTGATCGAGGAACTCGCTCAGATCAGCTATGATAAATATAATGACCTAAAGAACCATAAGATGTTCGTTCCTTACCTGGAGAATAAAAGCACGCTGAAATATTACGGAAAGACCAATATAGGCAGCAGGCCGGCAAAGAGGGGTTCGGGAAAGGAACTGGATCTTAGGGATCTGCGGGCTATTCCCTTCGTGGGTTCATGGAGTCAGCTTAAGCAGAATGTTCCGGGCTATTTCGGACTCGGTACCGCAATTAAAACGTTGATCGATAAAGGCAGACAGAGTGATTTAAAAGAATCTATTTAAGGATGCGGAATATTTTAAAGTTATGATACTCAACAGTATGATGTCGCTATTGAAATGCAATTTTGAATTAACCTCATACATTGCAAAAGACAAAGAGTATAAGGAATTCTGGAACATACTTTACGATGAATATAAACTCTCGAAAGAGATGACGCTGCTGATTTCCGGCTACGGCACTCTGATGGAGGAGGATCCGGTAACAAGGGATTCAGTTAAGATAAGAGAACAGCTTGTGCTGCCGCTTCTTGTTATTCAGCAGTATGCGCTGCAGAAAAGAGAACAGAATACTGCTGATGCTGAAGTTTATGAAAAGATCGTTCAGAGATCTTTATACGGCAATATCAACGCAAGCAGAAACTCAGCGTAGACTAAAAGAATTTTGAAATGAATTCGCCGATGAAATAGCCTGCAGCGGCTATTCCAAAACCTACCACAAACATATCGAAGCCGCTGCGAAATATTCCTCTGCCGGTAAAGAAGCTTCTCGCTGCACCCACACCGAAATGGGCCAGCATGGCAATAGTAAAAGCAGTCCATATCGCAGCACTTCCCGTTAAAAAGAAGAAAGGGAAAACAGGGATAAGAGCACCGATCATAGTTGCTAAACCTGTTATCCAGCCTTCACGGAAGGGACTCATATTCGCTTCACCGATCCCCAGCTCAACTCTTACTTTCTCTTCGAGTGCCTGCGCGGGGTCTTTCATCACCTCACCCGCCAGATTAGCTGAATCCTCTTTGCTCATACCTTTCGATTCATAAATAAGAGCAAGCTCTTCTGTTTCAAGCTCAGGCATAAGAAGGATCTCTTCCTTCTCCATCTTTCTTTCGTGATCATATACCTCTTTCTCACTAATTGCAGCGAGATATCCTGATGAACCCATTGAGAGAGCATCGGCGATCATTCCTGATATACCTGAAATTAAAATTATATGCGGGGCGACAGCCGCACCGATTACTCCCGCGATAAGACCAAAGTTGGCTGTCAGTCCATCATTAAATCCGTAAACAACGTTTCTTAAAAGTCCCCCTGATTCCGAACGATGCCAGGGTTCTTCTGTGGTTCCCTTAATATCCATCAGTTTATTGGCGTGCTCAGCAGAATCCTTTGCCAGCTGAAGTGCGATGTCTTTTGTTTCTTTATCTGAGCTTGTTTTATGAAGACTGAGATATGATCTTACTTCTTCTGCTTCCTCATTCATCAGTGCCTTAGCCAGAATCCATGGCCCGAACTTTCCTGAAAGCCAGACAAGGGATTTAGCTTTAAAGGAGGGTTTTTCATCTTTAAGTTTCGCGTTATGTTTTAATAATAAGTCCCGCCAGACCTTTATATGCTTCTGCTCGATATCTGAAAGCCGTGAATAAATATCCTTCTGCTTCGCATCAGTCTCCATCCCTGCAAGTATTTTGTACAGGTATGATGCGTCAATTTCTTCCTGTAAATGCGACTTCCAGATCGTTACTGATTTATTATCCGCCATTCTCATCCTGGTATTATTAAAGTGCAAAAATACAAAGAATTGAACGGATTGGCGAATTAGGTTCTCAATACCACAAATGGAACTGAACTAAGAAAGTATCATTCATAATTGATGGATGCTCCATCTGGAATCGGTACTGGGGTCGAATTTCTACGAAGCTGTATGGATGCACCTCAAAGCCGACGATCAGTCTGCTTATATCATCATTCTCTCTTGAATCCAGCGGATCGAAACGGTCGTATCTTACGACTGCCGAGAGTCCTTTTATGACCTTATAGGCAGCCTCTATCATAATCGCAGTCGATGCTGAGTCCTGTTTGACATAGTTATTTGCAATATCATACTCTCCCATTAAAGTGAAATCACCTATACCGATCCCTGCATATCCCCCGTACATCTGCACCTGCGGGAATTTAACACCTGATACCTGGAAAACCTGCTGCCGGAAAATTGCAACTGATCCGCCAAACATTAAAGCAGCGACATCAGAAACAGTAGGATAAAACATCACGTTTGCCATATAGGTTGGGTCTGTTACAAATACATTTGGAGAGCGCGAGTTTCCCACGCTTGCGGTAATCAACGCAAAGTTGGAAATATACTGTCCAACTTCAATACCGCTTTCAACATAACGGGGATCGAAGATCAATCCTCTTTTGGAAGCCCCCGAGGTTATAATCCCGAGGTCGCCTCCGCGCGTATATGCTGTATGGTCGGCTATTCTGATCCCGTAATTCGGAGTGAAACTTCCTCCTTTTATATACCCGTCATTTGGAAGAATATGTGCGATTCCATAGGCTTCCCATATCTGCCATATAAAATCATAACGTGCAAACGCGCTTATCTTTTCAGAAAAATCAACGTTGGTATATATAGAACCTGTCATCCTCTGGAAATCAATTCTTTTGGTTGAATCGGTCATATAAAGCAGTCCATTTCCCCTGAAATCCAGTCCAAACTGAATATTCTCATTCAGCTTGTTACTCATTGGAAATTCTTTACTCGGTCTTTCCATCGGAAGAACGTTCTTTCCGAAATACCACCCGCCCGAGTTCCTCATTAGTCCCCCGGTTGGATTGACATGACAGTCGGCACATGTTCCCCCCATCTGAAGCGCATACCTGGGCAGTGAATAAGTTTCGGAAATAAGCAGAAATGCAGCAAACATAATAAGCATAGCTTTGAACATTCTCATAAGCCTCCCGGGTTAAATTGAATTTTTCGAAGAAAATTGAGTGTTAAACTAAATACCAATAATGATAAAATCATCACATATTGTGTAAATTCTGAACTTTAATTTCTTAATTAGTAATTTCAGACAAAAAAAAGTGCCGTTCGCTCTCTTTTTCAGCCTGGCTGGTGAAGGAGGAAAACCAGCGAATTACATTGCTAAAAAAGGCTTACTTAGTTACTTTTAATGTCTGTTTTAAAAAAGTAGTAATGAAAAATTTATTAATACTGGGATCTACCGGTTCGATAGGGATAAATGCTCTGAATGTAATCAGGAACTTTCCCGACAAATTCCGTGTAACCGCACTCACCGTCAATACAAGGATCGACCTTCTTGAACCGCAGATAAAGGAATTTAATCCTCCTTTTGTAGTAGTCAAGAACAGAGAACTTGCAGCAGAACTTGAGAGAAGGATCAGCAGCAGAACGAAAGTGCTTGCTGGCGAGGAGGGACTGGTATACGCGGCCTCGCAGCTTGATTATGATATTCTGGTAGGTGCAATGGTAGGGTTTGCAGGACTAATTCCCACTATTGAAGCCATAAAACGCGGCAAAAGAATAGCCCTCGCAAACAAAGAAACCCTTGTTGTTGCCGGCGAACTGGTTAAAGATCTTTCAGAAAAACATAACGCCGAAATTATTCCCGTCGATTCAGAACACAGCGCGATATTCCAATGTTTAACAGGCGAAAAACGGGAAGAGGTTGAGAAGCTTATATTAACGGCTTCGGGCGGACCCTTCAGGGAAATGGAGAAGGAGCAGTTCGACAGCGTTACCGTTGAGGATGCCCTTAATCATCCTAACTGGAAGATGGGAAATAAGATTACTATAGATTCTGCGACGATGATGAATAAGGGACTGGAAGTTATTGAGGCTCACTGGCTTTTTGATCTTCCGAAAGAAAAAATTGATGTGGTAATACATCCTCAGTCAATTGTACATTCGATGGTGCAGTTTGTTGACGGATCGATAAAGGCACAGATGGGACTGCCGGATATGAAGCTTCCCATCCAGTATGCATTAACCTACCCGGAAAGATTGAAGAACGATTTCACAAGGACAAGTCTTCCGGATATTTCGAGTCTTACTTTTTCTGCGCCCGATCACAGCCGGTTTGAATGTCTTAACCTCGCGTACAGAACACTGGAATCCGGAGGAACCGCTCCCTGCATCCTTAATGCGGCAAATGAGGTAGCGGTAGACAAATTCCTTAAAAAAGAGATAAAATTTTCCGATATTCCTGCTTTGATTTGCAACGCACTTGATCATTTTGATAATCACAAGCACCCGGAACTTGAAACAATAATTGAACAGGACAGGCAGACCAGAGAATTTACAGCATCTCTGACTTTATAGAGGTGAGGAACAATTTTTGCTAATCTGCATCTAATTTATATGGTTTTTGAAAAATAGGAGAACCCCGCTTAATGGAGTACATTGTATATTTTGCGATAACGATCGGAATTCTAGTGTTTGTGCACGAATTCGGTCATTTCGCCGCGGCAAAACTGACCGGTATGCGTGCCGATGTTTTTGCTATTGGATTTGGAAAACGACTGTTCGGATGGAACCGGATCTCCGGTTTTTCATTCGGTGAACTGCCGAAGGATTTTGACGGACAGGGAAACACCGATTACCGCCTCTGCCTCCTCCCTCTGGGCGGCTATGTTAAAATAGCCGGGATGGTTGACGAAAGTTTCGATACCGAATTTGCGGATAAAGAACCGCAGCCTTATGAATTCCGTGCGAAACCGACATGGAAGAAAATAATCGTTATTACCGCAGGTGTAATAATGAACCTGCTGCTTGCCCTGCTGATTTTCTGGGGAGTAAATTTCTTCCAGGGAAAACAGGTCATAACAACAACTAAAATTGGTTATGTTGAACCGGGAAGCACGATCGATTCACTCGGTTTTATGGCAAACGATAAAATTCTTGCAATCAACGGCAAACCCGTTGAAAACTGGGATGATGTAAGGCAGGATATATTTGTTAATACGATCGGCCAGGATGTTAATGTTAAGTTTCAGCGTAATAATAAGACAGAGACTATAACGATCCCAAGGAAAGATATTCCTGAAAATGAAACCCAGGAGCGTTTCATAATTCCCGAAGGATTTCAGCCTGCAATCGGCGAGGTTACAAATGATTCCCCTGCGGAGAAAGCCGGCATTAAAAAAGGCGATATCTTCCTGAGATTAAATGGTCAGAAGATTTACAGTGTTCAGCAGACAATCGAAATAATTTCGGGACATAAAAATACCACGATGCCCCTCGTAGTTGAAAGAGGACAGGACACAGTGCAGCTTTCTGTTACTCCTGATGAGAAGGGCTTGATTGGAGTAGGACTTGTTACCAATCCCAATGCACCGGTTGAATTCCGGACATACGGATTCTTCGACTCGTTTTATTACGGGTGGCTGGATATTGTACGGGTAACTGATCTTACCTTCAATATGGTTGGAAAGGTTATCGGCGGACAGGTTGCATTCGGTAAGGCATTCGGCGGTCCTGTTAAAATTGCTCAGCTTGCAGCACAGTCAGCCGACACAGGGTTCCTCAGTTTTCTTTTCTTCCTTGCGCTGCTGAGTCTGAGTCTTGCAATTATAAATATTATGCCCTTCCCGGTGCTGGACGGCGGTCATCTTATAATAATCCTGATTGAAGGAATAACCAAACGCGAGATCCCCATTAAGGTGAAAGTTGCTATTCAGAATACAGGGTTTGTAATCCTGCTGCTGCTGATGGCTTTCATCATCTACAACGATATAGTAAACCTTTAGATCATTTCCTTTTTAATTAATAGAAAAAGCCCGGTTATTCAGCCGGGCTTTTTTGTAGGATAGTATCCTGCTATTTTGTGGGAGCTAGCTATGGATACTGTGTCAGTTAATCTTATAGAATCTCTCACTCGGGGTCATAGATATACCGCATCTCTGGGGAGCTGTACCGGCATACGTATTTCCGCAGGTTGAACAAACATAGTATGCTGAAGCAAGAGTGTTTTCCTGGTTGTTATTGAGTTTATCCAGAGCTTCTTTATAAAAGTCTTTGTGTTTTTTCTCTGTCTGATAAGCATAATTAAATGATATCAGAGCTATATTCACTTTGCCGTCATTAGCTGTCTTTATAAATTCAGGATACATGGTTGCGACTTCATATGATTCGCCGTTTATGGCATCCTGCAGATTCTCTTTTGTTGATTTCACGGTAAATTCCGGTTTAACTTCACCCATTGTTTCGCCCAGCTGAGATAAAGCTGCTCTATGATTTCCGGCATGAATACTTTCTGATTTTGAAGCTGCTTCGAACAATAAAGCTATGTTGTTATATCCTTCCTGTTTTGCCTTTTCAGCATATGCAGCATACTTGGCGCTGGCAGTTGTCTCGCCGGTTATTGCGGCTTTAAGGTTATCGATTGTCTTCATTGAGTCTTTTCTATCCAGTGTAAAATTCAGACTTAAAACTGAGACGGTTAATAAAATTACTGCTGTTAATAATGTTTTCATTTTTTCTCCTTTGTTTTATAAATAATTACTTATCCAAACATAGGAGAGAGTTCTAAAACTAATCTTAATGGATTCTTAAAAATTGCTTAAAAAGCAGGAATGAATGTGCTTGATATCAGGCCGGAATATGAAGTGTAAAATTTGTTCCTTTATTGGGGATACTGTCTACCTCTATCCTGATGTTCTGTATATCGCAGAGTTTTTTACTGATGGCTAATCCGAGTCCGAACCCGCCTGCATCTGAACTTCTCGATTCGTCCGCACGATAGAACCTGTCGAATATGTTTTTTATCTGCTGTTCTGTCATACCTATTCCATAATCCTTAACCGAGAATATAATACTGCTTCCATTCCTGACCGCCTTAAGATCGATCTCATTTTCTTTTGGCGAATATTTAATGGAGTTCGTTAAAATATTCTCAAGGATTATCTCTGTCATTCCGGGATCGGCATTCAATATTATGCTTTCATCAATTTCTCTGTTAACTTTTATTCTTTTTTCCTCGAGCAGCGTATTTAATCTCTGAACTACAGTTTCTATTTTTTCCGAAAAAGGGAACTCTGTCTTAACCGGGGTAATTTTTCCGGTATCGTACCGCGCCAGCAGCAGCAGCTGATCGATAAGTTTCGTCATCCGGTCTGTTTCCGATATGCAGTAGCTTACTTTCTCTTCGTACTGTGCTACTTCCCTTGGTTTCCTGATCAGTACTTCCAGAGTTCCTTTTATAATTGAGAGGGGCGTTCTGAGTTCATGTGAAGCATCTGAAGTAAACTGCCTTTCTCTCAGTATGCCTTCTTCAAGCCGGTTCAGCAGTCCGTTTATCGTTGAAGTTAAAGCATGTATCTCATCATTATGCGGAGGCAGGGAAATTCGTTCTGATATATTTTCCTTTGAGATCTTGTTCGCAGTATTTATGACGTTATATATAGGGGCAATGCTCTTTCCGGCAATCAATCTTGTTACCAGAAAAAGAATGATAAGTATTACCGGAAATGAAATTATCATCGCTTCACGAAGATTACTTAAAACAAGAGCTGACTCTTCAAGAGGAACTGCTATTGACAGATAGCCTGATACTTTTCCATTTGTATCAAAATATGGGTACTGAACCTGCCTTATGGGGGATCCTGACAGTTCAGAGTTAAAGTAAGTTTTTTTGTTTACAAATTTTCTGAATTCGAGTGAATCACTTACAAGATTTCCGGTCTTCCTTATGATATGACCTTGTTTGTCTGGAAACCTGTACGAATGTCGGATTCACTTCAATCTGTCCGTGTTCTCTCTCATTCCATTCGAAAGGATTTGCAAAAATAATCTGTCCGCCGCTGTTAACAATACTGTTCCGGACCTCGTTCAATTCAAGATCAAGATCGGAATCGAGGTGAGAGTAAACGGTATTATATACAATTATGTATATGGCAGAGAAAAGTCCCGCAATAAGCAGTGCCGTTGCAACGAGATACCAGGTAGCTATCCTGTTCCGGAAATTCAGTTTCATCTTACTTCCCGTGCTATGTAGCCAACTCCCCTTACAGTTTGTATCAGATCATTCGAGCTTTCAAGCTTCAGTTTCTTTCTCAGGAAATTTATATACACATCTATTACGGATGTATCAGCCTCAAAATGTATATCCCAGACATGCTCAATTATATTGGTACGCGTACAGACTCTTCCCTTATTTCTCAAAAGAAATTCAAGCAGAGAGAATTCCTTCTGAGTCAATAAAATTTCTTCTTCATTTTTAAATACCTGGTGAGTATCAGGATTGAGAGTTATGTCTGAAAGAGTCAGCAGCCCGCTTTCTGAGTTTTTAGGGCGCAGCTGAACTTTTATACGGGCGAGCAGTTCTTCAAACTGAAAAGGCTTTCTGATATAATCGTTCGCGCCTGTTTCAAGTCCGAATACGGCATCCTGCACGGTATCTTTTGCCGTCAGAAAAATGATTGGAATGGCTGGTTTTTCCTTCCGTACCTGCTTCACGATTTCAATTCCGCTCAGGGCGGGCAGCATCCAGTCGACAAGCAGGAGATCATAATCATTTACAAGAGCCATCTGAAGTCCTTCACGTCCTTCACCGGCAACATCAACGGCATAATATTCTTCTACCAGTCCATCCCTGATAAAATTAGCTATTCCTTTTTCATCTTCTATAACAAGAATACGCATTTCGGTTACGTTTAATCCTCATCATCTGTATTTATGTTTAAGTTCTGAGCGTCCGGGTTACCGAAGCCGAGGTTAAACTGAACTCCTGCGGCGTGTTTATAAACCAGTTCCCCGCCATAGTAACCTGTACGTGCGATCGACAGGACACCAATCAAAAATAAAGCAAAAGCGATCCATTTTAAACTCCCTGCATATCTTTTGACCGCTACAAATGCAATTCTTACGAGTGCGGCTATTGATACAAGCAATACCGACAGTTCTGCGGCATCCTCATGTGCCTCAAGTGCCTGCTTCAGGGGACCGGCTTCGGTTACTCCGTCGCCTGCAAGGTTCCCGGAAAAATATGAAGCAATAACTCCCAGTGTTCCCAGTATCAGGAGGTAGAAACCGGCTGTGGAGAAAAATTCCTTTTTTGAAAATAATCCTGCTGCATCAGCCAGCAGCCCCACGATCAATAAAGCAATGGGGAAATGTACTATCATCGGGTGAAGATGTTGTGCGTCAATCATTTCGTTCTCCTTTTTTTGTCCCAAACCTAAACCGCAATCCTTAAATATCTCTAAGAGAATTCTTAAAATTGGCTTAAAACGATTATCATAGTGTTATAGTCCCCGGAAATTGACTGACACCATTCCGTTCCGCCTTCAGTTTAACCCGCTACGAAGCAGATCTGGCAATCAGGTGGGGCCGTTCATCAGCCTGTAAAACCGGTGGTAATAAAGAAAACCTGCTTTAGGAACAATAAGACTAATTTTAGAGTGCCTGGCTGTACTATTTATCTAACAGGCTAAAATTTCCTTTTACTGACATTACGATTATATTTATGACTGATTTTACGCACGATATTGAACTTAAAACCGGAACTGTTCCATTAAATTTTACCAGAAAAAAACAGGGCGGAGAGAGTATTTCAAAAACAAGCAGAAATAGAGCCTACTGGATCTCACAGGCTTCGGGATGGACATTCTACGCAGCAGTTAACCTCATCGCTATGTTCTCCTTTGAATCATTCACCTGGCAGAAGGGTCTGCTTTTTCTTTTTATCTGTGTTTTAGGACTGCTTTCCACCCATTTACTCCGCACAACAATTAAGAAAAAAGACTGGCTTGATCTGCCGCTGAAGAAGATCGTCCCGAGAGTATTGATTTCGAGTCTTGTTATCGGTGTTCTGCTTTCGGTAGTTTTTTTCGCGTTAAATCTTACCGGCGTATTTTATAATATGTCGGAATTTAAACCGGCAACTCCCCTGATATGGACGTTCAACCTCAGCAGCGTGATACTGCTCTGGCAGCTTATCTATTTTTCTGTTCACTTTTTCCAGAATTACAAGAAGGTTGAGATCGAGGCTCTAATCTGGGAAGCTGCCGTTAAAGGATTTTGAACTTAAGACATTTAAGAGTCAGCTTAATCCCCATTTTATGTTTAACGCCCTGAACAGCATCAGAGCTTTGATCGAAGAAGACCCTGCCTCGGCTAAAATTGCCGTCACAAAACTTTCGAATATTCTTCGGTATTCATTAAGAATAGAAAAAAGTGAAACCGTTACACTTGAAGATGAGATGCAGACTGTTGTAGATTACCTCGACCTCGAAAAAATAAGATTTGAGGAAAGATTAAATTACGACATCAAAACTGAGCCGAAAGCAGCAAAGACCGAGATACCGCCTATGATGGTACAAACCCTTGTAGAGAACGGTATAAAGCATGGAATTTCAAAGCAGACTAACGGCGGAAAGATTTTAGTTAATTCTTTCGTTGAAGATTCAAAGCTGCATATCCTGATATCGAATACCGGTCATCTCAGTGAGGAAGACCTTAAGAGTGCCACGGGTTTCGGGATTCAGAATACGAAGCATCGTCTGAATCTTCTTTACGGAGAATTCGGTTCATTTAATATTCAGAATACATCGCAGACTGAAGTTCTTGCAGAAGTTATTATTCCAACAGGAGGAAAAATAAATGAAAGCTTTAATAGTAGATGATGAACGTCTCGCACGTACCGAACTGCGCAGACTATTAAATCCTTTTAAAGATATCACAGTAGTGGGCGAAGCAGTAAATGCGGAAGATGCCCTCAACAAAATAACCGAACTTAATCCCGAACTCATTTTTCTTGATATTCAGATGCCGGGTAAGAACGGATTTGAAATGCTGGAAGAACTCGACAGCGTACCAACCGTAGTCTTTACCACCGCATACGATGAGTACGCCCTTAAAGCGTTCGAATACAACGCAATGGATTACCTCCTGAAGCCCATTGAACCGCAGCGGCTTGAAGATACAGTAAAACGACTGCTTGAAAAGAATAAGAAGGACAAAATTGAAGCTGACGACACCCCCGTGCTTACCGAAGACGACCAGGTATTTGTAAAGGACGGCGACAGGTGCTGGTTCGTAAAGCTGGCTACCGTGCGTTTATTTGAATCCGAAGGCAACTATGTAAGATTATACTTTGAAGACAACAAACCTTTAATCCTCAGAACCCTTAACTACCTCGATGAAAGGCTCGACAGTAAAGCCTTCTTCCGCGCAAACAGGAAGCATATCGTTAACCTTAAATGGATCGAAAGCATTGAGCCGTGGCTTAACGGCGGCCTCCTTGTAAAACTAAAAGGCGGCAATAAGATTGAAGTCTCAAGACGCCAGGCAATCAAATTCAAGGATATGCTCAGCCTGTAATTCTCATTTTATCTGTTATTGCAAATCGCCAGAATAGCCTTTGTCATTACGAGGGAGTCTTCGACCGAGCAATATTTAATCTCTCCCTCCGTTCGATATGACAATCCCTTTTTTGATATGGGTAAAGAGCATTCCTACTGATTATATAACTCAGCACACCAGAATTTCCGGCCTATATTATTATCTTTGAAGTTCAAATCCGTGAAAAAAGAGAAGGAAAAAAGTTTTGAAGTTAAATGTCCCTATTATCCCGTTAGAAGATTTCTTTAAGAACCCTGAGAAGACAGCGTTTCAGCTTTCGCCTGATGGTGAACATCTTGCACTTATGATGCCGTGGAAGAACAGACTTAATGTATTCATACAAAAGATCGGACAGGATGAAATAAAACGACTGACTTCCGCTGAGGAGAGAGATATCGCAGGCTACTTCTGGGCAAATAATAAACGCATCGCCTATGTGCAGGATAAAGGCGGGGATGAGAATTTCAGACTTTATGCCGTGGATATTGACGGCAGCAACCAGAAAGATCTCACCCCTTTTGAAAAGGTAAAGGTGGAGCTTATAGATGAGCTGAAGGATAATGATGATGAGATGCTGATCGCGATGAACAAAAGAGATGCGAGAATATTCGATGTCTACCGGATAAACGTTAACTCCGGCGAAATGGAAATGATCGCGGAGAATCCCGGGAATATTACCGGCTGGGTAACGGACCATGACGGAAAACTCAGGATTGCCACTACCACAGACGGGGTTAATACAAGCATCCTCTACAGGAAAAATGAGAACTGACGAATTCAGTCTTGTAACCACCAACAACTTTAAGGAAACACTTGCTCCTGCGATGTTCACCTATGATAATGAACTTGTGTATATGATATCGAACATAGGACGGGATAAGCTTGCGATCGTTAAGTATGACATAGAGAACAACAAAGAACTTGAGGTAATTTACGAACACCCCGAAGTTGATGTTTCTAATCTTTTAAGTTCGGATAAGCGAAAAGTAATAACGGGCGTTGCCTTTGTAACCGATAAACGCCACTATCACTTTTTTGACGATGAGAGAAAGAAGCTTCAGCAGGACCTTGAGCAGAGACTTCCCGGATACGAGGTGGTTGTATCTCATTCCAACAGGGATGAGGACAAGGTACTTGTAAGGACGTACAGTGATAAATCCCGCGGGGCTTATTATTATTATGATCTGAACAGTAAGGAATTTAAGAAGCTGGCCGATGTTAGTCCCTGGCTTAATGAAGATGACATGGCAGATATGAAGTCTATAGAATTTGAATCGCGCGACGGATTAAAGATCCATGGCTATCTTACACTGCCGAAAGGTGTGAAGCAGCAGTCGCTTCCTGTAGTTGTAAATCCTCATGGAGGTCCCTGGCATCGCGATAGCTGGGGCTTCAATCCTGAGGTTCAGTTCCTTGCCAACCGCGGCTATGCAGTGCTTCAGATAAACTTCCGGGGCTCTACGGGTTACGGCAGGAATTTCTGGGAAATCAGCTTTAAGCAGTGGGGAAAGAGTATGCAGGATGATATAACCGACGGAGCTATGTGGCTGATCAAGCAGGGAATCGCTGATGAAAAGAGAATAGCTATATACGGCGGCTCTTATGGGGGATATGCTGTGCTGGCAGGATTAACTTTTACTCCGGATCTCTATGCCTGCGGTGTAGATTACGTGGGTGTCTCCAATCTCTTTACCTTTATGAAATCCATCCCCCCTTACTGGGAGCCCTATCTGAAGATGCTCTATGAGATGGTCGGAAATCCTGAAGAAGATAAGGAGCTTATGGAATCATCATCACCTGTCTACCACGTGGATAAAATAAAAGCGCCGCTGCTGATTGCGCAGGGAGCTAATGATCCGCGTGTTGCCAAATCAGAGTCTGACCAGATAGTAGATGCACTGAAGAAAAAGAACATTGACGTCCCTTACATCGTAAAGGATAATGAGGGACATGGCTTTCATAACGAGGAAAACAGGTTCGAGTTCTATAGGGCTATGGAGGAATTCCTGGCAAATCATCTTGGGGGCAGGACAGCCTGACTAAAGAGGGGCGTTACCTGAGAAGATCCTTAAATGTTTTCCCGGTTATCTGGCGGTAAATATCGTATGCAAACAGTACAAAGAAAATTGCATACTCGGTGAAGATAACCGGGAAGTATTCATGCCACACCTTACCGAGGGGTGTGAAGTTGGATAGGTTTACTGTAAACAAAAGACTTAACACCGAATAAAATCCTGCAAAGGGATTAACCGCGCTTATCCAGCCGAGATACCACGGATATAATACGGGGGATAAGATCAATACTGCCAGAAGCACTCCGAAGACACCTTTAACAAAATCCTTGTAATAGCTTGCGATATAGCCGATAGAGATGAAGAGCAGGATCCCGCAGATCAGTCGTGCTGTTTCCCTATCGGGCATAAAAGCCGTCAGCAGGTAATAAACCGAAGCATTGAACTCCCACTTATTCGCATATATGCTCAGCATTTTTGTAACTGACTGACTTCCGTTGAAGAAGGGAAAATAGAACAAAACGGAGATGAAGATAAAGATCATAACAAAATACATAAAGCGGGGAGCTCTTAATCTTTTAACCAGCAGCGGTATTAAAAAAACCGGGTACAGCTTAGTGAGGAACGCGAACGTAAATGCAAATACCGAAGAAATCATTTTCTCTTTTTCTATAAAATAGAGAAACAGAACAAGGAACATAATTCCCGCCGCATCGATATGGGCATTTACAAAATATTCCATTACAGGGAGAGGGAGCCAGGCGTATAGCATTACCAGGTTAGGGTTCTTCCCTTTGAGTATTAACAGCTTCATCAGAAAAATCATCGTGATGACTTCACAGAGCAGGTAAATCAGTTTTAGTCCTGTTAAGCTGTCCCCCGTAAGACTGTAAGACGCAAGAAAAATTAGCTGTGCGGCAGGTGGATAGATGGTAGGCAGATTCTTAAAGGTGACCTTCGAATAAAGATCATCCCTCAGGCCAGCCAGCTGTTCAGCGTCAGGAGAAAACTCATAAGGATTATAACCGTTTTGAATAACCTTCCCTTCCCAGATATACCTGTAAACATCAGGAGACGTCGTCGGCGCTGTGGGAATTAGCGTTGCCCTGAAGAGTATCCCGAACAGAATTATTAATGCCGCAAAGGTAAAGTCTGTCTGTCCCTGTCCTTTCCCCGGTATAATCTTCTGAAGCGGTGGCCAGCTTACCCCCGCACCGGGTTCAGTATGCTTAATGATGTAGTATCCGAAGAAGAAAATGATAAATGTCTCAAAGTAAATGAACATGTAAAGACCGATATCACCCTTCCCGTTATTAAGAACGAAAAAGATGTATAGTGCTTCGAGGAATATGCCGGCGGTTAGAAGAAGTAAAAGTGATTTGCGGCTATTTAGTTTTAAGGATTTCAATTTACCGGCAGGATCCTTAATTAAAAAGTTCCCAGGCTACCCCGAACCGTATCCCTCTCCTGAACATCGGGTAGTAAGGAACTATATAATAGGTTTGATCAAGCAGGTTTTCCCAGGTAAAATATGCGATTGCTTTTTTTTGAATCTCACCGGCAAGGGTGAAATCTACTGTGGTAAACTGACCGGCAAGGATATCTTCCTGTCCCGACGAATATACTCTTTGCCTCGAGTTATAATTAAGAGCAAAACCAGTTTTCAGGTTAAGGTTATCGGCAAAGAAGTAGCCGTCAAGGTATATCCCCCCTCTGAACCTGATTTTAGGTGAAGCTATAGAGAACGCGGGCTGACTGAACGAACTATGATCCGAGAGGTCATAATAAGAACTGCCTTCAAGGAGTATCTTCCAGATCCTGATCGAAGCATTCCCGCCGATCATCGTGGTGGCGAGATCGAGATAATAATTATCCTCAGCCAGGTAAGGGATAGAATAAACAGAAGCGAAACTCTCGCTCCGGTTGATAAAATTAACTCCCAGGTTCAGGAACTCGTTGTGATAATAACCGGATAATTCAATGGTGTTTACATTATCACTCAATCCAGCTGATCTGTAATTTGAGTAGCCGCCGTAGAGTTTCAGGTTACCGGGCAGGTTAAGGGTAATATCAAACCCTACTCCGTTGTAAGCTGCCGAACTGCCGCTGCTGATATTCTGGAACTTATAATAAGCGGCGGGAATAATAGTACTGTCGAGCAGGTTAAGACTGAAAACCGGGGAAAGACTGAAATAGTCGGAGTTATATTCCGATATAGAACCGGGAACTGTATACTTGAAACTAGTCCTCTCGTATTGCGCTAACACCTGAAGATCGGCAAAGGCAAGACTAAGGTCCTGCTTTAATAACGCACCGCCAGTTTTATTGTTATACTTTCTTGGATAACTAAGCACATCAGGAGGATTGCTTATCTGGTCGTCGCTGAAGCGGTAATACAGACTCAGGTCTGTACGTGAATTCTTCACCGGTTCAGCCAGCAGTTTTAAGCCAAGGTTATGCTGGAGGATATTAAGCCGTCTTTGATGATAATAAACCGGGGCAATTCTTTCGTCGTACAGTACAGAACTCACGCTTAAACCTGCCTGCAAAATGCTGTCGACATCCACACCACCATTTAGTCCCGCATCATAATCATTATAGCCGTAGGAAGCCGTCAGGTTAACCTTATTTGAGATCAGGTACTTAAGGTGTGCACCTCCCTGCCATATGCTGAAATTACTGTTCGCATAACTCAGATCGACTTTCCGGTTAGCTATTTCCACAGTAAAAATAAAATCCTTAAAAAGTATCGAATTAAAAATAGCATCGATGAAAGCCTCACCGAAGGGTCCCTCATAATATTTTATTCTCGTGTAAGGCTTAACCGACAAAAGATCCCTCTGAAGGAAGTTAACGCTCACGGGATGAGCTGCCGGACCATATAAAAAGCCGCGGGGGGAAGGTACTATCTCAATTGAATCTATCATCTCGGATGAAAGGAGATTGAGGTTGAAGTTCCCCGAGCTCCTGTTATTTAGATATACTCCGTCCTCATAATATCCCACATCGCTGGTGCCGTAGAGCATGAGTTCATTAGGATGGCCGACAAAGCCGTAGTTCCTGAGGAAGCTTAGTCCGAATGGTTCGAAGAGATCCCCTGTATACCTGTAATCGAGGAAATTTATTTCTTTTCTGCTTATAAAACGGCTTTCTGAATAGAAGGGGCTCTGATACAGGGGGGTGATAGTATCAGCCTTTGCCAGTTCCTTCTTTGTGCTGAGGAATCCCGTTGTATCGGCAGCTACGGTATCGATCACGCCCGCCCTGGTGGTGTCGACATACACCGAATCGTTTGTCTGCGCATATGCCATTACCGCAGAGACCAAAAACAGGAACAAGCCAAACCGCTTCATCATATAGGGACTGCACTCTTTTTATTAAGCTAAGTGAAAAAATAAATAAATAAGAGGTAAGCCACAAAAGCCCCGTCTGAAGGCCTGATCAGGGGCTGTAATAATTTTTAAAAACAGGCAATTCTATTTTTGTTTAGAATTAAAAATTTATAAATTTCGCACAGAATTATTCAAACACATAAAAGAGAGGACATACTATGGCAAATAACAAACCAATGACCAAAGGTCAGATTCTTGACCATCTTTCAAAGAAGACCGGAACCACCAAGAAATTAGCTGGTGAGTTTCTTGATGAGTTAGTTAACTTGTCTTACAAAGAAGCAAAAAAATCTTTCGTAATTCCGGGCCTTGGTAAACTGCTGGTTGTTGACAGAAAGAAAAGAATGGGAAGAAATCCCGCTACCGGCGAAACAATGGTAATACCTGCAAAGAAAACTCTGAAGTTCAGAATTGCAAAGCAGGCAAAAGACGCCGTAGTTCCCTCAAAGAAAAAATAATCTTATCCTGATATGAAAAGAGGCTGCCATTGAGCAGCCTCTTTCTTTATTCACCCCAACTTTACTTTTAATCCATTACTTCAGCAGCAACATCTTCTTCGAACTGACATAGTCGTTCACTCGTAATTGGTATATGTAAACTCCGCTTGCCAGTCTTGAAGCATCAAAATTAACCGAATACCTTCCCTGGTTCTTCTGTTCGTTAACAAGAGTTGCCACTTCTTTACCCAGTATATCATAGATCTTCAGTGTTACAAAGCCATTCTCAGGCATCTGGTAGTTAATCGTTGTTGCCGGGTTGAACGGATTGGGAAAATTCTGCGATAAATCATAAGTCTCAGGCAGCTTTGTTCCGTCGTATACAATTTCATTGTAGCTGTGTTTGGCCAGTTCATCTGCATTATTCTGAACATCAGCAAGGGAGTATTCAGCCTCTCCCTGTACAGTAGTAACAAGTCTGAGGTAATAACTTCCGGGGGTAATATTGCTGCAGTCTACCCGGTAAGATACATTATTATGCTCAGTTAATTGTTCTTTTGTATATGTAACATTATCAAAGGTTCCTGCGATACTGCCCGATCCGGCATCTACAAGCTCTGCTTTGAAGCTTACAAGGTCATCACCCGAAAGCAGGGTATCTGCCGCCCCGGGGTTAAGGACATAATAAAAATCCGTAAAGTAGAACTCAGCTGAAGGATCAAGCGGGAAGCTCTCTGTTCTTACAACCTCGTTAAGCTCACCAGATGAAGCGTAGCTTAGTGTATCAGGTCTGTAAATAAACTTAATTACGCTGTCACCGACAATTACATCTCCTATGTCGAAGAGGAATTCAACACCGTTTTTAGATATTATCCCTTCCCTTCCGTAGGCAAGATCGGGCTGATTCTTTATTTTACCGGTTCCACCCGGACCACCCAGGAAAAGCTGATTAAAGTCAGTTGTAAGTAAAGGCAGGTCATAAGGAGTTGTGGCAGTTGAGAGCAGAACACTGCCCATATCTGTAAGGTCAGTGCCATTTGATACCTGTGTCTGAACCCCGTTAGAACTCAGATTATGAGGATCCGAGTACGCTGTATCAACCCTTCTGACCCAATTGGAGGTATAGCTCTGCGGAGTTCCTTCACTCCAGGCAATTACGGTTTGTTCAGTGCTGTTATTAGAGGAATTACTGTTTACAGAGAAAACATTACTGCCTGACTTAAAGAATGAACCCCAGGTGCTTCCTTTTCTTCTTGCTACTACCATAGGAGGAATATCTCCTCCGCCTGCTGCTGTACCTTTAGTAATACCTGTGGAGGAATAGCTGCCGATCCAGCTTACAAACGGGTAACCATTTGCCAGAGTGATACAGGGATTACCATTCGCATTGTTCCCGGAGCCGTCTGAAATATATTCGGGAGAATGGTATTCCCAAGCATTCTTTTTATAGCAAAATATGTATTCAATTCGGGAATTATTAGCACATACAAGATGAATATCCTCTCCCGCACCCGCAATTGAAGGATTCATACAATCAGCATTTGTGCCTGATATTAGCTGATCATCCCAGATACCCTGATAAAACCTGCATACCTGATGAATTCCATCTGCTACATTCTTCCTGTAGGCTATATAAGTTAAAACTGACCCGGTTGATATTACGGGCTTTGCATTACCATAGTAAGATAGGGGGAAATGAATTACATCTTCATATTCATATTCAAGGGGGTTATTATAATCAGGATCAATGGTTATCATCTCTATTATGCTGCTATCCGCATCGGATTTTTCACATACAATTCTGACAGTGTTATAATTGAAATCCATCGATGGATTCTTTCCGATTTCAACTCCGGCCTCAGCACTCCAGGATCCGTTAAAATTTGTAGAGTTGCTGTGAGTATACCAGATTACACCCATAGATTCATAAACTAGATGATAAATGCCATTATCGGTTCTTACCAGTCTCCTTTGAGATCCACCGCTTAAGGCATTCTGATTGTTGGATAAGAGATGCCCTTTTAGATTAGCAGTAAGGGTTGCATTCGCGTCTTTAAAGACTACCCCGGTCGTTGCATAAAGAGGATCTTGTAGTGAAATTTTATTTTCATCATAATCCCAGCTGAAGAAATAAAAATCTCTTGTGCCTATCCCGGTTAAGGTGACAGGCTGCGATGATAAAGCCTGCACGGAGTAATTTGGTACATTTGGAAGAAAATTAGGATCCTGATTCAGGAAGACACCCTGGTAAGCGTGTGAAGGATCATTCCCGTTTTGATAAATGGTATTATAATTAGGATAGAAAGGAGAAGCTCTTTCTCTATACTGCAATTTATCAGGATCAGAGCCGGTAAGTTTCATCCCACGGTTCCGCACACTATCAGCATAATCAGGGTCCGCATAATCTATGTACCAGGGATCTGCAAATTTTATTGAATCTGATTCGGGATCAATTTGAGTTCCTTCGAGGGAATTTTTTATAGTTATACCCTGATAGCTTGGATTGAAGCGCGAAGTTAAGTTAGTGGTTGTTGGCAGGATTTCAAAGATTTTATGATTTGCAATGTCATTATCCACCTGGGAATTGTTTTCCCAATGAACATATTTTTGGTTATTTAATAATTTTTGTGAACCACGTAGAATTTTTGACGAATTCACAGTCCAGGGAAAACTTCCTGGTACCCCAAAGTTATCAAATTTATTTTCTGTGGGATTCCATAATCCTACCGAATCTATTCTTGCATTATTTGATAATTTCTGGTCAACAATAATATTCTGAGAGGGTGGGCGGTAGACGATCCTGATTGTGAAAGATGAATTGTCAATCTGCCACTCATATGGATAAGTTTCCGTATTAGAAGTTAATCCCAGGGTAAATTTATCGGACGATAACGCATTTTGGACAGCAATACAGAAATCAGAAGAAGGACCAAAGGTGCTTAATACAGTATCCTGCTGGCTGCCCTGAAAACCGTATTTATTACCCTGCCCTGAACCTATTTGATATGAGCTCCCCAAATCTGACCTATTCCACATTGAATTGACATCAGGGCTCTTAAGATCTTCCCCAACATCTGAATAGCCAACAGCAATATAATGAGTTGAGACAAAAGGCGTATATGTAAAGAATATCTCGACAGTATCTATCTGCGAGCCGTTTGGGATTACATTATCGGTCAAATTCCACTGATAAAAAGCCCTATATTTTGTTGAGCCGTCATTACCAATGAACATCACATTGTTATTATACAGAAGCTCCGATGCTGCCGTAGGGTTGCTCCCGGTTTTATAGGCATATCTTTTGTAATTAGCAGTATCAGGACCAAAAATATCCTGACTTTCCGCGATCTTTGTAAAGAGGAAACAGAATAATAATAAAACAACATTAATAGTTTTCATTTTCCATATTCCTTGTTTTATTTATAAAATTTTTCATATTATTCGGACAGCAAATAAAAAGGCAGGATGATTCGCAGAATCATCTTATACCAACCTTGAATATTTGCATATTAGAGTAGCGATGTTGCCGCATCGCTACTCACTTTTTACTGAATTCCGGCGGGGACATACGCTACCTCCTTCCTAAAAGTATTACTGCCTCTGAATTAATAGATATCTGATTTGAGCCTACTGCCACAATCATATTACCTTTTGTTGTAACACTCGTATATGAACCATTGGCCAGTAATGGTTCGGTGTAGTCGTTTTTCCAGCTTATACCGTTATAATGAACCAGATCCCCGAATGCACCGACCCCCACCACATCGTTTATATTGTTACCTCTCATCGATGTTGTTGTAAAGGTTGTGATATCGAGGGCTTTATTTTTCCAGTCACTATCCTCTATGAGATGCTTTTGATATATCCCGCTACCAGCTGAATAATATTGTCGGTTCGGTATAAACCAGATTGTAAACAAGGGCCACACTATTGGATTGGTTGAAACTTGTTTGGCTGTATCATTTTTAATTGATAGAATCGTTTTATCTATGCCGCCTGGATAATCAGAAGCAACAGCAAGGATTTCATACCGATTTGTTCTTTCATTATAAGCACCATAAATATCATTTATATTCAAATCCGTTCCGCTTTCAATTCTGCTCCACTGCCCGTTCTGGTAGTGGGCAATGGTTCCAAGTGTTCCAACAAAATAAATATTAGTTGATGATTCTCCCCATATTTTAGTAAGATAGCCATCTTCCTGGGTTAAAATTCCCATATCAAATAAATGATACTGAATCCAATTTACGCCATCTCCGTGGATTGGTACTCCGGCTGAGAGCCAAATATCTGTCTCAGAGAAAGCAAAAATTCCATAGAGAGGCGGTGTAATTGAACTGCCATTATGGATAACAAAAATTCTTTTTAATTCCCACTGACTTCCGTCCCAGTGGACAGCATTGTACATTGTGTAACCATTCTGGCTAGTATCTGCAACGTATATTTCTCCTACGGCCCAGATGTCATTCTCATCTATTATAGCTACATCATACAGTGTGCTGCTGCCGGCTGTTCCGCCGAAGGTAAAGGTTTCGAAAGTAAAGTTGTGGCTGGTGGTGTCCATTGTTGTCACGTTAACCGAATTGCTTGATTTACTCACTGACTGAATAACTGATTGGAATTTGTAAGTATGGTTTGGCAGGAGTGAATCGATATAGAGCAGTGTATCTATCGTACTCAAACTAATAGTCTGAATAACAACATCATTCTGCATCAATACTGCTTCTGCCGGTAACCCAATATTTGCAGCAGTTAACTTCAGCCAGGCTTCTGTGCAGCTTGTATCTTCTAAGGTCAAGTTTACTTGCGGCTGATTTTCTGGAGGAATAGGGTTATCTTTTTTGCAGGAGAATAGAAAAAGAGTTGAAAACAATAACGCTGCAGATAACAGAAGAATCTTCATACTAAACCCCGTAACATAATTATTAGTTTAAAATTCTGAGGTATTCGAAATAAATAGCAGCGCAAATACTTTTTATCAGAATCCCTTTATTTTCCTATTACAATATAGAAAAAAAAAAAATCTTAAATACAACTTTCTTCAAAAAAATACTCCCGTAAAGAATTTGTTATAAATTTGAGAGAGCACTTCGCGATGACTCCCTTTTATTCACTCAATTGTTATCCATTACTTAAGCAACAGCATCTTCTTCGAGCTGACGTAATCGTTCACACGAAGTTGATATATGTAGACACCGCTTGCAAGTTTTGAGGCATCAAAGTTAACCGAATATCTTCCCTGGTTCTTCTGCTCGTTGACCAGTGTAGTTATTTCTTTTCCAAGGATATCATATATCTTCAGTGTTACAAAACCGGTCTGAGGTATCTGATAGTTAATCGTTGTTGCAGGATTGAATGGATTCGGGAAATTCTGTGCAACTGCGTATTCAGTCATAGGGGCGATGGCTTTTTTCTTCTTTATTAAAGCTTTCCCCAATGTTTCACTTTCGTCTGTATAACTTTCATTTAACGAATATTCTGCTTCGAAGTTATTAGCTGCTGCGAGCTTCATTCTTACTCTCCTGTTTCCCAAACCTGTGGTCTCCAGCTGATACCTGATGTTAGCATATTGGAAGATATTTCCTTCTTCAAACACAACATTATCCAGAGGAGCGATTACCTCACCGGTTGCATCATCAACCAAGTATAAACTATATGACACATAATTTCCGTCAACAAGCAAAGCTGCTGCACCGGTAGAATCTGTTGTCCCATATAATATCGTGTACATAAAATCAATGCCGTCATAGATATTAAAAGCTTCAGTAAGTGAATACTCGTTCAATACCTCAACTGAATCGTATGACGGGTGCTGGGGAAGGGGAATAAAGCCGATGCTGCTGTCAGCAACACTGATATCCCCAAAATTAAAGAAGAATTGGGCGTGTCCTGCTGATATCGTGCCCTCCCTGCCTACTGCCGGTCCGTCAGTTCCGTGAATAACAGGTGTCTCATAATGCATAGACGCCAGGTTGGGCGAGGTCTTAAAATAATGAGGCACGGCAGAAGAGTTAAATGATTCGGCATACATAGCAAATTTATTTGACCCATTGGAGATTTGTACATCTTTACCGGTATTATTGGGCATTGTCCAGTAACTGCTCAGATTATTATCAGCAAATTTAATTGTCGCCCCATCATTTTCGCTCCAGGCAAAAGCAAAGAAACTGCCGTTATCCGCCCTGTTTATGTTTGGATTACCCACATTGGAGCCAAACTGGTTAAAACCCTCCACCTCGGGATCTTTAAATATAACTGCAGTCTGCCGGTATATACTGATTCCCCCGTCAAGGTAGTAATTTCTTTCTGCTCTCCAGACAACTTTTGCAGAATGATCATCCATTACAACAATTGAGGGGTTGTTTCTCTTTGAGAAACCATCCCCACGTGGAGATCGTCTGTAGTGAAACTGCTCCGGATACATTTAAAGAAGAATAAAGAATCGAATTACTTTGTTCAAATACCAGATAATAAGTTCCAAAGTTACTAACCTTATATGTTGATAAAGAAGGATTAATTGAATTTACATCAGTGCCTGCTAAATTATAGGCACTTTCTGATATATGGAACTGAGGGCTGGTCAAAGTTATGCTTCCATTTTTTAGCATAAGACCCTCATTAGTGTGCCACACTATTCCGATGCCCGCACAGTCATAAGCAGGATAAGACTGCTACTACAGGAGTTGTCTCACAATGTGTTTGCTGATAAAAAGGCGTTGAATATACAGTCTTCGTATCAACCCGGGGATAAGCCTCATTTCCTCCAAATAAAGCGGCTTGAATTGAATAACTAAAACCAACGCCTGGTTCATTCTGCTGGAAAACAATAACAATATACTGATGAGTGCTGTTTATATTCACCCAATCGATGGATGGATTTTCGCCGCCGCCATCATCAAGAGGCTGATGGTTATTCTGAAGCATCCAGTTTTGTCCATTATCTGTACTCATCTCGTACCATACGTGTCCCATACTTTCGTATACATTGTGCAGATTCCCGTCAGCGGTTCTTATAAATTTTCCCTGGTTGTTTTGTACTGCTTCAGATGAAAATGGAATTTCCTAAATTTACGTAATGTAAAAGACAGGAGGTTCTATTATGGCAGAAGGAAAAAGGGAAAGAAAAATCTACAGTCCGGAACAGAAGGTCATAATCGTAAGGGAGTTACTCGAAAATAATGTCCCGATCAGTCAGCTAGCCGAAAAGTACCAGGTACATCCTAATGACATCTACAACTGGAAGAAAAAGCTCTTTGAGGGGGCAAAGGAATTATTCAAGACCACCCCGGTTAACCAGAAACAAAAGACAGCAGAACAGAAAAGGATAGAAAAGCTGGAAGCAAAGCTAAGGGACAGGGATGAGGCAATAGCAATGCTGCTGAAGGAAAACATAGAAATAAAAAAAAGTGTCGATGGGGAGATATGAACCAGCAGTGGGTTGAACTGGATGTAAGAGAGCAGGTAATCGGCTTTATCAGGATATACAAACCTAAAACAGAGTTACCGGTAAAATGGTTTCTGGGAAGGCTGGGTCTGAAAAGCAGCAGGTATTATTCCTGGCTGGACAGGGAAGGTCAGCCGAATGGACATAATAGTGATATACCAAGGGGGCACTGGATCCTGAACTGGGAAAGAGAAGCTATAATCAGTTATGCCGGGGATCATCCGGGAGAAGGGTACAGGAGGCTTACCTATATGATGCTTGATGATAATATAGCTGCTGTAAGCCCTTCTACAACCTATAGAGTGCTTAAACAGGCCGGTCTGCTCAACAAGTTTAATAATGTTAAAAAGACCTCCAAAGGCCTGGGATTTGATCAACCGACAGCTCCTCATCAGCACTGGCATACAGATATAAAATATGTCAACTTCCACGGTACATTCCTATTCTTCATCTCGGTAATCGATGGTTACTGCAGGTATATGGTCCATCACGAGCTGAGACTTAGTATGCAGGAGTTTGACGTACAAGTAACGCTGCAGAGAGCCCTTGAGAAATATCCCGGCTACAGACCAAGGATAATATCCGACAACGGCAGCCAGTTTATATCAAGGGATTTTACCGGGTACTTAAGAGAACTTGGACTGCAGCACGTAAGGACATCTGTTGCATATCCTCAAAGTAACGGAAAAATAGAAAGGTATCATAGAACGCTTGAGGAGGAATGCTTAAAGAAAAAATCTTTCATTAACCTGGAGGATGCAAGAAAACAAATTCAGCGATATGTCGATTATTATAATACCAAAAGACTTCACAGTTCTTTATATTATTTAACACCGGAAGATTTTCTTTTGGGAAGAGTCGAGGAGAAGTTAAAAATCAGAGAAAGGAAACTGAAGGAAGCCAAAGAAAACAGATTTGAGGTTAGAAATGTTAACTGAAAATCTACCTTATTTAATTAACCCGAAATTCCATTTTTCGCTGAACCAATACAAAACAAATATACTATATTTCATAACTTACTCCTTTATTTAGTTATTGAAATAATTGCTTTATCTGAAATTCCATTTTCATATAACTGCCCACATATAGCTGCGGTATTAGATTTAACATCTAAACCATAATAAGTGACATCCGTATCAGTGGGTTCTTGAAATGTTCTAAAAGTTATTCCGTTATAATGATGTATGCTGTTCTGGGAACCTATGGTAAAAATATTATTTTTTGCTGTTCCTCTCGATCGGAGCCCAAAAAATTCCACAACGCTTCCTGATATTAAAGCAGTTGCCTGGGCAGAATCAGAATTTATTGATTTTCTATAAAGAGAATACCAGGTAGTTAAATAAACAAATCGATCGTTATTGGTCCAAACACTACCTATCCCACCGGATATATGTTTCGGATCAAATACAAAAAGGTAATCTCTGGTATTGAAGATGGTTTCAATTGCAGAATTGGAGATTTTTAAAAGAACAGTTGGTTTAAAATCTGCATAGCCAGATATCCATATAATTTTACCCCCAGATGTTCCCCATATATCAAGCAGATCTACTGTTGTTCCGCTTTCTATTCTGCTCCACTGACCGTTTTGGTAGTGAGCTATATTTCCTGAGTTTCCCACTGCATAAAAATCATTGTCATATGCTCCCCATAACTTATTAATTGTACCTGTCAGTAATGGTCTTATGCCACAATCGGGGGTATTCGTGACTCCATTAAACCAACCAATGCTTCCTCCACTTGTTATGATAATATTACTATCTGAAAAGGCACATATGGCTTTGAGGGGTGGAAATGTAACTGGGTTACAACTACTGAGCATACTTATCTTTTTTAATTGCCACTGACTTCCATCCCAGTGGACAGCATTGTACAGCGTGTAACCATTCTGACTTGTATCTGCCACATATATTTCTCCTACAGCCCAGATGTCATTCTCATCTATTATAGCTACATCATAAAGAGTGCTGCTGCCGGCTGTTCCGCCGAAAGTGAAGGTCTCGAAGGTAAAGTTGTGGCTGGTGGTATCCATTGTTGTCACGTTAACTGCATCGCTTTCCTGATTGACTGACTGTATGACTGATTGGAATTTGTATGAGTGATTTGGCAGGAGTGAGTCTACATAAAGCAGTGTATCAGTACTGCTTAAGATTATATTCTGAATTATGCTGTCATCCTGCTTTAATGATACTTCTGCAGGCAGGTTAATATTTGCAGTAGTTAACTTCAGCCAGGCTTCCGTACAGCTTGTATCTTCTAAGGTTAAATTTATTTGCGGCTGATCTTCAGGAGGGATAGGGTTATCTTTTTTGCAGGAGAATAGAAAAAGAGTTGAAAACAATAACGCTGCAGATAACAGAAGAATCTTCATACTAAACCCCGTAACATAATTATTAGCTTAAAATTCTCAGGTATTCAAAATAAATAGCAGCGCAAATACTTTTTATCAGAATCCCTTTGTACTCCAGTTACAATATAGAAAAAAAAAAATCTTAAATACAACTTTCTTCAAAAAAATAATCCGACAAGGCATTTGTTGTAAATTTGTGAGATCGCTTCGCTACACTCCCGAAAACTCCCTTTCTTCTTTAATGATGATTAGTCCATATGCATCATCATTGTTTTATTTCCCATCATCTTTGGGCTGAGGGCGCTACCGGCGAAACAATGGTAATACCTGCAAAGAAAACTCTGAAGTTCAGAATTGCAAAGCAGGCAAAAGACGCCGTAGTTCCCTCAAAGAAAAAATAATCTTATCCTGATATGAAAAGAGGCTGTCATCGGGCAGCCTCTTTCTTTATTCACCTCAACTGTTAATCCATTACTTCAATAACAACATCTTCTTCGAGCTGACGTAGTCATTAGCGCGAAGCTGGTATATGTAGACACCGCTTGCCAGTCTTGAAGCATCAAAGTCAACTGAATACCTTCCCTGGTTCTTCTGTTCGTTAACAAGTGTTCCCACCTCTTTACCAAGTATATCGTAGATCTTCAGTGTCACAAAGCCATTCTCAGGCATCTGGTAGTTAATCGTTGTTGCCGGGTTGAACGGATTTGGGAAGTTTTGTGTAATTGCGTATTCAGTTATAGGGGCGATAGCTTTTTTCTTCTTTATTAAAGCTTTCCCCAATGTTTCACTTTCGTCTGTATAACTTTCATTTAGTGAATATTCTGCTTCGAAGTTATTAGCTGCTACAAGCTTCATTCTTACTCTCCTATTTCCCAAACCTGTGGTCTCCAGCTGATACCTAATGTTAGCATATTGGAAGATATTTCCTTCTTCAAAGACAACATTATCCAGAGGAGCGATTACCTCACCGGTTGCATCATCAACCAAGTATAAACTATATGACACATAATTTCCGTCAACAAGCAAAGCTGCTGCACCGGTAGAATCTGTTGTCCCATATAATATCGTGTACATAAAATCAATGCCGTCATAGATATTAAAAGCTTCAGTAAGTGAATACTCGTTCAATACCTCAACTGAATCGTATGACGGGTGCTGGGGAAGGGGAATAAAACCGATGCTGCTGTCAGCAACACTGATATCCCCAAAATTAAAGAAGAATTGGGCGTGTCCTGCTGATATCGTGCCCTCCCTGCCTACTGCCGGTCCGTCAGTTCCGTGAATAACAGGTGTCTCATAATGCATAGACGCCAGGTTGGGCGAGGTCTTAAAATAATGAGGCACGGCAGAAGAGTTAAATGATTCGGCATACATAGCAAATTTATTTGACCCATTGGAGATTTGTACATCTTTACCGGTATTATTGGGCATTGTCCAGTAACTGCTCAGATTATTATCAGCAAATTTAATTGTCGCCCCATCATTTTCGCTCCAGGCAAAAGCAAAGAAACTGCCGTTATCCGCCCTGTTTATGTTTGGATTACCCACATTGGAGCCAAACTGGCTAAAACCCTCCACCTCGGGATCTTTAAATATAACTGCGGTCTGCCGGTATATACTGATTCCCCCGTCAAGGTAGTAATTTCTTTCTGCTCTCCAGACAACTTTTGCAGAATGATCATCCATTACAACAATTGAAGGGTTGTTTCTCTTTGAGAAACCATCTCCACTGGAGATCGTCTGTATATCATTAATAGTAAATGGTATGTGATCACAGTATTTTATTGTGTTCTGATCTTCCCAGGCAAGAACCCTATCGGGTTATAGATTGATTGTTTTTGTTGTATAAATCGATGGGCTTTTTGAAGCTGCACCCGTTCCTGCAATCTTTACAGGAGGATCCTCACTTTGGATACCAATCACACCCCCGGGCATATTGCTTGGTCTTATAGACCCGGTTTTCAAATATAACCCATCCAATCCTCTATATACAAGTTTAAAATCTTGACCGTTTGGGTAGATAGCAATAACAGGTGTGCAGTCAAAATCATCGTAATGGCCTGTTACAGCGGTAAAAGAGTAAGTGTCTTTAAGAATCCACCAGGCCATATTTTGAAGAGCCGAGAGCTGCTCATAATATTTTATAACAATATTGGAATTACTTCCTGATTTCTGCTGAAATACAACCAGCAGTTCGTGAACGGGCTCCCCTCCCTGGTATGAATATGAAGCATAATCGAGTGAGGGACCTTTGGCGAGATCAGAATTAATCGGAATTCCTCCATTTATGATCCAGGAAGAGTAAGGTTTTACCTCCAGCCAGATATCTCCCATACTGCTGTAAACATTAAAAGGCATTCCACTGGAGGATTTAATGAACTTTCTTTGGCTTCCGAATGAATAAGCATTTTGATCATCAGATAAGCCCTGGCCTTTTAAATTGGCACTTGCTGATGCTTGTGAACCAGTGAATGCAATCCCAGTTTCCAGAGTATATTGATTCTCAAGTAAAGCATTATTCGTATTCCATCCTAAAACATAAATTTTGTGCGTGCTGCCATTTGGAGGGAGTGTTATGGTTGAAGGAATGCTGACGGTATAATATGGCGGTGACCAATTAGGTAATCCTTGATTTAATAAAACACCCTGACGATCAGAGTTGATAGAGAGATTATTCTGAGTATTACTTAGATAAGATAGTTGAGCATTATCCATCCCCCTGTTTCTTGGCCCAAGTGGATCAGAGAAATCATCGATTAACCAAGGGTCTGTAAATTGTAGTTCAAAATCAGGGTACTCAGGCATATTAGCTTTTACAGTGGCATTAGTTATTGTACTAAATTGGGATGTGAGATTTGTTGAATACATATTAAAGGTGAAGTTTTTATGATTTACAACATCTGAAAATCCCGCCCAGTGCAGATATTTCTCATTTGAAATTATATCCTGTGACGCTTTATATATATCATTTATACTATTACCTGTTTGCACAGGATATGTAAATGTAACAGGGGGAACAAAGTTAAAGAAGCTATTAGCATAAGCTTTACTGATTCTACCTGTTTGTGATTGATTTACATTTCTTTGCTTAACAGTTACTAATTTTTGTTCAATTATTCCAATCTCATTATCGGGCAATCTTATTTCCGGGGAAGAATAATCCACTCCATTAATTGTCACAATCACTTTTATGTAAAAATTAGTGAAATTAAGATCACCATCGCATGTAATGGTTGGATTTGGTTCACCTTCGCTTATTTCACCATCACAATAATAGGCTGAAGCATATCTGCCACCCCCCACCCAAACAAAATCAGGACTTACCTGGCATTCTTTTCTATACCAATTGTAATCTGTATTTGAAGGTAGACTAGTACAAGGAATTTGATTATTGTTCGAATCAAATACGTCTGCTTGATTACCGTATGGATAATTTATTTCCCAGCCTTCATTTGTATACAAAATTTTTCCAATCCTAATATTAACTGAATATTGCTGTGCCCAACCTTGGCTAATAAAAATTATAACTAATAGTAAAAATGTTTTTTTCATTTTTTACCTCCCTTTTTTTAGTTTAATTATATTTCTAAAATTAACGGTTGCCAATTACAACTATTGCTCTTCCGTCGCCTAAATCTCCTGCAACTGCGGCAGTGTTCCCCTTTATGCTTGCAGAGTAATAATTACCCGTAGTTTCCTCCAGGCCATTGCCTATATAATTTGTCCAGTTTACCCCGTTAAAATGGCCCACGTACCCTTTCCCGCCGGTTATTATGATATCGTCTAATTTATTCCCTCTCATTGAATATATATAATAATAAGGGGTTGGTGATTGCTGCCAGTTATTCTGATTGTAATATTTAGAATAGAATCCGGGTCCTGCGACATAGTATTTATAATTATTATGTAACCAGACACCGCCTAATGGGTATTCTATAGTTCCTGCAGTACTAATCTCCTGAACCTGGTTATCTTTAATCTGAAGGATAATTCTTTCGGTACTCTCAAGGATATTTCCCCCTGCAGCCAGTATGGTCTGCTCTCCTGTTGTGTCATCAGTATAACCATAAATATCATTCAGGTTTAGATTCGTACCGCTGGTTAATTTATGCCAGACTCCCCCCTGGTAATGAGCTATATTCCCCCCGTTTCCAACCACATAATAATCATTACTACTTATCCCCCAGACTTTTTTGATTTCCCATCCCATTAGAATATTTGGTATCGGTATTGAAGTAAAATTATTTCCATCATATTTTACAAATGCTGAAAATAAAATATCATTGCTGCTGAAAGCATAAATGGATTTAATCGTCCAAAATAATCCGTTATATAAGATATTTCTTGGTTCCCATGCTATGCCATTCCAGTGAATTGCATTATAGGAAGAATCAGTATTATGTAATGTGTCTATTACACCAAATTCTCCAGTACACCAGATGTCATCATCTGAAATAACTGCGCAATCATAAAACACTCCGGAAAAGTCGCCTACATAAAAGGTAGTCCAGGTGAAATTATTGCTTGAAACATTTAAAGATTTTACCTGTATTGTATCACTCTTTTCTTCTTTCCCGTTTATTGTTTCTCTTGTTTGGTAAGTATATATATAATCAGGCTGAAGGGTGGTATCGATAACTACTGTGTCTGTTTTTGTAAGAGTGAGGTTTGCAAAAGCAATGTCGTCCTTCATCAGGCTTATGCTTAATGGCAGCACACTGTCAGCCGCAGTTACCTTAATAAAAGCTTCTGTACAGCTCACATCAGCAAGACTGAGGGTCACCGCTTTAGGCGGCTCAGGAGGAAGAGGCACTACAGGATTATCTTTCTTACACGATGAAAGCGATAATACAATAAACAGCGATAATGAAATAATAAATTTCATATTAACTCCTTTAATGAAGGCAGCTTTCGCTCCCTTGAATTTACTTCAGAAGCATCATCTTCTTCGAGCTGACATAGTCGTTCACACGAAGCTGGTATATGTATACACCACTTGCAAGTCTTGAGGCATCAAAATTAACAGAATACCTTCCCTGTGGCTTCTGTTCGTTGACAAGTGTTGCAACTTCTTTACCGAGTATATCATAGATCTTTAGAGCGACAAAACCTGTCTGGGGTATCTGAAAGTTTATAGTAGTTGCCGGGTTGAAAGGATTTGGGAAGTTCTGAGACAGGTTATAACTAATGGGTAATTTTGTGCCGTCAAAGTTTATCTGGTTGTAACCTTTTTTATTTAACTGTTCACCACCATTTTGAACATTACCAAGGAAATAATCAGCATCTCCTTGTACCGAGGTTGTTAACCTTAAATAATAATCACCAGCGGTAAGACTGCTGCAGTCGACCTGGTACGATATATTTGAATGCTTATCAAGCTGTTCTCTACTGTATGTGATGTTATCGAAAGTTCCTACAACTTCTCCGGACATCTCACTTACCAGTTCAGCCTTGAAATTCACAATATCATCTTCCGTAAGAAGAGAATCCGCCTCTTCCCGATCAAGAACATAGTAAAAATCCGTAAAATAAAATTCTGATCCCGGGTTTAATTCAAATGATTCTGTCCTTACCAGGTCGTTTAATTCCGTCTGAGAACTATAGGCAACAGTATCGGGACAGTCAATGAACTTTATTACGCTGTCATCGACGATGATATCGCCAATATCGAAAAGGAATTCTATTCCGTTTTTGGCAATGACGCCTTCTCTGCCGTATGCTATATCAATATAATCCGAGATTTTATTAGTTCCTTCGCCGCTCGAGAATTCCTGGTCGTATGCCGTAGTGGTCAATGCCATATCATAAGGAGTACTTGAGGTTGATAATACACATCCCCCGATATTAACCAATGCAGAACCATTGGATATCTGAACCTGCTTTCCATTAGTACTTAAAGAATGTGCATCAGTATATCCGCTGCCGGTTCTCCTGATCCATTTGCTGCTATAATTTGATCCATTATCTTCTGCCCAGGCAATTATTGTTTCTTCTGAACTGGAGGATGGAACTGAATTATTAATTGCACTTGAAACATTATCGCCCACCTTATAAAAACTGCCCCAAACGCTACTTCCACCGCTGCCGACTCTGATTACAACCTGGGGTTCAGCATATTCTGTTCCTTCAATAAAGTTCCCTTTATTTGTCCCACCACCGCCGCCGGTAACATTGCCATAATTAGCAAGCCAGCTTACAACGAGTTTTGAACTATAGGTTCTGCTGATTGATGGCAGATAATTATTTCTGAAACCGCTGCCGGAGGAAAGATTAGCGTAATATTGAAATGTCCAATTTTCTATAGGGCTTCCCCAATGGCCATACATATAATTTATAGCCTGAGACTGCTGATACACAAAAAACAAATAATAGGACCAACCCGAAACAGATGGATTGGAAGAGGAAGAGTTAGTGTTTGGTATTGTGCTTTCGCTCGTCCAATGCCAGCTGCCATTATCATAATATTTAGTTTTTTGATAAATACCACCGGTATTGTCTTTTCTGTAAGCAACGAAAATCCTATCTTGGTTGTACAGAACTACCGGTTTGGAATTTCCATAATAGGCTAAATCATACATAGTCACTATTTCATAACCTGGGGGTGGATTGTAATAGTGTCCGTTTGCATCCGGTTCATAAGTCAGAAGAATAACCCCCGGATCAAACTGTGATTCCTGAACAATCTTTACAATATTTCCCTCGTAGTCTATTGAAGGATTTTTACCCCACAGACATTCTTCGTCACTCCAGGATCCATTGAAATTTGTAGTGAGACTATATGTATACCACGACCACCCCATTGACTCATATGCTAGGTGATAAATCCCGTTATCTGTACGAACTAGTCTTCTTTGAGGACCATCATTTAGTGCAGTCTGGCTATTCGATCGTAAATGACCTTTGTAATTTGCGGTAATTGTTGTCCCTGGGGGTGTAACCTGAATATTTGACTTTTCGTTATATGTTGAACCATCTTCCCAGTTTTGAAACCACCAGGTTGTGCCTAATGCTTGAAATGAATTTGGTGCGGTAGCAGCATATCTGTCATAACTAGGAAATGAATAACTAAATGCATTGAAAATATTTCCAAACTGCCAGTTTTGAGATGTTGGTGGATTTTGCCAGGTAAGTTCAAAATCATTATTTGAACTCCCGCCTTCCAGATTATTTGCAATAGTGAGCGGAATAGTAGGATAATAATTTGACATAAATTTATCAGTATAATCTTCGACTCTCAGTGTTGAAGTACTGGAGTAGTTTTCATAATTGTCCCAGTTTCGGAAATTATAGTTAATTCCATTTTTAATATAACTTGTATGAGAGGTAGAAATATTATATTTAACCCCACGCCATAGTCTTACAGTTGTCCCGGGGCTGTATTGGAAACCTAATTGTACATCATTGTAGGGGAATCCCATCGTCGCTGAATTAAACGAAGCCTTTATGTTATTTTCAACCAAACCGTCAATTTGGTTAGTTAATGTCACTTGATTAACATATGGAGTAATATTTCTAACTTCCCCTTGTAAAGCCCAGCAGTTCACAAAATTATTAAATGATATATTGGTTATGATATCATTAGCATTTCCTACAATAACATTAGGATTTGCATAGGTATATTCAAATCTTATATCTGGGGTACCATTTGGAGGATTTCCAAGATGCACTAGATCAATAGAAAATTTAAATACCTGGTTATCATTTCGATAAATTTCAAATCGCAGTTTACCTTCACCTATGGAAGGGAAAATCCCTTCGCTCCTTAAGTAATTAAAACCTCTGATATATTCATAAATATCCGTAGGTTCATGCATATCGCCATGGTTATAGCAATATACAGTATCGTATTGATGATCATTATCATCAACTTCCATAAAATTATCTCCAAAAAGCGGATCGTTGTGACTTATCCTAATTGCTTTAATATAATAAGTCGGAGCAGGGTTACTATTATCATCAATAAAGAACCATATTTCACCATCCCCAGCGAAGATTTTATAAGTCGATAAAATTACTAATGCACAAATAAATAAACTTTTCATTTCTCCTCCTGTTTAATTTTTCCCTATTATTATTTTGGCTTGGGTGTCATTTCTACCGACACAGAAAATCTTATTATTGGTTAAGTAAATTCCGTTATATGTTGTTTCATCATTTGATATTGTCCCGGTGAAATCTCTCCATTCCTCCCCGTTATTGATATAGACTCCATCATATGCTCCCGAAGCAACTGTTACCCCTGTTTGTTTATCATACTCAATATCCCAGATATAAAAACCAGAGTTATAAATTCTTGAAATGTTATCTCCTTTCATTTCAAATATTCCCCCGCCGCTGAAATAAATGTGCCCTCTTGTTACAATACTTACTGCATTTAATGCTGTGTTGCTGTTTATAGGCAGACTAATCCAGCTATTCCCGTCATAATAAACAGCCAATAATGGCGGTACCATTCCTGTGCCTACACCAATTATGTAATCGGCAGAATAACCGTCTATATCATTTACGTAAACATTTTCCGGATTGGTATAAACGATCTCTGCATTGCTTCCATTCCAGTGGATTATTTTTCCTCTGCCGCTGCCAAAATAAAGGTTGCCACTATTGGTGCCCCAGACCGAATAATATGGAAAATTATCAACCAATATCTGATCTTCAAAAAGTATTTCATTCCATTGTTGACCATCATAATGGAAAATGCTGCCTCCAACCACCCAAATGTCATAAGACGTAAAACCATAAATTGCATATCCACCAACTTCTGTACTGAATGATTCCCAGGAATTTCCATTATAAAAAAGAACGCCTATAGCGGAATCTCCCATCTCTATTCTTCCAGTGGCATAAATATGTGTTTCATCTAATCCCCACACATCATAAAGTACGCTGCCCGGATCGCCAATTGTAAATTCCTGCCAGGTGTAATTAAAGGAAGTCGCTGCAAGTGTTTTTGTGGTTATCATGTTACTGGTGTCCTTCTTTTCTCCTGCAGAGTCTATTCTTACAGCATAGTATTTGTATTCTGTGTTAAGCTGCAGGTCATTGCCGCTATTATCATCAGTTACAATAGTATCTTTAATTGTTATAGGAAATTCTGCAACAAATGTCTGGGTGCTGTCCAGTTGACGGTATAGCTCAACTGTAGAGTTTAAATTGTTAGCTGTAGATTTAACATCCATAACAATGCTTCTGTGAGTTACCTGTTCTACAGATAAAGTAAGCGTATCCTTAAGAGCAACCGGAGGTTCCACGGGAGGGATAACAGGATTATCATTTTTGCAAGAGGAAAGCAGGAGTGTGAGTAACATAATTAGAGAACTTAAAAGAAATATTTTCATATCTACCCTTATATAAAAATAAAATAGTGTGGTAACGAAATTGAAGTAGTTCCGAATACCCACTGTAAAAGAACCCTAAGTAAGCATACATATAATTACAACATTAAAAACCCAGAGTCAAATTAAATATCTATTAAAGAATGAAAAAGCTTTAATTTGCTTGATAATAGCAAATAATATATCGGCGGATTAACCTGTAATTGATTAAAATACGGGCTTTGATTTGTTTATAGGTTAAATATCCTTGTGCCCCGGTAATGAATTAGGATACCGGAATTTTATTCCATATGATGCATCATTGTTTTGGTGCCCATCATTTTAGGGCTGAGGTAGGGGATGCCGAGGTTTAGTCCTCTTAGGATAAAAATCAATGCGAGCATAAAGGCTAATACGGGTATTGCCCTGCTGATCTTTTTCCTCACGTTAAGACTGATGAGTTTTCCGAAAAGTGATACCGCGAGCATCGCTGGTACAGTTCCTAATCCGAATAGTACCATAAACAGCATGCCGGTTACGGGAGAACCTGTGGCGGCGGCTCCTGCCAGTCCAATATAAACGAATCCGCATGGAAGAAAGCCGTTCAGGAAACCGATTAACAGGAAGGAAGGCAGACTGGTTCTCTTAAACAGCTTCCCTATTGATCGCTTCAGGGGTTCAGTGACCTTCATGATGATGTTCATACCAAGGAATTTGTTCTTGTATTTAGCGGGTATTACAAGCAGAATAATGATGATCACCCCGAGTGCAATGGAAAGACTCTGCTGGTATCCCCAGGCAACGAATCCTTTGCCAAGGAAACCGAATGCCAGACCCATTATGCCGTATGAGATCAATCTTCCGAAATTGTATAGAACTCTCCCTGAGAAGAAAACGATATTGGAGGATTTTGGTACCGGCAGTGCAACAGCAATTGGTCCGCACATCCCGATACAATGAAAGCTGCCGAGGAAACCTATGGTTAATGCTGTGAGTAATTCCATCTTAATTTATAATAATTGATTTTTCCGAGTAAAAATCCTTTCCTCCCATACCCCATTCTACTTTAACTCTCCATAATCCTTTTTCAAGTGATGCTGTATTAACGAGCTGGGTATTGTTATTCGAAACTGTTAAATGGGTACAGTGAAATCTTTTTTTGATCCGGAGGGACGATAGAAGTAAATAGTGCCGGATGCTTTATTATCGAATACTGAATCGGGGAAGGTCAGCTTCACGATATTGTTCTGAAAAAGTATGCCGACATCTTTTCCCAGTTCACTGGTATTGTTAATCTTGTTTATCCGATCCTGGTATTTCAGCTCTTTACTGTAATAGTCCTTTGTAACGAGATCGACATCCTGGTTCATAAAGACATAAACTATGCTGATAAGGATCGCCATAAATATTATAATAGATAAGAGGATCCCGGTTCCCCAGTTCCATTTAATCTTTTTCATCGTGCTCCTTTTCTGCCGGTTCTTTTTCTACAGGTCCGAGGAATGAGGTTTTTAAGTCATTTAATTTTTTGCCGTTCGAATATACTCCGATGTTTAACGGAGTATTCATAGCTTTAAGATCTCTCTGATCCAGCACCACCATAAATTTCCCGTCGTAAATTTCCTGGGGCTTGAGATCAATGGGCTTTCCTATCAGCTCAAGCTGACCTTTCATATTCTCAAGCTTAAGCTCTATATTTGTTTCCTTGTATGTCTTATTGACGATGTTAAGGTCATACAGGTTGCTGACTTTATGATCTGCCTGTTTCTGGTAAAGCATACCGGGTGTGCGAAGGACGTTGAAGTCGTAGTCGGTCCTGGCCGAGAGCAGGTAACCGAGCACGCCGATTAAAAGCACAAGGATAACCGAATAAAATATCGCTCTTGGTGTAAAGCGGAATTTTGATTTGTTCTCAATGGAATTAAGTGAGGCATATCTTATGAGTCCTCTCGGCCTTTTTACCTTGTCCATTACGCTGTCGCAGGCATCAATACACGCCGTGCAGTTGACGCACTCGAGCTGGATGCCGTTCCTTATGTCGATACCGGTGGGACAAACATCCACGCACAGATGACAATCAACACAGTCTCCCAGATCAGATTGATCTTCACTCTTACGTATTTTTCCTCTCGGTTCGCCGCGAACATTATCGTATGCTATTACCACTGAATCCCTGTCGAGCAGAACTCCCTGCAGTCTTCCGTAGGGACAAACAATTGTGCAGGCCTGCTCACGGAAATAAGAGAACACCCAGTAGAATACTCCCGAGAACGCAAGTATTGAGATCAGTCCCTCAATATGCTCTGACGGCGGATCGGTGATGATCTTAATAAGGTTGTCCATACCTATCAGGTACGACAGGAAGATATTGGATATAAAAAATGCTATGGCAAAGAAGATAATATACTTGCTTACTTTCTTAATCGTTTTCTTAGAATCCCAGGGTGCTTCGGATAATTTCTTCTGCTGCAGCCAGTCGCCTTCCAGCCAGTACTCTATCTTACGGAATACCATTTCCATAAAGATCGTCTGGGGACATGCCCAGCCGCAGAATACCCTTCCGAATACCGCCGTAAAAAGTATGATAAACACTATTATAGCTATCATCGCGATCACGAAGAGGTATAAATCGTGGGGACCAAAAGGAATTCCAAATAGAATAAAGTTCCTGTTGATAAAATCGAACAGCATGAACTGGTGTCCGTTTACCTTTATGAAAGGCATTCCCACCAGTATTACGAGGAGAAGGAAGCTTACGAGAGTCCTTGCATTATAGAACCTTCCCGAAGGTTTTTTGGGGTATATCCAGTTCCTTTTTCCTTCTTTGCTTACCGTCGATAACTGATCCCTGAAAGAATCATCGTTTTCTCTGATTTCTGTCTTTTCTTCGGTCATCTTAACATATCCATATTTTAACTAATTTTTCTGAGTTACCTGCGTACTATCTCCTTCCCAGATTGTTCCCTGGGGTTCTTTAGGATTTGCGGGTTTCGTTCCCTGCAGAGAAAGCACATAACTGGCTACCTCCTGCATCTGCTTAGGATTCAGCTGGGTCTGCCAGCTTACCATTCCTTTTGCAGGTACGCCATATTTTATAGTATGGAAAACATTCTTTATACCGCCTCCATGGATCCAGTATTTGTCGGTCAGGTTAGGGCCTACTATGCCGCCCGCATCAGGACCGTGGCAGGGAACGCAGTTGGACTTGTAAATTTCCTTGCCTGATTCAAGATCAGCCTGGTCAGTAAGCCTGGTAACGTTTTCTTCAGTAACAAATGCACCCGATGCTTCAAGCTGGGCTTTCTGGATTGAATATGCCTGCATTTCGGCCTCATACTCATCAACCTGTGATTTTCCTGCCGAAAATACTTCATAATTGAACATATAATAAACAGCAAAAATTATCGTAGCATAAAAAAGATAGTTAAACCATGGCGGGACTTTGTTATCAAGTTCTTTGATCCCGTCATAATCATCCTCCATCAGTATTTCATCTTCCTTATCGAGAGGTGCGGCTTTCGTCATTGCCTGGCGTATTCTCGCCCACAGCGAAGCCTTACCCGGCTCTTCAACAGCTTTCTCTTCTTCTTTTAATTCCTCTGTTCCGAAATACATGAAAGCGAATATGATCGCGAGGATCAGAACAAAGAAGAATATTCCGAGAATTTTATAATAACCCGGTCCCAGAACTCCTTGCTCTTCCGTTACTGCCTGCTGAGCAAATAGATTAACCTGCATCAGCAGAAGGGCTGCCGTAAAAAAGATATTCATTAAAAACTTTTTATTTATCTTCATTATAATCACCTGTTAAGATTTTTTGCTGATTATTTTCGGGATCGAGAGGAAGTTCTCCCATCTTTTTAAGGTATCCTTTATCTGCTTTCAGAGCCCAGACAATGAGAGCAACAAAGAAGACAAAAAAGACAATGAGAGAGAACAGCGGGTATGCCGCTATTCCTTCTATCGATTCAAGATATTTGCTTGCCATTTCCATAATAAATCCTATTTCTTCTCTGTTAAAGAATTACCCTTGATGTCGGTACCGAGTCTCTGCAGGTATGCTATCAGCGCGATGATCTCTTTGTTGGGTTCTGCAGGAACACCGTTCTTCTGCAGGTCGGTGGCCAATTCCTCAGACTGCTTTCTCAGATCTTCGTTGGCGACATTCTCATATCCTTCGCGGTATGGAACACCGACAGACCTCAGTCCTCTTATCTTGGCGGCTGTATCAGAAGTATCGAGATCCTGCGTCAGCAGCCAGGGGTAAGAGGGCATAATTGAGCCGGGCGACATCTGCCGCGGATTCTGCATATGAAGGTAGTGCCACATATTCGGGTACTTTCCTCCTTCCCGGTGAAGATCGGGACCTGTCCTCTTTGATCCCCATAAGAACGGATGATCGTAAACATATTCTCCTGCTTTTGAGTATTCGCCGTATCTTTCTGTCTCTGAACGGAAAGGACGGATAAGCTGCGAGTGGCAGTTGTTGCATCCTTCTCTTATGTATATATCCCTTCCCTGAAGTTCAAGAGGAGTATATGGTTTAACACTCGCTATAGTTGGGATATTTGATTTCACAAGGAATGTCGGCAGAAATTCAACTATACCTCCAATAAGAATGACAATAGTCGAAGCAACCAGGAAGTATATCGGTTTGCCTTCCAGCCAGCGGTGCCATGTTCCTTTAGCGAACTTATCTTTTACTTTTATCAGTGCCGGGGCTTCAGCTTCTTCTTCAGCCACAAAGCTTCCCTGCTTTGCAGTTTTGATCAGGTTGTAAACCATCATTATAACACCGGAGAAGTAGAGCAGTCCTCCTATCGCCCTGATGATATACATCGGGATGATCTGCAGCGTGGTCTCAAGGAAATTGGGATACTGAAGGAGTCCGAGCGGAGTAAACTGTTTCCACATAAGCGACTGGGTTATACCCGACCAGTACATAGAAGCTGCATAGAATACTATTCCCAGCATTCCTATCCAGAAGTGTGCGTTTGCCAGTTTCTTTGAGAATAATTCTGTCTTATAAATCTTTGGTATCAGCCAGTATAAAATTCCGAAAGTAAGAAAGCCGTTCCAGCCGAGAGCGCCTATATGCACGTGTGCGATTATCCAGTCGGTGAAGTGCGCAATCGCGTTTACATTTTTAAGTGAAAGCATAGGACCTTCAAAGGTTGCCATTCCGTATGCTGTAATAGCGACAACCATAAACTTGAGGATGGGATCTTCACGCACCTTATCCCACGCACCTCTTAATGTGAGCAAACCGTTTATCATACCTCCCCAGGACGGTGCTATAAGCATAATGGAGAATGCTGTTCCCAGCGACTGTGCCCAGTTGGGAAGAGCCGAGTATAAGAGGTGATGAGGTCCAGCCCAGATGTAAATAAATATTAATGCCCAGAAGTGAATGATTGAAAGGCGATAGGAGTATATCGGACGGTTAGCCGCCTTCGGGAGATAATAGTACATCAGTCCCAGGTACGGCGTAGTCAGGAAGAACGCGACTGCATTATGCCCGTACCACCACTGAACCAGCGCATCCTGCACGCCCGCATAAACCGGGTAGCTTTTAAGGAAGCTTACAGGAATTTCAATCGAGTTGACGATATGCAGCACCGCCACCGTCACCCAGGTTGCAATGTAGAACCATATTGCAACGTAAATGTGACTTTCCCTGCGCTTAAGAATAGTACCGAACATATTTATTCCGAATGCAATCCAGATGACTGCGATAGCTATATCGATAGGCCATTCAAGCTCGGCGTATTCTTTACTGGTGGTAAAGCCCATCGCAAGGGTAAGTGCAGCGGCAACTATTATTAGCTGCCAGCCCCAGAAGTGGATCTTGCTCAGCCAATCGCTGTACATTCTTGCTTTACAGAGACGCTGCAGGGAATGGTAAACTCCCATAAAAATCGCGTTGCCCACGAAAGCAAAGATTACGGCGTTAGTATGGATGGGACGTATCCTGCCGAATGTTGTAAATGCAAGATCAAAGTTAAGGGAAGGTACAAACAGCTGGGTGGCAACTGTGAGTCCGACCAGCATACCGATTACTCCCCAAAAGGCAGTAGCGATAGCAAAATTCTTTACGATTTTATTATCGTAACTGAACTGTTCTAGCTGCATAGAAGCATTCTCCATAGAGTGAATTGGGAACTATTTTTTCTTTTTTTCAATTTCTTTATCCGGCTTTTCTTTTTTATCCTCAAAGAGCATTCTTACAGAGGGAGTATATGTATCCTTATACTGCCCGCTCTTTACCGCCCACAGGAAAGCTGCCAGGAAACCGACGGCTACCAGAAGACTGAATCCTATTAAAACGACTATTACCGAGATAACAACCCTCTCTTTCCCGCGATAAAATTTGTTGTGAGGGTTGTAAATAATACAACCGATATCGAACTAAGCGGCATCAGCACGGCAGCCACTAAAGGCGATAACATTCCTTCAACCGCGAAAGTTAATCCTGCTGCATTGTACAGGAACGATATTATAAAACTTATAATGATAATGTGTACGCTCGTTTTTGAAAACCTGACAAACTCAGGCAGCAGGGAGAGTTTACCGGCATCCAGTATAGCGTCGCAGGCAGGTGAAAAGCTGCTGATGTTTTCTGTAACCGCAATGCCGACATTGCTTTTCTTCAAAGCTCCCGCATCATTTAAGCCGTCGCCGACCATCAAAACATTTTTGCTCTCGTTTCGTTTCTCTTCGATATAAAGAAGTTTATCATTGGGCGTCTGTCTGAATCGGATCTCCGAATCACTTCCGAATATTTTCTGAAGTCTTTCCTGCTCTCCTTCGTTATCTCCCGATAAGACTGATAGTTTATAACTGCCTGACAGATCCTTTATTACCGAGTCAATACCCTCGCGGTAATAATTATTGATCTCGAAGTAGCCGTATGTTCTGCCGTTAAATGAAACATACACTCTGGGATTTTCATGGCCTGACGGCTTAAAGTTCGCAAGCGAATCGTCAACAAAAGCAAGAGAGCCGAGTTTAATTTTATTGCCTAAAACCTGGCCTTCGATTCCCTGTCCCGAATATTCCCTGTAATCCGATATCTCCGGTTCATCAAACTTCTGCAGTGAATTATAAACTGCGGTGCTAAGCGGATGAGTAGAGTTTTTTACAAGAGACTTTATCATTTCCTTCTTAAAGTCATCGAGATAGTCGCCCGTAAAGTTAACCTCACCTTCTCCTGCTTTCGTGATCGTACCGGTTTTATCAAAAACCACGGTATCGATCTTCGCAAGGTCTTCCACCACCGAGCTGTTCTTCAGATAAAACTTATTTCTTCCGAAGATCCTTACAGTATTTCCGAATGTAAAGGGAGTTGATAAGGCGAGTGCGCAGGGACAGGCGACGATAAGCACTGCTGTAAATACATTTATTGCTGTGTGTATGCTTGTCTGTATCCAGAAGAAAGCCGCGATAAATGCTATCGCAAGCACAGCGGCGGTAAAGTATTTACTGACAATATTACTTATTGTGGTAAAATAGCTTTCATCTTTTTTGTTAAAAGATTCATGGTTCCACAGCTGAGTGAGGTAACTCTGGGATACCTCCTTGACCACTTCGAGTTCGATAGCGCTTCCCTTTTGTCTTCCGCCTGCGTATACCAGCTCGCCCAGACCTTTTCCAACAGGAGATGATTCACCCGTAACAAAGCTGTAGTCGATATTGCCATTCCCGCTGAATAAGATTGCGTCGGCAGGGATAATCTCATCGTTTCGTACAATTATTCGGTCACCGACATTAAGTTTTGAAACCGGAACCGAAGTTTCTTTATTATCTTTTTTTACCGTAACTCCCAGCGGGAAATATGATTTGTAGCTTCTTTCAAAATTGAGCGTTTCGTAAGTCTTCTCCTGGAACAACTTCCCTATTAAGAGAAACAGCACCAGTCCGCTCATCGAATCGAAATATCCTGCCTGGTGGTTTATCACTACTTCGATCACGCTTCGCAGGAACAGAACCAGTATACCGAGCGAGATCGGGAAATCTATATTAACGATCTTCTTTTTCAGACCCTTCCAGGCTGAGCCGAAATATTCAGTGGCAGAATAAAAGAAAACAGGCAGAGCAAGGATAAGGTTCAGCCAGGCAAAAATATTTCTGTAATAGCTGTCGTTTATATCTATCGATAAATACTCGGGAAAGCTGAGGAGCATAATATTACCGAAGCAGAATGCAGCGATACCTATCTTGTAGTACAGGTGTTTCCGGTGCACATCCTTTTTTTCTTCTGTGCTGTCGAGCTGAAGCAGCGGTTCGTAGCCAATTGAGGCAAGGAGCTGAACGAGTTCTTTAAGACTGATTTTTGAATGGAAATATTTAACCGAGACTTCCTTCTTAAGAAAGTCGGCATGCGACTGACTTACTCCGGGATTAAGCTTATAAAGATTCTCAAGCAGCCAGATGCAGGAGCTGCAGTGCATCTGCGGAATGTAGAAAGTAACCGAGGTTATTTTATCGTTCTTAAAATCTATCAGCCGCTGGATTGTTTCGGGATCATCCAGGTAGTCGAATTTTCTGACCGGGATATTTGCGGGAGAGATGCCGGGTGTTGTTTCGAGGGAATAATAGTCGCACATCTGCTTTTGATTAAGCATTTCATAGACTGTTTTGCAGCCCAGGCAGCAGAAATACTTGTCATCTATATGCAGGCTGTCATCCTGACAGTCATCTCCGCAGTGGAAGCATTTTATATCATTTTTAACAGTATCGTTTCTGTTCATTCAGTCAAAAATTGTAATAGTTGCCCGTACAATCCTGTAAGAATTTAAAAGTTTTTTATCGGAAAGAAGGAATTTGACAGAAATTGTGCCATCAATATGTAAATATAAAAAAATTGAAATTGGATTGAACTACTATAATTCGGACTTTTTTATTCTTTTTTTAGAAAATTGATTTCCTTTTTGTTCTCAAAGTCAGGAATGCGGGAGATCCTTGGAATTACAACCAATTTTTTGCAATTTTGAAACCATTATAACTGAGATGTAAAATGGCTTATCTGATATTTAAACTCGTACATGTTTTTGCTGTTATCCTGTTTCTGGGAAATATTATTATCGCCGTCTTCTGGAAAAGTCACGGTGACCGCAGTGAAGATCCCCGAATTATGGCTCATACTATAAGAGGGATAATAAGGGCAGACAGGTTTTTCACAATGCCGGCTGTTGCTTTTCTAATACTTGCGGGATTCGGCGCTATGGGAATCGGGTATATACCATTTGAAACAGGCTGGATCTTATGGCCGTTTTATATTGATAGTCATTTCTGCGGCTGCTTTTATGGCAAAAGTGGTTCCTGCCCAGAAAAAATTATTGAAAATTGCTGAAACAGATCCTTTTGACCGGCAATTATATGACGCGGTGTCTAAAGAGTGGAATCTTTGGGGCAGTATCGCTACCATTGCACCGATAATTGCAGTTATTTTGATGGTATTGAAAGTTCCTTCTTAAAAAAAGTCTCAGGCGTTTTTTTCTGTTTTGCAGAATCTGTTCGGCCTCTGTCTCGGCCTCATCTCGGCCTCCTCCTCCGGCCTACATCCGGCCTACATCCGGCCTTTAAAAGGCGGATAACAGGAGATAAAAAGCAGACTCATAGGCAATCGATCACATTTGTTCATCCCTGCCAAATCCTATTTTATATTGCACTGCTTATGTTTATTTTAATTGATCCTTATGAAACTGCTTTATTCATATCTAAGGAATTACTGGAAGCTTATGCTGCTGGCACTTCTCCTGGCAGCAATAAACCAGGTATTTTCTCTCCTCGATCCTTACATTTTCGGTAAGGTAATAGATAATTACGCAACCAAATTTGATTCGTTTACAACTTCGGAATTCTTAAGAGGAGTGGGACTTCTGCTGGCGGCAGCTGTCGGCGTTGCTTTCATCTCCAGGGTGGCCAAGAATTTCCAGGATTATTACGTCAATGTGATAACACAGAGACTCGGGGCCAAAATATACACTGACGGAATAAAACACTCACTTGAGCTTCCATATTTCAAATTTGAAGATCAGCAGAGCGGAAAAACTCTGGGCGTTTTGCAGAAAGTAAGAAGCGATGTAGAAAAGCTGATTTCCTCCTTTGTTAATACCCTTTTTACCACGCTGGTGGGAGTAATATTCGTAACCGTATATGCAGTAAACGTACACTGGATAATAGCGCCGATATTCTTTGCGGCTATCCCGATCCTGGGTATTGTAAGTTCGGTTCTGAGCCGGAAGATAAAGAAGATCCAGCAGGTTATTGTAGCGGAAACTACCGAACTTGCCGGCACTACAACAGAATCGCTTCGCAATATAGAGCTGGTGAAGAGTCTGGGACTCGGAAACCAGGAGATCAACAGGCTTAATTCAACAACGGATAAAATTTTACAGCTTGAGCTGAAAAAAGTAAAATATATCAGAACCCTGAGTTTTATCCAGGGAACCGTGGTTAACTTCATAAGAACTTCTATACTGTTCTTTATGCTTTACCTGATATTCACGAGAGAGATACAGATAGGCCAGTTCTTTACTTTGATGCTTTATTCATTCTTTATTTTCGGTCCTCTGCAGAGTCTTGGTGATATAATTAATATCTACCGCGAAGCGGAAGTGTCACTTGATAACTTTGCAGATCTGCTGAAGCAGCCTATTGATGAAAAGCCTCCTAACCCCGAAACGATTAGTACTATTCAGTCGCTTGAATTCAGGGATGTCAGTTTCAAACATCAGAGTTCCAGGAGTAATGCACTGAAGAATATATCGTTCAGAGTAAGGATGGGTGAAACAATTGCGTTTGCAGGACCTTCGGGTGCGGGCAAGACAACGCTTGTTAAGCTTCTGGTAGGCTTATATACTCCCCAGGAAGGTTCGATCATATATAACGGTGTTAAAGGAGACAGGATTGACCTTGATGAGCTGAGGGAAAAAATAGGATTCGTTACGCAGGATACCCAGCTGTTTTCAGGTACAATAAAAGAGAATCTTTTATTTGTAAATCCTGCTGCTACTGATGAGGAATGTCTGGATGTACTTGAGAAAGCCGCCGCCGGCAACCTGCTTGCGAGGGCTGATAAGGGGCTCGATACGATCATTGGTGAAGGCGGGGTTAAAGTATCAGGCGGTGAAAAACAGAGGTTGTCAATTGCACGCGCCCTTCTTCGTCGTCCCCAGCTGCTTATTTTTGATGAGGCTACATCTTCGCTTGACTCCCTCACAGAGGAAGAGATTACATCCACCATCAAAGATATATCTGAGCGAAAGGATCTTATTACAATTATGATCGCCCATCGTTTGTCGACGGTTATGCATGCCGACAAAATATACGTTCTGGAACGAGGGCAGATAACTGAATCAGGGAAGCACGAAGAACTCCTTCAGCGCAAGGGTCTTTATTATGCAATGTGGCGCCAGCAGATAGGGGAACGTGAAAGGAATAATGGCATGCATGATTACAAATCAGCTGTTAATTTTGGGGAAGAATAAAAAGGTATTATTCAGATGAAAAAAACGGGACTCTTATTTTTAATTTTTATTTCATTTTGTGTCACAATTTTTCCGCAGGGGATAAAAGACATTATTAAACCTGTTCATCTCCGGGCAGGAATAACAGATACCCTGCTTGTAAGTGATCTCTTTTATTCAGACAATTATGATATTAAAGTCATTTCCGGCAGCAGCGTTAACGCCGTATACAACAAAAACGGGAAAACGCTGGCAGTAAAGCCCGATAGTAAATTTGAGGGGATTGGACTGATCAACTTCACTTTGAATGATTCTCTATATGCAATTCCCTTCTACTCAGATATCGTAAAGAACCATACATTTTATCTGAATCTTAAAGACCATCCCGAAAGGGTTAACCTGTTCGCAAGCTTTAACGGATGGAACAGGGAAAACCTTCCGATGGAATATGACAAAAAGAAGAAATCATACAGCGTAACCGTACCGCTTGAACCGGGTACCTACCAGTATAAATTTTATGTGATGGGAGATGAGTTTATAGATCCGGAAAATCCCGACAGCATTCCGAACGGACTCGGGGGTTATAATTCGGTTATTACTATGCCCGACCCTCATCCTGAAGAAAGTTATCTTTTTGTAAACAGTTATGAAAAAACTCAGGATCGGATAACAGTAAGTTTTTCCTACTCAAACAGCAAATACAGATACCCGGTAAGACGGGAAGAGATTACAGCCCTCTATAATAATTCTGTGCTTCCGCAGGAAAGGGTGTCGACAGCGGCAAACAGGTTTCTTGTTACTATCGATTCAGCAAAGCTTAAAGGTGAGAATGTACTAAGAGTTTTTGTAAACAGGAACGGCCTGCCGTCGAACATACAGACATTAAGATTCTATAACGGTGAACCGGAAGGTAATATAAATCACCGCACCGAATACGACAATATTATCTATTCAATAATGGTAGACCGGTTTAATGACGGCGATTCAAGCAACAGTATTCCTGTAGTCAATCCGAACCTGACGAAAAAAGCAAACTATTTCGGAGGCGACCTGCAGGGTATAATTAACAAAATAGACGATGGATATTTTGATTCACTCGGCGTGAATACATTGTGGCTTTCCCCTGTCGTCGATAATACAGACAGCGCATACAGAGAGTACCCCGAACCTCACAGGTATTATACAGGATATCATGGATACTGGCCGATATCCTCTACCCGTGTAGAAGAACGGTTCGGGGATATGAGCTTATTACAAAACCTTGTTAAGGATGCTCATAGACATAATATTCATATCCTTATCGATTACGTGGCAAACCATGTACATGAAGAACACCCGTTCTTTAAGCAGCACAGGAACTGGTTTGGACATCTTGAACTGCCGGACGGTCGGTTAAATCTCAGGTTATGGGATGAACAGCGGCTAACCACCTGGTTCGAACCCTATCTTCCCTCATTCGATTATGAAGGCTCCCCGGAAGCACTGGATACAATGACGAGCAATGCTGTATGGTGGCTTCAGGTGACCGGTGCAGATGGATTCAGACACGATGCCGTAAAACATATCCCGAATGAATTCTGGCGTACCTTAACAAGAAAGATCAAAAGTGAAATTGTGGTTCCTGAGAAAAGAAATATTTTCCAGATCGGGGAGACGTTCGGAAGCTATCAGCTGGTAAATTCCTATGTTAATAACGGTCAGCTCGACGCTCAGTTTAATTTTAATCTTTATGATACTGCTATACCTGTTTTTATTGACTCATCCCGTTCTTTTAAATCCCTTGATGATCAGATGCAGAAGTCATTTGAAGTTTACGGGGTCAACAACCTTATGGGGAATATAATGGATAGTCACGATAAGGTACGCTTTATGGCTTATGCCGACGGTGATATCTCACTGAATGAAAGTGATGCAGCTGAGATAGGATGGGAGAATCCTCCGGAAGTGGATAATAAATCCAGCTACGACAAGCTTAAATTATACATTTCATATCTGATGACTATTCCGGGAATTCCGATAATAGATTACGGCGATGAATTTGGAATGACAGGTGCCGCTGACCCGGACAACCGCAGGATGATGCGTTTCGGTCAGGAGCTGACTAATCCTGAGACTGAGACTTTACAGGACATCAGCCGGCTCATAAAAATCAGAAAGGAAAATTCCGCACTCAGGTACGGCGATTTTTACACACTGCAGGCCGACAAAAATATTTACGCTTTTGTACGCTCTGATTTAAATGAACGAATTCTTGTTGTATTAAATAAAAGCAATACTTTAACAAATACGTCGCTTGAATTTCCATTCGCATTCAGGGCGGACTTAATTACTGATCTTATTTCAGGTATGGAGCTGCCTGTGCGAAACCATAAAGTAAACATACATATGGAGCCGTACGGGTACTCAATCTTCCTCTTAAAAGAAAAATCAGATAAGGATAAATGATGCAGATAAAAAATATTCTCCTCATGCTGATAATATCTTTGCTTATTATGTCGTGCGGAGATAAAAATGAAAAACAACCATCAAGAGAACTGGATACTAAAATGAATAAAATAGCAGAAAGCTATGTAAAGGTAATACTGAAGGTCGGTAAATTCGATCCCGATTATGTTGACGCTTATTATGGTCCTGAAGAATGGAAACCCGACAGTACTTATCAGGCAGATTCAACTGCTTTGAAGCACCTCGATGCGGAAACTGATGCACTGCTGGACAGTATGGAATCCCTCGGAAAATATAATGCAGATGAAATGCAGACACTTAGATTCAGATTTCTTTACAAGCAGATGCTCGCAGTTAAAACGAAAATATTTATGCTGCGGGGCGGATACCTGCCTTTCGACGAGGAAACAAAAGCCCTTTATGATGCCGAAGCACCTCACTATTCTGAGGAACATTTTCAAAAAATCATTGCTGAGCTTGATAAAGAGCTTCCCGGAACTGGAAATGTAACAGACCGGTTTGAAAAGTTCAGATCACAGTTCATCATACCCAAAGATAAACTTGATAAGGTTTTTACCGCGGCGATAAATGAATGCCGCAGGAGAACTCTCGATCATATCCGGCTGCCGGAGAATGAAAATTTCAAAGTTGAATATGTTAATAATAAGCCGTGGGGCGGCTACAACTGGTATAAAGGAAATTCATACAGCGTAATACAGGTGAATACGGATCTGCCGATCTATATCGACAGAGCAGTTGATCTGGCTGCTCATGAAGGATACCCGGGACATCACGTCTACAATACGCTTCTGGAAAGAAACCTTGTACGGCAGCGCGGCTGGGCCGAGTTCAGTGTTTACCCGCTTTTTAGTCCGCAGTCGCTCATCGCAGAAGGAACCGCCAATTTCGGCATTAATATGGCCTTTCCGGGTGATTCCAGGATTAAATTCGAGAAAGAGGTTTTATTTCCGATAGCCGGACTCGATTCTTCGCAGGCTGATGAATATTACCGTGCTCTCGAACTTGTTGATAAGCTAAGCTATGCAGGCAATGAGGCTGCACGAAATTATCTGAACGGTGACTGGGACAGGGAAACCGCTGTTAAGTGGCTGCAGAAGTATGAACTTATGAGTAAAGAAAGAGCTGAGAAAAGAATGAGCTTTGTTGATAAATACAGAAGCTATGTAATCAACTACAACCTGGGTAAAGACATTGTACAGAGTTATGTTGAACGGAACGGGGGAACGAAGGATAACCCGTCAAAAAGATGGGAGATATTCGAGAAACTAATTTCAACTCCCCAAACTCCTTCAGGACTCCAGGAAACAAAAAAATAGGTCTTCCCCAGCCGAACAGTTTTTGACGGAAGGATAGAGATAGAATTCATCTTTATCCTTCCAGCTTTGTTTTTATATATTCAAATTCTTCTTTACCCATTGATACTTCACGGAAAATCATCTTTATTATTTCTTTATCAATTTTCTTAAAGTCCTTTTCAAGAGGCGTCACCAGGACGCCGCCAAGATCAATAGTTGCCGGACTCACCAGAATATTTTCATCATCTTCCTTAAAATATGCATCGGGCCTGTGTTTTTTACGAAAAGTCAGCAATATTCTCCATCCGGTTTCAGGTTCAAATGATGAAATAATATTCATCATCGGCTCAACATGACTTTTGGAAACCTGCGGAGTAAAGGGAATATAATGTATTAAAGAGTTTAACAAGAGATTTTGAGGAATCGGATTCGAGCGCGAACACCTTCCTTATTCCGTCATCTATTGCATTGATTACCACCCCGTTACTTATAAATTCTTTTCCGTACTCATTTTTGAGTCCTTCATAATCTATGTTTATCGGAATAGATTCCTTTTTACACGCCTGAAAATGGTGGTGACCGGGGACCGAAGCTCCTGATTCAGGGCCGTTGTATAGAAAAGAATAATCCGGAATGTCCCTGCTTATATCAAGTAAATTTGCAAAATATTTTTTTATCCTCTGCGGGGTATGGAGGATACTGCTGATGGTCAGATGATTATGAAAAACAGGGTAAGGATTGCAGAGAATAGAGTATTTATCCTTGTATATGATACCCTGCTGTTCTTTGGGCAGGTTCTCTGCGCATAATAAACATTTATTTTTTTTGACAGCTTCGGGAGATACATCTGCGATAGTAGAATTTATTCTACCGGGATTGAACTGCGTGTAGATCTCATATCCGTCAAAAAAGAATTTTTTCTGCTCAACCGAAGACAGGGAATCTATACCCTGCTTCAGCAGAGGCCAATCATTGCTTTGCCGGTTGTAAAGCAGGGATATGGCCCGGGAATAATCATTTGCAAGAATTAAATCCTGCAGTTCATTCTGAAGGTTGTTTCCGGATTTCTGCATTAAGTTTTTGCCGGGCTATTATTTCATAAGTTCTGATTGAATCTTTATAAAAATTAAAATTGTTTTTCTTCTCTGCTGTGAGCCGGGAGTCAGAATTCCCTTCCCATCTCCGGCAGATATATAACGGCTCATATATTCTGCTGATCTCGTATTTTCTTGATATTGCAAGAGCGACAGCATAATCCTCACCGTAGCTTACATCGGGAAATTTATTTTCTCTGAGCACCGGAGTATAAAATGCACGTGGGGCGCCCAACCCGTTTATCCGCAGAGCATTATTTCTTCCGTTCGACCTGGTCCATTCCCTGTGGTCGATTATTCCCGGCGGAATTTCCTGTTTTTTGAAATCTGTAAGTCTGTACGAACCGATAACCATCGCGCATTTTTCTTCGCTGAACGTATTAATTATGCTTTGAAGAGTATGCTGATCCGCATAGAGGTCGTCACTGTCAAGCTGAACTGCATATTTTCCGCAATGTTCATTAAATACTGCCTCATTCCAGCAGCCGCCTATATTGAGACTATCTGACTGCGGGATTATATGAATAATTCTGCTGTGTTTACTGCAGAGTTCCTTTACAATTTCTGTTGTTCCGTCGGTCGAGTGGTTATCAACTACTATAACATTAAAGGGAAAATCTGTTTCCTGGTTTATAGCGGAAGAAACGGCTTCAGTTATAGTTTTTTGGCGATTCTTAACCGGGATAATGACAGAGGCAGTATATGCAAAGTCGTGATCCGTAATACTCACTCCGCTGAAAACAGGTTCAAGGTATGCATCGATCATTTTAAGATGTCTGGTTGCAGCCTCCTCCATTTCAACCTGGGGAATACGGTTATGGGGATTCAGATAGTCAAACTGTTTCTTATCCCCCTGCCCGTCGGCTACTGACCTGATAGTATAGAGAAACTCCGGTATCCTTCGGATATCATAATTCCGGGATATAAATAACCTGAGATCATAGAATCCTGCATGAATGAAATCAGGTTCGCTGTCGGATGAAATATTGCTCCAGTGCCGATCTTTTTATTACAACTACTTCACCGAAATCAAAGTCATCACGGATGCTTCCCGGCTGGTAATCAATTAAGGGATGGCTAAATAAATTATTGTTTTCCTCACGGTAAAAATCGGAATATAGTAAACCGGCACCTGTTAACTCTGCTACTTCATAAAACCTGTTCAACGAAAACCTTCCGAAGGTAACCTCTTCGGGCTTCAGGAGCAGGAGGACATATTCAGAATCAGTTTCATCTAAAACAGCCTTCAATGTTTTTGTACTTAGAATACTATCAGCAGCCAGAACCTGTGATGATTTTGGAACCTCTGTGGATTCGTCGGTAACCAGGATAAAGTTCTTCAATAAGGTTTGACGTTCTGAGTGAATTAAAATACTCCCAGATCTTTTTATTGCCGTTATACGGAACGAATAGGGTGAATGGAAAACTCATAAATCCTCCTGAGAATTTAATACCTGTTCAATTAAGAGGAGGCTGTAAGATAGAAAAATTAAAGCCGGTAAAAAACCGGCTTAAAATTAAATAAGACTTAAGCGTACGACTATTCCGGTATTGTTATACTTTCCTGGTCAAGGAGTTTATGACCTGTCCGGTCTGTAATCCTCAGCTCATATGTACCGGGGGCTAAATCCCTGAAAGCTGTTCTTGCCTTTTTTATACATACGCAGTTGTCGCTTGCCGAATTAGTATTTGAGACCTTTAACGTGATCTGGTTTTCATTCTGCGTCATATCCATACTTAACGCTGAATTGCAGTAGGTACGGACATCCATAGTAACGTATACCAGTTTCGACTGCTGGTCGATCACAACATTGTCCACTGTTTCACCTGTATAAACATCGCTGGATGTAAGATCAGCCTGCTGCGTGCATGGATCGAAACGGACAGGGTCCATCGAGACCATTTTTGAGCTTGAACAAGCAGCAAAGAGAAGGGAACTCAACAAAATTGTCAGTAAATATTTCATATTATATTCTCCCGGATTTTTTTCTAATTCTTAAATATTTATAAAAATACCACTTTAAGTTTATTAAATAGTTAAGAATGTCACAATGGCGTAAATTCTTTTATTTTTGTGAGTTAGCTGGGCTACTTTTCCTTTGAGAGGGTCAGTTTTTTGTATACATCGGTAATTTTATCAGTAACGGATTCTATGTTAAAGTTCTGCAGAACCCTTTGCCTTGCCGCCAGTGAAAATTCTGCTCTTTTATCCGGATCGGCAATTAAAGATTTTATTTTAGCGGCAAGGTCTTCCGCATTACGTTTCTCAAAAAGAAATGAGGTCTCTCCATCCACGGCAATATCAAGCACCCCTTCCGATGCAGTACAAACAGACGGTTTCTGCATCGCCATTGCTTCGATCAAAGCTATCCCAAAAGCTTCGGCGTGAGACGGAAATACGAATATATCCAGTGCAGCGAGAAGCTCAGGAATATCGCTTCTGTATCCTGTAAAGATCAGGTTATTCAATTTAAGCTCCTCCGAATAAGCTTTAATTCCTGCTTCATATTCATCTTCACCGCGGCTGGCCTCCCCGATTATAATGAAACGCAGATTATCGTATTCTTTGTTTAATTCCGACGCTGCTTTAACAAATTCTTCATGGCCTTTGCCCGGACTGAATCTGGCCATCATTCCTATTAACAATTCATCAGGTTTGATATTAAATTCTTCCCTGACTTCTTTTCCGGAAACGGCAGCAGGATTAAATTTCCCGGTATCAACCCCATTAGGTATCAGCAGGATCCGGTCGGCACTTAGGGGTGTGGTATCCAGTATATTATTTTTAATTGCAGTACTGATTGCTATTGCTCTTGTAACGTATTTGTAAAGCCTGCGGTGAAGGTAATCCTTCTTTTCAATAAATGAACCGATATGTTTAGTAAGAATCAGAGGGATTCGTCTTCGAAGAAACTGCAGAGCAGGAACGAGTATCCATAAGTCCTTTGAAGCGTGAGTATGAATAATATCAAAATTTATTCTTCGGATTATAAAAGCAATCCTTAACGAAGTGAAAGGATGGAAATAGCCGCGGGCTTTTACAGGGTGAAGAATGATTCCGAGATTGTTTGCTTCAATATGAATTCTTGATTCAGCCGCACACAAAAGCTCAACGTGAATGCCTCTCTTCATCAGCTGTTTAATGCCAGAAATAGTTACCATTTCCATTCCCCCCCAGCTTCGGGATAAGCACGAATATAATATCTTCATCAAATCAGTATATTTTATTTAATCTTGCATTTCGGAAATAGTGCAGGAGAATCTCATCGAAAGAATGTCCTTTTTCAGCCATTACTGCGGCACCAATCTGGCAGAGACCCACTCCATGTCCCCATCCGGCACCGGAAATAACAAATTTACCGGGAATTTTATTTTCTACGTTTTGTTTTTCAATCACGATAGCAGAGCTGTAAAGATGAGTTAATGAAAGAAGCCTTCTGATCTCAAGCTCTTTGCCGACGACTAATTCTTTTTTCGTTCCGACAATCTTCAACTTAATAAGCCGGGAGGAATTGCCTCTCTCTACAGGAATAAGGTCAATGATCTCCCCGAAATTGATCCCGCTGTTCTTGGAAATTATCTCGGATAATTCATTTTGACTATAGATTATTTTCCATCTGTAGAAATCCTTTGTTTCCCTGTCGTAATCAAGCAGGACCTGTGACAGAATTTTGTCATCGGTAGTATTACAGTAAGCAGGGGGATTACCCTTAATCCATTTTTCGGCGTTTCTTTCTACAGAAAAATCAAGCTGATAGGTCTCAGGTTCATATTTATAGTCGATTACGGAAGTAAGATATTCATGAACCACCGGCTCCCAAACATTATGAAATGATTCTGTAATTCCGCCGCAGCTCTTTGAGAATCGGGCGTCGCAGATTTTATTATTGTAGAGCAAAACAAGTCCATAGGTTTCTTCTACGGCCTGTCTTGCCGACAGTGTAGATATTTTAGTAATTCCCTGGTAACGCTGGCAATGATCGTCGGCGCAGACGTCAAATAATTCATGTTCTTCGCGGTCATACCACTTTATGAATTCTTCTTCCGTCCTTGATTCCGAGGAATAAGCTTCCATCTTTGCACGAATTGATCTGGACTTATCCATTTGAGCAAGCAGCCAGCTTCTGGAAACAACAGCCAGCGATTTCAACATCTGCAGAGAAGATTTTGCACTCATTTCAGAAGAAATCACACTTACCAGGTATTTTTCCACAGGAATAATATTTATAACAACAATTTTGTCCTTATCCCGAAGAAGTTTTAACGATCCCTGGAACCGCTGTTTCTCTTTTCTCTGCCAATGAAACCTGACCCCAATAGTAACATCCTTTATCAAAAACGATTCGAGCTCAATATCATCCGGTTCAAAAATTATTTCCTTATCAGCCTCAAGAGTATCATCGCCCCTTTTACATCTTATTTTTTCATTTATTATCTCTGCGGTAAATCTTCCGCTAAAAAATTTCTTGATGCCTCTTATCTTGAAGTCACCATAAAGATCAAAGTTCACCTGTTTTTCAGTTATGATTCCAACATTTATTGTTGGTTCTTTACGAAATGAAGGCATAGAACCCGGTTTCCTGTCTGCAAAGAGTTAATATAAATTCAAGCTAAAATATACTAATTAAAGGAAAATGATTGTAATCCCCGGCCTGCAGATTTGGGTAAAAACCGCCATTGATTGTTATTGATTGGTAAATGAGCTGTAAACTTTTTAATTTGACGAATGATTTTTTTACAACTCATATCGTAAATCCCAGCAATGAAGGCTGAAAAAGAGAATAAAAAAGTTAATTTAATCGGATTTCCTATGGATCTGGGTGCTGACAGAAGGGGCGTTGATATGGGACCTTCTGCCCTCCGTATTGCCAACCTGAAAGGAAAGCTGGAGCACCTCGGTTACGAGGTTGCTGACAGCGGAGATATTTTTATTCAGAATGTTGAAAGACAGAAAATCACCCATCCCCGGCTGAAATATGTAAATGAGATACTTAGGACATCAAAAATTCTTGCGGGAAAGGTAGAGAAGGTGCTGGAAAAGAAACAATTTCCTATCTGCCTCGGCGGGGATCATTCGATGGCGCTGGGAACGATAGCCGGTATATCATCTTTTTGTAAAAAAAATAAACTAAAGCTTGGCGTTATATGGATAGATGCCCACGCTGATATGAATACAGATGAAACCTCTCCATCGGGCAATATTCATGGTATGCCTATGGCAGCCGCGTTAGGACTGGGAAATGAAAAACTGGTAAACTTTTACGGATTTGCACCGAAGGTTAAGGCGGAGAACTGTGCTCTTATCGGAGTAAGAAGCATCGATCATCAGGAAAGAATGAATATTAAAAAAGCGGGACTCCCTGTTTTTACTATGACTGATATAGACAAGCTCGGAATTCACAGAATTATCAGCAGGATCTTAAAGCAGTTCAGGGAAAAGGTGGATCATATCCATGTCAGCTTCGACCTTGATAGTGTTGATCCTGATATAGCTCCCGGCGTAGGAACTCCTGTTCCGGGAGGATTGAGCTACCGTGAAGCCCATTTATTAATGGAATCAATTGCCGATTGCGGATGTATGTCATCTCTTGAAATTTCTGAAGTAAATCCTATCCTCGACAGGAAGAACAGGAGTGCCGAATTCGCTGCTGATCTTGCTGCATCAAGTATGGGACAAAGAATACTTTGATAAATAGTAATATAAATATTGCTTCTCCCCTGAAGAAAAAAGCTCCTATCCCTAAATTAGAAGCACGAAAAATCGTACAGGACAGGGCCGCAGAGTTTTCAGCAATAAATCTTCAAAAAAAATCATCTTCGATTATAGATCGGCTAATCAACTCAGATGATTTTAATTATGCTTCAAGGATTTATGCCTATTATTCAACCTCGGGTCTTCTGGTTAATACGAAAGAATTGATCAACAAAGCTCAGGGACAGGGAAAGTCTGTCTTCCTTCCCAAGCATAAACAGGACAGACTGCCGGAGAGGTTTCAATTTACCGCATACAATGAATTGGTTGAAAATGATCTGGAATTTCTTGAACCGAGGTTTGGAATCGAAGAAGATCTTAGTGATATTGACCTTATAATTGTCCCCTCTATTGCGGTATCGCTGCTTGGTGAAAGAATTGGTTTTGAAAGAATGAACTATAATGCTTTGCTGAGAAATTCATTTGCTCCTAAAATTGTTCTCGCTTATGAATTCCAGGTTTTTAATAAAATAGAATATGATAGATGTGATATACGAATAGATAGTATTATTACCGAGAGGCGTATAATTAATACCCGGAAATTTTCTTAATAAAATAATGTAAACCAGGTGAAACACTCTCAAATTACAATTTTTACGCTTCTTCTTCTTTTTGCAGCAGCTTCTGTATTCCTTAATATTTTCGGTATTCTGGAAATAGACTCGACCACATTCTTTGGATATGGGTTGATATTTTACGGGGTGGCATCAGTCTACACATCTTTTGGCGAAAAAAACAAAGTTATTATCTTTATTGGCTCTGCTGCATTCCTTGCGGGAATTGTAATATCGCTTCAGGGACATTTCGATTTTATCCGGCCTCTGAATATTTTCATTCCATCATCAATACTGATAGCCGGTATAAGTCTCTTTATAGTTTTTATCGACGACACAAGTAACAAAACAGTACTTTTGGCTGCGTTAATACTACTAATTACGGGAATTATTTTTATCCTGGCTGCACGTAATGTACAACCCGCTGTTTTCGGGGAATCGGTTTTGAAGATAATAGAGGTTTACTGGCCTGTGCTGCTCGTAATCTCCGGGATAACTATTATTCTGAAGAGATAACTAAACCTACCGGACAGAACCGGTTAAGAAAACTTTATTCCCCGGCTGATCTGCCCCATTCGAAGATTCTTCTGTGACAAGAAATTCAGTGATATTATTTTCCTGGGATTGGGGAATCTTAAAGGGAAAATACTGAACTCTTCCGGATGGACTGAAAACACCAAGAGAATAGTATCTGCCGTCGGGCATCTGCATCCAGAGCTGGTAGGCATTAGTGCGGCTTAATGCGGGCATATCGGAAAGCTGCAGATAGCCTTTGTTCTGTGAAACGCTTAAAATCAATTTTCCTTTTCCCATAGGATTGATTCCGGTTCCTTCAAGAGCAACAATTTTTACATCCGCCGATTCAAGAATAGTCTGAATTTCCTGCGTACTGTTAAACTTTACAGAAAGATCGTTTACCTGCTCTTTGAGTGCATCATTGGTAAACTTTAGATCTTTTAGTTCAGAAGAAAAACTAAGATAAAAGACTAACAAAGCCAGGAGGAGTATTGTGAAAAGCGAGATCGTAAGCCAGAAAGCTATTCCTTTGCTATTGGAAGAAGTTTCTTCTGTTACATACTTTCTTTTATAAGCTTTTTCAAAACTTTTTCCGCGTTCTCTGGTGGAGGTCTTCATATAAGGTGTTTCCCTTGTGGCAGTTTTATAAGCCGGTTTTTCTTTTGTTACAACCCGCTCATATGTTTTAACTTTATCTCTCGTAGGAACTTTTACTTCCGGTTTTACTTCCTCTTCCTCTTTTTCCCCGGGGACATCCTCAAAATTTCCTTCGAGTACCTTTTCCCGTGTTGATTTATAGGATTCAAAAGTGTTCCGGGAAGGAGTAACAGGTACAAAATCTTCATTATCGATTTCCCCGGAATTTTGTTTTGCAGCAGTATCATCCAGCTCAGGAGTTTCAGATGAAACTGGTTGTTCTTCTTCTGTCCCTGCTTCCTGCTGGTCATCTGTTATTATCAGCTTTTCAGGCTCGGTAGTCGATAATTTGTTTTCAAGGGTGGAAGAAGCCTTTCGATCTTCTCTGGAATTATTGTAGAATATTTCAGCCGGACTGACGTCGCTTTTATCCGCTGCTGCCTTAGCCCGAATTTCGTCTTTGATACGGTATAATTTCCTGGCTACTTTATCTTTCAGTTTTGGATCAGGGTTTTCAGCCTGTAAAATAATGGGCAGTAATGCTGCAATATTCTGAAATTCGCCAAGGTTTGAGGGAAGCTCTCCACCGGCTTTCAGGTATTCATTTAATTTGGTTTGGTCAGCCCTGTCAAGACATCCTAAAACTCCGGCATATATGAGTTCGGCAGCCTCCTTTTTTGTAATCATATGCTGTACCCCCTAGAAAGATTTTCTTTAAGATTGGTAAGAGCTATTCTGATCTTTGACTTTACAGTGGAAACGGGAATATTCAGTTTTGCTGCAATCTCGCTTTCCGTTAACCCCTCAAAATAAGCCAGGTGAATAACATATTGCTGTGCATCAGTAAGCTCTTCCATTGCTTTCTGCATCTTAACGGTCTTGTCTAAAGCATCTTTAAGTTCAAGAGATTTGCCGTTTGGCTTCAGTGCTGGCAGGATATGCTTATTTTCATACTCATCCGAATAAGGCTGAGTTTCAACTCCGCTTTTTTTAACTCTGATTGTATCCACGGCTTTATTACGGGCAAGGGTGATAAGCCATGTATAAACATTCCCTTCATCAAAATCGAAATGATTTACCTTCCTCCAGATAATAACAAAAACTTCTGAGAGAACTTCTTCGGCTAATGCAGTATCCGCTACAATCGTTTTAATAAGAGTGTATAGAATTGTTGAATAACGGTTATATAATGCTTCCAGTGCTTTTGAATCATAGGAAGCAACCTTCTTCATTATGTCAAGATCAGTCATTGTTGAAGCAGAATTCAAGATGCCCACTACCTAATTGTTAGTTAAATGCAAAAGTATTACTAACAACAGAAAAAAGCAACGAAGTTTATAATAAATGACATGCAAATTCCCTGCCGATAAGTATGGTTATATTTCTCCGAAACAAGTTATCTGCCGAATTACGGCATTTATTTATGCTTACACTGATATTTATTATCTTTACAGTTCAGTAATAATTTCAGGATTTTATGACCTCAGGAGAAATAAGACAGCAGTTTTTGGAATTTTTTGCCGGTAAGGGACATCGTATTGTGTCCAGCTCTCCGGTTGTTCCTTTTGACGATCCGACACTATTATTTACTAATGCCGGAATGAACCAGTTTAAGGATGTATTCCTCGGGAAAGGCAAGCGGGATTATACCCGTGCAGCCGATACTCAGAAATGTATACGTGTGAGCGGTAAACATAATGACCTGGAAGAAGTTGGTAATGATACCTACCACCATACTTTTTTTGAGATGCTGGGGAACTGGTCATTCGGCGATTACTATAAGGCTGAAGCTATAAGCTGGGCCTGGGAACTTCTCACAGAAGTGTGGAAGCTTCCTAAAGAAAGACTGTGGGCTACTGTATACAGGACTGATGATGAGGCATTTGAATATTGGAAATCCAAAACCGACATAAACCCGGAACATATTCTAAGGTTTGATGAAAAGGATAATTTCTGGGAAATGGGAGAGACAGGTCCCTGCGGACCCTGCTCGGAGATTCATATAAATCTTGGGAAGGATTATAACAATCCCAAATATGTAAATGCAGGAACTTCCGAATGCATCGAAATCTGGAACCTTGTATTTATACAATATGACAGGGACGAGAAGGGTACGCTCCATGACTTACCCTCCAAACATATTGATACAGGCATGGGCTTTGAAAGGGTTTGCGCAGTCCTGCAAAATAAAGAGTCAAATTATGATACAGATATCTTTATGCCCCTGATAAGCAGGATATCAGAAATTTCTGGAATTAAATATGAGAACGAAGAAGATAAGATACCTATGCGCGTGATTGCTGATCATATCAGGGCTCTTACGTTTGCTATAGCTGATGGGGCTGTCCCGGGGAACGAAGGCCGCGGATATGTATTGAGGCGGATACTCAGAAGGGCTTCCCGGTACGGCAGAAAGATAAACCTGCATAAGCCGTTCCTTTTTGAAATTGTTGATGTACTTGTAAGCACCATGGGAAATACATTTCCCGAACTGAAAGAAAAGAAATCCTACATCAAAAAAGTGATCAGGGGCGAGGAAGAAAGTTTTAACATTACTCTTGACAGGGGAATTGAATTATTTGATGACTTAATTAAAGGTCTGCAAGAAGAGAAACTGAAAGTTATACCCGGCGAAGATGTCTTTAAACTTTATGATACCTTTGGATTCCCGGTCGACTTGACGAATATAATGGCGCGGGAAAAAGGGTTCACCATTGATGAAGAAGGTTTTAATGAGTTAATGAAGCAGCAGAAGGAAAGAGGAAGAGAAGCTTCAAGAGAAAAGCTTGCTTCGATTAACATTTCAAAAGAGGATTTGGATTCTTTTGAATTTACTGATCCGGCTGAATCTGAATTTACGGGATATGACGAACTGAAATCAAAAGGAAAAATTATAGGATATAAAAAGGATGAAGAAAACGATCTTGTTATACTTGACAGGACACCCTTTTACGTTGAGGCAGGAGGTCAGATTGATGATAGGGGACAGCTGATAATAGAAGGAAAAGTTTTACCGGTTGTCGATGTAACAAAGATTGATAATAAAACAATCCACGTGATTGAGAATGATAAAAAGGACCTGATAACTCCCGGCCAGGAGGTGATTGCCCACGTTGACGAGAAAAGAAGATGGGATATTATGAGGAATCATTCAGCAACGCATTTCCTTCATGCCGCCTTAAGAATGGTTTTGGGAAATCACGTCCACCAGGCTGGTTCTTATGTCGGTCCTGACAGGCTGCGTTTTGATTTTACTCATTTTGCAAAATTAACAGACAGCGAGATTAAAGAAATTGAAACTATTGTAAACGAGCAGCTTAGAAGAAATCTGCCGAAGCTGCATCACAGGAATGTTCCCTTTGAGCAGGCAAAAAAGATGGGCGCGCTGATGTTTTTTGGAGATAAATATGGTGACAAAGTAAATGTTGTCCAGTTTGGAGATTTCACGATGGAATTCTGCGGCGGTACCCATGTTGCAAATTCCTCGGAAATAGGATTATTTAAGATAATAAGTGAATCATCAATTGCCAGCGGTGTTCGTAGAATTGAAGCAGTTACCGGACGTGGAGTAGAAGAATATATTGAGACACAGTTAAACAAAATAAAAGAATCCGAAGATCGTGCGGCACTCCTGCTGGAAGAAAAGAAAAAACTTGAGAAAGAGTTTTCCGAATTAAAGTTGAAGGAAAAGCTGGGCCGGATAGATGAGATCCTTAAAAAACCGGTCAAACTTGAAAGCATCTCTGTTTATAAAGGGGAGGTAAATGCCGATAGTATGGATGAGTTAAAATCTTTCGGAGATGAATTAAGAAATAAAACTAAAGAGTCTGTGGGTGTACTAATATCACGGATTGAAGATAAAGTAGGGATTGTATGCGTGGTTAATGATGAACTTATTAAGAGCACAAAACTTAGTGCAGGAAAAATTGTCGGCTCCCTTGCAAAAATAGCCGGAGGAGGAGGGGGAGGAAAACCGCACCTTGCAACTGCCGGCGGAAGAGATGTTTCTAAAATACCTGAGGTTTTGAAGGAAGTTGAAAAAACAGTCCGGAGTTTTTTGTAAAATATGAAAACCAGGCCAAGAATTAAATACGTCTGTTCGAACTGCGGTTATGAATCGCTGCGCTGGCTTGGTAAATGTCCTGAATGCGAAGAGTGGAATTCCTTCACCGAGGAAATTCTTGAAACACATCAGCGCAAGGCCGCACCACCCCGCCGAAAACCTGATATACCAAAGATAAGTGAAATTACTGCAAATGAAGATGAAAGGATAAAGACAGGAATCCTCGAATTTGACAGGGTACTGGGGGGAGGACTTATGCCCGGATCTGTAGTACTATTCGGGGGCGATCCGGGGATCGGAAAATCGACCCTCGCGATGCAGGCGGCTGCAAGGATAAATGATAAGGTACTGTATGTAAGCGGTGAGGAATCTGCAAGACAAATCAAGCTGCGCGCCGACCGCTTAAAAATTTCATCCGATAATTTTTACTTCCTCCCTGAGACGGATATGAATACAATTATCGGATCAATCAGAGATACCCAGCCTGCGGTTGTCATAATTGATTCAATTCAGACAATGTACAGGAGTGAGTTTGAAAATTCTCCGGGTACGGTCACGCAAATAAGAGAATCTACCTCCCTGCTGATGGATGAAGCCAAGAAAAACCATTTCTGCGTTATCATTATCGGCCACGTTACCAAAGAAGGATTTATTGCGGGACCAAAAGTTCTGGAGCATATCGTCGATGCGGTTATCCAGTTTGAGGGAGAATCACATCATTCGTTCAGGATTCTCCGTGCACAAAAAAATCGTTTCGGGAGTACCAATGAAATCGGCATTTTCGAGATGCATGAAGAGGGACTCCAGGAAGTTAAAAATCCGAGCGAATTATTCCTTAGCGAACGAGGCACAAAGATTTCAGGATCGGTTGTTACAGCAAGTATGGAAGGTACACGACCTATTTTACTTGAAGTACAGGCACTTGTTACTCCATCTAATTATGGGAATCCCCAGAGAGTGGCTACCGGTTTCGACTACAGAAGATTATCTATCCTTCTTGCCGTGCTTGAAAAAAGAAACGGATATCGTTTAAGTGCAAATAACGTGTTTTTAAATATGGCAGGAGGAGTAAAGATAGATGAGCCTGCAGTAGATCTTGCCGTGTGCTGCAGTATCGCCTCAAGTCTGCTTGATAAACCTGCCGATAATTCGATCGTTGTGATAGGTGAAGTGGGTCTGGGGGGAGAAATCCGGAGTGTCGCAAATATCGAAAAGAGAATATCAGAAGCGGAGAAACTTGGTTTTAAGAAAACAATCATTCCCGCAAATAATCTAAAATCATTAAAATCAAAAAGTTCTGGGCGTGTAATACCTGTAAATTCACTTTCCGATGCAATTTCGCATATTTTTGGATAGATGACCAAAGTCACACTTTTGCTCCTTTCCCCGTATTTGAATTCCCTCAAAATTACATAAAATAAAATTTTCTTTGTTTTTTTGTTTAATAATGGTATTTTTCTGCACGGTTTAAACACCGTGGTTATTTTATTAATTATTTTTCAGAGGTAAGTTAGTGAGTACTAAGCTTTTTGTTGGATCACTCCCCTGGGCGGTTAATGATGATTCTCTTCGCGCAGCTTTTGAACCACACGGTACAGTAGTTTCTGCGAAGGTTATTACCGATCGCCAGACCGGTAGATCCAGAGGTTTCGGGTTCGTTGAAATGTCAAATGAATCCGAAGCAAATGCTGCAATTTCGGCTCTGAACGGAGCAGAACTTAGCGGTCGTAGCATAATTGTCAGTGAAGCAAAACCCAAGAGTTAGTTCCAGGTTAGCTTTCTGCTTTTCAGGCGCTCTTTTTCCGGAGCGCTTTTTTATTTTAAATCCGATTAAAACAAGACCGAATTTATCCCGACCCTGAAATTATTTTCGCCCGTGTAATTCAATCTCCACGCAAATTCAACCTTCAGAGGTATCAGGACCTGGGAAAGTCCTATTCCTGCTTCATAAAATGGGTGAGGAAAGGTCCTTACCTGAACCGGCAGATATGTAGTAGTTTCTTTACCTATATCACTGTAGGCAGCATTAAAAAATGTGCTGAGTTGAATACCCCAATCTCTCAGTCCTGGAATTTTCAGAGCTCTGAATATTAAATCCTGGAAGTCATGTTCAAGATTGACAGTTATTACCCTGCTTCCGAAAATCTCATTTACGTTTAAAGTTCTGAATGAAAACCGCTGGAAGAGTATATCTATGTTGCCGGGTAAGGCATAAAGCGCTTGATAATGCAGACTCCCCCGGTTATACATCCCCATAATCCTGTAATCAAGGTGCCGGGAGGTGAAAGTATTTAATGATCCGTTAAGGATAAGCTTATAGGTAGTATAGTCGAGTCCGCTGTTCAGGATCTTTTTGTCGGATAACTCAACATTTCCCCTTATGATTACATAGGATTCTCCCTGAGAAATCCTTCTTCTGAAGTATCCATCTTCAACATAATTCCTGAAATCTAATTTGAATCCCGCTGATACAGCATTTATTCTGGATTCATAAACCACCTGATTCGGAGGATACTTCCTGTCCTTGTTAAAAAAGGAGAAATCTGTCTTTGTGACTGCACTGTTATCAGTGTGATTTTTGAAGCCGGCAGTTAATGTTAAAACAGGGAAAACTTCGCCCGACAAATTAAATTCGAATCCTTTTGTGTAATAATAATTTCTGAATTCGTACTTGGAGATGAGCGCCAGCAATGAGGGGATCAGCTCACCATATTCCTCTGATTCTCCAAAAAGAATATTCAGCCTATTGAATATGTTTAATCCTATCGAGTATGTCCTGTAGTCACCTAATAAGTATTCAAGTGAAAGATCCTCTTTCATCTTTTTATCCGAGAAACCATAAGAAAAGTTCAGTTTACCGTTTAGTCTCCTATTTACCGCATCATCCAGGAATAAGCCGAAATCAATTGCATGTCCCTCAACCCTGTTAAAATGATACATACCTAAAGGTGCGCTTACAGCGAAATTATCACTTAAATAAACTCTCGAAGATAGAAATGAGAATCTGTCCCAGAAGGTTCGGGGAATATTTTCAAGACTGTCTATTCTCTCATAGGCTGCTTTCTCTGTCGGAGTTTCCGGAATGCTTTGAATAGAACCCCAGTAAGTCGAGTCCTTTTCGTCTGCTCCGGGAATAACCTTTATAACGGCTTTCCCAAAATAACTGTCTTCCAACCGGGGATTTATTTTGTAATCATACAGTATCGAATTTAGTTCAAAAGCAAATCTTGCAAGGTTGAGATAATTCGCTTTAACATACAGCCTGTAGTCCACGGGCATCATTATAGAATCTGCAAAGGCCGTAAACTGCTGAATAACGGAAACAGTATCGAACAAACCCCCGGTATCAGCTGCATCATTGAGATTAAGATCTACTTCCAGCAGGTCGTATGAATCAGCCGTAATGTAAATGCTTCCTGTGAAACCGGGATCGTGACTATCTTCGGGAGATATATGAATCCTGTAAACAGTAGTATTATCAATCGCCAGTGTATTCTCAATGTAATAGTAATAATATGCAAGAGCGTTATCGGATAAAGGACCCGGCAGATCTTCTCCCAGAAAATTCACCTTTTCCTCATAGAAATTTTGGATCAGTCTTCCACCGGTTAAGATATTTATTGATGGGGGCAGGTTAGCAGTCTGTTTTCTTGCAAGGATCAATTCTTTGTATTCATCCGGTTTTTTATAAAATCCCTCACTCTGGTTCTCGATGATACCCGAGATCCTAAGAGGAATTGTATCATTCCCGCCGATATCTATACCTATACTGTTGTTACCGGAACTAATGTCTCTCTGTGTTTTAATAATCCCCTTGGTGTAGGCCATAAATTCGTAACTATTTAGTAATGCTGCACGCTCTTTTTTTCTTATAATTGCTTTTCTGATGATCTCAAGAGCGGGATTCACGCCGGGTAAGACCGTAACAGGAGGAAGACTGATATTTGCTCTGCCTCAGAGTGAAATCATTATTAACAATGCCCGCTGCAGCATTTATTTTTACAGTGTCTGAAACATAACCTATGTAGGATGCAATAAGCTCATACGAACCCGGCGCAAGCTTAAGTTCATATTGACCCCGGCTGTTTGCCGAGGTACCGAGCATAGTACCGCTGACCCTGATGTTGGCATACGGAAGCGGGTTTTTTGTATCATCGGTAACTTTCCCCCTGATTAAAATCTGCTGCGCCGAGGCTGAGGCCAGAGATAACACTAAAGTGATTAAAACAAAAAACTGCTTCATTAAAAATTTCTTAAATTGAGAACCAAATATCGGGAAATAATGAATAATACAATAGGAATATTAAGAGAAGCCATTAACAAAAAAGGTGAAAAAAGAGTTGCTGTTACTCCGAAGTTCGCTGCGGAAATTGTTAAGCATGGATATAAACTCATAGTGCAGCCGGCAATAAATCCTTCCACGGGCGAAATTAAAAGAGCTTTCCCTGATGATGAATATTTGAAGGCAGGGGCGGAAATAAATGAAGATCTGTCAAAGGCAAATGTGATTTTCGGATTGAAAGAAATTCCTGTCAAAAGAATTCTGCCTGAAAAAGTCTATCTGCTGTTTTCTCATACATATAAAGGACAGCTGAAAAACAGGGAAATGCTGAAAGCTTTCATTGATCTGAGAACTACCTTAATTGACTATGAGCTGATAAGGGATGAACACGGGCATAGACTGATTACTGCTTTTACCTTTAATGCGGGATACGCCGGTATGGTCGATACGTTGTGGTCATTCGGGCAGAGACTTAAAATAAAAGGTGTTCCTAATCCTTTTGAAAATATTCCACAGGCCGTTGAAGGCGAAGATCTCCAGTCGATAGAAGATATCATTTCAGATGCAGGCAAGCAGATCTCGAAATATGGAACGCCATCGGATATTCCTCCTTTGATAACCTGTTTCCTCGGTAAAGGAAAAACGAGCTTCGGAGCACAAAAGATTTATGACCTTCTGCCGGTTGAGGAGATTACTACGGACAGACTTAAAGAAGTATATTTTAATGGATCAAGGAAAAAGGTATATAAGCTTGTTCTCACTATCAATGAAATGTACCGCCTCAAAGCAGGTGAAGGTATAGATCCTGAAGTCTATCAGAGGCTAAATAAAAAAGAAAGACGTCAGCATTACCTGATATATCCTGAATTTTATGAATCAAATCTGGATACAATACTACCGTATATTTCAATTCTGATGAACTGCATTTTGTGGGAACCAAAATATCCGAGAGCTCTTCCCAAAGCTTTGATGAAAGAGTTATTCAAAAAAAACCGGAATATTATTGCAATAGGGGATATCACCTGCGACCCGAACGGCTCTGTTGAATTCTCAAAAGAAACCTGGATTGATGATCCGGTTTATATCTATAATCCCTTAAGTGAAACAATAAAAATGGGATTTGATGGAGAAGGCGTTGCGGTAATGTCTGTTACAAACCTTCCCTGTGAGTTCTCAACAGATGCTTCGCGGCAGTTCAGTAAAGATCTGTCTCCTTTTTCTTTATTCAATTATTTCGGCAGATTATAATAATAGCCTGGAGGAATCAGGACTGCCGGATGAGATCAAAAGAGCCGTGATCATCTGGAAGGGTAATTTTACCGATGATTATTTTTATATGAAAAATTATATAGCCTGAGATTTACTGTATGGTTTCTGATTCATTGAATTTAATACCATATTCCTCCAGCTCTTTCAGTACCGGCTTATAAATATCACTATGAATAGGAATTACAATACCCTTTTCTTTTATTTTACCGGCTGCGATTAGCTTAACTGCAACACCTACCGGCAGACCTCCTGTGTATGTCATTGCAGTATTAAGTTGATCCTTACCTTTATAAACCATTGTAGAAGACAGTTTTTTCCTGCCCGCAGAAGAGTTATAAATTATTTCAGTCTGGAGGACAACCATATCCCGGTCGCCTTCCCTGAATTCCCATTTGTCCAAAAGCAGATTCAGAAGTATTTGGGCTGAAGTAGCCTGGCCAAGATTAATTCTCCTGTTACTGAATAAATCCAGCCATCTTATCTTTTTGAATATTTCTTCATTTTTAGTAATGTTAAGGTAAGAAGCAATTTCATCATCAACTGGCCTGCCGTTTGATAACGGAAGCGATGATTTCACCCATTCTGAAATGGTCAGATTTCGTGTATCTTCCCAGAGCTTCTTATTGTTTGTGAGTCCCATCTTCCTTAAAGCATCCCATGCCTCACAGAAACCGGGCCTTCTGAGGGTTCCCCTGTAGAAATCTCTTACATTACTTAATCCATATCGCTCAATGTACGGTATAGAATCCCTGTTGGGATAAGCTTCAAAACTACCCAGTCCGGAAACAATTATTTTTTCCGTGTTTGTAAACACTTCTTCGTATGGAATTTCCTTTATTTCAAAATTCTTTTTATATCTTGCATTCGCCTGTCCCGCAAGAACTACATTCATAGGACTCCAGGTGAACTTATAATTCCATGGATTGTCATCTGATTCAGGCGAAATTAAAGCACCGCAGAAAGATTTCAGAGAAATAATTTCTCCATTATCAGCTTCAACCTTTTCTTTCAGCTGCATTACATCCATGTGGTCTATCCCCGGATCCAGTCCCATCTCATTCAGGAAAAGCAGTCCATTCTTTTTCACATCTTCATCAAGTTTCATCATGCCGTCAGAAACATAGGAAGCAGTGACCATATTTGTTTTTTGCTTAAGACACTCATTTGCAATTAATACATGCATTGCCGGCGGAAGGAAAGAAACTACTATATCAGCACTGGAAATTTCAGTTTCCCTCTGTACGTCATCAAGAGCGTCAAATTTTATTGCCCTTCCGTGCGGATTGTCTCCGATTTTTTGTTCCGCCAGCGTATAATCAAAGTCTCCTACGGTAACCTTCCACTGATGCCCCCCGGCATTCTTTAGCAGATATGATATCAGAGCAGTAGCCGTCCTTCCGGCACCTATTACAAATATATTTTTCATAATGTATTTTACTTTTTAATTATCAAACCTAAGACTTTATCTGCATAATCGCCAAATCACATATCAACTCAATAATTAGTTTTAATGTTTAATTATCCTGAGAATAATCATATTTTAAATAATTAATATTTACAATCTTATTGTTTATAAAGGACACTTCATGAATAGGTTATCACTTTTTAGCATGCTGCTCGCAATGCTATTTATAACTAAGGTTAATGCACAAAATGATGTAAAGTTCACCGAATATAACCTTGATAACGGTTTACATGTTATCCTCCACCAGGATAACTCTACTCCTATTGTTGCCGTATCCGTCATGTACCATGTAGGTTCGAAGAATGAGAAACCTGACAGAACAGGTTTTGCTCACTTCTTTGAACATCTGATGTTTGAGGGCTCTCCCAACATTGGAAGGGGCGAATACATGAAAATGATAGAAAATGCAGGGGGAGAACTTAATGCTAACACCGATTTTGACAGAACATATTATTACGAGGTACTGCCATCCAACCAGCTGGCGCTTGGATTATACATGGAATCAGAACGTATGCTTCATCTCAAAATTGATAGTGTGGGTGTTGAAACCCAGAGAAAAGTTGTAAAAGAGGAAAGAAAACAAAGGCTGGATAACCAGCCCTATGGAAAGATTTGGGAAATTACTTTTAGAGATGCATTTAAGGTCTCTCCGTACCGCTGGATGCCGATTGGCTCCGCACAATACATTGATAAGGCCAGCATAGATGAATTCAGAAATTTCTACAAAACATATTATGTTCCCCAGAACGCAGTACTCTCCATCGCGGGAGATATTCAGATTGATCAGGCTAAAGAACTGATCAGCAAATATTTCTCCGAAATACCCAGGGGAACAAAGGATATATACAGACCCGCTGTTGAAGAGCCTCCACAGAAATCAGAAATAATTGATACGGCCTACGATAATATACAGCTGCCTGCGATCGTAGAAGCCTATCATATACCTGCAGTGGGAACAGAAGATTATTACCCGATAAGCATGCTCACCACCTTACTATCCGGTGGAAGGAGTTCGCGACTCTATAAAAAACTTGTTGATGAAACTCAGAAGGCAGTATATGTGGGAGCTTTTCCCGCTGCGCTGGAAAATCCCGGATTATTTATTTCACTGGCTATTGCAAACCAGGGCGTCGATGCTGATGAACTAAGAAGCCTTATAGACGAGGAAATAGATAAGGTTAAAGATTCGGTGATTACAGATAAAGAAATGCAGAAGCTCAGGAATCAGGTAGAAACTAACTATGTTAATCAGAACGCTACCGACGAAGGAATAGCTGAAAACCTCGCCTATTATTATACTATTTACGGAAATACAAATGCCATAAACACAGAACTGGATAAACTGATGGACGTAACAAAAGAAGATATTAAGCGCGTTGCCGACAAATACTTAACTAAGAATAACCGGGTTGTACTCTACTATCTTCCCGAAAAGAAAGGAGGGAAGTAAAAATGCGTAAGTTATTATCTTTCCTCACCGCAGTAATATTAATAATGCCGCTTTATGCACAAGTTGATAGAAGCCATCCTCCAAAACCTGGTCCTGCCCCGGAAATTAAACTGGGGAGCTACGAACATTTTGAACTTCCTAATGGTTTGAAGGTATTCGTTGTTGAGAATCATAAGCTGCCCAGAGTTTCTTTTTCTCTCCAGGTAGACAGGGATCCTATACTGGAAGGAGATACCGCAGGATATATATCTGCAGCAGGACAGCTCTTAAGGACGGGAACAAAAAGCAGAAGTAAAGATGAACTTGATCAGGCAATCGACTTTATCGGGGCAACACTTTCTACATCCTCTACCGGTATATATGGTATGAGCCTGACTGAACACTCCGATACACTCTTTAAAATTATGTCTGATATAATATTGAACTCTGATTTTAAACAGCAAGAACTGGATAAAATAAAGAAAAGGATGCAATCTGATCTCGCCAGCCAGAAAGATGATCCCGATGCTATAGCCGGTACAGTTAAGGATGTCGTTGATTTCGGAAAGGATCACCCTTACGGAGAGCCGGAAACAGAGCAGACAGTTGATAATATAACGCTTGAAAAGTGCAGGAAGTACTATGAGACATATTTTGCTCCTAATATTTCATACCTGGCTGTAGTAGGAGATATAAATGAACAGGAAGCAAAAGATCTTGTTACAAGATACCTGGGCAGCTGGAAGAAAAAAGATGTACCGAAGTTTACCTATCCCCTTCCGGAACCGCCTGCCCAAACTACGGTTGCGCTGGTTGACAGACCGAATTCAGTTCAGTCCGTGATAAATGTTACCTACCCTGTTCAGCTTAAACCCGGAGCTGGTGATGCTATACCGGCAGGACTAATGAATACAATCCTTGGAGGCGGGACGTTCAGATTATTTCAGGATTTAAGAGAAAAGCATTCGTTTACATACGGAGCTAATTCAAGGTTGTCAAAGGACGAATATGTCGGGAATTTTAATGCGTTTACGAATGTACGCAATGCAGTTACAGACAGCGCTGTTGCGCGTATTTTATTCGAAATGAACCGGATTAAAAATGAAACTGTACCTGATAGTGAACTGCAGATTGTTAAAAACTATGTCACAGGTAACTTTGCTATTTCTCTTGAAAGTCCGCAGACAATAGCATCTTTTGCCATAAATATTGATAAATATAATCTGCCGAAAAATTATTATGCTGATTACCTGAAGAACGTAGCTGCAGTTACGCCTGAGCAAATCAAAATGGCTGCAGAGAAGTATATAAAACCGGAACATTCAAATATAGTGGTTGTTGGGAATGCCGATCAGGTTAAGGAGGGATTGAAACAATTCGGACCAATAGTTTATTACGATAAATACGGCAACAAAGTTGATACCTCGCTTTCCTCTGTCCAGGGAAATATTTCCCCGATGGATGTTATAAATAAGTATATCAACGCCATCGGCGGAAGAGACAGCCTTGCAAATGTTCACGACCGAACCACAGTCATGTCCGGAAAGGTCCAGGGCTTCGATGTAAAAACTACAATATATCAGAAAGAACCCGATCTGTTTAAACAGGAAGTGGATGCCGGAGGAGCAACTCAGAATATAATATTCAATGGACAGATCGGAGAAATGCAGACGGGTGGTCAGCAGATAAAAATTGAAGGTAATGAACTTGAGAAATTGAAAAATGAGGCAACGCTTCATCTACTGCTGGATCTTGATTCCCTTGGTGTTAAGCTTAAACTGGCAGGAATTGAGAAAGTAAATGATAAGAATGCCTATAAACTCGAAATGATCTTTCCTTCCGGAACAAAATGGATACAATATTATGATACCGATACAGGCTATAAGATAAAAGAGGAAAAGAATATTACCACACCACAGGGTACATTTACACAGGAGATCTTGTATAGTGACTACAGATCGGTAGATGGTGTTAAATATCCTTTTTCAATAAAACAATCAATTGGCCCTCAGCAAATGGACTTCAAGGTAGAATCAATAATGATAAATACAGGAATTCCGGATACAACTTTTGAACTATGATAAATGAAGGATAAATTTTCCGTTATAGTATTTGATCTGGGAAACGTCCTCCTTCCTTTTGATTATCAGCGGGCTATTGACAAACTCAATCAGATGGAAAAGGGACTGGGGGATTATTTTATTGATTTTTATAATACTAACTATCAATACCACAGGGCTTTTGAGAGAGGGGATATGTCTGAAGATGAGTTTACCGGCATAATGCTTTCGGCTTTGGGACATAAAATAGACAAAGAAACTTTCTGCAGATTGTATTCGGATATTTTTTCCGAAAACAAAGAAGTGGTAGATTTACTCCCGAAATTAAAAAGGAATTATAAGCTGGTGCTGCTCTCAAATACAAACATCATTCACTATAAATACGGCTGGAAGCACTACAGGTTCCTGGAAGATTTTGATAAACTAGTCGTCTCTTATGAAGCAGGCGCGAATAAACCGGAAAAAGAGATTTACCGCGCAGTTGAGTCTTTTACTGGTGAAAAATCCGCGAACCATTTCTTTATTGATGATATCGCTGAATATGTTGATGCAGCCAGGGAAATGGGCTGGAAAGGAGTACAGTTTAAGGGGTACAAGGATCTGCTGACCGAATTAATTAACCGGGAAATTCTGACATACAAAGATTAATTTTTTATGATTAAAAAACTTCTCTCAGTCCGGAGAATAAGCCTTCTTTTTCTGACGGTTATTATTGGCGTTAATACAGGCTGCGAAGAAAAGCTTGAGAAGTCTTCATCAAAAAATGCAGATACATTAACCGTTAAACAGGTTACCAGACCAGAGCCTCCTCCGCTGAAAGTAGTCTTTACCAAAGAACCGGTTAAAAGTGTCCACATCTTATCTGAACTAACAGACAGATTTGGAGATGCCGGAATGAGGCAGGTACTCGCAATTAACAGGCTCGATACAAGACATATCGTTATAGGCGACACCCTGTGTGTACCCGACACATTACCGGATGATTTCCTTTTTTTCTCACCATACCCTAAGCATATATCAGTACTTGATTCAATTCCAAAGATTTTAATATTCTCTTATCCTGTTCAGGCATTTGTCGCTTATCGAGCATGGAGAGCTTGTAAGATGGGGACCTACGAGTATGGGAAAAAGAACTACTCCCACACCTGTAGGTTTGTATTTTACTAACTGGAAATCTAAAGAAACAACCAGCACAGTTAATGAGGAATGGATACTTCCCTGGGCATTTAACATCGATAATTTCAACGGAATTTCAATTCATCAGTTTGAGCTTCCCGGATACCCTGCCAGTCATTCCTGTGCAAGACTTCTCCAATCAGATGCTGAATGGATCTACTATTGGGCAGATCAATGGATACTCACAAAAGACGGAAACCGGATCAGGGCATATGGAACTCCGGTTATTATTTATGGTAAGTATGATTATCATTCCACACCGTTATGGAAAAAGCTGGCTGAAGAAAGCAATGCAGATAAACTGAATGAGGAGGAATTGATTGCTGTAGTTAAAAAATATCTTCCGACTATAGTAACCAGAAAAAAACAGAGGGATTCGCTAATCGCAGCTTTGAGATCAGATTCCCTGGCATCCGCTGCCGATCACCGGTAAAAATATAAACGGATTTAAAATATTAAACCCCGGAGAATTAGCTCCGGGGTTCGGTTCTGTTTCATTCCCCTGAGGTAAAAGAGGCTTCAGATGTATCACCAAGCGCTATCTTTACAACTTCTTTCAGATCGTTCTCTCCAAATGGCATCATCAGAATCCTGAAAGCGCTCCTTTCCCTAACTTCGGTTTCACTATCTGTGGATAAAAATATAGTCGGAATATTATATTTTTTTGCAAGCTGCGCAGCTTCCTTTATACCTTTTTCGACAATTTGTTTTTCAATAATCATTAACTGGAATCCCTTTTTTAGGGTTTCTTCTATTTTTTCTCTGCCGTATGGGTTAATTATTTCAGTATTATACCCATCACCATTTAATTGTTTTCGTATATCAAGTGCTATTATTCCATTTTCAATTACGACAAGAATATTTTTATTCTTCATCGAAAATCCTCAGAAATGACACATAACCGGAGAGAAGAACGCAAATTCAGTGCCTTATGAAATATTTGCACAAAATCCCCTTAATTGGCCATTTTTTTATACTTTCAATGCGCAATTTTTTCGTGATTGTGCATTTTGACCCTTGATATGACTCAACCTCCGGCAAATTCTTAAGCATCTTAAGGTGTCAGAAAAGTCAATAAACCCTTTAATTATTCTTATATTTGCAAACTAAAAACATTTTTTAAGAAGTTTAACGGAGAATTCCCCGGATGGGTCTGAGTATAGGTATAGTTGGATTGCCTAATGTTGGAAAATCTACATTATTTAATGCTTTAACTAAAGCTCAAAACGCTGAATCAGCAAATTATCCTTTTTGTACAATTGAACCTAATAAAGCTATAGTACCTGTGCCTGATGCCAGGATTGAAAAGCTTGCGGAACTTGTAAACCCGGCACGACTTGTATACAGCACTATCGAATTTTTTGATATAGCGGGACTCGTTAAAGGTGCGAGTAAGGGAGAAGGTCTTGGAAATCAATTTCTGAGTAATATCAGGGAGACCGATGCTATTCTTCACCTTGTAAGGTGCTTTGAGAATGATGACATCGTGCATGTCGATGGCAGCATAAATCCTGTAAGAGATATAGAAGTGATTGAAACTGAGCTTCTACTTTCAGATATCCAGACATTGGAACGAAAAATTGAAAAACTGCAGAAGCTTGCAAAAGGAGATAAAGCCGCTAAGCAGATGCTTGAAGATGCTGAAGATCTGCTGAAATATCTGAATGAAGGAAATACTGCGGCCTCTTTTCCGGGTAAAGAAAGAGAATCCGCAAAGCAGTTATTAAGCGAACTAAGACTAATGACGGGAAAAGATGTAATCTATTGTGCTAATGTTGACGAATCAGAACTGGCAGAAGATAATTCATATGTAAAAGCTGTCAGAGAGTATGCAGAAAAAATGGGAGCCGATGCTGTTAAAATTTCTGCCAGGGTTGAGGAAGAAATGATCGGATTATCGGATGATGAGAGAAAAGAGTTTCTGGAATCCTACGGTATAAATGAGAGCGGACTTGAAAAAATTATCAGAACGGGTTTCCATACACTCGGTTTAATAAGTTATTTCACAGCCGGACCTAAGGAAGTAAGAGCCTGGACCATACACAACGGCTGGAAAGCGCCTCAGGCCGCAGGTGTTATTCATACGGATTTTGAGAAAGGATTTATTCGCGCCGAGGTTATAAGCTATGAAGATTATATAAAATGCGGTTCGGAAGCTGCGTGTAAAGCAGCCGGATTGATGCGGATAGAAGGTAAAGATTATATTGTGAACGATGGTGATGTAATGCATTTTCTTTTTAATGTTTAGAGAAATTTAAGTTTAATAACAGCGCCTCATGATTAAATTTTTATTTTAATAAATATCAAATAATAATTTCATTTAATGATATGGATGCTAAAATTCAACACGATCAAAAGAATCACAAATTCACTGTAACCATTGAGGGCAGTGAATGCTATCTGAACTATAATTTACCCCGGAATAATGTAATAGATTTCTATTTCACTTATGTTCCGGGAGAACTGAGGGGAAGAGGAATAGCAGCTCAACTTGTGGAAGAGGGATTGAAGTATGCTGAGAAAAACAATCTGCAGATAATTCCAAGCTGTTCATATGTAAACATATATGTACATCGCCACGAAAAATATAAGGGACTGCTGGAATCAGAATGAATGAAAAAAAACTTATAGATAATAATAAAGCAGAATACGAAGTTATCGTAATAGAAGAATAAAAGGGCTGTCTCAAAAATGTCATTCCGAATTTATTTCGGAAACTAATTGTTCGATTTTAATGTGAAATAAGAACCTGAAACATGTTCAGGTTGACAATTTCATATTTATGAGACAGCCTCCTTTTCACTCTCAATTTATTTAAGTTTTGCTTCGAGGGTCATCTCAACGCTTCTTAAAGCCTTAGATACAGGGCAGGCTTTTTTTGTATCAGCCGCATGCTTCTGAAATGTTTCGTCATCAATTCCCTCAACTTCTGCAACTGTGCTTATGTCTATTCTTGTAATAGTAAACCCCTCCTCCAGTTTCTCAATATGTACTGCATCTTCAGTATTTATTGAATTGACCTTAAATCCTGCTTTGGAGAGGGAATTAGCCAGGGCCATCGAGAAACATCCGGCATGAGCTGCGCCCAATATTTCTTCGGGATTAGTTGCTTTACCTGATTCAAATCTTGATTTCGCATCATAAGCGGTATTCTTCAATACACCTGTTTCAGTGTTAAGAACTCCTTTTCCTTCCATCAGGTTTCCACTCCATTGCGCACTGCCTTTTCTTACGGGCATCCTTAAACTCCTTTCGTTTTTAATTTTAGTGAATAAGTAAAAATACTAACTTCATCAGTACAGAGAAAATTACTCGTCCATATATCACAAATATTTAAATGTTCAATATGCCTGCTAAACTCCCTGGGTTTTTGAAAAATCGGTAATGCCAGGAAGAATATTTTAAGTATGAGAGTATAATAAATGTAGTTGGAGCGGAGTTGAAGCGCAGTTGGAGCGGAGTTGAAGCGAAGTTGGAGCGCAGTTGAAGCGCAGTTGTACTATAGTTGGAATATGGCTTGAATTGATTATGGAAACGAAATGAGAAAAAATTAAGATTTGGCTTAAATTTGAAGAAAAGCAAAAAAAAAGCACGGGGAAAACCGTGCTTTTTAAAGTCATTCGTAAATGGATTAAGGGTAGAACCTTACACCGAGCCCAACATCAATACCTGAATCAAACTCAGGTGCAAGTGCAAGAAGTACGCCTATTTCAAAAAACGCTTCAATAGGTGTATCTCTGGGGACAAGGTTTACACCTACTACCCCGCGTGCACCGATTCCGACATCACCTTTTGCCCTGTGATATCTTCCGTCATACCAGAAGCCGTTTCCTTCTCCTACACCAATTACTCCGCCGGGACCTGCATATAAATTGGCAATGGGTGTCTTAAAAGCATTAAAGTGCCAGAGATAATCTACACCTATCCGTGGACTTCCGAAGTATGATGCTCCAACATCAACTACAAATGCATTATCCCTCTGCGTCCAGAACTTCAGAGTCGCTCCAAGGGGATCTCCAACCATAATTCCAAAACCAAATTCCCTGTTATAAGGAGAATATGTCTGAGCTTCTGTTATCCCGGATATTGAAATGAATGCTATAAAAAGAATGATATATTTTTTCATTTATCTAACCTTTTTTTCTTTTGTGAATCAGGTTTTAATCTTTGAATTTAATACGGATAAAAAAATCGACAGAATCACATTAATATTATTTTTTAGTGAAAATGAGCAATTATAACAATTAGAATGTTATCCTTCTCACTATACTCATACCTGGAATAGGTTTAACTTGAATAACTTAAAAATAATATTTAATCTTGTTATTAATCCATCTTATTTTAATTTTTTTAGATAGAACCGAAGGAAGATTATGGAAAACGGTGCTGAAATTTTGTCTGTTTCCGAAAGGAAAAGGATATATACCGACCGGCAGACTCTTACAGAAAAATACCGGGCCGTCAGAAATTTTTTCAATATTCTCTGTGAACCCTTAGAAACTGAAGATTATGTAATACAGTCGATGCCTGACGTGAGTCCGACAAGATGGCACCTTGCACATACCAGCTGGTTTTTTGAGGCTTTTGTATTACAAAAAGCCGTTAAAAAATATAAATCTCTTCACCCTCAGTATAATTTTCTCTTTAATTCCTATTATGTCCGGATCGGAGAACGATTTACCAGAGCAAAACGGGGTTTATTATCAAGACCAACAGTAAGCCAGGTTTATGAATATAGAGATTATGTTGATAAAAACATCGTAGATTTTATTTCAAATTGTACCGATGATCAGCTTAAAGAGTATGGACCGGTTATCGAAATAGGAATACACCATGAACAGCAGCACCAGGAATTAATGCTGACAGATATAAAACATGTGTTTTCAATGAATCCGCTTCATCCCGTTTATTCCGACAGGTATCTTCCAATAGTGGACAGTGTTCCTAAATTATCATTCAAAAAATATGATGAAGGGCTTTATGAGATAGGTAATCCCGGTGCTGATTTTGGATATGATAATGAGTTTCCCAGGCATAAAATATATCTCGAATCTTTCGCGCTTGCTGACAGACTTGTAACGAACCGTGAATACATGGATTTTATTGATGACGGCGGGTACAGGAAAACAGAGTTATGGCTTTCAGACGGATTTTCAACTGCTGAGCAGAATAATTGGACGGCTCCGTTGTACTGGGAGAAAAAAGATGGTGAATGGTGGAACTTCAGATTGAACGGCTTTCATAAAGTGGATTTGAATGAACCTGTTTCTCATATAAGCTATTATGAAGCTGACGCGTTTGCCAGATGGGCCGGATACAGACTGCCTGCAGAAGCCGAATGGGAAACAGCCGCCGGCAATATACCCATCTCCGGAAACTTTGTAGAAGATGGTAATTTTCACCCCGTACCTTTCTCGGGAAACAGGTCACTTAATCAGATGTACGGAGATGTGTGGGAGTGGACAATGAGCCCTTATGTTCCTTATCCCGGCTATAAAACACTTCCGGGCGCACTTGGAGAGTACAACGGTAAGTTTATGTCAAACCAGATGGTCCTTAGAGGCGGCTCCTGCGCTACATCTTCTTCCCACATACGTAAATATTATAGAAATTTTTTCTATCCTGACAGCAGGTGGCAGTTTATGGGACTCAGACTTGCAAAGGATGCTGGGTAAGCTTATGTATTATGCTGAAAAAAAAGAGAATGAGATCGAAAATATTGTACTGGAAGGATTATCACGACCTGATAAAGTGCTTCCCAGCAAATTATTTTACGATGAAAAAGGATCAAAATTATTCGATGAGATAACCAGACTTCCTGAGTATTATCCTACCCGAACAGAAATGAAAATAATGGAGGATAATATTTCGGAAATCGGAAAACTATTAGGCGAAGGAACTGTTCTGGTTGAGCTTGGCAGCGGAAGCAGTAAAAAAATCAGGCTGCTTCTGGATAATATTCCCGGACTTGCTGCTTATATCCCTATTGACATTTCAGAAGAACATTTGCTGAACTCTGTCGACAAGCTTTCCAGGGATTATCCCGAACTTGAGATTATTCCTCTTCATGCCGATTATACCAGAACTATTACACTTCCCGAACTTCCAATGCCTTACGACCATATTTCAGCTTTTTACCCGGGATCTACCATTGGAAACTTCAGACCCATTGAGGCAAAGAATTTTTTAAGAAGAGTGGCTCGTCTGATAGGTAGAAACGGCGGAATGATAATAGGTGTCGACATGAAGAAAGATAAAAATATACTCGAAGCCGCATATAATGACAGTAAAGGTGTCACCGCTGAATTTAATCTGAATATCCTCTGTCATATAAATGATGAGACGGGCTCTGATTTTCACACAGAAAATTTTAAACACCATGCTTTTTATAATTCTGAACAGGGCAGAATCGAGATGCACCTTATTAGTCTGTCAGATCAGCAGATAAACTTAAACAGCACAGCTTTGCATTTGAAAAAGGGTGATGATATCCTTACCGAGTATTCCTATAAATACACACCGGGAGAATTCGAAAATCTGGTAAGTGATTTCTTTGAAGTAAGAAATGTTTGGATCGATAAAAACCGGTTTTTCAGTGTGCAGTATCTCAGAGTGAAATAGCAGTAGCAGCTCTGCACAATACAAATCTGTTCAGGAATACAATACTAAGAGAGCGTGTTCAATATATCGTTGAGTTTTTTCAGATTTTTTTCCCAGTCAGATTTTTTATTTCTTTCCTTTTCTACTACTTCGGGAGCTGCATTATTAACAAACTTTTCGTTAGCCAATTTTTTTTCAATACCGGCAAGAGATCCTTCCAGTCTGCTTATTTCCTTCCTCAGACGTGCTCGCTCAACATCAAGATCAATGAGTCCTTCAAGCGGTACGTAAATCTCACATCTTGTTAACACAGCAGAAGCGCTGGCTTTCGGTTTCTGAATTTTTTCATCGACAATTAATTCTTCAACCCGGGCTAGTTTTTTAATGTATTCAACCTGGTGCTGTCCTACAGAAGAGGATTTAATAAATGCTTTAATCTGCTTTGAAGGCGGAATATTCATCTCGCCGCGAATGGCCCTGATTGAGGTAATAATATCCTGTACAAATTCCATTTCCTCTTCGGCTCTTACATCTATTTTTTCTTCTACGGGAAGCGGATAATCAGAAATTACTATGCTTTCTCCATTCTTTCTTTCCTCAATTAATTGCCACAGTTCTTCAGTAATAAACGGCATAAATGGATGCACTATCTTAAGAAGATCTTCGAACATTTTTAAAGACCTGGTAAGAACCGCTGATTTTATTCCGGCATTATCTGAATAAAGTCTGTTCTTTGAAAGTTCAATATACCAGTCGCAGAAATCATTCCATACAAATGCATAAACGATCTTTGAAGCCGTATTTATCTCAAATTTCTGCATTGCCTCCTGAAGCTGAAGCAGAGTTTTGTTGAAGCGGGATATTATCCACCTGTCAGCAAAATCGATATGTTTTTCAGCAAGACTGCTGTCAAAAGGAATTGATTCACGATTCATTAATAAAAATCTGCCCGCATTCCATATCTTATTGGCAAAGTTCCTTCCCAGTTCACATTTCTCCGTACTGAATAAAACATCCTGTCCCATCGGGGCAAGATAAATTATAGTAAACCTCAGCGCATCGGCACCATAGTCCCTTATTACATCAAGAGGATCGGGTGAATTACCGAGAGACTTACTCATTTTTCTACCCTGTATATCTCTTATCACAGAGGTAAAATAAACGCTGCTGAACGGGATATCGTTCTTGAAATGAAGTCCTGCCATAATCATCCTCGCAACCCAGAAAAATATAATATCGGGTGCTGTTACAAGAGTATTAGTAGGATAATAATATTTTTGTTCCTCTCTCTGTCTTAAATACCGCGTGCGCCCATAACCAGCTGGAGGCCCAGGTATCCAGTACATCGTCATCTTGTCTTAAATTAGTTGAACCGCAATAAGGACATTTATCGGGCTTTTCAACAGCTACTATGGGATTTTTACATTCCAGCGTACAATGATCATCTCCCACACAATACCACACCGGGATCCTGTGTCCCCACCATAACTGCCTCGAAATACACCAGTCACTTATATTTTCCATCCAGTGTTTGTAGGTCTTTACCCAATGGTCGGGATAAAAATTAACTTTCCCGGCTTCAACAGCTTCCAGAGCCGGCTGTGCAAGCTCCTCCATCTTCATAAACCATTGCTCTGATAAATATGGCTCTATTGGCACCCCGCCTCTTTCAGAATAGCCTATTTTGGTCTGGTAGTCTTCAATTTTTTCGAGCAGCTTCAGCTCTTCCATTCTGGCAACAACTTTTTTCCTTACCTCAAAACGGTCAAGATTACTCAAAAAATCCGGAACATTAGAATTCGTTGTGCCGTCTTCATTGAATATATTAATGGAATCCAGTTCATGTCTTTTACCCATCTCATAGTCGTTAATGTCATGAGCAGGAGTAACTTTAACAGCACCGGTTCCAAAATCCATATCAACATAATCATCTGCAAAGACAGGGATTTCTCTATCCGCAATCGGCAGCATAACTTTTTTGCCGATTAATTTCTTGTACCTTTCATCATTGGGATTAACAGCTATTCCGGTATCTCCCAGCATTGTTTCCGGACGGGTGGTTGCAACAACAATGTATCCATTGGATTCCTTAACGGGGTATTTAAAATACCAGAGCTTCCCGCTTACATTTCGGTAAATAACCTCCTCATCAGAAATAGCCGACCGGCTGGCCGGGTCCCAGTTAACCATACGGTAGCCCCGGTATATCTTACCTTCACTATATAGACTTACGAATGCCTTTATTACCTCTTTGTAGTATTCATCATCCATAGTAAAGCGTTCACGGTCCCAGTCGCAGCTTACCCCGAGTTTTTTCAGCTGCTGTATAATAATGCCGCCGTATTTTTCTGTCCATTCCCAGCAATACTTAATAAATTCATCCCTGCCGATATCTTTCTTATCAATATCTTTTTCTTTAAGGTAGTTAGTTACCTTAGTTTCTGTTGCAATTGAAGCATGATCCGTTCCCGGCACCCAGCAGGCATTATAACCCTGCATCCTTTTCACCCGTATAAAAACATCCTGTATCGTATTATTAAGGATATGGCCCATCGTAAGCATACCGGTAACATTAGGGGGAGGAATTACAATGGTGAATGGTTCTTTATCCTCATTAACTTCTGAATGGAAGAACTTGTTTTCAAGCCAGTAACTATACCATTTATCTTCTACTATAGCGGGATCGTATGCCTTTGGAATTTCGGTCAGAGACATTTTATTCCTTTTGTTATAAATTGAGTCTAAGTTTCAAATATAATGAAAATTTTAATGGGGCATTAAGTAAAAATGAAGGGATCGCTGCGTTGTACAAGACCTATAAAACAGGTGCCTGAAGGTATTCTTCCTTTAATAAATGATATACATATAATTTGGTATCTTGACCTGGATTCCGTGGTAAGGCCCGGATAGATCACTCCATTGATCTCCCACAGTGGCTGCTATTGTGTATCCCTTTTCTGCAAGTTCGGATCTTTTTTCTGATTTAAACTTTTCTGCTGTTTTACCTGAATATTCCTCTCCTTTGACAATTAAAGTATCAAATTTTGAATATCCGGCATTAATCAGGTTCTTAAATGTAGACTCATATTGATATTCTTTTCTTCCTGTTATAAATATTATCCTGAAATTTCTCTTTAAGAGATAATTGTACAGGTCGAGAACCGGGAGAATGGCCGGAGCTTTTGCACTATCAACCCACATATCAAAATATTTGGGAACGTATCCGAAATCCCATTTCCTGTAATATTCATAACTTGTAATTGCTGTTTCATCTATATCAAAAACAACAGCTGAATTCGGACCTGCATCTACCTCGTTGAATTTTTCTTCAGCATCCTTAATCGCCTCCCGCAAATCATTATCATATTGCCCGCTTTTATGGTAATTAATAACCTCATCTTTTGCTATTCCAATATTAACAATACCGGCTGATCCGGCAGAACAATTCCAGCTTAAAAAAGGAATTATTAAAAGAATAGATAGGACTGCAGCTTTGAATTTATTAACAAGTAATTGTAATGTATCCATTTTAATTTTCTTCCCCGGTATTACTTTTTAAAGAAAAACAATAATGGCCTTTCCAGCCTGTCCGCCCAGGCAGACTCATTATGTTCTGCTCCGGGGGCATAAAAATAATCAATATTTGAACCTATTAAAAATCCTCTTTCGGTAAGCAGGGCAAACATTTTTTGTCCCCTTGTTAATCCATCTTCGCCATGATCTATATAAATTTTTATATCCGGTCTGGAGCCGCTGCTGACAGTATTAAAAATTTTATCATTATCATAATAAAAAGAACTTGACATACATCCGGCCATAGAGAAGATACCCGGATATTTCCAGACTATCAATAATGATATTAATCCTCCCATCGAGGATCCCAAAACTGCATTGTTCCGGGCATTCGAAATTGTTCTGTAATTAGTGTCAATAAAAGGCTTCAATTCTTCAGTTATGAACTTCATATAATTGTTTCCTATTTCGGAGTCACTGTATTCCTGAAGCCTGTCTTCGGTATTATATATTCCAACAATTATTATTTCCTTAAGACTGCCGGATTGGATTAACTTTGAAACTGTCTCGTCTACCTGCCAGTCAACTCCTATAAATGAAGTATCCGGATCCATGAGGTTTTGACCATCGTGCATATATAAAACAGGGTATCTTTTCTGAATAGCATCACCGTAGGAAGGGGGAAGCCAGACAAATATATCTCTTTCATTATTTAAATATTCCGAGTGGAACTTCCTGTGAAATCTTATGTTTCCGATAATTTTCTTTCTTCCACGGTAATTTTTCGGCTTGGATTTCTTTCTGGTTCGCTTCTTTAAAAGTTCTTTTTCTCCGGGCATGATCAGTTATTAATTGTTCATAAATTTATATATATAGAAATAGCACCTAAAATGGTAAAAATAATTGATTTTCGTCAAATTTCCCGAAGTTTTAGGCCACTTTAAATGGAATCTTTATAATATTTTATGGATTTTTAAACTTCATTCTTTTACAGTTTTTTAAGGAGAGATTGTTCAATATGGCAGTTATCAGACCCTTCAAAGCATTAAGACCTTCAAAAGACATTGCGCAAACAGTAGCCAGCGTACCATATGATGTTGTTAACCGAAAGGAAGCTAAGAAAGAAGCAGAAGGAAATCCATTAAACTTCTTACGGGTTACACGTTCTGAAATTGAGCTGGATGATAATATTAGTCCTTATTCGGAAGAGGTTTATAAAAAAGCCAAGCTGAATCTGGAAAGGCTGAAAACCGAAGCACCGCTTATTATTGAAGACTCACCTCATTTTTATCTCTACAGACTTGAGATGAACGGAAAAGCTCAGGTAGGAATTGCGGCAACATTTTCCGTTGATGATTATGAGAATGATGTGATTTTGAAACATGAAAAAACAAGACGTGAAAAAGAGGACGACAGGACGAATCATATTATTACTACCGAAGCACAGACCGGTGTTGTATTCCTTACATACAGGGGTGTTGATACAGTTAATAAAATCGTCGACGACACAATGAAGAATGAAAGTCCCGAATATGATTTCATTTCAAAAGACGGGATCAAACACACGGTATGGATTGTTCCGGAAAAATACAACAGGACTATTATAGATGAATTCAGGAAAATAGAACATTTATATATTGCAGACGGACACCACCGTGCCGCGAGTGCTGCCAGGGCAAGAAATGTTAAAAAGGAGAATAATAAAACGCATACGGGACAGGAGGAATATAATTACTTTATATCGGTCATCTTTCCAGCCGAACAGCTTAATATTCTCCCATACAATCGTGTTGTTTCTGACCTGAATAATTTATCAAAAGAAGAATTTTTAAACAGGGTAAGTGAAAAGTTTGTCGTAGAAAAATCGGAAAAGAAAGAACCAAAAGAAAGAAGAAGCTATGGGATGTTTCTGGATGGTGATTGGTACATGCTTAAAGTACGGGATTCTGTCCTGGCAAGTAATTCACTTTCAAAATCTGTAGCCGAAACTCTTGATGTCAGTATTCTGCAGGACTTTCTGTTGAATCCGGTACTTGGAATTGACGATCCCAGAACCAACGAAAGGATTGATTTTATCGGAGGAATCCGCGGAACAAAAGAACTTGAAAAACTCGTTACAGAAGGAGAAGCTGCAGTCGCTTTCTCTCTATATCCGGTTTCACTGGATGACCTTATGAACATCTCTGATGCGGGAGAAATAATGCCCCCAAAATCTACCTGGTTTGAACCTAAGCTGAGGGACGGACTGCTTGTACATACTATATAATTATTAATCATATATTTTATTTATTTGAATATCAGAAGGGAAGATCATAAAAATGGAAAAGAGAATTTATAATTTCAGTGCGGGCCCTGCTATTCTGCCCGAAGACGTGCTTAAAGAAGCACAGGATAATTTAATGTCGCTTCCCGGTGTCGGGATGTCAATACTGGAAATCAGTCACCGTTCCAAAACTTTTGATAAAGTGATCGGTGATGCCAAAGCTGACCTTAAAGAACTGATGGGAATAAGTGATGACTATTCTATTTTGTTTCTGCAGGGCGGTGCAAGTCTCCAGTTCTCAATGGTTCCCCTGAATTTAATGCCTCCGGCAAACAAGGCAGATTACATAGTAACCGGCAGCTGGTCAAAGAAGGCAATCAAAGAAGCAAAAAGAGTAGGAACTGTTAATATTGCCGCCTCTACCGAAGAAGGAAAATTTAAAAGAATCCCTAAACAGGAGGAACTTAAACTTGACCCCGGGGCTTCTTACGTCCACTTCACCTCTAACAATACTATCTATGGAACTGAATTTCACTATGAGCCTGAAACAGGTAATGTACCACTTGTCTGTGATGCTTCTTCCGATATCCTGTCCAGAAAGATTAATGTTAATAAGTATGCCCTTATATATGCCGGTGCTCAGAAAAATATGGGACCTTCGGGAGTTACTTTTGTTATAATAAGGAAGGATATGATCGACAGGAGCAGCGATTCGCTTCATACTATGCTGAACTATAAAACACACGTTGATGCTGACTCTCTGTATAATACTCCCACTGTTTTCGGAGTTTATATTATCGGTCTTGTTACTAAATGGCTTAAAAAGAACGGCGGCCTTGATGCAATGTATAAGACCAACAAAGATAAAGCTGATATTCTCTATAAGTGTATTGATGAAAGCGGCGGTTTTTATAAGGGTCATGCTGAAAACGACAGCCGTTCTTTAATGAACATCACCTTTAATCTGCCTTCTGAAGATCTTGAGAAGAAACTTGTAGATGAAGCATCGAAAAACGGTTTCAGCGGATTGAAGGGTCATAGATCAGTAGGTGGATTAAGAGCCTCTGTTTACAATGCATTCCCTAAAAAGGGAGTTGAAGATCTGGTAAACTTTATGAAAGATTTCCAGAAAAAGAACGGTTAATTATAAATTACCACCGGAGGTTAATATGAAGGGATTAGTATTTGTATCCTTTTGCCTGATTCTTCTGATCGCGTCCTGTGCAAAAGAAGAAAAAAAACTTGAGGTTTTTAATGCTGAAGCATTTGCGTATGACCTGGGCGACAGCTGGGAGGTGGATGCTACCACAAGGGTCAAGGGATTCAAACAAAACGAAACGGATAATAAATATAAAGCTACGCTTAGTTATGATATTGATCTGGTAAAACCTTCAGGAGATACTGTTAAAGCTCTGATAAGTAAAACGGAAGATAAGATCAACGATGAAGAAGTTATGGATGTTCCCGTTGAGATCCAGTTTGATCTTGATAGTACTTATAGTGATGGGGATTATAAAGTAATATTTAATATTAAGGATGCTGAAACGGGACAGTCCGCTTCAGCGTCTGCTCCTTTTAGTCTGAAAAAGGATTAGCTGCCAGGCTAATCCTTTTCGTATCTTAGCTTTGTGTTCATTGATGTTCCGTCATTCTCACCATTCAGCAAGACTATAAGAGAATCATCTGCAGGATGTCTATACGTAATTTTTTCCGGGTATCCGTCACCCTGGTTTTTGAATACTGCTGAAGAATCTGTAACATCAGTAAGTTTAAGTGTCTGCTGCTGATCGCCGGGAAGCCTGATAATATAATAAATCTGGTTATTGTTTTGCTCGATTCGCATATTCTGTGAATATACTCTCTGTCCGTTTTTATCAGTAGTATAACTTATTCCTTCCATAAGCCGGAAATTTTTTTTGTGCCAGCTTTCATAGATTTTAGCATCACTTTGTTTTCCCCGCCAGATATTGTCCATCCAGCTGAGTTTATTAAATCTTCCAAGATCCTCTGTTTTCTGTTCCTGTATTCCACACCCCGCCAGAATTGTAAACAGAAACATTATTGTCATAATCATATTTAATTTTAAAAGTTTCATATTCAATCTTAGTTGTTATAAATAATAATCTATCAGATATAATGGTGGATTAATGTGAAATGAAAAACACTTGGTGTGAAATGTGAGTTATTTTGAATATATCTTAGTTTTGATTAAGGTATTTCTCGGGAATAAGCTTCCTTCCGGCATAACCTTTTTCAATCTCATGATAGAAGCGGATGTCATCTTCATCACTTCTCCAGCATAGGAAAACTTCTTTTCCGTCAATTATCGCAGGGAAATCTACAAGTCCGATTGAAAAATTCCAGTCTTTATAGTAACAACCTATCTCTTCAAGTTCAGCCATAAAACCATTCAGATCATTAGCCATTTTTTTGACATCCGGATCGGATTCAACCATACCGTCTTTATCCTCAGTAAGAAGTCTGATTTCCCGTGAGGTATTAATTATATCGTCAACAATCTTTCTCACAAGAGGAAGAGTCTTACGGGCTTCTTCGGGTGTAAAATATCTGGTAGCAGTAATCATTTGTATGTGTATCCTTCCTTGCTTTGACCTACTATAAAATTACAATTTTATTTGTTCAAAAAAAGTTCAAAAGTATCACAATTTATGATGCGGTCAGAATATCTTGCCTCAAATCAATATTATAATCTTGATAAATTTATATGATGATTATCATATAACATAGAACCGATAGAATGTACAGAAAGTTTCTTGTTCCTGCTTTATATTTTGTTATACTTAGCCTTGGAGTCCTGGATGGTTTCTCAGCCAGAAATGATACTCCCGACCCGGTACTGAACAGTTTCAGGGAAAAAGAAAAAAGTTGTTCATTTCCTATTGCGGCTGTAGGTGATCTTCAAAGGACCTCTGTCTGGGAATACATGATAGGAAGGGAAAGCAACGATTTTGAAAGAAAAGAAATAATAGAAAATATCTCACGGCAGGATCCCGGTGCGGTTGTTTTACTGGGAGACATGGTCTTTGAGGGAGATAATATAGATCACTGGAAGTACTTTGATAGTGTGATGACCCCATTAACAAATATGAATATCCCTGTTTTTCCTGTTATAGGCAATCATGAATACTGGGGCAAAAACAGGATAGCTCTTCAGTATCTTACGGACAGATTTCCCGTCCTGAAGGGAAGTCATTGGTACACCGAAAGATGCGACAGTGTTGCGTTAATATTTCTTGATTCAAATAATCTGGAATATTCAGATAAGGAATGGCAGAGCCAGATTGACTGGTTCAAAAATAAATTACTGATGTATGATAATGACCCTTCTATACTCGGAATACTGGTTTTCGCACACCACCCTCCTTATACAAACAGTCTTATTACAGGTGATGAAATGCAGGTCCAGCTGGGTTTTGTTCCTGCATTTGACAAATCCCTCAAAACTATGGCCTTTATTACCGGACATGCACATACGTATGAAAGGTTTATTGAAAAAGGAAAAACCTTCATTGTATCGGGCGGAGGCGGCGGACCCCGGGTGTTATTAAAGACCGGCGAAAACACTCATCATGATTATTATAAAGGCCCTTCGCCCCGACCGTTCAACTATCTGCTGATTAACAAAGAAGCTGACGGACTTGATATCACGGTAAAGGGTGTAAAGAAAGGAAGCACTGAATTTTTTACAATGGAACACTTTATGCTCCCTTTTAGTCGATAAAATTATTGAATCTAAAAACAGTTTTCTGCTTCTAATAAAGTATGAAGTATATTATAGATGGGAGTAATAATGGATTTCTTATGGCTTAAAAAAAGAATTGAAGAATCGGGTATTTCATATGCAGAGTATCTTCAAAAAACAGAAATTGAAATTTCACACACGAAGATGAGTGAACTTTCACCAGCAGAACTTAAAAGAGTAAACATCAAAACTCTTAATCTTCAAAGAAATAAAAGAATTACCGCACAATATAAACCCGGTGAGACACTGGGAAAGATTTTAAGAGAGATTCCCGAACCGCAGATATGGATGGTGATTACAGAAAACTGGTGCGGTGATTCAGGCCAGAATCTACCCTATATTTCAGTCATGGCTAATCAAAATCCTTTTATAGACTTGAAAATTATACTTCGTGATTCTAATCCCGATATAATGGATCAGTTTTTAACAAATGGGACAAGAAGCATACCTATTCTGGCAGCTTTTAATTCTGCTGGTGACGAGCTGTTCCGCTGGGGCCCGCGGCCGGAAGCTGCTATAGAATTAATTAACCAGTGGAAGTCTGAGGGGATGGAAAAAACTGAGTGGACAGGGAAGCTTCATTTGTGGTATACAAAAAATAAGGGTAGTGAACTGGAAAAAGAGTTTTCAAAGTTAATTGAACCTATCTTTCATCCATAAAAAAAGACGCACCCGGGGTGCGTCTTCTATTGGATCCATTTAATTTATTTTTCATTCATAAAGGGATATTTCCAGTCCTTCGGAGGAACAAAAGTTTCCTTTATCGATCTTAACGTCATCCATCTTAATATATTCATAGCGCTTCCAGCCTTGTCGTTTGTACCCGAAGCTCTTCCGCCGCCGAAAGGCTGCTGCCCTACAACAGCCGCAGTTGGTTTATCATTTATATAAAAATTCCCGGCTGCATCTCTCAGCTTATCAGACATTTTTACCAGGACTTCCCTATCCTGCGACCAGATAGCACCCGTAAGAGCATAAGGGGAAGTGGTATTGCATAGTTCCAGTGTTTCGTCAAATTTATCATCTTCATATACATATATCGTCAGAACAGGACCGAAGATTTCCTCCTGCATCGATTTGAAATGGGGATTGGTAGTTACTATAGTAGTCGGCTCTATAAAGTATCCCTTTTTATCATCACAATTACCGCCTGTTATAATTTCCGCATCCTTAGCTTCCTTCGCATAATCAATATATGATTTGATACTTTCATATGCGCCTTTATCAATGACGGCTCCCATGAAGTTTGTAAAATCTTCTGTGTCGCCCATCTTTATTTTTCCAACTTCGGCTGTATATTTCTTCTTGAAGTCACCCCATATTGACTTTGGGATATACATTCTTGAAGCTGCAGAACATTTTTGTCCCTGATATTCAAAAGCACCTCTGATAGCTGCAACAGCGAGTGCGTCTACATCAGCAGCTTTATGAGCAAAAATAAAATCTTTGCCTCCAGTTTCCCCTACAATCCTCGGATAGTATTTTGAATTCTGAATGTTGTCGCCGATCGTTTTCCACATTCCCTGGAATACTGCCGTAGAACCGGTAAAGTGTACGCCGGCGAGATCCGGACTAGCCATAACCGGGTCGCCTACCTGGCTGCCTGAACCCGGAATAAAGTTAATAACTCCTTTGGGCAATCCCGCTTCCTCCCATAGCTTCATAAGAAAATAAGCCGAATAAACTGCACTTGATGCAGGTTTCCAGAGTGAAACATTACCTACTATAACCGGAGCTGTAGGCAGGTTTCCTGCAATTGAAGTAAAGTTGAAAGGAGTAACTGCAAAGATAAAACCCTCCAGAGGCCGGTATTCCATCCGGTTCCACATCCCTTTGGGTGAATATGGCTGATCTCCCATCAACTGAGTCATATAGTAAGAGTTGAAACGCCAGAAATCTATTAATTCACAGGCAGAATCGATCTCGGCCTGATAAGCTGTTTTTGATTGTCCCAGCATTGTGGCGGCGTTAATTGTAGAGCGCCAGGGACCAGACAATAGTTCGGCAGCTTTGTTGAATATCGATGCTCTGTGTTCCCATGGCATCTCGGCCCAGGCTTTTCTGGCTTCCAGAGCAGCTTCAATGGCCATTTTAACTTCTTTTTCGCCGGCCTTATGATATACACCTAGCTTTTTGGAAAGGTTGTGAGGAACTCTGATCTCAGCAGTTTTTCCTGACTTGACCTCTTTTCCTCCAATAATTAAGGGAATTTCTATTTCTTTTGACTGTAGTTCTGAAAGTTTCTTTTTTAATTCTGCTTTTTCGGGGCTTCCGGGGGCGTAGTTTAAAACCGGTTCATTTATCGGTACTGGTAATTTAAAATATGCATTTGACATCTGTTTTCTCCCTCTTCGCTTATATCGAAGTTTATAGTTTTTTTGATAATGAACTATAAAATTAAGGCTTTAATGCCTCATCTTCAATGAGGAATGATGTGCCCCCGGGTTAGTATTCAAACAATCCTGAGTGTAAAATAAAATTCGGTTTCCTGGCCTGGGATGGAAATTACGTCAATATCACCTTCATGAAGTGCAATTATAGATTTGACAATTGAAAGACCTAGTCCGGTGCCCCCTGTTTTTCTGCTTCTTGATGATTCAATCCTGTAGAATCTGTCGAATATTTTAACTCTGTCTTCTTCACAAATTCCTTCACCCTTATTAATTACCGATACTTTAACATTATTTTCTGATTTTCGGGCATTGATATAAATTGGCTCATCTTCATATCCGTACTTTATGGCATTTTCTATAAGGTTAGTCATTAACTGCCGTATTAGATCCGGATCGGCCTCAACCTGTATATCGGTATCTGCTTCCATAATAAGTCTGTTATTCTTGTCTGATGATAAATATCCGAGATTATCAACTATCCTCTCCAATAATTCTTTAAGATCAACCCTCTTAAGATTTGCTTTTATGAGTTTGTTATCGAAGCGGGAGACCAGGAATAATCGGTCTACTATATTTATCAGCCTGAGTACCTCTTCATAATTGCTTTGAAGTATTTCCCTGTATTGTTCGGGTGTTTTAGGATGACGCAAAGCAACTTCAACTTCTCCCCTCAATATTGTGAGCGGGGTTTTTAATTCATGGGAAGCAGCTATTGAGAATTGATTCATATAATCTATGGACTTTTTTATCCTTCTGATCATTCTGTTCAGTGTATGAACAAGTCTGCCGTATTCATCATTAAATTCTTCCCCGGGAATTTTATCATCTAAATTCTGAGTTGTTATCTCATCTGTTCTTTTAGTTATCCTGTCTATTCTTCTGAGAGAGCTGGCTGAAAGAACAGAACCGCCTACTATTGACAGAACAAAAAACAGGGGAGCAATTATGATATAAATATCCGTCAGGTTTGTGAGAGTTTCTTCTATCAGATGTGAGGGATATGCAACCGTAATCTCATAGTTATTCTTCTTTAAATACGCGGTCCTTATAGGATATTCCGACAGCCGGCTATTGAGGATATTTCCAATAACAATTCTATCCTGTGGAACATTCGGGAAAGATATCTTCTGATCAATGAGATTTTGAGTTTTAAACAGCATATTTCCGTTAAGTTCAACCTGCACATAACTGTTTCTCGGATTTAATGCCACTGCTTCGAAAATCAGGTCATAAACAAGCTCATCGGCAGAAGAATACACAGAATCAGGCCTAAAGCTGGAAATATCGATTTTACTTTCCTCGACAAAGTTATAGATCATTTCGGCCTGCTTCGATAATGATCTGTCAAGGTCTTTTTCCAGATTATGCTTCAGGTAAAGAAATACTGTTAAACCGATTATAATCTCGAGGAAAAGGAATAATCCGGAGTACCATAAGGTGGTTTTAAACCTTGTGGACTTTATAAGATCTTTAATTTTCACAGGTTTTTTTAACTTATTCACCGTATAATACCCTTTTCCTTCAAGCTTTACAAAAAAAAAGGAGAGCGTCAGTATTGCTCTCCTTGCCCTCCTTTTATCTACCGGGTAATCATTCGCTCCTATTTAACCAGTCATAAATTTCTCTTTTTTCTTCAGTCCTACTCAAAGGAGGTGATAAATATATTGAACCAATGACCTTAACTTAGCCAGTGAAGATTAAACTTTTCTTAAAGTTCCATTAAATTTTCTTAATTTTTTTCTTTCAGGATATATCCAACGCCGCGGATGGTATGAAGGAGAGGATTATCGAATTGTCTGTCTATTTTATTACGCAGTTTATTGATGTACACATCAATTACATTTGTGTCTGAATCAAAATGGTAATCATAAACATGTTCCGAGAGCAATGTCCTTGAGACCACATGATTTTTATGCCTTAAAAGGTATTCAAGGATGGAGTATTCCTTGGGGGTGAGAGTAATTTCAACTCCCGAACGTATTACTTTATGAGATTGTGTATCCAGGGTAAGATCGGCAGCCTTTAGCTCAACTGATTTGCTGTTTTCATTCCTTCTTAAAAGCGCTCTTATACGTGCGAGCAGTTCCTCAAAAGCAAATGGTTTGGTAAGATAATCATCGGCACCGGAATCCAGACCTTCTACTTTATTTTCGATGGTATCCTTGGCAGTAAGCATTAGCACCGGGGTGGATATTTTCTCTGCCCTTATCTCTTTCAGGATGGTAAATCCATCTTTAATGGGTAACATTACATCCATAATCATTAAATCATAATCTTCACCGAAGGCAAGTCTTAAACCTTCTTTTCCATCATAGGCAACATCAACGGTATAATATTCCTCTTCAAGTCCTTTCTTTATGAAAGAGGCTACTTTCTTTTCATCTTCGATTAACAGGATTTTCATAAATGAAAAATAAAAAAAAAAGGAGAGTTTTAACACTCTCCTTCAAATTTACAGGTCATAACTGTAAATTTATTTTTTTTGAGGAGTATTGCTCTCTTTTTTCTCTGTCTTTTTTTCCAATTTCTTATGATGAACCACTGCCCCTTTATTTAGTTTTGCGGAATGTTCATTTTTTGAAACTTTTTCAGCTTTAGTTTTAATGGTTTTAGCTGTGACCTTCTTATTGGTTACTGCATCATCTTTAAGTTCCTTCATCTGATGGGTATTTGCCTGTTTTGTAAGCTGTTTCTCCTGAGTCTGGGTGGTTTTTTTAGCAGTAGTCATCGGCTTTTCCTGCCCATAACTCATAATACCGGTACTTAGAAAGATCAGGGCAACAAAAAGCGAAAAAATTAAACGGCTTTTCATTTTTATTTCCTCTTTAATAGTTTATTATCCAAAGCAAGTTATTTACAGCGGAAATCTATTTCGAATAGATGAATATCATCTTAAAAAAACATTAAAAAAAGTTAATTATACTTTGATTGGGATTTAGACAGTAAATTTATCTGACCCGAACAGGATTTAAACCATTGTAAATATTGTACTTGTCTCACCTCACCGATGTGACAGTTCTAATATTTTTAATCTTTCAGATTATCTATATACCATTGTATAATAAGATGAATTAGTATGCATCTATGGTTCAGGCCCGTATAACCAGGATAAGATAAGGCAAGGAGCAAAAGATGAATAATTATGATAATAGAATAATGAAATATTTAGCATGGGAATTGGTACTTTTAATTATGATTGTGTGGATGGGAATGCAGATAGACAGGTATAAAACGTCAGATAGCTCATATGCTGCTATGGCAATAACCGAAAATAACCCTGAAGATGAAATTGCATCAAGACTTTCTATGTTTATAGAATTTGTGAAAAAACATAAATCTACGGATCCGGAACTTGACAGAAAATACGTTAACAAAGGTTTGATATATCTTTCGGGCGTGTTGAATGCCATGATAAAAAATCATTATAAGGATAATACCGGCATGCAGGCTCAAAGGGAAAAATTACTGAATATCAATACGAAAATACTGAATGATGACACTTTGTCTGCAGAAAATCTCAAAGAATCCCTGTTAATTGCATCAAATATTATCGCACGGATTCAAGATCATGAATTCCCGAATTTATCAGAGGCCTCAAAGGACCTTATAAATTCAGCTAATGAGATAAATAGAGACGAGACATTTGAAATACTCAAATTCAGAACAGCTGATTTTTTCGAGAAATCAAGTGATATATTTATTGCGATGGCTATTATTAAAGCACATAGAAATGATGAGGTGAGAGAAGACTTCTACAATATCAGGAGTTCCTGATAGTTGTTGACTTAGTGCTGCATTTATATGATATTCGAATTAACATCCTCTTTATAATTATTACGTCAAGGAGATACTATGACTGCTCCGGCTATTATGTTTGCTGTAAGCTTTTTATTTGGTCTGCATATTTTATTTAATCTCTTCACAGGAAAAGACACGCCCATAACTTCTGTTGTAATTCACATTTTTGCTTTCTTATCCGGATTCATGGTCACAAATATTCCCGGAGATCTTTATAAGGGAGGAGACCTTACTGCTGCCGCTGTTTTAACATGGCTGGCCCTCTTTCTAGGCGCTGTTTTTCTTTTCAAGGATGTACTGTCTAAAAAAAGACCGTCCTCTGTTTTGGGAGTCGTTTATATTTTACTCATTGGAGCAGGGACAATTTTTCTTCTCAGTTATTAAAAAAAGGTTTCTATGCCTTTGAATAAATACAAGGAAAAGAGAGATTTTAAGAAAACCCCTGAGCCAGGAACCGGCAAAAAATCGGGAAGTGGGGCATTAATTTTTGTGGTACAGAAACATAATGCCAGGAACCTGCATTACGACTTCAGACTTGAGGTTGATGGTGTGCTTAAAAGCTGGGCTGTCCCAAAAGGACCATCTCTCAATCCTTCCGATAAACGCCTTGCAATGATGGTTGAAGATCATCCTTTCGACTATAAAGATTTTGAGGGGATTATACCTAAAAGTGAATACGGCGGCGGTGAAGTAATAGTATGGGATAACGGAACCTATCATTCAATTTCTACTCAAGACAGGAACGAATCAGAGCGTTTGATAAGCGAGGGTTTAGGTAAAGGAGAAATAAAGTTTGTGCTGGGAGGACAAAAATTAAAGGGGGAATTTGTTCTGGTTAAAATGAAGGGAAGAGGGGAAAATGCATGGCTATTGATTAAACACCGCGACAGCTATGCTTCGGAAGAAAACATCCTTGATAAAGATAATTCTGTGGTATCAGGAAATACAATTGAAGACCTTAAGAGTGGTAATGTAAAAAAAAAGTCCCCGAATTAACCCCCGATATAAAAAAATATCTCGCTAAGGCTCCCTCGAAAAAATATCCTCATAAAATAAAACCTATGCTTGCAGTCCTTGTTGATCAGCCATTTGATGATGAGAATTGGATTTTTGAAATTAAATGGGATGGGTACCGCGCAATTGCCGAATTAAATAATGGTAAAGTTAACTTATATTCAAGAAACAATAATTCTTTCAATCAGAAGTACAAACCTATCGTATCTGCGCTTGAATCAATAGATACAGACATGGTACTGGATGGCGAAATTGTTGTACTCGATGAGGAGGGAAGGTCCGATTTCCACAGTCTTCAGAATTTCGGGAAATCAGGAAAGGGGCGGCTGATTTATTATGTTTTTGACCTTTTATATTTTGATGGCAGGGATATTAGAGGCCTTTCCCTGTACGAAAGGAAACAAATATTAAAAAATATTTTGCCCGATATACCCGCTGTCAGATACAATGACCATATAATAAAAGACGGAAGAGTTTTCTATAAACTTGCAGGTGAAAAACAGCTTGAAGGAATCATTGCAAAAAACATCAATAGTAAATATCAAAGTAACAAAAGATCAAAAGATTGGCTGAAACTAAAACTAAAAAAAAGACAGGAGGCAGTTATAGGAGGATATACAAAGCCAAAAGGAAGCCGTAATTATTTCGGTGCGCTTGTTCTGGGAGTTTATAATAACAACAATGAATTGGAATATATAGGCCATGCCGGTGGAGGCTTTACAGAAGCGGATTTGAAAACGATTTATGGAAGGATGAAATCTCTGGAACAGAGAAAATCACCTTTCATCAATAAGCCGAAAACTAATACGCCCGCAGTGTGGCTAAAGCCGGAGCTTTTATGTGAAGTTGAATTCTCCGAATGGACCGATGAGGGGATGATGAGGCAGCCGGTCTTTATGGGCCTGCGGGAAGACAAGAAGCCGGGAAATGTATATCGTGAAATGCCGGATAAGAAAGGTATGAGCCCCAAGAGATGAATCAGGACGAAAGGAAACAGTTAACTCAAAGGAACTGAAGCTGACAAACCTTGATAAGATTTACTGGCCTGACGATGGTTATACTAAAGGCGATCTGATAGAGTATTACCGGAAAATCAGCGGCTATATACTTCCCTACCTTGAGGGGAGACCTGAATCATTATTGAGACACCCAAACGGAATAAACGGGAAAAGTTTTTTCCAGAAGGACATAGCCCAGCTCAATGCCAAATGGTTGGAAACAAAGAATATTTTTTCTGAATCCAATGATAAAAATATTAAATACCTGGTCTGCAATGATAAAGAGACTTTGATATACATGGCCAACCTCGGCTGTATCGAAATCAATCCCTGGTTTTCCAGGATAGATAATCTTGAGCAGCCTGATTATTTTGTTATTGATCTGGACCCGGCGGAAATCGAATTTGATAAGGTGATTGAAACCGCCCAGTGTGTTAAGGATGTTCTTGATAAAGCCGGGGCTGTAAGTTACTGTAAAACGTCGGGAGCCACGGGACTTCATGTCTATGTTCCGCTGGCAGCAAAATATGATTACGATACAGTTAAGGATTTTGCCCACATTATTGCTAAACTCGTTAACAATAAGCTGCCGGGGATTACGAGTGTTGAAAGAAGTCCTTCTAAACGAAAGCACAAAGTGTACCTGGATTACCTGCAGAACAGGAAGGGACAGACGCTGGCAGCACCGTACAGTGTCAGGCCCAGGCCGGGAGCTCCGGTTGCAACACCTTTAGAATGGAGTGAGGTTAAGTCAGGACTGAAGCCTTCAGACTACCACATTAAAAATATCTTCAGACGACTGGGACAGAAAGGCGATATATTTCAAAAAATATTAGCTGATGGAATCGACATACAGAAATGCCTCGAAAACCTCCGGGATTAACAATTTTTATTGTGCCACTTATTTAAGGTGCTGTTCAAGATAATCAAAATACACATTCAGCATCAGCATATAATTTGTCATACTGTAATATGCTCCATGTCCGCCTGGCGGATAGATTCTCAGGTCGGCATCCTTACCGGCATTAGTCAATGCCGTAAGCATCTGCATCGTGTTCTGCACATGAACATTATCATCCATCGTGGAGTGGACAATCAATAAATTCCCGTCAAGTTTTCCAGCATTTTTAACATTGGAACTGCTGTTATAACCACTGGAATTCTCATCTTTCAATCCCATATACCTTTCGGTATAAATATCATCATAGAGCCTCCAGTCAGTAACGGCAGAATTCGCTATTCCTGTTTTAAATTTATCAGGATGCATCAGCAGCGTATATATAGTTATGTAACCCCCATAACTGCCTCCCATAATGGCTGTACGGCTTGTATCAACATAAGGAAGAGTAGAAAGATAACTCACAGTCTCTGCGTAATCGTTGCTTTCCCATTTGCCGAGGTGTTTATAGACAATTTTCATGAAATTACTGCCATAATTACCATTCCCCCGGTTATTGATATCAATAATAATATAACCGTTTTGTGCAAACCATTGACGCAGGCCGTCAGTCTGAAATGAATTAAAGACATCCTGCGAACCCGGACCCCCATAAACATCAAAAATTACCGGGTATTTATAGGTCGAGTCAAAATCAAAAGGCAGGACCATCTCACCGTCAAGTCTGGTACCATCACTTGTAGTAAAACTGAAAAGCTTTGAAGGAGAATATTTATGAAATCCGAGAAACCTGTTTACCCCCTCATTATCTTCAAGAGTGCTAATTAAATGACCATCTGTGTCCCATAATTCTACCCGTTTTGGCGTGCTGACATTTGAGTAAATATCTATATAATACTGCGTATCGGGTGAAAGATTGAATGAATGTTTTCCTGGTTTGTTTGAAATTTTTTTCTTTCCCGTTCCGTCAAACTTTATAGAATAGAGCTGCCTTTCAAGAGGGGAAACTTCGGTTGAGGTATAATAAATAAGCTGCTTTTCTGTATTTATGCGTTCTATACTTGTAACCGTCCACTCTCCGCTGGTTACCTGATTGACCAGGTTCCCATTGTAATCATATCGGTAAATATGCGGATAGCCATCACGATCGGACATCCAGAAAAATTCTTTTAAGTTATCAGGAAAGTAAATAAGATCTACAACCCCCTCAAAGAAGCTGCTGATATCTATCCAGCTGTCTGATTTTTCTTCAAATACTAACCTTTTACCTCCGTTCAGAACATCAAAGAAATAAAGCCTCATGTCATTCTGTTCTCTGTTCAGGGTCATTACAGCAAGCTCATTCGGGACGCTGGTCCAGTAAATTCTTGGAATGTATTCCTCATCAATATCCATCCATGTTTTACTTCCGTCTGTAACATTCACAACTCCAATTTTGACCTTTGCATTTGGATCACCCACCAGCGGAACCCGGAATTTCACATAGTCGGGATGCTGGGTCTCGTAATCCGTCATCTGGAAAACCGGCTCATTGCTTTCATCAACCTGCCAGTATGCAATATGCCTGCTGTCATTAGCCCATTCCCACCCTTTAGAAATGTCAAACTCTTCTTCATAAACCCAGTCAAAGTGACCATTATAAACTGTGTCGGAAGCATCATCTGTTAGCTGCTTTAAAACCCCTGTCTTAATATTATAGACATATAAATTACCTTCGCGCTCAAACGCGAAGCGGGTTCCATCCGGAGATAGTTCTCCTGACCTTGCATCCTTCGCCAGAAGCTTTAATGTTTTTTCTTTCAAAGAATAGAGATAAAAATCAGAGATCCCTTTGTAGTGATGGTAAATAGGTCTGAAGTCAGTCTCAAATACCAGATGTTCATAGTCTTCCGACCAACGGTAAGACTTGTAATCAATTGGTTCGTCTGTTGATGGATAAGTAATTTCTCCGATATCCAAAATTAATTTATCTTCCTGAGATGCCGGGAAATACTGTCTTATCTCCCAATGCCCGGTCTCCGCATTTTTAATATTGTGTGAATAACTTGTCCCGCTGTTCATCCATTGAACATCCCGGGGACCCGAGCTTCCACTCAGGATATGCCCGGCAGAAACAGCTTCGGATAAGGAGGTATAATCTTTCTTTACCTGACTTATTACGATGGTATTACCAATAAGAAAAAGAAAAAGAAGAACAGCTGTAAACGGGAAATATATTTTTTCGGGCATCTTTATCTTCCTATTTTTGTAACTACTAAATTATTAAAAACTTCAAATTAATTTATCTCCGGAAGAGTCTTTTGACAACTGACAACAGGGAATCCTTAACTTTAAAGAAAATATTTGTTTTCTGGATGCCTCTTGCAGCCACCTGGCTGATGATGTCGGTAGAGGGACCTTTTCTCTCAGCCCTGATCGCAAGACTTAGCGAACCGAAGTACAACCTTGCTGCCTATGGAGTGGCTTTTTCTTTCGCTCTGATTATCGAAGCTCCGGTAATTATGATGATGAGTGCATCCACTTCTCTTGTCAGGGACTTCCAATCGTTCTCAAAGCTAAGGACATTTACATACTCTCTTAATCTCCTTGTTACCCTTGGAATGATTGTCCTGATCCTTCCGGATATATTTTACTATATAGCTATGGACCTTATCGACCTTCCTTTTGAAGTAGCACAGCTTACCCACAAGGCGATAATAATCCTGCTTCCCTGGCCCGGGGCCATTGGTTACCGGCGATTCTACCAGGGTGTTTTAATACGAAATAATCTGACCAAAAGAGTAGCATATGGAACGATCGTCAGATTATCATCGATGGGCTTCACAGCCCTGTTTCTTTACTTATTTTTTAACGTTGACGGGGTCATAGTTGGCGCCTCCGCACTCTCTGCAGGGGTTACCGCTGAAGCCGTAGCCAGCAGGTTCATGGCTGCATCTGTTTTGAAAAAAATTAAATCGGAAATATCGCTTAGGGAAAATCAGCTGAATCATAGAGAAATATTCAATTTTTATTATCCGCTGGCACTTACATCAATGATTACACTTGGTGTTCAGCCGCTGGTTACTTTTTTTATGGGACAGAGCCGGATGGCTCTGGAATCGCTGGCTGTGCTGCCTGTGCTTACTTCTTTTGTGTTTATATTCAGAAGTCTGGGTTTATCTTATCAGGAAGTTGTAATAGCTCTGCTGGGTGAAAAAAAGGAAAATTATAATACTCTGAAAAGATTCGCCGTTATACTTTCTTCATGTCTCGTGGGAGTTCTTTTGTTCATCGCTTTTTCTCCTCTTGCCGACTTCTGGTTTAATAAGGTTTCCGGCTTATCTGCTGAATTAACTACGTTCAGCATCATTCCTCTTAAAATCATGGCTGTTTTTCCAATGCTTACTGTATTGATTAGTTTTCAGAGGGCGCTCCTTGTAGATGCGAGGAAAACCAAAAATATAACGTATGCCACTATAATTGAATTCAGCGGGATTGTAATTGCTCTGATAATAGCCATAAAATGGTTTGACACTATAGGGGTAATCGCTGCTACAATGGCGTTTGTACTGGGAAGGATATCTGCAAATATATATCTGGCTCGTCCTGTATCCGTAGCTGTCCGGAATCAGGAAAATGAACTTATGCAGACTGATTGAAGCTATTTCATCAGCTTTTGAATGATTTCCCTGGCTTTTTCAGGCTGATTATTTTTATTATATGCCTCAGCCAGACTTGAATATATATCTTCCATTTCACCGGGAGTAAACCTATCGCTGCTCTGCTGGTTTCTTTCAAGAGAACTATTGAGGAACTGAATGGCTACATCCGGTTTTCCAAGGAGAAGTTCAGTCTTGCCTAATTTATATTCGATATATTGATTCGTTTCGAACCTGTTGGCTTTCAGGTAATAGGCTTCTGCCCGATTATAATTACGCATTTGAAAAGCCATATCGCCTGCAAGTTTAAGAACCATCGGATTATCTTCATCGGAAACAAGAATAGCCCTGAGTTCATTCAAAGATTTTGCAAAATAGCCAAGCGTAAGGTAGTACTTTGCCAGATTTAAATGAGAAGTCGCCCAGGAGATCTTATGAAGGACAGCATATTCATAAGCTACCTGTTCTATTGGAGTTTTGGGTGTATAATTGAAAACAGAATCCGTTTTGGAGAATGGCGGTCTGCTTTTCAGTTCCATAATTTTTATGGCGCCAATAAGACTGTCTAATTCAGTAACCGCACTTTTAGCCCAAATTGTACTGTCACTCTCTAAGTTATACTGCAGCTGATCAAGAAGTTTATGCTGCTCAATACTCTCATACCAGGCTTTTGCAAGAAGAAAATATCCGTGAATATTCGGATGAACATGATCAACCAGCAATTCTGAACCTATAATACCATCAGCTGAATTCTTTTGAAATAAGTACCTTACATCCGCAACCGGAATATTATATTTTTTTCCGAGTTCGAATATTATCTTATTAAATTCAGACGGCGCTCTGAACCTGAGTCCATCCAGATCGGCAGCCAATGAATATTCTTTTTCCGCTTCGTTATACTTCGCTGAGGCCTCAAGGCATTTTGCAAGTGCATAATGATAATTTGCCGGCATTGAGTCGATTGATATAGCTTTATCAAACAGATCTTCAGCTGAAGAATATTTCCCGGCATTCATGCTGTCAACGCCGCTTTTAAAAAGATTCTCCGAATGAGTTTTATCAGAATCACTTAATCCGGCTGAATGAAATGAAACAAAGGGAGTTAAACTTTTTTCATTTCTTACAAGACTGGATATTAAAACAGGAATGTTGTTTTCACGTGCGGTATTGATTACTTCCCGGTAATTTTCACGAAAAGTATTAACGCCTGTCTTATAATCGTCGCTGTCATATCGAATGGATGTATTTGCCATTTCCTCCATTAAAACCTTATTCTCCTGATGGCTGCCTGCTCCGAACCAGCCGCTGACAGAGTTAATTATATTTTTAAGGAGAATAAATGTTTTAAAGTTCTGAAGCCATAAATATGCCTTTATCAGACTCCTGTTTTTACCGATTGAAATAGTCGATCCCACACCATAAACGCCGTAATATTCATTTTGACCCATATATATGACAAATAGATCCGGCTTATATTTTACAAGTTCACCCGCAAATTCATCCACAGTAAAACTGTTTGTTGCCGCTATTGCCGTATTGATAACTTCAATATTTTTACCGGGAAAAGCCGTTGTTAGTCTGTCTCTTAAAAATTCCGAGGGAATAGCATTATATTCATACGGAAAGCCCGCCATCGTTGAAGCCCCCAGACAAAAGACCCTTATAGTTTGGGGTGATTTATCCACTTCAAAATAATCGTGAGATCCTTTCCTGTAATACATCCTGTCTTTGTTGAAATATCGTTTTCCTACAAGCTGATTAATTGTATAATACTGCTTTCCGTTTCGTTCTATTTTTGAAACAAAATCAAGGTCGTCTGCATAACCAAAAATCCTTAGAGCCAATTCAATCACGATAAAAAGAATTACCGGGAAAAGTATCAGAATGATTCTGAACAGATATTTTTTACTGGTTTTCATAGAAGGTATTACTTTTTTATCCTTCTGTAGAGATACTCTTTATTTGTTTCAAGATCCTTTATACCAAGCATATTTTCCTGCAGCCAGAATGTATGTACTCTTTTAGTCTTCTTTTTATCGTTGTATATCATTGTTAACGTATCTTTATTTACCTCAAAATGTCCATCATATATTCTTCCGGTAACGGAGAAATCCCATGTGTGGTCATTTAGAAAGGTCTCAACCGCTGTATCTCTTGAGGGATACGTCCATTTCCATCTGCCGATAAGCGGGTTCTCCATGCTGTCACCGGGATAATCGTAACTGGTATCTCTTATCATATGTATTGAATTCTTTTGACCGGATTTTTCATATGTTCTTATTATTGTATCGTTCCTGACAGTAATAAAACTAGTATCTATAATTGTTTCCGAGTCGGGATATGTTCGCTGCAAAAAGCTTATAAGAGTATCCCCGTTAAGCTGATAGCTGTACTTTGCAGATAAATGACGTTGTACAAAAAAATCCTGGTTTTCCTTAAATTTTATATTAACATCCCACTGTGCAGCATTTTTAATCAGCTCCCAGTTCCCGACAAGGCTGTCAACACTCTGCGGACGCAGAGATGCAGTCACGGATAAAAATATTAATAATACCGCCAGGAGAAATTTGGATAAAGTATGTATAGAATTCATTGAGGCAATTTTATGTAAAGTTAATAAAAAACGGTTTCCCATTTTCATGAGAAACCGTTTAATTTAACAAATAGTATAACTATTTAGAAGCCAAAACTTAATGAGAAAACATTATTTGCATCAAAATATTTAGCAGGAACATAAGCATAATCTACTGAAAGATTTATGTTGCTGAATGATTTTGTATTTACACCAACACCCAGCGTATAATTCTGCCAAACGTTAGGAGTGTCATCAGTAGACTGTGGTGTATATAAATAACCACCTCTTACATAGAGCAGCTCCTTGAAGTTATATTCCAGACCAAACTTATAATCGTCGTAGGTATAGTTGTTATTCTGGAATGTTCCGGAAACCATAACTGCGTTTTGCTCATCAAATTGTTTCTTGTAAGAAAGACCGATACCAATTTCAGACGGTAAATCAGCTGATGAAGCTGAAAACTCGTAGAATGTTGGTCCTCTCTGTGCATTTTGATCATTGGCCTGAACATATAATCCGTTTCCGCTGAATGACATAGTTGGACCTAAGTTTTTAACAACTACGCCTACAGCAAATCCCTGAACATTAAACAGATTATTATATTCAACACCGAAATCAAAACTGAAACCGGTTGCATTAACTCTATCGATACTCTCATTTATTAAATTAAAATTAGCACCAATAGAAATTCTGTCCGTTAGTCTCTTTGAGTAGGTTAAACCAAGAATAAAGTAACTCGGGCTGATTATCTGTCCGGTACCATCAGGTTGATCCATGGTTGTAACAGGTATATCTCCAATATTTAATGATCTGAATGATAATCCTATCGATCCAAGTTCACCTAATCTTCCGCTGACTGCAGCAAAGTTCATACTCATATCGGCAATATACTGACGGTATGAGAACATTGCGTTTGCATCCGTTGAACTAAGATCAACTCCTGCAGGGTTCCAGTAAATAGCTTCAAGACCGGAAACGTTCGAGATAGCCGAACCACTCATTGCAAGGTATCTGGCTCCCACCGGAATTCTCAGTTCAGGAGCTCCCGCAGTACCAGCACGATTCTGACCACTACCAAAAATCTCTGATACTGAGAAGCCTAATATCAGAAGGATTAATAATAGTCTTTTCAAATGATACATAATTCCTCCAATTAAATTAAAAATTTAGAGGATGTCCTGTAGTACAGGACATCCTGATCTCAATCAATATACTTTCAATATCTGCTGTTCCTGAATGACAGCAAGTTTTAAGATTTTAGTAGTGCCTAAGTCCGGCATATCAATGTATACGACATATATACCGCTAGCAACCGGATAACCCGTATCGTTCTGGAGGTTCCACCTATCGAACTGTCCGGATGCTGAGGTATGGTTAATTGTCCTAACCAGAACACCGCTCAGATCAAAGATTCTTAAAGTGGCCTTAGAAGGAAGATGACTGAAAGTAACATAATGCTGATCTCTTGAGTTTTCTCTGTATTGATATCCGTAATAAGGATTCGGGAATACATTTATTTTCTTTACATCTTCTTTAGCAACCGATGTGCCTTTAGCTGGTGCTGTGAATGTAAAGGAATCGTTTACACCATTAGGTTTTGTACTAATCAGTCTGTAAGTCGATCCGGTTGGTGGTACCTGCTGGTCAACATTTGCAGGGAAGGAAGGATCACTTATGCTTCCGCCGTTCATATTAACCAGTACTAATCTTGCCATAACTTCATCAGCTATCTGATTCTCTGCAGTCGTTGTATCACCGGCAGCAAGTGCATTTACATAAGCATCATATCCGGCTGTTCCCGGTGATTTATCCGCAGGAGTATACCAGTAAATCCAATCTGTTTCAGGATCATTATCTCCTCCGGAAATTGGGTTGTCCATTCCGTCGAGATTAAATACATCATCCTCTAAATTATCAAGTACCAGAGGAATCATTCTGAAATCGTCGCTTGGATCATCGGGAGTAGCAACTCCGATGTTCCAGATTTCAAACGGCACATCAACATTTAATCCATCGGTGAATGCAAGATTCGCTTTACCGCCTGCGGCTGTAAATCTTAATTCATAATCAAATGGAATAAATCTTGAACCGTCATCATTCCTGAGAACACGTGATTTGAAAAATTCATAATCAAAACTTCCGCTTCCATTATCACCGGTCTGGATTCCCCAGGTTGTACCTTCCGGATTCGCTGTAGGTCTGTCTACATCCGGACCGAAAGAAGATGGGAATCCGCTTCCGTTGAAAGTGAATGAAGCGTATGTAGGATCGTGCGGACCTGCCGAGTTTGAAACTTCCTGGAAGTCCTTAAAGTCAGGCTGAGGACCGGTAACCTTCACGATTATTCCGTCCACTATAGGATATGCCTCACCTCCGGCCTGGTTCATTACTCCGGAAGCTTTTGTCACACCGGTTGTCTGATCAATTACGTTCCAGGTAGTCTGACCATTTGCAGTGTCGAAAGTAACCTTGTAAGTATTACCTGTCAGCACTGTAGGATTAACAATAAGCGGAATCACATTACCATCACTCGGACCATCGTGTGTGACTGCCAGAGTATCCCCGGGAGCGCCGTTATATGCTGTTCCCGGAGGCGGAAATTGAGGAATTACCGTATGAATTACCACTGCTGAACGGAGAGCATGGAATGGCAGCAGCGGATCCGGATTATAAGCGTAAGGCACAACTGCGAAATAATATTCCTGACCATTGCGCAGTGCCTGGTTTTTAATTTTGTCCTGTGTTATCGTAAGATATCTCTGAATACCCGCATCTTTTCCGTCTACTGAAAGAACCGGGACCAATGTTCCATTTGCATCACTTACTGTATCATAAATTGCAGTAACTCCGTCCTTGAGGTCAAATACCCCAAGAAGAGTACCGTCTTCAATGGTTGCTGATGGAGTTGGAAGCTGATAAACTTCGTAACCTTCGAACGAATATCCTAATCCTGTAAAGTTTTCTATTTGATTTATTCTCTGTGCATCAGATCCCCAGTCAAGTACTATTTCCTGATTTAACTGTGCAGTCTGCACATCTGGCGGCGGCATCGTAGGCAGCTGGAAAAGTATATCAAATACAGTCTGTGCCGTTGCATCATTCGTTTTCATTTGTGTTATACTGTTCAGGTGGTCTGTACCAAGACCTCCAACCAGCGCAAGTACTACCTCTGCCGTATCTCCAAGATTCATTGTAATAGGACCGTTTGTAACCATTATTCTTCTATCACCAGGTCCATCTACAGAACCATCAAGTTTACCGGTTCCGGCTACTGGATCACCTGTTAATAGATAAGTACCCTCGGGAGTAACATCTGCAACAGAAGACGGGAATGCATCGCCAGCAGGATAAGGAGGATCGGGTTTATAACCTCTCATAAGGTTGTAGAATTCAAGGGTTCCTGTATACGTAAAGGCAGGATCTGACCAGGAACCGCCTGCAGCAAAGTACGCATAGGAACTCATAGGTTTACGATTTATATATTTGTATCCATGTCTCCACTGCAGATTAAAGATTGCACTGTCTTCCGGGTTGCCGGTATACTTGGAAACTCCCTGGAGGAAGTCGTATCCAACAGCCGGAGGAGCAAGATTCAATCCATTATATACTGCATCGGGATCAGCTGAACTGTATGCATATCCAAGATTTAATGTAGTATCGCATCCCGCAAAGTCATCCGTGGAGTTTCCAACATCAGGATCTGCCCATTGAACGATATACATATCTTCAATTTTTGAATTAGGTGCTGAAGTTGCAGTTCCTTTATATACCATATCAACTTTTTTGTAAATAACATTTCCGAGGGCGCCTGTATATGCATATGCCCAGTATGTTTCTGAAATTTCCAGACCTATGGGTGGAGAGCCGTAAAGTGCATCACCTTCATCATTATATTTAATGAATAGTGTCTGTGAAGCCGCAGGTACACCGGGAATATCAATCGTAGGATCATATGCTCCGTTGCCGTCTACATCTTCATAAGGGGCTCCCTCATTAGCGGGCCACTCATTCCAGTCTTTCTGGTACTGATCTCTTAACGCCTGGATATCGCCTTCAGTTACTGCGCCTACACTAACTCCCAGAAAGTCAGCAGCATCCTGGGTAAGGTTACCCGTCTGATAATCGGGACGTACACGGTATAATCGGGTTATAGGAGCACATCCTGAGGCATAAGTATTACCATTAACTCTGACGGTCGGGGAGTTTCCATCATTAACTTTACCTCCCCAAACGATACCTTCAGAGAAGATAGCACCTGCGTTAACTCCATTCGGATAGGCACCGTTCCATGAACCGCCGACAAGCCAGTCATGATAACCGTCTGAGCCAACCCAGCAGGTAATGTTATTTATATCAATCAGACTTTGCTGCGGATTATCCATTGTTTTCGCAAAGTGCGATTGTTTTCTTCCCTGGCCGTCCTTCTGTTCAGCGTAAGTTCCCGCGGAGATCATAAGGGATACTGCCAGGATTATTAAAAAGTTTAGATAATTAATTTTCTTCATATTAAATAACCTCCACAATTTTATAATTTTCATGAGGCAACATTAAATTCTCCTTTAATAATTAATTAACACACCAACACGCAGTTGTCTCGGCGATCCAAATAAATCATAACCATAAGTTTGGTATGCAGCTTCTCTGTTATCATAGTTTAATGCCTGGTACAGATCAGCAAATCTCTGAGTATATCTTTCACCTGCAATAATCTGCTGACCGTCAGCAGAATTCAGGAACCCGTCGTTATAGGCATTTCCTGTTTTCTGGTATACATTGACAACATTCTTTGTGTTAAGCAGGTTCTGAACTGTTACATAGAAGTTTACGTCAAGGTTAGAAATGTTAACAGTCTTATCTATACGTAAATCAAAGTTATATACCCACGGAGTTGTTGATGAGTTAGGAGGACCAATCGGCCTTCTTCCTCTAGGATCCTGAACAGGAATAAGACCGCCTGTCCATGCTGATGCTTGTCCAAGACCTGTGGTATTGGGCATAGGTGAAAGGATGTCCGCTGTTGAATGAGAACAGAAGATTAACACCTAACTGCTGTAATATCGGACCTCCGTCATCTTTACCGAATCTGTAATCAAGGAAAATCGAGCCTCTATGAGTCTGTTCATATGTAAGAGGTAAGATTACAGTAGGAGCTTCTTTATTTACCTGCTGCGAACCAATAGAGCTTCCTGAGAATGAGTTTGTGCCTGCTGCGTTTGAATATGTGTAATTTACTTCGGCTCTTATTCTTTCAATTCTTCTCAGGTGAATAGCAAGTTCAAGACCTTTAGTTGTTGTAAAGTCCTGGTTATTAAAAGCCTGATAACTGCCTCTTGCAGCTCCGGGTTCGTTGTAAACTATAGCATACTGCAGCTGACCTTTAATATCCTTGTAGAATGCTGTAAGATCGAAAGCAGCGAAATCGGTTATCTGTTGAGAAAATCCTATTTCGTATTGAGTCGTTCTTACAGGTGCAGGATTGTATGCAATGGGATTAGTGAACAGGTTAGATGCAGATAGAATCTGAGCGGCCTGATAAACACCTCTGTAGGCGACATCAAGACTCGGAGACTGAACAAACTTGCCGTACTGTAAATGGAATACGGTTCTGTCAGTTACCGGGAATGAGAAACCTAAACGGGGTGACAAATAGCTGAAATCATCTCCACTAAGCAATGAAGAATCGGGTATAGTATTCAGCTTGTTAGCTGTCTGAGTAGTATCTGTAACCGGTAAACGAGGATTAGCCCATTGCCAGCTGTCCATATTTATAAAGTCATATCTTAATCCCGCGTTAATAATAAGATCGCTAACTTCAATTCTGTCTTCAACATAACCTGATGCTAAAACCGGATGTTTAGGAGCAAATTCTCCGGCATCGGTTTCATTACCGAAAATGTCATATCCGAAATTGTTATAATCACGGTATAAATATTTAGCTGCAAGGAATTTCATTCCTTCTTCAGTTCTTGCCAGATCCGGATACTGACGGATTGTAGTCAGGAAGTTGCTGGCATCAGTTTCCTGGAAGCGTCTTACTGTCCATCTCTGGAATGATCCGCCAATTTTCAAAGCGTGTTTTTCAACCTGACCGGTGAAGGCAGCAGAAGCTCCTATATAGCTGTTATGATCTTTCGTAAAGCTCTGCAGGTTTCCGTTGGCTGTATTATTTCCGGGGGAAACAAGCGGGGTTCCCGGTCTGTTAAACGGAAAACCGTAGAAATCATATGCCTGCGGTGAAGCCGTATATGATGGATATTCCCATCCATACTGTGCTGCAGCGGCACTATCGCTGTACTGTACAAAATTATCACCGAATATCGGATCATATGTCTTATGATGTGCGTCGTAGTAGTTAATATTTGCTTCAACAAAGGTACTGGGTGATAACAGGTATGTACCTTTTAAATTTAATAGCAAGTTTGAATAGTCGTTCATCGGCAGACGGGCTGTATTGAACAGATCAATTAAAGTAGTATTAGCTGTACTGAATACGCCTAGTCTGCTCGCCTCTCGTTCTCTCCCAGGTAAAAGCACCTGCAAGACGAAGGATTATAGGGTTGTTATCAAAAAGTATTGTACCGTTGCCGGTGTATCTGTTGCTCATTACACCCGGAACATTACCGCCGTTCCATGTGAGATACTGATACTCATCTGTTTTACCGCTGTAGAAACCGGTATCATAAACCTTTGTCGTATCAAGTAAAGCTCCGTCTGAAAAGGCAACCGGATTTCCATAGAAGAACTGAGGTGTAATATCGCGGGTGAATTTATTTTCGCCCGATAAGAACACTTTTAATTTGTCTGTAGCGAGTGGTCCGCTTAGTGTCAGTACATAATCAGAATAGCCATATGAATAAGTTCCAAGGAATTTATCGGTTCCTCCTGCTTTCATCTTACCGTCGGAGGTAACATCAAAACCGTTACCGTTGTAATTTCCGAGGTTATCGGTTTCAGCTCTTATCGAAAAATGATACTTATCTGAACCTGTCTTAAAGTCCTGTGATATAATACCTGCGTTAGCATTACCGTATTCTGCAGTGTAACCGCCTGCCTGAACAAGTATTTCCTGAAGAGCGTCGGGTGTAACATCTACGAGAGATCCGCCGTTTCGGTTAAGAATATTTTTAACATCTGCACCCTCAACCATGTAACCAGTTTCATCAGCACGGCTGCCGCGGATGAAAGTCTGACCGTTCTGCTGAACAACACCGGGCTGCAGAGCAATAATCTGATCGACATCTCTTACAGGTAAAGTAGTAATATCTTCTGAACCAACAATTCTCATAGCGTTGGTTGAACTTTTCTCTATAAGTGGTCTTTGTGATACAATTACAACTTCACCGGTTGTAATCTTAGATGAAGAAAGCTGGAAATTCTGCTCAGCTGTTAGTCCTGAAACTACCCTGACGTTACTGACTGTAACATCCTGATAGCCGATGTAGGAAGCCTTAATAGAGTAATTTCCAGGCTGTACCTGACGAATAGTATAATCGCCATTAACATCTGATGCTGCACCAAAGCTGGTTCCTACTATAATCACATTAGCACCGATCAATGGTTCGCCGGTTTCCTTATCAGTAACTTTTCCGGAAACCCTACCTGATTGTGCCAATACAAAGGAGCAGGAAAACAACATCAAAAGTAAGATTGTATAAAATTTTCGAAACATGTTTATTCCTCCGTTGTTTTATAAACTTTTTCCTAATTGTCGGTTAAGACATTCAATTTCATATTAGAAGGCAAATCATATGTTACTGCAGTATATTTTGCATTTCCCTGAACATTGAGTGCAGTTGACACACTGGCAGTAAGAGAGTCATTATAAGCTAAACTAATGACTGTATAATTTCCCGGAAGTAACTGCAGAAGTTCAGACTTTTTACCGAATTCTACAGAAGCATCAAATTCTACATCCGATGTATCCGTTCCCTCAACCATAGTAAAACCATCCAGTGTGGATCCCGGTGAACCATTGAAGAATGAAACCAGGGCAGTATCAGCGATAGTGGCTATCGAGCCGCCGATTTGTCTTAAAGTAGATCTCACAGCATCGCTCGAAGAGTCTGTTCCAACAAAATATATTCTCATTTTGGCATCTACATCGGTAGCGAAGCCGTATGTTTTGGGACCGGTGGCAAAATTAACAGTGATGTTTTTGCTTCCTGCGGGAATATCAAACATATCGGTTTCTGTTGCGTAGCCTGCGCTGACAGATTTCCCGTCTATTGTAAATGTTGCATCTCCTGCACCAGCAACCAGATTAACGAAAGTCACCTGACTCCGTTGATCAAAGCTGGAAGGGATACTCTGCACACTTGTATCAACACAGCCGGAAATAAAGAATATTAATCCGGAGCATAGTACTAAAAGAAATTTAACCTTATCAGGTAGCCTCATATTTCCTCCTTTAGGATAATTGAATTAAATCTTCGTGAAACTATAGACATAGCAATCCCTGTATCTTATAAAATTGGAATTTTATGTCTGAGAGAAATGACTCGCCCAAGTAAATTAGTAAAAGTTGATTCATTCTCTCTCGCTGTTATTTAAAAATATTCTCAATGTATTCATTAAACGTAATTACTATATATTAATGATTGATAATTTATTTAAGGGTATTACAATATACTTGTTGTGAAGATTGGGCAGACTCCGGGTTAGTGTTCTTTTATTTTGGATATACGAATTCACCGCCCGCAAGAAAAGATTTTCAGATAAGAAAATGTACACGCGAATCAGAAGTTGTAACCAAGTTACCATTAACCTCGCTAAATTTTAGAATTTTAATTTACACTCGAGAATTTCATAAGTCAAGAACGACGTATCAAAATAATTCATTTAAGCACCTTTGCAAAGTCTTAAAAAACCGCTTCAAAGTCAAGGCTTAATCTAATATTTTATAACACGGAATTACTTATAGTATAAGGAGTTCTAAACTTTTCTTTAAGTATAGAATTAATTAAATCCTTATATTTAAGATGGATACGGAGAGGTGAGACATAGCTCACGCAAAAATTTACCTGATTTAAACTTCGATTTGATCTGAGTCTCATATAAATCAGGTTTTTAATCAGAATCTGGTAAACATTTTAAATTCTATACCACTGAATTCCGGCTCATATCTGCAGACCCCGCCAATACAGATGTTTCCAGCCTGTCTTGTGCCGAAAAGAATAGACAGATCAGTGTGATCGCCTATTTTATAACCAAATTGAATAAAGCTCCAGAATTTTCTTACCACATTGCCTGGTTCCGGTTCCTTTGTCTGCATTTCAGAAACTACTGCAACATTAAAGTTCGGCGATCTCAGATATTCGAGGGCGACGGCATCATCGTAGTATTGTTCGCCGTTTAAATTGACCGTTGTCTGCTGGTGCTCAACAGTAAATTTAATTGTGTTTATTTCATTAAAGTAGAAAATATTTTCAAGTATCGGGGTAACATTTTTAGTGTCGGTATCTCTCTCCTCGTTGTAACCGAAGGCCGCAATTGTCGTCCAGTTATTATTCCAGTCATGATGAGCCTGCGCATATATTTCTTTTAACTGAATCCTCTCGGGGGAGTTATCGTGAAGTATTCTCTTATAATAAGAGCTGTAAGGTAATGTCTTTGTCTCACCGTAATCCGCGCTGAAGTAAGTTTCATCGCTGAGATTATAATTCACCTCTACCTGGAAGCCCTGCTCATCAGCCTGGTTCAAGGCAGACGGATGGCGGTTAAGAAGCACATAAGTATACTCTTTTCTTACGGAAGGAGGGGTATTATATATAATTGTTCCATCCTGTGAAGCAAATGTAAAATTATCGTAATACTTGTATTCTGCCGTGAATGCAAATGCATTATAGTAAAAGTTCATGCTTCCATAGACAGCCTGCCCAACTTTCCAGTCGGTTTTGTTGTAACGGGAATAAACAACATCAGAGGTATCTGGGTTTAACAACCTGTCTCTTATATCCCTGTTCTGTTTAAATCCGTACTCCCCATAAAAATCAAAATTCCATATACTAGGCATAATTCTTACAGATGTAAGCATTGTTCTGGCAGCATTTTCATCTGTCGGTAAATTTGACGCATACGAAGCTCCTACCTTCAGCTGTCTGACTACTTTATATTCAATATCTGCAGCATGAAGGATCTCTTCTCTTACATTGTCTGAGTTTGCTGCCATTCCCGTAAGTGCGGTCAGTGTTATTCCTCCGTAGCTGGCCTGCAGTTTGGCTCCCAGAAGATTATTATCCACTCTTATGTTCCGGTCTTCATAACTCTTTAAAACCAAACCTCTGCCGAAAAGAGCATAATAGTTTCCGACAACTATCTCGCCGCCCTCCTGTGCATCACCTATTTCGGCTTTGATATACTTGTATGCAATATCAGCATAACGCTTTTTTCCTCTGCTTATAGCAGGACTCGGGTCATTCGGTTCAAAAGTTTCAAATCTGATCCCTGCCCCGAAAATTCCTTTCTGATAATCGAGATTCAGCCAGTCCTCGAATATTTCAATATGTTTATTTATATCATTTGAATATTCGAGCTGGTTTGAGAACCCTAATCCTTCCGGTAGAAAGTTGCTTTCCTGTGCAAGAAGAACAGGAGATATCAACAGTAAAATTGGCGTAAGAATTAGCAGTATTTTTTTATTCATGCTCCGGATCCGGTAATTTTCCAGTGAGGTTTATTTATTTATAAGCTCTTCAATTTTGTTTTTCATTTTGAGCTCATCCCCCTTCATATAGCCTAAATGCGTATAAACTATATTACCAGCTTTATCGATCAAAACAGAATAAGGTACATTCTGTGCATAATATTTACGGGCAACTTCTGAATTAGTATCAAGGAGAACCGGGAAAGGATAATTTTTCGACCTGACAAATGGTTTTACTTTTGCCACTGTTCTTTCATCATCTATTGAAATGGCGAGAACTTTCAGTCCTTTATCCTTAAAGTCGCTGTATATATCCTTATACTTTGTCATTTCTTCTATGCAGGGCTTACACCAGGTTGCCCAGAAACTAAGAAGTACAGGACCATCTCCCAGTTCACTTTTTAACGAAACATAATCCCCCTGAACATTCTCAAGCTTAAAATCCGGGGCGATCCTGCCGGTTTGCTCATGATCCTGAGCGGATATTTTCACAGTAACAAGTAATAGGAAAGTAAGTAGGATAAGTTTGGTCATTTAAAACTCCATATTCAATTCAGATATAACCAAGACTGGTCCGGGTAATGTACCATACCAGACTCCGTATCATTATTTTATTAATATCATTTTTCTTACGGTCGAAAACCGGTCGGCTGAAATCCTGTAGAAATAAATTCCGGATGAAAGATTTTCAGCATTAAACTCAACGTTGTAAATTCCCTGATCCTTAACTTCATTAACCAGGGTAGATACTTCTTTACCGGTGATATCATAAACTTTGATGTCTACATTAGTTCTATGCGGAACCGCATAAGAAATAACGGTAGCCGGGTTAAACGGATTTGGGTAATTCTGATATAAGTTAAATTCCTTTATTACCTGGTTATCATTGTTAACAGCACTGGGTTCAGTTGAAGCCAAAAGATTATATGTAGTTCTGATAGTTGGATTCCGCGAAGTACCCAGTTGGATTTGAACATTCGCCGTGCCCGGAGTTATAGCATCGGGATAAAAATGTACAGATGCCTCTATTACGCCTCCCGGAGCAAGAGGTTCTGTTGTAGTGACGCTGTCAATTGTCGAAGGATAACAATTGATATCAAAACATAATGCTGACGTCCAATTTTCAGGAAGTATATTCTCCGTCCTGACCAGGAATATTGTTTGATTCGCTGAAGAAGTATTTGTTATCTCTGCATTAAGAACAAGTTCAAGAACGCCGGGATCTCCATAAATTATGGTGTCTTCGATCGTAACCGATATATCCTGCGCCCTAATAGTCATAAATGAAATTGCGAGGAAAAGTACCAGGACTGTGTAGAATTGTTTTTTCATGCGATTGCCTTATACTCTGAAAAAATTATTAAATTCTAAAAGAAAAGGGGCGCCAAGGCGCCCCGTATTAATTATTTTAATATACTCATTTTTTTTACTGAACTGAAGTTTTTTGCTACCATCCTATATATATAAACGCCTGAAGCAAGGTTTGAAGCATCGACTTTCAGATCATATGAGCCAACTGCTTTTACCTCGTTAACCAGAGTTTTAACTTCCCTGCCGGTAATATCATACAACTTAATGGTTACCGGTCCGTTCTGCGGTACGGTGTATTTAATCGTGGTCGTCGGGTTGAATGGATTAGGATAATTTTGTGATAGACTGAATACGGTTGGTATATCCATTTTAACTGTAAGTACCTGGCTGTATGTTGAACTACCGTCCATATCAACTTGCTTCAGCCGGTAATACAATGTGCTATTCGTTTTATTCTGAATCTTATCACTATATGTGTAGTTATGAGATTCAGTTGTAGTACCATGTCCGTTTATAAAACCAATGCTTGAAAATATATTTCCATCATATGATCTTTCAACCTCAAAGCCATGGTTATTGATTTCGCTTGCTGTTGTCCACATAAGCGTCACACCTTCTGCTGAAGGCGATGATGTAAAGGAAGTCAGCTCAACTGGAAGCGGAGTAATTTCAGTGAGAGCTACTTTTGTTCCCTGGAGAATTTCCTTATCATCATTATTCTGTATGAAAGCAACAAGCTCACAGTTGTCCGCTACCCAATCATTTCCCATTGTGAAATTCAGTTCAATATCCTGCACATCACCAGAACTGAAATCCAACGGCGTTCCATTCTGATCGGGTGACATAACACGATTGACAAAGTTTAAATGTGTCTGTCCCTGCCAATTGTATAATATATCGGATTCAGTTAAGGCAAATTGGAGGACAATATTGTTATAAGGAGGAGTTGAAGCTACTTTGTTAACCCTTACGGTAATATTATAGTCATTACCCGAATGATCGCCGAAGATACTAAGACTATATGCGGAGTTAATGGCGATCCTGCTGTTGTATTTCGGCAAGTAGTTGCTGTACATGCTCTGTGTATTTGATCCGCCAATAACCTGTTGCTGACCATCAAAGACGGCAGTGGGAAAGCCAGTAATACTATAATAAGCCACCCTTGCAGCTGAATATACATTTTCAAAAGGATCGGGCGTACTACTGCCCTTGTGATGTTCAATTACTGCAACGGATTTTCCGTTTGAAATAAGATCATCGGCACCCATCGCAGCACCGGGACAATAAGGACACCATGTTCCTGTACCGATCTCAACCAGCACCATTCCTCTTTCAGTTGTGTAGGTGTTGAAGAACTTCGTCATTGAATCGTTTGAAGGATCAAGATCGCCCGATAGATTTGTTTTTACCGTCATTTCAAAAAGTTCATTGGACGCGGCGGCTGTGTAATCAGGAAATGACACCTGTTGTTCTCCGTCGGGATCCAAAGTAACAGCGGTACAGGTATTATCGTAAACTATTGTTCCACCTATCTTGATTGTACAGGTTGCGTCAAAAGTCTCAGGGCTTACACCGAAATTTTTTAATGTTGCCTGCGGCGTTAATGTAGCGCCTGGAAGATATTGGTTATTTATGTCTATACTCTGAACCATTGCATCATGAGCATATGGAACGAAAATACTGAAGTCATCTACATACCAGTAGTTAAGATTATAAGAATCCCCGCTGAAATATATGCAGATCTGGAAATCAGAGGCGCCGAGGTCGCCATTATTTATTGTAGCAACTACCTGGGTTGCGGGTATGCTGGCAGTAGGATTTACTTTAGACCAGACTGTATTCCAGGCTCCTCCGCCCGATCTTGTGGCAACACCTATGGTATAAGGTCCGCTGTAATGATCGAGGTTATGATTAAACTTTACTTTCAAAGCAGAAATGCCGGTAAGATTAATCGGAGGTGATATTACACGCGAATATCCGTTAAACTGAGGTTCCCAGTTAAGTCGGAGTTCCGGTGCAGTGCCGCCTGCATTATTTGAAGGGTTTGCTGACCAGTTGCCTGAATGTGCGTCGACTGTCCAGCCCATAGGGGGAAAGGAACCGCTGAAATCCACGCTCATTATTGTCTGAGCGGAAAGAACAGCCGGAAAAAGAAGAAGAACAAGAATGGTATAAATGTGTTTCATTTTCTCACCCTGATTTGGTTTAAATTTCCGGACCTGAATTTATCTGGACCGGGTTGACTATTTGCCAAATTAATTTTAATCGACACCTGCCTGGAGAACCTCCTTTGTCTGAGTATTCTGTACGAATACTACCACATGCAATTTTGAAGAATTCCAGTTAGACAACAGATCTGTCTGCCAGTTATAGGTGGTGTCGGACAATGCTGTAAAAGAGATTGCTTCATCCGAAGGCAAAGCTTTTCTCAGAACATTATAAAATACCTTTTCACCGTTTGCTCCGGGAGCTTCATCGAATTCAACATCATTTTCAGTAATAACCGTGTACAGCACCAGATTATCTAAATATAGTCCGGTCAGGGAGACCGGCTGCAAATTTACGTTTACAATGAAGCTACTGTCCTGAATACTTGTTGCTACATCTATATTGAAAGATGCCGTGACAGAAATTCTCTGGTCAAGATCCTGTTTTATTTTTACAGAATCGGTTGCACCTGGTCTGAGAGTTCCATCAACAATCAGAGTGGGAGCAAAAATAATATTGTAGAAGTTCATCCGTGAATCGCATAGTGCAGAATTGGCAAGATAAAACGGATCATTGGGAGATGGAAAATTCGTAGGGAATTTAACTACTACCATCTTGTTTTTATAGGTTCCGTTTTGAAGAGATTCAATTATCTGGTTGGATGTTACGCATGGTACACAACTGACATTTGCAAAATCTTCCAGCAGAACAATTTTCTCAGCCGGCAAATTTGACGGCTCCATGTTAATAGTCGTATTCACAATAACCTTACCGGCAGGATATGAAAAACCTTCAGGTGAGGTTGGGGGATTTGTGTTACAGCTGTAAAAGAATATACCGGATAATAATAGTAGTAGAACTGGTTTCATATAACAGAAATTCTTGCTTTTAATGTTCGATGACCACGTATATTTTAAATCTATGTATTAAATAAATTGTTTGTAATTCGATATTAGTTTTGCTGGATTTCGGATACTTTATTTTTCAGGCCGTATTTTTTTTCTACTTCCTCAAAATCGATCCCATTGTTCCACATATGGTCAAATAATATTCTGCATGCAGCCGCAAGCTGCTTATGCTCGATATAAATCATGGTCAGATCTTTAGTGGTTTTAATAGGCTGTTCGAGTGGGAACATAACTTTCTCATCATCGAATATTAACATTTTAATTGGCAGGCTGTCAACTATCCTCGCTTTTTCGCCATCACGCACGGACATTTTTACCGACTCATATAGCCAGTCGATCTCTTCAAGTTCGCTGAATTGATAGATCCCTTTTGATGATCCTCCTCTTTTCAGCAGCTTTGCTTCTTCATCCTCTTGTTCTTTAAGCCTTTCACTATTGTCGCTCGCATAGGGACCTTTATTGAAGGTAAGCATTTCTACCCTCGTAGATGCAACACTCTTAATATACCTTCTGTGGATCTGGGTTTTCTCTTCCATCACTTCGATGAAGTCGAGTGGGTTAATGATTGCTTTGCTGCTTTCAAATATGGGAGTGAATACTTCGGACAGTTCGTCTATTATTTCCCGCTTCTGCTTCAGTTCGTTCTTATAGGTTTCGAAAATTCTTTCCATAGCCAGCTTCGGCTCCACAGCTTCGTACATTTTATTCTTGCCGAGCTTTTTTTCGATACAGATATTCCTGCTGACCATTTTATTGAGAACCTCATAGATCTTGGTCCTTGGAATATCAACGGCTTTCTGCAGGTCTGAAGCAGTGAACATTCTCCCGCTTAAAAGGGTTATATAGATCTTGGCTTCCCTTTCGGTGAGGCCGACTTCCATGAATTCCTGCAGGTATTTCGAATTATCCATCTATAAGATTTTACTGTAATTTACCATTCGGGGGTTCCGATATATTCTATTGACCCTCCAATGGGGTTACAACTTACTGAAAAGAGAAATATCTGTCAAGAATTTGTATTGAAATTGTTTTACAAATTTTATCCCGGATTAACAGAAGGAAAATAATTCCTCTACCTGTCTCCTGGTTAAAAGTCGATTTTAATTATGATTGGCTCAATAGACATAAATCCAGAATGCTCTCATATGCGCATTTACAACGTATTCAGAACGTTTTCAGAACGTTTTCAGAACGTATTCAGAGCGTTTTCAGATTCTTATTAGACAGTATTTCACTGCTATTTTTATTCCAGCCGGGTAAAACGGTTGAATTGGAATTAAATTAACCTCATGCTTTCCTGCAGCATATTCCCCGCTCAGAAGTTCTGCCACCTGCTGGCCCAGAAGGTTAAATACCTTAATCGAGACTTTTTAATCTGAGGTAAGACTTAATTTAATGTTTACGGATTGTAGTTGTTTGATTGGATTAATCGAAAATCTGGTCAATGAAATTATTGCCCTTCCTTATGTTATTCCAGTAATCTCTGTACTCCTTCTGTGAAACAATCATTACCGGTCCTTCATAAATTCCTCCCTCCTTAAATCCATCGTATACTCTGACGGCTATAAGATTATTCTCCCCGAACTTTAAAGCATTCGCTGTCAGGTAGTAGCCTCTCAGTTTCTGGTAGTTATCTCCCGTCTCCTTCGTTTCAAGGTTGCCGGTTGAACCAATGAGCTTACCATTAATATATACTTCATCAATATCATCAATCTTACCAATTACCAGGATAAGCCTCTCGTCTTTGTATTTCTCAGGAACAAAAACCGATTTACGATACCAGGCAAAACCATCATACTCGGGATAGCCCTGATTTTCCCAGTAACCGGGAACTATCAGATCAGCCCAGTTATTGTCGTTATAATCTTCTTTTTTCCAGTCAGGATCATCCCCTGTTCTGAATTTCCATGTTCCGACCAGATTAATTCCGTTATCCATAGAATATTTGGGTATATAAAAACCAATATTGCCCCTCAATATTCCTCCCTCAAGCTCGTCATCATAAACTCTGACCGCTATTGTATTCGGACCTCCGAAGTTCAATGCTGAAGAAGGAACCGGATATCTTCTGTCTACGTTATATGCAGTTTCATAGTGCGGAGGAAATGATCCTGAAAAGCCGATCTGCCTGCCGTTTATAAATACCTGGTCTACATCATCTACAAATCCGAGGAATAGATATACTATATCACCTTTATACCTTCCGGGTATATTGAAGGTGTTTCTGTACCATGCATATCCGTCATATCCATGAAATCCCTGGTTTTCCCATGAAGAAGGAACTTCTATTCTTTCCCAGTTCTCATCATTAACATCCGGAAATGCCCAGTCGGGATTATCCCCTACAGAAAATTTCCAGACTCCTGACAGATTAACAACCTGCTTCCACTGAGATGACTGATTTTCGGGATTCTCTGTCCCTTCCACCTGGCATCCTTCAGTGATTAAGAGCAGTAATCCTGCCATTATTCCCATAATAATTTTAATTGACCTGGTATTCATAGACATTTCTGTTTCCGCTTGAACTGATTAATCGTTGATGTCAGCAAACTGTCTGTACAGAACAGTGCCCATCCTTTTTACTTCTTTATCTTTATCTCTGGCAGCCAGATCTTTCACAGCTTCCATACCTTCGGGGTTTCCTATATTGTAAAGCGACAATGCTATTAAAACCCTGTTTGAAGGAATCTTTTCCTTATCAAGCTGATCAACAAGAGTCTCTACAGCCTCATCTATCCTGTAGAGCCCTGCCATATAGATAGCACTTCTGCGCAGACCGGGATTATCAGACTGAATTCCCTTTTTTAAGGATTCGAGAGAATACTCATTTATATTTTTATAATTGCTGCTCTGGGCCTGAAGTCCGGTTTGTACGCTCACTAAAACAATTAAAAGAACTACCAAAGTTGTAACCGATTTCATTTTATTTCTCCTTTACGCTTAAGTGAAGAGTTATTTTTTATCTAACTTCCACTGCCAATCTAAAGGATCAATATGTATCAGGTGTCATACCATGGTAAAGCGATGTAATTAATTGTCACAATCCCTGAAGAAAACTAGAAACAGGTTCAGGTTGATAATTTAACAATACGAAAATAATTAAATAACAAAATAATTGAACACAGAACTGAAAACTGTTTATTCACCGGTTATATTTATATCATTCCAGGCCCCAAGGTAATCACCAAAGTTGGCCTTTATCATTCCTCTGCTTCTATAAGCGGGTTTATACTCCGGATCCAGCCTTATAGCTTCATTCAAATCTGAAATAGCATCACCATATTCACCAAGATCTGATCTTACTCTGCCACGGTAATAAAAGGCTTCACAGCAGGATGAGTTCAATTCAATAGCACGGCAGAATAAGTCATGAGCTTCCTGAAAGCGGCATTTTTTATATTCTGCGATCCCTGCATCAAGAAATTTTATCGCTGCCTCTCTGTCTATTTCAACAGATTTCTCAAAATCTTCAGAAGCGCCGGTATAATCTCCTAGGTCCGCTTTTATAGTGGCTCTGTTATAGTAAGCAAGAGCATCTTCAGGATTCTGCTTGATAGCATCAGAATAATGCTTAATGGCTTCCCCGAGCTCTCCTTCGTCAGCCTTTGCTGTACCCTGGAGGTTGTAAAAAGATACTTTGCCGGGATTTTCCCCTCTGTAAATTCTGAAATCCCTCATATTTCCGTTTTCCATTCCTGCCTCATATTTTAGTTATCAATTGACTGGAGGGTTTTATAGAATATTTACGAGTGAATTTTCCGGTATTCTGAATGGAAATTAAATACCCGGAAATCGGGAATTGTCAGTTTGAGGTAATTAATTGTAAAAAATTGTCATGAAATCGGAAGGGCGGTGCTTTCAGGAAAACTTCAGATCTTTATTCAACTTAATGGCTGTACTAAAATCTTCCATCGCCGATGAATAATCTCCTGCTATCGATTTTTATTTTACCTCTCTGGTAATATGCTTCTGCGAAACGCCAGTCGAGCGCTATGGCTTTATCAAACAATATAGATGCTTCCCTGAGATTTCCTTTTTTATATTTACTAACCCCCAGATTATAATATTCCCTGGCTTCCTGCATTTCCAGTTCAATTGATTTCTGAAAATCCTGACTTGCACCAGCAAGGTCTCCCATTTCAGCTTTTAAAGTAGCTCTTTTGTAATATGCCATCGAATCTAACGGATTATCTTCTATCTCTCTGGTAAATTTTTCCAGTTCACTTTCGCCTGACTTATGTACCTGCATAACTCGCCTCATACGTATATCTTCATAAAAAGTAAAAACTCCACAATTGAAATTTCTACAGGCAATTAAGGGAAATGCACTTAAAAAAACTATATTATAAATCACAGGGAAAGGTTCAGTTGATACTCCCCATTTTTTTAATCAATTAGCTTATATCCTATACCGTGTACCGTTATGATAATTCGTGGATGATTTGGATCTTTTTCCGCTTTCTGCCTCAATTTGACTATAAAATTATCTACGGTTCGCGTAGTGGGACTTTCCTCATAACCCCATATTTTTTCAAGCAGATCGTCGCGGCTTACTGTCTTGTTCCTGTGTTTCCACAAATAATTCAGTATTTCAAACTCCTTATGCGACATCTGGACCGGGTTTTCGTCCTCCATTGCCGTATAGCTCTGAAAATTTACTTCTATTCTGCCTATCTGTACCCTGCTGTCTTCAGTCTTCAGGCTCTCACCCCTTCTCAAAACAGCCTTTATCCTGGCAAGGAGTTCACGGAGGCTGAAAGGTTTTGTAACATAATCATCGGCACCCAGCTCAAGTCCCAGAACTTTGTCGATTTCCTGATCCTTGGCCGTAAGAAGGATTACCGGGGTTGTAATCCCTTTTTTTCTGATTGTTTTGCAGACATCAAAACCTGACATTTTAGGCATCATTACATCCAGAAGAACCAGATCATATGGATTATCAAGTATCTTTGCAAGACCGGATTCACCGTCCGGAGCAAAATCGACATCATATCCCTCGAATTCGAGGTTGTCTTTTAAACCCAATCTCATATTGGGTTCGTCTTCTACAATCAGAATATTGAGGCATACCGGTAACAATTTTTTAGTAATTGGTACCGGCAAATTCCTAAATTGTTCAGGCAGATTCAAGTTCTTTAATTTCAGCTTTCATCTTTAGGGGAAGATCAAGTAGAAATCCAATTGCTATTGAAGCTGCCACTACTAAAATACTTCCTACCCAGCCGGGTTTTGTAGTCATCATAAAAATGATTCCCAGTGCGATGGTAATTTTCAGTTTGTAGGTTGTCATCAGGAAGGGATCGGCAATTATTTTTTTAACTTCTGATGGAATTGACTGGTCTTTGCTGTTAAGAAGAGATGCAATTGACATTGCGATCTTTTTTCCTTTTGTGCTGCCGTAGCCCGAAAGTGCTACCAGAAGCACCAATCCTGTCAGTACCCATGAATTCCATCCCCAGGAAAGGATAACCAGGTATATACCCGTAAGCAGCAGAGCGACTGCAGCATATCCAAAAGTTATTCTCAGGATCCTCATCGAGGCCAGCCAGGGAATGGCCTGCTGAGGTGAAGAAGCATTTTTCAGGTTTTTAAAAACAATACCCTCAATACCAAGTCCTGCAAACATTGCAAGAGCTCCGGTTATATGAAGGTACAGGGCAATGAGATACATATTCATTACACATCACTCCGATTATATTATTAAGGGAAGAGGTTGTCTGAGAAAGTGTCTGCTGTCATTTCGAGCCATAGTGAGAAATCTTTAAATCGATTCCTCGGAATGACATAAGCTGTCTTTTTGACAACCGTTTTAATTATTTAAGAATTATTAAAGCTGATAATATCAGGGACGAAAATACACACTTCCCGGGCGAAGTCAATTGAAAATTTTACCGATGTGTCAAAAAGCATAATAAACGGCAATAATTGATGATGATTGAACAATATTTTTATTGCTTCAGAAAAGAAATTAATTTATGTTATAATTAGGATCAGAAGACAATAAAAAAACATTTTCTCAGTTGTGTCAGCAGCACTTCCTGCGGATATTTATCCCCCGGATTTTAATATTTTGCGCCCAGGTAAATGTTAAAAGAAACATTAAATCTTTGCTGTGTTTTTTTAAATTATAATTATTCGATGCTGTTATTAAAATAAGTACGCTATGAAATGCAGAGAAGTTAAATACTACCTTGATGATTACATCTCCGGAAAATTAATAGATGAGATGAGGGAAGAAATTTCCCTGCACTTAAACAAATGCCATTCGTGCAGAAAAAAGGCCGCAGATATAGGGATGATGCGGAAGTCATCAGGTACTATCCGCAAAAAGATTCACCATGGAGAAAATTTCTGGGAAACTGCTTCTGAGACTAATGATTTTGACCCCGAATTTAATCTTCCCGCTATCCTTTATTCACCGTTAAAGAGAAGAGATGATCCGCGCTATCGGGTAAAGTTCAGATATAAGATCCTCAGATCGCGTTGGATTGCAGTGGGTGCCCCGTTAAGCGCAATTCTAATAGCTGTAATAATTTCAGTTTTATATTTTTACAGATCAAACCCTTCATTCTGGGAAGTTGAAAGTCTGAAGGGAACACCTGTTGCCGGTAATGAAAAAATAGACGGGACAGGAAATCTTCCTGCGGGAGAATGGCTGAAAACCGACTCACAGTCAAGTGCCCGGCTGCAGGCGGGGCTGGCGGGAGAGGTTGATGTGAAACCCGGCAGCGAAGTTAAGCTTCTCGATACCAGAGCACCGGGTTATAAACTTTATCTGAAATTCGGTAAAATAACCGCGAATACCCCCGGTTCACCCCAAATGTTGTCCGTTATAACTCCTTCAGCTTCCGCATTAGATCTCGGAAGCAATTACTCCGTTGAAGTAGATAAAGACGGCAGTTCTTTTTTCAGCGTAGTATCCGGAAGTATTATTATTAACTCGGATGGGCAAAAGGAAGTGCTGCCTGCAGGAGTAGCTTGCAAAACAGTTAAAGATAGGGAGCCCGGCACTCCGTACCGCATAAATGCCGGCAAGGAATTCAAAGCGGCTTTATCAAAACTTGATTCCGGGAATACTACCGATAAGGTTCTGGAAACTCTTCTGAATAATGCAGGCAGAGAGGACGCGGTCAGTTTATGGTATCTTCTCCGCGATGCCGGGCCTGATGAAATAAAACCGATTTATAACAGACTGGCCGATCTTGTAAAACCACCTGACGGGGTCACATATGAAGGAATTAAGGCAAAGAACAACAATATGCTTCTTAAATGGTGGGATAAGCTGGGTTATGGCAGCAGCTCATTATGGAATTCAATCGGGGGCTGAAAAGCCTTAATTTTTTTCTTTATTCTTCTCCAATAAATAACTACATTCTTTAAAGATGAATTAAAAGATTTTTTATTTCATATCAATTTACAGCTGGGGAGGAAATATGGAATGGACACACCGGATCGAAAACTGGGCTGATAAACATCATCCTAAATGGATAGATTACCTGCGCATCCTTCTCGGGATCATTCTGATCCTGAAAGGTATTACCCTGATCATAAACCGTGAACAGGTGATTCTGAATATGGAGATGAGCAGCATTGATGTTTTTTCTTTTCTTGTTACTTCGCAGTACGTGCTTGTATTTTATATTGCAGGAGGACTTCTGGTCGCGATCGGACTGCTGACACGGGTTATGATTCTCTTCCAGATTCCCATACTTGTTGCGACTATTATTTTTATCGACTACCACAAAGGTTTGTTTGCTCTCAATTCAGAACTGATTTATTCGGTATTGATCCTTGGCCTGCTTATCTTTTATCTCATATATGGTTCGGGTAAATTCTCTGTGGACTTTCTTCTGAGCAGGACGCGCGAAAGCTGACACATATTTCAGGATGTGCTGTACTATACTTCCCGGGCAGCTATGCATAGTTATCTTAACATTAAAAAGCAGATAACTTTGGAGGAAGAAATGAGTACACTTTCAGGAATAGAAAAATGGTCGGAAGAACATCACCCGTTATGGATTGATTTCCTGAGGATACTTCTCGGAATTTTTTTAATTGCCAAAGGGGCATCTTTTATCAATAGCAGGGAACAGATTGAATGGGTGCTGGTTAAGAATCATCTTGAATTTCTGATCTTCATGGTATCGGTTTATGTTATCCTTTTTCTTATCGGGGGAGGTCTCATGATCGCTGCAGGAATAATTACACGCTGGGCTGTTGGTTTTCAGATACCGATACTAATTGGAGCTGTTTTTTTCGTTGACCTGCCAAATGGATTTACCTCAATAAACAGCGAACTTGGATTTTCAATTGCCGTTCTTGCTCTGCTCATATTCTTCCTGTTTTATGGATCGGGAAATTTCTCGCTTGATCACTATATGCAGACACACCAGGACCGGTAAGCACAGCGTAGTGAATTATTTTGAGGGGATTGACATTTGAACTTTTATTTTGAAATTTGCTTAAGATCAGTGTATTTCTTCTGATATATGAAAATCGTTTCCGGTCTGTTTCTGAAAAAAAACATAAAAGAATGAAGCTTATAATAAAACCTTCACTATAGAGGAGGAATTTAAATGGGCGACTTTAATGATTTTTTGGATAAACTGAAAAAGGAACTCTCAAAAATATCTGATGGAACATATCATAAAATTTCACAGCAGATAGTTCAAGATGGTTTGGAATTCGCAAGGAAGCTTGAGCCGGATCTGAAAAGCTGGGGTGCAGAATATTCCATTCACCAGATGACAAAAGAAGAATTTGAAGAGCTGGTTAAGTCTAAAAAAGAACAGCTTGAAATGGAGGTTCTGAAAAAAGAAGATCTCCCGCGTACAGAGCTGAATAAAATACGCAACGCTATAGTAGAGAGGGTAACCGAAACAGCTGTAAAGGTTCTGCTGTAATTCCCGTTCGCTCCTCTTACCTCATATTTGACTTTTTCTTCTCATACCATACTTTTGTATGGTATGAATAAAAATAAGTTTTACAGCCAGCTTTTCCGGAGAGAAATCTATAATTCCGAACCTGAGTATAAAACTAAGGTCCTGGCTGAATCACTTTACAGGTATTACAAACTCGAAGAAGAGAAATGTACGTGCATGCAGTGCAGAAAAGATCTTGAAAAAATAAAACGTTATCTTAAAGAGAATATAAAAGGCGTTAGCTTTCCAGAAAAAAAATAGTTCTGTCCTTTGCTTAGAAAGTCTGATTTAGAAAATAATAAAAATCAGCCGCGCAGGTAGGATCTTAGATCCTCTTTCTGTTTTACACCAAGCAGCACCTGTTTTACAACTCCGTTTTCAACAAGGACAGTTGTTGGAGTTGCCTTTATCCCGAAAACTCTTGCTGTCTGTAAATCTTTTGAGATATCTACATCAAAGATATTTTTATTGGATGACTGAAGTTCCTTAATAATTGGTGTCTGGTATTTGCAGGCACGGCAGCCGGGACTAAAAAAATAAACCAGTCCTTTCGAACCGTTTCTCTCCAGCGCTTTAAGCCTTCCCTGGAGTCCGCTTATCTTTATTCCCTTTGACCTTTTCGCCTGGAACACCATTAAATACTGAAGCGAAAAGAATAAAAAGACAAAACCAGCTATTATATAAATGAATGTCATCATTTTTCTAACTCATTATCTTTCTTTTTTAGAGTGTTAACATTAAGCCTGACATAACAGGGACACATGCCCGAAAATCCTGTTAATAAAAGGACTATCGCACCTATACCGGCAAACGCAGCTGCCTGCCCTTCAATTACTCCGGTTACACTCAGTAAAATTAAAATAAGTGCTGCTGCAGCTCTCAGGCTCCTATCGATATTTCCAACATTTTTTTTCATAACCATAATATTTCTTTAAATATATGATTCCTTAAAAAGCCAAAAGATTCCGCATCAGATCTCTTAAATAAAAATTTTCCCGGGGACATTTCTTTTCAATTAGAGTTAGTTTATATAAGTTGCATTAACCATAATGCCTATAATTGACAGAAAGGATCGTAAAATGAAGAAAAGGTTCTGTTTGTTCATAGTAGGTTTTTTCATACTTCTGCCCGCCTTATTAACGGCACAGGAAAAACCATTTCAGCTTTCGCTTTTTAACCCGATTCAAATTGTCCCGGAAAATGAATCCATAAATGGAGTAAGACTGAATCTGATCTATACAAAGAATGTAAACGTATCGGGTCTTGATTGGGGACTGGTAAACGTTACGACCGGGAAACAGGTTGGTGTGCAATGGGGTGGGGTAAATAAAACTGACGGAGGATTTAAGGGCTGGCAAAGCGGTCTTGTTAATATTTCAAAAGGCGATTTCACAGGACTTCAGACATCGTGGGTAAATTATCATAACGGATATTTCAACGGACTTCAGTTTTCAATTGTAAATTATGCTGAAACACTGAAAGGACTGCAGCTCGGATTATTAAACATTATTGGTAAGGGCGGTTTTATGCCCGTCTTCCCCTTCTTCAATTTTAACTTTGATTAATGCCTGAATACACATGCCTGAATCCCTGATTTTTCACTGCCCCCGCTGCTGCTTTTACGGGGGCAGGCTGTCTGAATAAGTAAATAGAGGAAAACTTTATGAGATCAATGCTGATTTCTATTATTTCATTCCTGATTATTTTATCCTCAGGGATAACCTTCTCCCAATCGAAAACAAATCCTTTTCAGCTTACAGATTTAAGGAAATTAGTTAATGTTTCTGACCCCCGGATTTCTCCGGATGGAAAACAGGTTGCTGTAATTGTATCTCGTTATAATTGGGATAAAGATTCTGTCCTGCAGGAGATTGATCTTGTTGATGTAAATAATAGTTCGATTCGAAGTCTGACATATAACAGAAGCTCTATTTCAAATGTGCGATGGTCTCCTGACGGAAGCCGGCTTGGATTTTTAGCTTATAATATTAAAACAAAAAAGCCCCAAATATATATTATGCCTATGAAGGGGGGCGACCCTGTTAAAATAACAGATTCTAAAACGGGAGTAAAAGAATTTACATGGAGTCCTGATGGAAGTACAATAGCTTTTGTTGCGCAGGATACAATTCCTAATCCAAAGGAAATAAAGCATCATGAAGATGCATTCCGTGTTACTGAAAATAATTTTACTGTGCGTGCCGCAGTTCAGCCATGGCATTTATGGATTGTTTCTGCCAGAGGAGGAAAAGCCAGAAGGCTGACAGAAGGAACATTCAGTCTTTGTACAGACCAGGAAACCATTTCGCCCTTAGCCTGGAGTCCTGACGGTAGATCAATTCTGTTCCAGCGTTTTCCCGATGTATGGGAAGGGAATGCATGGCATTCTGTAATAGCAGAAGTTGATACAAACGGAAAAGAAATTAATATAGTTGTTAAAGACGAAGGATCCGGGCATCCTGAATATTCCGGAAGTTCAGACCTTCTCGCTTTTATGCGGGCTCGTAACGGAGATTTGAATAACGGCGATGCAGTATATGTAAAGATAAATGGAGAAGTTAAAGATATAACCCACAACCTCGCACGTAATATAAACAGCTTTGCCTGGATGCACGATGGAAAATCATTGCTGCTTACGGGAGAGAAGGGTACAAAATCAGTTTTATGGGAACAGCCTTTAAATGGTACGGCAGAATTGATTGATCTGGGAGATGTAAATATCAGCGATGGAAAACCAGGCATATCCGACAACGGAATAATTGCTTTCACCGGAAGAACAGCAGTCCACCCTGAAGAATTATTTATACTTAAATCATTACAAGGAAAACCGGAACAGCTTACAAACTATAATGTTTTTGTTGATTCGTTGGATCTTGGCAGAACAGTTGGCATAGAGTGGAAAAGTTCCGACGGCTTTAATGAAGATGGTGTTCTGACCTATCCCGTAGACTATAATGATAATATAAAATATCCATTAGTACTGATTATCCATGGCGGTCCCGAAGGAGCATCTACAACTGTCTTTTCCGGGCTTGTTCAAATATTTGCAGGTAAAGGCTTTTTCGTTTTCCAGCCCAATTACAGGGGAAGCATAAATCTTGGAGATGAGTATCAGCATGCCATATTCAGAGATACAGGTGAAGGGCCGGGTAAAGACGTTATGGCCGGGTTAAAAAAGATCGAACTAATGGGAATTATCGATACAAACAGGATTGGTGTCAGCGGATGGTCTTACGGAGGATATATGACCTCCTGGCTTAACGGAAAATATCCGAATAAATGGAAAGCAGCTGTTGAAGGTGCGGCACTTAATGATTGGGTTATGGATTATACGATAGCCTTTTATCAGTCATACGATCTTTACTTTTTCGGAGGTTCTCCGTGGTTAAAAGAATACTGGGATATATGGCGGGAGCAGTCACCAATCATTTTTGCTGAGAATGTTAAAGCGCCAACATTAATTTTAGGTGATGTCGGGGATCCTAATGTACCCATAATCAACAGCTATGAAATGTATCATGCTTTACGTGATAACGGAGTTAATACCGAATTCTATGCTTACCCTGTAGATACACATTTCCCGGGTGATATCGTCCGCATAACAGATGTTTACAAACGATGGGTTGACTGGATTGTTAAGTATGTGAAATAAGTAAATGGGTTAACAAAATCGTTTACATCAATTTCAAATTTCTACTTCATATGCAGTTCCTCTGCAAAAAACTTGCTTATGCTGATTCTTTTTCTCAAATTAATTAAAGCTTTTCTTTATTAAACGATAAGGGTGCTTTAATGGGAAATGTTTTAAAGAGCTTTTCACTCTTTTTTATATTAACACAGCTTTGTTTTGCCCAATGGCATTGGCAAAATCCTATCCCGCCTCAGAATGATGAACTAACCTGCATAAAGTTTTTTGATGAAAATAATGGAATCGTAACGGGAGAAGGCGGTGAAATATACAGAACAACTAATGGAGGGTTGTCCTGGGGAATTATTGATGCGGGTATAACAAATGACATCTGGAATCTTTCATTTATTGATAATGAAACCGGGATCATGATCACCAGATATCCCCCAAAAATCTTTATCACTTATGATGGAGGTTGGAATTGGAGTCAGCTGCCCAACCCTCCGGAAGCCGCTGATTTTATTTCCTGTTTTATCAGCGATAGTATGGAGATATATCTGGCCGGATATAAATGGGTTGAACCGGAACCTGTCGCTGCTCTCTTTTATACTTCTGATCTGGGAAACACCTGGACCACCACTTCGCAATTTGGCTATAGTAACTATCTGAATGATTTGGTTTTTATTAATTATAACATTGTATTATCGGTTACTTCTGACGGGAAAATTTACAGAAGCACCGACAGAGGTTTAACCTGGACACAGACTTTCTCGGCCCCCGTAGGGTTACGTTCAATATCTTTTTGCGATTCGAGTAACGGAATAGTGGTTGGCGGAACAATCACCTATCAAAAAATATATAAAACATCAGATTCTGGGTTAACCTGGCAGCAGACAAGCACTACATCCGACTATTTGAATAAATTATATTTTTATAATATGGAGTCATTGTTAGCGGTAGGTTCAGATTATTCAGTATATAAATCTTCAGATCAGGGATCTTCATGGAACATTTTATTAAGATTAGGAAGTGGTATTTCAAATTCCTTCAATGGAATATCAATTACTGATGTTAATCATATAATGATTGCGGGGACGGCGGGTAAAATCTATAAATCCTCAGATTCAGGTTCAAATTGGGTGTCGATGACGGAGGGTTCCACAAACGATCTCTTCGCTGTTAGCATTGCCGATCAGAATTACGAAATGGCAGTAGGACGTAATGGGAATATTCAGAGAACCACTAATGGAGGAGCTTCCTGGCAGGCCATAGCATCAGGGTTTAATGATAATTTTAATGGAATAAGCAGCCTTGATACCATTACTTATATTGTTGTGGGAAGGAATGGGCGTATTATTAAAACATATGATAATGGAGTGAGTTGGATCGAAAAATATTCAGGAACAAGTAATGAATTAAATAGAGTAAATATGTTCGATAACCAATACGGCTTAATTGTGGGTCATAATGGTACCATGTTAAAAACTTATGATGGCGGGGAGAACTGGCAGCTGCAGATTGTTGATTCAACTATGAACTTAGTTGATATCTGTTTCCTTGATCATTCGACCATTTTAGCTGCGGGTAACAAATATGTTAATCAGACTAATCATGCGTATATCCTTCGTTCTACTGACGATGGCTTAAACTGGGAAACCGTGTATGATAATTTATATGAATGGCTCCACAAGATTTCATCCATGGGAAATCAGGGAGGAATCGCGGGAGGAGGAGCCAATACGCACAACTTACTTCTGAGATCTACTGACAGAGGGGAAAACTGGACTAATTTGAATGTTGGAGGTCCTTATTTTCAGCAAACCTGCACAGGAGTATCATTCATTGATTCATTAAACGGAGTAATTTGTTTTGAAGGTGGAATTATTTATGGAACATCTGATGGGGGTGATTCCTGGTATTTTGGAGGCGACTTTTTTCAGTGCATCACACAAAGTCTGTATGATATTCATATGTTAAATGAGAATTACGCTACAGCCGTTGGTTGGTGTGGAACAATTGCAAGCAATATAACTTACCATATCATACCCATAGAATTGAATTCTTTTACTGGGTCCCTGGAAAAGGGAATCGTTTCATTAAAATGGAGTACGGCATCTGAATTAAATAATCAAAGGTTCGAAATAGAGAGGAAAACTTTTACAAATAATTCCGGATCAGGATGGATCTTGATTGGTTACCGAAATGGGAAAGGCACATCAACTGAGTTGAATAATTATACCTTTGAAGATAATATTGGTAACGTAAATGCCGAAAAACTTAAATACAGATTAAAACAAATCGACTATGGAGGAAATTACACTTATTCACAAGTAATTGAAGTTCAAAACCTGCCAATATCATTTTCACTTTCACAAAACTATCCTAATCCATTTAATCCTTCTACCATCATAAAATATTCTGTCCCCCAAAATGGAAATGTAGAATTAGAAGTATTTAACATTTTGGGGCAGCGGGTTGCAGAACTTGTAAACAAAGAAGTTAAGGCCGGTAATTATGAAGTCAGATTTGATGCATCGGATCTAGCCTCAGGTATTTATTTATATAGAATTAAGGCCGGAGATAATATTCAAGCCAGGAAGATGATTTTATTAAGATAACTCCTACCTAGAATTCGCCCTTTATTAGACCCGCTGTAGGACCAACAGCAGGTTTTGCAATTAATTCCCTAATATTTCCCCGTTTGAACTTAAATTCCATTGTACAGATTGGCAAATTTTCTTAATTTTGCCCCGCACCCTTAGCTCAGTTGGTAGAGCATCTGACTCTTAATCAGCAGGTCACCGGTTCGAGCCCGGTAGGGTGCACAAAACATCTCAAATTCGCACTTTTTTTGACTCTCCTACCCTAAAAATTATCTGCTTTTGTGTACAAAATCCTAAAAAGATACTGAATTCACCTGAAATTACTTCAACTACTACTTCAGTTACTACTTCAATGTTTAAGACTTAAGTGAAGAATTGCTATTTTTAATTAGTAAATCAAACGGACACTAATCTTTGCAACTATTTTAACCTGGAATCTGTTAATCTTTTGTGGCACTTTTTTTACTGATACCTGTCACATTTTTTTAAATCAACAAATTGAATTTTATAAAAGATGAAAAAGAAGACCTTAGTAATTCTTAATACGATAACTTTAGTTGCAGTAATATTCATAAATTATTTGGCGGCTAGCGGTGCGATAAATAACCAAACTGTTGGAGAAATCAGCAGCCGCTATGAAACATTATTCACGCCTGCAGGATATGCCTTTTCTATTTGGGGAATAATTTATTTCGGTCTGATATTATTTACCGGATTCCAATGGTCTGCTCTCATCAGAAAAAATGACCTCGGGATTATTGATAAAGCCGGTTTCTATTTTATCGTTACGAACCTTGCAAATACAGGATGGCTATTCCTCTGGCTTTTCGAATATACCGGTTTATCTGTAATTGCAATGATCATTCTCTTCTTAACCCTGATAAAAATTATTAAGCAGTTTGATATGGAAATATGGGATGCTCCTGTAAGGATAATATTTTTTGTCTGGTGGCCATTTGCAATTTACTTCGGATGGATAATTACTGCTTTAACAGCGAACATTGCTGCCTATTTTACTTATATCGGATGGAAAGGCTCGCCTCTTAATCCGGAAATCTGGACGATCATTTTAATAGTTCTTGCCGCGGTAATTTATATCATATTAATTTTTAAAAGAAATTTGAGAGAATCTGCTGCCGTCGGAGTCTGGGCATTAATAGCAATTGCTGTAAAGCAGGGTAATGAAAAAATAGAAATAACAGCGGCTGCAATTTTGGCTGCGGCAGTTATCCTGGTTTTTATTCTTTACCATGGATTTAAAAACAGGGAGACCGCTCCAATTAAGAAATTGATGCGGGGAGAATTTTAATTATGGTATGCTTGCTTCGGGGCTTGCATTGTTTTGCCTTCGTTATCTTATACCAGAAGAAAAGGGGTCTAGTGAGCAGTGTGTACGACCGAGTCTCACTCTCCCTCCACAATCTTTACTTCTTCTTCTGTTAAACCGTAAAGCTGGTCTATCTGCTTGTCTGTTGCGTCTATCTGCCGCTGGAGTGCTGTTCTTCCTTGCGGGGCTTTGGCCGAACTTTTTTTATCATTCAATTCCAAAATAGTTTGCACCAATACTTCTAAATCTACTTGCGATTTGTTGTTTGAAATTGGTACCGGCATATTTCTCATATATTGCCTTTTCCATCTTAAATATTCACCACGTATAGTTGAACTTATTTTATCAAAAATATATGACCAAACCTTAGAGTTTAATATTCCTAAAAGAAATAATGAATCAGTTCCAATGATGTAAGTTGTTGTTTTGCTATAAAATTTATTTTTGTCTAATGTAAACTGCCCATTAATTGAAATCTCCGGATAAATTATTTTCGGATTTTCAAATTGCTCATAGTAGTCTATTGTATCTTGTATTTCGTACCATTTATAATTCCCGGGTTTTCTTCCTTTCCAATCTTTTCCTTTCCATTCTTTAGGTTTTGGAGTTAATTCCACTTTGAATTCTGCAAGATACTTTTCTACTGAAGGATATTTCTTTATATCAATTCCTCTTCTCGTAAAAATCAGGTATTTATCAGATGCCAGTCAATTAGATACTGGAATGCACCAATTCCTGCGAAAGAGCCCGGTAGGGTGCGAATAACGGCTATTTTCCCACCCTGTTTACTTAGTAGCAACTCAATCTGACTAAAATTGATCCGGATTGAGCTATGATGTTAGTGCGGGACTATCGCAAAAACTATGGTAAGAGTTTCAAAGAGATATAAGCCTTAAACATAAACACAGCTTGGAATTTTTTACTACCCTTTATGGAATGAAATATTCTATCAATCTGATATACAATTATTTTAACAATATTTCCCAGATACCGCACCAGATCTCAATTGATTTGAGGAAACAATGGATTTATTTGCTAATACCTACCTATCTTTGCTAATGTAGAATAATTTTCTCATTTTTATGAATGAAGTAAGTTTATTTCCATTTTCATAGAAGGGACCTATGAAAAATGACTTCTTCTTATCCGGAAAAATCCAGATTTATGTTTTAATCATTTCTTTGACAGTTCCATTACTTGGTCAGCCTCTTGAACCTGAATTTGAACATATTCCTATAGCTCTTTCTTTTTGCTATTTACAAGATTCAAATGGGTTCTTATGGGTTGGGTCGCAGGAAGGTCTTGCCAGGTATGATGGATACAATCTCAAGTATTATACTAACATTCCATTTGACTCGACATCAATATCAAATAATTGGGTTCCAGTTATAAAGGAGGATAAAAATGGAAATTTATGGATAGGTACATGGGGTGGAGGATTAAATTACTTTAATCCGAGGACTGAAAAATTTACTCGCTTTTTACAAGAGACTACTAATTCCAATACAATTACCTGTAAAAATATAATCAGTATTATTCTAAACGATGACGGCACATTATGGTTAGGTACGCAAGAAAGAGGATTGCTTTATATGAGTTTTGACAGCAACGGGGAGGCTGTGTATAAATCTTATGATTTTAGCAGCGCTGAAGATATAAAGCAGAAAGAAAGGGACAATTATACATGGGGTTTATTAAAGGATAGAAAAGATAAATTATGGATTGGCACAATGGAAAACGGGTTGATCTATTTTGATCCGAGTACTGAAAAATTCGAACACTTTAAATTTAATACTAAGAACCCAAATGGGATAAGATCTAATTTAGTAACCTCAATTTGTGAGGATGATTCTGGAACAATCTGGTTTGCAACTGGTCATTTACTTTCTGAAATCCCTGGAACAGGGTTAGGAAGATTTGATCCCAAAACCAAAACGTTTAGATACTATAACCATGATCCGGATGATCCGGCAAGTATATGTTCTGATTCTCCGTATTATTTATTTATTGATAGATCCCAAACACTTTGGATAGGTTCGATAGACAGTGGCCTCTGCTCAATTAAATTGGAACAAATGTATAATGGAACTAAACCAATATTTACAAAATATGAAAATGTCGGCGGGAATGTAATTAATTCAATTTATGAAGATAGACAAGGCAACATATGGGTAGGTTTGTTTACTTCACTTATAAGTAAATACGATAGACAGCAAAATCCTTTTATCTGGTATAGACATTTCCCCGGCAATCCAAATAGTTTAAGCGATTATGGTGTTGCATGTATATACGTTGATAGAGATGGCAAAATTTGGTTTGGGGGTAATTCTGGCATAACTAAATTTGATCCGGAAACTGGTATTTACAAGCGATATATATATGATCCTGATAATCCTAATGGTATCAGTTCAAACAGGGTTAATGCAATTTGCGAGGATAATGATGGTATGCTATGGTTTGGAACATTTGATAATGGAATCAGTATTTTTAACCCTTCAGATGAATCTTTCGAACATATCAAAGCGGATTCCGAAAATAAATTCGGGCTTAGGTCAAACAAAATTAGATTCCTTCAAAAAACTAAATCCGGTGATATTTGGATATCTACCTGGAATCAAGGACTGCAATTATATGATCAGGAAAATAAACACTTCAAGTTTTTCGATGTTGATAGCAGCACTTCAAATGACGAAACAACATCAATACTCTTAGAAGATAGTGGGGGGACTTTATGGATCGGAACTATGAATAACGGATTGTATGGAGTGACTCTTGAAAATAAACAAATTAAAAAAGTTGAACACTATGTACATAATCCAAATGACAGAAACAGTTTAAGCAATAATTTTGTTACGGACATTATTCAATCCAAAGTTCCGGGTAAATATAATTTATGGATTGCAACCAATGTAGGTTTGAATAAGCTTGATTTAAACAGGGATACATTCACTCATTACTTTAAGAAAGATGGTTTACCACACGATTTTGTATTAAAATTATTGGAAGATAGCGAGGGAAATATTTGGGCAGCCACTGCTAATAAATTATGTGTTTATAATGTGAAAACAGGAAAATTTAATAGTTATGGGGAGGATGACGGTATGCCCTTCACCGGTTTTGGTGGAGCGCGTCAAAACACTGCTGTTACTCTTGATGGGCAACTAATATTTGGTTCTGGAAAAGGAGGTCTCGGTTTTTATCCGGAAGAGATGATCAATGATCCTATCTACCCGCAAATTCGACTAACTGATTTCAAGATTTTTCATAAAAGTGCTAAACTAGATACTGCAATAAATTTCAAAAAAATCATTAACCTGAACCACGATCAAAATATATTTTCATTTGAATTTACCGACTTACATTTTTCCAATTCCAAAAGAAATCAATTTGAATATAAATTAGAAGGACTATATGATGATTGGATTGATATCGGTTATGAACGTGTAATAAGTTTCACTGATATCGATCCGGGTAAATACATTTTCCGGGTAAAGGGCGTCACCAATGATGGCGTTTGGAATGAAACCGGTGCATCCATTGTATTGATAATTGATCCACCGTGGTGGGCAACCTTGTGGTTTAGAATAATAATGTTCTTCACTATTATAGGAATTGGCTATAGTATCTATCGTTATCGGGTTAATAAATTATTAGAGATGGAACGGCTAAGAGTTCAGATAGCCAGCGATCTGCATGATGATATTGGAGCTGCACTTACAAGGATTGCTGTTCATTCAGAAATTATCCAAACAACAACAGAAAAGGAAAAAGTTTTCACTTCCTCAAATAAAATAGGAACAATGAGCAGGGAGATAATTACAACTTTAAGCGATGTTGTGTGGTCAATAGATTCGCGCAACGATACTGTTGGTGATTTGATAGACCGGATGCGTGATTTTTTGGAGACGATATTTCCCGCGGGAAGTATACATATTGATTTTCAAACTAAGGGTTTACATTTCGATCAGAAGGTAGAACAGACACTTCGACAGAATATTTATTTAATATTCAAAGAGGCAGTTAACAACGCAGCAAAACATTCAGGTGCAGATAAAATTAAGATATCAATGATAAACGGAGATGGGAAATTTAAAATGGAGATTGCAGATAACGGAAGCGGAATAAATGAAGAAGATAAACAGAAAGGGCATCACGGAATTGAGAATATGGATTTACGTGCGAAGAGAATAGAAGGAGAGTTAGCCATAAATAAACTGGATAAGGGAACAAGTGTGACATTGATTGCTAGAAATATTTAGGCGAGTTCTATAATATCACATCATGATGGGATAGAATGAAAATTGAAAAAAACAGATATTCAGGTATGATTAACGTAGGTATAGTTGAAGATGATAGTGAGATTCGGGAAGCAATTTGCTCTTACCTGAACGACCAGGAAAATATTCGCTGCGGATTAGCTGAAGAATCAGTGGAAAAGTTTATGCGGTTTCTTTACCCGGATATATTGCCAAACGTAATATTGATGGACATTGGTTTGCCTGGAATGTCAGGAATCAGTGGTATTAAGCTGATAAAAGAAAAATATCCCGAGATTGATATACTAATGTTAACAGTTCATAATGATCCCCATAAAATATTTCAATCACTCTGTGCCGGTGCCACGGGCTACCTACTTAAAACAACGCCTTTGTCGGAGATAAAAAAATTCATAGAAGAATTATCTGAAGGTGGGGCACCAATGTCTCCGCAGATTGCCAGAAGAGTAATAGAATATTTCCGGGAAAGCAAAGAAGAAAAAGAACCCTCACCGCTTACGGAAAAAGAAAAAGAGATTGTTCTTGACTTAGTTGATGGGTTGAGCTATAAAATGATAGCCGATAAACAAAACATAACCATTGAAACAGTCCGCACTCACATAAAACATATTTATAAAAAACTGCACGTACATTGCAAAGCAGATGTTATTCGTAAATCTCTCCATGGTGAGATTTAGAACTTATACACTTTTACTAATTCACTTAACTTCCTCAAATTCTTAGCATCAATATCCCATCATGATGGGATTGATAGCTTATAACTCCAATTTTAAATTCAATTGTAATTATCAACTAAAAATGGAGGACTCATCATGAAAAATTTTCTGGTTCTAACATTTCTATTATTGTTTACTTCACTTCCCATTATTGCACAAATCATTCATGTCCCCGGTGATCAGCCAACAATCCAGGACGGTATTATTGCAGCTGTGCCAGGTGATGTAATCCTGGTAGCGGAAGGTACCTACTATGAGAATATCAATTTTATGGGAAAGGCAATTACGGTTGCGAGCCATTTTTACGTTGACGGGAAAAAGAAACACATTAGGGAAACGATCATCAATGGTAGCCAACCTTCTGATCCGGATTTTGGATCTGTGGTTTATTTTATGTCTGGTGAGGATACTAATTCAGTCTTGTGTGGCTTTACTATCACAGGTGGAACAGGAACTGTTCAAGTATTTCCTGGTTACCCAACAATGCGTCAGGGTGGTGGAATTATCTGTTTGGCATCAGGAGCAAAAATCATTCATAATAGAATTGTTTATAATACAATCGAAAATACTGAATGGGCAATGGGCGGTGGATTTAGTAATGGTCCACCATTTATTCCTACAACCTCTATTTTGGAAAACAATCAATTTGAAAATAATGAAATCACCGGACAGGTTATGGCAACCGGAGGCGCTGTGACTTTTAACAGTGCTGGAAGAGTTATCAATAATACAATTACTAATAACAAGGCATTTTCATATGGATCGTATAGTAACGGAGGTGGGATTGCTTTGTCATCATGGCAGCCTCCTTTGATATATGAAGTTTTAGTTAGTGGAAATGAAATTTCGCATAATAAAGCATTGCAATCGGAAACTGGTTTTACGGGGATTGGCAGTCATGCTGGTGGTCTGACGATTATAGGCAGCAAAGGTGTTATAAGTAATAATATTTTTATGTTTAATGAAATTTGTGCTGTTGACAGTGGTTTTGGTGCTGGAGTTGTACTGGATTATCCTCCGGAGGAACTGTTTTTTAAAAACAATATTGTTTCTCATAATTTTTTCAGCGGAAATGGAAACTGCTTTGGAGGCGGTGTTGCCATTTGGGATGGAAGTCCGACCCTGGAGAACAACCTGATCGAAAAAAACAAAGGGACCATCGGTGGAGGGCTTTGGACAGGCTTACACTTCTGTAACGCAAAATTAATTAATAGTACCGTCAGTAAAAATAAAGCAACTGTTCAGGGTGGTGCAATTAATTCATATGGATCAAATTTGATAATCATGAATTCTATATTGTGGCATAATTCAGCACCCGATGGGCCTGAAATTTTAGTTGAAAGTGGAACTGTGGATGTGAGCTACTCGGATATCGAAGGAGACTGGGCTGGTACAGGAAATATGAATGTTAATCCAAAAATGATTTCAAATCTCTCTCTGTTAAACCATAATTCTCCCTGCATTGATGCCGGTAATCCAGATGTAATTTATAATGATCCAGAGGATCCTTTTTATTCAGGATATGCACTATTTCCCGCACAAGGTTTAGTAATGAATGACATGGGAGCTTACGGAGGTCCGGATGCAATTAATTGGTATAACTTCCTTGGCAAGACCAGTTTTGAGGATGAAGAATTTGTATCATCAACAGCAACATCCACCAATATAAAAATTGATAACTATCCAAATCCGTTCAACCCTCAAACAATGATTCAGCTTGAATTACCAACCGAAGGCTTTGTTAGTTTGAAAATTTATAACGTTCTGGGTCAGGAAGTTGCTACTTTAGTTTCTGATAACCTTTCAGCAGGCAGCTACAAATATGTATGGAATGCCAACAATTTTGCCAGCGGAATTTACATCTATCGTTTGGAGGTAAATGGATTGGTACTCGATAAAAAGATGATGTTGCTGAAATAGTATCAAACTTATTCGGAGAGGTTTATGAAAAACTTATTCTTACTTTTTATTCTATTGATATTCGCAATTAATCTAACCTACCCCCAGGATACAATTCGCGTGCCTGGACAATACCAAACTATCCAAGCCGGAATAGATGCAGCTAACGATGGCGATGTTGTTCTTGTAGCAGATGGAACATACTTAGAGAATATTAACTTCAAAGGCAAAGCAATTACAGTAGCCAGTAATTTTATTGTGAATGGAGATACAAACCATATCAACAACTCGATTATAGACGGCAGCCAGCCCAACCATCTTGATAGCGGGTCGGTAGTTTATTTTATTTCAGGTGAAGATACAACATCTATCCTTTGCGGATTTACTATTACGGGTGGTACTGGGACTTATTTTCCTCCTGGAATTTTAGGTGTATCAATACGAATTGGTGGTGGAATATTGTGCTTCAATTCCGGTGCAACGATTAAATACAATAGAATTAAATATAATTCACTAGAAATTGGATTACCAGATGCACAAACAATGGGCGGTGGCATTTTTTGTGGCCCACCTATCCCGGGAGCATATACAATTATTAAAAAAAATATAATTCAAGACAATAGCATCTTAACTACTGGTAGTGCCTCCAATTGGCAAATGAGTTGGGCTCAGGGTGGCGGAGTTGCCTTATATACAGATGCTTTAGTTGTTAATAATAAGATTTTATCAAACCACTGTAAATCTATTTACGGTTATAGTGTAGGCGGCGGTATAAGATTAAATGGGGGAACAACAATAATATTAAATAATAATATTGATCTTAATAGCTCGATTTCTATAAACAGCGGTGGAATTGCCGGAGGTATAAGTTGTAGCTGGGCAAATACAATAATTGATTCAGATACAATTACAAATAATTTCATTGCTGGAGCTTCAGAATGCAGTGGTGCTGGGATATATTTTGATCTAAACAATGATGCTAATTGGGCTGTTGTGAAGAACAACTATATCTCCGGGAATTATTATACAAATGGAATTTGCACTGGCGGTGCTATTGGAATGAAGTGGTCAAGTCCGGATATTTATAATAATGTAATAACGAACAATTCTGCAGATAAAGGCGGTGCATTGCATACTTGGGCTAATAGTAAACCAATAATAATTAATAATACAATAACAAATAACACCGCAATTCAGGAAGGGGGGGCTTTATATTTTGAAGATCCGTCTACCAATCCAATAATTATTAACTCAATATTGTGGAATAACGGATCAGAAATTTACCCCTCAAATAGTATAGATGTATTTGCATACTATTCCGATATAGAGGGTGGTTGGACTGGATCAGGAAGTAATAATATTAATGTCGATCCATTTTTTACAGATCCAGCATATAATTTAGCTGACTCAAGCCTTTGTATTGGAGCGGGAATTGATTCAATAGAAATTGGTGGTATCTGGTATTATGCTCCTCCATTTGATGGTGAAGGTAATCCAAGACCTAATCCACCTGGTTCAATGCCGGATATTGGAGCTTTAGAATCTCCACGATGTTGTCCTCCCACTACAATGAGTATTAATCCAACAATTCTAGATTTTGATACGGTTGCTATTGATTCTTCTTCAACAATGACATTTATCATAACGAATACTGGTAATACAGATCTGGTTATAACTGATATTTCAAGCAACGAGCCAGCATTTACTGTAAGTATCACAGATTCAACTATTCTTCCCGGAAATCATCAGGATGTTGAAATTACATTTACACCGCTCGCAGAAATCCAATATAATGGGATAATTCAAATAATTCATAATGCAGTTGGAAGTCCAGACTCTGTTATCAATATGGGTGAGGGTGTGACAGTTACTGGGATTGATGATGAATTATTAAATAAAATTCCTACTGATTTTGTGGTATATCAAAACTATCCGAATCCCTTTAATCCAAGTACTTCAATAATATTTGGTCTACCTGAAGCCAGTGAAGTCAAATTATTTCTTTTCAACTCTCTTGGAGAAGATGTTGCAAATCTCATTGAAGGTTATAAGCATGCCGGTTATCATCAAGTTGAATTTGATGCAACAGGATTAGCAAGTGGAATGTATCTGTATCGTCTACAAGCAGGTGCTTATATCGCGACCAAGAAAATGATTCTATTGAAGTAAAAAGAAAAATATTTTTCACATTATTCAAACCCCTATCAAGAAGTTGGTAGGGGTTTGTTATAACCAGATTGTAATTTACTACGTCAAACACTACGTCAGTTATTTCTAAGTGTTTGAACAACAACTTACAGAAGCGTGAAACTTACTCTTAATCAGTCCCGCCAATGGCGGGATTCGAGCCCGGTAGGGTGCACAAAAAAGTTTGAAAATGGATCATTCTCACACTTTTTACGTTTTAAATGGGCAGTCAAC
>CAVRHV010000015.1:0-100135 GCA_963721075.1 uncultured Ignavibacteria bacterium | reverse complement strand
ATTAACAATGTATAAACTCTTTGCTCCGCTGATTCCTTTCGTGAAATTATTTTTTCCGGGATATGTCTGCAGCCTGAGAGAAATAGGACTGGCAATGATCAATTCTGTTATAAAAGGTTATAATAAAAAAATTCTTGAAGTAAACGATATTAAAAAATTGGCCGATAAGTAAAAATGCTTGAATTAAATTTTACTCCCTTTCCAATTATAAAAACAGAAAGACTGCTTCTTCGGCAGATCAATAATGAAGATGTAAACGAAATATTTGTTCTGCGTTCGGATGAACAGAGTGATGCGCTATATAGATAAATCCCCCGCACAATCACTGGAGGATGCGTATGAGTTTCTTACACGAATAGCTGAGCTGGAAAAAAATACAGAAGCCGTTACCTGGGGTATTGCACTGAAAGATGAACCCCGGTTGATAGGAACGATTTGCCTGTGGAATATCCAGAAAGAACATTACAGGGCTGAAGTCGGTTATAATCTGCTTCCCGATTACTGGGGAAAAGGTATAATGCAGGAATCGATTAAAGAGGTAATTGATTATGGATTTAATGCTATGAAACTCCACTCAATCGAGGCAAATGTTAATCCCGATAATGCCGCATCAATCAGGCTGCTTGAAAGAAATAAATTTAAGAGGGAAGCCTATTATAAAGAGAATTTTTATTTCAACGGCAAATTCCTGGATACAGCTATTTATTCTTTACTAATAACCGACTGAATTTTGTAAGCTTATGTATGACTATCATAAACAGGGCTATTTCGCACAGGCAACCGGCAAAATGGAGGACCTTTGTGCCGAGGAACTGGCTGAACTTGGTGCATTTGATATTAAACCGGCCTATAAAGGCGTCTATTTTAATGCTGATATTGAGAATATCTATAGGATAAATTACACATCACGACTGCTTTCGAGGGTTCTTGCTCCATTAGTGTCCTTTCCCTGTCATACAACGAATGTACTGATCCAGAAGGCTAAGAAGATTAACTGGGAGGATTTCCTTTCAGTCAAAAAAACATTCGCAATCAGCGCTTCGGTGTCGAAAAGCAGGATAACAAATTCGCTTTATGCTTCTCAGTGTCTGAAGGATGGAATAGCAGATTATTTCAGGGATAAATACGGCAAACGTCCCGATGTTGAAGTTGTAAATCCTGATGTCCGCTTTAATCTTCATATCGATAAAGATACAGCAGTTATCAGTCTTGATACTTCCGGAGATTCGCTGCATAAAAGAGGATACAGACTGCTTGCCGGTGAAGCTCCTATGCAGGAAACACTTGCCGCCGCTATAATTCGTATCAGTAAATGGGACGGTGAAGTTCCTCTCTGGGATCCTATGTGCGGCTCGGGAACGATTTTGTGCGAGGCATTGATGCATTACTGCAGAATACCGGCCCAGAAGCTTCGAAAGAAATTTGGATTTTTCAATCTGCCTGAATTTGATCCCGAAGAATGGAAGAAAATCAAAGATGAGTACGACAGCCAAATCCGCCCCCTGTCAAAAAATATCATAAGCGGAAGTGATAAGTCGCAGAAAGCAATTGACGTGGCAAGAGAAAATTTATCTCATATTCCCTACACCGGTTCGGTTGAATTAAAGAAGAGACAATTTCAGGAAAGGGAGAGCTTTGAGAACGGGGTATTGGTTACTAATCCTCCTTATGGGATAAGGCTGGGTGAAAAGGAGGAAGTGCAGCTCCTCTATAAAGAACTGGGTGATTTTCTGAAAACAAATTGTACCGGAACGACAGCCTTCATTTATACCGGAAACCCTGAGTTGAGAAAGTATATAGGACTTAAAACTTCCCGCAGAATCCACCTGGATAATGGAAAACTGGAGGGAGTGCTGCTTCAAATAGATAGTTATAGCGGCAGTAAAAAAAAGAAATGGGAGGAATAGCATTATGAGGCTGTTTCATAAGTGTCATTCCGAATTTATTTCGGAATCTAATTATTCGATTTCGAATCAGAATTAGAACCTGAAACCAGTTCAGGTTGACAATATCAGACTTTTAGAACACCCCCTGTAAATATTATTTTGACAAACTGTTTTTTAACCTCTCCAGCTCATCCCACCTTTCATATAACTTCTTAACTTTTTCCTTTGCCGCTTCGAGCTTTTCGTTGAGCTCGTTCGTCTGCTCTGCATATTTAGAATAAAAATCGGGCGATGTGAATATCTTTTCAATTTTTTCTACTTCCGATTCAGCATCGATGATTTTTTCTTCAATCTGCTCAAGTTCCAGAGCATCTTTATAACTAAGCTTTGTGGGTTTGGATTTTTTCCTTGGCGCTGCGGTAGTGGTTTCCTTTTTTTCATCCGACTGTAGATCTTCACTCTCTTTCAGCCGTTTTTTCTTCTTTTCGAGATAATAATCATAGTCCCCCTCGCTGTAATAGATCTCCCTGTCGCCTTCAAATGCGATTATTCCGCTGCAGACACGATTAAGGAAGTACCGGTCATGACTAACGACAACAACGACGCCTTCAAAAGAGATCAGCGCTTCTTCAAGTATTCTCAGTGTGGGAAGATCAAGATCGTTGGTAGGCTCATCCAGCATCAGGAAATTGCCTCCGCTGCATAATATTTTTGCCAGCGTCAGCCTGCTTTTTTCTCCGCCTGAAAGTTTGCCTACATTTGTGTTTATTCTGTCGTCGGTAAAAAGAAATCTTCTCAGGTAGGTCCATACACTGATCTGCTGCTTCCCGAATCTGACTGTTTCGCTTCCTTCACCGATTGCCTGGATGACGGTATCTTCATCGTTTAGAAGCAGTCGTGACTGATCGACGTAATTAAATATTGTCGTCTCCCCGATCTCAATTATACCTTTTGCAGGCGGTATTTCACCAAGAATAGTTTTTAACAGTGTGGTTTTGCCCGAGCCGTTTGGTCCCACCACACCTATATTTTTTCCAGCCTCAAAATTAAAATTGAACCCTTCGAACAGAATATTTTCGCCCGGTTTTACCGCCAGGTTTCTGATCTCAACAACCTTTTTACCAAGTCGGTCTGCCGGTGGTATGATCAGGTCAACGTCAAGATCTATTTCAGCAGTGGATTGAGAGGACAGTTCATAGAAGTTATCGAGTCTGCTTTTCGCTTTGGTCCTTCTTGCCCTCGGTCCGCGTCTTACCCATTCCAGCTCTCGCTTCAGAAACTGCTGACGCTTGCGTTCCTCAACTTCTTTTACTGCCTGTCTCTCAGTTTTGTTGACAAGGTAGTCGGTATAGTTCCCGGGATGTGAATAAAAAACTCCGGAGGAAAGTTCTACTATCCTGTTTGCTATCCTGTCAAGGAAATATCTGTCATGTGTAACGAAAATACATGTGCCTTCATAACCGGCAAGAAAATTTTCGAGCCATTCAATTGAATTTGTGTCAAGATGATTTGTAGGCTCGTCGAGGATCAAAAGATCAGGATTTGATATCAAAGCGCGGCAGAGGGCGGTTCGTCTTTTTTCACCACCCGACAGATTAGCAATTTCCCTTTCGGTATCAGGAGCATCCAGAGATTTTGCAAGGACCTTAATTCTTTTCTCAAGGTTCCACGAATCCATTCGGAGAATAGTCTGCTCAAGCTGATGTTTTTCGGGAGCATCGAAGGGCGTCTTCTCATACTTCTTTAACAGTTCCAGCTCTTTTTCTGCACCGTCTAAAATATTCTCATATACATTTTTTGTTTCATCCAGTGTGAACTCCTGGGAAAGAAAACCCGTCACCAGCCCCTTCTTCCTTGCTACCTCGCCCGAATCCGGAAGCATTAAACCGGATATGATTTTCAGAAAAGTAGATTTCCCGGCGCCGTTTCGCCCAACCAGCCCAATCCTGTCTCCTTCATGTACGCTTAGAGAAGCTTTATCTAAAATGATCTGCTCACCGAAATGAACTTCAAGCTCGAGAGCAGTTAAAATAACCGGGGAAATGTTATCAGCCATATATCGAAAATTTACTGAATGAGGTGCAAATATAAACTAATGGGTTATAATATTTGTGTAAAAGGCGAACCTTCGGGGAAAGAGGATCAGGATTTTTTGAAAATCATTACAAGGATCCTTGGGATAGATGTTCCGTCCCCATCAAAAAATTCATCAAGGTGAGTTATTTCCAGTCCCGATTTGTTGGCTGCATTAATAAAATCAGAGATATTATGATTAAAACATTCCAGTATCTGCAGTCCTTCTTCCGTTTCAAATCTTGCTTTCGTACCGGCATACTGCTTATATGGATGGAGTTCTCCGAGGTATACGAACCCCCCGGGTAAAAGAGCCCGGGATGCTTCTCTGAAAATATGATCAAGGTTTTCAATATGTTCGAGCACAAGACTAAAACTCACCAGGTCATATTGTTCACTCGTAAAGTTCCATTTATCTCTGATATCAGCCTGAATAAATACGACGTTGTTTGAGTTAATTTTCGATTTAGCTTTAGCGATCATCTCTTCTGAAAAGTCGACAGCGGTAATATGTGATGCTTTATGCAATAGCCATTCTGTATTTTTCCCGGTACCGCATCCTATTTCGAGGCAGCGATCGAAATTAAATCTCTCAAGTGTCTTTCTTAAAGCCGTAGCTTCGAGATCTCTGGTTTTATTAGTATTCGTATCATACTGTTCCGACCAGAGATTATATGCTTCTTTTGTTCCCATTAAAATTTAGCTGCTATGCAGCAAGCTCCCTGTTATATTTATTCCTGTACTGGATTGGAGATAATCCTGTTATTTTTTTAAAAGTTGTGCGGAATGCCTTTGTATCTGTATAGCCTACTTTGTACATAATTTCGCTGATGTTTTCCATTGAAGTTTCCAGACTCATTTTTGCAGCTTCAATCTTTACTCTCTGGATATATTCAACAACCGTATTAGCAGTTGCCTTCTTGAATCTTCGTTCAAGGTTCCTTCTGCTGAGGGCAAGCATTGAGGCTAGCTGCTCAACAGTAATCTTATCCTGGTAATTGCTTTCAATAAATTGCTGAGCCCTCTTTATCTGTTCGTCCTCATGTTCTTTCTGACCAATGAACATTATAAAAGGAGATTGACTGTCGCGGTCGATATCTATCATAAACGATTTTGAAATTAAAACGGCCACTTCCCTTCCCGCAAATTTTTCTATAAGGTACAGCAGCAAATTTAAGTAAGAATATGCTCCTCCGCTCGTATAGATACCCGTATCTTCTGTCATTATTTTATCATCAAGCAGATTTGCTTCCGGGTACATTTTCCTGAATTCGTTAGCGAACCTCCAGTGAGTTGTACAGCGTTTCCCATCAAGTAGTCCCGTAGCTGCAAGGAAAAATGAACCTATACAAAAACTTGCTATCTCAGCACCATTATTATACTGTTCTATGATCCATGGGATAAATTCTTTATTCTTTTCGAGTGCTTTCTTTTGATCACCGAAAAGTGCCGGTACAATTATGAAGTCTGTCTTGTCTACATTTTCAATCAGAACGTCGGGATTTACTGTGAATAAACCTGTCGTCTGACGGATTTCCCTGGATATACCCGCCAGATGGATATCAAATATCGGCTCCCGATCCATTTCTTTAAGCAAGCCATTAACTTCAGAAAATATCTGATAGGTTCCTTCAATATTGACCATACTGGAATGACCAATAGGAATTAATATGGATATGTGTTTCATAAGGCATTTATGATTAGGGGTATTACAAAGCTCTGGTTAATTAAGATCGAATATAGATAACAGGTCTGTCGCAATCAACCCCTAAAGTCGGCATAATTACATCTGCTATGAGATAGAACAACCAGCGGATCCCCAAAAAGATGATTTCCGGGCAGATTTACTCGTAGTCGCATTTGCCCCTTCAAAATGACGTAATTGCACCTTTTATGTTTTATCTGTGGACTTTACCTTTGCAGTGAGCTTAAAGTTAAGACAGGAAGAAAAATAATTCACAGGATGATAAAGGAATATATTCCTATAATTCCTGAGGGCTGGTTTATGTCCCCGGGAATAATTCGGTGAATAAGTAAACAGGTTAGGATTATTTATAAAATATTATGAGAGGATAAAACCATGGTTAATTACAGCAAAGCGTTCAGTAGTTTTTCGGTTAACGATTCGGGGAAAGCGAAAGATTTTTATTCAAACAAACTCGGACTTAAAGTTACGGATGTGCCGGAAATGAAAGGATTGATCAACCTTCATATAAAAGGCAGTGAGAGTGTAATGGTTTATGAGAAACCGAATCATCAGCCCGCAACTTTTACAGTTCTGAATTTTATGGTTCCGGATGTAGAGAAAACTGTTGATGAACTGACATCAAAAGGGGTGAAGTTCGAAATTTTTAATGACGAAAACCTTAAGACCGATAAGAAAGGTATAATGCGGGGGATGGGACCTGCAATTGCCTGGTTCAAGGATCCTGCAGGTAATTTTATTTCAGTTATTGAAGAATGAATCATTTAAAAGGAGTTAATCGAATATAAGGTGAAGAAATGCAAAAGATCAGTCCTTTTTTGTGGTTTGATAAACAGGCGGAAGAAGCCGCTAAATTTTATACAACAGTTTTTAATAATTCAAAGATGGGAGGCACCACTAAATATAATGATGCAAGTGCGGCAGCCTCAGGTATGCCGCCTGGTTCAGTGATGACGGCATCCTTTGAAATCGATGGTTATAGTTTTACGGCTATAAACGGAGGACCGGTATTTAAAATAAATCCGTCTGTTTCATTTTTCGTTCATTCAAAGAGTGAACAAGAGATTAATGATCTATGGGAGAATCTCTCTGATGGCGGAAAGGTTTTAATGGATCTGAACAAATATGACTGGAGTAAAAAATACGGCTGGGTTGAAGACAAATTTGGTGTTTCCTGGCAGCTTATGCTGATGGAAAATGATTTCGAACAGAACATAGTCCCGTCATTATTATTTACCGGAGAAAAATTTGGAAAGGCAAATGAAGTCATGAATTTCTATACCTCTGTCTTTAAGAATGCAAAGGTAGATAGTGTATTTAAGTATGGAGCTGAACTTTCTCCGGAAAATCCTGAGGCCTTAATGTTTGCTGATTTTAAACTTGAGGGGAGCAAATTTGCCGTGATGGACGGAGCGGGTGAACACAATTTTCAATTCAATGAAGCGGTATCATTTGTTATTAATTGTGATGATCAGAAAGAGCTTGATCATTACTGGGATAAGCTTTCTGAAGGCGGAGATCCTAAAGCACAAATGTGCGGCTGGCTTAAAGATAAATACGGAGTATCCTGGCAGGTAGTTCCTTCTGCCCTTCCGAGGCTTTTAAGCGACGGTAAAAAAAGTCAGAAAGTTATGGAGCATGTTCTTAAAATGAAAAAACTTGATATCTCGACTCTCGAAAAAGCCTATAACGAATAAAAGAAGGTGAAATCAGAATGAGAAAAATTGTAGTCAACTCTTTTGTCACTCTCGACGGTGTTATGCAGGCTCCGGGGACCTGAAGAAGATACTGACGGCGGATTTAAATACGGAGGCTGGTCGTTTCATTACTGGGATGATATGATGGGAAAGACAATGGACGAATTTATGTCGAAACCATTTGACCTGCTGCGTGGCAGAAAGGACTTATCAGATCTTTGCTGCCCACTGGCATTCGGATAAGAAATGATCCAGCAGCCGGTCACTTAAATGGGAAAATATATGGTTTTATCAACCTCAGAAAGCTGACTGGGATAATTCGCAGCTTATAAAAACCGACGTATTAAAGGAATTAAGAAATTGAAAGATAAGGAAGGTCCGGAAATCCAGGTTCACGGCAGCAGTTGTTATAGCAGACACCCTAAAAAATGATCTTGCCGACGAATATAATCTCTGGGTTTTTCCTGTAACCGTCGGGAAGGGGTAAAGATTATTTGGCGAGGGTACCTAGCAGAGAATTGGACTCTTAAGCAGAGTAAAGCATCGAAACCGGTGTTGTTAATACATACGTGCCGGCAGTTGAATTAAAAACCGGCTCTTTCGCACTCGACGATTCCGGACCAGAAATATGAGAAAAGTTATCTTTTCTATTAATACTACTCTTGATGGGTCAGCTGATCATACAGCAGGAATTGCCGATGACGAACTGCACGACTTTTTCACGGGATTGCTGGATGAGGTCGACGTAAGTTTGATGGGAAGAAAAACCTACCAGTTGATGGCGAGCTACTGGCCGGAAGCACACAAAGATCCCGAATGTACTGAGATCATAAAAAGATTTGCTGATAAATTTAATGCAATGAGGAAAATAATTTTTTCAAATACCCTTAAAAGTGTTGATTGGCAGAATTCGGTTCTTGCTGAGAAAGATCTTCTCTCAACAGTTCTTGAATTAAAAAAAGAAAACGGGAAAAGCATTTCCGCTGGCAGCATAAGTATTGCCGGACAGTTACTGAAGCATAATCTAATTGACGAATTCTGGTTTGTGGTTCATCCTATCATTGCAGGCAAAGGTCCTCGCTTATTTGAAGAGATTGAGGAGGTCAATAATCTTCAACTTCTAGGTTCAAAAACTCTGTTCCGGTGCTATAGCTCTTCATTATGAAAAAACTTAAGGTGAGACAGGCACGTGATTATAAAAATAGTTTTTTAACGAAAATATTATGTAATTATTTATAAGAAAGGATTTCAATTATGGCAAAATTAAACCCTTATTTAAATTTCCGGGAAACACTGAAGAAGCTTTTAGTTTTTATAAATCCGTATTTGGCGGTGATTTTGCAGGAGGAATATTTAGGTTTACAGATACTCCCGAGGCCGATAAAATGAGTACTGAAGATGCTAACAAAATTATGCATGTTGCTCTCCCTGTTGGCGAAGGAAACATGGTCTGATGGGACTACCGATGCCTTGAAATCTCAGGGCTTTAATGTCGTCTTTGGAAATAATGTCCATCTTTCACTTGAAGCTGAAAGTAAGGAAGAGGCAGATAAATTATTTAATGGGTTATCCGAAGGCGGTAAAGTTGTAATGCCTATACGCGGATGCTTTCTGGGGGGCGTATTTTGGTGCGCTTACCGATAAATTTGGTGTACACTGGATGATTAATTATACCTATCCGAAAAGAAATTAGTCCGGGCTGTAGTGACTTAGAAATGGTTAGCATTAAGCGGCTGCCCTAAAATAATATCTTCCCCGCAATTGACGGATTAAGCTATTTGCCTTAAGTTTACTGTTAAAAGGAAGTAGCAAATCTTTCGGTAATAGAATGGATAATCTTTTAGATCTGTTTCATCTGGTTAAATCCCGCGTACCATTAATAACAATTGAAACCAGGGATGAAAAACAAGCGGTTCTGTTAATTATTAGTCTCGCTTCTTCAGTAAGAAAACCTGTTTACGGCTGGAACCTGATTCGGGGATTTTCTTTGCTTGACAGGAAGGGCAATATCAGCGGATCAAATTTACTGGAGCCGACTGAAGTACTAAATACCATTTTTGAAAGCTACAGCTCTGCCATTTTTATTCTATTAGACTATCATCCTTATTTAAAAAATGATCGGAATGTCAGACTTATTAAAGAAATAGCTCTGAATTCCGAGAGATTGAATCATACCATATTTTTCATTTCAACTCAGATCGAACTGCCGGAGGAGATAAAACATTTATCTGCAAATTTTGAATTATCATTTCCGTCGGATAATGATATAAAAGCCTACCTGATGGAGCTGGTTGAAAAATGGAAGACGGAAAACTCTGTTCGTGAAATTCGTATTGATGATGCTGTACTGGATCTATTCATAAAAAATCTTCACGGACTCTCTTTTTCGGAGATCAGGAGAATTTTCTTTAATGCTTTGCGTGACAATGCGATTACAAAAGATGACATTCCTGAAATAGCAAAAGCAAAGTATTTTCTGCTGAATAAGGATAATGTTCTTTATTATGAACATGACTCATCAACATTTTCCGATGTAGGGGGATTAAAGAATTTAAAAGAATGGCTTGATAAAAGAAAAAAAGTGTTTATAGGCGACAGCAAAGGTAAAGGGATCGATACACCCAAAGGCATTCTTCTGCTGGGTGTTCAGGGAAGCGGAAAGAGTCTGGCTGCGAAAGCAGTTGCAGGAACCTGGGGAATCCCCCTGCTGCGGCTTGATTTCGGAACGCTTTATAATAAGTATTATGGAGAAACAGAACGGAAAACTCGTGAAGCTTTAAAAATGGCAGATATGATGGCTCCCTGCGTTTTGTGGATAGATGAAATTGAAAAAGGACTTGCTTCCGAAACTAATGACAGCGGTACTTCCAAAAGGGTGCTCGGTACTATATTGACCTGGATGGCTGAAAGGAAGACACATGTCTTTCTTGTTGCCACGGCTAATGATATCCAGAACCTTCCGCCGGAATTGATGAGAAAGGGGAGGATGGATGAAATATTTTTTGTCGACTTACCGTCCGATGACATAAGAAAAGAAATCTTAATTATCCATCTGAAGAAAAGAGAATTAAATCCTGAAAACTTTGATCTGAATAAAATATCAATCGCCTGTGAAGGTTTTTCCGGATCGGAAATTGAACAGGTAATTGTATCAGGTTTTTATTCAGTTATAGGGGGGTATAAACAGCTTACTACCGAAATACTGCTAGATGAAATTAAAAAGACAAAACCCCTCTCAGTTATAATGGCCGAGAATATTGAAGCGATGAGGGACTGGGCTATGGATAGGACCGTCGCTGCTAACTAATTCACAGCTTAATGAGCATCTGATCTGCGTCTCCGTAAGTCCCTGCTCCTTCATATCTGCTTCACTGTCTGAAGATTTTAGAAACTGAGACTGCCGACTGAAATTCTGAATGGATACATCAGGTAGAACCTGGTAACGTTATTCTTGAATTCTATGGCGGGGGAGGGGAATTTGATGTAATTGAGTGACTGACGGAACCAGTTCCAGAACCAGCCGCCTTCGGGCAGAAGCTTTACAAGATTGTAATCCAGCCCTATCATATATCTGCGGGTTGCAAGCTGATCGGGGGGTCCGTTTGTGGTTGGAGCTGCATCTATTGCATCGGCACCGTAACCGAAAGAAATATCCAGCCATGGAACCCAGTACTTTTTCATATTTTCAGGAAGGATATTATACACATTTACGGACCACCAGAATGTTGAGCTGTTGTAATCATCTATGAAAGTTCTTGGTCTGCTGCTGAGGGTTGGTTTCCCGGTCCATTCAGAAGGAATGTACTGCCATTTGGGGGTAATGTTCTGAAGAGCAGGCACATAGTGCTGAGCAAGAAAAAATAGCGAGCCGGCTGCATCTGCGTACCAGTCAGAGGGACTGAATCCCCAGTTTTTAGCAAAGCCGTCTTCTGTTTCAACATAAGTCTGGTATGCTATTCCCAATGCGGTTCCCCAAATCGTCCCATCATCCCAGGAAAATCCTGAGGCGATCAAACCTTCACTAAGTAAATAAGAAATCAGATATCCCCCGTAAAAATGTCCTGCCTTATCAACCTGAAGTGCATATACCCAGTCCTCTTCAAAATGAAAGCTTCCCCTGTCTTTACTCCACCATGCATTTGCCTGGTGAAAGTGAAGCCATGTTAATGTGCCCAGATATATTCCCCCAAGGATTGCCGCGCTTTCAGGCCTTATATTTGTCTCGGCATTGGGAAGCAGGCCGTCAAGTGTATATCTTCTTTCGCCGGCATAGGTAAATTTTTCGGCAGAAAGATATAGGGAAGGGGTAGTCGATGTACTGTCAGAAAGGGTGTCTGAATTCTGCCCAAAGCTTATAGCTGGAAAAAGCATCTGAATGATGAGCAGAAAATTACCAATTAAGAATATTCTTCTTTTATATTGTCTGGTTTGTGTTGGTCTCAATATTCGCCCAGCTTAAAAGTTAATGTACCTGTTATTCCCTGTAAATCTTCCCGCGTGACATCGTAAACGTCAAGGTATGACGATATCATTCTGTAGCTTATCCCTGCATCTGCATGAAGCCAGTCATTAATCTTTAGTTCAAAACTGAGCTGAGGTTCCCATACCAGTAGATTACGATTAGAGAACTTTGTGTTTTTATCCTTCAGGTAAAAATTTAGTCCCCCGCTTCCGAAAAGCATGCTTATGCTAAAATTATAAGTGCTTTCATAAAGGATCAGGTATTCGAATTCCAGTCCACCGTAATTAAAATCGATCAGCAGGTTCTGATTATCGGGCTGCACCAGATAGTCTGAGCTGACATCATTTGCCAGAATATAATATCCTGCACCAAGCACAAATCTTTTGTTTATTATCCAGCCGGCTCTTCCGCCTGCAATAATCCCGGTGCTTCCTGCAATCTTTGTAAGCTTTAATACGGGTGCTCCAAAGGCTCCGTTTTCACAGCTTTGTGCGGGTACTAAGTTTGAAAAAACAGATAAGCTTATGATAAGTATGAAGAAGTATTTAATCATTCAACATTACAGAATTAAACAAAAACGCGAATTAAAATAGTCTTTTAAATATGTATTAAACAGTCAAAACTTTGCGTCCCGAAAGCATCGTAGAGTTTTTTAACTGTTTCGATATTTTGTTTGTTCATATTGTCCGCAAATAAATAATGTAAAACTTATACTTTATTATAATTTAATCAATCACATTAAGTAAATAATTTCATCTGCATTTTTATTTTTAATTCTTATATTCGGGCGACGATTCCCAAATTATTTAACAGAGCGAAGAAAGATGAAAGTACTTAAGTTCGGAGGTACATCTGTAGGTTCAGCGCAGCGTATGAAAGAGGTTGCTGCTCTCATTTCAGGAAATGATAAACAAATTATTGTTCTTTCGGCTATGGCAGGAACCACTAATAAACTTGTGGAGATTACAGATTATCTCTACGCTAAAGAAAATGATAAAGCTGTGCAGTGTATAAATGATCTCCGGGATGTGTATAACGGTGTTATCAGAGAACTTTTCTCTTCGAAAGAATATCTGGATAATGCGGGGGAATTAATATCGTCTCACTTTGAATATATCCGTTCTTTCACACAAGATATCTTTACCCGATTCGAGGAACGTGCCGTACTTGCACAGGGAGAACTGATATCAACTGCTTTGTTTCAGTTTTACCTTGAGGAAAATGAAATAAAGTCAGTCCTGCTTCCCGCTTTAAATTTTATGAGGATCGATACTAACCAGGAGCCTGATAATTTCTATATAAAGGAAAACCTTGAGAGGGAGTTATCTAAATATCCTCAGGATAATCTTTTCATAACCCAGGGTTATATATGCCGTAATCTGTACGGAGAGGTTGACAATCTAAAGAGAGGAGGAAGCGATTATTCGGCTTCCCTGATTGGTGCGGCTGCAGACGCAGACGAAATACAGATATGGACGGACATAAGCGGTATGCACAATAATGATCCTCGCATTGTCCCCAATACGAAACCAGTATACAGCCTTACTTTTGATGAAGCAGCAGAACTGGCCTATTTCGGAGCAAAGATACTCCATCCCTCAAGTATTCTTCCTGCTCAGCAGAAGGGAATACCTGTGAGATTAAAAAATACAATGCAGCCGGAAGATGAAGGAACACTGATTTCATCAGAAACTTCGGGCGAAGGTATAAAGGCCATTGCTGCCAAGGACGGAATTACCTCTGTAAAAATTAAATCGGGCAGGATGCTCATGGCTTATGGTTTTCTGAGAAAGATTTTTGAAGTATTTGAGAGGTATAAAACTCCCATTGATATGATTTCAACTTCGGAGGTCTCTGTTTCGCTTACAATCGATGATACGACTTACCTTGATAAAATAACTGAAGAACTTAAGATATACGGCTCAGTTGAAGTCTTTGAAAATAATACTATTGTGTGCCTGGTTGGAAATACGATAGTGGAGCAGAAAGGACATATAAGTAAAATATTTGAAGCACTGAAACATATTTCTGTCAGGATGATTTCATACGGCGGAAGCAGGCACAGTATTTCGCTATTGATAAAGTCCGGCGATAAAAAAGAGGTGCTTCAGTCGCTGCATACAAACCTGTTTGCGGATTAACCATGTTTGATCAGACACTTGTAAATAAGTTCAGGGAAATAAAGACTCCGTTCTATTACTATGATGTTGATCTGTTGAGGAAGACCCTGGAGTCTTTAAGAAAAGAGAGCGATAAATACGGTTACGAAGTTCATTACGCAGTAAAGGCAAACGCAAATCATAAAATACTGAAGATAATTAACGAGTATGGTTTCGGGTCTGACTGTGTGAGCGGCAATGAAATTATAAGATCACTTGAAACCGGATTTCCTCACGACCGAATTGTCTTTGCCGGAGTGGGCAAATCGGATGATGAGATAATCACCGGACTTGAAAATGATATCTTCTGTTTTAACTGTGAGTCGCTGCAGGAAATGGAGGTAATAAATGACCTGGCCGCTGAGAGAAATAAAAAAGCAGATATCGCATTAAGAATAAATCCGAATATTGATCCGAAAACTCATCATTATATAACAACGGGACTGGAGGAAAATAAATTCGGTATTAACCGCTGGGAACTCGAAAAAATTACTAATGCCATAAAAAAATTAAAGAATATAAACCTGATAGGACTTCACTTTCATATTGGTTCGCAAATTACGGATCTGGAGGTATTTAGAAGTTTGTGCCTTCACGTAAATGAAATTCAGGATTGGTTTGCAAAACATAATTTGGAATTCGGGCATTTGAATGTGGGCGGGGGACTGGGGGTAAATTATGAGCAGCCCGATGAGTTCCCGATAAATGATTTCAAATCATTCTTTGCAATTTTCAATGATATCCTTGATTTAAGACCCGGTCAAAAACTTCATTTCGAGCTCGGCCGGGCGATCGCAGCTCAGTGCGGAAGCTTAATCTCAAAGGTGCTTTACGTAAAAGACGGTGTAAATACTGATTTTATTATCCTTGATGCCGGTATGACCGATCTGATAAGGCCTGCACTCTACCAGGCTTATCATAAAGTTGAAAATCTGACCTCGAAGGGAAAGAAAAAGAAATACGATGTGGTTGGCCCCATTTGTGAATCATCGGATACATTCGGAAAATCGTTGATGCTGCCCGAAACCAAAAGAAATGATGTTTTCGCTATAAGAACTACCGGAGCTTACGGGGAAGTTATGGCATCTCAATATAACCTGAGAGAACTTCCGAAATCAATTTATTCTGATGAGATTTAAATGAAATACTTCATAAATACGTTTCAAAGGATCATGTTGAAATAGGAAGGCAGAATGGTATAGTTCAGGCAGGGCACGGAAAAAGAGCACCTCTTGAAAAACTGCATAAAGATGATTTTATATTATTTTATTCTCCTAAAACCTCTTTGGCCCACGGGGAGCCTTTGCAGTCCTTTACCGCAATTGCAAGAGTTATGGACGATAATATTTTTCAGGTATCATTGAGCGACACATTCAAACCCTTCCGCAGAAAAGCCGAATATTTTGATTGTACTGAGACCCTTATTCGTCCTATTATAGATGAACTTGAATTTATCGAGAATAAAAAATCCTGGGGATTTAAATTCCGATTCGGGCTTTTTCAGATAAACGAAAGTGATTTTAGGCTGATTGCTGCCAGGATGAATGCCGGATTATAAGAATTACTTGCTAAATTTAGAGAAATAAGCCATATTAAGGGTGGAGGATTTAACTATGGAATTATTTTTTAACTCATTCCTGGTAATGTTCATCTCCGCTGTGATTATAATGTTTGCTCTCAGTCTCTATTTGTATCTTTATCTTGACTGAGAATTTTTGAGCATCCTTCCGGGTGGGCTGTCATCGCGGATGATATCCATGATCTCTGACCAGGGTATAAACACTTCGGGTGCCCCAAGCACATATGCACCTGCCTCATAAGGATTGAACTGGAATTTAATACCACCCTTATACAGATCGAAGTTGTTATTGAGGGCAAAGCCGTTTTCAAATCCAAAAAATCCCTGGTCGTAAAGCGATTGCGTGGAATCTGTCTGGTAATGTTCCCTGAATATTTTCTCTCCCACTTTATTTAATACCGCTTTATAGTTTCCCTTAAAAATATCATTCAGAGTTATTTGCTCACCATTCTCAAGGTTAAAACTGTATAGTGAGAAAGATGAATTACCGTGGCCCACTCCCGTATAAATGTACTCACTTATTTCGAGACTGAGAATATTATCAGAGTTGAAAGCTATGCTGGTAAACTGATTATCTTCATACACCGGTTTATAATCCTTGAATATTTCTGAGTCTGCTTCGATTTCAGTCCGGTAATCTTCGATGAAAGATTCCATTCTGTCATTAATATCCGAATAACCATTATCCCCCTGCATCGAACCGTTAACATAAAAATTAGTGATGAAAGAATTTATTTTTTGCTGTACGTTCTTATCCGGGTAGTCAATCATTCCCGGATAGCTTAATTCGCTCGAAGCGGCATAGTCGGAATAATCTGATTCACCATAGTTCTTATCCAGATGTTTAATGTCAAATTTTGCACTTCCGGCGGGATAGGCTTCTTTAAGCGTAAAACTGTAGGTTTCACTGGAATCGGGACTTATCCAGCTGCCCTCAATTTCCCCGGGGGAAGTAAATTTCCCGTCGAAGATTCCCGTTATTATCGTATTATACTCTTCATCGTATCCGCCTTCTTCTTCAATATGGATACTGCCGTCATCTCTTATATAGCTGAAGTACTGAAAGTATATCGGTTCGCCGATATTGTTGTAGTAATAGTTGCCGTCCAGTACAGAATCCATTCGTGTAAGATTCATCTGAATATTAAGGGTATCGTTGATTTTCCCTTCAAGTCTTTTATAAAAATAATCGGGTATGTTCTGCGAATTCTGCGGGAGAATTATCTCAGAACTTAAACACAGCAGAAGAAGAACAAATAAATATTTCATATGCTGCTTCTCTCAGACCTCAAGTTTCATTTTAATTGTGCAGCGCTGATACTTTTCCGGGTGATCATTGGGTATCTGCTCAAACCCCAGTTTTTTATATAGACTCATAGCCGCACTTAGTTTGTTACTGGTTTCCAGAACTATTTGTTTTGCATTTCTGGCCACAGCAAAACCGATTACCGTTAGGGCAAGTTTTTTCCCGATTTGTTTTCCCTGATATTTTTCAGTGACCCCCATCTTCGCGAGTTCAAATGTCTTCTTATCTAATTTTATTGCTGCACATGTTCCCGCCACCTGATTTTCATACAACGCAAAGAAAATCTCTCCGCCGTTTTTAATTATGTCCTCCGGGGAGGATAATATTTTCTCATCTTCCGGCTCTATTGAAAAATATTTCTTCAGCCATTCCTCGTTTAATCTTTTGAAATCTTCTTTATATTTATTTTCGAAGCTGACAATTCTAACTTCTTTTAATTCCCTTTCCTTTATTCTTTCGGATATTCTGTCATAGATGCTTTTTTGGTCAAGGGTTTCTTCAATCCTGTCCAGCAGAAGCAGCATATCGAGACCAGTAGAATTGATAACTTCAGAAGTAGCTTCTTCGATATCAGTCAGCAATGGCCTGATAGATTCAAATGTTTCCCGGCCTAAAGGGGTCAGGGAAATGAGATTTACCCGTTTATCCTCTCCCGGCCGGGCTTCAACCAGGTGCTTTTTCTTCATCTGGTTTACGAATTGAATAATTGCAGGGTGCGTAAATCCTAAGGATTGAGCCAGGGACTGGATGCTCATTGATTCATTTTTATAGAGCGCATACATGGTTGTGAACCATTTAGGCTCAAAATCAAGATGTCGGTTTTTATATATCCTGGCTACATCCTGAGAAAGCCTGTCTCCCAACCGCTTTAATCGGGTAGCCATTCCCAATTCTCCTAATTCTCTTATTAGATCTTCTGCCGTCATAATAGTAATTACTTACGTAATTGATATGCTAAATATAATTATTCTAATTCGGACAATAAATCAGGAATATTGAGGGCTTCGGTGTACATAACAATATTGCCTGATTTATCCTTCTGCCATTCCGGTTCGGGTCTGTCAGCATAAAGTTCTACACCGTTTCCATCCGGATCGCTGAGGTAGATTGATTCGGATACTCCATGGTCTGAAGCACCTTCCAGGGGATAATTTACTTCCCACAATCTTTTGAATACTCTGGCGAGTTCTTTACGGCTGGGAAGAAGGATTGCAAAATGATATAAACCTGTATGGCCTTTTGGGGGCGGTGTTGCATCTTTTCCTGCCCATGTATTTAATCCTATATGATGGTGGTAGCCGCCTGCCGATAAAAAAACTGCTGAATCTCCGTACCATGCACTGACCTCGAACCCGAGTAAATCTCTGTAAAATTTCAGTGACCGATCGAGATCTGCTACCGTCAGATGAATATGACCTATCCTTGTTGCGGGATGAATACTATTTTCCATTAAATACTTTCAAGCATAAAATTATTTACCTAAAGATAATAAAGTTAATATCAATATATTATTGCAGTAGCTTCAATCCCCTCAATCCTGTTTTTATTTCTTCATGTTTTTTGAAATTTCCTCCATCATTTCCATTTGGATTTGCTGGATTTCAAGCATTCGCATTCCCTGCTGTTTTAATAAGTGATCCATTTTATCGTGAAGCCTTCTGATTTCAACTTCGGCTTTCAAATTTACCTGGTAATCATGCATTGAACGTATTCTGTCTTTTGATTCCTGCCTGTTCTGGCTCATCATTATTACCGGCGCCTGTATTGCCGCTATGCATGATAAGACGAGGTTAAGTAATATAAAAGGATAGGGGTCAAAGCTACGACTGGAAAGGATCACCACGTTTATTATCATCCAGATAAGAATGAAACCGAGGAAAATTATTATAAAAGGCCAGCTGCCGCCGAACCTGGCGATTTTGTCTGAAAGCTTCTCGCCCCATGAAGCTTTTGTGTCATATGTTTCATCAACATCTCTTGAAAGTATATCTCTTTCTACAATGCTGTCCAGCACCTCTTTTTCAAACTCTGAAAGAGTTCCTTTTTCTTCTGTTAATATGTCATGCACAAACTCGGATCTGAATTTATTGAGATCATCGAAGCAGATAAATCCTTCCGGATCCCATTTATAATTGTGTTGAATTATCAGATCTACAATTGAGTTGGGAACGGAAATGCCGGGCATTAGCTCGTTTAATTTTTTTTCCTTTTTGCAGATCTGGCAGACTGCAGTGCTCTTTGAAGATGTTTTCATTATTATCCTCATCCCACAGTTTGAAATGAATAAAAGAATTTCAAAAGAAAATTACTCAGAGAAGGAGTTAAAAAAAACATACCCCAAATTATATATTTCCCTTAAGATAAGCCTTTCTTTTAGTCTTCGGGAAATTTTTCGATTGCGTAACGAAGCATAGTCCTGGGCATCTGTCTGTAGTATTTCTTAAGGAATTTCTCCTCCTCCGCCACATCTTTATTGCCGACTTCACGAAGCATCCAGCCGACACCCTTATGGATAAGGTCATGCTTGTCTTTTAACAGAATCTCAGAAATTTTGAAAGTAGTCTCAAAATGCAGATTCTTAATGAAGAACATAGTCGATAAGATTGCGATTCGCTTTTCCCAGAGATTTGAAGAGCCGGCAAGTTTGAAAAGAATGCTCTTGTCACGATTAACTAAGTGTGCACCGACGATCTTCGGTGCACTTAAATCTACAAGATCCCAGTTATTTATCTTTAGTGTGTTTTTCAGGTAAAAATTAAAAATCTTTTCCTTCATTTTTTCATCCCCCTTGCCATACTGATCCACAAGAATAAACAGGGAAACCAATCTTTCCTCATGAACAGGGGAGTTCAGTAATTCCTGAAGCTCTGACAGAGAGAGGTCACGATGCTTTTTGGCTATGGCTCTCTGGAGAGGAACTTTAATTCCATAAAATATATCGCCCTCTCCATATTCGCCTTTCCCGGTTTTGAAGAATCTTTGAAGGTTTACTGCCTGTTCTTTATTTGCTTCTTTCTTCAGATCATTTCTTAAGTCGGTTAAGCCCATAAGAATTATTTCTTTGTATGTTCTTTAATCCAGCTGCCGATAATTTCCAATGCCTTTGGTGAGATGGTCTCCTCAATTTTGGAATACTCCATGGGGGAACCTGTCTCAGAAGTCTGGAACAAATGATTCAGTTTTGGTATCTCAATAACCTTATAGTCTTTGTTACCCCCTTCCTTCAAAGCCTGCTCGATAACAGGAAGATTCTGCCCGGGCGGCACCTGGAGATCATTTTCTCCGTTTATGGCCAAAACAGGCACCTTAACCTTTTCAAGGGTAGGTTTGGGATCATAGGTCAGGAAGAACTTGAACCAGGGGGATAAGAGTGTGCTGGCCTGACGTTCAAAAACGGATTCGGGATCATTTCCGAATTCTGCTTTGTCAGTCGAATCGAGAGATTCATAGTAATTACGAAAGACTGTTTTAATTTGTTCAGCTGCAGCAGCACTGTCCTTTTCACTCTCTACTATGTTATAAAATTTGTCAGCCAGTTCAGTACCGCTTTCTATTTTCTCATCGCTCATTCCCATTGATTTTTCGATGAGCTTACTTTGTTCAAGCAGAATTTTCCTGCCTGTTACTCCGGGGGCAGCCATGAGGACAATAAAATTAACATCACTGCTTCTTACTGCGGCAAGCGGGGCAATCAATCCGCCTTCACTGTGACCGATTATACCTGTTTCATTTTTTTGTATGTCTTTCCGGTTCTCAAGAAATTCAACAGCGGCAAGTGCATCATTAACGAAATCCTGTGTGGTTGCTGTTGAGAATTTTCCGGCCGACTTTCCAACACCACGGTCATCATAACGGAGCACAGCAATACCCTGGCGCGTAAGGTAATCTGCCAGTACAAGAAAAGGTTTGTGTCCCAGCAGTGTTTCATCTCTGTCCTGCGGTCCCGAGCCGGTTACCAAAACTACAGCCGGGAAAGGTCCGCCTTCTTTGGGGATGGTTAATGTTCCCGCCAGTTCTATCCCTGCTTCTTTGTCAACAAAAGTTACTTCTTCTTCATTGTATGGATATGGTTTTTGCGGAGTCTGGGTACGTTCTGGTTTTTCAACTTTTTCTGTCTTTTTAAGCACGAGAGGCCAGGCATTTCCGCCCTGGTGCCAGGTTCCGGCAATACTGTCGCCCTGTAAAACTCCATCAAAGAATCCCTTTATTGGAGGAATACCGAAATAGACACTGTCATTTCTGAATAAAGTTGAATCAACCGTAATTCCGTAAGCGTTCTGGTCAGGACTATCCATGGTTGTGCTCAGAGTTCCTGTTGTATCCGATACATTAAATACAATATGAAGGTCAAAACCGGAGACTTTAAGAATTCCCTGCCATGTTCCAGGGATAGCACCATTGTCTGTTTGAGAAAACCCGTTCAGGGTCACAAAGGCTGTTAATACAGCAAGCAATAAAATTCTTTTAAACATTTTCCACCTTAGGTTGATAAGTACAGAATTAAACATTTACATAAAATATACATCACTAACTTAATCAGAGTCAGGGAGTAATTAAAAGGTCATTGCGTAAAATATCCCTCAGTCTTCTGCTCTTCTAAAATATTAAATGACGGGAGCTTATCTGTAAAAATATTTATTCATTAAGCTTAGTATATTTCGTTTCCGACAAACTATCGGAAGAGACCAAATAAAGCTGATCATCTTCTAATCTATAGTTCATTGTAAAAGGGGGAGCATCGCCGATAGAAAAAGTGATTGTATTATCCTTTAGTTCATACTGACCATCCTGCTGTCCGCCGTTTGCAAGTATTAAAGTAACCTGGTGGTCGGGGTGGAATTCTATTTGCTTTCCGCGGAAAGAAGTTGAATCAACAGCTTTCCATTTGCCCATTAGTTTTTCAGCATTTGTTGAACTATTGCTCACCTGACCGCAGGCACTCATCAGAAATAGCAGAGGGATAACTAATGTCAATAATGCGCGGTATTTCATCTTTTATCTCCTGGGTTTTTTCCATTAAAATATCGTTTAATTTCTCTGTGAAGTCTCTTCTCTTTTTTCTTTCTCTCAAGATAAATATTCTTATCTATTAATGAATCATAATACTCACTTTCCTTCTTCAGCTTAAGATAGTTATCATAATGTTCTTTTTTGATTTTTCCCTGCTGAACAGCATCTTTAACGGCGCAGCCAGCCTCATGAACGTGTGTACAGTCTGCATATCTGCATTCCGCTGAAAATTCAGATATATCACTGAAAACATCTGTTTCCTCCATATTACTTTCTGCTATGGCGAATTCTCTCATCCCCGGGGTGTCAATTATGATCCCACCCCCCGGCAATAAAAATAATTCACGTCTCGAGGTGGTATGCTTCCCCTTATGGTCGCTTAGTCTGATTTCGGAAACTTTCTGTACACTACCATCAAAAAGGTGGTTTATAATAGAAGATTTTCCCACTCCCGAGGACCCTGTCAGTGTATACGTTTTACCGGACTGCATAAACATTTTTAAGCCATCAAATCCATTTCCCGTTTCGCAGCTTATGGAAAATACAGGTACATCCTTAATGCGGCTTTTAATTTTTAACAGCTCTGCATCAGGATTGGCAGCCAGATCATTTTTATTCATTATAATTACCGGAACACAGTTACCCTCTTCTGCCATAACTATGTAGCGTTCGAAACGGTTAAAGCTTAAGTCATAATTGAAGCTTTGCACAATGAACACATAATCGACATTGGCAGCGATTACCTGGGTGCCGACTTCCTTGCCCGGCTTTCCGCGGGAAAAGTGCGATCTGCGTTTCAGAATATTATGAATGATACATTTGTGTTCATCTTCAAAATACATAACGGCAACCCAGTCGCCGGTCTTCGGAAATGAGGACGAATCCTCTGCTTCATATAAAAATCGTCCTGTTACCTCACCCGGAATTTCACCATGTCTGGTGATAACCCGATAGCGCTGTTTATCTTCTGCCGTTATTCTGCCGGGTTCAAAACCCGATGTTTGAAATTTTTGGAAATCTTCTTTAAAGAATGGATCAAAGCCGTATTGTTCCAGATTAATCAATTTAATTCTCCTTTAAAAATTATAAGTGCTGAACGTCTGTTAAGAAATTTAGATTATAGTAGTAAGCTTACCGGAGTATTGAACAATATCCGGCATTTGGAGAGTAAATTGATATGTAAGTGTAACTAAAAAATAAGTCTTCGTTATTTTATGTACTAAAAATAAAATAAAAACACTGATAAGGCAACATCAAGGAAGGAAATAAGTGGTAAAGAAAAAAGTCCTGCAGGAGTTGCCCGCAGGACCTTGAAATAAATAGTGATTACATAACAAGTGCCATTACTGCTTTTTGTACGTGCAGTCTGTTTTCGGCTTCATCAAATACAATTGAATGTTCTGAATCGATTACTTCGGCGGCAACTTCTTCTCCACGGTGTGCGGGGAGACAATGCATAAAGAGGTAGTCGTCTTTGGCATTTTTAACAAGCTTACTGTTTACCTGGAAGCCTGCAAACTTTTTCTGTCTGTCTTTTGCTTCCGCTTCCTGCCCCATACTTGCCCAAACATCAGTATAGATAATATCAGCATTCTTTACGGCCGCAGCAGGATCATCAACTATCTCTACCTTACTTCCCATATACTTCGCATTAGCTTTAGCGTCATTTACAATATCCTTATTCGGTTTATACCCGGAAGGGGAGGCAATACTTATGTCCATACCTACTTTGGAACATCCGTTCAATAAACTATGGGCCATATTATTGCCGTCGCCGATGTAGGTAAGTTTTAATCCTTTAAGCTCACGCCTTTTTTCCAGTATACTAAACAAATCAGTCAGTACCTGGCAGGGATGCAGCAGGTCGGTTAATCCGTTTATTACAGGAATAGAACCAAATCTTGCAAGATCGACCACATCCTGGTGATCGAAAGTTCTTATCATAATGCCGTCAAGATAGCGTGAAAGAACCTTCGCTGTATCGGATATTGTTTCTCCTCTTTTGAGCTGGAGGTCATTGGGACCAAAGTACATCCCTATACCGCCAAGGTGATAAATACCTGCTTCAAACGAAACTCTTGTCCTTGTAGAGGGTTTTGCAAAGATCATCCCCAGTGTTTTGCCTTCAAGCCATTTATGCGGCTGACCGGTATGATGCAATTCCTTAAGTGTTTTACTAACATCAAATATCTGGTACATCTCTTCAAGCGTAAGATCATTTATAGAGATGAGGCTTTTTCCTTTCATTGAGACTGCCATAAAATTTCCTTGTATTTATTTTATTTATTTTTCTTTGACTATTCTGGTTCCTGCATCTTTATCCGATAATGCAGAGGATTCGGTTATTATAGTTTCTTTTCCGCCATGTTCTACATACTCTATTGCGGCTTCAATCTTGGGACCCATACTTCCCCTGGAAAATTCTCCTTGTTCCAGGTATTCCTTTGCTTCAGCAACAGTTATAGTTTCAAGAGCTTTCTGTCCCGGCTTATTGAAATTGATATATGCATTTTTAACATCAGTTAATATAAAAAAAGCATCAGCCTCAATTTCATTAGCAAGGAGGGAAGATGCAAGATCCTTATCAATCACAGCTTCAACACCCTGAAGAAGTTTTTTCTTATCGCGGTAGACAGGCACACCGCCGCCACCCGCGGCTATTACAATCGCACCTTTTTTAACCAGATCCCTGATTGTTTTTTTATTGACTATTTCAAGGGGTCTGGGAGAAGCAACCACCCTGCGCCAGCCTCGTTTACGCGGATCTTCCTTAATAACCCAGTTATTAGCTCTTGCAAGCAATTCTGCTTCCTCTTTCAAAAAGAAGGCGCCTACGGGTTTTGTAGGTTCCTTGAAAGCCGGGTCATTTAAATCCACCAGTACTTCAGTAACAACAGTAATAACATTCCTTCTTATTTTATTTTCAATAAGAATGTTTTTCATCTGGCGTTCTATCATGTAGCCAATACCGCCCTGCGAGTCAGCTACACAAATATCAAGCGGCATCTTCGGGATTTTATACTGATTGTAACCGGCCTCATTCCTTAAAAGAATATTCCCCACCTGAGGTCCATTGCCATGTGTAATTACAATATTATAATCTTTTTTAAGCAGTTCAACCAGATTAACCAGCGTATTGTAAGTATTTCTTTCCTGCTGCTTTATAGTTCCTATTTCGTTTCCCCTGATAAGGGCATTTCCACCCAGAGCAACTACTGCAATTTTCTTCATAACTGTGCCTCAGGCAGTACTAAACTGAGTTGTATTTATCTTAAACATAAAATCCGTGGTTTTTTGAATCCCCTTTGTATAAAAACATACAAAATCATTTAAAATTGAAAACTGAAACTTATAGCCTGCGGGAGAGAGAATCAAATTTATTTGTGATCATGCAGGCAGGACAATCGTCAATTCACTCATCAAAACGGATTTCTTTTCCCGCTTCTGCAGCATATACTTTTCGATTTTTGTCCTTTTTAAGGATTGATGCCCCGACCCAATCAATTGCCGGCGGATCTCCGTGGATCAGAATTACTTTTGCAGGATTCAGCTTATCTACAACTTTAAGCAGATCTTCCCTTAATGAATGAGCTGAAAACCGGAAACTTTTTATAGTGCATTTTACTTCTGTTTCTTCACTTAGCTTCGATAATCTGATTTTCATCCCCCTTTTGGCAGCTGATATTATGAATCCAGGGGTTTCTTTTTCCATATAACCGACAGTAAAAATAGCTGAATTTTTCTGCCTGAGCCACATTTGGGCCAGTCTGAAGGAGGCTGTCCCTTCTATCATCATGCCACTGGAAGCAAGTACTATGCAGGAGTGAGTGAAAAATTCTCTGAGATTTTCAACTTCATATAGATCTTTCTGAGGAACTTCAGTTAATTCAAATTCCGGATCTTCACAATTGACTACATAACGGTTATAATCATAAGCACGACTGATTTTTCTGGCAATTCCCCCTGAATAAATATCTACTTTAACAAGTTTGCCCTTTTCCATAAGCTGCCATAGCATCTTTAAGATTTCCTGCATCTTTCCCAGTGAAAAAACGGGAATTAGAATGGAACCTCCCTCGTTGATGACCTTATTAGCTGCAGACGCAAATCTTTCCGCTTCCTTCTTCCAGCTGTTTATTATTGAGGAGTCGGTAGCTCCGTAGGTAGTTTCCATTAAGAGCGTTTCTACCTTCCTTTTTGGAAGCTGAGCTCCCTGCATCCATGACTGCGGTTTAAGATTAATATCGCCCGAATAAAAAATACATGAACCCTTATGCTCAATCGTGATAGAAGCCGAACCGAGAATATGCCCTGCATCGTGGAAGGTAACGCTTATTGGATCATCATCTCTATGGTTATATCCTTTTATTTGAAAAGTTTCGCCGAGCGCTCTGTATTCAATCGATTGTATCAGCAGATCAATTTCTTTATGAGAGTATATCTTAAGTTCATCATCAGTAACCTGACGGGATAATATGGAAACCGCATCATGAAGTGTAAGTTCAGCCAGTGCTCTTGTTTGCGGAGTAGCAACTATTTTTATGTATGGGTGACGCTGTACCAGAAAAGGAAGTCCGCTTAAGTGATCCTGATGAGCATGAGAGATCAAAACATAATCAACATCCTCATTCTGAATTAGACTAAAATCAGGAAGGGCTTCTTTTCCTGTTTTTTGCGGGTGTATTCCGCAGTCGATTATTATCCCCATTCCCGATATATTCAGATAGTAGGAATTTGCCCCGATTTCTCCTGCTCCCCCTAAGGGGATAAACCTTGTCATTCCTTCCTTTCCAGTAATTCCGCTTCTTTTCGCTTTTCAACCGGACTGTCTTTTGATACGAGACTTATCAATGTCTGACCCGGTTTAGGCTCAGGTTTGTTTTCTGAGGTATAAACGATAAGATTTTTTTCTTTAGTAATTAAAAACATAGGGATCACTTTATCCCCGCCGTTTTCACTTAAAAATTTCTTATAATCATACTCTTCTGTAATAGGCGTTGATTTTATTTTTGAGTTATGATTAAATCTCTGCAGGAGATAGTAATATGAATAATTTGTTCCGAACAGAATTTTTCCCCGAAGATCTTCAGAAACAGCCTTACCCTGTTCTTCCTCGTCCTCTTCTACAGTCAGCTGATATACATTATTTCCTCCAAGAATACGGGAAAGATGAAGTGCGGCAAGCGAGTTTACTTCTGCATTCGGCGTAAGAGCAAGCAGTTTCCCTATTCCATTCAGATCATTCTCATCCAGAAAGCTCCTTGAGTTCACACTTCCCTGGTGTGCTTCAAATCCTTCCATCCTTGCTTCTGTAATATTGTGCCTGTTAGTATCTACCAGCAGTACCCTGTATCCGCTGTCCTTTATTACTGCAGCAAGTTCTCTCGCAAATGAATGACCTCCAAGTATCAGACATCCCTGTGGGTTAAGATTTGAGAGACCCAGCCATTTGGCAAGAGGAGCTGCGCTCAGACCGTATACGGTTATTGTGGCCACTATAACAAGAAACATTTCAGGTACAAGTCGTGATCCTTCACTGAATCCCAGATTTATTAATTCAATCGAAAATACCGAAGCAACCGCAGCTGCAACGATTCCTCTGGGCGCCATCATAGAAAGAAACAATTTTTCTTTCCAGCTGAATTTTTTTCCGATTGAAGAAATAAAAACGGCTGCAGGTCTTATTATTAATATCAGAACAGCAACAAAAATAAAACTTCCTGCATCCAGTCCGGCGGGTTCATCCAGCTGGAGTCTCGCCGCAAGTACTATAAAAAGTACAGATATCAGGAGGGTTCTAAGGTTCTCCTTAAATTCAATTATATGCTTTATATTAATTTTTCTCTGGTTAGCTAAATAAATTCCCATTATTGTAACCGCGAAAAGACCACTTTCCTCCTGAACCAGATTTGATATCGTGAAAATAAGCACCACAGTGGTAAGACTGGCAGGATTCTGAAGGAAGTCAGGGATGAGATCCTTTTTTATTAAGAAAGCAATCATATAGCCGCCAAGCAGTCCTATTGAGCTGCTAATTACTACAGATTTCAAAAGTGCGAAACCAACCTGCAGAGTTGCTTCCTGCACTCCGCTTGCGAATACTGCTTCAAAAACAAGTATGGCCATTAATGCTCCGATAGGATCATTAATGATTCCCTCCCATTTAAGTATCGAATTTATTTGTCCTTTTGGCCTGACGTGTCTTAGGATTGGCAGTATTACGGTTGGTCCTGTTACAACAAGAATTGCTCCGTATAAGAAAGATAAAAGCAATGAAAAATTAAGAATATAATAAGCCCCCAGAACAGTGAGTAACCATGTAACCAGAATTCCAATGGTTATAAGGTTCCTTATCAGTGAACCCACAACCTTCAGCTCGGAAAATTTGAGATTCAATCCGCCTTCAAACAGAATAATTGCTACCGATATAGAAACGAAAGGAAACAGCAGATCCCCGAAAAATGAATCCGGGTGTATGAATCCGGTGACAGGTCCTGCTATAAATCCAAAAATTAATAAAAGAAGAATTGAAGGGAACCTGAATTTCCAGGCAATCCATTGTGCAAGGACGCCGGATACAACAATGGCTGATAAACCTATTATAATTTTTTCAGTCAAGTAATTTCCTGTTTAAGAATGGATATTCCAATATAACATTTTATTTGAAGTAACCGAATGCTAAGAATTTAAGGATAATTGAGGGATTTTTATGAAAATATAATCAGTTTTTAATTGCCCAAATCACATCAGAGATTATAGTGACTCCCGGTTCAAATGAGAATTTGAGAAGAAAATCGGGATTAAATCCAAGCATATATCTTTCTATAACGGATTTAAGCCACGTGATCTCCGACTTAAGCCGCCAGTGATTGCCGTCCTCAGAATAAAGTACTATAATAAGTCTGTTTTTAAGGTGTTTTCGCTGCTGCTGCGACTGGTTTCGGTAAAGCCATCTTATCAGCTCATCTGTTCTGCTGATTGCCTCATTAATTCCATACGGAAAACCTTTCGGAAAAACCGAAGTTTTATGATCGAATTTCGCCCCCTGTATAGTGAAATCTACCAGACGATCTTTTTCGTCTAATGCGGGAACAACTCCGGGCATAGTGCAGAATATTTTCTCAACAGCATAAGCAGACCAGAAATTATACCACCTGTTTAAGGCATAGTTGGATATATTGTCATGCTCACGATCTTTTCCAAACCTGTTTTTAATTTCAGAAAACACTTTATCAAATAGAGGTTCCTGGTATACAAAATTTGTCAGTTTATCATAACGGTCGTTTTGTTTTCGCCCCCACTTGTATGGATATGCAAGTCTTTTTTTTAATTCCGATTCTATTTGCGAAAGCTCGATATTCATAGCAGCTGCTGCATCACCAGGATAATCTACTTTTGAAAAAGGAAGATATATTCGTGTTTGAAAATATAAAATCCACCCGCAAGAGCACGGTATCTCCAGAGTTCCTGCTGATTTCTTTTAGCTGTAGTCTGATCAAAATTTTTAATGATTGTAGACTTTAATTTAAATCCGTGTTTAAGCATTTCCTGCATAGTATAAAATCCCAGCGGAATCCACTCTCCCGAGGAATATTTATCTCCGATGACCACAGCTGCATATCTTCCTTCATCAAGTACCGGCATTGTTGTACTGATGACCTTTCCGAACATTTTAAGGAACTCTTCAACTGATCCGGCATTTGAAAGATCGCTCTTTTTTTCACTGAATCTGATAATATCCCAATAAGGAGGATGCATAATCAGAAACTGAACAGAACCGCATTTATATTTCTTCAGCTCCTTCTTAAAATTAATTGCACTGCTGTCGCCATTTATCACTTCTGCTATAGTACTAAAAGGATTCTTTTCCTTCGCGAGTGTATTCTTCGCAAGTGCGGCAACCTCAGGTTGAAGTTCTACCCCGATCCCGTTCCGGCCAAGTCTTTTGCTTTCAATTAAAGTTGTTCCGCTTCCGAGGAATGGATCGAGTACCCACTCTCCCTTTTTTGTATAGCGTCTCAGGAACTGGTTGGGGATCTGCGGGATAAAGTTACCCCAGTAACCGGCGCTGTGCGCACCTGCGCGGTCTCTTTTATCGAGTATCCAGAGAGAGTCTGTTAAAAGATCATCATACTCCTTCCAGCGGTTCAGATTAATATCATTTATCTTGCCTTCTTTCCGCTGTGAAAGACTCCTTATCAATCTTCTCATATAATAACGGGATCTCTCAAGGGTCCTGGTATCATATATCTGCTCTAATTCTCTTAACAGGTATAATTTTGAGATCGTATCGATTTCACCATTTGAGTGAATAACCAATTCCTCTTCGAAAGTATCAACCAGCAGGATAAGCTGCCTTATCTGCTTCTTTACAGAGGCAATCCGGTTATTCTTTAATAAATCCTGGAGATCATCGATTAATTCGAATGCTATCATTTTTAAAGCTGCCCCCTGGTAACAAACATTTTTTTTATAAGGATTAATATTTTTTATTGATATCCTAATTTAACTTCTTGTTACCGAAAAAAGAAGATTGGAAGCAGCTTAATTTCCTAATACCGGAATACAGCAGCAGCCGGATTTTCTGCAGGCATCTGATCTGTATGCAGTGCGTATATTTTCCCGCTGTTTTCTATTTCCTGAAGCTGATTTTTAAACCTGATCTTGTCTTCATCCATATTATTCCATTGTTCATGAGCAGGCATGTAAATCGAAATACAGTATTCGCTGCTGGTTACAATCAGTTTTTTAATCTCTTCTTTACTAAGTATATCCATATTATCCTCCATTTATATTTATTACCCGGCAAGGCTTATATACTTTAATAAAAGAAAAGAATTTTATTTACAAAGTGAAAAGATCAATGAGTGACTTATATAACAGGAAATTGAATTTTATAGTCCTTTAATATTTGTTTGACTGCGTTGTAACCGCACATACCATGTACCCCGCCTCCGGGAGGAGTAGAGGAAGAGCAAATATAATAACCTTTTAACGGGATTGAATAAGGAGATAAGCTTAAAACCGGTCTGCTGATTAGCTGTTTCCAATCCTGTACACCTCCATTTATATCCCCGCCTACATAATTCGCATTGTAGGATTGCAGATCCCCTGTGTTCATTTTATTTCGGGCGATCACAATATCACGGAAACCCGGTGCAAACCTCTCAATCTGATTTTCTATGCGATCGGTCATATCCTCTATGGATCCGTTAGGTACATGGCAGTATGCCCACGCAGTATGTTTTTCTTCCGGAGCTCTCGTTTTGTCAAATAATGATGGCTGAACGAAAATTATAAAGGGTTTGTCGGGATTTTTACCCTGCCAGACCTGGTATTCTGAAAGATAAATTTCATCAACTTCACCTCCGATGTGAATAGCTGCTGATTCAGAACACTCCTTTGATTTAAAGGGAATCGGATGACTCAGGGCATAGTCGATCTTGAATACACCCGGGCCATATCTGTATTTTTTTAATCTTCTCGTGTATCCTGCAGGTAGCTTATTTCCTATTATTTTCAGTATTTGTTCAGGGGTCAGATCGAAGACCTTAATCCCGCTTTCAGGTATATCCGATAGATTATCAACAACACATTCTGTTATAATCTTTCCTCCCAAAGATTTGAAATAACCCGAAAGCGCATCGGCAATTTTTTGTGAGCCTCCTGCAGGAACCGGCCAGCCTGGTTTATGCCCCGTAATTCCCAGGATTAATCCAAATGCTGATGTGAACATTTTGTCTAAAGAAAGGCTGGAATGTGCTGATAACCCGGCAAAAAGCGACCTCGCTTCATTCCCCCTGAACCTTCGAAAAGCAAATTTATATGCAGGATGAAATGCTTTTGCTCCGAATCTGATCATGCTGATAACGTCTGAAGGGAAGGATAAGGGTGAAAAGATATCTTTAATAAGTACATCAGAATTTTCCATAAGTGGGATCATCAGTTTCTTGTACGTATCTGCGTCTGCTTTCAGGGATTCAGCTGTTTCATCTATAGATAGTGAAATATATGAGGCCGTGCCGTCTTCGAATGGATGAACAACGGACTTTTGAGGAAAAATCCATTTCAATCCATATTCACTTAATGGTAATTTTTGAAAGAGAGGTGAACCAGCGCCAAGTGGATGGACAGCAGAGCACACATCGTGCAAATAACCGGGGATAGTAAGTTCGGAAGTTCTTGTTCCTCCTCCGATTTTATCGCCGGCTTCCAGGATAACTACGGATAGACCTGCTTTTAATAAAAGAATTCCGGCCGCTAAACCATTAGGACCGGAACCAATAATTGCTGCATCGTACTTATTCATGAGAGGGTGTAGTTTAACTGCTTTAAAGTACGATACAGCATAATAAAATGAAATGTCAGGATCTAATTAACTACGAACATAAGTCCTGCATTTATCTGGAAATAATCACTATTTATTTCACCTCCGCCAGGTACATCCTGGAAATCATAATTTAGAAAAACATACCTGAAATCGCCGAATAAAAATGCTCTTTCACTTAAAGGGATATCCAGTCCGGCACCGAAATGCCAGCCGAACTTCTGTGAGGTTTTATCAGGTATCTCGTTCAGATCGCCGGAATATTCTATCTTTGCGTTGTACCAGCCGACGCCAACGACACCATATAAGTACTCAACAGGATAAAAGAGTCCTGAAAGCTGAACCGGCCAGCTGCTTACTGCAATATCGCCGTCCTTATACTCTTCTCGTCTGTAATTAATAGATGCTTCAAAAGCTACTGCATTGGTTAGATATGCTCTAACCAGACCGCCGCCCATGAATTTTCCGTTATCTGCGTCTGCGGCTTTCTGGAATCCACCCTGGATACCAACGGCAACGGGATTATGAATTCTCGTTCTGTAATTCTGAGCATCATTATCACCCTGATTCTCCTGTCCGTACATAAATGGGATTAATCCTAAAGTAATTATTATCATATAAACTAATTTTTTGTACATCTTTTTCTCCGTCTTGTTATTCAAGTAAACGATGTTACAATATATTCTATCTGAATGATTAGTCTGTGATTCTATCAACCTTATAAATTACACTGTGATTAAAATTGAAGACGGATTACCCCAGAGATGTGCTATAAATTAAACTGCTAAAACAGTGTGTTAAATGACACTCAAATTAAAGCTAAAATATCCGCTGAATTATCCCTCAATGCTTCAACTTCCGGAAGTTTTTGTTCCTTCATCAGAAGATGTATTGCATCCATTTCTTTATCGCGGTTTATACCTGCGGCTGCCATCACCGCATTATCTTTTATATAATAAGCTATAAATTCTTTATCCTTGATATTACCGTCGATAATAATCTCATCCCAGTCTTTTACAAAACCGACATATCGTAGATTCATTCCGGCCTGCTGGGTCCAGAAAAACGGTACTCCGCTGAACTTATTCTCCTTTCCCGCCATATTAGCTCCCGCCGTTCGGCCGAGCTGCTGAGCAAGACGCCAGTGTTCAATCCGGATATGATTTCCCGTCCGAAAATCGGGAAAAGATGCAATATCACCAGCAGCATACACATTTTCTTTTACACTTAGAAAGACATCTGTTTTAAGACTTTTATCATCCAGCAGCTCAGAGTCATCCAGAAAACCGGTGGCTGGTTTTACTCCTATTCCTACAATGACCATATCAGTTTTTATTTCCTCTCCGGATTCAAGTAAAACTGATTCAACTTTATCTGTTCCTCTGAATTCTTTTATCTTTGATTGCAGCTTGAACTTAACCCCATTCTTTTCATGTTCCTTTCGAAAGAGCTGTCCGATTTCCTTTCCGAAATTTCTTTCAAACGGAACTTCCTCCGGGGCTATAACAGTAACGCTGAACTTCCTTTCAATAAGACTATGCGCTGTTTCCATAGCTATAAAGCTTGCTCCTATAACTGCTGCATTCTTTGAATTTTTTAGCGCATCAATTATACGATCCGCATCATCAAAGCTCCTGAGGTAGAATATATTTTTCAGATCGGAGCCTTTAATATTAAGTTTATTTGGGATACCCCCGGTTGCAATCAACAACTTATCATATTTAAGATTTTCATTATTCTCAAGCGATACCTGTTTTTTTTGAAAATCAACTCCTTTGATTGAAACTGTTTGTTTGAATTCAATTCCGTATTCATCGAAAAATTCATCGGGACGCAGAGGCATCCATTCCGGTTCGGCGCTTCCTGCGAGATATTCTTTGCTGAGATTAGGGCGGTCATAAGGTTTCCTGTTCTCCTTTGTTACCATAACTATATTTCCCTTAAAACCATTCTCTCTCATCGACTGTGCGGCAAAATAAGCAGATGCTCCCGCCCCAAGGATTACAAATGTTCTGTTATCCGCTTTACTATCCTTTTTTACCATATCCGGCTTGCGTGAACCCGCTATTTCATCAGGCACATTAATACTGATTTTATTTCCTTCTGTTTTTAATTCAAATGCCGGGAGGGCATCCATCGCAGGCGGTTCAAGAAGATCTCCGTTTTTAGCATGGAAACAGGCATGATGCCAGGGGCATATAATCGTTTCGCCTTTTAGCACTCCCTCCTCAAGCGGAGCTCCGTAATGTGTACAGGATGCTCCTACCGCAGAGTATTCATTATTTATTCTGCACAGCAGTACACTATGATCATCGTCTATTTTATATGATTTCATCTCCCCGTTTTTGAGATCGTCTGTTCTTGCTATTTCCTTAAAACCCATGCTAATTCCTTCCGGTTTTGATTTTCACCGTTTCGGAGATGGATTCTCCAACGGCTATTTTTTTCATTTATCACTTTCAGGGGGAGCCATAAATTCAGGTCCGACAGGCTCTGAAATAGTAGTATTTATAAGGTTGTTGATTATTATTATATCCTGCTGATTCAGCGACCAGCCTGATATTTCTTCTACATCATTCAGCTGCCCGGGTCTCCGTGCACCCCATAAAGCAATGTCGGCACCCTGATCCAGAATCCATCTAACAGCCAGGTGTATTATTTTCTTATCATATTTACTTTCCGCAAACTGAGCAACTTTATCAACAGCTTCCAGGTATGAATTATATAACGGCTGCTGAAATTTTGGATCATATTTTCTCAAGTCATCTCCTTCAAACTCCGTATCCGGCTTCATCTTACCGGTTAACAAGCCTCTGCATAATGAACCATATGTTATCAGCTTAATATCGTTTTCTTTGCAATATGGAAATATATCTTCCTCGGCTTCCCGCTCGAAAAGATTATAAGGAGGCTGACAAAAATGTATCAGGGCAGATTTACGGAATTTTTCCATTTGAGTCGGAGAATAATTGCTGACACCGATAGATTTTATTTTTCCTTTTTCAAGCAGAGTATTCATTGCGTCAGCTGTTTCTTCAAAAGGAACGCTGGTGTCTGGCCAGTGAATCTGATATATATCTATGTAGTCTAATTGAAGGCGCCGAAGCGAATCATCTATCTCTTTGAATAATCTTTCTTTTGATGAATTTCGCCTGATATTTTCATTATTATCCCATTCAAGTCCGGCTTTCGTAGCTACAACTATCTTTTCTCTGTCAACGGAATTTTTTAAGGCCTTACCTATAATTTCTTCCGATTTTCCGAAACCATATGCCGGAGCAGTATCTATAAGAGTTATTCCTTTTTCCAGGGCCGATTTGATAGTGTCTATCGACTGGTTTTCATCAGTGCCTCCCCACATTGCACCTCCGATTGCCCAGGTTCCCAGTCCGATTCTTGAAATTTCTTTGTTTAGTACTTCTGTTTTTAAGGTCTCCATTTTCTCCTTTATTTGTAGATGATTGTAAACTGATATTTAACCATTATAAGATTTTATCTTTATGATCAAAATCAAGATGACAGCATTTCCTTCAGTTCCTGTGCGTTTTTTACTGCATAACCTCTGTCATCGTTATCAAAATAAAGATGTACATCTTTATTTTTTTTCTGCCATGCCGTTATTGCTCCTGCCCATCCCGCCAGTTGCTTTCTGCTGTAATTACCCTGGTATTTGCCGCCGGGACCATGTAAACGAATGTATACAAAATCCGCTGTTATCTCTTTGGGTGTTAAAGTTCCTGCCAGCTCGTAGATGCAGAATGCTGAATTGTGTTTCTTCAGCAATTCCAGAACTTCATCATTCCACCATTCTTTTTCTCTGAATTCAAACGTATACCGGTACTTATCGGGCATGGATTCTATAAAATTCTGAAATCTTTCCCTGTTGTATCCCCATCCCGGAGGAAGCTGAAAAAGGATGGGACCCAATTTATTTTCCAGGTGCTTAATGCGTGTAAAAAGTTTCCTGCTGCTTGTTTTGGGAGCTTTAAGCTTTTTCATATGTGTTATGTACCGGCTCCCCTTAACAGCAAACATGAAATTCTTTGGAGTTATATCTTTCCAGGTCTTTAAAGTTTTGGTTTCCGGGAGATGATAGAAAGAATTATTTATTTCAACCGATTTCAATTTTTCGGAATAAAACTCAAGCCACTTTTTATGTTTCAGCTCTTCGGGATAAAAATTACCTTTCCAGTGTTTATAATTCCAACCAGAAGTTCCTATAAATATTTTTCCCTTCATAATAATTACTCCTCAATTCTTTTCTCCCTGTCCTTATCAAAAAGAAGAAGCTTACTCTCATTGAAATCTATTCCTATTTTATCACCCTCACTAAATTGAGGTTTATCCGATACCTTAGCTAATAGCTCCGTTCCCTCAACAGAGAGATAAAGAAGGGATTCACTGCCGACCGGCCCTACCATTCTGAGTTTTCCTTTGAGGATTCCTTCATTTTCAGGAACGACCTTTAAATCTTCCGGTCTTAGTCCGGCAATAATTTTTTTATTCGTCTTTCCTGCAAGCCGGCTGATTTTCATTTCCATCCGGTTTATCATTTCCATATCGAGAATATTCATAGGAGGGGAGCCGATAAACTTTGCCACGAATAGATTTTGAGGTTCATTATAAACTTCATAAGGTGTGCCTATCTGCTGTACTTCGCCCTTTCTTAGAACTGCAATTGAATCCCCGAGAGACATAGCTTCTGTCTGATCATGTGTTACATAGATAGTTGTGAGGTTTAACTCTCTTTGTATTTCTTTTAATTCGCTTCTCATAGTAATTCTAAGCATAGCATCAAGATTCGAAAGGGGTTCGTCAAGCAGAAGAACATTGGGCTCTCTGACAATAGCTCTCCCGAGAGCTACGCGCTGTCTTTGTCCGCCGCTTAATTCACCCGGCTTTGCTTCGAGGATCTCATTGATTTCAAGTATCCCGGCAGCTTTCTCTACTTTTTTCCTGATTTCCGCCTTATTCATTTTAGCAATCTTCAACGGAAAAGAAATATTCTCTCTCACACTCAGATGAGGATAAAGCGCATAGCTCTGAAATACCATTGCCACATCACGTTCCCGGGGCGATAAAAATAGTTTCTGATCAACAGATACCACCGGTTTATTTCCGAATTGTATTTCACCTTCCGAGGGTCTTTCAATACCTGCAATTATATTAAGCAGCGTAGATTTGCCGCATCCGCTTGGTCCAAGCAATACAAAAAACTTTCCAGCTTCAATCTCTATGTTAATTCCTTTAAGCGCTTCTACTGTGCCTCTCCTGACAGTAAAGAATTTCTTTCTGATATTTTTAATACTTACACTTTTCATCCTTTAACCGCTCCTTCAGTCAATCCCTGAATTATATATCTCTGGAAAAATGATATCAGAATAATTAAAGGGATCACTGCAATTACTGCGCTTGCCATTATATACCCCCAGGGAACCTGACCATGCAGCCCTTCAAATAAAGCGATTCCCACGGGTATCGTGCGTGCTTTATAATCAATAGTAAGCATCAAAGCGAAAAGAAATTCATTGAAGGAATAAATCAGTATCAACATAAAGGTGGAAAAAATACCCGGCAGCGCAACAGGGAAAATTATTTTCCGCAGTATCTGCCAGCGCGTAGCTCCGTCAATAAGAGCCGCCTTATCAAGCTCTGTTGAAACACGCGACAGGTAGCTGAGCATAATCCATAGCGCAAGAGGAAGTCCCAGCGTAATGTATGGAAATATCAGAGCATAATATGTATTTATCCATCCGAGCCATGTCATCAGCTTAAACAGATAACCGATAATGCTTATCTGTGGAAACATAGAGAAAGCCAGCAGTGTCAGCGGTATAATTATTCGGCCGGGAAAAGTCAGTCTGGTGATTGCATAGGCTGATAAACCTGCAAATAAAGTTGCACATACTGCAGAGAGGATAGAGATAATGAGACTATTTCTTAAATAATCTAGGAGATGAGTCGATCCGCTTTTAAGCAGATCCGAATAATTGGTAAATGTAAATGATAACGTTTGCCCCGAAGCAAGAAAGTCGGGATTCTTAGTCAAAGAAATAACAATCATCCAGGCAAAGGGGATAAGGCAGAAAAGCAGGAGAAAGACAGCCCCGAAAATTTTTAATAGTGTTATGGTTCGCTGCTCTCTCATTTAACAGCCTCCCTGAATTTCCCCAGCTTTATATAAGCTGCTGCCAGAAGTGCCGCTAAAAAGAAAACAATAACCGAAACCGCAGAACCATATCCAAAATCACCGGTCACATAATAGTTATAAGCATAAAGAGATATAGATGTAGTGCTGCCCCCAGGTCCGCCTCCGGTCAGTACATAAACCAGATCAAATATTCTGATCGCATCGACCGTCCTGAATAATAAAGCAACAATAATTACCGGCATGAGCAAAGGCAGAGTAATTCTGAAAAATCGCTGAACAAAATTAGTTCCATCAATCATTGCCTGTTTATAAAGATCACGCGGGATGGTTGATAAACCCGCAAGAATAATAATAGCCATGAAGGGGGTGGTCTTCCAGACATCAGCAATAACGACAGAAGCAAATGCCCCGAAAGATGAGCCCAGCCAGCTGACAGGTTCATTGGTGATCCCGAAAAACTGAACAAGATAATTAAACAGGCCATACTCGAAGTTATAAATCAACTGCCATATCCTGCCTGAAATTGCAATCGGGATTGCCCAGGGGATGAGAATAGCCACCCTGAAAAGGCCTCTTGCGGGAAGCGTTTCATTCAGCACAAGTGCAAAGATCAAACCGAAAATCAGCTCAAGCGTGACCGAAGCCAGCACAAAAAGGAGGGTAAAACGAACCGACTGCCAGAAGTGCGCATCCCCCAGCAGTCTGCCGTAGTTTTTCAATCCGAGAAATTCAGATGGCAGAAAGGTAACATCACGGTGCAGACTTGTTATTATTGTTCCTGCGATAGGGATTAAAATAAAAACCACAGCAGTTATCACCAGAGGGACATTAAACAGCAGTCCGGTTTTTACTTCATCTCTGTTGTAGTCCTGCTTAATCTCCATACAGTTTTTCTATTTTTTTGACTTCATCGGATACTGTTTGCAGAGCATCCTGAGGACTCTCTTTGCCTGCCAGGCAATTATTTATATAACGCTGTATAACCTCTGATACCTGCGGATAAAAGGGTAAAGCAGGACGGGAAACTGTGTGATCAAATGCCTCTTTTAATATCTTAACGCGCGGCATTTTATTCTGTACTTCCGCATCTTCATAGACATCTTTTCTTCCCGGATTCCATCCAATCCTCATGAGCATTTCCTTCTGTATTTTGAAAGAGGTGACGAACTTTATAAACTGCCACGCTTTATCCTTCATATCGGAAAATTTTGAGATACCAATATGCCACCCGCCTAATGCAGATACCGAACTGTCATCCGGAGCATGCGGCAGAAGCTCTATACCTGTTTTACCTTTTACTGCGGAATTATCTGATTGATGAAGCTGCCATGCATACGTCCAGTTCCTTTCAAACAAAGCGTTTCCCCGTTGAAAAGTTCTTCTGACTTCCTCTTCCTTCATTTCTGTATAGGTGTTTTCCGGAGAGACATTATACTTTCTGATTAAGTTCTGCATAAAGCTGAGAGCTTTTATGTTATTAGCAGTATTTATTTCAATGGAATCGCCTCGCATAATCCCGCCGCCCATAGAAGAGACAAACTCGAGAAATGTGCAGACAAGTCCTTCGTACTGGGCTCCCTGCCATACAAATCCATTAAAACTCCGGTTAGTTTTTCTTTCTTCCCGCTGGATCTTTATGCTCATGTCAAGAAGCTGCCTCCATGTTTCGGGAGGACTTTCGTAACCATACTTTTCCAGCAGATCTTTTCTGTAATAAAGCAGAGCAACATCTATAAATACAGGCAGCGCATACAATTTATTATTGTAGCTGTCAGCTTGTCTGATTGTTTTGCTGAAAAACTGTTTTGTGGAAAAGCTGTCTTTTTCTGCAAAGCTATTAAGTGGTTCCAGCCATCCGGATTTCACAAACTGATCTATCCATATTACGTCCATTAAAAACAGATCCGGATTCGGCTGAGAAGCCTCGAGGGAGACGACAAGTGCCTGTCTGCGCTGATCGGAATAAGTCGGCTGTCTTACAAGCTGCAGATTATAATGGTATTCATTTTCGAATTCTTTGACAATTGTTTCCCAGAAGTTTATTTCCTCCGGAGAACCTCCTATCCAGATCGTAAACTGCTTTTCTTTGCCTCCGCAGCTGAGAGATAACAATGAGAATAAACATAAGAGAAGTGGCTAAAAAGAACCATTAAAATAATTTACTTTATTATCTTTTATCGATAACACATATGCGTTGTAAAATAATTATTAAGTCCTCACAAAGGTCTTAAATATTAAGAGTTGTCATATAAAAAAGCAATCATCTCCTGATTTTAAGGCTCTGCAATTCCTATTACACCGCAAGCAACCCGCGGACCCGCATTACCAGAAGGCTGTGAAGTAAGATCATCTTCGCCGCCGTGTACAATCACACCTCTTCCAATTATCGAATGAGAACCGGAAAAGCTCATCAATGCATCGGTCATTTCGAAATGGGCAGTTCCATCCTTCCCGGCTTCAATATTCCCAAGATCTCCTACATGTCTGATGGAATCGGTCGGCGCACCATGCTGCACATTTTCAGGGTTAAAGTGACCACCGGCTGAAGTTCCGTCCTCTGCTGTGCAGTCGCCGTATTCGTGGATGTGAAAGCCATGTTTGCCGGGTTTCAATCCGGTTACGTCAGCAACAATTCTAATCCCGTTTGCTACTTTTGTGAAAGTTACTATTCCGCTGACGTCGTTCCCTTTAGTGCCGTGAAGTTCGGCAACAGCCTTTGTTATTTCCGGCTGGTTATTCATTACCGCGCCCGATGTACCGGACGAAGTCGACGGCATCTGTCGATCCGTATTCTGCTGACAGCCTGTAACGATGAACAAACCAAAAATAATCAATGAAGAACTTATAAATTTAAACAAACCATCCTCCTATATTTATTGAAAAGTTATCTTAAAACGCCACTGAGTACTTCAAAATGCTTAGAATGAAAAATCCCGGATGCCGTGCTTCTATTCATAATTCAGATTTTATTTTTCAAGTGTGTCTATTATCTTTTTGCAAAAAGCGGGGAGGTCATCAGGATTACGCGACGTTATTATATTCCCGTCTTTTACAACTTCCTGATCAACCCATTCGGCTCCCGCATGAATCAGGTCATCTTTAATTGAGAAGAAGCTAGTAACTTTTTTACCGCTGATTATGTCGGCAGACGCAAGCATCCAGGGACCATGACATATGGCCGCGATAGGTTTCTTTTCCTGATTCATCTTCTTTACGAATTCCACCATCTCCGGAGTTCTTCTCATATGATCGGGGGAGTATCCTCCCGGAATGATGAGAGCATTAAACTCATCAGTTTTGACTCCGACAATGGATTGATTCTGCCTTTGCCGTTAATCCATGTTTGCCTTCGTATTTTTCCACCTTAGGAGCTACAACGCAGACATCTGCTTCCTCTTCTTTCATACGAAGATAGGGATACCAGAATTCCAGATCTTCAAACAGTTTTTCAACGAATATTGCTATTTTTCTACCTCTGAGTTTCATATCAGAAAAACACCTCCTATGCTAAACCTTTTGTGGGTATGAATTTCAAAAGAACCGGAATAATCATTTCCGCAGACTTCACATACCGCCATTATTTTACCTCATCTGATTATTTTAGAATAACTTAGCACTTATGGTTCTAAGCTGTAATGAGTTAAATCAAACAGGAAGGGTGAAAAAATTAATTTATCTTACCGAAAAGATTATTGAGGGATTCGGCTAACGCCGGATGTGTGAAAATACCTTCTTTCAGGTCTGTATATTTTAAATTTCCCATCATTGCAATCTCAATCATTGCGGCAATTTCTCCCCCGTCCACCCCGAGGATCGCGCATCCCAGGATTTTGCCAGATGCGGCATCAACAAGGGCTTTCATTATTCCGCTTAACTCGCCAAGCTCCTTGGCTCTCGAGACGTGACTCATTTCCATTTTTGCTACTTTATATTTCAGGTTTTTATCACGGGCTTCTTTTTCGGTCATACCCACTCTTCCCAGCTGAGGATCAACAAATATAGTATAGGGAACAAACCGGTTCCTGATCGTATGGGTTTTATTACCGAAAAAATTGTCTCTTATTACCCTGAAGTCATCGTAAGAAATATGAGTAAAAGCAGGGCCTCCCTTAACATCTCCGATAGCATATATACCATCCACATTCGTCTGCAGTTTTGTATTAACTTTTATGTATCCTCTTTTGTCTGTTTTTATTCCTGCAGCTTTCAGGTTAAGTGATTCCGTATTTGGTTTTCTTCCGGCGGCAATGAGTAAATGAGAGCCGGTCAGGTAAGTTTCTTTTCCATCGGAAGTCATTTTTAACTTAACATTGCCATCTTCTGTTTTGCTTATCTCAACCGGGGATGTGTTTTTCAGAATATTTATTCCTTCGTTTCTCAGTATTTTCTCCAGCTCGGCCACTATGTCTTCATCTTCGCGTGAAAGAAGCTGAGGTCCCCTTTCAATGATTGTAACTTCACTTCCAAACCTTCTGAACATCTGACCAAACTCAAGACCGATATATCCGCCGCCGAGGATCATTAAATGAGAAGGCTTTTCCTCCAGCTCCATTATAGTTGTAGAGGTAAGATAGTTAACCGTGTCTATTCCCTTTATTTGCGGTATTGAGGGACTCCCGCCCGTATTGATAAATATTTTATCCGCAGTTATTGTTTCATCGCCGCCTTCGTTCAGTTTGATGCGGATTAATTTTTTATCGGTAAATTCAGCTTCACCACGTATAAGTTTAAGATTTTCGGTTTCCTTAATTCCGTTTTCAAGTCCTTCCCTGAATGAATCCACAACTTTTTGTTTACGGCTGATCACTTCGGCAAGATTTAATTCTACATTAGAATTGTGCACGCCATACACATCGGCATTTTTGGCCAGGTGAACAACATTAGAGCTTGCCTGCATTGTTTTGGAAGGTGTGCAGCCATAATTTATACAGCTGCCCCCGACTAAATATCTTTCTATTATCGCAGTTTTCCATCCTTTACCAGCCAGCATTTCTGCGAGAGGCACACCTGACTGACCTGTTCCTATAACAATGGCATTATATTCAGTGATATTTTCCATTAAAATCCTTTATTGTACGTTCCATTCATTGTTATCCTTTTCGATCAGCTTGTTTGCGGACTTCGGGCCCCAGCTTCCCGGTTTATAATTCGGGAAATCCAGCCAGGGATCTGACTCCCACTTTTTTATAATCGGATCAACTATCTGCCATGATTTATAGATCCATTCTGCATGAGGAAACAGCGTCTGGTCCCCCTGCATAGCATCACGTATAAGCCATTGATATGAACTTGGTGGTTCTTTAATTCCGAAAGCCCTGTCGTAGCGGAAGTTCAGATTAACAGGTCGCAGCTGAAGCTCTGCACCCGGCTGTTTTGCCGTAAAAGTATATATTATACCCTCGTTAGGCTGAAGCCGGAATGTCAGCTGATTATGTTTTTTTTCATCCTCAGGATTAATCGGGAACATCAGGTGCGGTGTCGGCTTAAACTTTATTGTAATTTCCGTCAGCTTCTGATTCATTCTTTTTCCGGTACGAAGATATACCGGTACACCTGCCCAGCGCCAGTTATCAAGAGTTAATTTTACAGCTGCAAACGTAGGAGTCATTGATTCAGCATCAACATTTTTTTCTTCTCTGTATGCATTTACTTTATCGCCTTTAATTTTCCCCGAATCATACTGTCCAAGTACAACATCTTTCTCGATATTTATTTTACATACTGAATTAAGCACCTTAAGGGTTTCATTTCTAAGCGAATCTCCGTCATAATTTACCGGGGGATCAATTGCCGTCATACATAAGAGTTCAAGAAGATGGTTCTGGATCATATCCCTTATGATACCGGTCTTCTCGTAAAATCCCGCCCTGGAACCTATACCAATGCTTTCTGCCGCGGTAATCTGAATATTATCGATGTAATTTCTGTTCCAGATAGGTTCAAACCCGGGATTCGCAAAGCGAAAGACTACCATGTTCTGGACCGTTTCCTTTCCCAGGAAATGATCTATACGAAAAATCTGCTTCTCCTCGAACACCTCGTGTATTTCTTTGTCGAGTTGTCGTGCAGATTGTTCGTCAGCTCCGAAAGGCTTCTCTATAATCACACGCCGCCATCCATCATTGCTTTTCGAAAGTCCTGATTCAGAGAGTTTTTTCACAATTGTTGAATAAAAGGCAGGTGCGGTTGAAAGATGGAATAATATATTGTCCGGTATATCAAGATCTTTCTGCAGCTTTGATATCTTTTCTTTTAGTTTTTTATATGATTTGGAAGCATCATCATTAAAATTTCCGGGTACGTAGAAAAGATTTTTAGCAAACTCATTCCACTTATCTTCTCCGCAGATACTATCTTTTTTGACTGCCTCAAACATTTCCTTTCGGAAATCATCATCCGAGAATTCGGTTCGTGAAAAGCCAATAACAGCGCATTGTTTGGGCATCAGGTTATGACAATTTAGTGCGAAGAGGGAGGGGACTAATTCTTTATGTGCAAGGTCTCCTGATGCACCGAAGATCACAACAATACAGGGATCGGGCGGTTTGCCCTTCAACATTCCCTGCTGCTGTACTTCAATCATATTAGTTCTCGTTATTACTGCTGTTATTATCTGCCATCTACTTTTCCTCCTTTACTTCATGTCCCCCGAACTCATTTCTCAATGCCGCAATTACTTTGGCGGAATAAGATTCATCCTGCCTGGAAGCAAACCTCTCATAAAGCGAAATAGTTATAGCAGGAACAGGGATTGCATTTTCAATGGCATATTCTGACGTCCATCTTGCGGTTCCCGAATCATTGACATAAGGAGCTATTTTTTCGAGAGAATTACCTTCTTCCTTGAATGCATCAACCGCAAGTTCAAGGAGCCAGCTCCTTACCACTGCACCATGATTCCATAGATCAGCTACTTGTTTGAGATCAATATCAAAATCACTCCTGTGCATACATTCAAAAGCTTCTCCTATTCCCTGAAGCATTACATATTCCAGTGCATTATGTATCATCTTAACAAAATGACCGGCTCCACTCTTACCTACATGAGCATATCCATTCTCAGGCGCCAGAGAAATAAGAACAGGTTCTACACGTTTGACAGCCTTATCAGGACCGCCGACCATAAGGTTGTAGCCGATTTTCAGGCCCCATATTCCTCCGCTTACACCTGCATCAACAAAATGGATTCCTTTTTTATTACATTTTTCCGAATTCTTTATAGATTCGGTGTAGTGTGAATTCCCGCCATCAACTATCAGATCATCTTTATCAAGCAGCTCAAGTAATTTGTTAATTGTTTCATCTGTAGGCTTGCCGTGCGGTACCATTACCCAGACATTCCTTGGTTTTTCAAGCTTTGATACGAGATCTTCTATTGAATCTGCTCCTATGCCCCCGTCTTCCTTAGCTTTCTTTACCAGGTCCTTATTCAGATCAAAAGCTACAATTTCATGATTATCTTTTCTGAGTCTCTTGAGCATATTACTGCCCATTTTTCCTAATCCAATTAAACCGATTTTCATATTATCTCCTTTTCAGATTTCAATGTTAAACTCTATCAGCTTTTTTTCGAGGTCTTCCGGCTTTTCAAGAAGCACTGCATTCATTCCGGACGATCTTGCTGCCTGAATATTTTCTTCCCTGTCATCTATATAAAGACATTCTTCAGGTTTTCTATGAAGAATATGCAAGGCTTTGTAAAATATTTCAGGCTCAGGCTTTCTCACTCCCATATAGCAGGAACTAAAAAAGCATGAAAAATATTTATATAGTCCGAACTCATTCACCCTGTAGTTATTCAATTCACGTGATTCATTATTCAAAGTAGCAAGCTGGTATTTATCACCTGAGGAAAGCTTTTTGAGAAGTTTCAGCGTGGAATCAAACGGTCGGGATTGTGAGTACATAAAATCTTTGAATTCCTGTCTTGTAAAATTCCTTTTTTTGAAAAAGACCACCTGATCAAGGTATTCATCTAATGTAAGCTTACCTCTCTCAAATTTTTTAAATAACGGCTTATGTCGTTTTTCCATTTCCTCATAATCCAGCGAGAAAAGGATTGTCGATTTTTGTCTGGAAATATGATCCCAGCCATTCGTTAAACACACTCCTCCGACATCAAAAAATATGGTTAAGATCTTCTTCACTTTATATATTCATTTATTTTTTTCAACGATTCTTCAATATTACTTCCGAGGTGTACCCTTATAACACGCCGGTTTTTATCATTAAGTGATCGAAAGTCGCCTAAAGCCTGCGCTCTCTGAAGCGTAGCAAATCCGTATTCTTTCCCGGGAATGGGCAGATCATTCTGAGCTTCGTATGTAAACATTATAAAAACACCCTTGTTTGGACCGCCCTTGTGAAGCTGTCCCGTTGAATGCATATATCTTGGTCCGTAGCCCAGTGTCGTTGCTGTTTTCAGGTTATTCCGCAATTTTATTCTCATCTGCTGAAGAAGCTTTTGTCTTTGAGGTGTCTGCAGAAAATATGCTAATAAAGCAAGGTAATCGGGCGACTTAGCAAGTTTAGTAAAAGAATTCAGAAATGCCGAAAGAGTCTTTCCTTTAGGAGCCCAGTCAGAATCCTTATTATAATAAACTGATATGCCGCTCTGACTTATAACAGGTTCTCCTTCACCAAAACTTCCTTTCTCTTTCCATTCCTTTAACAGGTCTCTGCTGTTCTTTTTGCTTTCGGAAACATTCGGTTCATTAAAAGGATTAACATCTATAATCCTGCCGGCTGCAGCGGTAGCCAGTTCCCATCTGAAAAATTCTGCGCCGAGGGCTGTTTTATTTTTCAGATCGATCTTAATAACCGGGTGACCAGCCTTCTGCAAGGCATTCAGTTTCCTTTCTTCTTTTTGCTTTTCATCATTTCCCGAATGAAGGTAAACAAATACCCTGTCGCTGCTGTATACTTCCGGTTTAGACAGATCCTCTCCTTCCACAGGCAGGATTCCCTTTCCCTCTTTTCCGGTACTTTCCGCAATAAGTTGTTCAACCCAGTAGCCGAAAGCACTTATAGAATTTGAGAGCACAAAAGTTACTTTATCTCTTCCGAGCCTTGCATTCATTCCGATCTCTGTACCAAGTGCAAGTGCTGGGTTGGATTCAGCAGGAATGAAGGGTCCGCAGTTTATTTCCATCTGATGTGCATTATGGAGAATCTCTTTTATATCGACGCCGATTAATGCCATCGGAACCAGTCCGAAATAAGAGAGGGCAGAATACCTTCCGCCGTAGTCTTCCGGGTTGGTAAATACCTTCCTGAAATTTCTTTCCCTGGCCTCATCCTGCAGAGGAGTACCATCATCGGTTATTGCTACGAACCTGCTGCCGGGATCGTTAATATCATTTTCTTTAAGAAGATTAAAGAAATAGTGGTCGAAGCTCAGAGTTTCTGTTGTTGTTCCCGATTTACTTGCGACAATAAACAGAGTCTTATTCAGATCGATTTGGGATTCTACATTTTTAACAGCTGCGGGATCAGTATTGTCAAGCATTATAAGCTGAGGGAACCCTTGTTTTGAACCGAAGGTTTCCCTTACTACTTCGGGACAAAGACTGCTTCCTCCCATCCCAAGAAGCACTACATATTTAAACTTTTCAGCTTTAATCTCTTTTGCAAATGAAATTATATCTTCAGAGCGATCTATAAAATCCTTTATATTAAGCCATCCCAGCCGGTTCCTTATTGCTTTTGTTTCCTCTTCTCCGGATTTCCATACATAAGGATCTTTGGAAAATATTCTCCTCGCAATCTGTTTCTCATCGAGGGAGCTAAATGCTGATTTTATTTCCGATTCATTTTCTCCGTAATCAATTTCCTGTTTCCCGGCTCTTTCAGAGAGAAAGTCGAGCCGCTTTGCGGCAAGTGTTTTCATCAGGTTATCATAAGGTTTGATGAATTTCTCGATTCCTTCATTTACCAGCTGACGTGTTACAAAATCTATGTCTATTCCTACTTTTCTGAGATCATCAAAAGTCCTTTTTGCATCTTCAACACCATCCTCAATCGAATTTTCATAGATCTTTCCATGATCTGCGAAAGCGTCTATTGTATCATCGGGAAGAGTATTGACAGTGTGAGGACCAATGAGAGCCTCTATATAGCGGACGTCGGAATATAACGGATCCTTCGTACTGGTACTTGCCCATAAAGGTTTTTGTACCCTTGCCCCGTTCTCTGCCAGTTTCTGCCAGCGTTCTCCGCTGAATATATTCTTGAAACTCTGATAGGCAACTTTCGCACTTGCGATACCTGCTTTGCCTAAAAGATTTTCAGGCCGGGGTTCACCCGTGGTTTTTTCGGGAATAATATAATGTCCAAGGAGCTGATCCGTTAAAACATCAATACGGCTCAGGAAGAAACTTGCAACCGAAGAGATGCGTTTAATATCTTTACCTTCGTCAAGTCTTCTTTCGAGGGCCCTTATATATGCCCAGGCCACATCCTCATAACTTTGGATAGAAAATAAGAGAGTTATATTTATATTTATTCCTTCGTACAGGCATTGCTCAATTGCGGGTACTCCTTCAGCTGTACCCGGAATCTTTATGTAGCAATTCGGGCTGTCAACTTTTGAAAATAATCTCCTTGCTTCTTCAATAGTACCCTGTGTATCTCGGGCGAGGTAAGGTGAAACCTCAAGACTCACGAATCCGTCAGTTCCCTCGGCTTCATCATAGACAGGTCTGAGCACATCGCATGCATCCTGAACATCCTTTACTGTAAGGCCCTCATAAATTTCCTGAACACCTTTCTTTTCTTTTACCAGCCTTTTAATCTGTTCATCGTAATCGGATCCTTTTGAAATAGCTTTATTAAAGATGCTTGGATTTGAAGTAATTCCCCGAAGACCCTGTTCTTTGACTCTTTTCTTAATTTCTCCTTTTTTAATTTTTCCGCGTGTAAGGTTATCAAGCCAGTAACTCTGACCGTAATTAATAAGTTCATTTAAAACGCTCATCAATATTCTCCTTTCAGAAAATCAGCGCCCGTTAAGGTGGTTTAGAAATTTATTTGTCAATCTCTGTGGTAAATTTAACAGCTTAACTACTTATTTAACAATTCTTTAGATCTGCTGACCACGTTTTCTACCGTGAAGCCGTAATGCTCGAAAATATCTTTATATGGTGCACTGGCTCCGAATTTATCTACTCCGATTACTCCGCCTTCATTTCCGACCCACTCGCACCAGCCGAATGATGCACCTGTTTCTACTGCAAGCCTTTTCGTAATTTCCGGCGGCAGCACTTTATTTCTATAATCTTCTTCCTGCTCTTTAAAGAGTTCCCAGCTGGCCATACTTACAACCCTGGCATCTATATTTTCCTCAGACAGTTTGTCTCTGGAATCGAGGAGCAGTGAAACTTCACTTCCCGAACCTATGAGAATAATATCGGGTTTGTTTCCTTTTTCTTTTGCAATTATATATGCGCCTTTCATTACGCCTTCGGGACTTTCAACCTTTCTGCCGTCGAAAACAGGAAGTTTTTGCCTTGTTAACACAAGCATAGTCGGTCCCGACTGTCTTGTCAATGCTGCTCTCCATGCATAGGCAGTCTCATTTGCATCGGCAGGACGAATTACACACATATGGGGCATTGCCCTGAAGGATGCAAGCTGTTCAACAGGCTGATGCGTAGGTCCATCCTCTCCAAGTCCTATGGAATCATGCGTCATAACATAGATAATCGGAAGCTCCATTAAAGCAGCGAGTCTTATTGCCGGCCGGGCATAGTCGGTAAAAATGAAAAATGTAGATGCAAAAGGTCTTATCCCGCCATGCAGATACATTCCGGAACTAGCGGCACACATTGCATGCTCTCTCACACCCCATGCAATGTTCCTGTTTTCATAGCCTCCTGCTTCCATATAATCGGAGTTATCAATAAGTGTTTTGGTTGACGGTGCAAGGTCTGCACTGCCGCCTACAATCCATGGAATATGCGATGCAAAACTATTTATGATTTTGTTGGAAGCCTTTCTGGTTGCAAGAGGACCATCCCCGGGTTTGAAGTGAGGTATATCTTTATCCCAGCCCTCAGGTAATTCTCTCTTCAAATCCTTCTGGAATTTATCTGCCAGTTCGGGAAATTTTTTCCTGTAATCTTCCATCTTTACGTTCCAGGTGTTCTCTTCAGTTTCACCTTTCTGCAGGGCTTCTCTCATATGATCGACCACATCATCAGGAACATAAAAAGTATCCTGTGACGGCCAGTCGTAAAATTCTTTTGCAGCTTTTACCTCCTCCTCTCCAAGAGGTGAGCCGTGGGCTTCGGGTGTATCCTGTTTCTCAGGAGCGCCATACCCGATGTGCGACCGAATGATTATTAATGAAGGTTTTTCTGTTTCTTGTTTAGCATTTTCAATTGCATTGGAAATCGCATCTATATCATTTGCTTTATCACCCAGGTTCTGCACGTGCCAGTGATATCCTTTAAATCTTTGTGCAACGTCATCTGAGTAGGCTATTTTTGTATTGCCCTCGATACTTATATGGTTATCATCATAAATCCATATCAGCTTCCCAAGTTTTTGATGACCCGCAATTGAAGCAGCCTCGTTGCTGGCTCCTTCCATAAAATCACCATCGCTGCAGAAAGCATAAGTGTAATGATTGATTATGTCATGGTCTTCACGGTTATATTTTGAAGCAAGATGAGCCTCGGCCAGTGCCATACCTACGGAATTCATTATACCCTGACCCAGGGGACCCGTAGTTGTTTCTACACCGGGAGTCAATCCATATTCAGGATGACCTGGTGTAATACTTCCCCACTGTCGGAAGTTTTTAATATCATCAAGTGAAATATCGTAGCCGGTGAGGAATAGTATTGAATAAAGAAGCATTGAAGCATGACCATTGGAAAGAATAAACCTGTCCCGATCAAACCATCCGGGATTTTTAGGATTAAATTTCAAAAATCTTTTCCACAGTACATAAGCAAGGGGCGCAAGAGCCATAGGTGTTCCCGGATGTCCCGAGTTTGCTTTCTGAACTGCATCCATTGATAGTGTACGTATTGTATTAATGGTCATCTCTTCAATAGATATCTTTTCGGTTGTCTTGGTTGAATTATTCATCGTAAACCTCTTCTCTAAAATTCTTATATCAATAACTCTATTGATTAATTATTAAACTTAACTTCTTCATTTTCTTTTACTTTTTTATCACGACTATTACCCGACGATCCATTGCCTGTCACCTTATCAAGTATCCAGTCAATCTGTTTCTTATCAAGAGTCTCATTCTCCAAAAGTGCTTCCGCCAGAGCATCCAGCATAGTTCTGTGATCATACAATAAGCTTTCTGCCCTATGTTCCATCTCAACAAGAATTTTCTGGATTTCTTCATCAATAATCTGCTGGGTATGCTCACTGAAATCTTTCTGCTGAGCCAATTCTCTTCCAAGGAAAGGATGCTCCTCACCCTGCTTAAACATAACAGGACCGAGCTTATCACTCATACCCCAGTTGCACACCATCTTCCTGGCAATACGTGTTACCTGTCTGAAGTCTTCAGCAGCACCATTCGTTACGTCATCGAATACGATTCTTTCAGCTGCTCTTCCACCAAGCGCAACAGTTATCCTGTCGAGCAGATACTTCTTTGTAAGATTATACCTTTCTGTTTCAGGGATTTGCTCAGTTATTCCAAGTGAACGTCCGCGGGGAATAATAGTAACTTTCTGCAGCGGATCGGTATCAGGGAGAAGCTCCGCAACCAGCGCATGACCGGCTTCATGGTAAGCAACTACTTTTTTCTCTTCATCGTTTATCATTTCCTCACGTTCTGCTCCGAGCAGGATCTTATCGCGTGCTTCTTCAAAGTCCTGCTTATTAACGGAAGTTTTTTTCTTTCTTCCGGCGAGAAGGGCTGCTTCATTAACAAGGTTTTTCAGATCAGCCCCCGAAAAACTTACGGTTCTTGCCGCAATATTCTCGAGGTTTACGTCATCGCCAAGTGGTACGTGACGGGTATGTATTTCCAGTATTTTTTTTCTGGCACCTCTTTGAGGGAATTCAAGGGTAATACGTCTGTCGAACCTTCCCGGTCTTGTTAATGCGGGATCAAGTACATCGGGTCGATTGGTAGCGGCCATAACGACGACTGATTCATTCCGTTCAAATCCATCCATCTCCGAAAGAATCTGGTTAAGAGTCTGTTCTCTTTCATCATGTCCCCCGCCCAGACCTGTACCTCTTGCTCTTCCGACCGAATCAATCTCATCTATAAAGATCACGGCAGGAGCTTCCTTCTTTGCATTTTCAAAAAGGTCACGTACACGTGAAGCTCCCACACCTACAAACATCTCAATGAATTCGGATCCGCTGATGCTGTAGAATGTCACATCTGCTTCACCTGCAGTTGCCCTTGCAAGCAGAGTTTTTCCTGTGCCGGGAGGTCCCATCAGCAGTATTCCTTTAGGAATATCTGCACCCAGCTGCGTGAACTTTCCGGGATTTTTAAGATAGTCTATTATTTCTCTTAAATCCTGCTTGGCGCTCTCCAGTCCTGCCACATCATCAAACGTAACACCTGCTTTTTGTCTCCTGAAGCGTTTAGCCGTTGATTTCCCGATTCCGAAAAGGCCGCTGCCTGCGCCGCCCATTCCTCCCATCTGTCCCTGCATTTTTTTTCTTATATAGAAGAAGTACCCGAAGATAAGTATCCATGGAACGATCATAATCAGCATGTAGGTGAGCCATGAATTATCCTGTGCCTCAGCATTAATAGTTACATTATTATTATCGAGAATTTTCATCAGCTCATTATCGTAAACCGCAGGCTTGGTCGTTGAAAAATATTGGTATTCTGTTGTATCATTTTTAGCATGACCGGCGGGTAATATTTTTTTGTTGAATTTACCGGTGATCTCATCCCCCTGCATAGTGATATAATCAACATTACCTTTTTTAACCTGATCTTTGAATGCTGAATATGATATAGTAGCTGAAGGATTTCCTCCGAATACATTGAAGAAATATGAAATTATCATCCAGAAGACGAAAAATATTATGAGATATTTCCACCAGCCTGTCGACTGAGGGATCCGGTAGTCCGGCCCAATCTTTCTCTGGTTTTTATCTTGTTTCTCTTCACCCATGATCAATTTCCTTATAAGTTTCGACTTTAATTAATGGAATACTGTTTCCTAAAAATCAATTATCATACGTTCTGCTGATAGTTGCATCACATAATTTTCAAAATGTCAATCATCTCTCAGGAATGCCGCATCATCTTCCGGAATAGATGGATTTATGCTTATACCTGAGCCTATTTCAAAACCCGCCCTGGTTGTTAGTCTTGGCCGTATCTGAAAATACCAGTGAAGATGAGGCTCACCTGCCTCGTATCTTGCGGAAGTATTTATGATATAGTTATAATCGGGATCATTCAGCTTATTATAAAATGTTTTAAGAACGCTCTGAAGAATTACGACAAGATCCGATTTCTCATCATCGCTGATCTTTCCAAAGTCGGCTTTATGTCTTCTCGGAATTATCCAAACCTCAAAAGGCACATCTGCAGCATAAGGTACGAAGGCAACCATAGTTTCCAGTTCATGAATAACCCTGACTTTTTTAGTAAGCTCGTATTCCAGCATTTCGCAAAAAACACATTTTCCCCATTCATCGTGATACCTTTGAGCTTCTATTTCATGCCACCTTATATGGTGCGGAACAAATCCGGTTACAATCAATTGAGAATGAGGATGAAGTAAAGAGGTACCCGCATGTTCACCGTGATTTCTGAATATAAGCGGAATAAGATTTTTGTTCGTTCTCATAACATCCATATACCGCTTATGATATGTTTCAATTACACGGTGGAGTTCATCGGAAGACATCAGGGGAATATCCCTGTTGTGATAAGGACTCTCAATTATTACCTCATGCCTTCCGTAGCTGTTCATTTTTAAATAAATATCAGCCGCTTCTCTAAGCGGATCTCCTTCCGGTATTAAGGCCGGGAATTTATTTGGTACAACCCTGGTTTGCCATTTTCCGTTTTTAGCGGGCATTTCCATAAGCACCGATGTCAGTTTATCCTCGTTGCCGGGACAGAAAGGACAATTAGCGTCATGTTCGGGAAGTTCATGTTTTTTGTTCTGTTTATTAAAATCCTTTGGGCGGTCTCCTCTGTCCGGTGCAAATATCACCCATTCTTTTGTAGCTTTATTCTGTCTTATCTGGTTTTCACTCATTCCTGTTAAATCATTTCTCCCAGTATTTCTTTTTACCGTAATATTCATGTATTTGGTTCTCATAGTCACGTTCAACCGGTTTGGAAGGATCAAATTCGGGACTATTTTTTATTTCATCTTTTGTCAGCTTAAGATAGAGTTCTGATTCAGCCCATACTATCTTTTCAATCCAGTCCAGTGCAATTATAACCTTCTTTCCCGGAAGCAGACTTTTTGTATCCACAATAAGGTAGCGTATATTCCATGTATCTTCATCAGCAAGAAAATCTTCGACATGCCCTATATGTCCGTCGCTTGCATGAATGCCGTAGCTGATTACAGTTCTGGAACTTCTGAGATTCGGATCATCTTTTCCTTCTTTTCTCCTCATCTCAAGCACTTCCTCTTCGGTTTTTGTAATTGCAGTATTTGCAGGGGGAAAAGCGCCGATTGTAGGACCGCCTATTCCTGTCCAGTACATAGGCCAGCCATAATATCCGATCAGTTCTGTCTCCTTCTGCCTGGAAACGGGTCTCTCTTTATCTACATCCGGACTATCCTCGATCTGCTGTTTATCAAGATTCACTTCGAAGATTCGTTTGATCCCATTGAAGAGATTTAAAAGATTCAGGAGAAATAAGAACAAGTTTCTCAGCAAGCCAGCTTCCTGTATCTACTATTATATAACGGATAATCCAGGTATGATCATCAAAATAGAATTCGTGAAGTTTACCAATCTCCCCGTCAATTGCTTTAATCTTAAATCCTTCCATTTCTTTAACGCTGCGCAGCATAGTTTCCTCCCGGCTTTATTTTCGCAACTTATTTCTTAATATGAACTTACAAATTGATTTTTCAAGGAGTGTTTGGCTGTATCACAAAGAGAACTTAAAAAGGCTAAATTCCAATATTTAATGTGATTGAAAACTATCTGCCGACTTTTTTCTGGTGCTTATCGCAGAAATATGCTGATCTGCCGCCAATAGTTTTCTTTCTGATTTTTCCACTGCATCGGGGACAATCTTCTCCGGATTCCCGGTTTGGCAGCAGATAGGTACGCGGCATCTTCTTTACATCAGCTTCTACATCAATAACTTTATTAAGTACTTTATTCATCATATGATAGATCTTTGCAACCTGGTCATTATTCAGCTTTTCTGTCTTTGAGGCAGGATGTATACCGGCGTTAAAAAGTATTTCATCAGAATAAATGTTCCCAATACCGGAAATTGTTTTCTGATCCATTAAAGTTGACTTGATAGTGCCCCGTTTGCCTTCAAGTATCTCACGGAATTTTGAAAGATTTAGATTTGTCGGCAACCGGATCGGGACCCAATTTTTTCTTTTCAATAAATTTCTGTTTGTCGTCAATCAAAAAGATATTGCCGAATTTTCTCGGGCAGTCGAACGCAAGGTGGTATCCGTTAGAAAAGTTTATCAGCATTCGTGTATGCTCGGGTTTTCCATCATCATTTTTGTAGTATTGGAGACTTCCGGTCATTCCGAAATGTAGAACGAGTATTTTATCATTATCTGTGTGGGCAAAAAGGTATTTTGCATGCCGGCTGGTTTTATTGAATTTATCATTTTTCAGATTCATCTGAAGAGACCTGGAAGAAACTCCTTTTAGCATCCTTTTAGTATTTACATCAATCTTCTCAATTTTTTTATGAAGGGAAGTCCTGTTAAAATATTTCCTGAAGCTTTCTACATCCGGAAGTTCCGGCATCGCATAATCCTTTCACTTTTATTTTAAAGATAGAAGGGAAGAGGGAAATTCAGTGTGATAGTATAAACAGGAATTACTGAAGCTTATTTTTAATCAGCAGTGCTATTTTATCCCCGATGCTTAAAGAAGCAGTTGCAGCAGGGGAAGGAGCATTAAGAACGTGTACCATATCTTCTGTCTCAACAATCCTGAAGTCGTCGGTTAAACTGCCGTCTCTTTCCAGTGCCTGGGCACGTACGCCCGCTCCTCCCGGTTCAATGTCGTCTCCCGTTATTTCAGGAATTAATTTTTGAAGCGAATGCACAAATGATGACTTCACCAACGAACGGTAATATTCTTTGAATCCCATTTTATAGTGCTTCGAAGCCATTTTCCAGAATCCCGGGAAAGATGCCATCTGCAGAACATCGCCGAAAGAGAAATCAGTTCTTGAGTAGCCTTCACGTTTAAGAGCGAGAACGGCGTTAGGACCGGCCTCAACCCCTCCTTTTATCATCCTTGTGAAGTGTACCCCGAGAAAAGGAAATTTAGGATCAGGAACAGGATAGATCAGATTCTTAACGAGGAATTCCTTTTCTTTTTTAATTTTATAATATTCTCCGCGGAATGGGACTATCTGCAGTCCGGGATCAACCCCGCAGATCTTAGCTATTCTGTCTGAGTATAATCCCCCGCAGTTTACGAGGAGTTTGCAATGCAGTTCTCCTTGTGTTGTTTCAATTATCAGGTTATTATTTTCTTTCTGCAAATTTATAAATCTGCAGTCGTTTAAAAACTCTCCGCCATTTTCAATAAATTTTTGCAGATACGTGTCAGTAACCTGCTTATAGTCGACAATCCCGGTCTCGGGAACCAGCAATCCGGCTATTCCCGCAGCATGAGGTTCATATTCTTTAATTTCATCCCCGCGGAGTCTTTTTATTCCCTTCAAACCATTCGCTCTTCCCCTTTCCTCGAGCATTTGGAGAGGGGATATTTCCGTTTCATCAGCTGCAACAACAAGTTTACCGCATCGCTCGTGTTTGATATCATTCTCTTCGCAGAAACGGTACATTCTTTCCCTTCCCTCTACACAATTCTTAGCTTTCAGGGAGCCGGGTTTGTAATAAAGGCCGCTGTGAATTACGCCGCTGTTATTACCCGTCTGATGCGATGCGGGTTCGTGCTCAGCTTCAATTACAGTGACAGAGTAATCGGAATTCTGTTTAAGAAGCATAGCGGAAGCAAGACCAACTATTCCTCCCCCAATTATGATCACGCTGCTTTTTGTGTCAGATTTCATTTTGTAAATTTCCGTTTCGTGACATTAAATTTACACTTATGTTAAACTTTATGCACTATTTTCAGTGTCACTAATTTGTATTTTCAAACACTTTAAGGTTAAAGAGACAGGATTTAATTCATAATCAGAAAAATTGAATTATGAACAGGAAGCAAAAAATTACACTGCTGGCCGGACTCCTGATTATTGCGGCCGCATTCGTAGTATGGCTCTCTTTCGGCGGAGAACTTTTTACAAAAACGCAGGTGTTGATAGAAAAGAAAGATGAGCTCTTTGGAACCACATACAAAGAATGGCAGGATAAGTTTATATGGGGTCTTGACTATACTCTGTATGTAACCGGAACAGTTGTACTTGTATGCGGGGTATTGTTTTTTGTATTCAGAAAAAAGAAAGTGAATCAATGAAATTAGTATCGTTTATTATCTCAATTATGCTCCTTTTTACAACACTGATCCCGGCACAGGGATTTAACGTACAGGCAAAAGGAGAACAGACTTTCAACTTCAAACCCGGCGGAACAAACCAGGCTTCTTTTTACAGCACTACAACTCTTGAAGATGTACAGGGTTTAACCAAAGAGATAGGAGGTTCGGTTACCTTCGATGTTAATGACTTCAGTACTGTTCACGGTGAAATATCATTCCCTGTTTTGTCATTGAACACCGGGATCGATAAAATGGTAAAAGATCTGCGAAGTGATTCGTGGCTGAATGCGGAGAAGTATCCCGAGATTTCATTTAAGGTTAAAAAAGCCGTAAATATTAAACAGATATCAGACGGAAAGATCGAAGCCGATGTTATCGGTGACTTTTTCCTTCATGGAGCTACCAAAGAGGATACGGCCAAAGCCACTATAACCTATCTTGAGGAAAGTCCTGTTACTCAGCAGAGAATGCCCGGAGATTTACTGGGAGTTCAGGCGAAGTTCCATATATTATTATCTGATTATAATATCAGGCATCTGCTTCTCGGTAAAAGGGTGGCTGAAAAAATTGATATAACCGTAAATCTTGTCGGTTCCAATAAAGTTTCTTTATAACTTCAGTCAGCTGCTTCCAGCTGCAATTAGTCTCAAGCCGGTGTCCATAAACCAAAATCAGTCCCGCTCCGGGACATCCGGGTATGTATTTTTTTTGTATAGTTAAATCACCTTCCCGTTTAAGTCTCCTGCTGTAACAAAGTCGCTAACAGGTAATATCTTATATAGATTAATATTCCCCGGAGGTTCAACAATTCAGGGTCAGCCAATAGTTCTACTGGCCTTCCAAACAGGTTCCAACTCCGCTTCAACTGCGCTCCAACTGCGCTCCAACTGCGCTTCAACTGCGCTTCAACTGCGCTTGAAATACCACTTTATTCTGCTATTTTATCCATTATTTCCGCATATCCGCATTGATATGTGAACAATGCATATATTAGCGGTTTATTTATTGAAATTAGGTTTATAATGAAGAAGGTGATTACAATTTTCGGAAGTTCAAGGCCTGTTGAAGGAGAGGAAGAATACATAACTGCCTACAACCTCGGGAAATTACTGGCGCAGAAAGGATTTAATATTTGTACAGGCGGTTACCAGGGGATTATGAATGCGGCAAGCAGAGGTGCAGCTGAAGCCGGGGCGGAAGTATTGGGGATTACAGTTGAAGGATGGAGTTCTATTCCCAGTAAATATCTTACAAAGGAGATTAAATGCGGGGATCTGAATGAACGGCTTCAAAAGTTAATTGATGCCGGAGATGCGTATGTAGTGCTGCAGGGAGGAACAGGTACCTTACTTGAACTTGCACTTGTCTGGGAACTGATTAATAAGAAAATGCTTTCAATAAAACCTATAGTATCACATTCTGTAATGTGGAAGGAAATTGCTGAAATAATCGACCAGCAGTTAACACTGGAAAAAAGAGTAACGGGCCTTGTCAGGAATTTCACGCATGTTGATGAGATAGCAGATTATCTTGCCGATAAACTCAAGAACTAAGGAGATGGTTAACCGCTTGGTAAACCATATCGACGGTTAATTCTTTAATGCATTTGAACTGAACATCATCTCTGAAACAGATCAGCGGACGGGGTGAATAAATGAAGCAGGGAGAACAGTCGAGATTTAATCTTACTACATTGTGTTCAGTTTTCCATGGATGAATATAATGGGGGTTAGTAGGACCAAGGATAGCCACTACCTTTAAGCTTAACGCAGAAGCAACATGCATCAGGCTTGAATCATTTGATACAAAAACATTACACCTTGCCATAAGAGCAGCACTTTCAGCCAGGTTTCCGGATTCAATAATCCACACATTTTCAGAATTTATATCATTTTTAATGGTGTTCTTAAGATCATTTTCTTCGGGTCCGCCAAAGATCAGTATCTTTGCGCCTTTATCATCGATCAATCTTCTTCCCAATCCCTCAAATTTTTCAGGCTCCCATCTTCTTTTAATATGATTTTTTAATGTAGCTGAGCCCGGATGAAAGCCGACTAAAAGATCGGTGTCTTTCAGGTTATTAGCTTGAGAAAAAATTCAGCGCAAAGTTTTCATCTTCCATTTTAAGAGGAAACAGAAGCGGAGGCTCTTCACTAAAATTTTTACCGAGAAGTTTTTCAACCAGCTTTATGTTGGTCTGCACATTATGTGTCTGATCGTTTTCGGTTACCCTTACATTGTTGAGGTCGCCGAGGTTCTGCAGATCTTTACGAAGATATTTTACACCGGCTCTTTTCCCGGCACCGACAAGAAAATTGATAATATTATATTCTTTTCGGTTAGAGGGATAGACATTTATTGATACATCATATTTTTTTCTGAGCCCCAAAAGAAACTTTAATGAACGTACGGGACCCTCTTTAAGGAAGTCAAAGTAATAGACTTCATCCAGGGCGGGATTCCGGTCGTACATATCCTTTACACCTTTATACATTACAAGTGCCTCAATGCGGGCATCGGGAAGTTCACTACGCAGTAATCTCAGAGCGGGGGTAAACATCAATGCATCGCCGATACCGGATAATGCAAGAATAAGTATCTTCATTAAAAGGTTCTACGTGATTTAATCAATAAAAAATAAGCGGCACAAGGCCGCTTATTAAGGAATTATCAGAATATTTTATTTGCCTGTATCGGGCCTGGGAACCGTATCCACATCAACACGATCCTGCTTAGCCAGATTAGTATATTTAGCTATATTCGCTTTAACATTAGGATCATTAGGATACATTGCACCGAGTCTCTGCCAGATTCCCAGCAACTTAGTGTAATCCTTAAGATTTTCATAAGTTTCTATTAATATCCTGTAGGGGTTGTAATAAGACTGAACATCATTAGGATTCTGCTCAAGTCTCTTTAATGCCTCTGTTTCTACATCCGCTGCTATCTCTTTGTACTGTTTCATAGCGCCGGCATTCCAGTACATATTTCCTACCTCAAAGAGTATTTCGTAATCCATCGGGATATTCTCTCTCGGGATCTTCTTTTCCATCTCATCAAGCGCAGCAACAGCTTTCTGATCCTGGTTTGTATTTATATCATAAATTGCAAGTCTCATAAATGCATTACGGTAGTTCTGAGTCATCCTGACATGATTATCATCAAAGAAAATATGAGGATTATTAAGACCACGGAATTTAAAGCCCGGTTTATAGGTTTTGCTGTATCCCGGATTTTCCTTTAGTTCTTTTTCCATTATTTCAGCATTTACAAACTCTACACCCGGTTTCCTTTTTTCAGGCACCAGCCGCAGAGCCATACCTTCCATCTTAAGATAGTCCTGCAGACCAATTTTACTATCGTCACTACAGGTAACGGCAAAATAGATCGGTCTCTGCCAGTTATTGGCTTCAACAATTTCCTTAACCATCAGGTCCTGCACCCTAACAGCTTTAACCTGTCCAAAGGTGAGGGTATTCTTCATAGTAAACTGAATTGCACCCTGCTTCATAACAGATGAATCTGATATGTCATATGTCTGGTAGACATCCTTCAGTGCCTGCTGGGTGTTAGCTTTAGGCACAGGAATAGTAACCTTCTGAGTCTCCCACTGTACAGGTCTTAACTGGTTTATCTGATCATCACTCATCCTGATATTTACGGTACCCACACCGTAAGGGTCATTCTTCTTAAGCTGCTCTATATACCAGTTAGTGTTAAGAAGACTTAGGTTGGCTATCTTAACATCGCGTCTTACACCCTCCACATCCTGAAGGTACCAGAGGGGGAAGGTATCGTTATCACCGTTTGTAAAGAGCACAGCATTAGGTGCACAGCTCTGAAGCAGGTTATATGAATAATCCCATGGAACCCAGTTATGGGATCGGTCGTGAGTGAAGTAATTTGTCTTATACATATTATAAGGCACAAAGATCACTCCCAAAGCCAGTATACCCACTACACTTGCTGTTCTGAGCGACTCGGCGGATATCTTCTCCATTGCCAGTGATACCAGTCCGCGCACACCTATGGCTATCCAGATGGAAAAGACGAAGAAAGCCCCGACATAAAAGTAGTCTCTCTCTCTTGGCTGAGGCTGCTGCTGGTTCTGGTAGAAGGCAGTAAGGTAGCCCATAAGAATGAACATCACCATAAAGGCGGCTGCCATCTTCCAGTCCTTCTTAAAATGGAAATAGATGCCCAGCAGTCCAAGAAGAAGCGGGATAGCATAAAGCGAATCCTTAGTGGATCCCCCAAAATGAATACCGCCCAGTATACTGCCGAAGAAATTGCCGATCTGGTTGAAGGGGGCGATATCAGGACCATCATCCTGCTGCCATCCTTCACGTCCGGCATAGTTCCAGAACCAGTAACGTGTCATCATATGGTTCATCTGGTAGCGCCAGAAAAAGTCCAGATCGCTTGAATAGTTATTATACACCACCATCTGATGAGGTTCTGTAGCAAACCTTCTCTTGAAGGTCGGGAAGTCGCCGTACTGGTCGCGGTTCAGGTAGCTTACAAGCTCTGTGAAGTTATCCGGATCATTCTCATTCATCGGCGGCTTCATATTAGCGCGGATTATCACCATAGAAAAAGTTGTAAAGCCGACCAGCACCAAGATGAATGATAAAAGCGAGAGATGGAGTGTGGGCTTATTCTCGCGCCTTGCATACATAACTCCGTACCAGAGAGCACCAAGTATAATTACCAGAACAACCACTGCCAGGAAGCTGTTATCACCGGTTATTCCCGCCATAACTCCGGGAAGGAATTTAACCACTCCGGGGTAGGTAATAAACAATGCTGCTCCGCCTATTATCAGCGGCATATAGAAGGAGTTCCTTGTAAAAATCTTCTTGTAGAATATTCCCATTATCAGCGCGCTTATACCCACAGCTATCAGCTTAAACTTCGTATCATAAGCCTGATACTCTTCCGGGGTTGGCGGAGTAGTAGACGTGGTGCTTGCCCACATAGCAAGCGAGATTACCACAAGCAGCGCAGCGTGTGCAATGAATATATATCCTGTTTTCTTAAGTGCCTCCTCATCTGTGACATACTTCCTGAAGAAGTATTATCATCACAACCGGCACAATGGCAAGGACGGCCATCAGGTGAACGCCGGTTGCAATACCTATGAGGTAAGCGATCATAAGAATATATTTTTCATTATCCGGGTTTTCTGCCTTCTCTGACCAGACAATTATCAGCCAGGTAACAAATGCTACCAGGAAAGTGCTGAATGCGTAAACCTCTGCTTCAACACCATTGAACCAGAAAGTATCGCTGAAAGAGAATGAAAGTGCACCGATAGAGGCTGCAAGGTAAGTAGCAACTGCATCAAGCGTACTCTGTGGGGTTTTGCCTCTGTAGTTCTCTATCAGCTTAACGGCAATCAGATAAAGGAATAAGATAGAAAGGGCACTTGTAATAACTGATATGGTGTTAACTCTTAAACCAATGTTCTCCACAAAAGGTATTACGGAAAATACTCTGCCCAGAAGCGTAAAGAAAGGTGCTCCAGGCGGATGCGGAACCTGCAAATATCTGGCTGACGCAATGAACTCACCACAATCCCAGAAGGAAACCGACGGCTGCACCGTTGAGAATAGCACAAGCAGTGATATCACAAACGTAACAGCTGCAAATATTTTGTGAAGAACCTTATTATTCATCATAACCTCAATATGAAAAGAGTCAAAAATTACTTACAATGATTTTATTTATCAATGGTAAAAATGGATGCAAGACGCACTTTTCCCGCTTTCCGCGTGAGCGATCAAAAGGTGGTTTTAATAATTTAAGGGAGATAAAAATTATTCTTCTTTCTTTTTAAATAAATTATCAAGTTTGGTTCTGTCTGCAGGCACATAATATTTATCGTATAGTTCCTTTAGTTTTTTAAGAGAAACAGAATCAAAATCCTCCTCATCTTTATGCATTTTCTGGAACATTTTATACATCTCAGTTTCCTCTCGCGTGAATTTTCTTTCGTATCTCCTTAAAGCCTCAAGGTATTTCTGCTGATCTCTGAATGCCATATTATCCTCCGTAATTATTTGAGGAAAAAGAAAAATTATCTTCCAAATTAACTATTAAATCTCTCAAAAAACAGATTCTCAACAGGAGACGTGAACATTAATAAGTCTTAATTTATATTTACATATATCTGTCCCGGGAACGATATATTTGACGGATTTGTTTTATAAAAGTTCACAACCAGACATTTATGAATGAAAAGTATCAGAACACCCATGGTTTCAGTAATACTGACCGTTTATAACCGGGATCAATCCCTCAGACGGTCTCTCAATTCTCTGATTGCACAGACGTTCCGGAACTGGGAACTGATTGCAATTGATGATGGAAGTACTGATGATTCCCTCGCAATTCTTGAAGAATATGCAGGGCTCTTTAATAATATTAAAGTATTTACACAGAAAAACATGAAACTTGCTTTCAGCAGGAACAGGGGGATATTACTCTCCAGAGGAGATTACATCACATTTCTCGACAGCGACGATGAATATAAGGAAAATCATCTGGCCAGAAGATTAGAATTTATGGAAAGAAATCATGAAACCGACCTTATTCATGGCGGCGTTAAAATTACCGGAGATGAATTTGTAAGAGATAAAAACAACAAGTTCTGCTTTATTCATATTTCAGAATGTACTGTTGGTGCAACTTTTTTCGGAAAGCGTTATGTTTTTGAAGCACTTAATGGATTTAAGGAAAATATCTATAGTGAAGACTCAGAATTTCTGATGCGTGCAGAAAAATCATTTAATGTAAAGAAAGTTCATTTCCCGACGTATATTTATCACAGGGAAATAGCAGACAGTATTACCCACAATTATGTCCCACGGTAAATACAAATACTATAAAGTTTATAAACCTTACGGTATGCTTTCCCAATTTACCGATGCAGAAGGACGGCCCACCTTAAAAGAACTATTCAGCTTTCCTGAGGATGTATACCCGGTCGGAAGACTTGATGCCGACAGTGAGGGGCTGCTTCTTTTAACAAATGATAAGGCTTTAACCGATGCCCTGCTTAATCCCTTAAACAGGCACAAAAGAGAATACTGGGTTCAGGTTGAAGGAAAACCAGATACAGAAGGCCTTCAGAAATTAGAAAGGGGGGTGCTTATAAAAGGCAGGAAAACACTTCCGGCACAGGCGGAGATAATTCCGGATCCTGCAGTTCCGCCCCGAGATCCTCCGATCAGATTCCGAAAAAATATCCCTGAGACGTGGATCAGAATAATACTTACAGAGGGAAAGAACCGCCAGGTAAGAAGAATGACGGCATCGATTGGTCATCCGACTCTAAGGCTTATAAGAACAGGGATAGAGAATATCCGGCTGGGAAAGATGATCCCGGGAGAAGTACTTACTCCTGATGAAGCAGAAATAAATTACCTTAAGCAGCTGACAAAGGCGGCGAAGTAACGCCGCCTTTCAAGAGTAACATATTTTACGCAGCAGGCAGTTCAGAGGTACAATGTGAACATCTTGTAGCACTGAGAGATATCTTCTCAAAACAATAAGGACAGTTCTTAGTGGTAGGAGCCTCCGGTGGTATCTCTTCCTGTTTTTTCTTCAGCTTGTTCATAGATTTTACAACCATAAAAATAGCAAAGGCTACAATCAGGAAACTGATAACTGTATTAATAAAAATACCATAATTAATTGTTACGGCTCCGGCTTTTGTAGCAGCATCGACCGTGGCATACGGTCCGGGAGCGACTGCACCCTCTTTTATTACCGCAAACAAATTTGCGAAATCAACGTTACCAAGAAGAAGACCGATTGGAGGCATTATTATATCTGCAACAAGAGATTTAACAATTGTTCCGAAAGCTGCACCTATAATTATACCAACTGCCATATCGATCACATTTCCCCGCATTGCAAATTCTCTGAATTCTTTCCACATAATTTTTCCTCAGTTGTGAGTGAATAGTGTATTTAACCGGGCGAGAAATTGAATTTAATAATTAAAATAATCTAACTTAAAGTTAAATTCCATATTTGTAAGGGTTTAATTTTCAAGGACTTAACATCTTAGAAGGGGAAAAAGCTTTTTTTTGAAGGCATGACACAGATTTTGTTTATTTAATAAGTTAAATTTATAAACAAATGAGTTTAACGACAGGAGGAAATATGTCAAATCGGGATAAAAATTTTAGTCTGACTGCCTTCCTGGTAGGAGGTATCCTCGGAGCATCAGCTTCGCTGCTTTTTACTCCCAGGAGCGGAAAGGAGCTGCGGAATGATATCAAACAACAAACCGACAATTACCTTAAAGAGGTAAAGGACAGAAGGGACATACTGATCGGCAGATCTAAATCAACCGGAGAACTTCTGAAAAGAAAAGCAGAGGATCTGATGGAAACAATAAAAAATTATGCGAATGGAAAAATTGAAAAGCCTCTTTCTGCTATTGAAAAGGAAATTGCCGGATTAAGATCTGCTATAAGTGCCGCCCGTGCTTCCTATTCAAGTATACCTGAGATTCATGGTACACATATAGAAGGTGACGGACAGGCGCCTGAAAGTGAATATGAAGATGAAATGCTTCCAAAGCATATTGGAATGGGTAAGGGAAGAAACCGAAATAGTTTTTATTCATAATACTATCTCTTCTAAAGCTTTAATATCCTTTATAGCAGCTTATTAAACCCGGTTAAAAGCCGGGTTTTTTTATTTTCATCCGGCAATGTGAGGGAATGAAACAGACATGACAGCATTAACGACTCAAAAGCTATTCTTTTTATACATTCTTATATGAAAATATTTGGTATTTATGGATGAGCTGCTGAAACAATTTCCTTCGATTGCTCCCATTATAAAAACAGTAACGCCTTATATAAACCAATACGGATACTGGGCTATCTTCTTTTTTATTTTCCTGGAAGACTTCGGACTTCCTCTGCCGGGAGAAACAGTGCTTATAATATGTTCATTATTTGCTGCACTTGGTGAATTGAATTTAATAGCGGTCGGCATTCTTGGCTTTTCGGGAGCGGTGCTGGGAGATAATACCGGGTTCGCAATTGGTCATTATGCGGGGAGAAAAATTATTCTGAAATGGGGTAAATATGTGTTCCTTACCGAGGAAAGGTTGAAGAAGATTGAAGGATATTTTCGGAGACGGGGAGGATTGATAATTGCTGTGGCAAGATTTGTCCAGGGTCTGAGGCAGTTTAATGGTATTGTAGCCGGTATCAGCAACGTCAGGTGGAAAAAATTCCTCTTATACAATATAATAGGAGCTCTATTATGGGTGGGAATGTGGGTTGGAGCTGCTTCTTTTTTAAGTGCTGATAAAAAGCTGCTCGCAGAATTCATAAAAAAATCACCTTACATCTTCCCCGCAATATTCCTGACACCTTTTATCGTCGAGGGAGTTTACCATTTAATAAAAAAGAACAAAAATAATAAGCAGGAGCCGGAGAACAAGATATAAAGTAAATTCAAAGCAGCATAACCAAACACTACTTCAGCTTGAATCTGAACGCATCCTTTTCTATTATTCTATCCAGCTTTGGTAAACTTTTAAGAAATCAAAAATGAATAAAAACAGGCTTGAAGCCTTCAGCGATGGAGTGCTTGCTATTATTATTACCATAATGGTATTGGAACTGAAAGTTCCTGAGGGTTCTGATTTCGCCTCGCTTATGCCGGTTATCCCAATATTACTGAGCTATATTTTAAGTTTTATATACCTGGGAATTTACTGGAATAATCATCATCATATGCTCCATACTGTGAAGTATGTTACGGGAGGAATCCTTTGGGCCAACCTGCATCTCTTATTCTGGCTTTCCCTGTTCCCTTTTACAACATGGTGGATGGGAGAAAATTCTTTTTCACCCGCCACGCTTGCGCTTTATGGTATTGTGCTTTTCTTTGCCGCCATAGCCTATTATATTTTACAGACTGTGATCATAAAGAGCCAGGGAAGGGAATCGCTGCTGGCCAAAGCTGTAGGACGAGATATTAAGGGAAAATCTTCGCCCATATTTTATCTTGCAGGTATCGGAGTTTCTTTTTTGGTACCAGCCGTGGCAGAAGTCTTATATATTTTTGTCGCCTTAATGTGGCTGATTCCTGATAAAAGAATAGAACATGTGGTGAATGTTGAAAAAACTTAAATGCAGAAATATTATTTTCTGATTTCATTCAATTTTTATTCAATAATTAAGTGAGATCGTAATTGAAAAGACTGGTTAACATTAAAGAAAAGAACGATATTTTTCCAAAGTATCGGGATACTCCAATTGGGCTGCTTCTGGAGTATCACAACCTTGCACGGCCGAAGGATACTTATTCAAAGGCGCAGCTGCTGGTCGGTATGTGTATGGATAACCGGAAACACCTGAATATTCCGGATAACTTTTCCTTTATTATAAGAGCCGGCGGTGCCAACCTTAGGTACAGTGAATTTAAAGTCTCCTACGCAATTTCGGTAGGCGATGTGGGCCATATCGCATTAATTGGTCATAATAATTGCGGGATGGTAAACCTCGTTGCCAGAAAAGATCAGTTCATTAACGGTCTGGTTGAGAAAGCCGGCTGGAACAGGGAATGGGCAGAAGAACATTTTATGCATTTTGCCCCGATGTTTGAAATAGGGAATGAAATAGATTTTGTGCTGAGTGAGGCTAAGCGGCTGAGGCTGAGATATCCAAAAATTACCATAGCCCCGATGCTTTATAAAGTTGAAGATAACAGACTCTACCTGATTAACGAAGATTGATTTTATGAATATTCAGATAATGGGTACCAAAAAGTGCAGAGATACCCAAAAGGCAGTTCGCTTTTTCAAGGAACGAAAAATCCTATTTCATTTCAGAGATCTGACAGAAAAAGGATTATCGAAGGGAGAACTGGAAAATATTAAGAGGAGTGTTAAGTCCGAAGACCTGATAGATACTGAAGGAAAAAGATATAAAGAAAGAGGAATGGAGTACATGGTTTTCGATATAGAGCAGGAACTTCTGAATGATCCTTTATTGATCAAAACCCCGGTTGTAAGAAACGGAAATCATTCAACAGCGGGCTATACTCCGGATATCTGGAGTGAGTGGATAAAATAGTATAATAACGACTAATAATAAAAGACTAAATCTGAAAAGCGGACGGAGAAATGCGGTTGGTGGATTGTAGAAGGCTCTGAGGATTCTTATTATCGGAAACTCCGAGACAGCGTTGACAATTCGTACAGAAAAACACGTATCTGGTAACATTTGGAACTTCGAGTTTACATATCCATACTTTGGAAATGTTTTTCCCGCAGTTCCTGCAAGTTAATTCGGAGTTTTCTTCAACTAATTCTTTAGTCATTATCTTCCTTATTTATCCTTTAGACCGATAAAATGAGAAAAAGTTGGGGATTGGAAATTCAATTATCTGTACTCACTGAAAATAGTAAAATTATATTTTAATTTCCCCTATTGTGAAACCATCCGTTTCTGACTATTTTCCTATGAGTAGAAATTGCGCATAAAAAAGAAGCCGAGTCCTGTATTTTTCCCGTTCGGGGGAAACATATTATGAAAGAATTAATAAAGAACATCAAGGAATTTCTCAATATACCTATTACCCAGATAGGTACGACCGATCTGACACTCTGGTCGGTACTTTATTTCCTTCCTGCTTGTTTTCCTGCTGTTTTATCTGACGGCAAAGATAAAAAAATGGGTAGTTTATAAGCTTTTAGCAAACAGTAAAATTGATCTCGGCGTCAGGGTCGCTGTAGGGACTATACTCCGCTACATTGTGCTTGTGATCGGATTAATGGTTGTGCTGCAGACGGTCGGTCTGGATCTGAGTGCAGTTACGGTACTTGCCGGTGCGCTCGGAGTAGGTATTGGTTTCGGTCTGCAGAATATTACAAATAATTTTGTCAGCGGAATTATAATTCTTTTTGAGAGACCTATTAAAGTCGGCGACAGAATTGAGGTTGGTGAGGTAAGCGGCGACGTAATAAGTATTTCGATGAGGTCGACGACAATAGTGACCAATGATAATATTTCCATCATTGTTCCCAACTCTGATTTTATTTCATCAAAGGTGATCAACTGGAGCCACACTGACAGAAATATCAGATTTAATATACCCGTTGGTGTATCATACAATGAGGACCCGGAAGTGATCAGGAAGCTGCTGCTTGAAGTTGCAGATGAAAACAAGGGAATTCTTCAGCAGCCCAAACCTGATGTATTATTCAAAGAATATGCTGATAGTGCGCTGGTGTTTATATTAAGGATATGGACAAGGGAATATATAAACAGGCCGGATGTTCTTAAAAGCCAGATATATTATGCTGCTTTTAAGAAATTTAAAGAGCATAACATTGAAATTCCATTCCCGCAGAGAGATCTTCATATAAAGAATGAAGAATTAAAAATTAAAACTTCCTGAGAAAGGCTTTAAATGAAGGCAAAAATTATAATTCTTATGATCCTGGTAATTCTCTTCACTATATTCGTTTCACAAAACACTGAAGTAGTGACAGTCAAAGCTTATTTCTGGCAGTTCCAGATGTCGATTATAGTATTGATTTCTCTTATCGGACTTCTCGGAGTTATCTTTGGTTTTATCATTGCTAAGGTTTTTGACAGACCTCAATCCGGTAAAAAGGATGAATTACCCTACGAAAAACCCGATAAAAAGGCTGATAATGAAATAATAAGGTAAGTCCCGATATACCTTATTTCCTTGCTTATTGGATAAATTGATTGTAAATTAGTCTAATTGATTCGCCCTTTTAAGGGCGATTTTTATTTCTATGAACTTTTTTGATAAAAATATCCACGACCTGATAGAGCCAATTGTAAATGGCAGCGGATTTTTTTTGATTGACCTGGTAGTAAGAGGAGAGAAAAAAAATCGTGTCGTGGAAGTGTATATTGATTCTGAAACGAATGTTTCGGCAGAAAACTGCGCTGCGATAAGCCGTGAAATTGACAAAAAGTTTGAAGAGGAAAGTGTATTTGAATCAGGTTACCGGCTTGAAGTATCCTCTCCGGGTGTAAACAGACCGTTAAAATATTTGAAACAGTTTCCCAAGCATATTAATAGAAAATTCGATATTGCCTATATAGATTCAGAAAACGTCAAAAAATTTTCGGGAACCTTAATAAGTATTGAGGGAAACTCCCTGGTATTTCTGAAAAGTAACCGTGAAGAAATAAAAATCGATTTTTCTAATATTAAAAAAGCCAAAGTAATTATCAGTTTTTCTTAGAGGAGAAAAAAAGAAACATGAATTCAGAGATTGTTGAATCCTTTGCCCAGATGGTAAGGGATAAAGGCATTGATAAAGACGTATTAGCAGGAATTCTGGAAGAAATTTTCGGACTTCTGGTCAGAAAAAAATACGGTGATGAGGCGAAGTATGATGTCGTCGTTAATATGGACAGAGGCGATATTGAAATCTTTCTTGAGAGAGAAATCGTTGACGAGGTTGAAGATCCGAATATCCAGGTAAGCCTGGAGGAGGTTAACCGTAAAGGTAATGAGGAGGAACTTGAGGTCGGCGACGATTATGTGGAAAAGATTGAACTTGCATCTCTCGGACGCAGGCTGATAACGCTGGCAAAACAGAGTCTGAACCAGAAGATACGGGAGATAGAAAAAGATATTATTTACAACGAATACAAGGAACTTCTTGGTGAAATCGTTGTGGGAGATATATATCAGATAAGAAAAAGCGATATTCTGATTAATCATAACAAGAATGAGCTCGTTCTTCCGCGTAATGAACAGATACCCTATGAACGGTATAAAAAAGGCGAGACTATAAGGGCGATCGTTAAAGAAGTTCGCAAAGGCAACAGCGGTCCTGTGATAATTGTCTCACGATCCGATAATATGTTCCTGAGAAGGTTATTTGAAATAGAAATACCTGAAATTTATGACGGAATTATAGATATTAAAGCAATTGCACGGGAACCCGGTGAAAGGGCAAAAGTAGCGGTTGAATCCCAGGATAACAGAATTGATGCGGTCGGCGCCTGCGTTGGAATGAAAGGTGTAAGAATTCACGCGATTGTAAGAGAATTAAATAATGAAAATATAGATGTTATTAATTATTCTGAAGATTCAATAATATTTATACAGAGATCACTGGCACCCGCAAAGCTTAAAAAAATAGAAGTCGATGACGATGAAAAGAAAGCAGTGGTAACTGCAGATGCAGATCAGGTTTCGCTTATTGTGGGAAGAAACGGTGTTAACATCAGACTTGCAATTAAACTCACCGGTTATGAAATTGAAATTCTTCGTGAGGAAAGGCCTCTTGAGGAATATGAAGAGGATATTGAACTTATTGACCTTAAAGAGGAACTCGGTGCAGATATTTATGAACTGCTTATCAACCACCGTTATGACACTGCCCTGGAAGTTTTACAGGCAGGACCGGAAAAACTTAAAGAAATTGAAGGTCTCGATGAGGATAAGATAAATGAGATTATCGATTTAATTAAAGAACAGTTTGAAGAAGAAGAATAGGACTTAAACAGATAAGGATATTATGGCAGAAGCCAAATCAAAAAAAGTCAGAGTTTACAAATTAGCTTCCGAATATAATCTATCGGCTGAGCAATTAATCGAATTTCTGAAGAAAAAAGGACACGAGATTAAATCTCATATGTCTCTCGTTTCAGATGATATGCTCAAAGATATCCAGGACCACTTTAAAAAGGATATTGAAAAAGCCGAAAAACATTATAAAAAGATTGCCGAATTTAATAAGAAGCGGATAGAGCGGTCAGAAGAAGAAGAGAAGAAAAAGGAGAAAGAAGAGGAAGCTAAAGCAGAAGAGGCTGAAACTCCTAAAGAAGAAGCAGCTCCTGTAGAAGAGATAAAGGAGGAAAAGCCAGCTGAGGTTGAAGTACCTGAACCGGAGAAAGTTCCCGAAGAAACTGTGAAGGCAGAGGAAGCACCTGCGGCAGAAGTTAAAGATACTGAAGAACCTGCAGAAAGAGAAAGAAAAAGAGAAAAGAAAGAAGATCAGTTTGTTTCTCCGAAAGAAAGCGAAGCAGGTAAAAGAAAAGGATTAAAGGTTGTAGGTAAAATAGATCTTGATGAAAAGAAGAAACCTGAACCTAAAACTGAAAAGGCCGCGGAGGAATCCGCTGAGAAGAAGACTGAGCCGGTTAAAAAGAAAAAGAAACCGAGAGCTAAAAAGAAATCTACTGAAACGGGCACCGAAGAATCCGTAGTTACGAAAAAGAAAAAGAGAGTTAAGAAGTTTGAGATAGATGAAAAAGAAGTAAAAGAAGCTATCCGGAAAACTCTTTTAAGTATGGATGATACAGTTGCTTCGGGAAGAGCCAGTTCAAGAAAGAAAAAGAGAAAAGAAAGAGAAGCTGAAGAGGAAAGAAGACAGGAAGAGAAATCACGTGAAGAGCAGAAAATCAAGGTAACTGAATTTATTGCAGTCAATGAACTTGCAAACCTGATGGATGTTCCGGTGAGTGATGTTATAGCAAAGTGTATAGAGCTTGGACTAATGGTGTCTATCAATCAAAGACTTGATGTTGAAACAATTACACTCGTAGCCGATGAATTCGGATTTGAAGTGGAATTCCAGACCGAATATACGGCCGAGGCGCTTGAAGATACTCCCGATGATCCCGAAACTCTGCAGCCCAGACCTCCAGTGGTTACAATCATGGGTCACGTTGATCACGGTAAAACATCCCTTCTTGATTATATCAGAAGATCAAACGTGGTTGCGGGCGAATCCGGAGGTATAACTCAGCATATAGGCGCTTACAAAGTAGATGTAGGAAACGGGAAAAATATTACCTTTCTGGATACTCCCGGTCACGAAGCATTTACTGCAATGAGAGCCAGAGGTGCTCAGCTGACAGATATAGTTATTCTGGTTGTTGCAGCAGATGACGCTGTAATGCCTCAGACTGTTGAAGCGATAAATCATGCGCAGGCAGCGGGAGTTCCTATCGTTATTGCCATAAATAAAATTGATAAGCCTGGTGCCAACATTGATAAGATTAAGCAGCAGCTGGCTGAGAGGAACGTTCTTGTTGAGGACTGGGGTGGAAAGAATCAGTGTGTTGAAATTTCGGCCAAAACAGGATTGAACGTCGATACCCTTCTTGAAAAAATCCTCCTTGAAGCTGAACTTCTGGAATTAAAAGCTAATCCCGATCGCCATGCAAGAGGAGCTGTTGTTGAATCGGAACTTGATAAAGGCCGCGGTATAACCGGAACTATCCTGGTTCAGAAAGGAACGCTTAAAATCGGTGATCCTTTTGTAGCCGGTATATTCCAGGGCAAGGTCAGGGCAATGTTCGATGAAAGAGGCAACAAAGTTGATGATGCCGGACCTTCCACACCTGTACAGGTGCTTGGCTTCGAAGGCTCTCCGCAGGCCGGCGATACTTTTGTTGTAGTTGAATCCGAAAGAACAGCCCGCGAAATCGGAATCAAGAGACAGCAGCTTAAGAGAGAACAGGATCAGAAACAGGTCAGACATGTTACTCTCGATGAAATTGCAAAACAAATAAGTATCGGCGGTGTAAAAGAACTGGCACTCATCGTAAAAGGCGACGTGGATGGTTCTGTAGAGGCATTGTCAGACTCACTTATGAAACTTTCGAATGAAGAAGTTGTTGTTCAGGTAATTCATAAAGGTGTCGGCGGAATATCAGAAAGCGATGTTCTTCTGGCCTCCGCTTCAGATGCTATTATTATTGGGTTCCATGTAAGGCCCAACCTGAATGCAAGAAAACTTGCCGAAACACAGAATGTCGATATCAGATTATACAGCGTTATCTACGATGCTATCAACGAAGTAAAATCAGCTCTTGAAGGACTTCTTAGTCCCGTTCTTTCAGAAGAAGTTGTGGCCACACTCGAAGTACGCGACACCTTCAAAGTACCCAAAACCGGTACGGTTGCCGGATGCTATGTACAGGACGGCAAGATAATGCGTAATAATAAAATAAGACTCATAAGAGACGGAATTGTAATTCACGAAGGTGAGATAGGTTCTCTGAAGAGATTCAAAGATGATGTTCGTGAAGTTGATGCAGGGTATGAGTGCGGTCTTAATATCAACAACTTTAATGATCTTAAAGTCGGAGATATTATAGAAGCATATAAAATAGTTGAAACGAAGAAAAAGTTAGCTTAGTATAAACAGAACACGCTTGGGATTGTTGAATGGCTTATAGAATTGATAAACTTGAACACCTTATAAAGGAAGAAGTCAGCATGATTTTCCTGTACAAGCTGCAGGATCCCGCATTTGGACTTCTTACCGTAACCAGTGTCAGATTGAGTCATGATCTGAAAATTGCGAAGATTTACATCTCTGTCTTTGAAAAAGAAAAAAGGGAAGCTGTACTTGAAAAGATAAGAGATAAAACCGGATTTATCAGAACCGAGCTGGCACACAGGATTAGAATTAAGTTTATACCCGAATTAAAGTTTTTTATAGACGATACCCTTGATTACGTTGAAAAAATTGAAGGCCTGATTAAAAAGATCCACGAGAATGATAACAAAGAAGACAATTGATAAAGAATTTGATTTTCAGGCCGGTGAAGTAATACTGATAGATAAACCTAAGGGGTGGTCATCATTTAAAGCAGTTAGAAAAATCCGCAGCGCTGTAAATGTGAAGAAAGTGGGTCATGCCGGTACACTTGATCCGATGGCAACGGGTCTCCTTATAATCTGCACCGGAAAGAAAACAAAGTCAATTTCTGAATACCAGGGAATGTACAAAGTTTATGAAGGAACTATTACCCTGGGCAAATCTTCGCCTTCAATGGATACAGAAACAGAGATTACTGAGGTGAAAATTCCCGAAGGTGTGACGGAAGAGAGAATTCTTGCGGAAAAAGAAAAGTTTACGGGCAGAATAAAACAGGTTCCCCCTATGTTCTCAGCCTTAAAAGTAAACGGAAAGCCGTTATATAAAATGGCAAGGCAGGGAAAAGAAATAAAAAGAGAACCAAGGGAGATCGAGATCTATGAGTTCGAAATAAAAAAAATAGATCTTCCCGATATTTTCTTCAGGATTAAATGTTCGGCAGGCACATACATAAGGTCGATTGCAAGTGAATTAGGTGATAATCTCGGATGCGGAGGCCTCTTAAGCCGGCTTCGCAGAACGGCTATTGGAAGCAATAATGTGGAAGATGCCTTTCTTCCGGATGAATTTATTGAGATCCTGAGTACGGCAGGTAGAAATGTCTGATTCCATAAGTGGTTGCTATTATGTGACTTACAGGAAAAATATTTTATTTTCTGCCAAAATAACTTATATTTATAAGCTATTGTTTGATTTAAGTAATGTATGAATATATTTCACGATATTTCTGACATAAATAAAGATGAAAATACTTTTATAACGCTGGGAACTTTTGATGGCATACATCTGGGCCATCAGAAAATTATTGATAGATTAATCAGTAAAACCAGGAGTGCAAACGGGAGAAGTTTCCTGATCACTTTTCACCCTCACCCGCGAAATGTCATTACACAAAATACTGATTTCAAAATACTCAGCACCCCCGATGAAAAAGCTGTTGTGCTGGAAAAACTCGGTATTATGAACCTTCTGGTTATCAATTTCACTAAAGAATTTTCACAGCAGACAGCGGAACAGTTTTTTAAGAATTACATAATCGATAAAATAGGAATTAAAGATATTATTATAGGATATGATCATCATTTCGGTAAAGGACGGGGAGGAGACGAATCGACTCTGAGAGAGATGGGTGCTCAATACGGTTTTGGCGTTGAAACTGTTAGCGCATTCCGCCTGGATGGTGAAATTGTCAGCAGTACAAAGATAAGGAAGGCTCTTACAGAGGGAGATATCAAAAAAGCTAACGCATACCTTGACCGTAATTATGAATTTTCCGGAATAGTAATCGAAGGCGATAAACGAGGAAGAGAACTGGGCTTCCCGACAGCTAATATAAAAACAGATAATGAGAATAAACTTCTGCCGGCACTCGGTATCTACCTGGTGGAATTCCTGGTGCGGGATGAGAAGCATTACGGTCTGCTTAGCATCGGAAAGCGTCCAACCTTTTATAACTCAGGTAAAATAGTACCCGAAGTTTATATTTATAATTTTAATGAAGAGATCTACGGGGAAAACGTGAAAGTTACCATTCTCGAGAGGCTTCGCGGAGAAGAAAAATTTTCTTCTGCGGATGAACTTGTAGCTCAGATGCAGATTGATAAAAAGAACGGAATAGAAATTATCAGGTCGCTGGAACCTGTTAACAGAAATTAATAAAGAAACTAATAATTAATCCCGGTTACGACTGGGGTTACATCGTATAATAAAATATAAGGATAGTATAATGACCAAAGATGAAAAAATCGGGATAATCAAAAAATTCGGCGGAAATGAAAAAGATTCAGGTAAAGCCGAAGTTCAGATAGCAATTCTTACCGGTAGAATCAATGAACTGACCGATCATTTTAATGTTCATAAGAAAGATCATCATTCAAGAAGAGGACTGATGATGATGGTTGGTAAGAGAAGAAGACTGCTCGATTATCTGATGAAAAAAGATATCAACAGGTACAGAGCTGTCATACAAGAATTAAATATCAGAAAATAAAAAAGATTAAAAGAAAGAATTAAAGGTAAAAAATGTTTGTTTCAAAAGAAGTTGAGATCGGTGGAAAGAATTTTTCGATAGAAACCGGCCGGTTTGCTAAACAGGCTAACGGTGCTGTAATGGTTAGATACGCCGATACAATGGTTCTGGTTACCGCGGTTGCGGCTGAAGAAGCAAAAGAAGATCAGGACTTTTTTCCCCTGCAGGTTGAATACAGGGAGAAGACATCCGCTGCCGGTAAATTTCCGGGCGGTTATATCAAAAGAGAAGGAAGACCTTCTGAAAAAGAAATATTAAGCGCAAGGCTTGTAGATCGTCCTATTCGCCCTCTTTTCCCTGAAAATTTCAAGAACGAGACACAAATAATAGCTTTTGTTCTCTCGTATGATGGTGAAAATGATTCAGATGTGCTGGCTGCTACGGGAGCTTCTGCAGCCCTTATGATATCGGATATACCTTTCAACGGTCCTATAAGTGAAATAAGGGTTGGAAGAGTTGACGGTGAATTCATCGTTAATCCTACCCATCAGCAATTAAGGCAGAGCGACCTGGAACTTGTAGTAGCCGGAACCGCAGATTCTATAATGATGGTTGAAGGTGAGTCTAAAGAAGTCAGCGAAGCTGATCTCTTGAATGCACTGAAATTTGCGCAGGGTGAAATTAAAAAGTTAATTGATCTTCAGCTTGAACTCAGGAGAAGAAGTTGGAAAAGCAAAACGTGAAGTTCCGGTAAAAGAAATTCCTGAAGGACTCTGAAAATGCTGTCAGAGAAAAAGCACTTGCTCCGTTTAAGGAAATTGTTCACTCGGTATTAACCAAGGAAGAACGCAGCGCTAAGAATAAGGAGCTTACTAATTCTGTTGTTGAACAGCTCAGCGAATCCTTTCCTGAATCAGAAAAGCTCATCAAGGAGATAATGCACGACATTGAGAAAGACCTTATGAGGCAAAGGATTCTTGATGAAGGAATAAGGCTTGACGGAAGAAATACATCCCAGGTCAGACCTATTACAGTTGAAACCAGTGTACTCCCAAGAACTCATGGTTCAGCATTATTCACAAGAGGCGAAACACAGAGTCTCACTTCAGTAACGCTGGGAACAAAGAATGATGAACAGACCGTGGACGGACTTGTTGAGGAATATTCCAAGAAATTTATGCTTCACTATAATTTCCCTCCCTTCAGTGTTGGTGAAGTAGGACGTATGACCGGTGTAGGAAGAAGAGAAATCGGACACGGCAACCTGGCCGAGCGTGCTTTAAGAATCATGTTCCCCGAGGAGTCGGTATTTCCCTATACCGTACGTATAATATCAGATATACTCGAATCAAACGGCTCTTCATCTATGGCAACTGTTTGTGCAGGTTCACTTGCGTTGTTTGACGCCGGCGTCCCTATGGGAAAACCTGTAGCGGGAATTGCGATGGGGCTGGTAAAAGAAGGAGAAAAACATTCAATTCTTTCGGATATCCTGGGTAATGAAGATCACCTTGGTGATATGGATTTCAAAGTTGCAGGTACAGCAGAAGGGATTACCGCCTTCCAGATGGATATTAAGATTGAAGGTATTTCCTTTGAAATTATGGAAAAGGCTCTTAACCAGGCAAAAGATGGAAGAATGCACATTCTGGGTATAATGAATGAATCGATCAGCCAGCCTCGTGAACATCTTTCTCCATATGCTCCAAGATTAATTCAGATCCAGATTGATACCGACCAGATTGGTCTCGTTATTGGTCCCGGTGGTAAAACAATACAGGGCATGCAGAGATTGTTCGGCGTTGATATAAATATTGAAGATGACGGAACTGTAAGTATTGCATCCCCGGACAGGGACAGTGCGGCCAAATGCAAAGAGCATATTAAAAAATTAACAGCAACACCTGAAGTAGGCGAAACATATGACGGTGTTGTAACAAAAATAATGGACTTCGGAGCTTTCGTTGAAATTCTTCCCGGTAAAGAAGGACTTCTTCACATCTCTCAGATAGACAACAAGAGAGTAAATAAAGTAACCGATTACTTTAAAGAAGGCGACAAAGTTACTGTAAAGCTTTTAAAAATTGAGAACGGGAAATATTCCTTAAGCAGAAAAGAACTTCTCAAAGAAAATAATAAAGAAAGCCATACGGAAGCTAAGTAGAGTTTTTGCCGGATGAATAATCCGGCATATTTTTAAATAACAATAATCGCTGGAATGGAAACCGTGTATTTAGAACATATCAGGTTTTTGGTTTTATTATTCCTTCTGAAAAACAGTGCATATTTCCATGCTGCTGACAGTACTGTTTCTGAAGGCGGATTACCGGCTTACATTTTAAGCGAGGTATATATCAAATTTTTCAAAATGAAATATTTTGTTTCATTGAAAGAGTTTGTCCTTTATGACAAAAGAAATTATAATAAATTCTTCTACCACCCAGACCCGCGTAGCGATCACCGAAGAAGGAAACTTAGTCGACTTTTTTGTTGACTATCCCGAAAACCGCAGGATGGTTGGTGACATGTACCTGGGAAGAATTGCACGAGTCCTTCCCGGTATAAGGGCTGCCTTTGTTGACATAGGCATGAAACACGACGCCTTCCTTCATTTCTCTGATATAGGAGAAACCACCAAACAGCTTCAGGATATGATCGGTGAAGATGATTCCGATGTTGATGACGATGATGATGATGAATCACCTCAGCAGCAGAGAAATAACCCCAGAATAACAGGAACCGTGAATATAGTGTACCTCATCTTCATAAGGGTCAGGACATTATTGTTCAGATTACAAAAGAGCCTGTTAATAATAAAGGCGTACGGGTAACCTCATCTGTTTCACTTCCCGGAAGATTCTGTGTCCTGCTTCCATTCGATAATAAAATCGGCGTTTCCAAAAGAATATCTGATTTTAAGGAAAGAAGAAGATTAAGGCATATAGCAAGAAGTATACTTCCGAAAAACTACGGACTTATAATACGTACGGTAGCAAGAAACCAGAAAGAGGAATCGCTCCAGGAGGACTTGAGGAATCTGTTGAAAACCTGGGCTGAAATTGAAACCACAGTAAAAAGCGAAGAACCGCCGTCACTGGTTTATCAGGATCTGAGTACAACTTCAAGTGTTATTCGCGATCTGTTTACTCCCGATATTTCAAAAGTTTTTATCGATTCAAAAAAACTTTACCGCCAGATAAAAGAGTATGTTCAGCTTGTTCAGCCCTCACTGGCCGACAAGATTGAATGGTACAAGTCGCATCTTCCGATCTTTGACGCCTTCAAAATTGAAGAGCAGATTAAAGTACTGATGGGAAGAAGAGTATCTCTTCCAAGCGGAGGTTACCTCATAATTGAGCATACTGAAGCAATGGTAGTTATAGACGTTAACAGCGGCAGGTATGCAAAGAGCAAGGAGCAGGAACTTAACTCATTAAAAACTGACCTTGAAGCTTCACGCGAAATAGCCCGTCAGCTGCGGCTGCGCGATATCGGCGGAATAATAGTAGTGGATTTTATTGATCTCGAAGAAGATAAGAACCGCAAGAAAATTTACGACGAGCTGAAAAAAGAATTCAGGAAAGACAGGGCGAAAGTATCTGTGCTGCCGATGTCGGATTTCGGACTTGTACAGATAACGAGGCAGAGAATCAGACAGAATATTATGCAGGCAATGAAGGAAGTTTGTCCTTACTGCCTGGGTACAGGACTTCTTACAAAAGGTTCTCATCTTGTTTACGATCTTGAAGACTGGATGAAAAAATTCAGAAGAGTTTCTAAAGAAAGATCAGTCATAGTTAAATGTCATCCTACAGTGGCCGGAAAACTCAAAGAAGGTAAGATAAAAGGATTGACAAAGCTGCAGTTTAAATATTTGGTTAAGATAACGCTGGAAGAGGATGAGTCGGTTCCAATCGGCCAGTTCCGGTTCTTTTCAAAAAAGAGCCAGAAAGAATTAACAGACGAAATAAATTAACATAATCTTCCCGCGGAGTCATCATGAAATTTTTTATTGATACTGCAAGAATTGAAGAAATAAAAGAAGCCGCATCACTGGGCATTCTTGACGGGGTAACAACCAATCCTTCACTTGTATCTAAAACAGGTAAAGATTTTCGGAAACTTCTGGATGAGATACTGGAGATTGTTGACGGTCCCGTCAGCGCCGAGGTTATCTCTACTGACTATGAAGGTATTGTAAAAGAAGGACGGGAGCTTTCCGCTATTCATAAAAATATTGTTGTGAAAGTTCCGCTGATAAAGGAAGGACTAAAAGCTGTAAAAACTCTTTCTGATGAAGGAGTTAAAACTAATGTTACCCTGTGTTTTTCACCATCACAGGCACTGCTGGCGGCAAAAGCAGGCGCCACTTATATCAGTCCCTTTGTAGGCCGTCTTGATGATATAAGCACAAGCGGAATGGAGCTTATCTCGCAGATAGTACAGATCTACAGAAATTATAATTATGAAACCGAAGTGCTTGTAGCAAGCATACGTCACCCTCTTCACCTGGTTGAGGCTGCATTGATGGGTGCGGACGTATGTACAATGCCCTTCGATGTAATAAACAAATTATTCAACCATCCTCTTACGGACGTTGGTCTTGAGAAATTCCTGAGCGACTGGAAAAAATCCGGGGAGAAATAAACTTAATCTTATACTGTTATGAAAAAAACAAAATTCTATAATGTACATGTTAAAGAAGGGGCTAAAATAGTCGAATTTGCCGGCTATTATATGCCTGTCCAGTATTCATCAATTATCGCAGAGCATAAAGCCGTCAGAAATTCTGTCGGTGTCTTCGATGTTTCACATATGGGTGAAGTGTTTGTTAAAGGAGACAAGGCTCTGGAGTTTGTTCAGAATATTACCGTTAATGATGCGTCAAAGCTTACACCCGGACGGGTACAGTATTCAGCGATGTGCTATGAAGACGGCGGGATTGTGGATGATCTTCTTGTCTACCGGCTTGCCGATAATGAATTTATGCTTGTTATAAATGCATCGAATATTGAAAAAGATTTTGAATGGATGAAGAAAAATAATCCCGGTGCCGAGCTTCAGAATCAGAGTGATGAATACTCACTGCTTGCCGTTCAGGGACCCAACTCACGGAAGGTCATTCAAAAACTTACTGCCGACCAGCTTGATATGGAATACTATCATTTTATCAGAACTAAAGTGAACGGCGTTGATATGATCGTATCAAGAACAGGATATACCGGAGAGCTTGGATTATGAACTTTACTTCAAAGGCGATGAAAAAACTGCTGAAGATCTTTGGAATGCTGTAATGGAGGCAGGAAAAGAATTTGATATTAAGCCGACGGGACTGGGATGCAGGGATTCACTAAGACTTGAAATGGGATTCTGTTTATATGGAAATGATATCGACCAGACCACGAATCCTCTCGAGGCCGGACTGGGCTGGATAACCAAGCTTAAAAAAGATCACTTCATCGGTAAAGATGCACTGCTTAAAGTAAAAGAAGAAGGGTTAAAGAGGAAACTTGTTCCGGTAATTACTGACGAAAAAGCTTTTCCGAGACATGGATATGATTTTACTGCTGACGGCAAGAAAATAGGAACTGTTACCAGTGGTACTGTAAGTCCCATTTTAGAGAAGCCCATTGCGATGGGTTATGTAGAAACGGGATATTCCGCTGAAGGATCGAAAATTAATTTTTCCATCCGCGGCAAGGAAATACCTGCCGTTGTTGTTAAATTACCCTTTATAAAAAAGGAAAACTAATAGATATATGAGGGTTAATGTTCTGTTCTCCCCGGTAATTGCAGATGAACTTTATTATACCGGGAAGACTGTTGTTGTAATTGATGTACTGCGTGCCTCCACCACTATTGTAACCGCACTGCAGAACGGAGCAAGAGAAATTGTTCCCGTTGCCACTGTTGAATTCGGCGTTAAGATCTCGGGCGGAATGTTCGGCGGTCAGACACTTTTGGGGGGAGAAAGAAACACGAAGAAAGTCGAAGGATTTGCTCTTGGAAATTCTCCCCTGGAATATACTTCCGAAATTGTATCAGGCAAGACTATAATATTGTATACTACAAACGGATCCAAGGCGATCGTGAAGGCAAAATTCGCTGAGAATCTCTATATAAGTTCATATCTGAATCTGGGTGCTGTCGCTGATCAACTGATCAAAACCGGGAAAGATTTTGAGATCCTCTGTGCAGGTAAGTCAAATACTTTCTCATTGGAAGATTCCGTTTGTGCGGGCAGACTAATCCGCAGGGTGATGGAAAAGAATAATGAGCTTGTACTCACAGATACTGCCAGGGTAACTGTATCGCTTGATGATTCATTTGGAAAAGATCCGCTTGAGATGCTGAAAGAAACCGAGCATGGAAAACTTCTGCTGCAGAATGGTTTTGAGGACGATCTGAAATATGCTGCCGGGGTAGATACTTCGGATGTTATTCCTTATTTTTCAACGAATGTTTTAAAGTCGCTGTCCGACCTTAAAGAGTCCAAATAAGAGATAATTCGATGAAGAAGAAACCCGGAAACGGAAAGGTTAAACCTGCCGAAGATGAACCAGTATTAGTGAAGAATAAGAAAAAGCTCCTCGGACTTTTTTTAATTATATTTTCTGTATTTCTGCTTTTAAGTCTCCTCTCCTATTCAAGGTACGACCAGGCCGTTCTGAACTACAAGTTTTCCGATCTCTTCAGGGTATTTAATCCCGAAGCGAATTTCAGAGGAACAAACAATCTTGTCGGTATAACCGGCGCCTACCTGGCTGATTTTTTCATAAACAACACACTTGGTATTTTCTCCGCAATCTTCCCTGTAATAATCTTTGTATGGGGATTCTCCTACTTTAAGAGAATTTCCTTCAAGACGATGATAAGCACTTTCAATTTCCTTCTTATAGCGGGATTGATACTGGCTTCCTTTTTTGGTGTACTCAGGGCAAGGTTTGATGTCTTTTCCAATACATATGAGATATCCGGAGCCATAGGTGATTTCCTGGGTGAAGGCACGGGCAGACTTCTCGGAGGTGTAGGGAGTATAATATTTCTTTTTGCCGCCTTTATGGTGCTGATAATACTTGCTTTCAATATTGACCTTGAAAAAGTAACCGCATTCTTCAAAGAACTGATACTGCAGAAATCCAGACAATCAGGTAAGATTAAAATCAACAGGCCGGAGGCTGAAGAAAAAAACCTTCAGAAAATCAAGGACTTGCGTGAGGATAAAAAGAAGAAGAAAAAAGGTAAAGAAGAGGAAACTGTCAGTGTTGAAGAGCTGATGGCTGAAGAGGAAGAAGAACAGACCCGGATAAGGATCATCAGGAATGATGCGGGTCAGGACGTCGCCGCCGAAGAAAAGAAAAAGAAGGCCGAAGCAAAAGAAGAAGACGTAATGCAGAAGAGTGAAACGAAAAAAGTTGATCTCGAAAAAACCGGCGAGCTGCCCGAAAGAGATTCTGAGCACGACCAGAATGACAAACTACCCGACCCATGGGATGAGAAATTGAACTTTAAGAAAGCCGGACTCGATCTGCTCGATCCGGCACCCGCAGAAGATTTCAAAGTAGCGGAAGAAGAACTTACAAGAAATGCCGAGCTGCTTAAAGAAAAACTGAAACTGTTTGATATCGAGATCCAGGATATTTCAGTTACTCCCGGACCTGTTGTAACTCTATATGAGATCGTTCCTGCACCCGGAGTTAAAATCAGTAAAATTGTATCGCTTGAAAACGATATTGCTCTTGCGCTTGCCGCCCGCGGAATCAGAATTATAGCTCCGATCCCGGGAAAAAGCGCGATCGGTGTTGAGATACCAAATGCTGAAGCATCGCTTGTAAATGCAAGGTCAGTGCTGCACAAAGTTATTGATTCCAAGATGGAACTTCCGATGGCTTTCGGAAAAACCATCAGCGGGGAAGTATACATTACAGATCTTTCCAAGATGCCTCATCTATTGATTGCCGGCTCTACAGGTTCAGGTAAGAGCGTTGGAATAAATATGATCATAAGCAGTTTTCTTTATACAAAAGATCCGTCTGAAGTAAAACTGATCATGATCGATCCCAAGAAGATTGAGCTCTCATTTTACAACAAACTGCGCCGCCATTACCTTGCTGTGTCTCCGGATCTCGAAGAAGAGATTATCACCAATCCACAGAATGCCGTACTCCTGCTGAAGAGTGTTGAGATTGAGATGGAGAAGAGATACGACCGTCTTGCTAAAGCAGGCGTAAGGAACATAGTAGATTACAACAAGAAAGTTTCCGATCCGAAGAAAAGACCTCACGATTCAGATGAAGTAAAACATCACTATCTGCCGTATCTGATTGTAATAATTGATGAGCTTGCAGACCTTATGATCACCGCAGGCAAGGAGGTTGAAGAACCTATCGCACGACTTGCACAGCTTGCGCGCGCCGTCGGCATCCACCTGGTGCTCGCTACACAGAGGCCGTCGGTTAACGTAATCACCGGTGTCATAAAAGCTAACTTCTCGGCAAGGATAGCCTACCAGGTAGCAACCAAAATCGATTCGAGGACAATCCTCGATATGAACGGGGCCGAGCAGCTGCTGGGTAAAGGTGATATGCTTTTCCTCCCGACAGGACAGCCGAAGCCCATACGAATACAAAATGCCTTCATATCTACTGATGAAGTAGAACGTATCACTAATTATATCTATTCACAAACCGGTTATTCAAAGCCGTACTTCCTACCCTCCATATATGACAAGAAAAAAGACAGCAGCGGATTCCTCACTGATATGGATCCAATGTTTGAAGATGCTGCACGAGTGATCGTGAGACATCAGCAGGGATCAGTTTCATTGCTGCAGCGAAGATTAAAGCTCGGATACTCAAGAGCCGCAAGGATTGTCGATCAGCTTGAGGAAGCAGGAATAGTTGGACCCAACGACGGCAGCAAAGCCCGTACGGTTCTGGTTGAAAACGAAGAGCAGCTGGAAACAATTCTCAGATCCTTGTAGTAAACCCCTGAAATGACCCCAATCTATGCGAAAATCGATTTTTTATAACTGCATTTATGATTAAATTCGAAATCGCAAATCTGAGTTTATGAAAGGTTAAAATATGAAAAGTACTGTTTTTGTAATATTATCGATGTTTTTATGCACAGCCGTGTTCGGACAGGCTGACAATAATGAACTCCTTAAATCTGTTCAATCAAAATATAATTCTATAAATACTCTAGCTGTTAACTTCACAAAATCCTCGGGCAGCAAGGAAGATTTCTCCGGAAAATTATACCTGAAAAAAGAGAATAAACTAAGGATCGAGCTTAAGAACAATACGATCATTTCCGACGGCGAGACCTTCTGGAACTACAATAAAAAAGAAAATAAGGTCATAATAAACAATTATGATTCAGAAGAGCCCACAGAGCTGTCGCTTAACAACTTTATCCAGGTATATCCGTCAAAGAGCAATGTAACTTCCGGTGAAGAGGGAAATTATAAAACCCTTACCCTGGAACCCAAAACCTCAGACCTGAATTTTAACAAGGCAAAATTGTACATTAATAATGACAACCTGGTAGAGAAAGTTCAGATCGACAGTAATTCCGGAGAATCGACCATTACGCTTTCGGGATACAAACTGAACCAGGATATTCCTGATTCCGAATTTACTTATTCACCCGCAAAAGGAATTAAGGTCATTGACCTCAGGTAAAAAGGAAAGGCATATTGCAAAGAGAGATGTAATTAACTTTATTCTCTCACTTATTTTAACGGCGGTTTTCCTTTACATCGCATTTTATGATGTTAATTTCGGTGAGGTTCTCGATCAGGTGTCAAAAGCTTCACTCTTCTGGGTAATTATTTTCATCATTGTTCTTCTTTTATCCCACTTTCTCCGTGCTATCAGGTGGAAAGTAATCATCAGTTCAGTTAAACCGGATGCTTCCCTGAAGAATCTTTTCGGTTCACTTATGGTAGGTTACGGTGTGAACTGTGTAATTCCTAGACTGGGCGAGATTACCCGGGCGGTTCTGCTGGGAAAATGGGAAAGGATATCACGATCATCTATGTTCGGTACTGTGATCGTAGAGAGGGTAATTGATATAATATTCCTCGGACTCTCAGTTATAGTGGCCGCATTAATATACAGCGGAAACCTTTACCTTAGCTTTCCCTGGCTTAAAACAACGCTTTATATAACCTCCGCCCTTATAGCGGTATTCCTGGTATTTATACTGATGGTTGTAAGGTTCAAGGAGAAGTTCTACGGGGCAATAGTTAAGCTCCTCGGCAGAATCTCTGAAAAGCTGGCACATAAGGCCGGGTATATATTTAAGATGCTGACCGAAGGTTTCGCAAGTCTTAAAGGCACGCGTAATTATCTGCTTACCTTCCTGCTCAGCGTATTGATAATGCTTTTTTACGCACTGAATGCGTATGTGGGAATGATAATGATAGGACTTCCGCACGTTACATTCGCAATGGCATGGATCTTAATGAGTATCAGCGCTATCGGTGTGGTTATTCCGACGCCCGGCGGAACAGGATCTTATCATGCACTCGCAAAATCAGCTCTTGTACTTCTTTTTGGGTACGGGGAGGTCATAAGTCTGGCTTACGCTTTTTTAACCCACATCATATCATATCTTTTGTTCATAATATTATCTTTGATTATTTTCTTTGTTCTTAACAGGCAGCACGATAATCTTATCAACGTAGTTGAAACTGAAATGGAAGAGTTATGAAATATTTATTTACGATTTTAACAGCATTACTGATTATACCCCAGGCAGCGGCACAGGATGAAGTGCGTTTAGGTATGGGAATAAATTTCGGAAGTACTCCTTCTCTCAAGGATTACATAAACCAGGTGGCCGGTTATGAAGAAATGGCAAGCTTTAATTCAGCGGTTGTCTTCTCGGGAGAGTATGATCATGCCGTCAGTCAGACATATGACATCGGACTGGAAGTTGCGTATTTATTAAGTTCGGCTACTTTCAATATGAGTACCGGTCAATATGATTTTTCCTATCATATTATAATGCCTACTATTACATCCTATTACGTTATAAGAGGTGAAGGATACAACTTTAAATTTGGCGGAGGTGTAGGACTTAGATTAGCAAGTGCTGATGAATCGTTTCCATCATCCCCTTCGGCTAATAATTTTACCTCAACAGGTTTTGGAATCTTATTAAGAGCTGCCGGAAATACAAGGCTGAGTAATGATTTTTATGTGTACATTTCCGGAGACTTAAGATATGATTGGAACGGGGATTTAAATAAGTGGAGTGAATATCATGTTTCAACTTATAACCAGGTAGATCTGAATACATTATCTGCAGGAGTCAACATTGGAATCACTTACATGTTTTAGGAGATCTTATTGAATATACTTGACGCGGTCGTTCTTGGTATAATACAGGGGCTCACAGAATTTTTACCTATAAGCAGTACAGGACATTTAACAGTTGCCGGCAAGCTGATGAACCTGATCTCTCCGGATCATCCGCAGGAATGGACGGCGTTTATTGCTGTTATCCAGCTCGGTACTATGCTGGCCATCCTTATCTATTTCTGGAATGATCTGCTCCACATTCTGATTTCTTTCTGGAAAGAAAATGTAAGCAGCCGAGTCGGTTTTGCAGAACAGTCATTTCAATCGAGGACAGGCTGGTTTATCATAGTGGGCACGCTTCCCGTTGTTTTTATCGGACTTCTCTTTAAGGATGCAATTGAAGGAGCATTCACAAAAGACCTTTACGTAATTGCGGTAAACCTGATAGTTTTTGCTGTAATTCTCGCAATTGCTGAGAAGATAGGGAAAAGAGTAAAAACTGAAAAAGAGATATCACTGTTTGATTCTCTTTTCATCGGAATTGCACAGGCATTTGCTCTTATTCCCGGTGCATCGAGATCGGGAACGACAATAACAGGCGGTTTATTCAGAGGACTTAAGAGAGAAGACGCTGCACGGTTTTCGTTTTTATTAAGCGTACCGGCGGTACTGGCAAGCGGACTGCTGGAGCTTTATCAGTCGCTAAATATCTTAAATGGTACAATGTGGATCAACCTGATTATAGCCACAGCTGCGGCGGCCATCAGCGGGTACCTTGCAATTGACTTCCTGTTGAAATACCTTAGAAAACATTCAACGTTCCTTTTCATCTATTACAGGATAATTGCCGGAATAATCATTCTTGTTTTAATAGGCTTAAACATTATTCAACCTTAGGAGACACTATGAGAAAAATATTAGTCTTTGCCGTACTGGCATTATTGATAGGATGCAATCAAAAAAGTATGGATGAAACAAACAACCAAACAACAACAAATAATGAGAATACAAAAGTGGAAACAAAAAACGACACAACGACTGTAGCAGTTTTTAATACCAATATGGGAAAATTTGAAGCCGAACTTTATCCTGACAAAGCCCCTAAAACCGTTGAGAACTTTACCGGTCTCGCTGAGAAAGGTTATTACAAAGGCGTTATCTTTCACCGCGTAATACCCAACTTTATGATACAGGGCGGCGACCCGACAGGAACAGGCCGCGGCGGCGAGAGCATCTGGGGCAAACCTTTTGAGGATGAAGTAAACACAGGACTTGAATTCGATTCACCGGGCATACTGGCGATGGCAAACGCCGGACCCAACACAAACGGCAGTCAGTTCTTTATAACCGTTGCTCCCACTCCATGGCTGAACGGTCATCATACGATTTTCGGAAAGGTCATCAGCGGGATGGATGTAGTAAATTCAATATCGCAGGTTAAAAGAAACGCTCAGGACAGACCCCTTACCGATGTTGTAATCGAAAACATTACCATCGAAAAACGCACACAGAAATAAATTTATATAAGAGGCTGCCTCATAAGCCAGCCTCTTTGTTTTATCTCAAATTATTCCTGTCTCACTCAACCCTTTAGTTGCTGTCTAATATTATTTTGACGACGGGCAAGTCGGTGGGGACTCTCTACTAATGAGACACGAGAAAAGATTCTTTCGCTTTTTAATAACGAATTAATAATGCGGCTAAAGCCGAGACTCCAAGGCAGAGTGAGTAAGTATCTAAAAACGTTGGCTAAAAGCCAACGGCAATGCCAATGGATTCTCACTACAACAATTCTCAATAACAGGTCAGTGTGGCATTTTATATATGAGTTTACTATAATTGATTCGATGAAACAGGAAGAATTTTTCTCCTCCCGGTGGGCTCTCATAATCGCAACTATAGGCATTGCAGTCGGCACCGGGAATATCTGGCGCTTCTCGAGGATTGTTGCGCAAAACGGCGGCGGATCATTCCTCATTCCCTGGGCGATATTCCTTCTTATCTGGTCGGTCCCTCTTATAATAGCAGAATTTGCTCTGGGTAAATCAACCCGGTTCGGACCTATCGGAGCGATATCAAAAACTGCCGGGAAAAACTTCGGATGGATGGGGGCCTTTATTGTCTTTGTATCCACAGCTATTATGTTTTACTATTCGGTGGTTACCGGGTGGTGCCTGAAATATTTTTTATCCGCAGTCTCCGGAAATCTCTTTGATACAACGAATCATCTTCAGTACTGGGAGAATTTTTCTTCAGGATATCAGCCCCTTTTCTATCATTTTATTTCTATGGCGTTTGTAGCGGTTGTGGTATACAGAGGAATTACAAAAGGAATAGAAAAGGTTACAAAGTTCATGGTACCCGCTCTGCTGGGAATTCTTGTTATACTTTTTATACGTGCCGTTACACTTCCTAATGCAATTGAAGGGATTAAATATTTCTTTACTCCCAAACTGGATATCATTCTCGATTACAAAGTCTGGCTTAATGCCCTTACACAGAATGCCTGGGATACCGGTGCGGGATGGGGACTGATCCTGACCTATGCAGTTTATATGAGAAAAAGGGAGGACATTTCATTAAACGCAGCACTGATAGGTTTCGGGAATAATTCAGTTTCGCTGCTGGCAGGTATTACAATATTTTCTACGGTATTCTCATTAAGTTCTGTGGATGCAATGACGCAGGTGTCGCAGTCGGGACCCGCAAACACCGGTTTAACGTTTATCTTCCTTCCCCTGCTTTTCTCCAAAATGTCATCGAGTTACTTTATAAATGTTTTCTTTGCATCGATCTTCTTCATTGCACTTTTCTTTGCCGCTGTTACTTCCCTGATATCTATGGTTGAACTTGCAACAAGAACATTCATCGATTTCGGGTTTAAGAGGAGAAGGGCGATAATAATCGTGGCCGCGGCGGGATTTCTTTTCGGAATTCCTTCCGCGCTCAACCTTGATTTCTTTACAAACCAGGACTGGGTGTGGGGAGTTGGTCTCATCTTAAGCGGCGCCTTCATATCATTCTCAATAATTAAATACGGCGTGAATAAATTCAGGACAGAAATAATAAACGGCTATGGCAGCGATGTAAAGATCGGCAGGTGGTATAATTTTGTGATAGGAATACTTATACCAATTCAGGTTATTGTGTTAATTTTGTGGTGGCTGATTTCTTCGGTCGGCTGGGATCCAGAATGGTGGAATCCATTTCACATTGAAAACGCCGGAACTGCCGTATTTCAGTGGGCGGTAATTTTAATCCTGTTCATTTCTTTGAATAAGCTGATGGTAAAATATACACTAAACAGGAGTACAGAAACCTGATGGAAGTTTCAGCAGTAATTACACTCATCGCAGTACTTGGACTGGTGTGGGGAGGCCTTGCATTTTTCCTTACACGCGCAATGAAATATGAAAAGTTAAAAAAGGCTAATGGCGAAAAGTAGATTAAAAGCACCGACGGTACTAAATATTTCTAAAGATATATCGGCCGGGAAATTACTTCCGGTTTATTATTTCTTCGGAGAGGATTCGTACAGTCTAGATAAAGTTATTAAGCAGGTTGAAAAAGCTGTTGAACCATTTATTACCTCCGACTTCGATAAAGAGGTTATCTATGCCGAAGATAAAAACCTTACAGATATGCTCTCGCTGGCATCCTCGTTTCCTTTCGGTTCAGATAAAAAATTCATACTGATAAAAGAATTTGAAAAAGTAAGCAACAAAAAGAACCTTGTAAGCTATATAAATTCGCCGGCCGACTTCACTCACCTTGTGCTGGTTCATAACGGAGCTATTTCAAACCTATCATCCGAGCCTTACAAATCGCTTCTTGCCAATAACTTCATTTTTGAGGCTGTTGAACTAAAAGGTAATGCGCTGGTAGAGTGGATAACCCGATACGCAGCGGAGAACGGCAAGCAGATTTCACAGGAAGTCGCTTCAGTATTTGTGGATATGGTAGGAGAGAACCGGAGTCTTATAGAAACACAGCTTGAAAAGGTATTTATTTACCTCGGGGATAAAAAAGAAATTGATATTGAAAGCATCGAATCATTATCGGCAAAATTTAAGGAATACAGCATCTTTGATCTGCAGGATGCGCTTAGCGATAAAAACAGGAGGGATTCATTTAAGATAGCGTTCAATCTGCTGGAAAAAGGAGCCGAACCGGTTTACATTATACATATGCTGACAAGGTTTTTTACGGGAATTCTAAGGATAAATGAGCTCAGAGGATCCAATATGCCCGAAGCACAGGCTGCCAGGATAGTAGGAACGCATCCATTTTATCTTAAAAAGTTTTATAAAGCCCGGAGATTATACTCCGATGATGAACTGGTGCACATATCAAGAGCATTGCTTAATGCTGATGTTTCAGTGAAAACCACATCGGACGATAATAAAAATATCATTAGTATCCTGCTGACAGAGATCCTAGCGGCAGGGGAGAAAACCGGCGCTGCATAAAAAAGTAGACACTCCGCCGGGGCCGGATGTGCAGAATCTCATTCGTTTTCGGTATTAAAAGTTTTTTACTTAATTTATTGTATAATTCTGGAAACAATTCAAACCCTAGAAAGTATAAGGCGCATTGACCGATAAGAATCTGAATGAACTTACGGATGAAGAATTAATTCTTGAGTTTCAACAGAACAATACTGTTCGGGCTTATGAAATTCTTGTAGAGAGATATAAAAATCCTCTTACAAATTATGTTTTTAGGTTCCTCGGCGATTACGAGGCCTGTATGGATGTTGTACAGGAAGCTTTTATAAAGGTTTACCGGTACAAAGATTCATACAGTTCGATTGCAAAGTTTTCAACATGGATCTACACTATTGCAGGAAACCTTGCAAGAACGGAGTACCAGAGACGCAGGAGAAGAAAGTTCTTTTCAATAAATGCCTACGGCGAAGAAAAGGATGAAACCTATGATATTCCCGATGAGAATTATCGTCCCGATGAAATGACAGACAGCGGAATAAAGGACGAAATTATTCAGAAAGCTATTCAGAAAGTTTCACCCGCATACAGGGAAATGGTTATTTTGAGAGATATCCAGCAGTTATCATACGAGGAGATTTCCGAGATCACCGGGATTACAGTCGGAACTGTTAAATCCCGCATTAACCGTGGAAGAGCACAATTACAGGAATTACTGAAAGATATATATAAAGAGTAAAAGGTGATGACGTGAATCCGAATGATGATATGAAATACCAGGATGTTATTAATACACTCAGGCAGCTTCGGCAGGTAAAAGCTCCTGCGGGTTTTGAAACTGATCTTATGAGAAGGATTAACTCAGAGTCATTTCCGGAGGAAAGGACATTCTGGCAGAATATTTTCGCGCCTTCACGATTAGTGCCGGCAGCCGCCCTGGCTGTAACGGCTCTCATACTGATCTTTGTACTTAACACTACCGGGGTAACCCCGGATAACCCGCTGCTTACCGCTCCGCGTGAACGGGGAGATATCACACTTTCGGCAAAAACCGATAACCTTTCCGCCGCACAAAAATCAGTCGAAAGAGATGAAGCAGTATCTTCAGAACAGACCTCAGGAATTCAGAAAGACAAAGGAACAGCCGATCAGCAGGTTCAGAGATCAGCTGAAAGGAAAGAAAGCAATTCACCTATAACCGGAAGCAGTCTGGCAGGACGTTCCGGGAACAACGAACGATTTATTACCGCAAATTTTACATCAGGGAGGATTACTGACTATCCGGTCAACAAGGCGGGATTGAATTTCCGGCAGGTAAACCTCTCAAATGAGCAGAAAATTCAGCTTAACCAGCTAAAACAAAAGCTGGAATCGATGTTCCATTCAAAAAGCCGGCGATAATCACCTATTTTATTATTGTAAATTTCTGATATCTTTTCTATCTTTATTGTTCAAAATTTTTAGAAATTAAATAATTAGGATATTGGTATGAAAAAGGGAATTCACCCGGATTATAGACCTGTTGTTTTCCAGGACGCATCGACAGATTTTGCTATTTTAACTCGCTCAACGATACAGACGAGCGAAACGATTGAATGGGAAGACGGTAATACATACCCCCTGGTAAAGCTTGAAATTTCCAGTGCCTCTCATCCTTTCTTCACAGGGAAACAGAAACTTCTGGATACCGCCGGAAGAGTTGAGAAATTCAAGAAAAAATACGCAAAGAAGACCACAAAGTAAGAATATTAGAAATTGTGCAGTTTTTCTAAAAAGCCAGTTAATTGCTGGCTTTTTTTATTAGCTGTGAATCCCGCATTAAGTCAATTTTTTGTGTTGTTTCAACACCTCAGTTTTAATTATGTTGCAAAAGTTTAACAGAAATTTCAGATGAAAAAAAATATAAAAACATTCGGCATTATCGGGATCGTTATTGTTGTCCTGATAATTTTAGCTATTCCAAAATTAAAATCCGATGAAAGTAAACCGGGAGGGCGGGGCTTCGGTGCTTCGGGACCTCTTCCGGTAAAAGCGCATATCACAAAATACCAGGCACTTGATAATAAAGTGCTTACAACAGGAACAGTATTGGCTAACGAGGAAGTTGATCTTAAGAGCGAAGTAAACGGAAAGATCACGAAAATACTTTTCAGGGAAGGAAGTTACGTAAAAGAAGGCGACCTGCTTGTGAAGATAAATGATGCGGATCTGCAGGCACAGCTTCAGAGCGCGAAGTCGAGACTGGAACTCCAGAAAGACACAGAGTACAGACAAAAGCAGCTGCTGGAAAAGGAAGCTATCAGTCAGGAAGATTATGATATGACGGCCAACCAGCTTCAGGTTAATGAAGCGGAAGTAGAATTGATCAAAGCGCAGATCGCGAAGACAGAAATCCGCGCACCCTTCAGCGGGATAATTGGTTTGAAGAATGTCAGTGAAGGAAGTTTTGTTACCAACTCTATGATCATTGCAAGTTTGCAGAATATAAATCCCATTAAAATAGATTTTTCTATTCCCGAGAGATATTCGGCTATGGTGGCTGTCGGCGACGAAATTAATTTCACAATTACCGGCAGCGATAAAAACTATGTGGGTAAGGTTTATGCGATTGAACCCAAGATTGATCCCGTGACAAGGACTCTTAAGCTCAGGGCACTCTGCCCGAATACAGGGCGTGAGATCCTCCCCGGTTCATTTGCAAACATACAGCTCGTACTTAAGAAAATTGAGAATGCTATACTGATCCCGTCTGAGGCATTAATACCGGACATAAAAGGGCAGAAAGTTTTCATATACAGGAGTGGGAAAGCCACACCCCAGCAGGTTGGTACGGGAATAAGAACCGATATAAATGTTCAGCTGACATCAGGAGTGGCTGAAGGAGATACGATAATTACGTCCGGGATGCTTCAGCTTCGTCCCGGTGTACCGGTAACTATTTCAGAGTTTGAATAATGAGTCTTTCATCATTAAGTATAAGAAGACCTGTACTTGCGATCGTTATGTCGATTGCCATTGTTGTACTTGGGCTGCTCGGCTACACATACCTCGGCGTCCGGGAATACCCTTCGGTCGATCCACCAATTATTACAGTTAGTACAACTTATACCGGTGCTAACGCAGATGTAATCGAATCTCAGATCACTGAACCGCTTGAAGAATCTATAAACGGAATTGCAGGTATCCGTTCTTTAACCTCCGTCAGCCGTGACGGCCGCAGCACAATCACTGTCGAGTTCGATATTGATGTCGATCTTGAAACCGCGGCGAATGATGTTCGCGATAAAGTATCGCGTGCAGTAAGCAACCTGCCGCCCGATGTTGAGAATCCGATTGTTTCGAAGGCAGATGCAGATGCTTCGCCTATTGTTTTCCTGAACATCCAGAGTGACACAAGGAATCTGCTTCAGCTTACTGAGCTGGCGAATAATGTTTTTAAGGAAAGGTTCCAGACTATTCCGGGTGTAAGTGCAGTGCAGGTATGGGGTGAGAAGAAATATTCGATGCGGCTGTGGCTCGATCCTGCTAAACTGGCAGCTTATCATTTAACTCCTCTTGATGTCAAGAGTGCTGTCAACCGCGAAAACGTTGAGCTTCCGTCAGGACTGATAGAGGGCAACAAAACTGAGTTATCTATCAGAACGGTAGGCCGGCTGCATGATGCTGCAGAGTTCAATGATCTTATCATTAAGGAGGATAACGGTAACATAGTACGACTTAAAGATGTAGGCTATGCAACCCTGGGCGCTGAAAATGAACGGACTGTTCTTAAGAGAGACGGCACTCCCATGGTTGGTGTTGTACTTATTGCTCAGCCCGGTGCTAATAACATTGCGATTGCGGATGAATTCTATAAAAGACTTGACCAGATCAAAAGAGATCTCCCTTCCGATGTAAAGACGGGGATCGGGTTTGATGTAACTGAATACATACGCGATTCGATATCGGAAGTTGAGCAGACAATATTTATCGCGTTCGGACTGGTTGTACTTATTATCTTCCTCTTCTTAAGAGACTGGCGTACGACTATAATCCCGGTAATCGCAATTCCCATCTCTCTGATCGGCGCCTTCTTTATAATGTATGCGGCTAATTTCTCTATTAACGTACTGACACTGCTTGGAATTGTGCTTGCGATAGGTATCGTTGTGGACGATGCCATTGTTGTGCTTGAAAATATCTATACTAAAATTGAAGCGGGAGATCATCCCGATGAAGCAGCCCGTAAGGGTTCGGCGGAGATCTTCTTTGCAATCCTTTCTACAACCATTGCTTTAGCATCGGTATTCCTTCCGATTATATTCCTGCGGGGATTGACAGGAAGACTATTCCGGGAGTTTGGAATTGTGATTGCCGGTTCGGTTCTGATCTCTGCTTTTGTGGCACTGACATTAACACCCATGCTCAGCTCTAAGATTCTCAAAAGACGAGAGAAACATAACTGGTTCTACAATAAGACAGAGCCGTTCTTCGTAAAAATGAATAGAACCTACAGGAATTCGCTCGATGCATTTTTAACGAAGAGATGGACGGCCTTCCTTATAATGGGTGTTGCGCTGGGAATGATCTATTTGTTCTTCAGACTCATTCCTGCTGAACTTGCTCCTCTTGAGGATAGAAGTGGGTTAAGGTTATTTGCCACAGCACCGGAGGGCGCATCGTTCGAGTATATGGATAACTTTATGGATAAGCTGATCCAGACACTGAAAGACAGCATTCCGGAAAGGAAAGCGATAATATCTGTTACTTCGCCGGGTTTTGGTGCTTCGGGTTCGGTTAACTCGGGATTTGCGTTCGTTATACTTACGGATCCTGACCAGCGTCAGAGATCTCAGCAGCAGATTGCGGATGCAATCAGTCCTGCACTATCGGATATGACCGAAGCCAGAGTTTTCGTTACTCAGCAGCAGTCGATCGGACAGCGCAGGGGCGGACTACCGGTTGAGTATGTAATACAGGCACCTAACTTTGAAAAGCTCCGTGAATACCTGCCTAAATTTATGGAAGCGGCTCAGAAAGATCCCGTCTTCACGATTGTGGATGCCAACCTGAAATTCAACAAGCCGGAGATCAAGCTGGTAATAGACAGACAGCGTGCAAGGAATCTTGGCGTATCCACTATTGATATTGCTCAGACAATACAGTCGGCATTCAGCGGTCAGCGTTTCGGATATTTTATAAAGGATGGTAAGCAATACCAGGTTATCGGACAGCTTTTACGCGATAAACGTAATGCACCTATTGATCTTAAATCTTTATATGTGAAAAATACAAAAGGCGACCTTATTCAGCTCGATAACGTGGTTCAGCTTACTGAACAGAGTGCACCACCCCAGCTTTATAGGTATAACAGATATGTTTCTGCTACCGTCTCTGCAGGACTGGCTCCCGGGAAAACCATAGACGATGGTATTAAGGAGATGGATAAAATCTCCTCACAGGTTCTGGATGAAACTTTTTCTACGGCTCTGAGCGGTGCATCAAAGGATTACGCTGAGAGTTCATCCAGTTTATTATTCGCTTTCCTGCTGGCAATAGGATTTATATACCTTGTGCTTGCGGCTCAGTTCGAAAGCTTCAGGGATCCCTTTATAATTTTATTTACGGTTCCCCTCGCGATATTCGGTGCGCTGATATCACTCTGGTACTTTAATCAGACCCTTAACATCTTCAGTGAGATCGGCATCATTATGCTGATAGGTATTGTAACTAAAAACGGAATTCTGATAGTAGAGTTTGCTAATCAGAGGAAAGCAGCAGGATTGTCAAAACTGGAAGCGATAAAAGATGCTTCGGCTGCACGACTTCGTCCCATTCTTATGACCAGCTTATCAACAGTGCTTGGAATTTTACCTATTGCGCTCGCACTCGGTGCGGGTTCTGAAAGCAGAGTCTCTATGGGAATAGCAGTTATTGGCGGTTTAATTTTCTCTACATTTTTGACGCTTCTCATAGTTCCGGCAGTATACTCCTACCTGTCGCGCAGCTCTGCGACCGTTTCAAACGTTACTGAGACTTTGGAGCCCGGGGAAGAAGCTGCTTTTGTCAGTAAATAAATCTTAATGAGGCATATGAGAGTTCTTAATATTTTATTCCTTCTGGCCCTGATCACTTCATTCAATAGTCTGGTTTTCTCTCAGGAAAACCTTTCACTTGAGGATGCCGTAAAAATCGCCCTTAAAAATAATTACTCGATAAATATTGCCCGGAATGAATCAAAGATAGCCGATAATAATTCGAACATTGGCAATGCCGGTTTCCTTCCTTCAATTGATGCTTCGGGCTCTTATATTAAAAGTAATAATGACACAAAGCAGGAGTATTTTGACGGCAGGACAGTCGACAGGAACGGCGCGAAATCGACAAACCTTAATGCAGGAGTAGACCTTAACTGGACAATATTCGATGGCCTGGGGATGTTTGCGAATATCGATATGCTGAAGGAGATGAACAGGATTGGGGAGGACAACTTCAGAGCTGAAGTGGAGACAAGTCTTGCTGATGTTATTGAAACATATTACAATCTAATAAGAGAGAAACAGGTGCTTGTAGTGCTAAACCAGGCAATTGAAATAAGCCAGGAAAGAGTAAGGATTGCAGAGTCAAAAAAAGATGTTGGTACGGGTTCAAAGTTTGATCTGCGCCAGGCTCAGGTGGACCTGAATGAAGACCGCTCTAATTTATTGAAAGAAGAATTAACATATGAACAGCTGAAGGTGAATCTGAATCAGTTGATGGGGAGAGATGTAAGCAATGACTTCAATGTAGC
>CAVRHV010000014.1:0-122714 GCA_963721075.1 uncultured Ignavibacteria bacterium | reverse complement strand
TGAAGGTGTCCTTTTCTGTCCCCGTACATATCTTTTTTACCTGGTGCAACCCCCACAGCAAAACTCCCCTGAACAATTCCCCAAAGTTGAGTTTTTTCCAGTTCTCCCCTGGCCGTAAACTCCCCTGGGTCCCGTTGTGTTTCCAGTCTCCCCTGGCCACATCCCCAACGTTTTTCCGCATCTCCCCTGCAGCAAAATTTTTAAGAACTAATTATTTCTTTTAATCTTCAATCTTAAGTACACTATCAACAGGGCAGACCGAAACACACTGTGGTTCGTCGTGGAAGCCTTCGCATTCAGTACATTTATCAGGAACTATATAGAAATATTCGTCTGAGTAGAAATCTGATTTACCTGATGGTGCAGCTGCGCCTTCTCCAAAAGTGCTGCCATCTAATTCCCATTCGTGTCCGCCTTCATAAATGGCATTATTCGGGCATTCCGGTTCACAAGCTCCGCAGTTTATACATTCTTCATTGATCCTGTATGCCATTACTTTCTCCTTTTGTCTCTTTTTGATGAATTACATTATCATTTGTTGACTATAGTTAAACCAAAAGTATGCCACCCAAATATTGCACTTGCGGCAATAGCAATTTCCTTCATACTTCAAAAAAATGGCTAAAAATGAAATATTGGAGCTTTATTAGCAGATTCTCATTTTCAGAAAAGAGAATGAGGCATGGCTGTTTCTCGGAATTGGTGAGAATTTGTGATTGTGGATACAAAAAAGGGGCGATATCTCGCCCCGAAAAATCAGAAATTATCTGAAATTATCTGCCTAGCTGGTCCAGATAATCCTTTTTCTTAAGAAGGGTTTCTTCATCCTCAACATGATTGGGATCCGGAATGCAGCAGTCAACAGGACAAACAGCAGCGCACTGAGGTTCGTCATGAAATCCTTTGCATTCAGTACATTTGTCAGGCACAATATAGAAGAAATCATCAGAATAAAATCCTTCTGCACCGCTTGGAGCCGCATCCTCTCCGCCAAAATTTTTGCCGGCAAGCTCCCACTGTGCAGCACCTTCATAAATTGCGGTATTGGGACATTCGGGTTCGCACGCGCCGCAGTTTATGCATTCTTCTGTTATCATTATTGCCATAATAATTTCTCCTGTTAAAAAACTAAAATTGGATTTCCATGGGATGAATTAATGAGAAAATTTCTGAACTACATTCAAAAAATACAGTTGTAATTTTACTAAAAGAGTTTACAAACATCAATGTAGATAATAATAATAGAAATTATTTTTACCAGCCGCCGCTCGCTCCGCCGCCGCCAAATCCGCCGCCTCCACCGCTGAATCCTCCGAAGGATCCGCCTCCGAAAGATCCGCCTCCGCGTGAACCTCCTCCTAACCCTCCGCTGAATCCTCCGAGTCCTCCCAAAAAGATAAAACTTCCCAGGCCTCTTCTTCCTCCTCTAAGGAAGAATAGTATTATAAAGAAGATGATCATAAGGATTGTGCCTATCGGAGTTTTCTTCTTTTCATCTTCGGGCTTGCGCTCCGCTGTGTATTCTCCTTTGATAGCAGAGATTATCGCACTCACACCTGCTTTCACCCCGCCGTAATAGTCATCATTCCTGAAACGAGGTTTAACAACGTTTCTTATAATAGAACTTGCAAGAGCATCAGGCAGTGCACCTTCCAGTCCGTAACCGACTTCAATCCTCATTTTCCTGTCATTTTTAACTACCAGGAAAAGTACCCCGTTATCATGTTCTTTCGTTCCGATTTTATTCTTCTGAGCCACATCCATCGAGTAATATTCAAGCGGGTAATTATCGAGAGTCGGGATCATTAAAAAGACGACCTGGTTGCTTGTGGTATCCTGGAATGTTTTCAGCTGGTTGTTTAATGTATTAAGCTGACCCTGACTGATTGTATTCGTAAAATCATTTGCCCAGTATTTCAGCTGCGGTACTTCGGGCTGTGAGTACGCAGCTGAAATAATAAGCAGAAAAAGAAATAATTTTTTCATCAAAACTCTACTTTAGGAGGCGTCTCGGCTCCGGGAGTTGACAGGAAATACTGCTTCTGCTGGAATCCGAATATCCCGGCAAATATCGTATTTGGAAACCTCTTAATAGTTGTATTATAGTTCTGGACAGTTTCGTTGAATCTTCTTCTTTCTACCGAGATCCTGTTCTCTGTTCCTTCAAGCTGAGCCTGAAGCTGCTGGAAGTTCTCACTTGCTTTGAGATCGGGATAATTTTCCACTGTTACAAGCAGTCGCGATAAAGCACCCGATAACTCTCCCTGAGCTGACTGGAACCTCTGGAATGCCTGCGGATCGTTCAGCACTTCCGGCGTGACGGTCATCTGGCTTACCTTCGCCCTGGCTTCGGTAACATCAGTTAGTACACCTCTTTCAAAATTTGCATAACCTTTTACGGTATTAACAAGATTCGGTATCAAGTCTGCCCTGCGCTGATACTGGTTTTCAACCTGGCTCCAGCTTTGATTAACTGCTTCATTTAAAGTTACCAGGTTGTTGTAGGCATTTATTCCCCATATCACCATAATAGCGATGAGAACGAGAATAAATCCACCGACTGCGCAGCCGATTACCATACCTCTTTTCATTAAGGCCTCCATATGGTTGAATTTAACGGGGAATACTCTCCCCCGTGATTAAATCACATATTCAATTTAAAATGAATTTGGCTCAATATCCAATAGAAAGAATGTTTGGATCAGGGTTTGGGGCCGGAATATTGATATTGAAGGTAGTTTAGGGCCTTATTTTCTATTGCGATGTTTTCGGTTTCTGCGAATTTTCCGGCATTTTGTATATTTCCCACGTAGAATCTGAGCCACAGGAAATTTCCTACTACTATGCCGTCAAAAATTCTGTTGTCAACAAATGCCTTCACTGTAAGGTATCCCCAAAGAACGTTCCATCCCAGGGAAAGGAGTCCGCTGAAATAATGACCTGTGTAGAACTGTCCTGCCCCGGGAATTATATACGAAAGTATTTTCGCTGTGGTCACATTGTATTGATCCGATGAAACATTCTCACAAAGAACTTCTAATGAATCGCTGCCGATCGATTTGAATTCAGCAGCCGCATCATCCCACCTGTTCTCAAACATATAAGCCCATCCCCTCCAGTAAATTATTTCCTGTTTCATATCTTTAAACCTGCCATCATCATCCATACGATCAAGCAGCCTCAGAGCCCCCGGTATGCTTCTTCGTAAAATATTTATCCTTACAGCATAGATCTTTGCATTAAAAAGATCTCAATCCTTTACCCCAGCAATCTCAGCAAGCGTGAAATACTGAAGCGCTTCCGGAAACTTTCCTCCTTCTTTATATGATTTGCCTATGTACATATCAGATTGATAGGCATATTCCTTATCCTTATCAAAGAAATTCAGTCTTTTAAATTCTGTGACCGCATCGAAATAATTTTGCCGGTTATAAAGACTTAAAGCATAGTCAAACTGCTCCTGCATAGTCTGCTGCGCTTTCAGGAGCGGACTGAGCAGCACTAAAGCAAGGAGTCCATATTTAAGACTGTGAGATATCATTTACAGAAATTATAATCGCCTTTGTCATAGTGAAAGAAATTCAGAAAATTCTGTAATTCAGACTCGAAGTCGAATCTTATCTTAGCGTTGTAGATCTGCGCCGAAGCAGCTGAACCGTAGATATTCCCGGTGTAGAAGAATGCGGCAACACCGGTAAATATCCAGCCTCTTACCTGGTGATCAGCTTTGAAATCAGTATAGGCGATATAACCAAATACACCTGTAAGCAGTGCGGCGAAAAAACCGTCGGAATAATTCTCTGTATAAACTTTTCCTAATCCCGGCACAATTGCAGAGAGTATACCGGCGACCCAGGGATTCTTATAAGGCGGATCTTTTTTCCATTCATAAAATCTTTGGACATCCTTTATTTGATCCGCAGGAAACGCTGAAAGGAAATCATCTTCAGAAGGCAGGTTATCATCTGTGTAGAAATAGGTAATATTACTAAGTCTGCTTACGAAGGGGATGAAATCTTTGGAAGGGTCAGATCTCATTAAATAACCCCGCAGATCGGGAAATCTTTTTTGCAGGAAAGAGCGTTCGTGCGTATTCTTCCCTGCTTTCTGTATAATATGGAGAACTATACGCAATATTGTGAAATCGCATAAGGGCTTCATCGTATGTTCCTGTAAGCTGCAGGGAAAGTCCCGATTTAAATTCTACAGTATCGTTATTTGTTTTAGCAAGGTACGCTTTATATTCATCGGCTGCCCGGATGTAATCTTTCTGGCAGAAAAGATAGTCGCCGAATAACTTTATGTTTGATGGCGAATGGAAGTTAAGGTTCTGAGAACAGACCTGTTCCGGAAGCAGAAGAAGGATGATGCTTAATATCAGAGTTGATCTTATCATTCATCATGTACTGATGCAAAGGGAGGATAATACTTTATCTCGGCCGTCCGCAGCTTGTAGTTTGACGGGACATCATACAGCCTGCCGTTCGCCGCAAAAGGATAGTGATACTGGCGGTTAAAGAAATTTGTGTCCCTGGTAAGCCTGTCGGCAAACATCAGTGTTCCCTGGAAGATATTCGTCTCTTTTACTGATTCTACAAAAAATGATGAGCAGGAGGGACTAAAAGGACAATTGTCGCCGTCAACATCGGAAATAAAGATCCAGTAGGCATGTGTAAACGAACTAACGAACATATCCGTTACAGAACCCTTTTCGATTCCGTAGGTTCGTTCGGTATAAGGAGACTTTATCTGGTATGAGATGTCGGCTTTACCCCATCTTTGTGTTTCCGTTTGAGCGCAAAGCAGAACAGATGAGAATATTAAAATGATTAAAAAGTATTTCATATTATCATTACGTCTGAGCGTCATAGCGGTACTTTTCACCGCTGTGACGCAAAGACGAAAAACATTTTTTATTTCGAATCAAGCAGAGCGCGTGCAATAACAACTTTCTGAATCTCGGAAGTACCTTCATAAATCTCAGTGATCTTGGCATCACGCAGATATCTTTCAACAAGATACTCTCTAACGTACCCGTAGCCGCCGTGAATTTGTATTGCATCCAGCGCATTTTCAACTGCAATTGTTGATGAATAAAGCTTTGCCATTGCGGCTTCTTTCCAGTAAGGCTTGCCTGCATCCTTAAGAGCGGCTGAGCGGAAAGTAAGCATTTTGGCACTGTCAACTTTCATTGCCATATCGGCAAGCTTAAACTGGATTGCCTGAAATTTGGAAATCGGTTCACCGAAGGCTTTTCTTTCCTGTGAATATTTTAATGCAGTTTCCAGCGATGCTTCAGCAATACCGATAGCCTGAGCAGCTATGCCTATCCTGCCGCCGTTAAGGGTGTTCATAGCAAAGTTAAATCCTTTGCCCTCTTCCCAGATAATATTCTCAGCAGGTACTCTGCAGTTTTCAAATGTAAGAGAGCAGGTATCAGAGCTTCTGATGCCCATTTTGTCTTCCTTTTTACCATGATCAAAACCGGGAGTACCTTTTTCAACCAGGAAAGTTGAGATGCCTTTATGACCTTTTGATTTATCGGTAGTGGCCATAACAAGAGCATAGTCTGAACTTACACCGTTTGTAATCCAGTTCTTGATGCCGTTCAGAATGTAATGGTCGCCGTCTTTGTCGGCCGTAGTTTTCTGCTTTGTTGCATCACTGCCTGCTTCCGGTTCTGATAAGGCAAAACAACCAAGCTTTCTCACCCTGTGCCAGCGGAAGAAGATATTTTTCCTTAATGAAGTCTGAGCCATATTTTTCCAGTCCATAACATACCAGCGAATTATTAACGGACATAATAACACCTACGCTGGCATCAACCTTCGATACCTCTATCATTGCAAGTACATAGCTTAACGTGTCGAGTCCTGCTCCCCCATGTTCCGGTGGAACCATCATACCCATAAATCCCAGTTCACCGAGCTTCTTAACTATATCGGCAGGATATTCTGCTTTGATATCCCTCTCAACTGCGGTAGGGGCAATTTCAGCCTGGGCAAATTCACGGGCTGATTCCATGATCATTTTTTGATCATCTGTAAGATCGAAATTCATTTTTTCTTCCCTGATTTAATTGATGAGAATAAAGTATTATAAAATTTAATTTCCAAGATACTTTAATCCTGTTTTTATAGCAACGTACACCAAAATAATCCCCCGTTTTGTAAGCGGTCTTCCGGTCCGTATGATGTAAAGCAGATAAGGAGCAAGTGAAGCCGGTTGTATGACTGATGATTCTCCGGGTAGATTATTCCGTCGCTAAAAGCATCTGAATACGATGTGAATACGCTCTGAATACGATCTGAATACGATGTGATTACGATCTGAATACGCTCTAAATATAATCCTTATAAAAGAACCGGCGGAAAGGAGTAATCTCTAAATTATTTCCGCTGGTGTGCTTCATTTGCAATTTTATCGCAGGATTTGGATTTGTATATTTGTTAAATGTTAAAGAAAAACGAAAATATTGAGCAGGTAAAGACGCCCCGTAAAACTATTCTGAAAGGACTGACGCTTACCGAGCTTCAAAACTACTTTACTGAGGCCGGAGAGCCTAAATTCCGTGCAGAGCAGGTTTTTAACTGGATGTACAATCACCTTGCCGATAATTTTGCGGAAATGCAGAATCTTCCTAAAAGTCTTCGCTCTGAGCTCAGCCAATCGGCCGGGATCGATACGCTTTCAAACGAGGGTTCGGAAATATCGCAAGAAACCGGCACAAAAAAATATGTATTCAGCACCGGCGAAAATAATTTTATTGAATCGGTCATAATTCCCGAAAAGAAAAGAACAACACTCTGTATATCCACCCAGGTAGGATGTCCCCTCGATTGTAAATTCTGTGCAACAGGACTCATGGGCTATAAAAAGAACCTGACAGCCGGTGAGATCTTCGATCAGTATAAAATGGCTGCAAAAGACTATGGTAAAGAGAACATAAGTAATATCGTTTATATGGGTATGGGTGAACCCCTTCTGAATTATAAAGAAACAATAAAATCACTGGAGATTTTCGGAGAAGAATTAACAACCGGGGTAAGCCTTAAAAAGATCACTGTGTCAACTGCCGGAATTGCTCCTAAAATAAGAGAACTGGCCGATACAGGACTAAATGTAAAACTAGCATTTTCTCTCCATTCCTGCTTTGAAGATATCAGGTCGAAGATAATGCCCATCAACAAAAAATATTCTCTTGCAGAGAACATCGATGCAATGAAATATTATGCGAAGAAAACCGGAACGAGGATCACTTTTGAATATGTTATGCTTAAAGGAATAAATGACAGGGATGAAGACCTGAATGCCCTTGTTAAATTGTGCAGTTCTATTCCGTCTAAAGTTAACGTTATCCCCTTTAACTCACTGAAGCATATGAATCCCGACGGTTTTTCTGCAGAGCTCGAACCGACTCCCCGTAAACGTATTGAGGAATTCTGTCAGAAATTAAAAGATAAGAATGTAACTGTAATCGTTCGCTTTACCCAGGGAGAGGATATTGCGGCTGCGTGCGGACAGCTGGCGGTGAAAAGCAAAGCGAAGAGTTCCGGGAGCCTGGTGCGATAAAATGAAGAAACTTACACACGATGAGATCTCCGAAAAGCGATACACTTTAGATAATCTTCATACTACTCCTAAAATGCCTGTGTATGTACTGCTCAATAGTATAAGAAGCAACTATAACGTGGGGTCAATTTTCAGGACATCAGACGGAGCGATGATAGAAAAGCTTTACCTCTGCGGTTATACTCCCCATCCGCCCATCCCCGGAAAGGAAGGAAAAGTCCCAGGTAAAAAAGAGATATTAAAGACTGCTCTCGGCTCTACAGACAGCGTTTCGTGGGAATATGTGAAGGATCCTGCTGCTCTTATAAAAGAGCTTAAAAAACAGGGAGTAAAAATTTGCGCTCTTGAACTAACTTCAAAAAGCAAGCTTTACCATGAAGTAAAAAGCAGCGACTTCCCATTGTGTCTGGTAGTGGGAAATGAAATAACCGGAGTAGCTCAGGAACTAATCGATTTATGCGATTTTTCTATAGAGATTCCTCAGTACGGTATCAAACAGTCGCTTAACGTAGCAGTAGCGTATGGAATTGCAGTATTCGAACTCAGAAGAATTTTCGATCGCGCAGGAAGTAAGAAGTCCCTCAGATAACAGTAAAGTACTCTTCCCCGTTGTCCTTCGTGTGAATCATTAGCAGGTTTGCCCGTACCATCTTCACCAGAGTTCTTGAAGCCCTTCTTTCCGAAATATTTACAAGTTCGCTTAACTCTTTAACCGAAATAGTTTCATTCTTATCCAGAAAATCAAATACCTTTTTTTCGTTCGAGCCGATTGTATACTTGGTAAGACCCAGGTCCTGGCTCTGCGCACGAAGGATCCTGATCATCTCTTTGCTTGCCTGCATGCTTTTATCATTAACCCTTACAAGCACAACCGACTTATTAAGGTCCAGTTCATTAAGGTAATCCTGCAGTCTGTGGGGTTTATTATCCGATTCAGGTACAGCAACAACAACTACCTCTTTACCGTAGACTTCAAGAAATTCTATCTCATAATCGATCGGCGGTTCACAGTAATTAAGAGCAGCGTCCTTAATAAGTTCGGCCTCCGACTTTTCGCTTTCAACGCCAACGATCTGCTTATTATCGTCAATTCCGAAAATTAAATAGCCTCCCCGCGTATTTGCAAATGCAATCATTTCACGGGCGATTTTCTCAGGTGTTGAAAATCTCCTTTTAAACTCGATCTGTAAACTTTCCCCCTCTTCAATTAAATCAAGTAAATCTCGTCGCTTCATTTTTCATCAGGGAATAAAATAATATCATTCAATCTCCCCCGTATAATAGATGACCGTCTTAATACATAACGGGAATTTTTATCGGGCGGATGGATCAGAGGAGACGGAAGCACCGCCGCAAGACGTGCGCATTCATTCGTATTAAGCTGATCGGGTTCCTTATTAAAATATTCCTCTGCAGCTGCACCTACTCCGAATATACCATCGCCCCATTCAACAGCATTTATATAAGCCTGAAGAATCGTTCTTTTGCTTAATTCTTTTTCCATCCTCAAAGTGGTGATTAATTCTTTACCTTTTCTGAAGATTGATTTCTCCGTTGTAAAGAATAAATTTTTTGCGAGCTGCATTGTAAGGGTACTGCCTCCTCTGTAAATACGGCGTCTTCTTTTATTTTGTTTCAGTGCCATATTTAATTCTTTCCAGTCAATTCCTTTGTGAGAAAAAAACGCTCCGTCCTCCATCGATATAATTCCTTTAAGCAGGTTGGGATTTACGTCGCTGATTGATGTCCATGACTGCTCAGGATAATAGAGAAGGTAGTTTTCGAGAGCTCTTTGTTCCATGAGGGAGGTGACCCTGAAATGATAGTATTCGAAATAAGGGATCTGAAAGGCCGGAAGGCTGAAATAAAGGAGAAAAAGAATATAAATAACGCTTACTCTGAGCTTGTGGGTCCTTATGTAAGGTACAAGTCTGTTGAAAGCCGTGCCCAGTTCATTTTCCGGGAATTGTAAAGATGAAATCATATTATTCCTGGACCTGGTCCATTTAAGAACGTTTATTTTTTAATCTTGGGCTCTCCGGGAGTTAGAGAATCAACTTCCGTTTCTGACTCTTTCCTCAGGTTCTCCAGATCACGATTATTATTTCTCCTCATACTGTCAATCACCTGGGGAACATTATTATTCAGAGTATCCCTTCCCTTTTGTCCTTCATTTACATCCGGTTCACCGAACCTGTCCGGAGATTTATCCTTAAACTTAAGAGTATCTTCACGCTGTATTTTGTATCCCAGTGAATCCACCTGCGAGAGCGAATCGAGCCTCATTGTTTCAATCTTCTTTAATGAATCTTCGCGTGCCTTTGCTATCCGCTGCTGCTCCTGGTTATATATGCCTATCTTCTGAGATATTTTATTTGCATAAACAGTTGTTGGATATTTCATCTTGAGCGAATCATACAGCGCTGCGGCAGAATCAAGCTTATCCAGCTTATTCTCAAGTATCCATCCGGAGGCATATAAAGCCTTCGGGGCCAGCGGTGATGAAGGATAATCTTTATAAATGAATTTCAATTTTACAAGCGATGAATCATATTGATCGTCAAGCATATTCTTTTCCGCAGCAGCATAGATATCCTCGGCAGGATCGAAATCCAGATCCTTCAACGGCTTACCGAGCTTGTTGGCGGCTGCATTCACAATATTTTGTTCGGGATAATCAGTGTATATCACATTAAAGAGACTGTCGGCTTTGACACTGTCATTCTGAGTAAGATAATAGCTGCCCAGAGCATAGAGTGTTCTTGCCCTGTAATCGGGACCCGGATTCAGATTAAGGATATCAGTATAATAATTGTATGCAGAATCCGGTAAATTAAATTCAGTGAAGAAGAGGTTACCGAGCTCGAATTTCTCTCTCATTATAATCGACTGCAGTGAGTCAATAGGAAGATCGGTCTTTTTCGGGGGTTCTTTACCATGCATAAGCTCTTTTACCCTCTTCTCGAAAGTGGGTGAAGCAATATTCGAAAACAGCTTATTCTTCTGTTTCAGACTATCGAGGGGGTTTACAATAACGGTGTCGGGAACAGTAATTTTCTTCCCCTGTGTATCATAAACAAGATTTCCAAACCGATCAAGACTATCTCTCTGAACCACAGTTGTGTCGATCTTCATTCCCGTCGTATCCTGGACAAAAAGGGCCGAGTCCATTTTTGCCCTTACTTCGGCAAATTCCTGTTCGGCAATTACCTGATCTTCAACGTCTTTACGCTCGTTATAATAATCAGTAGAATCTTTTGTATACTGCTCCGGGTTTTCAGCATAATAGCGTTTCTCAAGATTTTCGTTGAGCTTATTTCTTAGTCCCAGGTACTTTGTAAATAAACCAGCTTTCTGACGGGCGTTGGTTAAATATTCAGGGGGTGCGGCCGAAGCGGCAGCTCTTGTGTAATACGTGCTTGCGCTGTCGAAATCCCTGTAATGATTTTCGAAGATGGTTCCAAGTTCGTATCTGGCCATTCCGGCATTCACGGATGTTTTATATGTTGTATCAACTTTAATAAGAACATCCACTGCTTCGTCATACTGATCAAGTTTGGAAAGGGTTATTCCTTTTTCAAGATTGATCTCATCATAATGATCGGAATATTTATCCTGGGTACTCATATCATCAAAAATTTCAAGGGCCTGATCATTATGTCCGGCCTCGCGGAGCACCTTACCGAGTTCAAGACGCGCGCTGTACTGCGTATCGTAAGAAGGTGAATACTCGAACACCTGTCTGAAGGCGGTGATAGCGTTTTCAAGATCATTAACCTTCTTATACAATTTACCAAGTTCGTATTCTATTTCGGCATTTATTTCATCGTCATCAGATGATTTCAGAAACTCATTGGATGAAGTAATAGCTCCGGCATAATCTTCCTGTGCTATTTTGTACTTGATCTCCTCGAGGAATGCTTCAGTAAGAAATTCATCCTCTCCCTCTTCTGCTGACTTCTTCTTTACAGTTTCCAGCATCGACAAAGCATCATCATATTCTTTCAGTCTCATCTGTGTTTTCCCGATCCACAATTCAGTTTCAAGTATCAGGTCGCTTTCGGGACGGGTTGCAATAAGTTCCTGAAATTTTCTAAGGGCTTTTAGATAATTTCTCTGATAATAAAAAGCTTTACCAAGCATTAGAAGTGCATCATCAACATAAGCTGATTCTGAATGGAACTGAAGGATTGTTGAACACTTATCGATTACCTTTGACAACTGCTGATTGACGGCTCCGGCGGCATTCGGTTCCTCAGTAGAAAAAATATCTTTCCGCTGCGAATTGATCGACTCTTCCGCAGTCTCAAAGATATCTTTTGCGTCATAATAAAGATTAAAATATGTGGTAAAGTCGTGCCATACTCCGCACCCGTTAAGGGAGAGAAGCAGCAGAAAAACGACGAACAACCCGGGAATAAATCTTCTGAAATGCATATTTCAAGCTATAAAAGAATAAAAAAAAGTAAAAGGTAAAAGATTTTACAAGGCTTCCTTACCGGATTCTTCAGTTCTGATTCTTATTACATCCTGGACATCGTAAATGAAGATCTTCCCGTCTCCTACCTGCCCTGTTTTTGCAGTTCGCAGGATAGCTTCAATCACCTTTTCGACTTTTTCCTTCTCTACCACAACCTCTATTTTGATTTTGGGAATAAACTCTATCCGGTATTCGCTGCCCCGGTAGGTTTCGGTATGTCCTTTTTGCCTTCCGTAACCGCGAACTTCAGTAATCGTAAGCCCCCTTATACCTTCCTCAACAAGGGCTTCTTTAACCTCATCCAGTTTAAAAGGACGAATAATAGCCTCAATCTTTTTCATTGTGAAGCCCTTTATTTACCGTGACAATGTTTGTATTTCTTTCCGCTGCCGCAGGGACAGGGATCATTTCTTCCTACTTTTTCGCCTACCTGTACAGGCTGTGGTTTACCTCCCTGATCAGGTGATGATTGTCCCGCTTTCCTTTGTGGTGATGCCAGGCCTATGTTGTCGGCACTCTGCTTACTTTCCGTCATTCTGACCGGCTGACGTCTTCTGCGGTTCTGCACTTCATCGGGAGCCTGCGGGAAGAATTTAAATGCGAATGATACAACTTCATTTCGTATATCTTCAAGGAGCGCAACAAATAACTTGAATGCCTCACCTTTGTACTCGATCAACGGATCTTTCTGACCGTAAGCACGAAGTCCAATACCCTCTTTCAGGTCATCCATCTCTCTCAGGTGTTCTTTCCATTTCTGGTCAATTACACTTAACATTGCGTAACGTTCCAGCCTGGCCATCAATTCAGAGCCGATCATCTCTTCTTTCTTCCGATAGAATGTCTTGGCGCTCTCCATTATCCGGTCTTTAATACCTTCTTCACCCAGATTTTCAAACTCTGTAGATTCAAGTTTAACCTCAACAAGAAGCTTCTGAAGGATTTCCTCTCTGATAGCTTCATCCTGAACTTCATTGAAGTTCTGATTGACTACTTCGGATACATATTCCTCAAGATAATCGAATATTTCACTCTTCAGCCTGTCACCTGCAAGAGCACGCTGACGGCGGGTATAAATAACCTCTCTCTGCTGGTTCATCGTATCATCATATTCAAGTAGTCTTTTACGTATAGCGAAGTTGTTTTCCTCAACCTTCTTCTGGGCTCTTTCAACCGACTTTGTGATCATGGGGTGCTGGATAACCTCACCCTCTTTAATGCCTATTCTTCCCATTACAGAAGAAATTCTATCGCTTCCGAAGAGTCTCATCAGGTCATCTTCAAGCGAGATGAAGAACTTGGTAGTACCAGGATCACCCTGTCTTCCGGAACGGCCTCTCAGCTGACGGTCGATACGCCGCGACTCATGTCTCTCTGTTCCGAGGATGAATAATCCTCCTCTGTCACGTACACCCGCACCGAGCTTAATATCGGTACCACGACCAGCCATGTTGGTAGCGATGGTTACCGCACCTATTTCGCCGGCATGTGCAACAATTTCAGCCTCACGCTGATGCTGCTTTGCATTCAATACGTTGTGAGGAATGCCTTTTCTCTTAAGCATTCTTGCAATGGTTTCAGAGACCTCAACTGAAGTAGTACCTACCAGTACCGGCCTTCCTTCCTTCCGTAACTCTTCAATTTTTTCAATAACTGAATTATATTTCTCACGCTTTGTTCTGTATACTGCGTCATCCTGGTCATCTCTTACAACCGGCTTGTTTGTGGGCACAACCACTACTTCAAGTTTATATATTTCAAAAAACTCGCCTTCTTCAGTCTCCGCTGTACCGGTCATTCCCGCGAGCTTATTATACATTCTGAAATAATTCTGAAGGGTAATGGTAGCAAGCGTCTGACTGTCGCGTTCAACTTTAACATTTTCTTTTGCTTCTATTGCCTGGTGGAGTCCGTCTGAATACCTCCTGCCGGGAAGAATACGTCCGGTGAATTCATCAACAATAGCTATCTTCCCATCTTCCGTAACGACATATTCATCATCTTTTTCAAAAAGGGTATAAGCTTTCAGAAGCTGGTGTATAGTGTGGATCCTGTCGCTGCTTTCCGAATAATTATGGTATAGGACATCTTTCTGCCTGATTTTTTCTTCCGGAGAGATCGATTCATCGTTTTCAAGTTTGCTTATTTCGGTTCCGAGATCGGGCAGAATGAAGAAGTTCTTTTCCATTCCGCTGCCTTTTGCCAGTTCCTCTCTTCCCTTTTCGGTAATGTCTATAGTATTATTTTTTTCATCGATGACGAAATAAAGTTCGTCGTCGATTATGTGCATATTCTTTGCTTTCTCCCGAAGGAATTCCATCTCGGTCGACTGCAATAGCTTTTTATTCTCGGGTTCACTAAGCATCTTGGCCAGTTTGCTGTGCTTCGGAAGTCCCCTGCTAGCCCGCAGCAGCTGCATACCTGCTTCTGATACGTTTACTTTTCCCGATGCGCCGTCGGCCAGATAATTTTCGGCTTCCTGAACTAATTTCGAAACGAGACTTGACTGCAGTCTGTATAATCGTTCAACTTTCGGCTTCATTTCGTTGAATTTATGATCGTCAACTTCAACGGGTCCGGAAATGATAAGAGGTGTTCTTGCCTCGTCAATTAATACAGAGTCGACCTCATCCACAATTGCATAGTTATGGGGACGCTGAACCTGGTATTCCTTATCGATTGACATATTATCGCGGAGGTAATCGAAACCGAACTCATTGTTCGTTCCGTAGGTAATATCACAGGCGTACATTTCCTGTCTTTGTTCGGAATTCATTGTATTGATGATACAGCCGACTGTAAGACCATGGAACTTGAAGATCTCTCCCATCCATTCAGAGTCACGTTTTGCCAGGTAATCGTTAACTGTAATGAGGTGAACGCCGCGTCCTGTTAAAGCATTCAGATAAAGGGGTAAAGTTGCTACAAGAGTTTTTCCTTCACCCGTCGCCATCTCTGCTATTTTACCCTGGTGAAGAACTACACCGCCCATTAGCTGCACATCATACGGCACCATATCCCAGGTACTTTTATTGCCGGCAACCATCCAGCTTTCTCCTACCAGCCGCTCACAGGTTATTTTTACTACTGCAAATGCTTCCGGCAGAAGCTGGTCGAGTATTTCCTCGTATTTATCATTCAGTTCCTCTTCAAGTGCATCGAGGTCATCATATGCGGAATTCCGGTCAAAGTCCTCATCCGACTGCAGTTTTGCCCTGATTTCTTCAATCCTGGCTCTTGTTTCAGCGGTATACTGCTGGATTTTCTCTTTAAATTCGGGGGTTTTAGCCTTTAATTCATCGTTATTAAGGCCTTTTAGCTTCTCATATTCCTGATTTATTTCGTCTACCACGGGTGACAACACCTTAACATCTTTTGAGTGTTTATCACCGAATACCATCTTAATAATATTTAACATTTAGTCAATTTCTCCGTTGGTGTTGAATGTCAAAATTACACATTGGGCATCTGAATTGCAATTTAGGAAGCTTTCCCCTCAGCCTCTACCCTAACTGTCAAATTATATAATATACCTGCCTGGCAGGTTAAAAGTTTCCAGTCATATTTCCAGTCATAAAACGAAAATCACATGTGATTTTAACAGATTGACAATCCGGCCTGCATTTGTTTTATAGAGGGTGAGAATTTTTTCTCATAAACAACTTATTATATATAATAAATTCGAAAGGTATGAATATGTTTAAGATCGATTTGAACAGATTTGCAGCGGCGCTGGTTTGTGCATTTGTTTTCTTTCTTGGAGCAAATTTATATGCACAAGATAATGATATGAACCAGACCAAGCTGAATGATACCTATAAAGACAATGCTCAGAAATGGACAACTCAGCTAAATCAGAAAGTAAATCTTACCCAGGATCAGCAGACAAGGATCCAGGGTATTCTTGTAGATTATCAGAGTGCAAAAGTAAGCTCAAAAATGGACAAAGATGATCAGCTTCAACAGACTTATGATCAGAGAATTCAATCTGTATTAAACGACAGCCAGAAAGAGGCATACAAGGATTACAGCGATCAATGGTGGAATATGATTTCAAAACGGTCTTCAAAATCCACCGAAAAAGATACGTACTAATATTATTTATTAGTTGCCCTGAAAAAGCATACCGATATTCTTCGGTATGCTTTTTCTTTTTAAAAGGGATTTGTGGCCCAAACCATGAACTCGGGAATAAACCCTCGGTCGTCCATTTCCAGTGAAGATACGATAGCATGAGCAATTTCTTCACCTCTCAATCGGTTGCTGACTTCTTCTGTTTCCCGGCCTCCGAATGCGGTCCTTACCTCGCTCGGGTTAATACACATAACTCTCACATTATATTTCCTTAACTCTGCCTGCCAGCATAGAGTCATTCCCCTTAAAGCGAATTTCGAAGAGGCATAAACTGAACCGCCCGCATATCCCTTCACACCTGCTGTAGAACCAATATTAATAATATTTCCATACTTCTGTTTTTTGAAAATTTCCGCAGCCTTCTGTGCCATCATTGCTGCGCCGAATACATTCACAGCATAGACTTTTTCGAAATCCTCGTATGTTAGTTTGTCTACTTCACCGCCCCCGGCAATTCCGGCATTGTTGATAAGACAGTCGAGTCTGTCAAATTTCCCGAAAAACTTTTCATAAGTAGCCGCAATATCATCCGGCTTCGAAACATCCGTATTGATAGGGAATGCACCGATCTCATCAGCAGCTTTTTCAAGCCTTTCTCTGCCCCTTCCTGTAATTGCTGCCTTCCCTCCTTTTTCAATGATCATCTTAGCGGCAGCTTTACCGATACCTGAACTGCCTCCTGTTATAAGGAACGTTGAATCTTTGATTTGCATATAAAACTCCTTTTTTAGAATTATCTTATAATGTAATGAATTTTTGCTTTGGTCCCGGTGATTTAATTATAATTTAATAAATGGTCTCAATGTTTTAGATTAGAGAATAAAATAATCATTTTTAATTTGTCTGTAAAAAAGAAAGAAATATTATCGCAGGATTTTATTCAGAAAATTATTGAATTTTCCGGCGGTTCTTTTGATAAGATAAGGCTGGATGAACTTTTCTCGCTTATCGAAAAGGAGACAAAGAGGCACCATTTCACTCGCTCATCAGAGTCCAACCTACTTAGATTTGTTTCTGCCGTATATGATAAGATATCTTTTTTATCCGACTGCCTTAAGTACCCCCACTATGTAGAGTTGATCATCAGTTTAACCTCTAACAGCAATTATTTATCGGATATACTGGTCAGAAACCCTGAGTACTTTTACCTTATTGCCAATCCTTCAACACTTAATAAAATTATTACTAAGGAAGCATACCAGGAAGCCGCAGCTTCAGCCGTAAGTTCGTTTAAGAGTTTTGATTCTTCAGTTAATGCTTTGAGAAGATTTAAAAGAAAAGAACTTTTAAGGATTGGGGCAAAGGATATATTCCTGAAAAAGGGAGTTGAAGAGATTACGGGAGAATTAAGTTCTCTTGCCTCAGCTATCGCCTCGCAGTTGTTAACTACATGTTATCGGCGAGTTCTTGATAAATATAAACTGGATCTTTCAGAGGATAAATATTGTCTTATTTCGCTCGGTAAACTGGGTGGAAATGAGCTGAACTATAGCTCTGATATCGACCTGATGATCTTCTTTGATGAGAATGATATCCTTCCCGGGAATAAGGAATACCAGGAAATACTTACTGAAGCCGTGCTCCTCTTCGTCGAGTCAGCCTCATCCCTTACTGAGTACGGATATATCTACAGGGTCGATTTCCGGTTGAGACCCGACGGAAAGAACTCACCTCTTTGCAGGAGACTTGTAGATTATCTTGTATATTATGAAAGCCGCGGAGAGGACTGGGAGAGACAGATGCTTATAAAATGCGGCTTCGTATCCGGGAGTTATGAACTATTTAAAAAGTTTAAGAAATATCTTACTCCTTTCATATATCCTTCATCTTTTAAGGTTTCTCCTCTTGAACAGGTGCGAAGGTTAAAGCAGAATATCGAAAAGAATCTGAAGAAAGAAGAAAATATAAAGCTTGTACCCGGCGGCTTAAGGGATATTGAGTTCTCGGTTCAGGCTCTGCAGTTGATAAATGGCGGGCGATTGGAATCCCTGAGGACGGGAAATACTCTTGAGGCTTTGAGGGAATTGAAAAAACAGGAATTGATTTCCGATAAAGAAGTTGTTACGCTGGAGAACTCATATATCTTCTATAGGAAAATAGAACACTACCTTCAGCTTATGAACGATACGCAAACTCACCTGATCCCTTCAAAAGGCGAGATAAGAGATAAGCTAAGCATATACCTTGGATTCAGGAATGCAGAGGAATTTCACGAAGAAGTGAAGAGGAAGAGAAATAATGTCTTAAAAATTTATACTTCGGTTACGGGCGGCAGCAAAGTCGGTAATAAAAATACTGCTGAGATTATAAGCTTTCCGGATTCCGCAGCTGCTGAGAGAGATATATTATATCTGAGAGAAGGCAAAGGACTCCTTGGTAATAAAGAATTCGACAATCAGTCGATTGAGGCTTTCGATAAGATCGGCAGTACATTAGTTAATTATCTAAAAAACTCTAAATACCCTGAACTTGTGCTTAATAATTTCGTAAGAGTAATAAGACAGGCAAAATTTCCTTCAATCTGGTACGAGGAGTTCAGAGACAAAAAATTTTTTAATGCTTTCCTCACAATTTGCGAGTATTCTCAGTGGAGCGTTGATCTTTTCGCAGAAGATAAAGCTCTCAGAGATATATTGCTTTCAAAACAAATCTTCAGTAAGATTGATCCGACCGACTCCCTCACTTATAAGGAATTTCTCTTTTTAATTCTGGCAGAGTTTACACTGGGAATTATTAAAACTAAAAACGTCTCCCGATTACTCTCAGAATACATTGCCGCGAAGATAACCCGGACTTCTGCCGTGCTTGATAAAAACCCGCTCGTTGAAGGCCATTATATGATCGGAGCAATGGGAAGTCTTGGATCAGGAGAGATGACGTTTGCTTCTGATATAGATCTTGTTTTCGTGACGGATAACCTGCAGGAGAATCCCCCGGAACAAAAGATTTTCATAGATTTTCTTTCACAACTTAGAGATGAGTTTAAGCCTGCTGGTGTAGACTGCAGACTAAGACCCGAAGGTAAAAGCGGAATGCTGGTGTGGGATTCTGATTCATACGCAAAATATATCCTCTCCAGAGCACGCACCTGGGAGCTTCAGGCTTTCACTAAACTTAAATTTATTGCGGGGAACAGGAAACTTTTTAATAAGCTCACCAGTTCGGTTGCGAAAAGACTGAAGACTGAGAATCCTGATAAAATTAAATCCGACCTCAAAGAGATGAGAAGGAAACTGATGCCTGCAGGAGGCGGTTTTCAGGATATGATAAATTTGAAAAAAAACAACGGCGGGCTTACCGATATTGAATTTATCTCTCAATATTTAATACTTTGCAATCCTCGTTTATATAATAAATCTAGATCGAAGAATGTAAATAAAATATTTAATGTATTGTTGAAGGAAATGCCGGAATATAATGATGATTTTAAGACATTGATAAATAATCACCTCTTCATTAAATCATTAATACTGAATTATCAGAATATATTTCATCATACGAGCTCAATTATAACCAGGAATGATGTAAGATTTGCAAAACTGGAGGACAAGATGATTTTCAATAAAGACGAGAGCCTTGAGAATACGATATACCGTATAATGAAAAATAATTCCTCTCTTTACACAAAATTTTTCGGGAAGTAATAATAATGTTCCTAAAAAAATATTATGCTGTACTTACTGCGGTAAGTGTTTTTGTTATATATATGATAACCATAGCTCCGACTATCATCCAGATAGATGCAGGTGAGCTTACCGCAGTTCAGGCCTTATTAGGAATAGCTCATCCAACAGGCTACCCCCTTTTCACGATGATAGGTTTTCTTTTTTCTAAGATCCCCTCCCCTTTTTCTACTGCTCTTCAGCTCAATATTCTTGCCGCATTGTGGTGCAGTCTCGGTGCAGGATTATTTGCTTATACAGCCAAATTCATTCTTGATAACCTTGTTAAATTCTCAAGTGTTAAAAAACGCAGCAGTAAAAAGCCGGCTAAGACAAAAGGCAAAGAGAAAAGCAAACCATCAGGTAAATCAGCTGTGCTGCCGGAAGCGATAAAATACATTGCTTCTGCGGGCGGCGGAATTCTGCTGGGACTAAGTAAAACATTCTGGTTTCAGAGTACCTCTGTAGAAGTTTACTCTCTGCATATATTCCTGATCAGCTTAATAATTTTAATGCTGCTCAAAGCATATACGTATGAGGGAGAAAAAAAAATCTTCTCTCTAAAGAATCCATGGATCATTCTTGCTGTGGTACTTGCTCTCGGATTCAGCAACCATATGACTACCCTGCTTATTCTGCCGGGAGTTGCCTTTCTCTATTTCTCGAAGGAGAAGTCGAATGCCGCCAGTCTTAAGCAGCTGGGAATGATGCTGGTGGTATTTTTCTTACTCCTGGTGGCTTTTTACAGTTATCTGCCGATCAGGGCCTCAATGAATCCTTCCATCAATTGGGGAAATCCGATCGACTTTGAGAGAATAATGAGACATATAAGCGGCAAGCAATACCAGGTTTGGCTGTTCTCTTCCACCGAAGCTGCAAGAAAACAGCTGACTTATTTTGTTAATAATATTCCTTCAGAATTTACTTTTACCCTGATACTTAGTCTGATCGGGTTATTCACCGCTTTTTTAAGAGCAAGAAAATTAGCCTGGTTCCTGCTGGTAACTTTTCTTTTTACCGTTGCTTACTCAATTAATTATGATATAAATGATATCGATTCATATTTTCTGCTGGCTTATATAATGCTGGCATATTTTGCTGTTTTCGGAATAGTTAAGATCTATGAGATCGTAAGCCAGGAAAAGTATAAAGCTGCTGCGGCAGCGGGACTAATAATTTTATTGGCAGCCGGAGAGTTCTTCATTAATTTCAAGGATGTAAACCAGAGCGATACATACACCTTTGAGGATTATACCAAAGCTGCTATTTCCAGCACAGATAAGAACTCCATTGTTTTCAGCTACCTGTGGGACTACCTTGTATCCCCATCTTACTATTATCAGTATGTTGAGGGGTTCAGAAAAGACGCCGCGGTAATTGACAAGGAACTTCTGAGGAGATCATGGTATTTCAATCAGCTTGAAACTGATCATCCGGATGTTTTAGCCGGAATGAAAACAGATATTGAATTGTTTAAGAATGCCCTGGTGCCTTTTGAAAGAGATGAGCAATACAATTCCAATCTGCTTGAATCTCTTTACCGTAAGCTTATGACCGATCTTGTTGCCACCAATGCTGATAAGAGGAGTTTTTACTTTCCCCCTGAGATTGCCGAGAATGAGCTGAGAAACGGACAATTCAGACTGCCTGAAGGTTATTCCTATGTGCCTGATGTTCTGCTTTATAAAGTGGTTAAAACTAATGGATACGTTCCGGCTGCTGATCCCGATTTCCATATAAGATTCCCTGAATATGGCGACCGTTATACAGATATGATTCAGAACCTTGCGGGTTCTGTGCTTGCTTCACGTGCTTTATATGAGCTGCAGTTTAACAAACCGGAAAGGGCTAAGATTTATGTGGATAAAATCAGATCTGAGTTTCCGAAATATATTATCCCTGCAAGTCTGCGGAACTTATAAGGAAGTTACTCCTTCTTGTAGTCTTCCGCTGCTTTTAGAAGTTCCTGCTTCTTTTCTTTACTAACTTCTGAACCGGTCATAAATGACTGCAGGAGAACATCCATCTGCTGAATGAGATTCCTCTTATAATATTTGGGCGCATAAACAGATCCATCCAGCATGTAGAGTCTGTTAGTCTTCTCATCAAAGAAAGTGTAGTTAATAAAAGGTCCGCCCATTCCTTTTATATTTAATTCCCAGAGACCCTGGGTAAAGATGGCATATTTTCCGTGAAAATTAACTTCACTAGACATATAATAATCCGAGGCAATAACCACGTAGGCACTATCATCTGTTGTCCTGTAAAACTTCTTTGTCATCCTGTTCCTGATCGCCCTTACCGAATCCTCGGTCAGATAAGCGGGTGAAGCATTATCTATCCAGTGAATGAACACCCATCGCTCCATATCGCTGCCGGGAGACCGGCGGAGCCATACAAAATTATCCTTCGGAACATCAAGGGCAAGTTTGAAGTCGGCCTGAACATAGATCAGCCAGCCGTATTCTTTCAGCAGCTTCCCTTCCAGCGGCTTTTGTTCGTACTTGGCATTATAAAGACTCTGCTCCAGTCTTTGATCGGAAATCTTTTGAAAAGCATACAACAGATTATCTTTATTATTCAGGATGTTGTATTCAAGTTCCTGAATTGTCGGCGCAGTCAGGATCATTACAAGCTGGTTCCTGGCCCATAAATTTTCTTTCCTGATTATAAAATCCTTCTTTTCTTTTATTTGCTCAATTGCGGCAGAATCCACTGAAGAATTAATAAATTGTGAAGTAAGCGAACCGGAATTTAACGGGGCAACTATCAGTATATTTTTCTTATTACTGTATCTTTCAAGCTGGTTTGGGGAGATTCTTATTAATGTAAACAGCTTTTCAGGCTGCGGAGTATAAATGATCTTCTGAAATGCGGAATCGAGGGCAGGCGATAATTCGGCGTATTCCGTAGAATCGGCCACAACATAGATTTCGTCTTCAAGTCCTTGTGCAGGCTTATTCGTGGTCTCACACGCAGTAAAATAAAAAATTGATACTAATACGATTACAGCTATTAAAAATTTTTTCATCCTCTACCTCGATAGTATTGGCAGTACAATTTGCAGTTCCGGCAGAATTGCCATGTATAAAAGCCACATTGTAAAACCTATTGAAATCGGAATTGCCAGGTTGTCATCAGCAAATCCGAAAGAGATATTTTCAACGATCGCTCCAACCGCCGCGGCAATAAGTCCGATTAAATATTCGGCGGGAAGATTTTCCATTTTCGGTGTAAAGAAAACGACTATACTTGCACTTACAAAAAATGCCAAAGTTCCCTCAAGACTTTTGGAAAGGAACTTGTGCTTACCAAATTTTCTGCCGATAAGGGCAGCCATCGTATCGCTTATTATAAGGATCGTAAATGCTGTAATAAAAAGCACTTTCGGGAATAAAATAACGCAAATTAAAGCCGAGATCAGTACGTAAGTCGCTCCGTTCAGATTCTTCTTGTTCGAGTCGATTTCATGCTTCCTTAAAAGGAAGCCGAAAATCTTATAAAATACCTTCCCGACCGAAGGTGAGAGATGCCTCGACAGATCCAGGATCAGCGCAACACCGGTTAGTATGCTGAGAATCAGAATTCCCTCACTACGGGAAATAAAATAATAAATTATGGGGATAGAAAGAGAAAAGAGATGAATCAGCTTTCTCACTAATTCATCTCTGTAATGAATTGTTCCGTTATCAGTTGGAGTCATCTTTTGGGGAAGATTCTTTCGGTTTTCTTTGCTCCATCAGTTTTTTGACATGATCCGGTATTACATCCGGAGCTGTCTCTGAACTTCCGTTCTTTTTAATAGGCGGAAGTGTTTCACCTCGTATAATAGCATCGATCTCGTGAGAATCCAGGATTTCCCGCTCAAGCAATTCCTGCGAGAGTTTATGCAGCAGATCTATATTATCCGTCAGGATCTTCTCCGCGCGAACCATCGCCTCATTAACGAATCTTCTAACTTCTTCATCGATCTCAATTGCAGTACTTTCGCTGTAATCCCTGTGACTCTGGATTTCACGTCCCAGGAATATTTCCTCTCTCTTGGCTCCATAGCTCAGAGGACCGAGCTTATCGCTCATTCCCCACTCGCAAACCATTTTACGGGCAATACCCGTGGCTTTTTCAATATCGTTGCCGGCACCGGTTGTAAAGTGGTTGAAGATGATCTTCTCCGCAGCCCTGCCGCCAAGTGCATATGTTATAATTGCTTCAAGATATTCTTTTGAATAAGTATGCTTCTCGTCTATCGGAAGATAGCTTGTAACACCTAATGCTCTGCCTCGTGGAATGATCGTTACTTTATGCACCGGATCAGCTTCGGGAAGCATCCTTGCAACCAGCACGTGCCCAATTTCGTGGTATGCGGTGGTCTTCTTCTCTTCCTCAGTAATAATAAGACTCTTTCTTTCCATTCCCATCATTACTTTATCTTTGGCTTCTTCAAAATCTATCATCTCAACGTTTTTCTTGTTCTTTCTTGCTGCAAGCAATGCGGCCTCATTAACAAGGTTTGCCAGTTCCGCACCGGCAAGTCCGGGGGTACCTTTTGCAAGCACATCAAGCTTAACGTTACTATCAAGAGGTATATTCCTCGTGTGCACTTTCAGAATGCCTTCTCTTCCTTTAACATCGGGGCGATCAACCACAACCTGACGGTCGAACCTTCCCGGTCTCATCAGAGCCGGATCAAGTACATCAGGTCTGTTTGTAGCAGCTATAATTATAACGCCGCTGTTCTGTTCAAATCCGTCCATCTCAACGAGCAGCTGATTAAGGGTCTGCTCCCTTTCATCGTGTCCGCCGCCGAGTCCGGCTCCTCTGTGCCTTCCAACAGCGTCAATCTCATCAATGAAAATGATACAGGGAGCGTTTTTCTTTCCCTGCTCAAAAAGATCCCTAACACGACTCGCACCCACACCTACAAACATCTCAACGAAATCGGCACCGCTTATTGAGAAGAAAGGTACGCCGGCTTCACCTGCAACTGCTCTTGCAAGCAGGGTCTTACCGGTTCCGGGAGGTCCTAATAAAAGCACACCTCTCGGTATCTTTCCGCCCAGTTTCTGAAACTTGGTGGGTTCTTTTAAAAATTCTATGATTTCGTGAAGTTCCAGCTTTGCTTCATCGGCACCTGCAACGTCACGGAATGTAATTCTTTGTCCCGACTGTGTAATCAGCTTCGCTTTACTCTTGCCAAACGAGAAGATTCCGCGCGTGCCTCCGCTGGCACCCTGCATCCTTCTCATTATTATGATCCAGACGGCTATTATGATTATCCAGGGGAGGAATCCGAGAAGGACATTGAGCCATTCATTCGAATCCTTATCGAATGAATAGTCGATATTATTTGCCTTCCATACAGCTTCCTGCTCTTTTATTACTGGTTCCGGGAGGTATACCGATATAAATTTAACTTTCTCAGTACGATCATTTACCCGCAGACTTTGTTCTGAGGTTAACTCAGCCTTGAAATAGTAGTCATTAACATCCTGCTTGGTAATTACAGCCGTCTTAATTTTTCCCTGGTCCATCAGCTGTTCGTATTGATTATAGGTTATGCTTACATAGTTCTGCGTACCGGTCTTGAATACCTGCATAACTATTACGGCAGCAACTATCACTGCTCCCCATCCAAACACTAACCTTATTACCTTCGACCAGTCAAAGTTGTCGTCCGGTTTATTCGGACCATTACCTTTTGGTTTTTGAAGTGGTCTGTTATTTTTATTATCTGCCATTTTCCATTTATTTATTTTATAAAAATCTAGTGTGACTTATTATTCTCAAGAATATAGATTGATCTCAGATTTCTGTACCTCTGAGCATAATCCAAACCGTAGCCTATAACGAATTCACTTGGAATATCAAAGCCAATATAATCAATTTTCACATTATATTTAAGGCTTTTCGGTTTAACAAGCAGCGTAACTACCTTCATGCTCGAAGGAGTATATTGTCCGATATGTTCCTCGATAAATTTGATAGACAAACCTGAGTCTACAATATCTTCAACAATTATAATATCTCTACCATTCACATCACAATTAAGTTCCTTAACCAGGGTAACTTTTCCGGAAGAGATCTTCGCGTCTCCATAACTTGAAAGCTTAAAGAAATCTATTTCGCAGTCGATCGTGACATTCTTTACCAGGTCTGAAAGAAACAGGAATGCACCGTTCAGAACTCCGATAAAAATGGGCGTTTTTCCCTGATAATCCCGTGAAATTTCCTCGCCAAGTTCCTTTATCCTTTCCTGAAGTTTTTTCTCTTCAATAAAAGGAACAAAAACATCATTTTCAATTAACAATTTATCATTCTTCAATTCAGGCATAATTCCAGTATTTTTTGTGTAGAAGAGGTAATTTTAAATCTGTCGTCAATCCTGAGTCCTATCACCCAGACAACTATATTCTTGTTTAGTAAGATTAGATGATTTTTTTTGCCTGAGGACTCAACTTTCTGTTCATTCAGAAAATCCGATATTTTTTTGGTTCCTTTCAATCCTAAAGGCTGAAAGGAATCGCCCTCTTTCCAGCTTCTTATTTTGAATTCATCACTTACAGAGTCTGCTGAAATATACTCTTTATTTTTATTATTTGAATAAACAAGGGAACCTTTATCACAACTTTTTATCGTCAGCTTACCGTTGGGAATATTTTTTGTCTCTCCGATTCGAATTTCGGCTTCAAAATTATTCTCAGCTACTGATCCTGATCTAAATTTAAGATGTTCCCTTTCCCTGAACACTATAATTCCACCCGAAAGTTCAATTTTCCTTCCGGTTTGTGCCGATTCCAGTGACAGCACCTTCTTGATATCATAAGAATATACCTGGATTCCAAGTTCCCGTCCCAGAATATTTTTCAACAGCATTCCCCTCAGTGTCTTATCAGCTTTCCTCAGATCCTCAACCGGTATTATCAGTGATCCGGAAGAGTCTTTTTCAATACTCCCGAATACCTTTATCTCATTGGCCAGAATATAGTCCTTTATATTCCCGAAATTCTCGGAAGATATCAGCAGAGCATTATCGATCGATGGGTTTAGTTTCTCTCTTATCAGGGGAAGGATCTTATTACGGAGGAAATTCCTGTCGAAATCAGATTCTTCATTTGATTTATCAATACGATAATGAATTTTGTTTGACGAAAGGTATGTTAAAATTTCATCTTTGGTAAAACAAAGTACAGGCCTTATAATATTATCTCTTTTGGCCGGGATCCCTGAAATTCCGTCCAGTCCGGTACCTTTAATTACATTCAGCAGTACCGTTTCAGTATTATCGCCTGCATTGTGGGCCGTTGCAATTTTATCCAGTTTTTTCTGTTTCAGGAGCTTTCCAAATTCCCTGTACCTGATTATCCTTCCGGCTTCCTCAAGTGAATATCCGTTTTTTGCTGCAAATGACTTCACATTTTTCTTTACAGACGTAAACTCAATCTTCCTGTCTGAACAAAATTCCCTGCAGAAGTTTTCATCTTCATTTGCTGCTGCGCCCCTCAGACTATGATTTATATGAACTGCTGAAACTTCAATACCCAGTCTTTTCTGATACTTATGAAGAAGAAAAAGAAGAAAAACCGAATCCGGTCCTCCGCTGAAAGCAGTAAGTACCTTATCACCGATATCAATCAGTTTCTTTTCATCGATAAATTTCAGGAATTTCTGTTCTGTACGGTTCATTAAATATTTAAAGGTTCCTTATTCTCCATTATTCTTTCAACATATTTTCCAAGTACATCGAATTCAAGATTGACGGTACTGCCCGGTTTTCTGGTAGAAAACACTGTTTCCTCCCAGGTATGAGGAATTATTCCCACACCGAAAACATTATCCTTCAGTTCTGCTACGGTCATACTCACACCATCAATTGAAACAGATCCTACGTAGATCAGGTATTGTTTGAATTCCTCGGGAAAGCGGATCTTCATAAAGTGACTGGCAGACAATTCTTTAATTTCTACTACTTCACCTTTTGTATCTACATGTCCAAGCACGAAATGTCCCCCCAGTCGTGCATCAGCTTTCAGCGGCCTCTCAAGATTAACAGGATCGCCTATATACAGTTCTCCGAGGTTCGTTTTCTTCAAAGTTTCTTCAATGGTATCCATAGCAACCGAGTCATTCTTCATTTCTACAACAGTAAGGCAGCAACCGTTAACGCTGATACTGCTGCCGATCTGCGTATCCTCCAGAACTTTATCAGCTTTAATTACCAGTCTGAAACCATCGCCGGTTTTAATCTTATTTATCAATTTTCCTTTTTCTTCTACCAGCCCCGTAAACATAGTTTTTCTCCTGAAATTTTAATTTTTTGAGCCTTAAACTTACAAATTTGAGCAGAGTGTTGAAATGTAAATCCCTGACAACGGATAAATTATTTTTCAAGCTGAAGGAGCAGATCCTCGCCGATACGTTCAAAGTTTCTAATCTTCACATTAAGCGTACGTTTGATGCTTTTGACGCCTATGTCTTCAACCACAGGGACACCCTGACCTGCAATTTTGGGAGAGATGAACAAGTAAATATCATCGTACAATTTGCTTCGCAGGAAGGAGGAGAATACTCTGCTGCCACCTTCAACCAGTACAGAAGCAATGTTGTTTTTTGAGAGCTGCTTTAAGACACTCCTTAAATTAAGGTTACCTGATTTGTCCACCGAAGCAAAAAGAACCTGGACTCCAAAGGATTCAAGCTTTTTTACTTTTCTGCGGCCTTCATTGTTTTTGGAGGTCACCAGGATGGTCTTATGGTCATTATTTCTTGTGAAAAGTTTCTTGTCTGTTTTAAGGTTGAGCGAACTGTCCAGTATTATTCTGCGCGGGTTCCTTCCGTCTGTCAGTCTTACCGTAAGTGAGGGGTCATCTTTCCCCACAGTTCCTGCGCCTACAAGTACGGCATCATAATTCGACCTCAGCTGATGGACTAATTTGCGCGACTGCATTGAGGAAATCCACTGGGATGCACCTTTAGAGTCGGCTATTCTTCCATCAAGTGTCTGTGCTGCCTTTAGAGAAATGTATGGAACTTTCTTGGTAATGTATTTAAAGAAAAACTTATTAAGGTTAATGCAGTCATTCTCAAGAACACCCACCTTTACTTCAATGCCGGCTGATTTCAGTTTCTTTACCCCGGTGCCGCTTACAAGCGGATTCATATCAAGAGTACCGATTACTACTTTTTTTATCCTGCTTTCAATAATGCGGTCTACACACGGAGGGGTTTTGCCGTAGTGACTACATGGCTCGAGGTTGATGAACAGCGTACTTCCATCAACGGATTCTTTGGCATTTTCAATGGCGTTTATTTCAGCGTGGTTTGCTCCGAACTTTTGATGATAACCAGCTCCTATGATCCTGTCATTCTTTACGAGAATACATCCTACGAGAGGATTGGGACTAACTTCTCCTGTTCCTTTTTTTGCTATCTCTAATGCTAACTGTATGTAGGATTCATCAGTCAAACTTTACAGACTGTTGAGAATTATTTAATGTTTAATATTTCAAACTCCAGCATTCCTGCAGGGGCTTTTACTTTTACTTTTTCGCCGACTTTTGCACCCATTAGTCCCTGCCCAACCGGTGAAGTTACAGATATTTTTCCTGCCTGGAAATCTGCTTCTTCAGGTGAGACTAACGTGTATTCAATCTTCTTCTTATTCTTGAGATTTATAATGCTCACTGTAGAAAGAATATGAACCTTATCATTCTCAAACTGGTTAGCGTCTATAATTCTTGCCCTTGAAACTACATCCTCAAGCTTACTTATTCTAAGCTCGAACAATCCCTGCTCTTCCTTGGCAGCATCATATTCGGCATTTTCAGAAAGATCCCCGTGGGCCCTCGCTTCAGCTATTTTTTGAGCTATTTCCTTGCGTCCGTTGGTTTTTAATTCCCGAAGTTCTTTCTCTAATTCAACCAGGCGTTCCCGGGTTAAGTAGACAAAATTTCCTTCCGCCATCTCTCTCTCAGATAATTGGTGAATTTAAAAAAAAATTGCCACCGCAATTCCGCAGTGGTCATCCCGAAAATAAATAATTAAACTTTCCTTGTCAAGAATGGATTAATGGCGAATTTTGATTAATAGATGCCGGTTATTTAACCACAACCATTTTCTTTGAGGCGGTAAAACCGGGAACGGTGAAGGTATAATAATAAATTCCGCTTGATAAACCGGGCATATTCAGTTCCACTTCGTAAATGCCGGCGGGTTTTGCTTCATTAACAAGAACAGCTACCTGTTGCCCCAGCGAATTGTACACAGTTAATTTAACCGGGACAAATCCCTCCTGGGTTACCGGTATCTCATAACGGATTGTTGTTGCCGGATTGAAAGGGTTTGGATAGTTCTGTTCAAGAATATAGGTTTCCGGCTTGGTTATATCGGTGGAATCAGTTACCTGAACTTCCTTCATTATTTTATTGCCGGGATCAAAAGAAAGATATTCGGGCCTTCCTCTTACGTTAAAAATAAAATCCTGCACAGACTGATCATTAAATATCCTGATTATTGTATCCATAGCGGTAGTGTGAATTTCTATATCTATCGGCATTGTAAAGAAGGCCGGGTCACTATGCGGCGTCTGACTTAATTTCATACTGATTTCATATTGATCAGTACCCGTCTTATTGAAATTCCAGCTGTACCTGTACCTTGGATAATCCTTTCCGTATATCCATTCATTAAAAAAATATCCGAGGTCTTTACCGTAAACACTTTCCGCCACATTTCTGAAGTCGGAAGTAGAAGCATTGTTATATCTAAGTGATGGCGCAGCGGCATAAGCCTTCATTATCTGAAAGAAGGTTGAATCGCCTGTTACCCCCCGGAGCATATGAAGAACTACTGCCCCTTTTGCGTAAGTACTTGCATAATTGAATATAGCGTCCACCGAGCTTATATCATCCACATACACTGAAGTTTTAGCCGCCTTCGCATATGACATCAGCGACTCAATATAAGAGCTGTAGGAAGATTCATCCAGAGCTTCGAAGTATACTGCTTCTGAGTATGTGGCAAACCCTTCGTTAAGCCATATTTCATGCCAGTCTTTACAAGTTATCATATCTCCGTACCACTGATGAGCAAGTTCATGAGCGATAATGGATTCGTTGAACGTTCCGAGCGACGTAATGGTCTGATGCTCCATTCCCCCTCCCCAACCAAACTCGGCATGACCGTATTTCTGATCTATAAACGGATAAAGCCCGTATTTTTGAGAGAAGATCGCCAGCATATTCACAGTTTTATCCAGCAGGGGTTTAACGTTATCAAAATGTTCAGGATAGATATAGTGGGTAACAGGCATCGAGTCGTTCCCGGAATAATGAAAATAATTTTTGTAGAGAGTATAATTCGTTATCGCCATTGAAATAAGGTAATTGGCAATCGGATACTTGTTGAACCAGTAATATGTATGCGTATCGTTCCCGTTCTCAGCAACATTCTGCAGCACCCCGTTGGATACTGCTGTTAAATTATCCGCACAGGTAAGGTTGACCTGAGAAGAGTCGGCTTTGTCGTCGGGATTATCTTTGCATGGCCACCAGTCGCGTGCGCCGTAAGGTTCGCTTAATGTCCATATAGCAGGTGCCCCGTTATGTAGTCCGAACTCAATGCTTCCGAACCCGTTGGACTGTGGAACGCCCTGGTAATAAACTATAACAGAGAATCTCTGCCCTATACCGTATGTCTGAGGTATCTGGATATTAAGTTTATCATCCTGGTGGGTATACGAAAGTGTGGTGCCTGCCCAAACTACGGAATCCACTGAAAGATTATTGCTAAGGTCAAGGAAGAAAGAGCTGATGGAAGAAGCTGCCGGAACGGCATCAACCTGAACTTTCCCTGCCAGGTAGTTCGGACTGTAAGTTAATTTAAGATCAAGCTTGTAATATTTCACATCGATTGATGCATCACCCGGGTAAAGAACTTTTGAAAGCGACTCTGAATTTCTGTACTTCTGCAGTTCGCTCTTTGCAATAGAAGGATCAGGCTTTTGTGCAAGCATTGCCGTTGAACAGATCAGCAGACACGATATGATAAATATTTTTCGCATAATCCGAAATATTAACATTTAATGTTAATCAGCAGGTGATTTAGAATCAATGCACATTCTGCGTCGATTGCTTCTGCTATCCCGCCTCCTGGATCCGGCAGATTGCCCTGAACCCGCAGTAGCGGCAGGCTTTTTCCTCGCGCTTGTCAATCTGTGACAGCCTGAAGTCGCCGCTGCTTATCCCCTCCACATAACCATTTATGGCTTTAACACAAATATCGATAAGCTCATCATAAAGCTCCGCTATTTCTTCCGTATTTTTGTTTTTTCCGAAACTGATTTCCTTTCTGCCGAAATCAGATGCATTATATTTTAGCGAATAAAGGAGCGCACCGGCTGGTTTATAATCTTCATTAAGCTCCGACTTAATAATCTCTTTTGCGGCAAATAAATATAATGGCAGCTGCAGCTTTAATCCATCATACATATCCTGCTTCTGAAGGTTCCCCTTTCCTGTTTTATAATCATAAACCTTATAGAGGTTCTTTTCTTCGTTAATATCTATCCTGTCTATTTTCCCCCGCACCTTTACATCGCCTGCTTTCAGGTCCTTTAAGAGAACCTCCTGCCCTTCCTCTTTTCTCACCCCGCCGAATCCGGTCTCAAAGAATTCAGGTACGAATCCTTCGTTATTATCTCTCTCGGCAGCAAGGAACTTGTAAAGGATCGAGTTCTTTCTGTCGCCTTCAATGCCGAAAATTTTTTCCTTTTCAAAAAAGGAGAGCGGTGAATTGAAGTTTACATCTTTCACCATCTTTTCTGCCGTCTGAAACAGAATTTTCTCTGCCTTACTGAAAACGGTCTCACTGCATCCCCCCAGAACAATATTATCCTCTTTTAACTTTGAATAAAATCTGAATAGGATAGCGTGAATGAGACTACCGAGTTCAAGAGCTTCAATCTCTTCTGTAGGTTCTTCAAATATATCCAGTTTAAGTACTCTCTCTGCGAAGTATCGGAAAGGACATAAGGCGTATGTTTCAAGCTGCGTAATTGAGAACTGTCTGTCTTTCATCTTATCGAGATTCGTCTTCGCTGAATCCGACAGATCCTTTGAGATAAATCCGGTAAAAGCCGATTCGCCGAAAGGTTCAATGCTTCTTAACCGGTCAATCCTCATCGCCGTTTCTACTTCTTCCCTGTTTATACCTGCTTCATCCATAGATACAAGCTGCTCTGTTTTTTCAATTCCGGCTCTTCCTATGTAGGTAAGCAGCTGCTCTTTGGTATAAATTATATTTTTATAATCATTCTCATCACCGGAGGAAACTTCAAAACTATTCATAAACTCGCGTAGGAAATCCGACTGAACGAATTCCTTGCGTTCATCTCTTCGCGGGTACGTAAGGTATAGCCTTTTATTCCAGGCGCAGAGCGACTGATAAAACAGGTACCTTTCCTCTGTAAGGTGGTTATTCTCCCCTCTCGCTTTTGCCATAGAGCCTGAGAAAAAGATCTCTGGTGAAAATCTCGTTGGGAAATCCCCGTCGCATAATCCGGCAATAAAGAGGGTATTAAATTTTAATCCCCTTATTTCATTCAGAGTTGTTATCTGAACGCCGTACCCCGGCTTCTCCCTTACATTAAACCTCGAAGAACTTACGGCCATCCTCAGATTGTGCAGGAAAAATCTGAGCGGGTATTTTTCTTCCTTGCCGAACTGATCTTCCAGCAGACCTAATATTTCTTCGGCTGTCTCAATAAAGACGTTAACTGATTTAATATTTATTTCCGCATCCGCGGTTCCCGCTGAGAGCAGTCTGACCGGAATATGAAGTTCATTTATCACCTGGTATAATTTTTCGCGGAAGCCCGGTATGGTCAGCTTACCCAAAAACGGCTGGAGATAACTGTGCAGTTTACCGATATCTTCAAGGGCCTTTGAGCAGGATTCTTTTATCTCAGCAGATTCATAAACACTGGTTTCATTTTCTTCTGCTGATATGAGAGCTTCACCTATCGTTCTTTGCCAGTTATCGTATCCCGATATAATTTTCAGTCTTGTCGATATCCGCATCAGGTTTGTAACGTCTACATCACCTGCACTGATGAGCCCTCCGCTTAAGGCTCTGAAGATATTTTTATAGTAAAAATCATTTTCTGCGATCTCCAGGAAACTTATAAAAGCAACTACCGGGGATGCACCGTCAAGCGGAAATCTGTCTGTAAGATTATACGGTAGTCCGTACAATGGGAAAATATCTCTGATTATGTCCGAATAATTACTGATAAGGTTGAAGACTACACATATCTCCTCGGGTCTCACTTTTTCCTGCTGGGTCAGGTGTTTGATCTCTGAGGCTATCGCTCTTATTTCCCCTTCTCTTGTTGAGGCTGAAATGGTTTTTATCTGTTTCCTGTAATCCTTTATAGGAGCCCCGCTCTTCTTTCTGAAAAGATTTTCCCGGTTCTCATCCTGAAACTGAGTAAAGAGTGAAACCGATTTATCTGTTATCTCTGCGAAGCCCCGTGCAAGAAAATTGTTGTAACAGTTATCAAGGTGAGAAAAGATAAGCGGGTTATATCTGAAGTAGTCGAAGCTGATAAATAGTTCGCATTTCTTTATAGACGACATCCTGTTTATTATGTCAATCTCCGGGAGAGTAAATTCATCAAAGCCCTGAATAATAACCAGGTTAACATCCGGGTAGAGACTGCCGAAGTTATTCAAGAAAGCTTCGTCTCCCAGCGTCAATAGTTCCTCGTAAACATCTCCCGTTTCCCTGCGGCTTGAGGCGTTCAGCTTCTGCTGGTATTTCTCGTAGACATTCGCAATGTCGAGGGCTTTAATCTTTTCTGAACCGGAAAGCGACTGTGCTTCCTGGCGAATCTTATCCGCGCTTATACCATGCCTTTTATACTCCCCTATAACATTCCGTATTCTTTCCAGTGTACCTTTAGGGATATCCCCGTCATAGTTCGAGAAATATTTTAGTTTGGTCTCGCTGAAACTCTGCTGAAGTATTACAGAAGCGGCGGCTTCAGTGATCATTGCGGATTTAACCGAGTCAGAATTGAAGAGAAGCTTTGCTGACACCGAACCTATTGTTTCAAGATTAAGCTTTCCCGAAGCCTTGCCCGGTGAACGCGATACCAGCTCTCTTGTAAGCGCTCGTATCCGCCGGTTGGTAGGAACGATCAGCAGAAGAGAACCAAGACTATGATCTTTGATCCTCTGATCTATTTCAAGGTCAACATCAAAACTTTTTCTTTTAGTCCTGGATAAGATCATCTGCCGTCTTTCTCCAGCATAAGGTCGCGGTACGACTTACGGATCTCACTTCCTGTATTAAGTTCAAGTACATCAATAATATGCCTGAACCTTTTCTCTGCATCGTCTTTCCCGTTTATTACGAGTGTTTCCAGCTCGAGGAAAGAACCAAGATTATTTACAGTATCAAGGTGTATCCTGGTATTATCGAATAAATACAGCTGCCTTCTTTTTTCAACCACCGTCTCGGTTTCCAATATATCATCCAGGTATTCTCTGGCGTTATTATTCTCAAGTGAGATAAGCTCGTAATCCGACCATCTGCTGCCTGTTTTCTCATTCCTGTTATATTTAATCAGCGTCTGGCTTCCGTTTTCAGTGCGCAGCTTCAGAAGTCCTTTTTTGTACCTGTAGTAAACATCTACCTGGTTAAGTTCGCCTTTATACTCTGCATTGATTGCTTTGATATTATCCATTACACGAGCTGGATCATCGAGATGTATTTTTAGTTCAAGGTTTGTCGGCATTTTCTTTCTGTAATTCCTTTTTGATGTAAACCTGCAGCACTTCCCTGCCGCGTCTCGGTTTTATTGAATTTATTTTTTTTGACGAAAATTTCAGCTGCAGATGCTCCGAAAACAATTCATAGAATTCTTTTACATTTACTGCATACGGAGGACCGCCTTTTCTATCCTCAACCGGAAAGAGGATCGCAATTAATTTTCCCCCTCCCTTCAACAACTTGCTAATTTTCCCGGCATATTCCATTCTTCTTTCAGGAAGCACCGAGCAGTATGTAACATAATCATAAACATAATCAAAATGCCCGGAGTATATGGAATCCAGCTTAAAGATATCTTCATGCACAAGGTTAAGTTTTACATTTTCCTTATCGGCAAGCTCCCTGGCCAGTTTGATAGCTTCCACCGAAAAGTCAACTGCATATACGTCATATCCTTTTTTCGCTGCCAGTATAGCATCATAGCCTTTTCCGCAACCTGCAATCAGGATCTTACCCGGCTTCATAAACTCGCCCGACTCAAGCAAGTCGTTGAACACCGGCGTGGGTGTCCTCATATCCCAATGGGCCTCATTATTCATATATTTCTCATCCCAGAATGATGCAGAATCAGGTGTTGCCATAAATATCTATAAAATAAGATGTTGATATTGATACAGACTTCATTAATTTTGAAGAAAAAAAAGTATTTAATATGAAAAAGTTATTGTTTGCGGCAATAATAATTATTCCCCTGCTAAATGTAAATGCACAGGAGATCGGCGAGCTTGCTCCGGCAAAGGAACCTGAAGTTTTTCCTGATAATGCATTGGGACTGGATATAATGTTTAGTGAAGGCGGATTCGGACTGGGAGGATTTTACAGAAGGCAGTTCAGCGATAAGGTAACCGGGTTTGTTGATCTTTCAATATCTGAAGCTAAAGATGATCGGGAGATAGAATATTATGATTTTTATACAAATACTACCTACACCGTGGGGAAAAAGAACCGCGTTTTTATTGTCCCTGTAAATTTTGGCGCCCAGTACAGGCTCTTCGAAAGTGTAATTTATGATAACCTTCGTCCCTACATAAATGCCGGCGTGGGCCCCACGATGGTTATTACCACACCGTACCGTGAAGAGTTTTTCAATTCATTCGGTTATGCACAGATGAGGGTAGCTGCCGGAGGGTATATTGGATTCGGGGCTAACTTCGGACTCGATAAGAGCAGTCTGGTAGGCCTTAATGTCAGGTACTACATCATACAATTTTTTGATAAAGGTGTTGAGAGCCTTACCGGCCACTATAATAAAACACTTGGAGGATTCTTCCTTACTATCAATATCGGGATGATGTATTGAGCGCTGTGCTGCCTCCATTTAACGGGTTCAATAAAGATATCTTCAGCTTCCTCGGGGAACTGGAAAAAAATAATAATACAAAATGGTTCGATAAAAACAGGCAGCGTTACCAGGAAAACATAGTGCTTCCGGCAAAATCTTTTGTTGCCTCAATCGGGCAGTTTTTCACCCAGCTTAATCCCGCCATACGGACTGAACCCAAATTCAACAAAACCATAATGAGAATAAATAAGGACATGCGTTTCGCAAAAGATGCACCCTACAAAAACTATTTCCTTATTCACTTCGGCAGGTTCAAAATGGACAGCGAGTTCTATTTATATTTTGACAAGCAGGGTGCTGATTACGGGATCTTTCTGAACGGGGAACAGGGAGACGATTTATACTTCTCACATAACCTTTCAAGGTATTCAAAAGATATTGTGAAGACTTTTAATAAATATAATCTTAACGATCATTATGACCTGCATGAGTTTAAGAAAACTCCGCAGCTTGTTCAGAAAAAGTTTAATGCAGAAAAGAATTTTGATCTGCTTCAGAAGAACAAGTATATACTTTTGGAAAAAGAGATATCAAAAAAGAATAAGTCGCTTTATACCGCAGATATCCTGACCGACCTTGTAAAGAATTATGCCTCACTTTATCCCCTTTATTGCTTTGCCATCTCTCCACGTCCCTTAAAGCTTATAGACAAATTCGAAGAAACGCTAGGAGTCCCTGTTTAGAAATTCTACAAGTATGACAAAATGTCATACTTTTTGGTATCCCTTATTAAACTGCCTTTTATCTGCCTTTAGTCTGCCTTTTGAACTCAAAATGATACACTTCATTTATTGCTAAAAATGCAACTTTCGGCTATAGAAAAAATCTACAGTATGACAAAATGGCAGTGTGGAATAATGGTTTCCGCGTTTATACCGGCTATGACTCGGAGTTATCTCGTAGTTTGAGGCCGGTTATAGGCCGAATATAGGCCGAACAAAGGCCGAACAGAAATCTGGAAAATTAAGGTTTGCAGTTCCCCGGGACTGTAAATTACGGCTAAAAATTAACATTTTTACACAACAAAGGAAACATTCTCAGGGAATTTCAATCACGCAATCAGCCGGCTGTCTACTTTAATAAAACGGCTTTCTTCATTTGTACAAAATCTTTCGTGATTAAGCGATAATAGTAGATGCCGCTTGAAAGATCCGTGGCATTGAAATCAACAGAGTAACGGCCTGCTGATAACTCACTGTTTACAAGTTCTTTCACCTTCCGGCCTAATGCATCGTATACTTCTACCTTAACAAAACTATTCCGGGGAATTGTAAAATCTATTGTAGTGCCGGGATTGAACGGATTGGGATAATTCTGACTTAAATAATAATCCGACGGAATAGTATTATCTGATAGACGAACCCCCGACCCCGGTTTTTGTTTTATTTTCATTAAAAAGAAATTTGATCCGTTTGTAGAATCCGAATAATCGCCGCCAATTATTACATCATTACTGTCATCAAAAAGATATGTTGAGGATTTTCAAAAATGGCATGGTGGTGCATCGAATCTATGCTGCCATTTCATCTCGCCGGATGAATTATACTTTAAGGTGTAAGCGGATCCAATGCTTATCATATCGTGAGATGAACCTGTTACATAGGAATTACCGTCTTCATCTGTGATTACACTGACAGCAAAATCTCCAAGGTTTTCATAACTATTAAACGTTTTATGCCAGGTCTCTGTACCGCCGGGTGAAACTTTAGCGGCCAGATAATCCCAGTTATTAATTCCAATGGCATAACCACATACCAGAATGTTTTCATCATTATCAAGAGTGATATCGGTCAGTAAACCAATAGCCTGGTATGACCATAACGAGTCACCATCGGATGTGTACTTAACAAGAACTCCATCTCCATGCGTTTCAACAATTAAATCTGACTCGGAATCAATAATCATTTTCCTGACAGATTCAGTTTTCAGTATCCTCGTCCAGACTATGTGCCCATTCTGATCTAATTTCAGTATAACTATTTGCGACCCCGAATAGTATGTTTGTGTTAATGCCGCATAGATATTTCCAAAAGGATCTGTAAGTATATAATCCAGCTGATAACCGCTGGTGTCATCTTTCATTTGAATCGTCCAGATTGAATCACCGTTGGCTGAATATTTTGTAAGGCTCGTTGATAAATACGGATTATATTTCGCGTAGGCTATCACAGGATCTTCCTCGGGGGTAAGCACGACTTTTAATCCCTCTGAAACGTTGTCCGGGTCGTTAAAATAATTTTTATCCCAGATAACATTTCCGTTTGGGGAATATTTAAAAAATACGGAGTAAAATGATGATTGACCGAAAGTAGCGCTTCCGATCGCATAAATATTTCCGGCCGCATCAACCGCAATCGAATTCGCTTCATCCCAGGCGCCTGGGGCTGAGATAAATCTGATGTTCAATAAAGAATCCCCGCTATTGGAGTATTTCATTATGATAAAATCCGGTGTGCCATCTATACCTTCACTCCTCCCTGCCAGGTAAGTATTATATTCATTATCCATTTTCATATCATTCACAAAATCGTTCCCGTTCCCAATTCCATCATAAATTCTTAACCATTCAATTTCCGGAACGATTTGAGAAAAGTTTAACTGCGGGAAAAAAATCACAAAGAAGACAAAAAATTTTTTCATTTCATCACCCTTGAGTTTATAAACATATAGCATTTAGCTTGTGCACTCAGAAATTGCAATTCTCGCGGGAGCCCTTAAAAAACCATGAATAACTATACCCCGTGAAAGCTTGGTAAAGCTCATAATTAACTTTGTATAACATAAGTTATTTTAATATTATTGACAATTCTTTTTATGATAATGACAGGTTTCTAAACGTTGGTATATTTAGGCGGTAATGGTTAAATTCTGATCAATATGATTAAATACTTTTTTCTAATCATTATTTTTAATTCCCTTTTGATGGCACAATACAAGGACTTTACCACGCAGCTCAATAATTCCTATGGAAATTTCCGTGAGAAATCGCTCACGAACAGACGCTTTAAGCATTCAGATATTAAACCACTAATCGATAAACTCAAAAACGACTCCTTATTTACTGTGAAGCAGGTGGGTCTGTCTGTTCAAAAACGCGAGATATATTTGATCTCAATTGGAACAGGCAAAACCAGGGTTTTCCTCTGGTCGCAGATGCATGGCGATGAACCGACCGCAACAATGGCACTCTTCGATATCTTTAACTTTTTCAAACAGAGCAGTCAGTTTGATGATTTCAAAAAAGAAGTGCTGGAAAAGCTGACCATATATTTTATGCCGATGGTTAATCCCGACGGAGCCGAGGTTTTTGAGAGAAGGAATGTTTACCAGATCGACCTGAACCGCGATGCAGTAAGAGAGCAGTCCCCCGAAGCAAGAATACTTAAATCTGCTTTCGATTCTATTAAAGCGGATTTCGGATTTAACCTCCACGATCAGAGCATTTATTACAGTGCGGGAAGAACATTCAAGTCTGCCTCTATCTCTTTCCTTGCTCCTGCTATGAATTATGAAAAGTCGGTTGACCCCGTCAGAAAAAAGGCAATGCAGCTTATCGGCCAGCTCGACAAAGCATTGAGTGATTACATCCCGGGCCATATCGGAAAGTATTCCGATGATTATGAACCGCGTGCTTTCGGCGATAACTTTCAGACCTGGGGAACCAGCACTATTCTTATAGAAACCGGCGGCTGGAAGGGCGATCCCGAAAAACAGTTTCTCAGGAAGATGAACTTCATCGCTCTGCTTACGGCCTTTAAGAGTATAGCAGAGGCAGGATACGTACAGGAACCGGTTGATACTTACGATGCTGTTCCCTTCAATGAAAAAGATAACCTGATGGACCTTATCCTCAGGAACCTCGACTATACCGTCAACGGTCAGCAAATAAAAATCGACGTGGGTATAAACCGGACAGAAATTAATAAAGATCCTGCGAGATCATTTTATTCGGTAGGAAGTGTAACCGATATCGGCGACTTATCGATTTTCAGCGGATATGAGGATTATGATCTGTCAGGAATGGAAATCCATGCCGGGAAAACTTATGCAAAAGTCATATCCTCTTATGAAGAACTTTCAGGACTGGATTTCAAGAGTTTATACTCTGATAGGTATTACCAACGTCAGCGTAAATTTCCAGCCGGAAGAGGAATACTCGAAACTTCCTGTAAATATCATAATGACAGATTATGGCGATAAAAGGATTAAGGTTGATGGCCCCGCAAACTTCTACATTACCGCTAAAGGGAAAGTAAAATATGTAGTTGTCAACGGATTCTTTATTGAGACAGATTCCCCTCATACGGAGAGTGTGAATGGGGAAGTTATCCTCTGAATTTGATAAATACTTTAATTTTGATATAATTGCTGATAACAAATGCGGTCATCTGATAACCAATAGCAGAATATGTTTCCATTTCCAATTTTAATGGCAATAATTGATGATCAAAAGCAGCTTTATGCTGAATTTGAGAGGGAAGCTGTGCCCCATATGGACGCTCTTGTACAATTTTGCTCTTAGAATGACAGGCGACGGCGATGAGGCAGACGACCTCGTCCAGGAAACATACCTCAAAGCTTTCCGTTTCTTCGATAAATTTGAAAAGGGAACTAATTGCAAGGCCTGGTTGTTCCGGATAATGAAGAATACCTTTATCAACTCATATAGAAAATCTTCGAAAGAACCGGATAAAGTTGATTATGAGGAAGTGGAAAATTTCTATGAGAATATAAAGCCGTCTTCAACGGACAGCGCTCACCTCGAGAAAGAAATGTACGACAATCTGCTCGATGATGAACTTTCCAATGCTATCGCCTCCCTTCCTGAAGATTTCAGAACGGTGATTATTTTGTGCGATATTGAAGGATTTTCGTACGATGAAATAGCAGATTTTGTCGACGTTCCGGTGGGTACTGTCAGGTCAAGACTGCACCGTGCAAGGAAAATGCTTTTTGCGAAGCTCTATAATTATGCTGCGGATAAGGGTTATATAGAGCATCAGGATAAAGACGAATGATTTTATGAAAGAAAACAGAGATTTATATTACATAGCAGCGCTTGCAGACGGAGAAATTAAGGATGCAGGGCTTGAACAAAAACTGCGTGATGAGATCAGAAATAATCCCGACCTGCAGTTTGAATATTTCGTGCAGACATCCATTAAGAAGCTAGTTTCCGAACGCTTAAAGATCGCCCCCGTTCCGGCTAAATTAAAAAAACGAATTGAAGGAAATATCTCACCTGCTTCAGGCTCAGATCTGCTTTCCCGGCTTCTTCCTCCGAATATATTTCCGTAAACCGGCTTTTGCCTGGGGAGGAACTCTTGTTGTTATCCTCGCAGTTGTACTTTTACTTCTAAACCTTCCCAGGGTACCCGAGTACACTAACTTTGCTGCAGAACAGAGCGGAAGCTCAAATATGTACGTACAGGCTAAGCATAATTTTGAGAGCATCCTGGCGGGAAAACTTGCACCCCAGTTTACATCTGACAGTTCTGAGAAAATCAGGCGTTTTTTTGCTGAACAGGGAGTAGCATATAAAACTTATGTACCGGAGATAAAAAACTGGAAACTCGTAGGTGCTGTGGTTTCAACTGACCACGGAGAAAAGTTTGCCCACCATGTTTATTCAACTCCTGATGGAAAACTGGTGTACTTGTTCCAGGTTGATGAATCAGATATAAAGAAAAATCATTTTTTAACGCTTACTGATGATCTTCTTACCTATCTTAATTCCGGCAAATGCTATGAATCTACGGAGGGAAGTTTTGTAACTCTCTTTACCAAGGTTAAGGAGAACATCTTTGCCGTTGTTTCCAACGGTTCTCCCGATGAAATTGAAAATAATCTTTGTCAATTAAATTAAGTTGGGAATATGTTTAATATTAAAAACATCCTGCTGCCTACTGACTTCAGCAATCTTTCTCTTTCAGCTGCTTCATATGCTATCGATATTGCAAAACAGTACGGAGCTAAAGTCCATTTCCTGAATGTACTTGAAAAAACTCCTCCTATACTTGCCATCAGATCCCTGGATCTTTCTGAGGAAAAGATAGTAAAAACAATAGAGGAGGATGCAAAGAATTCTCTTAATAAGGCGCTGGAGAAGATTAATAAAGATAAATCTGTTGAAATCGTACCCGTCATCAAGAAAGGTATCGATTTCGAGACGATTATTGATTACTGCGAATCTAACAAAATCGACCTTATAGTAATAGCAACTCACGGCAGAACAGGCATTTTGCACACCCTTTTAGGCAGTGTTGCAGAAAAAGTAATTACGATATGCCGCCTGCCCCGTTTTGGTTATTACTCCTTCAGAAGACGAGAAGTAAACAGATATTATTTTCTTGATTATCCTCACTTCTTTTGATATATTTAATGTCTGCAAGTTTATAAAGGTGTTAAAATGGCAAGAGTTAAAAATGTAGAGGCTTTTTGCGGAATTTGTAATGCAGTAAGAAAGATGGAATTACTTGGCGAAGTCTCTTTGAATGAAAATAATGAGAATAAAAGATGGGCTAAATGTAAGAAATGTAAGCAGACTATGATCATTGACCTTACAGAAGATGTTAAAGAAACGAAGCCATCTTTAGAAGGAATTGAAAACGAAGATTGTACGGTTTATTCACCAACAAAATCATTTACAGTGGGTGAATCTATTTATCATCAGAATTGGGATGATTTCGGGAAGGTTGTAGGCAAAGAGGTAATGTCTAACGGACATAGCTCTATTACGGTTGAATTCCAGAAATCAGGTAATAAAAAATTAATTGAATCAATATCTCACTAAACCAACATTTAAAGCGAGGTGAAATAATTTGGTTGGTATTACAGTAGGCGAAAACGAATCAATAGATAAAGCATTAAGAAGGTTCAAAAAGAAATACGAAAGATCCGGAGTGCTGAAAGAATTCAAGAAAAGAACCTTTTTTGTTAAACCTTCTATAAAGAAACGTATGGAACGTCTTAAAGCTGAAAGACGTGCACACAGATCAGATTCTAACGATTAATCTATTTAGGCTGTCCCGTTTTGTTACCGGACAGCCTTTTTTATGCCCTTCCTGCACTTTATTCTTTTATTACCCCGACTTATAAGCCAAGTGTCGTTTCGATCGTCAGGGAGACATCTTTCACGGATCTTAAATCCTACTTCAATTGAATCTTCGGCTCCAGTTCCCTTTTCTCGGCTTCTTTCTTCAAATAATACTTCTCAAAATGCTTCGTTATCAAATTGAATGCATCATCAACATTCTCGCAGAAAGAAAACAGGTTCAGATCAGAAGGACTAATTACTGCGTTCGCAACGAGTCCGTCAAAGTTTATTATATTCTTCCAGTATTTTTCATCGTAAACAATTAAAAGCATTTTTTTCTTGATCTTGTCCGTCTGGATAAGTGTAATTATCTCGAAAAACTCATCCATAGTACCGAAGCCGCCGGGGAAGACGATAAGAGCTTTGGCCAGGTAAGCAAACCAGAACTTTCTCATAAAGAAGTAGTGAAATTCGAATCTTAGGTCGGGACTAACATACTTATTAACGAATTGCTCAAAAGGTATACTTATGTTTAATCCCAGTGAATACCCTCCTGCAAGCTTGGCTCCTTTATTCGCTGCCTCCATAATGCCGGGCCCCCCGCCTGTACAGATTATAAAACGGTTGCCTGAAGTATCAAGGTTAAGCGACCATTCGGTTAACCTTCTTGAAAGTTCTACGGCATCTTCATAATATTTTGACATTTTCACCATATGCTGTGCGTTTCTAAGTCTCTCTGCCAGCTTATCATTGGATGTGTCTTTGGGATTTATTGTTTTGAATTTATTCAGCGCCGCAGTTGATTTCCTTTTCGACATCAATCTTGCGGACCCGAAAAATACGATGGTATCGACTATCTTATGTTTCCTGAATTTGGTTTTCGGTTCGAGGAATTCGGCAAGGATGCGCAGGATCCTTGCATCAGATGAATTTAGAAAATCGAGATTTTCATACGCTTTCAGTACTTGTTTGGATTTAGCCATGTTCTCCTTAAAAAAATATTTAATAAGTGTAGATAGTTTGCCTTTTAATTAATTTTAATTTACTTCATTTTTGCATTAAAAAAATAAGAACAAAATTAAAAATACATTAATTCGGCTACTTGATTATAAAAATAATATTACCTGCTAATTAAACAAATTCAGATTTTAGGCTTTTTAAAGGATGGGCATGCTTAAGCGTACGATTTTTGTTCTCTTTCTTTTTGTTTCAACTCTGTATCCTTCTTCTAAAGATGAGATAGCTTCAAGGATACACCATATACTATCACGACTTCCTTCATCAACACATGCTGCTGTGCTTGTTTTTAATCCTTTAACCCAGGATACAATTTTTTCTCTTAATCCAGCCGCATCGATGATACCGGCATCAAATACAAAATTATTTACAACGGCTACGGCCCTTTCGGAACTGGGCGGTGATTTCGTTCTGAAAACTTCCCTGATGACAGATGATCAGAATATTAAAGACGGCGTTATAAACGGGAACCTTTATATTAAAGGATATGGCAATTCTCTCTTTTCACAGGAAGATCTGGAAAAATGCGTAAATGATCTGAAGCAGAAAGGCATTAAAAAAGTTACGGGTAAAATTGTAGGCGATGACAGCTACTTTGATGACGTTTATACCAGAGATGACTGGATAAGGGACGAGGTAGCCAACGTTAAGCTGCCGCCGATATCGGCACTTGTTATTGACAGGAACCGTAAAGTTACTTACAGGAAAAGAGGAAGACACACAAGAAGATACCTTGTGAATGTAAAGAATCCTCCTCTGAATGCTGCTGAATGTCTGAGAAGCGAGCTGCTGAACCAGGGAATATCGGTAGATGCAAAAGCTGTTCAGGGAATTACACCCGACGGAGCTGTTGAGATAACAAACTCGGGAATCACATTAAGAAATCTCCTGCAGGATATAAATAAGCACAGTGATAACTTCCTGGCGGAATGTTTATTTAAGACCCTTGGAGCCGAGACGACCGGCAAACAGGGAAACGCATTTTTCTCAACCCAGGCTATTCTTTCTTTCATAAAAGATAACGGTATTTTTTCCGAAGGATCGTCAATAGTTGACGGATCGGGAATTTCACGTTTTGATCAGATTACTGTTGGTGCACTGGCAGGAGTGCTTGAGAAGATGTATTTCGACCTCGCGCATTTTGATGACTTCTATAACTCTCTGAGTATTGCGGGCGTTGACGGAACACTTCATCATCGAATGAGAGGAACCCGTGCCGAAAATAATTTCCACGGCAAAACAGGTACACTGAACGGAGTTTCTTCCCTATCGGGATATGTTACAACCGCTTCCGGCGATGATCTTATCCTAAGTATAATATTTGAGTTTGACAGTAAAGGGGCGATGGTTTCACAGGGATCTGCAGGATGATATCGTAACTCTGCTGGCTGACTGGAAATAAAGAGGTGGATGAAAGATATGCCATCTCGACCGGAGGGAGAGATCTTAAAGATTTCTCCCTCGAAGTCTAAGTCGAAATTACATTCTTAAATATTACTTGTTCTGCGGGGTCTGGTTTCCTTCAGTAGGAACGTTTGGTGTCTGCTGTGGAGGCAGACTGGGGTCTGCGGAACGCTCTGCTGTCCTGATCTCTGAATTATACTGTCACGCTGCTCTGTAGTCGATTGACCGGGCAGAAAGAATAAATTAATTACAATTGTAAGTACTGCAAGAGAACCTCCAAGCCACCAGGAAGCTTTGCTTAGAAAGTCGGCCGTTCTCCTTGTTCCGAACATTGTGCCCATTCCGCCTGCTGACCGCCGAAGGTACCGGCTAATCCGCCGCCTTTGCTTGACTGCAGAAGAACAATGATGATCAGTAATACTGCTATTGCTGTTGTTATAACTATCAATGTTGCATACATAAATCTTTCTCCTGAAATTAGTAGCGGGGGAGGGATTCGAACCCCCGACACGTGGATTATGATTCCACTGCTCTAACCGACTGAGCTACCCCGCCAAACTTCATATTTTAGCCTGTAAATATAGAAATTAATAGATTTCTATCAAAATATAATTGGGTCACAAATCGATAGATTTTATATAGATCCTTCACGAGGAACAGTTGGGATATTCAATTGGTTAATTTGGACAATGTTGCCCCCAATTCTCGTAGATGATCAACTATCAATGGAATTTGCTGAGGACGTTCTGCTGGTACTCCTCGTGGTAGATACCCTCGCCGGTATCATTATAGCTTTTTATCGGGATATTCATTTCCTGCAGCCTCTGCTTTGTGCTTGCTATCCTGTCAATAGGATCCGGGTGAGTCGACAGGAAGGTCGCTACTGCATTTGAGTTTGAGCTTATTAAACCATCATCCCTCATTTCCTCAAAGAAGAACATTACACTGCCCGGATAAAACCTGGTATCATTCAAATACTTTACCGAATACTCATCAGCCTGGTCTTCATCAGACCTGCTGTTTGCAAGAAAACCAAGCCCAACAAACAGGTTAGCCGCAATCTCCTCAATCTGCGATGGATTTTCTCCGAGCACTATATTCAGAAGGATAGAAACCCCGTAATATGCGGTCATCCTCTGGGTAGCATGACGCAGTTCTGCGTGGGCTATTTCGTGTCCCAGCACCCCCGCAAGAGCACCTGATGATGTTAAATACTTAAGCAACCCTGTGTAAACATAAATGTACCCGCCGGGCAGTGCAAAAGCATTAAGAGTGGAATCGTCATCGATGATATCCATCTGGTAATTAAAAACATCTTTATGTTCTATCTGCGGCGAAGCAAGGATCTGGTTAAAGATCTGAGAAACTATGTAGCTTTTAATTGAAGGATCACCCTCGGAAAATAGGATATTCCTGGGGATCACTCTGTATCTGTGCATTCAGTTCCTGTCCCAGCTGTACATCGTCCTGAAGTGAAAATATATTTATTCCGGTATCGCACGAATTTATTACAGGCAGAACGGCCAGCATTAAAAACAATAAACCTCTGGTAAGAATTATTTTCATTTACTCTCCTTCAGTTCTTTTTGAGCTTAATATATTAACCCGGAAGTTAAGGGAAGGTAACCGGAATCAATCTTCCTGTTTCTTTTCTTTTTGTATCATTTCCCAGGTAAGATCAAGAAATTTATCCATTCCCGATCCTGTAGCCGCAGAAATAATATGAATTTTATTATCCAGCTTTTTTAATTTCTTCTTTAACAGCTTGTTTATCTCAGATTCTTCAACCAGGTCTGATTTTGAAAGAACGAGCAGTCCGGGTTTCTGTGCAAGTTTTCTGCTGTAACTTTTCAGCTCATTACGAAGCACTTTGTAATCTTCCTCATAGTTTTCGGAAGTGATATCTATAAGATAAACCAGTACCTTGGTTCTTTCTATATGTCGCAGGAACTTAAGTCCCAATCCTTTTCCCTCATGAGCTCCTTCAATTATTCCCGGTATATCCGCAACCGTGAAGCTCTGGTAGTCTTTGTACTGGACAATCCCGAGGTTCGGCTCGAGAGTTGTGAAGGGATAATCTGCAATTTTGGGACGTGCGGCAGATATTGCGGAGATTAAAGTCGACTTTCCGGCATTGGGAAATCCTACCAGTCCTACGTCTGCAATCAGCTTTAGTTCAAGTACGATCTTTTTTTCTTCACCCGGCTTTCCCGGTTCGGCAAATCTCGGGGCCTGGTTTGTAGGAGTTGCGAAGTTGCTGTTTCCTTTCCCTCCTTTTCCCCCTTTCGCAGCCACCACGCTGGCGCCGTCCTCATTAAGATCAAAAAGGATCTTACCCGATTCTGCATCCTTAATTACCGTACCCACAGGTACTTTAATTACCACATCCTTACCGTTCTTGCCGTCTTTTCGCGAATTACCTCCCGGCTCGCCCTTACCGGCACTATATTTTTTCCTGTACCTGAAATCAAGAAGTGTGGCTAAGTTATGATGTGCCTCAATAAAAACGCTGCCTCCGTTTCCTCCGTTGCCGCCGGATGGACCGCCTTTGGGAACATACTTTTCTCTCCGGAAAGTTACCGCCCCGTCTCCCCCGCTTCCTGCACTTATTAAGATCTCTGCAAAGTCGATAAACATATGTTAGTCCTGATTAAAGAAATTGCTTACCGCATTTGTAAGTGTTACTGCATCCCTTGAGTAAGGACTAACCTTGTATGAAGAGAAAACCGCTTTTAGAATTTCTGTTGCATCATCGTAACTTCCCGAATCTGAGATCTTTTCCATCGTATTTACAAAATCTTCTTCGTCTTCATTAAACACATTCGACACTATCTTTTCCATTTCTTTATCTGACAGAAAACTAAGGATATCATTATTTTTCCGGACCGGTGGGGTAGATGGTTCAGATCCCTTCTCTTCAATACTTTCGTCGTCGTCAAACGATAATTCTTCCTCCTCAATTATAAGTTCGTCTGAGCCTGATTCTTCCTCGTCAGGGAATATTATCCTTTGCCGGAGTTTGTTCAGTTTCATTCTTTTCAGATGGAACTTCAGTCTTTTTCTCCTGAACCGGTTCATTTATTTCCTGTATCTTCGAAGAAGTTTCTTCTGCCGGCGACTCATTTTTATCTTCAATCTGCTTTTCCTTATCATCCTCTTCGTCCAGTTCTTTAAAGGTCAGATCATCTTCGGTACTTAGGTTGTCAAGCTGCTGCTCGAGTTCCTCGAGTGATTTTAATTCAGATTGATATCTTGTAAAGAAATCATCGGGTGATTCCTGTTTTGTCTGCTCGTGCTCATTCGCTTTATCTTCAGCCGTATCCTGACTTTTTTCTGCCTCATTCAGTATCTCCTCACCTGTTTGGCCGGACATGATTTCTTCGGTATCCTGTTCATCCGATACATTTTCATCCAAAACCTTTTCTTCGGCAGCTTCTTCTTTTCCGGGTTCGTTCACTTCAGTATCACTTACTTCCGAGGCTGATTGCCCGATTGCGGCTTCCGTTTCTTGAGTCTCTTCCACTCCTCTCAGCTGCTGCACCCTCAGCTGCGGCTGCGGTATTTTCTTCAGGCTGAACTTTCACAGTTTCTTTAGAATAAAGGATCCTTCTTATATCATCAATATCATATTTCCGTTTATCGTCCGCAGGTATCGAACGTCTCAACTTAAAGAGCGGCTCCATCAGATCTTTTTCTTTAAGGAAGAGTTCAACCGTTTGAGTATCGATGCGGGTTTTGTTTACCCCTCCTTCATTGAAGAAGTTGCCGATAGAGACCAGCGCATTATCGACAAGGTCACGGGTATGCTCATTGAACATCTGCCGGTCGATTTTTCCCAGTATCATCCCGAACTCTGTTTCGCTGAGTGAAAGTATTTTTCTTTTCGAAAAATAGCCGTTAAAGACGTTCTTTATGTAATCGTAGTAGTAAAGATAATCAAGGATCATTCTGATCTCGTTTACGTTCCTCGTCTTATTATCATCGAATATCAGTTTTGATAGTGTCCAGTTTGGCCGAACGAGATAATTTACATTAAATGTAACTGCATGAGTTACAAGTGTTTTAACATCTTCAAATGCAAGACGTTTGTTCTTCTTTATTTCTTCGCTGATAAGATTAAAATAATTGGATATTTCGCTGCCTGAATAATCGAAAGAGGAATTTTGAAGGATTTTTTTTCTGTCTTCATAGATCAGATAATCCAGGTGAGCCGAGATATATAACATTATCGCCGGATGAATTTCAGCACCCGTAAGTCTTTCATATGGAAAGAACGACCCTAACTTATTAACCCGGTTTAATGTAAAATCAATAATGAACTTAATTTCTTTTTCGAACATTCTGCCCTACTCTTATTTATTTCCTTTGAGAAAATATAAAAAATCCCGATTAAAATGTTAACCGGGATAATTTAATGAATTGGCGAATTCCGGATTCAGCGGATTTTACGAAGATCAGCCCGCAGGACTTTCTCCCTTAAATGGAATCTTCAGAGAGTCAGGGCTGACTGGATGAATAACCTTGTTTTTAATCGTAAATCTATAGTTAAGGTCAGCTGAAAGACTATCAATCTGCCTCATCGGGATCATCTCATGTATCCGGCCTTCAGATACATAACTGACACCGCGAATACTCTCGTTACTTGCCGTGTTGTAGAAAAAGATATAAACGATCACAGAAAGAACAAGTATTAAAAGTATTACTCCAAGAGCTTTTCTCACAGCTTTTGTCCCTGCTTAATTATTTACAGGTTAAAGTGCGGATTATTTTTCTTTTTTGCAAGAGGCTCTGTAATATTCCCGCCTGAGCTGTGCTATAGTATCCATCGAGATTTCCTTGGGACACTCAGCAGAACAGGCCTCAGTATTGGTACAGGAGCCGAATCCTTCGATTTCCATCTGTCTCACCATCGCCAGAACTCTCTTCTCTCTTTCAGGATGACCCTGGGGAAGTCGTGCAAAATGGGAAACCTTGGCCGCAACAAACAGCATTGCCGATGCATTTTTGCAGGCTGCAACGCAGGCACCGCATCCTATGCACTGTGCGGCATCAAAAGCAGCTTCCTGTTCATCCTTGGGAATGGGAATTGCATTTGCGTCAGGGGCACCGCCGGTATTCACCGAGATAAAACCGCCGGCCATTACGATTCTGTCAAACGCCGATCTATCGACAACAAGATCTTTAATAACAGGAAAAGCCTTTGCGCGCCACGGTTCTACTACTATAGTATCGCCGTCTTTGAATTTTCTCATATGAAGCTGACAGGTAGCAATACCTTCCTGAGGTCCATGAGGTCTTCCGTTTATAAACATCGAACAGCTTCCGCATATTCCTTCACGACAGTCGTGATCAAAAGCTACCGGCTCCTCGCCTTTTTTAACCAGACTCTCATTCAAAACATCCATCATTTCAAGAAAAGACATATCAGGAGAAATATCCTGTACTTCATAGCTTACTAATTGTCCTTTGGCGTTACGGTTTTTCTGACGCCATATTTTCAGGTGTAAATTCATTCCTTTTCCCATTATTTATAACTCCTTTGAGAAGGTTGGACGAACTCAAAATTCAGTTCTTCTTTATGCAGTTCGGCTTTGTTTTCTACGCCTTTGAACTCCCAGGCTGCGACATAAGCGAAATTAACATCATCTCTCTTAGCTTCATTTTCTTCTGTTTGATGTTCTTCTCTGAAATGTCCTCCGCAGGATTCCTCTCTGTGAAGAGCATCTGCAGCCATCAGTTCACCGAGTTCGAGGAAGTCTGAAACACGTCCGGCTTTTTCAAGCGACTGGTTCAGTTCTTCATTTTCACCGGCTACAATTACATTCTTCCAGAAATCTTCTCTTATTTCTTTGATCCTGGAAATTGCTTTCTTTAAGCCTTCAGCGTTGCGCGACATTCCTACATAATCCCACATCACCTGTCCCAATTCACGATGAAATTCGTCTACTGTCTTTGTTCCCTTGATCGAAAGAAGCTTAGCTATCTTATCTTTTATTTCTTTCTCAACCTTCTTGAACTCTTCGTGGTCTGTTGTAAGTTTGTCAGTTTTATGCTGTGCAAGGTAGTCACCGATAGTGTAAGGGATAACAAAGTATCCGTCGGCCAGTCCCTGCATAAGTGCGCTTGCTCCAAGCCTGTTGGCACCGTGATCGGAGTAGTTGCATTCGCCTAATGCATAAAGTCCCGGCACCGAAGTCATAAGGTTGTAATCAACCCAGAGACCGCCCATCGTATAGTGAACAGCCGGATAGATCCTCATAGGAACTTCATACGGATCTTCTGCAGTTATAAGCTTATACATATCGAAGAGGTTGCCGTATTTATCTTTAATTTTATCTTTACCGAGACGTTTGATCGCGTCCGCAAAGTCGAGGTAAACCGCATTCTGAGCGGGACCAACACCTTTACCTTCGTCAACCATTTCCTTTGCGTTTCTTGAAGCAACGTCCCTCGGAACAAGGTTTCCGAATGAAGGATATTTTCTTTCGAGATAATAATCTCTTTCCTCTTCGGGAATCTGTGAAGGAGGTCTTTTATCTTTAGGATCCTTCGGAACCCATACCCTTCCGTCATTCCTTAAGCTTTCGCTCATAAGGGTAAGCTTCGACTGATAATGTCCTGTTACAGGTATGCAGGTCGGATGGATCTGTGTGAAGCAGGGATTAGCGAAGAAGGCTCCTCTCTTATATGCTCTCCACGCTGCTGTAACGTTTGATCCTTTTGCATTTGTTGAAAGGTAGTAAACGTTTCCGTAACCGCCTGTTGCAAGAACAACTGCATCGGCTGCATAAGATTCGATATCTCCGGTTACCATATTTCTGGTAACTATACCTCTTGCTTTACCGTCGATAATCACGACTTCGAGCATTTCGTGACGGGGATACATCTTAACCTTGCCGAGACCAACCTGACGCATAAGTGCATTGTAAGCTCCCAGCAGAAGCTGCTGACCCGTCTGGCCTCTTGCGTAAAAAGTACGCGAAACCTGGGCGCCGCCGAATGAACGGTTATCCAGAAGTCCGCCGTACTCGCGTGCGAACGGAACGCCCTGAGCCACACACTGATCGATTATATTGGCGCTTAACTCTGCAAGACGGTAAACGTTTCCTTCACGTGATCTGTAATCTCCGCCTTTAATTGTATCGTAGAATAAACGGTAAACACTGTCGCCGTCATTCTGATAATTCTTAGAAGCATTTATTCCGCCCTGTGCTGCAATACTATGAGCGCGGCGGGCACTGTCCTGGAAACAGAAAGCGTCAACGTTATATCCAAGTTCTGCAAGTGACGCTGCGGCTGAACCGCCTGCGAGTCCTGTTCCTACAACAATAATATTATATTTTCTTTTATTTGCCGGGTTAACCAGCTTCATTTTGAACTTATGGTCTGTCCATTTCTGAGCTAATGGTCCGGCAGGTACTTTCGATTCTAATTTCATATTATTTCCCTCCTCCCAGGATGAAGTAAAAAGGAATCAATGGCAAACCCGATACAAATCAGTATCGAGAAAGCAACGCCGAATCCTTTAATGAACGGTGTGTATTTATTATGTCTTAGTCCCAGCGTCTGGAACCCGCTCTGAAAAGCGTGAACGAGATGGAAGGCAAGGAGTATCATTGCAAAAATGTAAAAGATTGACCACCAGGTTTCGTGGAATTTTGCCACAGCACTATCATACATCGTCATCTGCATGTAGCCGAAGCGGGATGGGATAAAGAAATCCAGTAAGATGGATAACAAGGAAAATCAGCACCACGATACCGCTCTGTATCATAAATCTTGAATAGAAAGTGCTGTTTGCAGCAGAATCTTTGGTTTTGTATTTGATTCCGCGGGCCGAATTGTTTATAAACCAAAGCCTGATGCCGTTTATAATATGGTAGATAAAAGCAAGGAATAATACTATTTCAATGATCCTGATCGGGATATTGAGCGAGGCGGCCATAAAATCCGCGTATGCTTCAAAAGCATCTCCCGTGCTTCTCAGCAGCAGAAGGTTTGCAATGAGGTGGATGATCAGGTAGATGTATAAAAACAAGCCCGTAACAGCCATAACAAGCTTTTTCCCCAGGCTCGAATCGATGAACGAGGTGAACCAACCCATTAAATTTCTCCTTTATAAATACGATAACTTATTGGTAAGCTAGAACTGAATGTGTTTTGTGGTAACAATATTCTAAATACGACAATAAATAATTTCAGTTGGCACGGGGAAAATCCCCGCACATAAGTTTAACAAAATTATTTATATCGGCGAAGAAAAGCAATTTAGATTTAAAGGAAATAGTGTAATAACCACATTGCGGCTGTATCTTATTTAGATTTTTGCCTCTTCGGTTTTTATATCAATCCCGGCTTTGTGATAGAAGATAGCATAGCCCCCGCTTGTAATTGTCATTCCGAATTTTGATTTATTGAAATACTCTTCTATATTCCTGTCGTTCTTTCAAATGATTACGGTGTCCCGGTTGGAACGGGAATTATAGGGAATCCGGTTAGAATCCGGAGCTGACGCGCAACTGTAAGGCTGCAATGAATAATTATCAATTGTTAATTGTATTTTTACTTCGCTGAGCCAGGAGACCTGCCGTATGCGATTAAATCAACCTTCGCGGGTGAGGTTAGATTACGAATAATCAATCAATTCGTTTAATCCCCCACGAAGTTACTTTATACCTTTTTACAGGAGTAACTTCATGTATCTGCAGAAACTTTTCCTAATAGGACTTGCTTCCGCCTTTCTCTGTTCTGCGCTCTATGCCCAGAACAGCATAATCAGGAAGGGAGATTCCACCGGGTATTACAAAATGTCCGACGTAGTGGTTACCGCAACCAGGACGGAAACCCCTCTTATAGAGCTTGCAAATTCCATCACTGTTATCGATTCCGCAGAAATAGTCAACTCAAAAAAAGATAATGTTCTCGACCTTCTGAGAGATGAGTACGGTGTAAACGTTGTCCAGCAGGGCGGGCCCGGTAAACTTACAAGCGTGTTTATGCGCGGCGGCGGCTCTGAACATACTCTGGTTCTGATAGACGGTATAGAAATGAATATGCCCGGAGATCCCGGTAACACTTATGATTTTTCAAATCTGCCGACAGATAATATTCAAAGGATAGAAATTCTCCGCGGTCCCCAGAGCACGATGTACGGATCCGATGCACTGGCCGGAGTAATCAATATTATTACAAAAACAGGCGAAGGCAGAAACAAATATTTGCTCTCGGCTGAAGGCGGTACCTACAATACTTATAAGCTTAACGGCAGTATCAGCGGCACTTACGATATTTTTAACTACCAGGTGAACCTGAACAGGATGAGAACCGATGGTTTTTCTTCTGCGTCAGCCAGGTATGGTAATACTGAAAAGGACGGTGCATCAAATTTTACCGGCTCGGTTAAAGCAGGAGTAAACCTGGATAATGATTTTCAGCTGAACCTGTTCTTCCAGCATACCGGCGGCAGGGCGGATTATGATCAATGGGGAGGAGAATTTGGTGATGATCCCACATACGTTTATAACCTCGATGAGAATATCTTCAGAATTGAAACTTATTTCTCCGACTATAAAAACACCTGGAATGGTAAGGCAGGTGTCTCCTATATGAGGAATGTAAGGAAGTACAGTTTCGACTCTACACTTTATAATCCTGCGACATCAAGGAGTATGTATGACGGAAAGAAAATTAAGTTTGATATACAGAATACTTTTAACTTCGCGAAACCATTCTCGCTTACAGTCGGAGCCGAACACGAGAAAGAAACTGCGCTGAGTAATTATTTTATTAATTCGCTGACCAGCGGGAATTTTGAAAGTGATTTCCCTGCAAAGACATCCAACACAAAGGGATTTTTCGCCGAGGAACAGAGCAATATTTCCGACCGGTTGTTCTTTAACCTGGGATTAAGGTACGACTACCATGATAAATTCGGCGGCGCAGTAACTTACCGGATAGCGCCGGCACTGATGATCTGGGAAACCGGAACAAAACTAAAGGCTACTTACGGTACAGGTTTTAAGGCCCCTTCCCTCTTCTATCTTTATGATCCCGCTTTCGGGAATGAAAACCTTCAGCCGGAAAAAAGTACGGGCTGGGATGCGGGGTTCGAACAGTATCTCTGGAATGACAGGATAACTGCCGGAGCAACGTATTTCAGCAACAAGTTTGAACAGCTCTTCGGATTTGATTCAAACTTCAAAACGATCAATATAAATCAGGCCGAAAGCTATGGTGTGGAATTTTTTGTTACTGCAAAGCCTGCTGAAGGACTTACACTTAAGCTGAATTATACAAATACCAAAACAAAGGATCTAAGTCCCGATTCACCCGATAGAAATCTGCCTTTGTTAAGAAGACCCGGGCATAAAGGGGTATTCAGTGCCGACTACGGTTTCCTCGAAAAGTTCAATGTTCATTTAGATGCCTCTTATGTTGGTGAGCGTGATGACAAGAGGTTTACATCAACAGGTTCGGAAAGAGTGAAGCTCGGGAGTTACTTTCTTGTAAATGCGGCAGCTTCGTATGACCTGTTCAGCTACTTACAGATTTTCGCGAAAGTGAACAATATTGCCGATGATTATTATGAAGAAGTTTACGGATACGCTTCGCCGGGACTTTCACTTTATGGAGGATTTAAATTGAAATTATGATAAAGATCAGGATTTTGATCTCCTGATGTTTTATTTTAACATTAATTAAAAAAAGAATCTGAATTTAAATTTTATTTCTGAAAGGAGTATTGAATGAATTCTAAGTTAATATCACCCAGGTTCCTCGTTCTCTGCGCAATGATTGCCGCTGCAGCTTTTACAAGACTTATACCTCATCTCCCAAACTTTACTGCTATGGGCGCTATGGCTCTTTTTGGCGGAGCATATTTCACTAATAAAAAACTAGCTTTTGCTGTTCCGCTGATCGCGATGTTCTTAACAGACCTTATTCTTGGATTCCATTCAACTATACTGTCTGTTTATTTTGCCTTTGCCCTGATGGTGGTAATTGGAATGACGATGATCCAAAAGAAGAAAGTTTCAAATATTGTACTTGCTTCTGTTGTTGCAGCTGTTCTGTTTTTCCTCATCACCAACTTCGCGTTCTGGATGACAGACGTTATGTACCCGATGACTGCGGCAGGACTTGCAGAATGCTACGTTGCGGCGCTTCCATTCTTCGGTTACAATTTAGTCGGGAACCTCTTCTATGCAGGTGTAATGTTTGGATTATTCGAGCTCGCAAGGATGAGATTTCCGCAGCTTGCGCCGGTTAAATCGTAAATATTCCGATTAACATGGTTTCTATACCTGAGATCTTCGCGGTCTGAATTTCCGGCCGCGGAGACATCAGGACAGTACTTATTCTTTCAAATGAAAAACACAAAGCTTCCCGTATTAATTGACTTCGATGGTATAATAAAACTGGGAGATAAGATCGCCCCTGATGCGGATCTCTTTTTTCATTTTCTCACTGAAAACAAAATTCCCTTTTTCCTGATCAGTAATTCAACTCTGCGTACCTCCCAGGGAATGCTGGAATTTATCAGGAAAGGCGGAATCAAAACTGATATTCCGGCAATGACTGCCGTAGATGCTACCTTAAGTTATGTGAAGGATAATTTCTCGAAGGTTTCGGTATACTGCCGACCTGATATTAAGCCGCTGTTTTCGGAGTATGATACAGATAATGATCCGGAGGCAGTCGTACTCGGTGATATTGCTGATAAATGGACATACGAAACGATGAATGAGATATTCAGAAAAGTTTGGAATGGAGCTGAAATGATTGCCATGCATAAAAACAGATACTGGGAGCCGGATGGAAAAACTTTAACTATGGATGCCGGGGCTTTTATTACAGCGATTGAGTATGCGACATCCAGAGAAGCTACGGTAATTGGCAAACCCTCCCCTATATATTTTCAGACTGCATTAAAGCAGCTTGGGCTCAAACCTGATTCTGAGTTCATTATGATCGGGGATGATCTTGAATCGGATATCGCTGCCTCTCAGGCAATAGGCGGCAAAGGAGTTCTTGTTTATACCGGTAAAACGCAGCCTCCTCTTCCATCTGATTCAGTAAAACCTGATTTTGAAGCTAAGAACCTGAATGAAGTCAAAACCTTTATTTCAAAATCAATCGCTTGATCCTATATTATTTTTTGCACATTTACATTGATTCTCCTAAATTAGTATTAATATATACCCGAAAATAACGGGGACATGTCAAGGAGCAGCTAATATCAGGGATCTGCGAAGTTCATCAGAAACAAGATCGTTATTAAGACCATATATTTTTCAAGAAAATTAACATTTAGCGGGGAATGATATGAAAGTATATGTGATATCTGCATTTGCAGCAATTTTATTTATTGGCTGCAGCGCTTCAACTACTTTAATTAACCCAAAGTATAAAAATAAAAGTTACTCTAAAAAACATATTCTTGTTATGCCGTTTTCGAATGATGTTATAAGTGTAATGAACAAAGATGATGTAGAAGACGATTTTGAAGAGGATAAGCGTGATCCTGAAACTGTAATTAAAGATAAAGTAGTTGAAGGATTGACTAAAAATATAGATAGATATGTCTGGGGTATTGATCTGTATAGAAAGGAGATAGACCCTTATCTTTACCAATCACAATTGGATAGTACAAAATATTTTATGATTCAGAAAAGATTGGGAAGTAAGAATATACTATATAAATTTTATGTTCCTAAAAAAGAAGTACTGGAATCGTATAATATTAAACCGGATGTCATACTGGTCATTAACAACATTACTTTTGCAAGAAACCAGACAACAAGCGTACCGTTATATGTCCCTGGAAATACAGTCAGCACCCCCGGGGGGTCATTCACTACGGCTGGTCATATGACTGGAGGCGGCACAACAGAGTTCCTGGGCGCAGTGGCAGATTTTATTATTTATGATTATAACGAGGATGATTTCATAAACTGCGGCAGCGCCGTTGTGCAGTCAAACTTTGCATTCGCAATGACAACCTCAACATGGGAGGATGCATTTTTTCAAATTACCAAGGAAATATTCAAGGATACTCCATTTAAACTGACACTACCTGTGGGAAATCAATAGAATGGAGACTGCCAGAAACCTGATGCGATCCCGCCTTGAATAGCTTATATTAAAAGTTTTCAAACAAGAGGTTTGCTCTGTTTTAAGATATTACTCTCAGTGTTCGAAGAAGCGGCCGAAGAAGGCGCCGGGACTCTCATACTTCGTTTCCCTGCCTTTGAAATCTTCAAAGTCCGGGTATTCTAATTCCGACTGTGCGAGTATTTTATCAAGTTCTGCCCTTTCAAGCCAAACACCATGGCATTTAGGGCAGGTGTTAACTGTTATATCATCTTTTTGTTTTACTTCTAAATCAGTTCCATCAACCGGACATTTCATTTCAATTCCTCCTTATTACTCAACATAACTTTAACTCAATTACATGATAACAATATCAGATTGAAATGAAATTAATAGGAATACAAGGACTGAAATATTTAGACCGGTATCACATATTAATTGATAGCACCGGCCAGTTTCCCTCTTTGTTTCGCAAAATCGATAATCTTCTTAAGTGCTGTCACATAACTATACCCGGCAGCTTCAGCAGAACGCATAAATCCTGCGCTTTCGGTTAGATCAGGATTCGGATTTACTTCAAGCACGTAGAGTTTATTATCACGTGACAGTCTCATATCCACTCTGGCATAATCGCGGCAGCCCATTATTTTGAAGGCATCAACAGCTATTTCTTTTGCTTCTTTCTCTATTCGCTTTGGCAGTTTGGCGGGACAGCTCGGAATTGTCTTATGATATGCTTCGTGGTTTGGATCCCACTTAGCCTGGTAGCTTACTATATTATATAGATGGTCGGGCATTTCACTGAAGTCAATTTCACTTATCGGAAGTGCCTGCGGATCTTTATCACCCATTACGGCAACATTCAGTTCTCTGCCCTCTATAAATTCTTCCACCAGCGCAGGCTGCTGAAAGATCGAAAGCACGTAATTAACCCTGTCCTTCAGACTCCTTGAATCTTCAACGATAGAACTGTTCTCAATACCTACACTCGCATCTTCAAAAGCCGGTTTAACGATCAGAGGATATCTCAGATCATGTTTGTAGCTTTTCCGGATTTTCTTAAACATTATGAACCTTGCCGTCCTGATTCCATATGAATTCAGAATTCTCTTGGCAAGCACCTTGCTCTGGCAGTTAGCCAGTGCCATTGGAGGAGCCCCGGTATAGGGAATTCCAAGAAGTTCCAGCATTCCGACGATATTCATCTCCAGTCTGGAATTTTCCTGGTAAAGTTCCATAAAGTTAAAAATAACATCGGGTTTATTCGTGTTTATATCTTTAAGGAGTATTTTAAGGTCATCAAAAATGTTCAGCGGGTATGCTTCCAGTCCCCTTTTTGAAAGTTTTTCCGCCATGATCTCGTATTCTTCAATAGGAGTGAGCTCCTCAACTTCAAAATACGGAATGAAATCGAGATCTTTGATTTCGTGTTCAACCGATTTAACGTAGAAATCGGGCTGAGGTTCGTTAAATACAACAGCAACTTTTGTTTTTCTCTTACTCATAAAAATAAAAATAAAGAAAATTGACCTGCTCACAAAATTATGATAATGATTTAAAGTAATGTATTCATTAAATTGAGCCGCAAAAATAACTAATGTATGAGTTTTTACCCCCAACCTTATAAATACCAATGTGGTCCTTTCGCACTGAAATATGCCCTTGTAATGCTGGGCAGATTTGAAAATGAAAGAGAGATCGCTAAACGCGCCGGCAGCACCTGGTGGTACGGCACCGATGAAATAGGTCTCGCCAAGGCTGCTAAAACGTATGACTGCAAAATGAAATATTTCAGGCGCGAAACACCTGACGAAGCAATCAAAGCTCTCAGTAATCATTTGAAAGCCGGTTATCCCTGTATCTTAAGCGTGGATAACTGGGAACACTGGCTAACAGTGATCAATGAACAGCAGGGAAAGTTTATTGTTGTCGACAGCGGACTCGATAAGGTTATCGTGATCTACTCCGCCCGTCAATTAACTAAAAGATGGAAGTATATAGACGATGAAACCGGCTATACCAGCTATGATGGTTATGCCTTATCATCCAAATTTAAACCGCGCACAAAGGCCAGGTTCTCGCTCGAGAAGGCCCGGTATGTAATGCGCGACAGCAACCGGCTGCTGGCGGAAAAATGGGATACCTACTTCAATGATCTCATTACTATGTGCCGGCCGAGAACATCACATACCACAAAATCTATCTCATTCGCCGAATTCCTCAGAAGAAATGAGAAAATGCTTGTAGAGGAAGTGGCTAACTGGCATGGCCAGCCAAGTTATGAAGAACTCAAGAAAATACTTAAGAATATGAGGTTTGTCTCGGAAGTGTATAACCTTGTAATTCACACCGAAGATCAGAAAAAAACTTTAGTCGATCTATCTGCTCTGCTTATGATGTATGCCTGCGGTAAGTATGGAATGGACCCAATTTATTAAAATATAAAGGTGCATTATGGAGTCGACCATTAAATACAACGAAAAAATATTAAAAAGAGATACCTCTGCCCTGCTCCTTATAGATATCCAGGAAAAGATCTTATCTGTAATGGACAAACCGGCTCAGGTAATAAATAACAGTCTGAAACTCATCAAGGGATTCAAGGTACTTAACATTCCTATTTTTTATACAGAACAGTATCCTAAAGGTCTGGGAAGCACATCCTCAACTCTCCTTAAGGAATTAGAAGGATTGAGTGCTGTACAGAAAATGACGTTCAGCTGCGCTGGTGCGGGGAACCTATTTCCACGACTCAAAGATAACAATGCTTTGCAGGTAATTGTAGCAGGTATAGAAGCTCACGTTTGCGTGCAGCAGACAATTCTCGATCTCCTTGCTAACGGATTCCAGGTAAATGTAGCTGCGGATGCAGTATCGTCCAGAAATGAATTCGATTACCGCACGGCACTTGACAGAATGAGACACCATGGAGCTGAGATTACTACTACAGAGGCGATTCTGTTCGAATTACTGAATGTGTAGCGGCACTGACGAATTCAAGCAGATTTCAAAAATTGTCAAATAGTGAATTTACCGGTCGGCGCAAGTGCTTTATTAAACTGAAGTTATGCGTATAACTCTTCCGGCCCCTTTATTCAGGGCCTGCAATCAACCTCAATAAATAAGATAATTGTTTCATTGCGTAACACATCTCTCTTTTCATCTCAAAAAGCCACAGTAATTATTTCATAAACCCACTGTAATTGTTACCGAAGTTTTTATCACAAAAAATTCAGTAAGTAACATTTACAAATGTGCCGGTGGCATAATCATTGGCTCTCCGCATACAAATATCTCAAACAGAGAAATCAAATTGAAAACAAAACAATTAATAATAATAGAAGGGCGAGACAAAATGCGGAAGTTATCTTATCTAGCTGCTTTATTGCTGCTTTCATTTGTTGGGTGTATGCAGGAAAGCAACATAACTGCGCCGGTTAACGGCGTCGACAACCAGGCAAAAACAATTATTATGCTTCCGGAAAGAGCGGATTTAAGTGTTGAGAGCTCGTTTTCGACTTCAGAAACTATTGATGGACTTTCAGGGGGTGAAATACACCTCGTTAAAAGCTACCTGTCATCAAACGGGAAAACAGTTAATGTGGATTGCAGATTAACTATACCGGCAAGCTATTCGTTTGCTGATTTCAGGAATATTACGATGCAGGTTAGCGACGAGGCAGGGGTAGATTTTTTCCCGTCAATGACCTTTAATGAACCGGTTATTCTTAATTATAAAATTACTGGTCTTAGCCTGAACGGGATCAATCCGGCGAACGTAGGATTTTACTACGTGGATCCGAGCGGAAACCTGGTTCCAACTGTTAATGACGGGGTGACAGTTGATATGTCAACAGGTACATTAAATGTTGTCAATGCACAGCTTCCTCACTTTTCACGCTGGGCATACGCACGATAATTCATATATTGTAAACCTTGTGAAAGGATAACGTGATGTTATCCTTTCACGTTTTTTAAATATTTTCGAAACGGAATACCGTGGCAGCAAGACTAAATAAATATTTAACTCTTGAAGAAATCCTGGCCGGTTTCTTTTCCGAAAAAGAGATTTCGGAGCTGAAGAAGAATATTTTAAAGAAGAAACTCGGGAAATCACGACTCTAGCTGAAATTAAGACAATCCGAGCGTGAAACAAATTGAAGTCGACCTCTCAGATTCATATCTCAAAGAATTCCAGTTCCAGTTAATTACCACACTTGCAGAACAAAAGCTTGAGAAGATAAAATACATCGAGTTCCTTCTGAACCTCGGTGATTACGCAATCTCCCAGGGTGAGTTTGAATTTGCGATTGAAACGCATAAGAAGATTATAGCCGAGGGCCGGATAGATTCTAACCTGGGCGGACTTGCGGCTAATGCCTGCTATTCAATCGGCGAAATTTACAGCAGAGAGGCTAAGTGGACAGAATGCTTTGATTATACTAAAAAAGCATTCATAATGTTTAAGAATCAGAACGATCTTAAAGGATGCGCCCGCTGCGAGAACCTCCTCGGTACTGTCTACGGCGAACACGGTGATCTGCCTGAAGCAGCTAATCATTTTGAAGAGAGCCTGCGCTATCTTGATGAAAAACGGGATGCATATTTAATAGGTCAGATCGAGATAAATCTGGGTATTATAAACAACATCTACAGCAATTACGATCAGGCCCTGTTCTATTATAACCGCGCCCTGGTTAATTTCCAGCGTCTGAATGATCACCATAAACTGGCCCAGATACAGACATAATTTGGGTATCACTTATCTTAAAAAGAAGGAATATAAAAACGCATTAAAAGAACTTGATAAGAGCATTGCTGTTTCGCTGAATGACAGCATTTATTCGCTGCTGGGAATCTCATACATTACTAAGGCATTTATCTATGTCCCAGATGCAGGATGTCGCACTTTCCAAAGCTTTTGCCGATAAGGCGATGGAGATATGCTATAAGACAAATGATAAACTCTCTGTGGCAGAGATTTATAAAGTTGAAGGTATCATCAAAAGAGTTCAGAAAAATTATTCACTCGCCGAGAACTTTCTGCTAACCAGCATGCGCATCAACAAAGAGTATAAAAACGAACTGAATTACGCCGAAACATCTCTGGAACTTGGTATTTTATATAAACAGTGGAAAAAATTCGATAAAGCTAAGGAAAGCTTTGAGCAGGCATTGAACTATTTCAAAAAAATCCGGGCGGTTCACGAAATCGAAAATATTGAAGCTTTTATCGCCGATTAACACCCTTCTCCTGTTTCTTTTCTCATAAATTAGTATTTTTCTTAAAACATCTCCTGTTGCAAACTTTTATTATAAATGTGATAATTCCGTTACATTCTGTCGGTATTTTTAGTACAGAAAAAAGGAGACATATTATCAATGAAAAAAGTTCTGGTAATAGAAGACGATAAGTCAATCTCGGACCTTATTCATATCCATTTAAGTGATATGGGGTTCGAAGTAACACGATGCTATGACGGAAAAGATGGATTAAAAGAAGCAGTTGATAATAGTTACGATCTTATCGTGCTCGACATCATGCTCCCCCACCTTGACGGGCTGGAGATATGCAAAGAACTGAGGAAACAGGAAAACTATACACCCGTCCTTATGCTTACCGCCAAGTCGGAGGAATTTGATAAGGTGCTGGGACTTGAGCTCGGCGCAGACGATTACCTGACCAAACCATTTGCTATAAGAGAATTTACTGCAAGAGTTAAGGCTATATTTCGTAGAATTGAAGCTTTACAGAAAGACCAGGAAGAAAAAGATGATATTACTGTAGGAGACCTCTTAATTGATGTTGCAAAACGGAGAGTAACTCTTAAAGGAGAAAGAATAGACCTTACACCAAAGGAATTTGAACTGCTTCATCTGCTCGCTTCGCATCCGGGAAAGACATATACCCGCGAACAGCTTCTCAGTCTTCTCTGGGGTTATTCATATAATGGATATGAACATACGGTAAATTCTCACATCAACAGACTTCGCGGAAAAATTGAAACCGATCTTTCCAATCCATCATATATACTGACTACATGGGGGGTCGGCTACAGATTTAACGACCTCGAGGAAATAACAAAGGAATGAAGGAATAAGTATTTTGAAAACAAAGTTTTTTCACAGCCTCTTCTGGAAGATATCAGCAATATTCCTGATTGTCCTTGTAATACTCTCAGGAATCTATATGTACATATCGGTGTACACTGCAGAGATGTATTTTCAGGAAACAAACCAGAAGCTCGATGCAGAAATAGCACCTCATATTGCAGCCGAGAATCAGTGTTTTGTTGACGGTAAAGCAAATACCGATAATCTGAAAGATGTTTTTCACAATATAATGATCATCAATCCCAGTCTTGAGGTTTACCTCCTTGATAAAGACGGAAAGATATTGACCTATTTTGCTCCCAACAAAGTAGTAAGACTAAAATATGTTCCGCTTGAGCCTATAAAGAAATTTGTTTCAAGCAAGGACGAGCCCTTTGTTCTTGGTGCCGATCCCCGTAATGCCGATCGTGAAAAAGCATTCTCGGCCGCAAAGGTTTACGAGGGAGATACGTTCCGCGGATATATCTATGTTATTTTGGGCGGCGAGGAATACGATAATGCCACTCAGCTTGTTTTCGGAAGTTATATTCTAAGACTTGGAATAAGATCGATGGGAATCACCCTTATCGGTGTTGCGATTATAAGTCTTATTGCCCTTGGATTTATAACAAGGAATATGAGAAAAATTGTTGCGGTGATAAGAGAATTTAAGAACGGGAATCTTAATGCAAGGATTAAACTTAAGGGCCGCGGAGAGTTTAATGAGTTTGCCGATTCATTTAATGAGATGGCAGATACGATTGTTCAGAATATAGAAGAGATGAAAACCATGGATAACCTGAGACGGGAACTGGTTGCCAATGTGTCGCATGATCTCAGGACACCGCTTGCGGCAGTTCAGGGTTATATCGAAACAATCCTGCTTAAATCCGAAACACTTTCTGAAGAGGACCGTAAAAACTATATGCATACTATTCTCAGCAGTACTGAGAGACTTAAGAAACTTGTAGAGGAGTTGTTTGAACTTTCAAAACTTGAAGCAAGAGAAACAAAACCTGATCCCGAAGCATTCTCTGTTGCCGAACTTGCACAGGATATTCAGCAGAAAAACCAGATAATTGCTGAAGGCAGAAATATTGAACTCAGACTCAATTTTCCTTACGACCTTCCTCTTGTTTATGCTGATATTGGTATGATGGAAAAAGTCCTGCAGAACCTCCTTGATAATGCATTCAAATTTACCCCCGCCGGCGGCTCCGTTACGATCAGGCTTCAGAGATCCGGGGATAAAGTTATTACATATGTTAAAGACAGCGGCAAAGGAATTCAGAAAGATGAAATGAAATATATATTCGACAGGTATCATAAGGGAACGGGAAAATCATCTGCAGAAGGACTTGGACTCGGCCTTGCCATTGTAAAAAAGATACTCGAAGTGCATAATATCAACATAAATGTTGAAAGTACGGAGGGCGAAGGAACCACGTTTTCATTTGAAATACCCGTCTACAAAGGTAAATCACGTAAGGAAAAAGAAATACGTGTTTCCTGATTAGCCCCTTCTAAGATAATGTCATTTTGAAGTAGTATGACGTTTCCTCCTTAAGGTTTCAACCCTTATTTGTGATAATTAATTCAGATCTGCTTAACCGCCGGTAAATCACAGAAAGTGATAAGTAAAGTTATTATTTAAAAGTGATTTTATGCTAAAGATAAAGACATATTATATGAACAAAAAACGGAGAAAAGATGAAATATCTAATGATCGCTATGCTGGCAGGCCTTATTGGATTGGCCGGCTGTACAAACAACGACAATGGGACTAATCCCCCTCCCGGAGCAACTAATCTTACTTTAAATATTTCGGGACTGCACAATCTTGGATCATCTGCAAAATATGAAGGATGGTTGATCGTAAACGGCACACCGAAATCGACCGGTAAATTTACAGTAGACGACAATGGAACATTAAGCAGCAATTCGTTTGCTGTAGATCAGAGTGACCTGGATAACGCATCAAAGTTCGTACTCACAATAGAACCGGAACCTGACTCCAGTACATCACCTAGTAATGTTCATATCCTCGCCGGGAGCTTCAACGATAGTACAGCATCGCTTTCGGTTGCAGATCCTTCAGCTCTCAATAACGATTTTAGTTCTGCTTCTGGAAAATTTATACTTGCTACTCCTACTAATGGCAGCAACTCGAATGAGAACAGCGGAATATGGTTTGTGGATATTAGTTCCGGTACACCTGCAATGGGCTTGAACCTCCCTTCCCTCCCTTCAGGATGGAAATATGAGGGATGGGCAGTTATTAACGGCACACCGGTTACAACAGGAAAATTTTCAAGTGCTGATGGTGTTGATGAAGCTGCACCTTACAGCGGGATGTCGGCAGGACCACCGTTTCCGGGCGAGGATTTTCTGAACAATTCTCCTGCTGGCTTAAGTTTTCCTGTAGATCTGTCAGGTAATACTGCAGTAATAACTATTGAACCTGATCCGGATAATGATTCAGGTCCGTTTTTTCTGAAACTGCTAACGGGTGATATCCCCACAAATGCAACGGATCATATGAATTATCCTCTGAGCCTTAATTCAGGAACGTTCCCATCAGGAACCGTAACGAGATAATTTATTCAGTGTCCCGGCACCCCGCCGGGACATTTAGTAATCACTATTCCCCCTCAGAACATCGTAGATGTTCTATTATTGTAAACGATGGCACCCGTTATCAGTTATAATCTTTAGTGGAGATAAGATTCATCTTCAGCAGTTCCCTCATTACAACCTCCGTCATATCGCTCTTAAACTGGAACTCGTACCGAATATCAATTACATATGCTTTCAGCCGCATCTTCAGGTAGGCTCGCCTATCCTTGATCTCATTAAAAAATAAAACAGTAATCGGCTTATTCAGATATACATACCTTGAAACCTGTGCCGCCTCTGTTGCCAGCTGTCTTACTCTTTCCGTATCGATATCGATGGGAAGATAAATCTCCGCCACTACCTGACAGTCAGGTTCGCCGTAATTTGTATTGGAAACCGACTTATTCATCAGCTCCCCGTTAGGAATGGTCACCGTTGAATCATCAGGCGTAACGATCTTTGTCGATCTTAACCCTATCTTCATAACTTCGCCGTAATACTCTCCCAGCTGAATTTTATCACCAACCTGGAAAGGACGGTCGAACAATATCATAATACCGCCGAAAATGTTTTTAAGGATATCCTGGGCAGCAAATCCCACAGCAATACCTACCGAAGCAGTCACAGCAATAACAGTGGACACAGGAGGACGGAAAATACCGGCAATAACTATATATATAATTATCATCCATCCGAAAATCCTGACTATCGGGATAACACCCTTTATTGTGATCCTGTAATTTGTGCTTCGTTCCGCAAAGATCTCCAGGACTTTGGTTATTAACCTGATTATATATAATCCCGCAACGAAGAAAATTATCGCCCAGATAACCTTGCCTACTGAAATAACCTCAAGTATCGATGGAGGCTGAAGCTGGTTGATGATGTCTAATGATGAGTCTCTTTTAGAATGTACTTTAACGCTGTCGGCGGAATGCGTAGAATCTGCCTTGGTGACAGACGAATAAATTATAGCAGCTGTCGTATCCTGCGCATACCCGGGATGACTAAAAATCACCGCAAACAGAATAAGTATTACTAACGATTTAAGTTTCATATTTCTAATGTAAAATATTTTTTGTCTGCAGAAGACTGACGATCTGCCTGTAAAGCAATGGATTAATCACAAACCTGCCGTTAGTCCTTATCACTATGCCGTCATCAGCAAGCAGCAGAAGGTTTAGTCTGCTCTTTTCTTCCGGCTGGTGAAAGATAACAGCATGCTGCTCCGTAGTGAGTCCGTCATGCACCAGCAGAGCGTGAAGACTAAAGATCTTCTCATCTCCGAGTCCCTGCAGGAATGAGAAATCAAGTTCCTCCAGAGAACCAATGGTTATAGTATCATTTTTCACTTCTTTGGTAGAACTCATCCAGAAAAACAGAGAGATGCTCAGGTTGCTTTTGGCAAACTTATTAAGCTCCGAAAAATATTTTTCTTTCAGGTATTTCTGTTTCTCGGTATCGCTCAGCTTCTGATAATTCCTGTTCTGCAGATCATCTTCGGGCGGTTCGAATTTTATATTGTATCCGCTCACTCTGTGGCGCTTCATAATAATGTCAACGATCTGTTCATCAGTAAACGGCTGCAGCCTTACCATGTATGAGAAATAGTCGCTTATATTAAGCACTCTTTCCAGGTAGTACCAGGCATATAAATTAGAGCTGACTATCCAGAAAACATTTTTATTGGTCGCCGAAACAATCTGGAAAAAATTCCTGAATGAGGCAAAGCCGCCTATTTTACGCTGAAAGAGATGGTGGATATTTTCAAGTATTATTATCCTTTTAGGCCCGACTGAATTCAGGTAGATGGAAATCTCCTGCGGTTCATGGAATCCGGTTCCCAGAGCAGCATCGAAGAATTTCAGAAAACTCTCTTCGCATTCTATTATTTCTTTAATATCAACTCTTGTAAGGTCCTCTTCTATAGTTAAGTTTTTCAATAGAAAATTTAAAGTGGTTGTAATACCGCTCCCTTTTTCTCCTATGATGACTGCGGGAGCATAATGACCTTTTTTCCAGTTTGCATACGCCGCGTGAAGCTTATCCATCTCGGCTGTTCTTCTCTCATAAAATTTCTCATCCTCAAGCGGCTCTATCCTGAACAGTCTCTGGTATACATAAGGGAGTTTGTTAACCGCATTTTCTGTTTCGGTAAGGAAATCGGAAATTTCAGTAGATATTTTCGCCTGCTTTTGCTCAAGTCCGAATCTCTTCCTCAGATTTTTATAAAGACTTCCGGTGTGTGTGAAAGTCTGTTTGATAAAGTCGAGTATGCCGGGAATTAAACTTTTAATCGACTGCAGTGTCTTTGTGCGGTACTGAACTGTTTTTTCAATTGCCTTTGCTTTTGCAATGCGCAGCCTTATTTCCAGAATATTATCTGTATCAGTAAGCGTCAGTATTTTTTCATTATAAGAGGCTATTGTTTCTGAAGAGGTACTTATAATATTCTCATATACTGCGAATAGCTGCGACTTCACTTCATCGGTTTTGGAAATTGCTCTCTGGAGTCCTTCAGAGGCAACAATCGCCGGGTTTATTTTCTCAGCTTCACCGGCAGGAGTATCTGCAGATGCAAGGGCCGACTCCAGATTAAAGTCGGCTATTTTATCAACGTCCCTTAAATTTTTCTGGATTTCATCGAGCGTTTCGATAACAGATGCTTTCAGAGCGTGTGTATCTCTGAGAAAATCGGGCAGGATTTCAAACCTGATAAGTTCATCCGGCTGGATGTGCTCGATCTCTGAATTCCTGATTTGCCTGTCATAAACCGAAGTTTTTACTATAGCTCTTTTTTCTAATGTTCTATCAATATTACTTTTCAGGTTCAGTTCAAGTTCATCTATCGTATCAGGTATACCCTCGCTTACAAGCAGTTCACCTGCCGCATCAATCAGTCCGTTAAGCGATTTATATAAAGCCGACTTTTCCCTGAGAAGTGCTTCTCTGAAATCTGAAGAGTTCTTCTGCTGTTCAAGCCTGCTTTTACTGCTGGAGAGTTCCCTGTTGATCTCGTCAATGGAAGGCACAACCTTACCGAGGATCTTTTGCTTCATTTCGGCTTTAAGCGAGTACAACTCCTCCACCTGAAGAATTTCGTTAAGATATAGATCCTTGTTTAATTTCCAGTCCTCCAGCAGGGTAAAAAAGGTATTATTCCAGCCTGCAGCCAGCTGACTATACTTTTCATCAACATTCTTCTCAGAATCCAGTACCTTCTTCCGATTGTACCGCCTTGAAGTAAATTCCAGCGTGCCGGCTTTATTATATGTATCGTCCAGCCGGCTGAATACCTGGTCAAGATTTTCTGTTGTCTTTGTTCTGACGCTCTCCTTCGTTTTCTGCATTTGTTTCAGCAGAGAATTTATATCCTTGTCAAACAAACTTACTTCGTCATCAACGGGTATGTAACTGCTGATTTCGGTCAAATGAAGGTCTGCGGAGAAGTGCTTATTTATTTTTTCTTCACTCTTCCAGGCCGAATGAAAGGAAGACGCAATCTCCCTGTTCACTTCATTGATGAGATCAAATGAACTGATTAAAAATGAATCCCTTATATATAAGCTCAATTAAATTCCTGAAGTGAAATTTTTCTCTTCCATATTTTCAGAGATCTGGCAGGCTTACGAAATAACTTCCTGAAAAGATTTGTTGTCCTTCGCGGTGAGGTCGTTATAAAATAACCTGTTTTCTTAAGTACCTTGATGATGCTCGTTGAAAAGGAGTCCCCCTCAACCTTATTGAATCGTTCTTTATCCTGCTCTTCAATTCTTTTTCTGTCTGTCAGTTTAATGAATTCAGCGTAGCTTTGAACCAGGTCGGCAAATTCTTCTTTAAATGCGGGGACATTTCTATCGGGGGTTCTCTTCTCGAGAAGTTTCAGTACTGCGGAGTTGTAATCCTCTATGTTTTTATAAAATGAAGGTTCATCGTCCTTAAGGTCTCTGAGGTCGATAATGTGGTTCATAACCAGATCCCTGACGGAACCGATGAAGTGAATTTGTTCATCAATTCTTTTATTCAGTCTTTCCACCAGCGAAGAATCTATAAATTCTTCAATCTGATCTCTGATTACAACAAATTCGTCCTTCATTTAAGGTATTTTATTATTTGAGGTTAGGGGAATATAAATAATTTAAGTTAAACCCGGAAAAATCATTTTTCTGCGAATGGGTTAACCGGAACAATGAAACCGTGTAAACAGCCATTCTATTCATTTCAATCGCTTGCTCCGTAGTCTCAGTCGGGCTAACTGTAGCGCTCGGAGTTGCGGGAGCAGGAATTGCTTTTGCTCCCCTGAAGATCATAACCAGCGCTGCCGGCCGGCTTGCTGTTTTCATCACTTCTTCAATACAATCTCATAGAGGTCGCTTCGCCTGTCTTTCCAGTTGAGCGTGCTTCCGCTGAAACGGTGGCGTTTTACCAGTTCCATATCGATATCATGGATAATTACAGTTTCTATGTTGGGAGTACATTCGGCAGCAACTGCATCCCGCGAGAACTGAAAATCAGATGGTGTGTATATGCCCGACTGTGCATACTGGATATCCATATTTTCTACAAAGGGCAGATTACCCACATTGCCTGCAATAGCCGCATAAACTCCATTCTCAATGCATCTTGCCTGTGCACAGTAGCGTACACGCAGGTAGCCGTACCTTTCATCTGTACAGAACGGCACGAATATCAGCTCAGCTCCCTTCTGGGTTGCGATCCTCGAGAGTTCCGGGAACTCGATATCATAACAGATCTGAATATTTATCTTTCCTCTGTCGGTATCGAATACCTCAATTTTATCGCCGGGTTTTACTCCCCACCATTTTCTCTCATTTGGAGTAATGTGAATTTTATACTGCTTCTCGATAGAACCGTCTCTTCTGAACAGGTAGGCGATATTATATATGTCGTCTCCTTCCCGTGTATAGTGTGAACCGCCTATGATATTTATATTATGTTTGATTGAAAGCTTGTTGAATAGATCGAGGTACTTCGGAGTAAGATCAGCCAGTGTTCTCACCGCAATACCCGGTCTTTCATTAGGCAGATATGAGAGAAGCTGCAGGGTAAATATTTCAGGGAACAGGATGAAGTCGCTCTTATACCCTGAAGCTACATCAACGAAGTACTCGCACTGCGTCATAAATTCCTTGAAGTTCTTTAGACTCCTCATCTGGTACTGCACCACGCAGATCCTGACTTTTTTTGACGTCACATATCTCTTAGCCTGCTTCGGTACGTAATCCAGGTTCGGCCATTCAAGCAGTGTTGCATGCCCCACCGATTCGGTATCAGATTCAAGGTAGGTGGGCATTATTCTCTTTAACACAAAGCCATTCGATAGCTGGGCCGTCAGCACCTGGTCGTACAGTTCTTTGCTGATAACTCTATCTACATACTCACGGGCTGTCATCTTCGATTTGTGTTTGTAATATCCGGGTATCCTCCCTCCTATAACAATGCTTCTTAGGTTGTACTTCCGCGCGATCTGCTTTCTTGCATCATAAAGCCTGCGCGAGAGTCTCATTCCCCGGAAATCGGGATGAACCATTATCTCAATTCCGTAAAGTGTGTCTCCTTCGGGATTATGGTTGGTTATATAACCGTTGTCGCTGATGCGCTGCCAGCTGTCGTAATCTTCGTGAATATCGAAATCGACTATAAGACTATTAGATGATGCGATGATCTTGCCGTCATATTCGATACAGATCTGTCCTTCTGGAAATATTTCAAGCTGACTTCTAAGCTGCTCCGGGTTCCATGTCGGCATCCCCGGGAATGAAAGTTTCTGCAGTTCCACAAGCTGATCGTAATCTTCCTCCTTCAGCTGTCTCACGCTTATTTTCTTTGCAAATTTCTTAAGATCAATTTTTTTCATTAAAATACACTCCTTCGTAGATGTACTATTCCTTATAGTTTGCCAAGGTTGATGTTTTGAATTGCTCGTTCTGGTATGATTAGCTTATAAATACTAAAATATAAGTTAAAAACAAAATCCCCTAATCACCTGTTTTCTAAGGGCTTAGAAAGAATATTTAACCCTGACGTAGAATGAACTTCCGTAATCGCCATATTGAGTAAATTTATCGCCGTTAAACAAAAGTGCGATTACATACAGATCCAGATTTGTGATGACAGAGTAGGTTGCTGAAGGAACGATGACGTATGATTTATCATCCGGATTAAAGATACCGAAAAGACTGCCTCTCAGCAGAGGTGTTATGTCATAAGAAAATTCCTGGTATAATGACCATCTGGATGCAGACAGCATTCCCAGATCAAGGGCTTCCTGCTGGTACAGTCCTGTGTTCTCCGTCTTTCCGGCATTATAGTACATTGCTTCGGTATGAATGTAAAAGCTGTTGGGAAATGTGTAATCTCCCGAAAGAACAAATGAAAAAACAGGGTCTTTGAAAGATGAGACAGGATCATATACAGGAAGCAGGACGGAAATGTTTTTGTATTTCTGAATTATCTCCGGTTTTTGTGTCACCGTAAACTCGCCCCGGAAACCGGCATCAAGAATGTCGCCCGACCAGCCTCCGCCTGCAACCCAGCGATTATTTTTTATCCCGCCTATAATATTAAAATCATAATCCCATTTATTCAGTGATATCAGCCCTGCCGCAATCATCCTGTCGATTGTCTTTGCGGGACGAACGGCAGCCTCTACTTTTGTAACGGGACCCGTGTAGTACTGGAACCTGACGGCATCGGTACCCGGCAGTTCCTCGTAATCAAAATCGAGAGGCGACTGGGGATTAAAAAGATCTGTTGGGATTCCATACCCAGCTCGTTCCCCACGCAATACGCTGACGGCCGACCGTAACTTCAAATTTATCCTTTACCCAGTCGAGCCACAGCCGGTCGGTTTCAAGATAACCAATAGATTTTCCTTTGTTCCATAAAACTGCATCAAGATCTGCAAACTCGTGATGCGATTTAATCTGATCCAGGAAATTGGGTATCTTTTCAACGCTCTCGCCGTAATAGGCACGAAACCTGAACTCAAGTGCCGCTGTCAGTGAACTTAAAGGATACCACCTTGTATTTAGTCGTGCATGAATAAGGTGATCTTCAAATCTTTCGTTATAAAAAGGATATTTGGTGGTACCGAAAAGATACTTGGCGTAGCCGTAAACAGCGGTAACAGGCAGCTGTGCAAATGAAACGGCTGACAGAGATACCAGAAGTATCAGAAGAAGTTTAGCCTTCATTCTTCTGCAGTACCTTCCGTTGTTCATCCGATTTTATTTTACCGTCTTCCAGAGTTACAACACGGTGAGCTCTTTTAATCACCTTGGAATCGTGAGTTGAGAAGACAAAGGTCATTTCATATTTGTCATTCAGATTTTCCATTAAGTCGAGAAGCGCTTCTGCCGTAACAGAATCCAGATTAGCTGTCGGTTCATCGGCAAGAACAAAAGATGGATGCGATGCAAGCGAACGCGCAACCGCTACTCTCTGCTGCTGTCCTCCGGAGAGTTCTGAGGGACGGCTCTTAACCCTGTCGCCCAGTCCTACCGCTTCCAGCAATTCCATCGCTCTCTTCTCCCTCTCGTCTTTCGAAATGTTCTGCAGAAGCATAATGAATTCAACGTTCTCCTTTGCCGTCAGCACCGGGATGAGATTATATGCCTGGAAGACAAAGCCGATATGGTGGAGACGAAAGTTAATCAGTTCATCCGGCTTGTAAGTGGAAATATCTGTCCCGTCAACCACGATCTTTCCTTCCGTCGGCTGATCGAGTCCTCCGATCATATTAAGCAGCGTGGTCTTGCCCGATCCCGAAGGACCCACTATAGCAGTGAATTCTCCTTTTTCTACTTTCAGATCCACGCCTTTAACGGCATGGACAGGTACTTTTGTAGTGTTGTAAGTTTTATGCAGATTATATAATTCTATCAGAGCCATTATTACTCCGTTGTTTTCATTAATAAGTTCTTATTGCCGAAGCGGGGTTCAGCCTGACTGCCTTAATGGCAGGATATATTGCACTTATAATCGCGGTGATAATTATCATCACGAATAATATGGGATAAAACTCTCCCGGTAGTCCCGGGAAAAGATGCGAGCTTATCCCGTAGCTGGATAATCCCTGAGAAAAAAGCGAAAGGTTAATACCATTCTGTGCGGTTATCGCAATAGAAACGGCACCCAGTATCATCCCGATTATACCGCCGGTTATTGAGAGCATGATCGTTTCGAATATAATTAGTATGAAGACCCGCAGTCTTTTCATCCCGACCGCCATAAGTACTCCCAGCTCCCTTATCCTTTCCATAACCGACATCAGCATTGTGTTGGTAATTCCGAACAGCAGTGCGAATAATATTATTCCCAGGAAAATGTTAAGCTCAAGTATCAGGGTTTCATAAGTAAGACTTAGCTCGGGAGCCAGCTGCTGCCAGGTCTCTACAGCAAGACTGCTGAACTCACTCCTCAGCTTATTGACCACCGGATCCATATCCTGTACGGTATTTAGTCTTACCGCTATTTCGTGAATAAGAGGAGCGGAATTCATCAGGTTAGCCAGGTCGCTCTGTTTTACGAACACATTGCTTTTATCGAACATTGAGGATTCTGTTTCAAATATTCCCGCAATCCGGAAAGCTGCATAAATTATATTTCCGTCGGGAGCCTGGAAGCTGAGAACTATTTTCGAGCGCAGCTTAAGATCAAGCTTTTTTGCCAGTTCTTTTCCGATAACAACCGGGTTGCGGCTCACACCTTCAAAATATTTTCCTTCTTTAATGCTTTCGGCTACACTTGTAACCTTTTTCTCCTGATCAGGTATAATTCCTTTTATTTCTACACCCGAAGAGGAGGAGGCCGAAGCAGCCATTCCGTCTATTACGGTCCTTCCCGAAACCGCTTTTACTCCCTTTATTTTCGAAACCTGTTCTTCAATTTCTTTGCCGTCGGGAATATAATTTTCGATCAGGTTTTCTTTCTTAAATTTTTCTGTATGTATCTGGATATGACTAAGATCGCGGTCGATTGCAGCATTTACAGTTGAGTCCCACATTCCGTACATTACCGCACTGGCAAAAAGTCCGCACCCTAACCCAAGTGCAATAGCGATCAGGATGATCAAACTTCTTTTTTTATTTCTCCAGACATTTTTCCACGCAAGCAGGAAAAGCATTTTTCAAACTCCTGTTAGTTTCTGATAGCTTCAACAGCATTAAGTTTCTGCACATACCTGAACGGATACCACGCCGAAAGCAGGGCAATTAAAAGCACCGTCCAGAACTGAGCGATGAATATTCCCGGTGCAATGCTGAAAGGCATAATAGGTTCCAGTCCGAATGCCAGCATTGCTTCAGCCAGATCTCCTGTCAGCTTAATCGGGTTGTAATAGAAGTACAGAAGCAGCGGATAGCTGATTATGATTCCCGCTATTACACCAATCAGTGAAATGAATATGGTCTCCAGCGTGGTTACAAAAATCAGTTTGGTTTTCTTCATTCCTACCGCAACCAGTATTCCGAATTCCTTGGTCCTTTCCGCCGTCATCATCATTATAGTTCCGAAGATCCCGAAGCCTATTACTATGTATAGAATGGCCAGCATAATTATTCCGCCGGCATTATCGACTTCAATCGACTGCACAAGTTCCGGGGTCATCTCTTTCCACGTCATCACCTCATAATTGTCATCGAACAGTTTCGCAACTTCTGATCTTACCTGTTCCAGTTCATTTGGCTTCTCAATCATTATTGAGAGGGATGTTATTCTGTTCGTGGCAGAATACAGCCACTGCGCATAAGCAAGACTTGTATAGATAAGCGATTTGTTCAGGTCGGGGATCGGAAGTTTAATGATACCTTCAACCGGCACCTGTGCTGCGGCGGTAATTCCATGATATCCCTGCCCGTAAAGAACAACAGAGTCGCCTACGCCCACTTTAAGCAGCTCTGCCAGTCCCTGCCCGATTAACAGCCCTCTGCTGGAATCCGTGAGATATTTGCCTGCCGTTATTTTTTCGTTAAGCTTCAGCGTTGTTTTTTCAGCGGCAGGATCGATACCGACTATCGGGGATACTTTCGTTGCGTTGCCGCGCGAAACAAGTGTGAAGGTTTCAAGTCGTGGAATAACCTGCGTAACGTGAGTAATATTTTTTAGTTTTTCCTCAACCTCTTTGTTAAGCTCCATACTTTTATCCAGCGAGCGTTTATCCCAGTACCCTTTTTCGTGCACCTGTATATAACCGGTTGAGAACCTCACCGAAGAATCGATCATAAAGTCGTAGCTCCCCTTCTGCATTGAGCGCATTACCAGCGCAAGAAGCACCGCAAAGAAAACAGAGGAAGCCGCAATAAGAGTTCTTTTTTTATTCCTCCAGAGATTCCTCCATGCAAGACGAAGATACGTTCCCATTATCTTACTCTCTTCATATTTTGTTCGGAAAAGAACGACTGATTGATATCTATATTGAATTTCATATTTTTGTAGTCGAGTATGGTCTTGTTGCCCGGCTCATCAACGGGAACCATCTCCCAGTGAGTGAGTACCGTTCTGTCATCCATTTTCTGCGGATCACTGCCGTTGAATGACTTCACTATATTTTCATCCTCATCATAGTAGTCGGCTTTCAGCTCAAAATATTCTTTCTTCGTGATCCAGACGACTATTTTGCCCCATACAACGCCTGCATCAGGTTTAGGGGTAAGCTCAATCTTCCAGCAGTCGTACCCGCGAAGGTTCTCTTCCCCGATAAACTTTTGTGTATAGTCCTCAACTATCGACGATTCTTTTACAAGGTCGTCGTTTGTAAAATCGGAACCCATCCACGACTGCATCATCATCGACGGCGGTATCTTAATTACCTTCTGAGCCGAAGGGATCCAGTTCCATACTTCATTCTTTCTTTTAAGCGTTACGGTTCCCTTATCTCTTGCCGGTTCGGTTACATATATAAGAGCATAGTTCGGTTCGAGCGACCAGATTTTTAATCCCATTGTGCGCGACCAGTCGGGCTTAACAATAGTCATCTCAACTTCCGAATAACTGCTGTTTGCCTTCATCAGCTGATCTGCTTTCTGCACTACCTCTTTTGCTGTCTGCGGAAAAACCTGACTGCAGAAAGCCATAATTATTACTAACATTCTTAACTTCATTTTGCTTTCCTCTTCTTTTTTCGCGGTGAGCAGTATGTTTCTATTAAATACTCTTCCAGTTCATCTATCGGAAATGATTCGGGAGCGCTTACCACATGAAATGCGATCCCGTCGAGCTGCGTGCCCAGTGAATATCCTTTCACATAATGATCCTCATCCCCCATCGCCTTAAAAAATTCCGAAAGCTGCCTGTGTTGCTTTCTCGCGGAATTCCATCGTTAAGTATTCAACATCCTTCTGCGATTCCGATTGAAGGATAACCGACATATACAATCTCCAGTAGGTCGGGTTGTTTTTTATCTGACTCAGCGAAAGTCGTATTAGCTTCTCCAGAGCTTTACGCGGGTCAGTTTCTGAATAAATCCCGCCCATCATTTCCTGAAGCTGCCTGAATCCCTCTTCGATGATTTTCCTTAAAAGATCATCCTTGTTCTCGAAGTAATTGTACATCAGACCTTTGGAAATACCTGCTTTTTCCGCTATCTGTGAAATTGATGTGGCATGGAATCCGTTTACAGCGAATAGCTCAAGGGCCGCATCCAGGATCCTCGTGCTTGTGGATTCTCTTATTTTTTCAAATTGTTCTTTTGTTCTTGGTGACATCTTAGTTTTGACTGAACGTTTGTTCAAACCTAAATATAGATTTGGAAATTGTCAAGGGGGGTAATGCGATTTTCGTTTCCACGGATTAATTTCTCCATCAGCGGTCAGAAAATCAGATTATTAGATTAAAAAAACAGCGGGGTATAAATTTGCACAACTGCCGGTATTTTCGTGAACCATACAGGATTCTCCCGGTTTTGTCTCGTGTTTGACTGGTATTTAAGCAGTATTAGGGACGGTTTATAGACGGTTCATCAGGCCGTTTATGGGTAATTTTGTTTAATTATTAAACAGTGCGAAGAGTGTCCGGAATGCTGCTGCACAACCCCTGAATTCCGGCGTTTTATCATTGCCGATAACAATGATATCAGAATTTCGAGTGATGTATTATATGATTTTTTAATCCGAACTTCAACTCCCTGCCTTCGCAAATTTCATTTCTCCGGCCAATAGGTAATTATCCTCAATCGCAATATCTCCAGCTCATCAATTTACATTAATCTCCAACCTAACTCCCGCACAACCCGCCAAACCCTTAATCAGCTGAATTTTTGCTGCATTTTGTTTCGCATCAATTTATTTACTGTCTGATCTTAGTAATTTTAACTATATCAATAACAGAGGAAAAAATGAAAATCGGATTTATAGGAACAGGAATTATGGGCAGCAGGATGGCTCATAACCTCCTGAAGAATAATTATAAGCTTATAGTGCATAACAGGACAAAAGAAAAGGCAGACTCTTTGATAAAAGCCGGGGCTGAATGGGCTGACTCCCCTGTTAAGGCAGTAACTGACGCTGATATTGTCTTTACAATGCTGGGTAACCCTGAAGCAGTTAAAGAAGTATCGCTTGGTGAAAAAGGTTTTCTAAGCGGAATGAAAAATGATGCGCTCTGGGTCGACTGCAGCACAGTTAATCCGGCCTTTTCCAGGGAAATGTCAAAAAAAGCAGATGAGTTCCACGTAAGGTTTATGGATGCGCCTGTTGCCGGCACTAAACAGCCGGCGGAAAACGGCGAGCTGATCTTCTTCGTCGGCGGGAATAAAAAAGATTTTGAGGAGGTTAAACCTCTGCTTGAAAAAATGGGTAAAAAAATTCTACACCTTGGCGAAACCGGAAAAGGTACTTCAATGAAGATGGTGGTAAACCTGATGCTCGGTATTGCAATGGCCTCCTTTTCTGAAGCGCTTGTGCTTGGTGAATCGCTTGGGTTCGATAAAGACACACTATTTAATACCCTTCTGGGGGGACCCGTTACGGCTCCCTATCTTACAGCAAAAAAAGAAAAGTTCGCCCGGAATGAGTATGAAACCGACTTCCCCCTTCAATGGATGCACAAAGACCTTACTCTTGTTTCTGACACTGCGGATGAAACAGACGTTACCCTTCCGACGGCAAGTGCCGTTAAAGAAGTATTTGCGATGGCGAAGCAGAAAGGATTCGGTGATCTTGATTTTTCCGCACTTTACAGCTACTTAAATAAAGATGACCGCTGATCGTTTATGATTCGTGTTGAAAGTTCTATCGGTAACTTTTAATTTAGTCCATCTTAAATTAAATAATAGGAACCTGAAATGGCTGAACATTTAATTGCACACGTTGAGATTCCCTCTTCAAATCTTGACCAGACTAAAGAATTTTTCTCGAAGGTATTCGGCTGGGAGTTTAAACCTTTCGGCAAAGGCTATATGCTTTTTAATAACCATAAAGGTATAATGGTAGGAATAAGACAGGTAGAAAAAGTTAATTCCGGTGACACAACTGTCTTTCACGTTAATGTTGCTAATATTGAAGAAGCTGTGAATGCGGCTAAAGCAAACGGCGGAAGCATTTTCAAGGAAAAATCAGTTATACCCGCAATGGGATGGTATGCTCTCATTAAAGATCCCCAGGGAAACATAATAGGACTCTACCAGAAACATTAGAGATTACCCCGGGACAGGCTCCCGGGGCAATTTTAATTACTTATCTCCCGGCGTAATTCTTTCACTTAAGTTCTAGACTGCTACCGGTTCGGTTTTCACTATCTTATAAGAGTGGGTAATTTCTGCAGCTTTCTCAAGCATCTTCGTCACTCCGCAGTATTTCGTCTGGGATAATTCTATCGCTCTTTCAACATCTTTTTCCGATACATCGTTACCGTAGAAAACGTATTCCAGATGCATCTTTGTGAACGTCTGGGGATGTTCGTCACAAACTTCAGAATCGATATTTATCTCGAAACCTTCAAGCTTCACTCTCTTCTTATTAAGGATGCTGACCACATCGCTGCCTGTGCATCCGCCTAAACCCAGAAGCAGAAGTTCTTTCGGGCGTATTCCTGCATTGCTGCCTCCGAATTCCTCGGGACCGTCCATCATCACCCAGTGATTGGAATCGGTTTTACCGGCAAAAGTTATTCCTTTTACTTGTTTTATATAAGCTGATCTTTTTGGCATGTTTTCTTCCCTGAATTTTTCAAATTATTTTTGATTTGATGTTTCAAAAATAATTAGGATTCTCCCTTAATAAAAATAAATGCATAAAGGTAAAAAAATCTTTATCTTATTAGCCTTATTTCCACTCAAAATTTAAAGGATATAACTTATATGAGTAATCACGTATATAAAATGATTGAATTAACCGGATCTTCCGATAAAGGTATAGAAGAAGCAATTCAGAATGCTGTTGCCAAGGCGGGACAAACAGTAAGAAATATGAGATGGTTCCAGGTTATTGATACGAGAGGTCATATCGACAATAACCAGGTTCAGCACTGGCAGGTTACTATTAAAATTGGTTTCACGATGGAGGATTGATCTTAACACGATCACTAACTATTACCCCGTACAAAAATTTGACAGGCACAGCATCAATTATTAAAGATAATTGAAAAAGTTGTGCCTTTTCCTTTTTCACTGGTCACGTTTATTTCAGCTTTCAGAAGATCCAGGTAACTTTTAACCAGCGCCAGTCCCAGTCCGTTTCCTTCAAATTTTCTTGTGTAGCCCGACTCTTCCTGGGTAAACGCCATAAAGAGTCTCGGCAGGTATTTTTCAGAGATCCCTATCCCGGTATCGCTGATATCCACTTTGATCTTTTTGTCCTGCAGTATGGTGGTATTAACCTCAACACCGCCGCTGGTTGTATACTTCAGTGCGTTGTTAAGCAGGTTCTGAAAGACCTCACTGACCAGGTAATCATCACCTTTAATAATAACTTTTTCCGGAGGCATATTCAGTTTGAGGTACAGCCTCTTTTCCCTTGCCTGAAATTCAAATTCCCTGCTTAACCTGCTCAGTATTTCTCCCAGGTCAATTGGCTCAAAGGCTATATCGACGTTTCCTTTCTGAACTGCCGCAAGGTTAAGGATCATATCGATCGTCCGCAGTAATCGTTTTCCCGCAGAATCGATAGAGTTAAAGGATAGTCTGATATCCTCAGATATTTTACCTGTCAGTTCCTCCTGAAGAAATGAGTTATAACTTAGAATTACATTTAAGGGTGTTCTTATCTCATGAGACATCTGCGAGAGAAATTCCGATTTCATCCTGTCAGATTCTTCGGCTTTTTCTTTGGCGACAAGAAGTTCCTCCTGCATCTTCTTTTTATCAGTGATGTCTTCCTTGATAGCGATAAAATGCGTTATATTTCCTTTATCGTCCCTTATAGGTGAGATCGAAGCCTGTTCCCAGTAAAGCTCGCCGTTCTTTTTCTTGTTGTGAAATTCTCCGCGCCACTCCTTGCCTCTGGAAATGGTCTCCCACATATTTTTGTATTCTGATTCCGATGTTTTTCCTGATTTTAATATCCTCGGATTTTGACCTGTAACTTCTTCCTGACTGTATCCCGTAACCTTGCAGAAGTGAGGATTCACATATTCAATATTTCCTTCGGTATTGGTTATTACGATTGCAGAAGGACTTTGCTCCACAGCCCGCGATAGTTTGCGGATCTCTTCTTCAACTTTTTTCCTCTCTCTTAAATCACGGAAGATTCCCTGTATTACGGTCTTGCCGCCAATTGTGCTCCTGCCGGGACTGATCTCCACGGGTATTACATATCCGTCCTTATGCTGAATCAGGACTTCCTGATTTGACGCTTTCTGATCATTCAGGATCACCTCGGTGAACTCTCCCGAGTAAATATCTGAATATTCCGGGGGATGAAGCATAAGATGCGATTTCCCGATGAGTTCTTCCCTGGAATGTCCCGTCAGTTTTTCTGCCTGCTTATTGACATCAATTATCGTCCTGTTCCCGATATCAACAATAATTATTGCGTCATTGGCAGATTCAATTATAGTTCTGTACTTCTCTTCCGATTCTCTTAACTTCTCCTCCGCTATTTTATTTTCGGTCATATCGAGGAGAGTACCTATTACGGCAGGTTTACCGCCAAGAGATGATCTGGTACCAAAAACATCAATATAGAGAATAGTTCCGTCTTTCTTAATTCCCCTGAACGAATAAGCAATCGATTCGATCTTTCCCGATAATCTTGAAGCAACATTATCACTTAACAACTTTTCGGTCGTCGGGATGTGTCAGATCTGCGGGTCCTTTTTTATTAATTAATTCATCAACAGTGTATCCGAAGATCCTGGCAAGTCTTGGATTAACATACCTGAACACTCCCTCCTGTATAATGTATACCCCTACAAGCGACTTTTCAACGAGCTTCCTGAATTTCTCTTCCGATTCTTTCAGCGCCAGTTCGGCTTTTTTCTTCTCAGTGATGTCCCTGTATATTCCCTGATAAACCTCTTCATTGTTCCATATTATTCTGTTTACTTTAACTTCAAGCTCAATAACATGCTTATCCCTGGTTATTCCTTTAAGCTCATAAGATGATGAAGCGGCTTTTTTAAGCGGAGCTCTCCTGAATCTATCGGCTATAAATTTCCTGCTTTCAGGCGCAACAATTTGCATTATATCGAATTCATCCGACAGTGCTTCCTCCCTTGAATAACCAAACAATTTACACCAGGCACCGTTCACCATAAGAAGCTTTTTATCTTTCAATAAGTACACCGCATCAGCCGATGATTCGATGAGGGCCCTGTACATCAGATCCCGTTCCCTCATAGCTTGTTCAGCCTTCTTCCTGACGGTAATATCTTTCAGGATAACTACGTAGGCTATGTGTTCGCCGGTCGAATCTCTGAAAGGGAAAACAGATGTTTCCGCAATTCCTTCGCTGCCGTCTTTTCTTACAATAGCGGCCTCTCCGCTCCAGAGAAGAGTTCTCCGAATCTTTTTCCGGATCTTTCCGAAGCTCTGCGTGAATTCCGGCTGCCTGAAAAGCATCTTTATAAAATTATCTACTACCTCTTCCCTGCTGTAGCCGAATACCTTCTCCGCTGCCGCGTTCCAGCTCTGGATGTATCCCTCGAGATCGGTTATCATCACTGCATCATTCAGGTTTTCAAAAATGAAGGCTTCTCTTCTTAACGCTTCCTCCGTCTGCTTGATGGCGGAGATATCCCTCGCTATCAGCAGAATCATGTTTTTACCGATTTCTTTTATGCTTACTGTAACGGGGATTTTTTTGCCATCCTTTGAAAGGAATTCACTCTCTATAAAGGTTCCGTCGAATGATGGTCTCCCTTTTAGATATTCGAGCCGAAGACGCGAATACTCCTTTATTGAGAATATATCTTTTGCGGCAAGACTAAGAATTTCATCTTCTTCATACCACATCAGCTTAAGCGCCCCCCGGTTCGCTTTTATTACTTTTCCGTTTTCTGAAGAAATAATGATGAATGCATCTATCGAATCTCTGAAAATAGTCTCATAATCGATATTATTTTCCGCAGTTCTGACCGATGAACCAGTCTTGCGGACTTTCTTTTCTTCTTTTCTTCCGGAATTTGAAGTTTTCATAATTCTTAATCTGACTAATAACTTAAAATATCAAATACCAGACCAGCAAAATAGTATCAGAGAAGGAAGAACAAACTCTTAAAACGATTGCCGTTAGGAATTCTTCGATCGGGACCGAAATTTAATCCAGCTTAATTTTTAGTATCCTCGGGTACTCAAGCTGTTCATCGGGAAAAATCGCACCCGATTCATCGAATCTCGACCACTGACTGTTTGCGATAAAATAGAAACTATCATTATAAATTACCCCTAGTGTTGGCTCATCAAACAACGGATTGTTCGATTCGAGTATTTCATAATTTCCGATTGAAGCTGCATTGTCCCTCAGGAATAAGTCTAAGCACACGATGAGGATTTACGCCGTTCTGAGTGGCAATAAGACTTCCTTTGTAAAAATAAAGACCGTCGATCCCAAGCAAGGTCGTGGATGTCTTGTTTTCAAGCAGTACTGGTGTTCTATCGTTTATATCGATCTTAAATATTCCCTGTGAGTAATCAGCTGCGTACAATGCAGAACCGTTATCCGTGAAATCAATTCCCTGCAGTGATACAAAATAACCTGAAGGAATAAAGGTCTGCAGTCCTTCACCGTCTTTCGTCAGCCGGTATATGCAGTTGCTTCGTGAATCTGAAACGAATACATCCCCCGTTTTATTCAGTGTAAGATCACCAAATAAATGCTCTCCTCCCGGTTCAGGCGGCGGGTATGCGTTAAGCAGAGTCCCGTCATCAAGATCAAACTTATAGAGAAAGCTCTTCCCCTTAAGACTATCATCGTATCCTTCCATAAACTTCAAAGCCCCTCCTGCGGCCCAGAGTATCCGGTTCTTCTCATCTGCTTTCATTCCGAAGATGCCTTCGAGGTCTGCGGAATTTTTATTGAACTGCCTGCTTTCGCCATTACTATCATATTCAATGATTTTTCTTTTATGTACGCTGCTTATGAAAAATCTATCTGTCTTTGCATCAAACGCCAGTCCTTCTGTTAACAATCCTTTTTCTTTTAACACAAATGCTGTTGAGCTGTTTGTTACAGGCAGAAGATTCTCATCAAACTTTTTCTGAACAGGAATGAAAAGATCTGAATCCAGGATCGACTTAAAATCGGAATCCTTCTTCACCGGGAAGTAGAGTTTCATATCAGCAATCTTATTCAGCACCGAAACAGCATCGTCCGGCCTGCCGTCAAGAGCATAGGCAGCGGCAAGGTTGTATAATATACCCGGGTGACCCGGACGCATTGCAGCAGCTTGCTCAAGACCTGCAGCAAGCGAATCATAATTCCCGCTTTCATAGTATTTCATTGCATTCTGATAAAGCCTGTTTGCTTCTGCCACTTTTGAGGCCTGCGGAAATGTCTGTGCCGCCAGCAGGCAGCAAACTAAAAAGGTGTATAAATTCTTCATTCCTCTTTCCTTACAAGCTTTTCCGATTCTTTACGTATGAGTATCCATGCATTCTTAACGTTTTTCTCTTCTGTTCTCAGTCCGGAAACTGATAATCTTATCATAAACTTCCCGTTGATTTTTGTATGGGATATAAAAAGACGTCCCGTATCATTTACATTATTCATTAGTTTTTCATTCAGCTGATTAAGCTCATTCTCGTCATTTATATCGGGGGGTGAAACCTGAAGCATACTACCCCGAAATTCACCTGCGCCATCTTCTCGAATTTCGGATGAGCCTCTATCCACTCAGCAAATAGCTTAGCCAGTCTGAGATGCTCACGAAGTATGCTCACAATTCCATCGACGCCGAAGTACCTGATCACGAACCAAAGCTTTAACGAACGGAATCTTCTTCCCAGCTGTATGCCGTAATCCATCAGGTTCTCGGCTTCACTGTCGTCGTTTGTCTTAAGATATTCTGCAACAAGACTGAAGGCCCTTTTAAGCACTTCCGGTTTCTTCGTATAGAAGGCACTGATATCGATTGGAGTAAACATCCACTTGTGGGGATTAACAACAATAGAATCCGCGAGTTCTATCCCATCGAGTATATTTTTCATCTCGGGAATTATTGCGGCCGTTCCTCCGTATGCAGCATCAATATGAAGCCACATTTTTTCCTTATTGCAGATCTCACCTATCTTTCTTACGGGATCGATACTTGTTGTTGAAGTTGTACCTACTGTAGCCACGCAGCAGAATGGCAGCCATCCGTTCTGTCTGTCTTCCTTAACTGCCTTCTCCAGTTCTTCAGGGATCATCCTGAAGTTTTTATCTGCCGGTATTTTTCTCACACCTTTAATTCCGATACCAAGTGTAACAGCTGCCTTATCTATTGAAGAATGTGCGTGTTCCGAGCAGTATAACCGCATTGGAGGTATATCCGCCCTGCCTGCCATTCCTCTTTTCCTGATATCGAGTCCCGGAGCCTGTTCCCTTGCTGCGGCAACAGCATGAAGTGAACTGACGGAAGCTGTATCGTATATAATTCCCCAGAAATCCTGAGGTATACCAACCATTTGTTTCAGCCAGTCAAGCGTAACTCTCTCAAGCTCTGCCGAGGAAGGCGATGTTCTCCACAGCATACCGTTCACATTAAACGCCGCACTTAAAAGCTCAGCAAGAACCCCCGGTGAGCTCGAGGTTGAATTAAAGTAGGCCATAAAATCGGGATGGTTCCAGTGGGTCATTCCCGGCATTATTATCTTATCAATGTCGGCAATGATGTCATCCATTTTTTCTGGATGCACGGGAGGGGCCGAAGGGAGCTGCTTTTTTATGTCTCCGGGTTTGACCGAAGGAAGCACAGGTTTTGTCTCAAGGTTCTCAAAGTAATCGGCTATCCAGTCGATTACCTTATACCCGCTGTTTTTGAATTCTTCAGGGGACATATCTTTATATGTTTTATTCTCATCCATAACGCACCTTTTTTTCAATAATTCCTGACATAAATTAATAAAAGTTTGGTTATATGTTAGGATAATCGGGTTATCGGAAGTATTACTTTATACAGGGTGGTAATGCGGTATTAACTTCTCATCCGGTTCTGCTGCAAATCAAACAGACTGCATTGCGGCGCTGCTCGGATCGACCCGGATTATGTCCCCGGTATCGGCCTATTCAAAAATGTGAGCACTGCAGACTGCCGTGTTTTAAATGATTGGTCTTTTTGTCCTAACTTCTCTTATAAACTTCTTCTGCCCAGGTGGATAAGTTTATGGATCCCCAGTTTCAGCAGGTTGCTTTGTAAGAGAATACCGAACATTGCACCCGGACTAAAATGCGGTCTTATGCAAATGTAGTAATCTGCCCATACGGGATTAAATTTATTCTTGAAATGAAAGAGTCCTTTGTAGTTATAAGCAAACCTCATGATCCTGCCGGTAACATTTATAACATATTCCTTCGAAAGGAAAGTTGAGTCGCGTATAATAAAAGGCACCGCCCCGAGAGTCCAGTAATCATATCCTTCTTTTTTCAATGTTTTAAAGATCTCAAATATTAAAGCTTCCATAATTCCGTTTGGTTCATTTTGCCGCGTAAGCATCGCCTCGGTCTGCAAATATTTATCGCTTTTATACGAAAGCAGCATTGCACCAAGCCATAGTCCATCCGGCTGTTGAAATACAAACAGCCTGTTGGATTCTTCAAAATATGTACTGAAGAGATACTGCAGCTGCGGTTCCCTTCCATGCCTGGTATACAGTCTGAATTCCTGCAGCTCTTCCGCGGCCTCTTTCGACCAGGGAATTTCGACAACAGTTCCGTTTTTCTTTCCTCTCCTTACAAGTTCCTTCAGCGACTTCTTTTTGAAATGATTATAGTGCAGATCCAGTATTGCTTCCTTCCCCATCCTGATGCCTTTATAGCCGCGTTCATTCAGATAACGGAAGTTTCCGTAGTTGCAGCCCACAATAAAATAGTTCTTCGCGTGCTGAAGGATTAATTCGGATACGACGGATTCGAAGTCGATCTTAAAAGGTATCTTAACGTGTGTAAGCCATTTTACATTTCTGAACAGATGGATCTGGAGATAATCCATCTCGTTCTTATTGTGCCTGCAGAATGCAGAAGGAACGGGACCCTCGATCGTTTTCCGGACATTTCCGGATACTTTTTTTTTGTTTTCAGCAAAAAGCGTATTCAACTCAATTCCAGATAATCAATTTAAATTTAAGTAATATATTCATTTTTCTCCCTGTCAGGCACAACAACTGATATTGCTCAGCAGACCAACTGCTCCAATATAAGTATTCTTTCCTTTCTGGTATTTTGAGCGCATCTGAAGCGCAGTTGGAGCGCAGTTGAAGCGCATCTGGAGCGCAGTTGGAGCGCAGTTGTACCCTATCTGGACTATAAAATAAGCGAAATAGCCGCACCATAAGTTATACAGCGCACCCGGAGCTCAGAATTGAATTTACTTCCTTCCAAATTGCGGCTTAATTTTATAAGTTAGTTTTATCGTCAATTTATTTTAAGCAGAAATTCCGTGAAAACTATAATAATATTAATTGCGGCATTACTCATTCTTCCCGGATGCGGCAGTAAATTTGAACTAAACGAAAATGTCACCGGCACAAAAGTAACGCTGGTTGATCAGGACAGCACACAGGTTGTTTATCCCGAGGTTATAAAGGACAAGGTAGCGCTGATAGGCTTTATCTATACTCACTGTCCCGATATTTGTCCTATGACCACCCATAATATGATGCTTGCGGAAGAACAGTTAAGCAAAGATGATCTCAAGGACGTCAGGTTCATTCTCATTTCATTTGATCCTGAAAGAGATACTCCATCTGTGCTGACAAAGTATGCCGAAGTACGGAATATGGATATGAACGATTGGGAGCTCCTTACCGGCAGCAGAGATAATATCGATCCGGTAATGAAATTATTTAATGTAAAGGCCTTTCCCGACGATACCACCTACAACGACAAAGGCGAACCTTCATATTTTATGATACATACCGACAGGATATCGCTGGTTGACCAGGATGGAAATCTCAGAAAAAACTACAGGGGAAGTGCAGCAGATCCTGCTGAAATGGCAAATGATATTAAAAGTCTTTTATAAAGGAAGTTAAATGAAATATCTTTTATTACTCGCATTTATTTTTTTACTGGGGGGAGAACAGATCAAAGTTACGAACTCGTGGATGCGGCCCGCTCCCGAATCCTTTAATACTGCTTTTTACTGCACGGTTGTTAACAGCGGCGATCAGCCGGATACATTGTACAAAGCCTCGTCTGATATTTCTGATGATGTTCAGATCCATGAGACTTACAAGAAAGACGATATGATGGGTATGCGTCCCGTTAAGCACCTGGTTGTTGCCCCGCACGATTCGGTTGTGTTCAAACCCGGAAGCTATCATGTAATGGTAATGAATCTGAAGCGGGATGTATCAGCAGGACAGACCGAAAATGTATCGCTGTTCTTTAAGTCGGCCGGAGAGGTGAAAGTGCAGGCGGTGGTGGGGAATAACTAAAATAGTCAGATTTCAGTGTTTCCGGCAGGCAAAACTGTTGAATATTTAATCAAACCCGAATTGAATAATTCAACACTCAAATATTGAATAATACCGCATTAAAGTGCGTTTACCTAAAACATTCCATTTTACACTATTGAATATATCAACACTCGAGGTGTTTAAATTTTCTAACATCAGGTAAGTGTTGTTCTCATAACTCTATATTATTAAAAGAGTTAAAGCCCCTATAAAATCACAGTATTTTCTCCGGCACTCCTTTTGCCCTACTAATAGTGCGATAAACTTCAAAACAGAGAGGAAAACATAATGGTCGCATTATTTGTAGTATTTACGTTTATCTTCTTCATCCTAATTGATTTCCTTGTATTAAGGGCACAGAAGAAGACTCATCCGGCATTCCAGCCGAGCTCATTCCTGGCAGAAAGGCTAGTATTCGACCTTAGCACACTTTCTGTACCGGGCGACATCTTTATATCGAAAGGACACACCTGGGCAAAGAAAAATGAATACGGCCTTATCAAGGTCGGGGTTGACGACTTTATAATTAAATCACTCGGAAACTTTTCAGTATCAAAGATTGCAGAACCAGGAACCTCAATAAAGAAAGGTGAAGTGATCTTTGAAGGAGTTTCCTACGGAAGAAATTTCAAATTCAGATCACCGGTTGACGGCGAAGTTAAGTTCACGAATCCCAAAATTCTCGGGAAGAAAATTAACGATCCGTACGGAGATGACTGGAGCATCCTGATGCTGGCTCCCGAATACGAGATAAGCAAATATCAGCTGTTCTCGGGGAACGAAGTAAAGAACTGGATGAAAAAAGAGTTCAAACGTCTCCGTGAATTTCTCGGGACACATACCGTAAAACCTGAACTCGCAGGAGTAACAATGCAGGACGGCGGTAACGTAGTTGAAGGTGCACTTTCTCTGGTATCCGATGAAGGTGTTAAGGATTTCGAAAAAGAATTTTTACAGATGTAGGGGGACCAAATGCAGAAACAGAAAGCAATATTGTTCGATGCAACCATGTGTGTTGGCTGCGGATCCTGTTATGAGGCTTGTAAGGAACAGAATAAACTTGCAGAGACAAACGATGATTTCTTAAAAGATCACCTTTCCGCGAACACTTATACAGTTGTTGAAGAATACGGAGATACATACTCAAGAAAAATGTGTATGCATTGTGTTGATCCCACCTGCGTATCCGTTTGTCCCGTTGGGGCAATGGAAAAAACAGAACTGGGTCCTGTTATTTACGATCCCGATAAATGTCTCGGCTGCCGCTACTGTATGCAGGCCTGCCCTCACAAAGTTCCGAGATATGAATGGAATAAGACGAACCCGCGCGTACGCAAATGCATTATGTGCTACGACAGAGTTTCAAGAGGCGAACAGACAGCCTGTGCAGAAGCATGTCCCGCAGGGGCAACGATATTCGGCGACAGGGACGAGATGATCGCAGAGGCAAAGAAAAGAATTGCCGAAGATCCCGATACATATTACCCGGAAGTATACGGACTAACAGAAGCAGGCGGTACGAGCGTGCTTGTACTCTCCCCTGTTCCGTTCGATCAGCTGGGATTCCCGGAACTGCAGTCGGAGCCGCTGCCGAATTATACGATGCGCGCCCTGGAAAAAATACCGACAGTAGTATCGGTCGGTTCTGTATTCCTGGGAGGTATGTACTGGCTTACCAGGCGTAAAAACGAGATCGCAAAAGAAAATAAAATGTTAAACAAAAAGGAAAAAGATAACAATGAAAACATTTAATCTGCCAAAAATAACATTCTGGAGGGCTGTTGCATCTGTCATTGTTATCACCGGTCTTTACTCAACTTACTTGAGATTTACAGGTGGATTACAATCAGCAACAAACCTCAGTGATTCATATCCCTGGGGATTGTGGATCGGTTTTGATATTCTTTGCGGTGTGGGACTTGCAGCAGGCGGATTCACCCTCTGCGCGGTTACCCACATTTTTAATATTGAAAAGTTTAAGGCGCTTACCCGCCCGGCAATACTTACAGCTTTTCTCGGATACCTGCTTGTTGTATTCGGATTGATGTACGACCTTGGCAAACCTTATAACATCTGGCATGCCCTTATTATGTGGAACCCCAATTCAGTTATGTTTGAGGTAGCCTGGTGTGTAATGTTATATACAACAGTTCTGTTTCTTGAATTCATTCCGATGGCGCTGGAAAAATTCAAGTGGGCGAGGCTGCTGCGGATAATCAGAAGAGTGAGCATTCCTATTATGGTTCTCGGCGTGCTGCTCTCTACACTTCATCAGTCATCGCTGGGATCTTTATTCCTTATTCTCCCGACAAAGATGAGTCCCATCTGGTACTCCCCCTACCTGCCGGTGTTCTTCTTCCTGTCTGCGGTAGGAGTGGGATTTGCGATGGTTATTTTCGAATCGTTCCTCAGTGCCCGTGCTTTTAACCGTGAGCTGGAGATGGATCTCTTATCGCTGGCGGGACTGCTGAGCGTGAGCATTCTTATGATAGGATTTGTCCTGAAGCTTACAGACCTGATCTACATCGGGACATATCTCTGCACTGCTTGCTATCAATGAAAAGTCGCTTCTCTTCTACCTTGAAGTGCTGGCAGGAGTGCTTGTTCCTTTCGGTCTGCTGATCCAGAAAAAAATCAGAGAGAACCGGAAATGGCTCTATATAGCTACTGTCCTTATTATCGCCGGATTCATCCTTAACCGGATGAACGTAGCAATCACCTCCGTATCAGCAGAGGCAGGACTGCATTACTTCCCGAGCTTTAATGAGATTAGTATTACCCTGATGCTTGTTGTTCTTGGAATGTGGGCATTCAGGCTAATTACTAAATTTTTCCCGGTATTTCAGCCAGTGTCCGTTGAACATTGAAATGAAAATGAAAAAATTAATTTGGAGAACTCCAAATGCCTAAAAATAAACGATCTGAACCGATTAATTATGACTCAATGAAGTGTATATGGATGAGTTCAAATACCGTAGAGTATAAGCTGTGCGATAAAAACTTCGACTGCGATAACTGCGTGTTCGATAAGATTATGAGGAATATTAATCCCGGAACATCCGCAAAAGACCTCAACGGTCAGGACGATTCCGGGAAGAATATTATCGATCGGAAGATTGACTTGCTCAGGTCGATCAGCTACTCGCCGGGCTACTATTACCTTAATAACAGTATAGTGCTTAAGAAGCTGTTCGACAAAACCTACTACCTGGGACTCGATAAATCAGTCTATCTTTTCCTCGATAATCTGAAAGAATATGAGTTTGAGTCGTCCGGTTCAGGTATTAAAAAAGGTAATACATTATTGAAATTATGGGGAGAATGGGGGGAGGCTGAGGTGCTTTCCCCTGTCAGTTTTTCGATTGTTGACAAATTAAAACACAATATAGATGACTTCAGGGTGAATTCCTGGCTTAGCCTGGTTGATGCTGACCCTGAGGAAATTGAAGGCTGCCGTATGAGTGAAGATGATTATATGCAGAAAATTGAGGGTCTTGGTCTGAAATTGCAGGAATTTCAGAATGAATACTCATTTTTAGGCGCCAGGATGAATGATGGAGGAATAAAGGTAAAGTTTCTTTACCAGGTAACAGGTATTAAAAAGTATAAACAATTCCTTGATTCGCTCTTTGCTAATGAGGGATGATCCAAACTGTTGATATATTCAACTATTTCTCTTGATAATGATCTTTTTGTTGGTTACGTTTGAGTATATATTTTTTGGGGAGATTCGGGGAGATTATGCGTCCCTCATTCATAAATAGGTTAAGTGTAAAGCTTACCCTCATCATTTTAAGTATACTGTTGATAAATTTAGCAGTGTATACTTATTATACACTTTCTGTTCTCAAGAAAGACCTGACCGAAGCGTCCTCACAAAATGCCTATAACATCAGTGATGTGATTAAAAAATCAACACGTTACAGTATGCTCCTGAACCGCCGCCAGGACATCTATGAGATTATCAATACGATAGGTAAGGAAGTCGGCGTTGAAAAAATAAGGATATACAATAAACAGGGCCGGATCAGCTATTCTACTGATTCAACTGAGATAAACAAAACTGTAGATACCAACAGCGAGGCGTGCTCGTTATGCCATTCGCGCCCGACCCTTCCCACCAACCTGCCGCAGAACGAAATGATAAGAGAGTTCACGTTTGAAAAAGGCAAGAATGTGCTGGGATTGATAAATCCGATAAAGAATGAACCCGACTGCAGCAACGGCGCCTGCCACGAGCATCCCGCAGATAAGAACATTCTGGGAGTCCTTGATGTTATTGTGTCCACCGAAGCAATGAACAATATTATTGAATCGAACACACGCAGCATCATTACCAATGCAGTAATTCTTGTGGTTCTGATCTCCGGCTTCAGTGTACTTTTCATAGTGATCCTTGTAAACCGGCCCCTGACGAGGATATCTAGAGGCATTGAGGAAATATCGAACGGCAACCTTGATTATAAGATCGATATAAATTCGAAAGGCGAACTTGCCCAGGTGGGAAATGAGTTTAATTATATGTCATCCCGTCTTAACACGGCTTATAAAGAGATCAAGGAATGGTCGGAGACGCTGAACCTTAAAGTTGAAGAGAAGAACGAAGAGCTTAAGAAGATATATGAACAGATCACCCAGATAGAGAAGCTTGCCTCTTTAGGTAAACTCTCTGCTACGGTTGCGCATGAACTGAACAATCCTCTTGAAGGAATACTTACTTACAGTAAGCTGATCTCAAAGAAACTCAGTAAGCTGAGCACCGATGGCGAGTTTAAGGATATTATAGAATTCCTCACCCTTATATCCGATGAATCGGCCCGCTGCGGAAAGATCGTTAAGGATCTTCTCCTCTTTTCGCATAAGGATGAAGGCAAGTTTACCGAGAACGACCTTGCTAAGATAATTGACAAGAGTCTTGTGCTTATAAATCATCACCTTGAAATAAACCGCATCCATCTTGTAAGAGACTATAAAACTGAGGATCTGTCGATTGAATGCGATTCACAGAAGATCGAACAGGCCCTGATAGCAATTCTGATAAACGCCATCGAAGCTATGAATGAAGGGCAGACCCTGAAAGTGGAGCTCGAAACCGAAAATGAAAACGCAGTCATCCGGATAATCGATCAGGGGAAAGGAATTGCAGAAAAAGATCTGCCTAATATTTTCGAACCATTTTATTCAACCAAGAATGACAATAAAGGAACGGGGCTGGGACTGGCGGTTGCATACGGAATAGTTAAACAGCATTATGGGAAGATACAGGTTGAAAATACTTCGGAAGCAGGCACCACCTTTAAAATAACTTTACCAATTAAGAAAATTACCAGAGAAGTGAACCATGAAACCCAAAGCTAATCTATTAGTAGTCGACGACGAATTAATCGTCCGGCAGTCATTAAAACACTGGTTTGAAGAAGACGGCTATGATGTTGAAACAGCCGACAGTGGTGAGATAGCACTCAAGCACTTTGAAAAAGGAAAGTATGATATACTGCTTGTAGATATGAAGATGCCGGGTATGAGCGGACTTGAGCTTCTTACGAAAGTTAAAGAATTCGATCCTTCGGTAATTGTTATCCTCATTACGGCCTTTGCTTCGGTTCCCTCTGCCATTAAAGCACTTAAAGACGGAGCGTATGATTACATTACCAAACCTGTCGATCCCGATGAACTTTCTCATATACTTGAGAATGCGCTCAATCAGAAAACACTTAAGTCGGAGAACGATGCCCTCAAAGAGAATATCGACGAGATTATAAAACCCGATAACCTGATTGGCGAGAGCGCAGAGATAAAGAAGATCTTCTCTCTAATCAATACTGTTTCCCAGACGGACACAACCGTTATGATCAGAGGCGACAGCGGTACGGGTAAAGAGCTGGTGGCCAAAGCCATCCATATAAACAGCAAGAGAAAATATTTCCCTATCATCACAGTTAACTGCGGAGCACTGGCCGAGTCGCTGCTAGAAAGCGAACTATTCGGACACGAGAAGGGCGCCTTCACCGGAGCACACTACAAGCGTAAAGGCAAATTTGAGATGGCCAACGGCGGTACGATTTTCCTCGATGAGATCGGTACTGTTTCTGCCAAAATGCAGGTGGAACTTCTCCGCGTTATTGAAACAAAGCAGTTTACCCGGGTGGGCGGAAATGAATCTATAAAGAGCGACTTCAGGGTAATTGCCGCCACCAACGAACCTCTGGAAGATCTTGTTAAACAGGGCAAGTTCAGAGAAGATCTTTATTACAGACTGGATGTTTTCACTATTCTTATTCCGCCGCTGCGTGAGAGAATTGAGGATATTCCCCTTCTTGCCTATTACTTCCTGAAAAAATTCTCCACCGCTATGAATAAGAAGAAGGATACTATTTCTTCCGAGGCGATGGACTTCCTTGTTAAGTACAACTGGCCCGGAAACGTACGCGAGCTTGAGAATGCCATTGAGCGTGCAGTGGTTGTGAGCAAGACAAATGTTATCGATGTTAAGGATCTCCCCTTCCAGGTAAGTTCCAATAATCATTACGATAAAGATGACAAGAGCATTGCCGCAATGGAAAAAAGACACATCGCTCTCGTGCTGAACGAAATGAACTGGAATATTTCAAAAAGTGCCGAGGCCCTTAAAATTGACAGGGTGACACTCTATAACAAAATAACTAAATATGGTCTTCAGAGAAAACCGTAATGCGGGACATTTGTATAGCGCCTGTCAATTTTTCGAATAAGGAACTGCTGCAAAGAATTATCGGAGAACTTAAAAAGATCCTGCTTGTTGATATCAAAATTGTGGACCTAAATCTGGATCTGAGAAAAGCTTATTCTTCCGACCGCAGACAGTACTATTCTACCCAGATCATCGCAGATGCCCTGAAACATACCGATCATCTTCAGGGAAAAGTTGTAATTCTTGTTGATTTCGATCTTTATATTCCCGTATTCACTTATGTCTTCGGCGAGGCTCAGCTTAACGGCAAGCATTCCATTGTATCGCTCTGCAGACTGCATGAAGAATTCTATACCGGCAGAACTGATGATGAACTTCTGTTTGAAAGGACCATCAAAGAAATACTTCACGAGCTGGGTCATAATTTCGGACTGCTTCACTGCAGCAACTGGGAGTGCGTAATGCATGCATCCGCGGAGATTGAAGAGGTAGATATTAAAGGAAGAGTTTACTGTGAAGACTGCAGACGGACGCTTCAGAGTGTATTCGATTTCAGGAGAAATTAAAAATTTATTGGGATTCTGATTATTCGGCCTTTTCTGAATGACGGCGGATATAAATCTGCTTTCTGATATAATGATCCAGCAGCCAGGCGGCTGATATCCATACAAATCCCATCGACCATCCCGCAATTATATCATTTGGTGAATGAGCTCCCCTGATTATCTGCGCAATACCTATAGCGATGCTTAGTAAAAAAGCAATCGTCGTTACATAATGATTTATTTTTCTCTCCGGTTTGGCCCGGTAAATGAATCGTGCCATTGTAAAATAAAATACAACCGACATTAAAGCGTGGCCGCTGGGAAAGGATTTGTCGTCTATGTCAAACAGATTAAACCAGTTATTCCATGGCTCTCCGCCGAAGTAATTTTTCAGGAATACATGAAAAAAGCCCGCCCCGATTACGACAAAGAAATACGTATAGAGCGTTCTGTATTTTTTCCGGATAAAAAGATATCCGCCGAAAAAAACTGAGAATAAAGAAACAAATAACCTGCTGGCGAAAGAAGACAATACATCCATACTTCCAACCAGGGATTCCGATCCGTAAGAACCGCTCCATTTATTGGTTTTTCCCAGCCAGTCGAATAACAGAGTTTTGTAATTACCCGTTATTTCGGCAACAAAACCGTTTGTACAAAGGAAAAATATGTAAAGACATAAAATGATTATGGAATAAGCAGCATACTTCTTGTATTTCCTGTTCTTCCTGTTTTCCCGCTCTACAGCACTCATATAAATATTTCAATTTTTGAATAGCTTAAAAATAAGTAAAATCCCAATGAATTTTTAATTAGATGTCCCATGATTTGTACTAAATTTTCAATTTTCAATCTTCAATCTTCAATTTCCAATTTTCCCTCCCTCTTCTCAATATTTAGAATAACGAAAATTTCCCTTTCTAATTTATGGCAACTGCCCCCTGTAAAGAGGCGAAAATGCAATTTATCGTTTATAAATCCATTCTGGAATGTTATTTGTCCTGCAGATTCAATTCTGGCAATTGCCTCGTATCGCATAATAAAATCGGAAGGGATTTATGTACAATTCCATAGTCCTGGTTAAACAGGTCCCGGACACCGCAAACATCTCCGGGAAGGTAATGAAAGATGACGGAACCGTTAACCGTTCAAAGCTGCCCGCCATATTTAATTTTGAAGATAAAGTAGCCCTTGAACTTGCCCTGCAGATAAAAGAGAAGTTCGGCGGAAAAGTAACTGCCGTAACAATGGGACCCCCGCGCGCCTCCGATACTCTCCGCGAATGTCTCTACATGGGTGCAGATGAAGCTTACCTGATAACCGACAGGAAATTTGCCGGTGCCGATACGCTTGCAACATCCTACGTACTTTCCGAGGCAGTAAAAAAGATCGGGAATTACAATTTCATTTTTGCCGGAAGGCAGGCAATTGACGGTGATACCGCACAGGTGGGACCTCAGACAGCCGAGAAGCTCGGGATCCCCCAGATCACCTATGCAGAAGAGCTGATAGATGTTAAACGCGACGCAATAGTGATTAAACGTAAGATCGACGGCGGTTATGAGATAGTTGAAAGTTCGATGCCTGTGCTTATTACAGTAGTTAAAGATGCTGTTGATCCCCGCCCTTTCAGCGCCAAACGCGTTATGGCTTTCAAGGGTGCAAAATCGCTTATGGATCTTGAGAAAATGACTGAAGATAATTCATTGCTGTATATCGATAAGCTGGTGCATGAATATGAGGAAAAAGAACTGCTGATAAAAACACTCACCACCGACGACCTTGATGTCGACGCCGAACGCTGCGGTATTAAGGGTTCTCCCACTAAAGTATTTAAGGTTGAATCGGTTGTTCTGGCGGGAGGAAATCAGACAAAGGTTGAGCCTACAAAGACAGCTTTGTCGGGACTGATAGAACAACTAATGACAGATCATATTTTTGGTTAAAGGAATCATCATATGAAATTTTCGAATGAAGTCTGGGTTTTTGTTGAACAACGTGACGGCAAACCGGCCGACGTGAGCTTTGAGCTTCTATGCAAGGCCCACAAGCTGGCAGGAACAATGGATGCGGTAGTTAAGGCCGTCGTGATCGGTGATAAAGCAGAAGGAATTGCAAAGGAAACCTTCCGTTACGGTGCCGATGAAGCGCTGCTGGTTGACCATCCGTCGCTTAAGTATTTCAGAACGATTCCTTACAGCCGGATTTTAACAAAGCTTATTGAAGAGAACACCCCGAGAATAGTTTTATTTGGAGCCACTGTAATCGGCCGTGACCTTGCACCGAGAGTTGCCTCTCATACGAAAAGCGGTCTGACGGCCGATTGTACTGATCTGCAGATATCAGATGTAACATACCTGAAGGAAAACTTTCCGAAGCTTCTTCTGCAGATACGTCCTGCTTTCGGCGGGAACATTATTGCCACAATTATTACTCCCGATGTACCGGTTCAGATGGCTACTGTAAGGGAAGGCGTGATGGAACTTACTCCCCTTCAGAAGCCTAATCCCGAAAAAATAACGAAAGTTGACTTCACACCCGATCCTGCTGACGAGCTTGTAAGAATAATCGAGCAGCACCGTGAAGAGAATAGGGTAAACCTGAAGGCATCGCCGATAATTGTTGCAGGAGGCTACGGACTGGGTACGAAAGAAAACTTCAAGCTGATTGAAGAACTGGCGCATACAATCGGCGCCGAGATTGCCGGAAGCCGTGCTGCTGTTGATGCGGGTTTTGTTACGCCCGACAGGCAGGTAGGACAGACAGGCGTTACCGTTCGTCCCAAGCTTTATATCGCGGTAGGGATTTCGGGAGCGATCCAGCACAGGGCAGGTATGCAGGAGTCGCAGAAGATCATCGCAATAAACACCGATCCCGAAGCGCCGATATTCGATATAAGTCATTACGGGATTGTCGGCGACGCGACCGAAGTTATTCCCGCTTTCATTGAAGCATATAAAAATAAATTGAAGTAAGGTTTTACTATGCCAAACTATTTCACCGAGAACAGCGATCTGCAATTCCATTTTAATAATCTGAATATACAGGATATCGTTGATGTCCTCGAAGACGATTACACGCAGGCGAAGGAATTCCGTTATGCACCGGTCGACTATGATGACGCAGTTGAAAATTACAGGAAGCTCCTTGAGATCGCAGGCGACATTGCCGGTAATTTTATTGCAGAGCGCGCTGCCGATGTTGATGAAGAAGGTGCTGTACTTAATGACGGTAAAGTAAGCTACGCTAAAGGAACTCAGGAGAACCTGAAAAGATTGTCGCAGGCCGATCTTATGGGACTGATCTTCCCCAGGAAGTACGGCGGACTGAATTCTCCTTTTATGATATACATAATGTCAATTGAAATTGTCTCCCGCGCCGATGCATCTCTGATGAACCTGTTCGGACTGCAGGACATTGCCGATACGATCAGGAAATTCGGGAATGAGGATCAGCGTCAGGAATTTCTCCCCGGCTTCTGCTCAGGAAAATATACCGGAGCAATGGCACTTACCGAACCGGATGCAGGCTCCGACCTTCAGGCGGTAAAGCTTCATGCCTACCAGAATGAAAAAGGACAATGGTTCCTTAAAGGTGTTAAAAGATTTATAACGAACGGAAACGGCGATATACTGCTTGTACTTGCCAGAACCGAACCGGGCACAAAGGACGGCCGCGGCTTAAGTATGTTCGTCTGCTACGGAGATGAAACAGTAAGAGTAAGAAGGATTGAGCATAAGCTCGGCATCCACGGCTCCCCTACCTGTGAACTTCAGTTTAACGATACACCCGCACAGCTTATAGGAACAAGGAGATTCGGACTGATAAAATACGTATTCGAACTGATGTTCCGCGCAAGAATGGGAGTTTCCGCCCAGGCAATGGGAATCTCACAGGCAGCCTATGAAATGGCAGTTAAGTATGCCCGCGAAAGAGAGCAGTTCGGTAAGCCTATCATCAACATCCCTGTCGTTTCAAATATTTTAATTGATATGAGAACTCTTATTGAAGCCAATCGCGCCCTGCTTTACGAAGCCGCTAAAAGCGTCGACAGAAAAGAAGTGCTTGAAATGCAGATCGAAAAGATGAAAGAGGAAGGAAAAAGCACTCAGGAAGAAAACTTCAGACTTAAGCAGCTTATAAAAGAAACGAACCTCCTTACCCCGATGTGCAAGCTGGTGCTTACTGAGTCGGCCAACAAAATTACCTACGATGCCCTGCAGATACATGGCGGCACAGGCTATATGAAAGAATTTAAGATAGAGCGGCTGGCAAGAGACGCCAGGATCACGAATATTTACGAAGGTACCTCGCAGCTGCAGGTTGTTGCGGCCATAGGGGGAGTAATAAACGATGTGCTTGGCTACAGATTCAATGAGAAGGAAAAGAAAGAATACAAAGGAGGCGTTGACCCGCTTCGTTTTCACTTAATAGAAATCAGAGAGATCCTGAAAGACTGTCTGAAATACGTAGCCGACAAAAAAGATCCGGCATTCCAGGATGTAGCGGCAAAAGATCTGCTTGAACTTTACACCTACCTCGTTGTAGGTTACCTTCTGCTCGATCAGGCGGAGATTGAACCTGAGAAAGTTTTTACGGCTAACAGGTATATCTTATATTCACTTGCCAACGCAAGGAAGAATGCAGAATCAATTAAAGATGGTTTATTCAACGATATACTTCACGCGGAAAGAATTTTAGCTTAAAATTGAACCAATAACAGGTGAGATACAAAATGACAGACAAACAAATCTTCTACTACAAAATTTTTGATGACAAAGAACGTCTCAATTATATGAAATCATCGCTTCCCCACAAGGAGCTTGAGAACCTATTGAGAGAGTACGAAAGAAATCATCAGAAATATTTCAATCCTGAGTTCGTTGAGTTCCTCAAGGCTAAAGACCAGGAAGCGGAACTGATTGAAGTCAGCGACATCTCTTATTAATTTATTGCCGTCGGTTGAGACTATTTTATCCGTCGGTTAAAACCGACGGCAAAGTGAAACCGACGGCAATATTACCGTTGACTTTAGTCAACGGACATAGACTGTATATCCCGCTCATCCCCGGCTTCAGCCATTTTTAACTTTTTGGCTTAAAAATGATTCTGATTTTGACTAAATTTTATCGTTAATTTTTCTGTTCAATATTGTAGTAAGGACACACCAATGAAATACTCAATTCTTATTTTAACCTGCCTGATGTTCTCTGCTCCTTTTGTAAGTACATTGGCTCAGGTTGAAAAGGATAAGGGGATCTTTGTAGAACCTAGAAAAGGATTCTACGATGAGATCAAACAAGCCGTTAAAGAATACAACAATCCCGAAAAGAAAGAGAAAAAGCAATTCAGGGTTGATATGAGCAATCTCAATGCTCCCAAATCAATCGATGAATTCACCAGATACTGGTACAACGATCCAGTGTCACAGGGGCAGACAGGAACCTGCTGGTCATTCTCAACAACTTCATTCTTCGAATCTGAAGTTTACCGCCAGCAGCACAAGAAAGTTAAACTCTCCGAAATATTCACCGTTTACTGGGAGTATGTTGAGAAAGCTAAAGGATTTGTTAAAGAACGCGGAAACTCACTCTTTGATGAAGGATCCGAAGCCAACGCCGTTAAGAGAATTTATAAGATGTACGGTGCCGTTCCTGAAGAAAGTTATGGTCGTATGCTTCCCGATCAGAAATTCCCTGATCACAGTCTGATGATCGAGGAAATGAGGACCTACCTCAACAATGTGAAGGAAACCAATGCATGGGATGAGGATGAAGTTGTAAGAGTTATTAAATCGATTTTGAACCATTACCTCGGCGTTCCTCCTACACAGGTTACAGTTGAAGGCAAAACATACACACCAAAGGAATACCTTTCAGATTACCTGAAACTCAATCCTGATGATTATGTTGACGTACTTTCATATATGCAGAAGCCTTACTGGCAGCAGGTAGAATATGAAGTGCCGGACAACTGGTGGCACAACGCCGACTACTACAACGTTCCGCTCAATGATTTTATGGATGCACTCAACAGTGCTATAAAGAACGGCTACACGATGTCCATAGGCGGAGACGTATCAGAACCCGGTTACGATGCATGGCATAAAGTTGCAATCGTGCCGTCGTTCGATATTCCTGCTCAGTACATCGATGAGAACGCAAGAGAATTCAGGTTCAACAACAAAACTACAACCGACGATCACGGAATTCATATGGTAGGCTACACTAACAAAGATGGTGTAATGTGGTACCTGATTAAAGATTCCGGTTCGGGCTCAAGAAACCTGGATCCCAAGGGCTATTACTTCTTCAGGGAAGACTACGTAAAACTGAAGATGATGGACTTCCTGGTTCACAAAGACGCGGTTAAAAACCTCCTCGCAAAATTCCAGGTAACCCAGAAATAACAATAACATTTTTCTTTAAGGAGCAGCGACATAGTTTCGCTGCTCCCTTTGATACTTACGGCTTGCCGGGAGCTTACACGAGCAGGAATAGTTATTAGATTTTAGAAGTTTAAGTCTGAATGCACCCTTGATGTGGACGAAATAAAGGACTATATTATGACCTGAATTACGACACGAAAGGACTACATTATGAGAGAAATCAATATTTCAAGTGATATTATTCCGGTGGGCCAGTTCAAGGCGGGACTGGCTAAGTATCTTAAGGAAATTCAGGAGAAAAAAAGTTCTTTGATCATTACACAAAACGGAAAACCCGCAGGAGTGCTCATTTCACCCTCAGAGTTTGATGAACTTCGTCAGACAAAATTATTTATTGAATCCATCTCACGGGGACTAGAGGATTCCGAAAAGGGAAAGCGTCTCTCCACCTCAGAATTAAAAAAGGAACTGGGAAAAGCCAGAACAAAATCACATAAATGAAACTATACTGGACGAAAGAAGCGTCAATCCGGCTTCAGGAAATAGAAGAGTATATTGCCAAAGATGATCCTCAAAAAGCGGTAGAGTTCATTAATAAATTAATTTCTATCGCAGAAAAAATCCCTGCCAATCCAAACCGCGGAAGAGTAGTACCAGAATTATCGATCGAGTCCATAAGAGAAATTCTATATAAAAACTATAGGATTGTATACTTTCGGCGGGAATCAGAGATCGATATCCTGACCGTTTTTGAAGGTCATCAGTTGTTAAACAAAAGTGAAGTTTTGAAGAATATCTAAAACCTAACAGAGTTTAGCGATAGATACAATAATGTGATTATTGCCTTTTACCTTACCTTAATTCCGGCAATCTGTGTATATTTCTTACTCAACTTTTTGATAATATTATTCAATTCTCCTGTTTATGTACGACTTTATATTCAAACCCTTCTCACAAATGACCGATGACGATTATGCAACGGTCGGCTTCAAATCCGGAATAGAAATTCATCAGCAGCTGCTCACAGATAAAAAGCTTTTCTGCCGCTGTCCCGCCGGGAAATACAGCAGGCACTACGATGCGGAGATTCTAAGGCATATGCGCCCTACGCTCAGCGAACTTGGCGTATACGACGGCACCGCACTGATGGAATTCAAAACAAAAAAAGAAATTGTATACCGGATAAACCGGGAAACCGTCTGCACATATGAGATGGACGATACTCCCCCTTTTCTGATAAACGAAGACGCATTGGAAATTGCACTTGGCATAGGAATGCTGTTCGACTGCAGTCTTGTTGACGAGCTGCATATCGCAAGGAAGCAGTACCTCGACGGAAGCATCCCGACAGGCTTTCAGCGCACCGCGATTTACGCGCTTAACGGAAAGATCCCATATAAGGACCGCGAAGTAAAGATAGTGCAGATGTCGATTGAAGAAGATTCATGCCGCGAAGTAGCGGATGTAGGACACGAAAGAGTTTATCTGACCGACCGACTGGGAATGCCGCTGATCGAGACGGTTACGGGTCCTGATATGCGCACACCCCGTGAAGTCGCCGAAGTCGCCCGCCTCTGCAGCAAGATGGTTCGCAGTACAAACCGCGTACGCCGCGGAATGGGCGCAGCCAGAGAAGATGTAAACGTAAGCGTTACGGGCGGAACGCGTGTTGAGATCAAAGGCGTACCTCAGATAAATGATATTCCCCTGCTTACTTATAACGAGGCCCAGCGCCAGTGGAACCTGCTGCGTCTCCGCGAAGAATTAAAAAGAAGAGGGATCACTGAAGAGACCTTCCAGGCTGAACGGCACGACATAACCGGCGTGTTGAAGAAACCTCACTACATCCCGATTAAAAGCGCACTGGAAAACGGCGCCGTACTAAAGTGCGTGGTACTTAAAGGATTTCTAGAACTCCTTCACTGGCAGACTCAGACCAACACATATTTTTCTAAAGAAATATCCGACAGAGTGCGTGTGATCGGCTGCTTAACTACTATTCCTAATATGATCCATTCCGACAGCAAGGGCGATACCATAACCTCATCCGAATGGCAGAAAGTAAGGAAAGCCACGGGCGCGAAAGAGGACGACACGATGGTAATTGTGTGGGGAAGCGAAGAAGACACGGCAACCGCTGTAAATGAAATTATCATCCGCGCAAAAGAAGCAACGATCGGGATCCCTTCTGAAACAAGACAGGCACTGAGCGACGGCACCAACGGATTCGAAAGAATACTGCCGGGCGCCGACAGGATGTATCCCGATACAGACCTTCCCCCGAAGCAGATACCTGACGAAACAATACAAAGAATTAAAAGCTGGCTTCCCGAACATTTCTGGGTAAGAGAAAAGTGGTATAAGGAATTAAAAATCCCCGATGATACAATCGCGGAGCTTTCGATCTCTCCCTACGCGGAGCTTTTCAAGAGAGCTGTTAATGAATGGAACATCAACCCTACGTTCGCGGCTGTTATGCTGATCCAGTTCCTCAAGCGCTTAAGAAAGAAGGGTTACGATACAGATATCCTTAACGAAGAAAGTTTATCGGAGATCCTTCAGGCTTACAGGGACGGAAAGATCACGCGCGATGGAATTCTCCCGCTGCTGGAAAACGTAATTGCCCTGGGTGTTTTCTTTGATGGACTGCTTCCGGATCCATGCACCGATAACGAAATGGATAAGGCAGTAAAAGAATCGAAGACCGGGCTGAAGAAAGTTAAGCTTTACAAAAATGAAAACAGCACAAAGGTAATGATGGGATTAGCGATGGAAAAGCTGAGGGGAAGGATCCCCGGCGATGTTGTGCTGAACTACATCTATAACAAAGAAAATTCTCTTACTAATAATGCTGAAAAGGAGAATGCATAAATTGGCTGATAATAATGGCGATTATAAAGGCTACCGCGGTGAAGCGCTTGAAACATTAAAGAAGTTCGATGCACTGGTATGGAGCAATGTTGATATAAAAACCGACGACGGAATCTACAACGGGATCATACTCCCCCGCTCCGAAACTGCCGACGATCTGCACATAGTACTCAAGATCCCTGTCGGCTACAACATCGGCATCGCGGCAAAAAAAGTTACAGACATAAAAGTACACAGCAGAAAAGAAGCTCACTATAAGATACCCGAAAAAGATTTTCCTTACGAACCGAACAAGCCGAGAGTAAAGCTGCTCGGAACCGGGGGCACGATAGCAAGCCGTCTCGACTACAGAACCGGCGCTGTTATTCCCGCTTTCTCGCCGGGTGAACTTTACGGATCGGTACCGGAGCTGGCAGACTACTGCAACCTGGAAACGGAGAAACTGTACGGAGTGTTCTCAGAGAATATGGGTCCCGACCAGTGGAAAGGACTCGCAGAAGCCATCGGGAAAGAGATCGAGAAAGGCGTGCACGGAATCGTAATTGGACACGGAACAGACACGATGCATCACACAGCGGCAGTGCTGTCGTTTATGGTTCAGAACTCGCCCGTACCGATAGTGATGGTAGGATCGCAGAGATCAAGCGACAGGCCTTCATCAGACGCGGCGCTTAACCTGATACACAGCGTAAAGACGGCGGCAGAGAGTGACATTGCAGAAACGATGGTATGTATGTTTGGTCCCACCAGCGATGTATACGGACTGCTGCACAGAGGCACGCGTGTAAGAAAAATGCACTCAAGCTACCGTTCAACCTTCAGGACCATAGGGGATATACCGATCGCCAAAGTTAGCCGCACAGAGATCACTCCCCTTCGCGAAGACTACAAAAGAAGAAGAGACGACAAAGACGTAATAGTGAATCCCGTTTTCGAAGAGAAAGTATCGATCGTTTACTACTACCCCAATATGCATCCCGACATCATCGACTCGCTTGTAGACAATGGCTACAAAGGAATAATTATAGCGGGCACGGGGTTAGGACACGTTAACAGGCCGATGTATCCCGCACTTAAGAGGGCGAATGAAAAAGGTGTCGCGGTATATATGACCGTACAGACCCTGTGGGGATACGTTCAGATGTACGTTTATGAAACCGGAAGAGAGATAATGGAGCTTGGGGTAATACCCGCTGCCAATATGCTTCCCGAAGTAGCGTATGTGAAACTAGGCTGGGCACTGGGACAAACGAACGACCCTGAAAAAGTAAAAGAGATAATGCTCAATCCCATCGCAGGCGAAATAACCGAACGCGAACCGAGCAACGGCTACCTCATCTATCAGGGCGGCCTCCCCGAAGTTGAAGAGTTTATAGCGAAGTACAGGAAGTAATAACCGGGAGCGAATGATTACTGCGATAGATCGGGATCCGGCTTAACGGGGGAAGATGAGTGTGTTTTACCGGAACCGGAAATGGATCAGACCTTAGCTCCTTAAGCCTGAAGACTGTTCAGGACCTCTACCATTGAAGGCGCGATATCCGTATGATGATGAACCAGCTTGCATTTGCCGCCGTCCTTATGATAAATATTAGTTACACGGATCTCAGCCTCCAGTTTTTTACCGCCCAGCGCAAAACTGGCATGCTCTGTACCTATCTCATAAGCGGCATCGCCTAAAAGAAAGATCTTCTGATCCTTCAGTTCAACCTTGCCGTCTGCAGCCGCACCGGCAACCTGGTCGAATGAATTCTTTACAGCATCCCAGCCGAGTTCTCTGCCGCCTATCGGGTGCATTGCCGTAGCATTGGAACCGTGCGCCCAGACATCGTCAAAAGCACCTTTTTCCCCGTTGCTCATACGATTCAGTCCCTCGTAGAATTTTTTGGAAGCATCTCTAACTTCATTCTCGGTCAACATAGCCTGACTCCATTATTAATGAATAAATAAATATTTATTTAGGGGGATATGCCAACATAACCGAATATAGTTAGCCGGATGTGCAAAATCGCACAAAGGTAAATAGTTGTGGGAAGTGAACTAAATCAGGGACCAGAGCTGCAACTATTTCTTCAAAATCATTTAAGCAGGATCATCTTACCGGTTTTTGAGAAGTGATCATTATCTTCAACGGCTCTTGCCTCAAGTCTGTAGAAATATATTCCTGCGGCCAGTCTGTCACCCGAAAACTGAACGTCATACATACCCGAAACCTTTTCTCCATCAGCAAGTACGGCGCACTCATTTCCAAGGATATCATAAACTCTCAATGATATGTAACTGGTTTTCGACAAAGAGAAGCTGATAGTAGTAGCAGGATTAAAGGGATTCGGGAAGTTCTGAAGAAGCCGGTACCCCGACAGGGCATCGCTTTGATGATAATTTACCCCCGTAGTTGATTTAACACTTTTGAATACACTGCTTTCTGTGCCGGCATAGATATAATCATCCGGGTCTACAACCAGGGTTAATGCCGAAGTATACGAAGGAAATCCATCTGCTATTTTTGACCAGTTATCTCCGCTGTCAGAGGAATAATACGCGCCTCCGTACAGGAGTGTACCGGCAAAAAGGTAGTCAAGAGAATTAACCGTCATACAAATTAAGTTTGGATAACCACTTATATACCCGACGGCCGTCCAGCTGTCACCATTGTCAGTCGATTTCAGAATGTGACTAAAGAGCTGATACGAATAACCGGCAGTAAATATTTCTCCCTGTGAATTACTGGCTAGTGCCCAGAACTCAGTGTCGGTTAACCCGTTGGTTAATTTTGTCCATTCAGCTCCATCGTCAGTACTGCGGAACAAACCCTCAAAAGTAGCGGCAAAAAGATATCCGTTAGCCGCAGCTAAAACACTATGCACGTGCAATGAAGTCAATCCATTACTTACATTTGTCCAGCTCGCGCCCTTATCTGTTGAACGAAACACTCCTTCCCCCAATTTTCCGGCAAAAATATCCCCCTCACTATTCTGCACCGGTCTGATCCACTCCGAGTTATAAATACCCATTTTAGATGTAGTCCAGCTGCCGCCGTAATCTGAAGACCGATAAACTGAGTCCTCCGCGAAGACGAAGATATCATCATCCGAATCAATCATAACAGAAGAAATTAAAGGAATTAACTTTTCGACACGCTCCCAGCTGTCACCGCCGTTATCTGAAAAAAACAAACCATTAGTATATGAACCTGCCCACAACGTTCCCCGCGAATCTATTCCCAATGCTTTTACCATGAGGGCGCGCATCCCCGTACTTCCTTTCGTCCACTGATCGCCCTGGTTGTTTGAAAAGTATACTCCGTAGGTAGTTCCAAGGAAGATGGAATTATCAGAATTAATTTCTATACAATTGCCAGCTACAGGCGGCAGGCCGTTAGTTAAGGCCGACCAACTGTTCCCGTTATCCGTTGAACGGAAAAGACTATTACCTGTCGACGCAAAGAGATATCCATTATCCTCTGCCCCGATATACTTTATAAAATTATTAGTTATGCCGGTATTAACCTGAACCCAGGTCGCTCCGTTATTGGTAGAACGATAAACACCATAACCGTTGGTACCCGCAAAAACATCATAATTGGGAGCCACTGCAATGGAACGAACATCAACTCCGGATGGCAAACCATTATTAGCCTGAGTCCAGCTGCTGCCGCCGTCGGTAGAACGATAAACACCAAGCATATAACTTCCGGCATAAGAATAACCCGATGAAGTTATATAAAGCGTATTTATTTCATAGGCTCCGTCAATTTCGTCCCACGACTGGCCACGATCGGTTGAATAAAAAATTTTGGAGTCAGTACCGGCATATAAGATATTATTTTCATCAACAGTGAGAACATAGACTTCACCTGCCATGAATCCCTGATTACCCGGGAAACTCCAGGTTTCGCCATTATCGGTCGAATAAACTGTTCCTCCGTTAGAACCTCCATAGATATATCCATCAGCATCTACCGCAAAACATCGTATATAATTAGAATACTCCAATCTGTCTTCTATACAATACCAGCTGTTCCCGTCGTCGGTTGACTTATATAAACTGGTTCTGCCGGAACCTCCGTTTCTGGTACTGGCCAGAATACTTCCGTCGGGTGTAAAAGCAATCGCAAAAGTCTGTCCCCCGTAAGGACCGCCCGTCTGCTGCCAGAAATCCTGCCCGTATGCCAGGCAATTAATGGTAATGAATAAAAAACAAAAAGCTATGCTCCCCGGTATCTTCATTGTACCCACCTTATGAGATTTTGTTAACGGATAGATTACTCCTGCTGTGTAGACTCTCCCTTTTCATAAAATACATTGTGTACTTCCCAAGAAGTCGATATGAATTTTAAATAATATATTCCATTTCGCTGTCAGACGCAAGTTAATTCATAGATTAACATACTGACTGTTGAAATCGTAATTAAGCCGCCTGCCTTCCTTTGGTAGAAGTATAAGCGGCTTAAGAGTATAAAATTTCAAATATTAAGTTCCGGTACTATTTACATTTATAAACCCATTTTTCCGCCGGCGTGAATTGAGATATAGTTTGTTTCACTTACCAGGTTATACGCGGCACCGATATCGAGAGCGAACTTATTATTCAGGGGAATTTCATAACCTGCCCCGGCAATAAAAGTAAAGTCGGTTGAACTTGCGGAAGCCGAACCGCCGCCGACAGTTATCCCGCCGAAGGAGTATGTCGGGACATCCGAACTAACAGAGAAAAAGTGGAATCCCACAGACGAATTTAAGTACAGTCCGGAACCAGGAGTTATGTAGTATTTTACTCCAACCAGTACAGGTACAGCAGAATAACTGAAACCATAATCACCGGCATCTTTAGCAGCCCAGCTGATATAACCTATTTGTCCTACAGCCGACAAATTATTTCCAAAACCAACTTCATATGATCCCACAGCCCCGAAGCCCGTACTGGTAACATCACCAAAGGTGCCCATCGGCAGCGCAACAATTGCACTCAGGCCGACATGCATTTTTTGCTGAGCATTGATCGCTACAACAGAACAGAAAAAGATCAGCAGAATGGTTGCAAATGTTTTCATAGTATTTTTTCCTTTATTAGTTAATTGATTAATGTTGATTTATTTCCCGATCAAATCCTCTAAGCCGCCCATGTTCATAAGATCCAGCTTATGATAATTTGACGGCACTTTAAATAACTCATCACTCAGATCCATAGGAGTAACTTCCCTTACATTATAGATACTCGTTACACCTCTTCTCTGATCGTGCTGAGTAACCTGCAGGGGAAAGTAACCGGCATCCAGTATTTCGCTCTGCCAGTCGGGAACCTCCTGCTGTGATTCCATAAAAAACATAAATGCACCAAGTTCTTTGGTCATCCATGCTTCGCCTTTCATATCCTTTTGAGTAAAAACAAATTTTTCGCATTCATAGCCAAGAATATTTTTCGACTCACCTGTTTTACTCATCGAACCTCCGCCTGAAGCAGCACTCAGCGGCATCATATCAGATTCCATGTACATTTTTTGTTTGTCCATGAGAACGTACATTTTGAGCTTACGGCTGTTGAACAATATCGAGCCTCCTTTTTCAGGCATGTCCATCCGGAAAAGCTTGTCTTTCGCGAAGTAATTAAGAGTCTGCTGCTTACCGTCCTCCTTAAGATCAAACACAACCTTCCCTTCAAATGACGATTGAGCAATCAGTGTCTGCGCCAAAAGCAGTAAAGCAAGCAAGTAAATCAGTTTCATCGTTTTCATTTATATCTCCTGCTTTTATTTGATTAATTAACCCCGGATCCTGTTCGACTCTGAATTGATCCTGTTGGACTCCGAATTGATCCGGCCGGGCCGCTCACCCAAATTCCGGCTGAATTTCACGACTTATAAAAACGATGTAAATGTAGAATTTCAGAAGTGCGCAGGCTAACCGATTTGTTACAATCTTATGCTGTTTTGTTCCAGAAAAGGAAAAGTTGGGATTTCAGGGGGTAATTGGAACCTTTGCGGGACAGTGGGTGTACAATTATTTAATAGATAGCCTGTTTTCTATATGAAAAGAAAATTTATTATCCCGGTTGTCTCCCTATTACTCCTGATTTTAATAATAGTTATTGGATTCAGTTTTCCTTCCTTAAAAAGTCTTTTTCAGAACAAACCGACAAATAACGGCGTTTCAGCAGTTTCATTATCGGATCTGCTTAATAAGCCGGACTCATTCAACAACAAGCTGCTCAGGGTAAAAGGCTATTTAGTTGTTCATGATACCAGAGGGATCCTGTACACCAACGATCATGAAGCGAAAAAGATCAGTTTTAAGGGAAATTCTGCTTCGGTTAATCTGGGAGGCCGTACTCTGAAATTTTCAACAAAACACAGGAAGTATGATATTTCCCCTTACGATTTTGATACATACGAGCAATATTCAAATTATTTGTCCAGGTTTTTCGATAATAAGTATGTTGAAGTAACCGGGACATTTACCTCTGATTCAGATAACTTCAATCTAACTTATTCAGGAATATTCGATAAGATTGAATTTATCAAAGTCTTATCCGAAACGGATGATATATACGTTCACCCGTAACATTCTAATACATTAAGTAAATTTTCTTTTTGTTGTTCCAGCCGGACTGGTTTTCGTACTTGACGAAGTAGATCTTCAGGTCGGCCTGGTTGGCGTACTCTACGAAGTAAATCTTCTTGTCGGCCTGGTTGGCATATTCGGTGAAGAACCACTTCCCTTCATTGCCTTTCGCCTGGTTCTCGTATTTCTCCTTGTAGACTTTCAGATCAGCCTGGTTCTCGTACTCCACCACGTATACTTTTACGTCGGCCTGGTTGGCGTACTCAACCGAGTAGACTTTCTGTGCGAACGTTAGTGCCGCGCTAAAAGAAATAAACACAGCCAGTAATATTTTCATAACTTAATTTCTCCTCGCACCAAGCACCTCGAAGATCTTTACCATGGCGAGGGTGTCGGTGCCGCAGTAGGCAAGCAGCTGGCGGCGGACATCGTTTACACGATTCGCATCCTCCTCAAAATAAAGACTCTCAAAGGCGCGCGAGGCTGTTCCTCCCTCCCCTATCTCAAGTTCGGAGTACGACATCTCAGGCACAAGCGCGGGCAGAACTGACTTTATCGAGTAGCTCCCGTTCATTTCGTGTGTGTAATAGTGCTTCTGTTTGAACGGAACCATTAAGTCGGTTATCCTCGAGAGCACATTATTTATCCTTTTGGCGTAGACCGGGAAATCCCTGCTAAGCTCCTTCAGCCGCGTACACTCGAACGCCTGATTGTACACGAGAATATCACCCTTCTTCCCGACATCACGAAGCAGACTCTCAATAAAAGGTATCCTCGGATCGCCGGAAGCATCGGCAAGGAACTCATAATGCTCCGTCTCCGATCCGGGCGACTCCATATAATGAAGCGAATACTGAAACGGTATCTGCTGGTAGGGATGCGAGTTATCGAAAAGCGGCACGGCAGGACTTATCGTTTCAAAATCCAGGAAATAAAGAGGATAAGAAAGCGAATCCAGAAACTCCCTTACAGCCTTCCTATCGATATGCGTCGATCTTTCCCTGTAGCTGTCAACCTGCAGATACTGCGAAGCGTTCAGCGGATAATCAAGAGGAATATCCTCAAGTCTCACTATCCCCTCATTATACATAGCGAACTTCTTCTTCGCCTGCATCCCCCCGATATCAAACACCGAATTCGCGGGAACATCCTTCCAGCAGTGGCCCATAAAAGAACACGGGTAGGGATCATTGCAGTAAGGACCAATATCCATCTTCGGGATCTCCTTCTGTGCCAGCAGCTTTTTGAATCTCTTAATATCCTCCTCAACAGCATACTGCATCTCAAGCACCTCGGTCCGCACCGACTGTATACCGAACAGCTGCGAAACATCAAGCTCACCCTGCCGGGTATACTTATTATTTATATAGACGATCGAGACGTCGGCAAGATCCAGTCCGCATTTTGAAATAACATAATACTGAACCGCGGCGTCCGGGAAATACACATCCTTAACCGAGGTAGAACTTTTCACCTCATACAGCTTCCACTTATTCCCGCGCCTAACCATGATATCGGCAATAACCAGCACCTCATCGAAAAGGAAAGCCGCCTCATAGATCACCTTCTGACCGCTGTCGATCAGCTGAGATGTTAGTCTCACCTGCTCATCCGATCGGGTACGATCATCAAACGGAAGCGATGCGTCAACACCGCCCGGGAAGAGCGACTGCGCCAGCTTTCCCACGTCGTGTCCCGTCTGGAATATCGCCTGCTGAGAATCGGATATCGGGTCAGCCCAGTCGTAATGATGTTTATAAAGATAGAGACCCTTCGTGCACTGGAGTCCCTTCAGAAAAGAAGATTTACTTAACAGATGTGCTCCCATTTCATACCTCACACAATTAAAAACTAATTGAACTCACCCCAAAATAACGTCACGCGCGGCAGAAAGCGTATCGCAGGATGATACTAATAATTACTAAGGACGTCGCGGGCGAGGCTGATCACCTGGTCCTTGAGCTCCGGGGGATCCAGCACCTTAACGCCCTGTCCCCTCCCGACGATCCAGCCGGCAATCTCATTCAGCGAATTCACCGTACACTCAAAGATGATCGAGCCGTCATCATTCTTAGTTATCCTCTGTTCATTTATAAGCATACGCGGGCGCACGCGCTCGGCCCAGTAAGGAGAAAGCCACAGCTTCACCCTGAACTTATCGGTACCGAGCCAGCTCTTCCACGAATGATCGAACAGCTCCGAGAAGCTGTAGCCGCCCTTTTCGAATTTCCTGCCGGTCGATTTAACGCTGACGATCTTATCAATAATATACTGTTTCAGCTTCCCCTGCGAGCCCGCAAGCAGCCGCCAGCTCCCCTCACTCTGGTAAATCAGCAGCGGTTCAATCTCCTTCCCGCGTTCAATGCTTGCGCCGATCTTATTATAATCGATCAGTGCCGTTTCGCAGGTATCGATACAGAGCTGAAGCGTAACCAGGGTATTAAGGGCGCCGATACCGCGTTTCTCTACCAGGAGAGACGTCGACTTATCCGGGGCATAGTCGTTATGATTAAACCCCGCATAATGAAGAATAATATCCATGAGCATTTTGCGGGGAAGCTCCGAAGAGATACACACGCCGTCCTTTTTACGCGAATGAATATCGATGCCGTAGGAGCGGAGATCCTGCAGATCGCGTTTAATTGTAAGCTCCTCCACGCGGAAATAATCGGCAAGATCAAAAGTCCTGATAGGTTTAGGAAAAACGTTGCCCGAAAGGCAGATCCCGAGGATCTCTATCTGGCGTTTAAATTTGGACTGAAACTCGAACATTACCTCTGCCCCGATGTTATAGCCTGCTGAAAAATACGATTTAGGGGAAGATTAAGCAACAGCGGCCAATAATATCATCATATGATACGCTTACGGCGCGCCGCGGGTTTCGGCTTTTTCATTCTTCTGAAACCTGGTTCATATATTTTTGTACATCCCTTATCCTGAGATACCATAGCTTCCCTTTCTTTTCTGCAGGAAGCTTTCCTGTATTTATTAATTTTCTCAGGTAGTCCTGCGAATAACTAAAAAACTTTGCCGCGTCTCTCAAAGGGACCAGCGCATCCTTATTCATCTCTACAAATCCCTTTTTACTTAATCTCTTCAAACTATCCCTGAGCCTATTAATAATAATATTTTCCAATAATGTAACATCACTATTTTCCGCATGCGAGTTGATTTCTTTCACCTTTAGCTTATTACCCTTTTCAATTTCACGGAGCATTAGTTCAAATTGATCGTCACCGTTTTCCATTGCCTCGTAATACTTACTTCTGTCGTATTTTTGAGTACCCTTTATTGCAATATTTACATACCCGCAGCCAACAAGTATATACGACAGCAAAATTCTTCCTGCTCTGCCATTCCCGTCTTTAAATGGGTGAATTGTTTCAAAAAGTATATGGCTAAGAGCAGCAAGTTTTATTTTATCATAGTCAGGCTCTTTTAGTTTTTCATTTATCCATTTTACAAACGTTTCCATCGTTTCGCGTACATATACATATTCAAGCGGAGTGAATCTGGCTTCATTTACTTCAACCGATTCCACCCGGAATTCTCCCAGTTTACCATTAAATGATCCGACCTGGCTTTCGTAACGCATCAGCAATGTATGAATCTGCTTAATATCAGAGATCCTTAAAGTGAACTCTCCTTCTTTGTAAAGATTATTCGCGTACTCATAAAGCGAGCTTGCAGCCTCAAAATAACCAAGTATAGCAGCAGTTTTTTCATCGTTGGTTCGCTTGTTTTTGCTCAATACATCCAGCAGTTCATTCCGGTTGGCAAAGATCCCCTCTATTGCTATAGAGTTACGTATCTCATCCCTGAAGAGAGAATACCACTCATTGTTTGAAACAGCTATCAGGTGGATATTCTTTTCTCTCAGCTGCTCAAACTGTTGTAATAATTCCCGGCTTTTATTCATTTTCCGAACCTTCCGAACCCGTATTTTTAGTTATTTTATTGTATATCAACAAATTAGAGGTTTTGTGGGTCTAATGGGTACGGAAATATAGTTATAAATTATTAAAACTGCCATCAAAATTTCCGAACCTTCCGAACCCACAAATTCAGCTATATTATTATATCTCAATAAGTTAGAACTTTTATGCTTTCAATGGGTACGGAAAAAACTCTCATTACTGATAGTACAGAGATTCACCACACTCCTTACGGGGAGATTAAGCAACAGCGGCCAATAATATCATCATATGATACGCTTCCGGGGCCCCGGCTGATTAGCTTTGCATCAGACAACAAAAGGAGAAAGAGATGCAGGTAGAAATAAGCTCATTTCACAAACACAAGCGGCTGTCGGTAGTACAATTCAGGAGCATGCCGGCAAACACGCTGGAATACATCTCCGGTGCGGAAGCCGTAAAAAGCGATCTCATCCAGGTAAAGGAAGTAAGCACGGCAGGCAGCGTAAACAACCTGCACCTGTTCAACCTGTCGGACCGGTACGTCTTCTTTATGGACGGCGACATACTAACGGGGGCGAAGCAGAACCGGGTACTGAACACGAGCGTATTCATCGCGCCGAACTCAAAGATAAACCTGCCCGTAAGCTGTGTAGAGCAGGGGCGGTGGAACGCGGTATCGGACAAATTCAGTATGAACGAATATCTGTCGCCCCAGAAACTAAGGGCAAGGAAAGCGAAAGCAGTAGACGAGAGTCTTAGGGCGCAGGAAGGCTTCAGGTCGCAGCAGGGCGAAGTATGGGACGACGTAGACAGCTACGCGACGGCATTCAGCGTAAAGTCGCCCACGATGAACCTGACCGACGTATACGACAGAAAGAAAGTAGACTTCGACGCATTCATAAAGCACTTCCCCGCGGAGGGCGGAGCGAACGGGCTGGCCATCTTCACCGACCGGGAGCTGCTGAACATAGACCTCTTCAACAGGACGGACATCTACGCAGAATACTACCCGAGGATACTGAGGAGCGCGGCGATGGAAGTATCGGTATTAAAAGACAGGAAGAACGAGATCACCGAAGCCGAAGCGAAGTACAAGACAGCGGATCTGTTCGACAACCTGGAGAAGATGGACTACACGGTACACCCCGGCGCGGGAGCCGGCACAGAAAGAAGATACGAGAGCGACGCCCTGACCGGCTTCGACCTCAGCTACAAAGACCACCTGATCCACCTGGCCCTGCTAAACCTATAAGATTAACAAGGCAGGCACAAGAACGAGGCAGGGATAAAAAACAAAGGGGCAAAAAGGGGTTTGATTATAAAGTCAAAAGAGAGCAATTACGAAATCTTTTAAAGGCTCTCTTTTTTATTTAATTATTGAACCGTACCATCGAATGAAGTCCATCAGTGCATAAAGCTGAGAGAGTACAGTAAATTTAGTGGGCTTATAGTCTGATTTTTTGTAAGGTGAATGCGCACCAGCATCACTGGCAACTTTATAAAGGGTTTCAGAAAAATATTCAATTATCCCTGAATAATATTCTTGTGTGGTGGTCTTCCATTCCCTTGGATTTATTTCTCTTACATTTCCTTTTAAATGCCTATGAATATCCCAAAATTTAATATCTCCATTATCCTTAAAGAGTTCATCAGGGATGATATCTTTATTAGTCTTGTTAATGGATTGAAAAATACTTTCCTGAATCCTTCTAATAGTACTTAGATTATTCAATATTTGTGAATATTCAGTGCTTTCACTATTCTTGATCAGATCGAGAAATTGTACCTTAGCCTCATCATTAAGCGGAGACTTATCTATTATCTCAAATATTTGGGGAAATGAATTTCTTATTTTGATTTTCTCGCTATCAAGCGAACGAATAAACTGAAATAAACTTATTATGTCCGCGTTAATTTTTTTGAACAATTTTTCCTGAGGAAAATATTCCTTAACATTAGAATAACCTTCCGTATCAGCTGTGAGAATAACACGAGGAAGATCTTTATACTGCTGGTCCAAGTGGTTCAAAGCTTTTGATAAAAAATCAACTTTTTCAACTTGCTGATCTGGTTCTAAGAGACATCTGATATCCAAAACCACACATACTATCAGCCTTGATACGGTATTTAAGAATTCTACCATATCTTTAAAGTTAGTTTTATGATAAATGTTTATTTCAAATGATTTTGCATAGCTAATGATTTCTCTTGCGAATTTTTTATCATCATCTACTAATAAAACATTATAAACCATTTTATCGTCCCCTCCCCGCGCCACCTTCTGAATCACCAGGTAATATGATTTGCATTTTCATACCCGATGAAACAGGAATTATTTCAATTTTACCGTCGTGGAGATCAATTACCTTTTTAATATAATACCCGCCTATTCCATCTCCTTGGCTTAATTTACCCTTTTTCCCAAACTCAAAGAATTCTTCTTCTGTGAGATCAAATAATTTCCCATTATTTCGATAAATGATTACAACGATATCCTCAGTGAAATCTCCCAAATCCAACCAGGATTCATAAACATCGAAGCTAATGATATTTTTGGAATCATCATCCTTATTAAAAGCATGCAGTTCAGCATTACGAATTATATTCAGTAATGCCTCCTCAAAGGAAAGTTTATTAATTCGGACATCAATATCTTCCGGACAATTATGAGTTATTTGATATTTTCCTCGACTATCCTTCAACTTAATTGTTATTATCTCATCCAATATTTCCTTTAAATTATAATACTCAAAATCCTCCTCACTTAAAGATAATTGGCCGACCTTCCTGGAATTTGTAATGATATTTTCTAATCTGTTCAAATAATTCTCTATCCTAGTTGTTAAATCTTTGAGTGTTTCATTTGAATCAGTTTCCTCATGTGATAATTCTAATTTCTCGAAATCGTCGAAATCATCTACTAAATATTCATTAATTATATTTTTATTTTCTAAAAAATATACTAATTGATTAAACGCCAGCTCCGCACTGGTTATTTGAGGCAGTAAATTATGTGATAAAGTACTTATTATTGAGTTCTCAGTAACAAGGGCTCCTTTTCTGAGATTGAGTTCTTGTAATTTCTCTTTATGCCTTAATTCTTCCAATTCATATAAGGCAAGTTTATTTTCCTCAATCTTTGCTTTTTGTTCATTCAAAGGCACATAAGGGATATATATATTCATTAGATCATTAAGAGATAAACGATTTACAGAGCTGCCGCCCTGAAATAATTTGATTTGCTCTTGCACCTGAGTGGAATATAATTGATAATAAAGATACTCTATATCTATTAAATTACTATTTGGGATTAAAGGGATAATATTTTTTGAATATAATATAGGATTTGGACCAGGAATACTATAATAATGAGACTTATCTTTGGGTGAGAAAATAACAGGTTTCAAAGTCTTGCTCAATTTTGAAACTAATAAACATTCATTTCTAATTGTTGCACCACCATATTTATAATCCTGCGTCAATTTTCGTTTATCAACATTTTCTATGTCAAGGTACATATTGGTAATTTCTGCCTTGATATCTTTAATCCCAATGAAAGGGATATTTTCCTTTATTAACCCCTTCATTAATCGCAAGTTTCCGCCACCGATTGACACTAAATCTCTAAGTTTCTTCACTTTAGTTGGTGCTAATTTTGATAAGTTCTTATATATGCCTAAGTATTTACCAATAAATAAATTATAGTCATTTTTCCTTATTTCTTGTAAACTAATTACTGCTGTGCGATTTTCTTCTTCTTTACATTTCACGTACAATCTTAAGATACTATCGAATTCTTTTTCGGGTTTATTTTGGTCACTCAGGCTTGCGAAAAATATTCTTTTACGAAATAATTTATTTTTATTTTTATTTAGAATAAGAATAATTGGTCTGATGCCTGTTTTTTTGTAGATATTAGAAGGCAATTGAATAATTGCTTCAATTAAGTCATCTTCAATCAGTTTTTTCCTGATTTTAGAATCCTTCCCGCCTCCAGATAAAATGCCCGGCATCATTAATAGAACCGCTTTACCCTTACTATTTAGTGCGGCTAATATATGTTGGATAAAAGCGTAATTTGAATTCGCAGGAATACCGTAATTAAATCTAGCATAACGATCAGATCCATAAAGATTTTTGTATTTACTACTAACAATACTCCAGGGTAGATCAGAAATAATATAATCGAAAGTTTTAATCTTGTTGGCTGATAATAATGGTTCAAGTAAGGAATCACTATAGAAAAGATGTTTTACGTCAATGTTATTTATCATCATATTCAGAACAAGTAAATTATATATATACGGATCGCATTCCTGTCCATAATATCTCAAACGTCCTAAAACCTCCGAATTTTCATCCATAGTTTTTAAGGCAACAAATAATCCGCCAGTACCAACCGCGGGATCGTAAATAGACCCTGCCTTCTTA
>CAVRHV010000013.1:0-264188 GCA_963721075.1 uncultured Ignavibacteria bacterium | reverse complement strand
GGAGACTTTATAATTTATGGCTCAACCAAATCGTTCGGAAACGGAAGTGGCGTTTTTATCTTATCAAAACTGATTCTGATGGCAATAAGTTGTGGAGTAAAACCTACGGAAGTGAAGAGAATGAGACACCAACATGGGGGAGATTAATCATTACTACGATGGGGGATATCTGATGGCAGGTACTAAATCCTCAATTGACGGAACTCCCCAGGGAATCTTTGTAGTTAAAACAAATTCAAATGGCGATTCAATCTGGACAAAACTTTATAATGGAAATAATATAAAGCAGACAGAATATCAAATTCAAAAGGATAATGGTAATATAATAATAGTTGGTTCTACTTTAGATGAAGATGTGCTGGTTATTGAGAATTGATCCAATGGGGGAACTGTTATCGGTAAATTCCTATGGCGGCAGTGGAAATGAAGTGGGTAATGGAGTAGCAATAACAAAGGATGGGGGATCGCTATTGCCGGTTCATCTTCCGGAGATATATACGTGTTGAGACTAGATAAAAATGGAGTATTGCTTTGGTCTGCTACTTATGGTGGGCCGGGTATTGATGCGGGATATTCTGTAAAACAAAATAATAACGGAGAGTTTATTATTGTCGGGGAGACGTACACATCCGGTACAGCAGGTACAGATGTATTTGTTATGAAGCTTGCACAAGACGATAAGGTCATTATTTATACTGACTTATTCTGGTATGATAGGGATCATGATGGTTTTGCTGAAGGAACCGTAGATGGTAGTCAAAGCTTTGTTACGTACGGCTCGATTATAAGTTACAAATGGTTTATAGACGATTCATTGGTATTTAATGCTCCATCTTTTCAACTAACTTACCAAGTGGTTCAAGGTTTATAAAATTACTTTTAACAACAAGTAAAGGTAATACGATAAAACTCAGTAGAGATAACAGTACTAAGTTCAAAGATAGAAACCGACGGCCCAATCACATCAGCAGTAGGACAGCTGGATGCCAACACTCTCTTTGCAACCTCATTCGATGATAAAGTCTATAGATTTGACACAACAGGTACAGTAAGCTGGACAATAATGACAGGGGGAGACATACTGTCTACTACGTGTGTGAGCAGTAAGAAACATTATATGTGGGGTCAACCGACACGCGGCTGTATTCATTTGATCAGTATGGACTGCCTAAATGGGATAAACCAATGGGGGGAGTAATAACCTCATCACCATCAATGGGTAATGACAGCATAGTATATATAGGAATAACAACAGGGAGGATATTTGCATTAAACGAATCCGGAGTAATTGAATGGTATTCCCAGATGAGCAACGCAGCGATTAATTCGAGCATATCGGTAGATACAGATGGCAATCTGTATGTAGGGAGCACAGATGGGAAATTGTATTCATTAACATCGGGGGAAGCCAAAGATGGGCATATACAACAGGAGATACAATAATATCATCACCAGCCATAGGAAATGATGGCAGCATAGTTTTTGGTTCAAATGATCAGTCAGTCTACAAATTAGATAATACAGGGAACAGGTGTGGAATTATCCGACAAATGGTAAGGTAGAATAGTTCCCAGCAATAGGAGCAAATGGAGTAATATATATAGGATCAGGTGACGGCAAGGTCTATTCGTTATATCAACAGGAGAAAAGTTGTGGGAATATGATGCCGGTGCTGCGGTTAATGGATCACCGGCAATAAGCAATAATGGTTCAGTGATTATCGGATGTGATGACGGCAGAGTATTGGTTTTAAGCGGTAGTGGAATGTTAAAGTGGTATCTGCAGACATCAGGACCGGTAAGATCCCCCATATTTAATAACTGAGACGGGACTAATAACATTTGGAGGAAATGACGGAAATATATATACAGTAAAAGATCCGGAAAATTCAACGGCAATGGGTAAAGCTGCCGCAGCATATGAATGGCCGACATTTAAGGGTAGTAACAGGAGGCAGGGAATAAGGCTGAGGCATTAACGTCAACTGGCAGAGAAGGGAATGACATTCCAAAAACATATTTACTAAGTCAGAATTTCCCGAATCCTTTCAACCCGGGGATAAAAATTTCTTATGCAGTTCCAAAGCCGGGGAAAGTTGAGATAATAGTTTATGATTTACTTGGTCAGGAGATAAGAACACTGGTAAATGAAGAGAAGCCAGCAGGCCATGACCAGATAGATTTTAACGCGGGAAGTTTACCAAGCGGAGTTTACCTATACAGAATACAGGCCGGTTCTTTTATACAAACTAAAAAAATGATTCTGTTGAAATAGTATCAAAGGATAACCAGGGAAGACAAAAACCTATGAAATTAATTTTATACATTCTCATTCAATTTGTGATAATAAATAATATAATTATTTCACAGGATTTAGGATCATACTGGAAGAAAGCACAGGAGGAAACCAAAGTTGGTCTGTCAAAATAACTCAAGATAATAATATCGTAATCGCGGGATCAAAAATCTCTACTTCGGGTGATCCTGATATGCTCCTGATGCAAACAGATGTGGAAGGGAACCTTGTTGGGAAAAAACGTATGGGGGTCCTCAGGAAGAGATGGGCTATTCATTAGAGCTTACACAAGACGGCGGTTTCATAATAGTTGGGTTTACTGATTCATATGGCGCTGGTAATAAAGATGTATTTATAGTGACGGATTCGAACGGTGATTCTCTCTGGACAAGAACTTTTGGAGATACAACAGACGATATTGGTTATTCTGTTGCTGCAATATCTAATGGAGACTTCATAATTGCCGGTGAAAGTAATTACCTGGGATATTTGATACGATTAAATAGTTATGGTGATACTCTTTGGACGAATCATTAGTTTTGGCTCCACTCAGCATGCCTCTTTTCGCTCTATTAAGCGAACTTCGGATGGTGAATTTATTGTCGCCGGTAATATAGTCGGGCTCCTATTGAAGCTATACTTGCTAAAATATCCGATGCTGGTGATCCTATATGGTGGCATAGTTATTCGGAAAATACCCAGAGCAATGATTGGGCTACTTCCATTATTGAAACCGGCGACGGTTCATTTGTATTTCTGGTCAAAGTTTAGACTTTAATGGATTCTGGGGCAGATTAATTTTATTGGTGAAACAGATGCTGATGGAAATCAGTTATGGCGTAAAAGATATGGATCTGAAAATCCTACTAATACCAATTGCGGGTATGATGTAAAAGAATGTTTAGACAACGGGTATATTTTAGCCGGGAACAGCGGCAAAGAATTCAACCCTGAAAATTTGGCTATAGTGCTGAAAACTGATCAGGTTGGAGATTCTCTAGCTAGTTATTTGGGCGATATTCAAAATCGTATTTTTACTTCTATAGAAATTCTATCACCGGAAACTTTTATCACTACGGGATTTTATGGGTCAAGTGCTCAATTAGCCAAAATTGGATATAAGGTTCCGCCTTTGACAATTAGTCCGATCGGTGGATCTTACGATAACTCACTAAATGTTGATATACTTGGTTTCCCGGATCCATTGCTTCAGATTCACTATACAATGGATGGAACAGGACCTACGCAGTCTTCTCCATTATTTACCGGACCGGTTTATGTTAATCATCATGCGTTTTCAACGCAAAGGGATTCAGAATAGATTACCTGCCTTCAGATGTTAAAAGTGAGGAATATCTCTTTGCTGTAACTCGCCCGACACTTTCCCCGCCAGCAGGGACATATCCGGTACCGCAAAATGTGACAATAGCTACCACAACAGATTCAACTCAGATATATTACACTCTGGATGGACCCGAACCAACCCAGAATTCAATATTATATCAAGATCCGATTCTTATAGACGTGAATCTAACAGTAAAAGCACGCGGGTGATAGAGACGGTTTTGTCTGAGTTTTATTAAATCGGGTAATTATAATATTCTACCTCAAGTCATTACAATTCAGATTAACACTCCACTCGTTTGGAATGATATTGACCAAATGGAAAGGAAATTAGAACTGTAGACGGTAGTCAAAGCACAGTTAGTTATGGTAATATTGCTTCATATGAATGGATACTTAACGGACAAGTAATCTCTACAACTCCCACATTTGAACTTGAACTACCCAGCGGTAGTAAGTTTTTAACATTAAAGGTAGCTACGGATTATGGATTAGAAAAACAAGACTCAGTAGAGATAACAGTACTAAGTTCAAAGATAGCAACCGGCGGCCCAATCACATCAGCAGTAGGACAGCTGGATGCCAACACTCTCTTTGCAACCTCATTTGATGATAGGATCTACAGATTTGACACCACAGGGACAGTAAGCTGGACAATAATGACAGGTGGGGACATACTGTCTACTACGTGTGTAAGCAGTGCAGAAAACATATATGTGGGGTCAACCGACACGCGGCTGTATTCATTTGATCAGTATGGACTGCCTAAATGGGATAAACCAATGGGGGGAGTAATAACCTCATCACCATCAATGGGTAATGACAGCATAGTATATATAGGAATAGCAACAGGGAGGATATTTGCATTAAACGAATCCGGAGTAATTGAATGGTATTCCCAGATGAGCAACGCAGCGATTAACTCGAGCATATCGGTAGATACAGATGGCAATCTGTATGTAGGGAGCACAGATGGGAAATTGTATTCATTAACATCAGGGGGAAGCCAAAGATGGGCATATACAACAGGAGATACAATAATATCATCACCAGCCATAGGAAATGATGGCAGCATAGTTTTTGGTTCAAATGATCAGTCAGTCTACAAATTAGATAATACAGGGAACCAGGTGTGGAATTATCCGACAAATGGTAAGGTAGAATCATCCCCGGCAATAGGAGCAAATGGAGTAATATATATAGGATCAGGTGACGGCAAGGTCTATTCATTATCATCAACAGGAGAAAAGTTGTGGGAATATGATGCCGGATCTGCGGTTAATGGATCACCGGCAATAAGCAATAATGGTTCAGTGATTATCGGATGTGATGACGGCAGAGTATTGGTTTTAAGCGGTAGTGGAATGCTAAAGTGGTATCTGCAGACATCAGGACCGGTAAGATCCCCCATATTAATAACTGAGACGGGACTAATAACATTTGGAGGAAATGACGGAAATATATATACAGTAAAAGATCCGGAAAATTCAACGGCAATGGGTAAAGCTGCCGCAGCATATGAATGGCCGACATTTAAGGGTAGTAACAGGAGGACAGGGAATAAGGCTGAGGCATTAACGTCAACTGGCAGAGAAGGGAATGACATTCCAAAAACATATTTACTAAGTCAGAATTTCCCGAATCCTTTCAACCCGGGGACAAAAATTTCCTATGCAGTTCCAAAGCCGGGGAAAGTCGAGATAAAAGTTTATGATTTACTTGGTCAGGAAATAAGAACACTGGTAAATGAAGAGAAGCCAGCGGGCAATTACCAAATAGATTTTAATGCAGGCAGTTTACCAAGCGGAGTTTACCTATACAGAATACAGGCCGGTTCTTTTATGCAAACTAAAAAAATGATTCTGTTGAAATAGTTTGCCCATGATTGGGTCGCGGGCTAATGTTGTTTGCACCGGCAGCATTCCCGCTGCCGGTTTATTATGCCATCAAATTATTAGCGGCCAGATATCTGTTGGTTGAAACAGAGGGTAAATGAAAGATCTCTCCCTGCGGTCGAGATGACATTATCATCCCACTCAGGGCTTCAGCCCCATCCCCCGCTCGCTACGGCCCGATCAGCGCGGGAAATAACCCTTTACCCGTTTCATACTTGAAAACAACCGCGCCCCGGAATATCTTCTTATCACCGCTCTGCTTCCATGTCCACCCGCCGGTGTTGCAGAGACTTATAGTTCTGCCTGCCGGTGAATTCATAACGATCGGATTTTCCATTGTTACCGGTACGTGCGTGTGGCCGAAGATCATCCTGTCAGGGCGGGGGAGACTTATATTGTGAGTTCTTCTCCAGCTGTTCAAGTTCGGCAAGACATGCATTGTAATAAGTAAAAAATCTCTCCTGCACCTCGGGAAGCCGGAAGTATTCTTTGTTGTACCTTACTTTTGTTTCCGCTGAAAGCATCCCGATGATCAGCTTCTTTAATCTTTTAATGGCAAATTCTGATGCCGCTTCGTGATACCACCTCTTGTACACCAATACATGTTTATCGAGGTAGGTAACCAGGTTGTCAAGATACTGCTGCGTGTCTTTCGTTCTGCCGTCTTTTACCTGCTGCTGAACATGGGCAAGTGATTCGGAGAGGATCCCTGCCTGGCCTACTCCCGAGCAGGCGAGCTGGTTGAAAGGGAAGTTCATTCCCACCATCTCTTTTATGTCCATCTGCTCCTCAAGCTTAAGATCAGATTCGAAGATCCTCGGCGCCCATCTCGATAACAGCGACCAGTAACCGTCGAGATACTGTCCATGTGTAATCAGCGTGGTGCCTTCGTCTTCTGCCAGGTAAAGATTCGGATAGGCGAATATGAAGTTTGAGGGTTCATCGGTGATATGATCTAAAAATAATCCTCCGTAAGTGTAGCTGCCGTCAGTTCTTTTGCCGACGCCGGGAAGCGTGAAGCCTGGAGTTTCTGTGCCGGTCCTGTCATCAAGTATTCCGGGTATCGCTGTTCTGAACTTCCGCGGGATCTTCTCCTCCCTGATCTGCAGGATAATATTCACCTCATTCTCAACTATGTTCCAGATGTCGTAATCATGGTTGCCCGGTACGTAAATGATCTGGTCTGCTATCCTGTCTTCCTGTACCAGCGTGAAGAAAACCTTCGCTGCCTCATATGCATTCTCGTAACCTGCTGTGGAGAAATCCAGAACATCGCCAAGCAGTATGAGATAATCGTTTCCGGTTCCCGCCGCTTCACAGAATTCAGGGTACTTTGGTCCTTCTACATATTCATTTCCGTTCCACTCCACCAGTGAACATAATGAGTTGCCCAGGTGCAGGTCGGATATAATTGCGAGCTTCATTTCCTCTTCCCTTATATTTGATTCAGTTACCCACAAAGTAATAGAATTCCCGCTCCTTATCCGTGATGTCATAAAAAAAACGGGCCGCAATGACCCGTTTTCTTCAAGATGCTAAATTTATTTTACGATCTCTTTCTAGAGCAGAACTGAAAACCCAAATACCAGCGCAATGGATGATAAATTCATACTATAAGTAGCTCCGGGCAGATCTTCGTCGGGGGAATAGGAATATTTCCTGTAGTTAATTTCTGTTCTGAGGAGAACGCTTTCGGTTAATTTTGTTTTAACTCCGGCCCCAAGGTTCAGCACACCTATCTCCAGATCATTCGTCATAATTGATGTACCGATATTATTTACCGGTATCTGGAAAGCATTGGACACACCGTATCCAACATAACCAAAAGGATAGAACATAGACTTCTCAATGGTGAACGTATAGGCTACGTTTGCCAGAAGCATATAGGAGGGATTCGATTTTTCGAGAGCAAAGATATTTATTTCGGGTTGGAATGCTAAACCCTGTGTGAGATAATATCCCGGAATAATCCCGATCTGAAAATATTTATAATCCTGGGATTGTGTGCTGCTGTAATAAGGGGATGAGTAGTCGTATGAAGTGTTTATACTCCCTAAGCTGCCTGTTAAATTTAACTCCCAGCTGCCCTGATGAAAAGCCGGCTGGCCGGATGAGAAATCAGGAATTAAAAGAACTAATGAGACTAGCAGAACTGAGAACATTGATTTCATTTTATACCTCTTGTTAGTTTTCCCGATGTAAATTTACGCAAATACGCATACATATTTGCAATGTTTTATACGGAAAATAAGTATTTGGCGAAGTGCAGTTGTCAAAAAAATGTAAAAAAGGAAGTGCCGGGAGATTGTATCTTCGCATCTAACCTTTCAAGCGGTCTCTTGTGCTATTTCTCACGCAGTTCATTTTCTTTCTTTTCTATATTTCCGCGTTGAGTGTTGTTATGTCTGCCGAACCTAATTCTACGTTTAATTTGGCCTTTATCTCAACATTCAGCTTGCGGTAATCACTAACAATTATTGAAACTGACCATTACCAGTACAGGTAAACCGGGCTGCCTATGATGAATACTACTACCGGGATAGATTATAAAACCCTGTTTGATCTTAACCCTCTTCCGCTCATTATATATGATCCCGATAGTCTCCGGATCCTGGATGTAAATGAATCATCAACAGATCTTTACGGCTATTCGCGATCGGAACTGCTTTCTTTTAATCTGCCGGTACTCTTTTACGATAATTCGCTTAACGAAATAAATACTCCCGAGAAGCTTAACGGCCGGTCGCGCATATACCATCGTAAAAAGGACGGCACAAAGATCACCGTCATTGTTAAAGCAAAAGATATAACCCTGGGCAGCAAACCCGCCAGGCTTGAAACAATTATTCCTGCTGAACCGGACTCTGCGGCCGACTATCTGCGTCTTCTTTTTACTTCAGTTATTGAATCCTCTGATGACTATATAATAAGCAAGGACCTTAACGGAAAAATACTCAGCTGGAATAAAGGGGCTGAAAAGCTTTATGGCTGGAAAGCCGAGGAGGTTATTGGCAGAAATGTTGACATCATCGCTCCGCCGGATAAGAAGGATGAGATAAAGGAGATAATAAGAGCACTTAGAAAGGGAAAACGTTATGATCATTATGAAACCAAACGGATTACGAAGGATGGAAGGATTTTATGGGTGTCGCTTACTATTTCACCTCTGAAGGATATGGCAGGGAAGATCATCGGCGCTTCTGCGATAGGAAGGGATGTTACAAAGAACAAGGAAACAATGGCACGCCTGAAGGAGAACGAGGTTATCTTTAAGCACCTGATAGAGAATCTTACTGAGGTTTTCTACGTAAGTAATCCTGCCAAACCTGAAGTTATCTACATGAGTAACGCCTACGAGAACGTTTTCGGCGAACCGGTTGAGAATATTTACAAGAGTCCTAGTGCCTACCTTAGCTATATTTTTGATGAGGACCAGCTGGCGGCCAAAATGGCAATTGTCAATCAGCTCAAAGGAAAATCGACTGACAATACTTACAGGATCATGAGACCCGACGGAAAGATGAAGTATCTCCGTGAGCGCGCATTCCCTGTTAAGGATCCTTCGGGAAAGGTAACCAGGGTAATAGGTATAGCCGATGATATAACAGAAAGAATTGAATCGGAAAATGAGCTGAAAAGAAGTGAGACCAGATACAGAAGTATCTTTGAATCTACCGCTGTTTCGATGTGGGAATCAGATGATTCTGAGGTAGTTAAATTACTGGACGAGCTTAAGGAAAAGGGTGTTGAGAATTTCAGAAAGTATTTTAATGAGCATCCGGAATTTGTAAGAGAATGCTATAACAAACTGAAACTGGTTGACGCAAACCCGCAGGCGGTGGCGATGTTTAAAGCAGAAAGTAAGCAGAACCTGATGAAGAACCTCAGTAGTTTTCTGACTGATGATTTTTATAATAAGTTCCAGGACCTTCTGGTTGTGCGGGCGGAAGGGGGAAAACGTTTTGAAACGGAGTATGAACTGAGGACCTTTAACGGAGATCAGATTCACGTTTATTCGATAACCAACTTCGCCGATCACGATTCGCCCTATAAATATACAATTGCCAGTCTGGTTGATATAACTCAACGTAAAAAGGACGAAATCGGTCTTTCAAAAGCTCTGGCAAGAGAGCAGAGAGCTTTGTTCCAGGCAGAGGACGTTCAGGACAAACTCAAATACCTGGCCGAAGCAAGTTATATCCTTAATTCTTCGCTTGATTATACTGATACGATCCGTTCTCTCGCTAAGCTTCTAACTCCATCTATGTGCGATTGGTTTGCAGTTGATCTTTCAAAAGGCGACGGAATTGAACGGCTGATAGTGTATCATAAGGATCCTGAAAAGATCCGATTTGCCGAGCAGCTGCGGAACAAATACCCGCCGGAAATGAATCAGCCTAAGGGTGTGTATAATGTTATTCGTACGGGCAGGTCAGAGTTGTATTCGCAGATCAGCGACGAGTTCCTGCGCAGGAATATAAAAGAAAAAGAATTGATGGTGATCTTTAAAGAATTGGGGATAAGATCGATCATGATTGTGCCTTTAAAGGTACGCGGCAGGGTGCTGGGAGCGATAACTTTGTGTACTGCAGAATCTGATCTGGAATATGATGAAGATGATCTCAGGTTTGCCGAGGATATTGCCCTGCGTGCGGCAATGGCAATTGATAATGCTTCACTGTTCCGGCAGATTGGTGAATTGAATAAGAATCTTGAGCAGACTATACGTCTTCAGCAGCAGGAGATTAAATACAGAAAGAAGATTGAGAGGGACCTTAGGGAATCAGAAGAGAGGTTCCGACTGATTACCGAGAATTCTAATGATTTTATATCGCTTCTCGATGAGAATGAAATTTTTATTTATACTAATCCCGCGCTGATCAGAGAACTCGGTTACAGCGCCGACGAGCTGATCGGGAAAATTAGTCCGAGCGACCTTGTGTATAAGGAAGACCGTCATCTTCTGCAGGATTATTCGCGCCGTCCGATAATTGAAATTCGCTATAATAAAAAGAACGGCGGATTCGTTTGGGTTGAGAGCAGCAGTCTCAGGGTAAATTATCATGGCAAGGCAGTTACGGTCAGAATATCGCGCGATATAACTGAGAGGAAGCGGATTGAGACAGAGCGCGTGAAGCTTTATAGTCAGCTTGAGCTGCAGCGTGTGAGGATTGACAACCTTATTGCGAATATTCCGGGAGTCGTCTGGGAAGTATACGGGCAGCCGAACTCGACCGAGCGAAAGATATCCTTCATAAGCGGGTACGTTGAAAAACTAATTGGGTATAAACCTGAACTGTGGGTGAACGATCCTCAGTTTACCAGGAAGGTTGTTCATCCGGATGATCTTGAGTCTGTTTTGACGAGACTTACTACACAATACCGGGAGAACAAGTCGTCTATGCAGAGATACAGATGGATAGCAAAAGACGGATCGGTTGTTTGGGTGGAATCTCACTCGACCTGTATTTGTGATTCTGATAATAATGTTATCGGTATTCGGGGGGTCAATATCGATATCACTGAACAGGTAAAATTTGAGAATGAGCTGAGTGAATCTTTGAGAGAGAAAGAGATACTTCTGAAGGAAATACACCATCGCGTAAAGAATAATATGCAGGTGATTTCCAGTCTGCTCAGCCTGCAGTCACATTCCATACCCGACAAGCAGACACAGGAAATTTTCGACGAGAGCAGGAACCGGATACGTTCAATGGCACTGATACACGAGAAGCTCTACCAGTCGAAGGATCTCTTCAACATCAACTTTGACGGCTACGTGCGCGACCTGCTGAATAACCTTATGATATCTTATGGAATAAAAGGTAACGATATTACGACGAAGGTTGAAATAGATAATATTTCATTTGATATCAACAGTGCAATTTCGCTGGGCCTGATAATTAATGAGCTGGCTTCTAACTCGTATAAGCATGCCTTTAAGGGACGCAATAGCGGAGAGATTTATGTCGCAATCCGGAAAGCGCCTTCCACCCCGCCCGAAGTCTCTGTCATCCCGACCGAAGGGAGAGATCTTCCCGGCATTACTTACGAACTGGTTGTAAAAGATAACGGCATCGGTCTGCCTGAAGGAGACTACAGAACAAATGATTCTCTGGGACTGCAGCTCGTCGAAACACTTATCGAACAGCTGGGCGGAACTCTTCAGCTGCAAAACAGCAACGGCACAACAGCCCGCGTTACCTTCTCATTATAAGATTTCTCAGTCGAAGACTCCTTCGAAATGACATAGGCAGCAGCTAAAGATTTCTCAGTCGAAGACTCCATCGAAATGGCGTTAGTCATGTTGCTATAATTTTTGGTTTGTTACCATCTTAACTTTTCTTTTCTGACGCCTCCTTATGTGCTCTTCTTTTGTTTTTCGACCGTATCCTTCCGTGCATTTGTGGTTTTGGTATTCGTCTCCTTTACATTCGCGGCTTTTCTCTCCTTGTCCGTAGGTATCCTTACTCTTCCTCTGTTTGTGTCTTCAGTTCGCCATATTTAGCTTCCCTACCCACCTTTTTTTCTTCCCTGCTCTTTCGTCTTGTATTGCTGTTTTCTCTCAGTTCTTGCTTCTGTCTCTTTGGCTTTGCCTTACCTTTTCCTTGCCTTTGTATATGTTCACACATCTCTGGATCTTTAGTTTCCCAGTCACTTCAGTACTTGCTGCTGTATAGGCCATCTACAGTGGCTGCCCTGGGTTTCGTCCTTTTGCTGGGACGATATACGGTCTTAAGCTGCCTTCCTATTTCTTTTCCGTTCTCCGTAGTATACTATGATCCTTTCCGTTCATATAACATATATACCTGTCTTTTTGTTTCCTCCTTTTTCTCTCTTCCTCTGCTCCGCTTGCCTTTTCTCTGCTTCTGTTCTTCTTTTCTGCTTGTTTTGTTTCCTCCGCTCCGCCTCCTCTCTCTTGTTCTTTTGTTCCTTTTCTTCCCTCTCTTGTTCTCTGTTTCCTTCTGTCTTCCTTTTCTCTTCTTTCCTTGCTGTTTTTCTCTCTCTCCCTTTTCCCTGTTTTTCTCTCTTTTTCCCCGATGACATAGGGGAGCAGGACTAAAGATTTCTCAGTCGAAGACTCCATCGAAATGACATAGGGGAGCAGGACTAAAGATTTCTCAGTCGAAGACTCCTTCGAAATGACATAGGGTACTAATGTTACTATGAAATAGACGGTTATAAAGTTGACTTTTACTGTTCCCCTACAATGCGTAAATTAACCGTGTAAAAATGTGGTAATCATATGCATACCGATCAAATTCAACGATTGATTGACATCAATCCCGATCCCTGTATAATCGTGGAACGCAGCAGCGGAAGCATACTTTACGCTAACAATGCGTCAGGCATAAATGGAAATGAAAGCGATGGCAGCCGTGATGAAGCTCCCGGTTACAACAGCTTGTACGACATAATTATACCGTCAGAAAAGGGGAAACTCTCTGAACTGCTTCAGCATCCGGGCATCGGCGGCGATTTCCGTTTCCGCTTTAACAGCGGTACCTCTATCCTGAACAGACTCCGTACGGAGGAATTCGATGATGATAAAATCCTAATCGTTTGGAAAGATACCGAGGTCCTTTCGGCGCAAAGTTATCAGCCGCAGCTGGTTCATAACTCTAACGACTCTTCCTCGAAGCTGGAGACTATTGTAAACAATCTTCCTATGGTTCTGCTGGAACTTGACAGCGAGGGCAAATTTGTGCTTCAGGAGGGAAAAGCATTGTTGGAGGCAGGACTGGAACCCGGTCAGCTGGTCGGTATGTCATTCTATGATACACTTGGTTCTACGGAGGTCACTCAGCCTAACGGTGAGGTGATAGATGCGGCAGAAGCGTTCAGGCGCGTTATGAGCGGTAAGGTTGTAGTCGGTCGTACAAATTTTGCCGATAGGTTCTTTGATAATTACTTTGTGCCTGTAAAAAGAGATGGTAAAAAACCTGACGGTCTGCTGGGTATATGCCTGGACATCACTGAACGGGTAAATTTTGAGAAGTCTTACCGCAGCACGGAAGAGCGTTTCCGCCTTATAGCTGAAAACACAAGTGAGCTTATTTCGATGGTTTCGGAAGGACGTTATCTTTATATCAGTCCTTCTTATGAAAAGCTTTTCGGTTATACTCTCAGCGAGATAAAGAATCTGGGTCCGCATTCACTGGTTCATCCGGATGATCTTCACCTGCTGAAGGACTGGCAGACCAAGGGCATGCTTGAATTTCGTGTACACAATAAGAAAGGTGAATACCTCTGGATTGAAGGCGAGAGTTTTGTTATAACCGGTGAACCGGAGATAACAGTGGGTATAGCCCGCGATGTATCAAAACGGAGGGCTGCCGAGGATGCTCTAAAGGAGAGTGAGGAAAGGTACCGCAGAATTGTGGAGAACGCCAATGAAGGTATACTTCTTATTGACAGTAAACAGGTAGTTACTTTTGTGAATTCCAAACTTGCGGATATCGTTGGATACAAGCCTGATGAGTTGATAGGCAGACCCGTGACCGAGTTTGTATTTGACGAGGACCGGTTCAGGGCTGAGTCGTATATCAGAGATAATATTGAAGGATCGAAAGCCAAATTTAAGTTCAGACTGAAACACAGAGACAGAGCGGAAAGGTGGGTGACCGTAAATGCCGTTCCCGTTTTTGATGATAAGGATATTTATACGGGAGGCCTTGCGCTTATAACCGATATTACCGAACAGAGAACTGCTGAGGCTGCATACCATCGACTTAATGAACTGCTTCGTTCACTGATAAATTATTCACCGCTTGGAGTGATCACTCTTGATAAAGATGGAAAGACAGAGCTTTGGAATCCCGCCGCTGAGAGAATGTTCGGGTGGAGTAGTGAAGAAGTAAAGGGGAAACCGGTACCGTTTGTGCCGGCTGATAAAATTGAAGAACACCTGGCACTGAGAAGCAAAATTATGAACGGGGGAAGTTTTACCGACAGGGAAGTTGTCCGTCTCAAAAAAGACGGAAAGAAAATTCAGATCAGTATTTCTGCAGCTCCGCTCTTTGATTCATATCATCAGCCGATGGGTATTTCTTCTTTTCTCATCGATGTGTCGGAAAAGAAAAAGTCGGAACAGGAACGGGAAAAGTTATTTAAACAAATTACTGCGGCGAGGAACCGGCTGAAGATCCTTTCTTCAAAACTTATCAGTATACAGGAAACTGAAAAAAGAAATATTTCGCGCGAGCTTCACGATGAGATAGGACAGCTATTGACCGCCATCAAGATAGATGCGCAGCGGATAAAACAGGATCCCGGTTCACCGGAGATAAATTCTATTATAGACGACTGCACCAGACTGGTTGAGAATACTATATCGGTCGTAAGGAACCTTTCTATTGAACTGCGTCCTGCCATATTGGACGATCTGGGACTTGCTGCATCATTGCGCTGGTATGTGGATAAATTTCAGCAAAGAACCGGCATTCAGGTGAAAACCGAAATTAACAGGATATCTGATGTGCTTCCGCCGGATTGCTCAATAACTTTATTCCGTATTTGCCAGGAAGCGCTTACTAATATTGCAAAACACGCCGAAGCCGGGTATGTGAAGGTATCATTATACCAGAATAAAAGTTCGGTCGTACTTACGGTGGAAGACGATGGTATTGGATTCGATGTAATAAAAGCTATGAAAAAGGCGGTCAAAGGAAAGAGTCTGGGGCTGATAACCATGCAGGAAAGAGCTGAACTGCTTGGCGGTAAGTTCACTATAAAATCCATAAAAGGTTCGGGAACAATTATAATGGCAAGCTGCCGGGTGTAAACATGAATTTACTAAGGGTTATATTAGCTGATGACCACAAGCTGGTAAGGGCGGGAATTAAATCTCTCCTTGAAAATTCTGATGGCGTGGAGGTAGTTGGTGAAGCTGATAACGGAAGGGAGGCGGTTAAGCTCACCGGGGAACTTAAACCGGATATGGTTTTTCTCGATATAGCAATGCCTGAAATGAACGGACTGCAGGCCGCTGAATTAATTAAAAAGGATTTTCCGGACGTTAAAGTGGTTATTCTTTCAATGTATCTTGATGAAGAGTATGTTATTCAGGCATTAAAGACGGGAGCATCCGGATACCTGCTGAAAGATTCTGCTCCGACTGAACTAAAGCGGGCTCTCGATACTATAAAGAACGGGAAGGTGTATATTAGTCCCGCCATACCCCGCGAGATGATTGAGGAGTACAGAGAGCGGCTGAAACACGCTTCATCACCGGGGGAAATATTTATGCAGAAGGATGTTCTTTCTTTCCGTCAGAAGGAGGTGCTGCAGCTGATAGCAGAAGGGAACTCAACAAGAGAGATTGCAGAGAAGCTTTTTATAAGCGTTAAAACAGTGGAGACCCATCGTTCGCAGATAATGAAGAAACTGGGAATAAATGATGTTCCCGGCCTTGTACGCTATGCTATCAAAACCGGACTGATCAAGTAAACAGCAGAGCTGCCATGCTCGCTGTCCCGTGCTCCGGGCCCTCTGCCCTCCGCAATTTAAAAATCAGGGTTTCCCTTATTGTCTCGCTCACCTTCAAACCTTAAGTTTTATACATAAATTTTGAAATATTCACGCAGGAGATTAAGGAGTTTCGGGTGCGGATTCTGATTGTTGATGATAATGAAAGTTTCCTTGAGACTCTGGAAAAGTTTGTGAACACTTTGCCGAATGTTGAAGTTGTTGGAAAAGTTGATTCGGGACAGCAGGCTGTTAAGATATGCAGCAAACTAAATCCGGATCTTGTGCTGATGGATATTAAGATGCCGGGATTAAATGGTTTTGAAGCCGCAAGGATAATCAAATCCATGGAAAATCCCCCTCGAATTCTGCTCTTATCCTTTAATGATCATCCCGAATACCGTATTGAATCAGTTAATGCAGGAGCAGACGGTTATTTGTCAAAATCTGAAATAAGTTCGGGGCTGCTTCGGCAGATCTCCTCTATCTTCTCTTTAAACTCCGGGGCTGCCTCATAATGTCAATATTAAACGTCCCGTGTTCTTTAATCTTGTAGGATCATCGAAAAAAAAGTGCCCTCTTCTTTTAAGAAGATCCTGATCTTTGCGGACAAAGAACCGGTGACGTTTTTATTAAAAAACTTCCGACTTTTTAAGTAACGACTTTATTCCTAATATAATGACTTTTACCTTATACCAGGCAATACGGGTTGCAAATGAAGCCTGAGTTCAACTTCAAATATAATTATCTGCCTGCTTTGGGGTGCATCCGCCTTCTTTCCGGTAATCACCCAGCTAGCTGCAGGTTATTACTTCTCCGGGGTCGAATTTGAACGGACCAATTAAAGAAGTAAGGCTGAAGGCACTTGAGAAATCAGAAAATAAATTCCGCTCACTCTACGAATCTATCCCTTTCCCTGTAATAATATACGACCCAGATACATTCGAAATTAAAGAAGTAAATGAAGCAGCTGCTAATCTTTACGGGTATTCCACAGAGGAATTCGCCGGGAAGAACCTGATTGATATAAGACCTGCTGAAGATGTTGAGAAGCTTTATAAAAAACGGGAGATGTATTATCCCGACCGTGTCAGCTACCTTGGTGAATGGAAGCATATGAACAAATGGGGTGAAGAATTTTATGTGGAGATAAATAATTATCCCCTGAAGATCGACGGCAAAGATGTACGTGTTTCAATTATTAATAATATAACCGAAAGGAAAAGAACTGCAGAGGCCCTTTTACGCAGTGAAAGAAAGTACCGTTCTATATTTAATGATGCACCAATCGGGATAAGCAACGTTGAGAAATCGGGGAAAATGGTTAATGTAAATAAGGCTTTTGCGGAAATGCTGGGTTATTCCCGGGAGGAATTGTATAAACTCTCATTGTTTGATATTACCCATCCTGGCGACAGGGCTGTAAACAAAAATCAGCTGCGGGATCTTGTTTCCGGGAAAATTAAAAGCTTAAAATTAGAGAAAAGGTACCTGCACAAATCGGGAGATCCGGTGTGGGCGAATGTAACCATTACGGCAGTTTATAATGATGATGGTATCTTCCTGTATACGATATCTATGATTGAGGATATAACCGAAAGGATAAAGCACGAAGCCGTTTTAAAAGAAAGCGAGGAGAAATACAGGGAACTGGCAGACTCGCTGCCGCAGATAATTTTTGAGACAGATGAAAAGGGAAGGCTGGTATACGTAAACCGTCGGGGAGCAGAATTTATGGGTTATAAAAGAGAGTTTGTTGAGACGAGACCGGAGGTACTCTCGTTTGTACATCCGGATGACAGACATGAAGCTGCGATGAGAATGTCGGAAGTTCTGAAAGGTTCTGAAACCCGAGGGAAGGCGATAAGAATGATAAGACGTGACGGGAAAGAAATTGAAAGTATGATTTATTCATCGCCTGTAAGGAAAGGAAACTTAATAGTTGGCCTGCGCGGAATAATTGTCGATGTCACAGATCGCAAAAAAATGGAAGAAGAGCTTAAAGAGGCTAAGGAACGTGCCGAGGAGATGAATAATCTGAAATCTATATTCCTGGCGAATATGAGTCACGAACTCCGTACCCCTATGATCGGTATTCTGGGCTATTCCCAGATGATTGCTGAGGATGTTAAGGATCCGGAAATAAAAAATATGGCCGGTACTATTGTTAAAAGTGCAAACAGACTTACCGATACGCTAAACCTTATCCTAGATCTCTCGAAGGTTGAAGCAAATAAACTCGATCTTCGCCTGAATGAAGTGAAGATTACCGGCATGATTGAAGAATCTGTAAATCATTATAAGCTTGCAGCTGAAGAAAAAGGACTTATAATCAGCTTCAATAAAGTTAATCCTAATATTTCCTGCAGACTTGACGAAAGACTTTTTTCGCAGATAATGGGAAACCTGATAAATAACGCGGTTAAGTACACCAATAATGGACGTGTGGATGTTGAGTTGGCGACCGAAGAGGATCAGGCTGTTATACGAGTGAAAGATACGGGTATTGGTATTTCCGGGAAGGATATTGATGTTATCTTTGAACCATTCCGCCAGGTGAGTGAAGGCTTTAACAGGAGGTTTGAGGGAACAGGACTGGGACTTACTATAAGTAAAAAATTTATCGAACTGATGAACGGCACTATCAGTGTTGAGAGCGAGATCAACAAAGGATCCGTTTTTACAGTCAGATTTCCATATTTTAGAATCAAAGGAGACAATAGAGTGATGACAACAGGGAGAATGCAACGGGGACAATAATGGAGAGGGTTAAAAAGAGGGATTCACATCTGCTGCTGGTAGAGGATGATAAAATAAACGTTGATGTAATAAATCTTTTTCTGCGCGATTACTGTAATGTTGATCATTCGATATCGGCTCTTGAAGCAATTGAGAAGGTAAAGGAAAAGAAGTATGACGCGATCCTGATGGATATAAATCTGAAGGGTATGTCGGGACTTGATGCAGTAAAGCAGATACGTCAGATTGAGGAATATAAAGATACACCTGTTGTTGCCGTTACAGCTTACGCGATGGCAGGGGACAAGAAACGCTTTCTAAGCCAGGGCTGCTCACACTACCTGGCAAAACCGTTCAGTAAAAAAGAGCTGATAGAACTCCTCGAAACAATCCTTAATTGAAAATTGCAGATTAAATGCTTACTCAACTCCGTGGCAGTCGGTACAGGTCAGATCCTGGATGTCTTCACCAAGATCAACCGGATGCTGGAAATGCAATCCGTCAAGATTTACCATTGTAGTGTCGTTTATAGTCTGAGCAATTATCGTATGGCAGAGATTGCAGTCTTTCGATAATACATTCCCGTTCTGATCTTTATGCTCACCGTCGTGGCATCTGAAGCATCCGCTGTAATACATATGTCCAATGTTATTCGGATACTTCTTCCAGCTTACATTCATTGACGGGAAGTAATTGTTTTTATAGATCTCCTGTATGGAGCGTATGCTTCTGTTGATCTTGCCCTGATCTGCATCCGGGTAATACTGAGCGTAGAAGTCCTTAACGACGGTGCTGATACTGTCAATGGCCACTTCTTTGTCTGTGTAAGGCTCTTCAAGAGCTTCAACAGCTGTACTCTTTATGTATGGCAGGGTGGCGTCTATGCTGTCGATTGCCATAAATACGTTTACCATTCTGTTAGGCTGGTTGTATATATGCGAGGGACGGTTGTGGCAGTCGATGCAGTCCATCTTTCTCAGCAGACCCTCATCCTTCATCTTCTGTTCGTCAAACTTAACATCGCCTTTGCTGTAAATGGTTACTTTTCCGGTTTCCCTGTTCCTTGCGCGCACCCAGTTGATAACCTGTCTTGATGAATCTGCCGCAAGGTAGGTTACTTCATTATCGATATTCATATGCCAGTGAATACCCGTCTGCTTTGCCAGTATGCTGTTGCCTCCGCCGACTTTAAGCAGCATTGTAACTTTTGAATGTGTGTTTTCTTCATCCGAAAGGTAATAATTGAAATCAACCTTCTTTTCGGCGAAGAAGTTTCTCGGCCAGTGGCACTGTTCGCAGGTTCCCTGGGCAGGACGCAGATTCCAGATTGGTGTCGGGATCGGCTTTGAATATTTGTTGAATAAAACTGAGTATACCTGGTAGGATCCTGAGATCTTTGACTTAACAAACCAGCCTGCTCCCGAACCGATATGACACTGTACGCAGCCCACCCTTGAATGAGGTGAATTTTTATAAGCAGTGTATTCGGGATTCATAACTTTGTGACAGATAGTTCCGCAGAACTGGTCGGTTTCTGTGTATTCATATGCTTTGAAGCTTCCGAATGCGGTGAAGAAAATAAGCAGAAGAGTACCGCCTGCAAATATGACAAATGATGTTCTCTGTTTGGGATCATTCAGGTCGATCTTTGGAAGACTTTTTTCTTCGAATGTTCCTGCGTGTTTCCTTTTCCGCGCATTCCATATGCCGATTGCAATCAGTATCAATCCCGCTATAAGGAATATGGGAAGAATTATGAAGGTGACTATACCCGCGTAAGCATTGGTATCTGTGCTGAATGCTTCAATAACTGTCAGAAAAAGAATGAGGCCGAAACTCAAAAGGGCAAGTGCAGTACCTATAAGTGTGGTAGTATTATAAAAAGTATCGGGGAAGCGTTTGGTTTTCATAGTACCTCAATGATTTGAATATTATTTATAGGCGAAGATCATTGCGTAAATTATCCATACAACAATACTAAATCCTGTCGATAAAGCAATCCATCCGAAAACCTTTATTGCCCTAATAACGATCGGCGGATACGGCTCAACCATAAACTGATCGAGTGTTCCGGCGCTCTGAAGCTTGCCGTATTCGTCAGGTCTGTCTAATTTTAACTCTTCTACGGGCATTCGACCCGAAAATATAACAATATCCATGGGAAATTTCTCGGGTCTCAGGTGAGTATTGAAGAAATGTACGGTAAAAATGAAACCGGTTGCGAGCAGAGCCTCGTCACTATGAATGATGGTTGCAACATTTATGAACCAGCCCGGGAGGAACCTTGTGAAGAATTCGGGCATCCATAATGAAAGTCCTGTTGAACCGATAACAAATATTCCCCAGAAAACTGCAAAATAATCAAATTTTTCCCAGTAGGTCCATCTGCCGTACTGAGGTCTTTCCCCCATACCGAGGAACCATTTCATCGAACCGATGAAGTCTTTCCAGTCTTTTTTATTGAACATCAGTCCATCCGGATCAAAGATCATCTTAAAGAATGGACTTATGTTCTTTTCTCATTCGAAGAAGAGATCGGTTAAGTGCGTGATGAAAACGCCGAACATAATAACAGCGGCGAATCTGTGTATGAAGCCGGCGCTCTCGAAGCCTCCGAGTATATGGGAAAGGACTTTTGCCCAGCCGGTGTATGAAAATTTGAGCGTCATTCCTGTGAGGGCAAGACTAAGAAAGCTGACGATCATAAGAATGTGCAGTACGTCTGTTTAATCTTGTAAATCTCTGATACTGTTTTTTACCATTTTCGTTTTTTATACCATTCATTTTCAACTCTCGGGATTATCATTATTTTCCGGATTGTTCTGTTCCTTTTCAGACTCGGCCAGTCTCTTTTTCAGTTCTCTCCTGTACTGCAGTGAACGCGGGAGCCACAGCAGTGTGTGAACACCGGCGATGAAAAATGTACCTACAAGCAGTACCGTCATTCCCCAGAATGACCAGAACAGCCAGGGATACTTCTCTGGATCGTGGTGTGTTGCGTGCGTAAAGTATCCCGCAAACTGACGTGTTGCGGTTTCATGGCATTTCTGACAGGTTTTGAGCACGTTTTGCCTGCTGAGGTGCGATCTTGGATCGGTTACAGGAAGTATGTCGTGCGAACCGTGGCAGTCGTAGCATTTCGCTGTCTTTGAATATCCGAGCTGCGAAACTTTGCCGTGGTATGTATCAAAATAAGTTTCGGCAATTTTCTCATGGCAGTTACCGCAGGTATTCATTATCTCCATCCTGAAACCTGTAAGATCCGTTCTCTTGATTGTGTGGGCGGTATGACAGGTATTGCAAACAGGGAGCTTCTTATTTGTTTTTGTTACAAGAGGCGAGTGAACACTCTTATTGAAGCTTTCCTCTATTCCGAAGTGACAGTTGCCGCAGGTGTTTGCGATGTTGCCCGGGTAAATGCTTGAAGTGCTGTCTGTATGGGGCAGTTCATGATGGGCAGTGTGACAGTCGGTGCATGTAGCGGTAACTGTTAAACCGCTCTTCATCAGTCCTTTACCGTGAATACTTTCAACATAATTATTTATAATATCGTGTTCTGTTCCTGTGTATCTTACGGCCGCCTCCTCACCGTCGCGGTGGCATCTGCCGCACAGGTTAGGAATGTTGGTGGCGAAGGTAGGTGACTTTGAATTCTTTCTTCCCAGAACGCCGTGGGTGCCATGGCACTCTTTACATGTCGGCGCATTTTCATCATTTTTTGCGAACAGCTGTCCGTGAGTGCTTTCTGCATATTCCTGTCCCACCGCCTCATGACATTTGGTACAGTCAACATTATGGGTGATACTGTCGCACGGCCTTACATGGGAGGTATTAACCTCTGAGTGGCACTGACTGCAGGATATCTGCGTATGCATCGAACCTTTAACTTCATCATAGTTTACGTAAAGAGATCTTCCGTCATCACTCGACTTCAGGTCTTTTTTAGCGTGGCAGGTAAGACAGTCGTTGTCTGCCATTCCCTGATCGTAGAAAACTTTTCTTGCTTTATGCGGCTGATGGCAGTCGACACAGGCAGGAAGTACATTAGCCTCTTTTTCCCACAGTGCTCCTTTAATAACCTTCCTGTGCACCAGTTCAATTTCAGAATGACATTTAGAACAGGTGGCAGCTATATTCCTTCGTGCTATAGAAGAATTCGGATCGGTGTGAGGAAGTATATCGTGAGGCGTATGGCAGGAAACGCAGGTAGCCGCAACTGAGAGTCCTTTTTTAAGCAGACCTTCGCCGTGCATACTTTCTGAATAATTCTCGAGTATATGCGATTCGGGGATATTTCTCTGCAGCTGTACCGGTGATCCTTCCTTATGACATTTTCCGCAGACATAAGGTATGTTGATGGGGGCAACTTTCGATTTAGGATTCTTAACCGGAATTATGTCGTGCGAACCGTGGCAGGTCTGGCAGGTAGGCGCAAGGTTATCGTGGCGCGCCTTGGCTCTGCCGTGAAGACTTTTATCGTAATGTTCCTGTATATCACTGTGGCAGGCATCGCATTTTGCGGGCTGCACATTTTCTGTATGAGGGAATTCAGTTCCTTCAAGATCCTGGTGGCACATTATGCACTCAACATCAGAGTGTACCGAATTGCCGAGTTTTTTCTCATCAACAAAGACGGAAAAAGAGTGCCCGTTCTTTGTACCCTTAAGGGTATTGTCGGAGTGGCACATAAGGCAGTCATCATTCGACTGGGCCTTAAGCGTGCTGAATGATGAAAGAATTAATATTATCGTGATGAACAGGAGTTCAGAGGTAATTTTCCGGTACGACATAGTTGTTCCCCGCGCATAATCTGTAGTTGTCATAAAAAATCAATATTAAGCTATTTTTGTTCTTCTTCTTCAGATTCACCCTGCTCTTTTTTAATTCTTTCGAGCTCTTTGGGGTGTTCTTCAGCCATTTCTTCTTCAGATATAGTTCCCTTAAGCCATGCCAGATTCATCGGATAGATCTTCAGGATTGAAGATTACAAAATAGAAGTGCCATACAACAATTGCGAGGAAGGCAAGCCATGCTTCGTAGTAGTGAATCGTTCGTGCTATATCCCATCCAAGCTTTGTCAGTAATCCAATAAATGTGTTGTCAAACCACATAATGAAACCTGTAACCGACATTACTATTGTTCCCCATACGAGGGCCCAGTATTCAGCTTTTTCAACGTAGCTGAATCTGTCGAGCTGCGGTTTCACATTTGAAAATCCAAGGTTGAACTTAGCGACGGCAATAGCGTCCTTTGCATCCTGCAGAACAGGGAGGAGGTCTTTTACCAGCTGCCGTCCGCGCTTCGTAAATGAAATGTAATAGACATGGTAGAGACTTGCGGCTATCATTACAACAGCTGCAATTCTGTGAAGAATGCTGCGGTATTCAAACGCATCGCTGCTTAAATCTCTTATGTGCGATACCCACCAGGCGTCGGGGAATTTGAGCATAAATCCTGTAATAACAAGGGTGAGAAAGCTGACGAGAAGCGCAATGTGCTGGATTCTCTCGTTAACCGTCATTCTCAGGTACAGCGCGTGTCCGTGCTTCTCTTCTTTTATCAGACCTCTTTGCTTCATCTTCTTGATCTTAGCCTTCTTGATGAAGTCGAAGATGTTATGCAGAAGCATAAAACCTATGGTGGTGACTATCAGGATAATATAAATTGTTGCGATCCAGTAAAGTACGGGCTCATCCTGTTTTGTCATTATTATGTGGATCTTACCCTTTGCAAAGTTCGCATTGGCACCGGGGTGGCAGGTTCCGCAGGTCTTTGCAAGGTTATTCTTATTTACAGTTGATGTCGGATCGCTTGAGGGTTTAATATTATGAACGCCGTGGCAGCTTGCGCAGTTGGCCACAACTGTTGATCCGCCTTTAAGAGCGAGTCCGTGGTAGCTGTCGACGTATGTCTTAAATCTTTCCGCCGGTATACCGTATTTTTCCGAAAGTCGTACCGAACTGTGGCAGGGCGAGCAGACCTGCGACGCAACGTTCTGGTAGGCGACGGGTGAATTCGGGTTCGTATGTTTAAGTATATTATGCTCACCGTGGCAGTTGGTGCAGGAAGGAGCATCGGTTACACCGTCCTGAAGAAGAGCTGTGCCATGAATACTTTCCCTGTACTGAGCGGAAATTTCAGTATGACATTTACCGCAGGTAAAGGGAATATTAAACTTGTTTATGGATGAATTGTCTGAAGTCGGACCTTCAATATCGTGATGGTTATGGCAGTTTATGCAGCTTGGGGCATCTGCATTTCCCTCGGAGAGTGCCATACCATGGACACTCTGTTCGTAAGCCATAATAAAACCTGCGGAAGGTGTTGTCTTGGCCCGGATCTTAGGATCGTCGAGATGACATGACAGGCAGAGTTTCTGCTGGTTTAGTTTTGTTTGAAGGGAGTTTTTACCTTTGTTTACAGATACTATCGAGCTTTGGTGACAGGATATACAATTGGGCGCTCCTTCAACACCTTCCGCAAAACCTTTTCCATGTTCTGAAAGAACATATTTTTCTTTTGCTTCCTTATGGCAATTGCCGCAGGAAGATACTAAATTCTTTTTGCTCCACTTTGTGTCCGGTCCTGTTACTGATTCCACATTATGAGTACCGTGGCAGTTTTTACAGGATATATCCGGAGTTCCGTTCGTTCCGTTTGCCTTAACCATCTGCGGATGGAATTTGTGGATTACCTTTGCATCCGTGTGACAGTTCAGACAGTTAATCGGTTGAATATTTTCCTTATGAGGCATCTCCTCAGGATCAAATCCAACGTGACACGATACGCATTTTAATTTTCCGTGAACTGAGTGCTGGAAAACATCCTGATTAACGTAAAGGGATATTTCCTTTCCATTTTTTTCCATGGTCATAGTGTCGTCACTATGACACATCAGGCAGTCGTCGTTGGATTGGGCGTTTAAAGGAACTACTGTGAAGAATAGACAAACAATAAGAAAAAAGAACAACTTGACGGCAGTAAATCTGGATAGGAACGTCTTCATCTCTGTATCACTCAGTTATTGAATCTGCAGCCGTGCTGCGTATCGGTTAAAATAATTATAAGAACACTCATTTGTTTGAATTAAAAAATCATGCCATTGAAAATGCGAAACCGAACAATGCAACGATCGATATTATAAAAAGCAAAAAGAGTACAATATTTTTCATTTTTATCGGTATCCTTAAATGAGTTACGTTTTTTCATCTCCCTTTACTCAAACATAATACCAAAATTTAAAAATGGTAAATAGTTGAAAAATTGAACATAATTTTGATTTTTTTCTCAGGAATGGGAGACCAAAGAAAGGGGCTTCGCAAACTTTAGAATGGGTTTTCGGCCAATTTCCACCATATCCTTACCCCCGCTGTGCGCCGTTTTGCCGGCCAGCTGCCCCAAAGCTCTTACTCTGTACCCCTGCTACCTGCACTATGCCCTTATTATCTCCATAAACCTTTCAGGGTTCCGGAGTACTCTGAAGCCGAATTTCGAGTAAAGTTTGTGGGCATCTTTTGTTGCAAGCATCCACCTTTTAACTGTCTGAAGTTCAGGGTGGGTAGTTATTCTTTTTATTAGTTCTTTTGAATATCCCTTTCCTCTATAGGTTTCGAGAATAAACACATCAGCCAGGTAAGCAAATGTGGCGTAATCAGTAACTACCCTTGCAAAACCGATCTGATTTCCCTCCAGGTAAATGCCGAAAGTTAATGAGTTTTCAATCGATTTTTTTATCACTGAAAGCGACCTGTCCTTTGCCCAGTAGGAAGAGGAGAGGAAGTTGTTAATGACGTCAATATCGAGGAGAGATTTATCGGTGCTGATAACGATTTGAGCCTGTTCCTGCAAGTGAACCTCATAAAAAATAAATAATTACAGAAACATAAAATTTCCTGTTTTCATAACAAAATTCTGCTGCTTTATGCACCAGACGGTTAGTTATTTTAACACTCGGAAATTATGTAATTTGACTGAGAGCTTATACCAGAAGGGAAGCCATCTTCATAGTGACTTCATTGAGATCGTAAGGCTTATAAAATATTGAATTTACATATTGACGCAGTGATGGCTCAATGTCTTTTGTCTTTTTATCAAAGACATAAGTAATGATTACCGGGACTCCCGGTTTCATCTCTTTAAGGTCCCTGCATAATTCAAGTATCTCCTTACCCGGGGTATCGTCCAGTACAATCAGGTCGAAATCAGACGATCCCGCAAATGCACCTATAGCCTTAAGGTTGGTAGTTGCGGTTACTGAATAAGATTCCTGCAGGTACATAAGGAGACTGTAGCAGAGATTAAAATCGTGACTATAAAATAATACGTTCTTCATTAAGCATTTTTATTAATATTATCCCCCCTGGTCCTGACCGGGGTGAAAGTTGGTTTCAACTGGCTATAAACGTGCCAAATGCCCCTTTTTTAAGAAAACTGTAGAAATTATTTATTTCTGGCTGATTTGCACGTGAGGATAAAGAGTTTTTCCCGTAATGAAAACTGCCCGTTTCTCGCAAATAAAAAGATGGATAAAATGGTTTTTCAACTAATGAGAAAAGAATTTCAGGTTTTTATATCCAGTTCTTTTAATTTACGATATAGTGTTGAGAGTCCCACCTGAAGATCTTCTGCAGTTTTTTCTTTATTTAGTTTGTTTTCCTCAAGGGTTTTCATGATCAGATCTTTTTCATACCGCCTTATTGCGTCGTCGAGCGACATTTTCCCGGAAAGATTGATTGGGGCGTCATTCGGCTTGAATCCCGAAGGAAGATCCTTTAGGGTTATAAAGTCGCTTTTACAGAAAATCACAGCACGCTCCATCACATTTTCCAGCTCCCTTATTTCGCCCTTCCATTCGTAATTCATTAAAGCGCGGATGGCTTCGCTGTCGATCCCTTTGATGTTCTTGTTCATTTCCTTACGGTATTTGTCGAGGAAGTGATCTGCCAGCAGAGGGATATCCTCCTCTCTTTCTTTGAGTGAGGGAAGATTTATCTCAATCACATTAAGACGGTAGAAAAGGTCTTCACGGAACTTTCCTGCAGCTATTTCATCTTTTAATATTCTGTTGCTTGAGGCTATGAACCTTACATTTACCGGGAGAGAAATTGTTGTTCCCACAGGAGTATATTCTTTTTCCTGCAGTGCTCTGAGGAATTTTACCTGGAGCTGCAGGGGAAGCTCGCTTATCTCATCAAGGAAGAGTGTTCCTCCTTCGGCAGCTTTCATCAGTCCTTCCTTGTCGGAGATGGCACCGGTGAACGAGCCTTTCTTATGACCGAACAATTCACTCTCTATCAGGTTTTCGGAGATAGCGCCGCAGTTGATTGCTATGAAGGGTTTGTTTTTTCTTTTGCTTTTATAATGCAGTGAGCGGGCAACAAGTTCTTTACCTGTACCGCTCTTACCTGTGATAAGCACTGTGCTGTCGGTATCGGCAACTGTATCGATCATTTCATAAACTCTTTTAATGGCATGACTGCTGCCTATAATATTTTCAAAATCGTATTCGCGCTGAACTTCTTTTCTTAATACACGATTCTCAATCAGCAGGTCTTTCATTTCGAGAAGACGTTTTATTTTTATGATCATTTCATCGAATTCAACCGGCTTCAGAATATAATCGCTGGCCCCGCTGCGCAGTGCGGCTATGGCGGTATCGAGTGAACCGTATGCAGTTACTACAACTACAACTGACTGAATATCAAGTTTTTTGATTTCCTCAAGAAGCTGGATTCCCTTCATTTCAGGCATCTCAAGGTCCGTAATTACAATATCATACGATTCTTTGAGGATCATTTCATAAGCTTCTCTTCCGTTCTCGGCTTCCTGTACCTCGTAGCCTTCTTTCTTTAAGATGTATGAAAGAGATTCTCTTATAATTTGCTCATCATCTACTACAAGTATTCTTTCGTTCATTTTACATTGTCCTGTTATTTTACGTATTAAGAGGAAGTGTTATTGTAAAGGTTGTAAACTCATCCGGTTTACTCTTAACTTCAATATTACCCTGGAAGCTTCTGATAATTCCGTAGCTTACCCATAGTCCAAGTCCCGTTCCTTTACCCGGCTTCTTCGTTGTGTAAAAAGGTTCAAAGATCTTCGAGAAGTTCTTTTCTTCTATACCGGGACCGGTGTCTGTGAACTGCAGTACTATTTTTTCGTTTTCAAGATTCGAACTAATCCTTATCTGTTTTTTTCTGCCTGATCCGGTCTTCAGACATAGCATCTACCGCATTGATCAGGATATTTATAAAAACCTGCTGGATCTGGTCGGAGATAAGCGGGAGCAGCGGCAGATCTGATTCCAGTTCAATTATAAAATCAACATCTTTGGCGCGTGCGCCTACCTTTACGATCTCCACGGCTTCTTTTACAGCCTCATTCAGATTTATTACCTGGAGTTCATAGTCGGAAGGACGTGAGAAATCAACCAGGTCTCTTATGATTTTTGAAATTCTTGTAACCTGGCTTCTTACCAGTCCCAGTTTATCTTTAACAAAATCGTCCTCGGTTGTTCTCAGAACTACCTGCACAAGCGCTGAGATTGATGCCAGCGGGTTGCCGACCTCGTGGGCGATACCTGCAGCAAGAGTGCCGATACTCTCCATTTTCTGTGTGTGGATAAGCTGTTTTTCAAACATTCGCTTTTCACTCAGGTCGCGGTGGATACCGAAAAATCCCCATATCTTGCCTTCTGAATCAAGAATAGGGGAGATCAGAAGCTGTGTATAGAAGGGCTCACCGTTCTTTCTTTTATTTTCAACTTCACCTACCCATACTTTTCCGGTATTTATAGTATCCCACATCTGCTTCCAGAATTTCTTTGAATTCTTTCCGCTGCTGAATACACTCGGGTTCTTACCTAGCAGATCATCTTTTGAATATCCGCTCGCTTCGATAAACGCGGGATTAACATAAATCATTCTGCCTTTCAGGTCGGTTATCTGAAGCGGATTGACTGTATTCTCAGCAATGTTGTAGAACCTGAGCAGGTTCATTTCTTTTTCTTTTTCAGCGGTTATGTCGTGAGCCATAACAAAGAAATAGAGCTTCTCTTCTTTGTCTACCTGCTGAAGTGTGGGCGTAAAAACTATATTAGCGTCAACATTCTTGTCTGCCGAAACAAAACGTGCGGTAAGACTCCCGCTTTTGCTATGCTTCACACAGTTCAGGAACGTGTTCCTTACTGACTCAATGTAGGCAGGCTCAAACAGATTAAAGAATACTCTGCCTTCTATCTGGTTTAAAGGCACACCAAGCTTAATCGCCCCGGAGATGTTTACATCCAGTATTTCACCGGTTTCCGAGAGGATAAAACACATATCCTGGAGACTGTTAAAAAGATCAAATTCGAATTTAAATGTTTTCTCAAGCAGTTCTTTTCTTAGCATTTAATACGAAACCTTAGGGGTTTATGAAGAAATTTCACAGGTGTAAAACTAAACCGAAATCGGATTAGTTAAAATACAAATATTTATTCTCATTTCTGAGAAGAAGGGATAGTTTTTTGCTTTTTTGGAGCCTTTTAACTAAAAAATCCGTTGACTTTCATTAACTCCGCACAAAGAAGAGCACCTCCGGCAGCACCGCGCATTGTGTTATGTGAAAGTATGACAAACTTGTAATCAAAAAACCTGTCCTCTCTTAGCCTTCCTATTGATACCGCCATTCCTTTGTCAAGGTTCCGGTGAATTTTTGGCTGAGGGTAATTTTTTTCGTGGAAATAGTATAATGGTTTTAAAGGCGCTGTGGGCAGATTCTTACTCTGCGGTTCTCCTGAAAACTTATTCCAGGCTTCCAGAATTTCGTTGATGCCTGCTTTTTTCTTCAGCTTCACCTGCACACATTCTGTATGTCCGTCTGTTACGGCAACCCTGTTTACCTGGGCATCTATTTTAATATCCAGGTCTTTTATTCCATCGCTGGTTCTGCTTCCGAAGATCTTGTTAGGTTCTGATTCAATTTTTTCTTCTTCACTGCCGCCGATGAATGGGATTACGTTGTCGATAATATCAAGACTGGCAACTCCCGGGTAGCCGGCACCTGATATTGCCTGCATTGTAACAACATTGACATCTTCTATCCCGAACTTGTCGACAAGCGGCTTTAAAGCAAGTACCAGTCCAATTGTTGAACAGTTTGGATTGGTAACTATACAGCCGCCGTTTTTGTAATCCTGTTTCTTAATGAGTTCAAGATGATCGGGATTGATTTCGGGAACGAGGAGAGGAACAAATTTATCCATCCTGTGATTTTTTGAATTAGATACAACGGTATAACCGGCGTTTGCAAAATCCTCTTCTACCGTTCCGGCTACGGAAGAATCCAAGTCCCGAAAACGCAACCTTCAGTTTCGGATCGGGATTACAGTTCTGAACTACGAGCTCGCCTATTGCGGCAGGCAGCGGATCGCTCAGGATCCAGTTGACGGCATCTTTATATTTCTTTCCCGCCGATCTGTCGGATGCGGCAACCATTTTAACTTCGAACCATGGATGATTGGAAAGCAGGGCAATGAATTTTTGTCCCACACTGCCGGTGGCACCGAGCACAGCAACAGGAATCTTACCAGAACTCATAATCGTTTTATCCGGGGTAAAGTTGAAAGAATATATTAATGTGCAAAGATAGCAACGCAAAGGTCAAAGCGCAAAGTCATTATCATCTCTCACTTTTTTTAATTGGTCAGATGATGTAATTTAGGTTGTAAATTCAAAAAAGAAATAAGACGTGAGTATTAAATGAGAGCAGGATTAATTCAATATGATCCCGAATGGGAAAATAAAAAAATGAACAGTGATAAGATCAGCTGGCTGCTTTCTCACAACTATGAAAAGCAGGATCTGCTCGTTTTTCCCGAGATGACTTTAACAGGTTTTACGATGAAGTCATCCGAATTTGCCGAGGAGCTTAATGGCGAAAGTTTTAACTTCTTTGCGGAGATTGCACAGAAGTATTCGGTTCATTTACTGGCGGGACTTATAGAAAAGAGTGAGAAGAAAGCTTATAATACACTCGTTCATATTAATCCTGAGGGAAAGCTCGTTAAAACATACCGGAAGATCCATCCTTTCTCCTATTCTACCGAGGATAAGAACTATTTAAAGGGTGAGGAGACGGTCATTACCAGGATAAATGATATGACCGCAGGTTTATCGATTTGCTATGACCTTCGTTTTCCCGAGCTGTACCGGCAGTATGCAAAGAAGAAAGTGGACATGATCGTTGTTATTGCCAACTGGCCGGATACAAGAATTGAACACTGGCGTACGCTGCTGAAAGCTCGTGCGATTGAGAATCAGTGCTTCGTTCTCGGCGTTAACAGAGTCGGGGTTGATCCTAAGCTGAAGTATCCCGGCTACACCAGTATAATTGATCCGATGGGAAATGAGCTTGCATCTGTATCGGATGAGGAGAAAATTGTTACGGCTGAAATAGTTAAGGAAAAAGCTGATGAGGTTAAAACCGCACTCCCGTTCTTGAATGATATTAGATTGATTTAGAAGGATTGTTGACAGCTCTATGTTAAATTTTAAAAGAGAATCAGTTTCTACGATTGCGATCCTGCGGGGATATTATTCTACGGCAGGATATTCGAATTATGCCATTCCGCATATGAAGATCTTATCAGGTCGTTTAATCTGAAAACAAATTACTGGAATAATGACGAGTATGCGGTTCCAATTATTCATACGGAAGGGGAGTACCTGCTGCCGCTGAAACCGGGAGATGAAGTGACCGTTGAAGTTACTGTCAGCAAACTGAAAGAAAGCTCGTTTGAACTATCCTATGCCTGTAAGAATGCGAAAGGGGAAATTACCAACCAGGTTAAGACAGTCCATATTTTCGTTGATAAAAAGAAGTGGAAGAAAACCCCGATTATCGATGAGGTAAGAACAGGACTTCAAAAACACGCGGGGTAGCAGCCAATCTTCAATTTTCAATAATTTCGATTTCCTCCCTCACCTTCTCTCTTAAAATCTTTCCCAGCGGTGATCTCGGAATACTGTCAACAGGATAAAATCTTTTCGGGATCTTGTAACCGGCAATCTTACCCTTCAGATACTCTGTGATTTCTTTAATTGAAATATCTTCAGTCAGTACAACCGCAGCGGCTGCAAGCTGTCCCCATTCCTTATCCGGCAGTGCAAATACACAGCTGTCACTTATACCCGGTATTTTATTCAGGGCCTTCTCAACCTCAAGAGGATTTACATTTTCACCGCCCGTAATAATCAGATCAGTTCTCCGTGCTTCCACGAACAAATCGCCGTCATTATCTATATAACCAACATCGCCCGTAAGAAATCCTCTAGGTGTTAATTTTTTCGCAGTCTCTTTTTCATCTTTGTAGTAACCATGGAACAGGGCATTACTCTGAATTAAAATCTCGCCGCGTATACCTGCCTTTTCTTCGTTGATCTGGTCGTCGACTATGAATATTTTATTATTGCCCAGAGCTTTACCGGCAGAAAGAGGTTTTGTCTTTACACTTTCCGGATCACAAGCGGCCACAAAAGCAGAGGTTTCTGTTGAGCCGTAAACATTGGAAATTCTGCAGCCCGCTTTCATAGCATCCTTTATGAGCTCTTCATCAGAAAATCCGCCGCCTAAAAGTATATTTCTTAATTCTGCTGAGGGTTTCCATCCGCTTTCCAGCATTCGTTTAAGCTGGGTTGAAACAAGAGAAGCAAAAGAGGGATTGAGACTGTTAAATGCACTTATCAGAGCTTCATTTTTCAGCGATAAAGGGATTACCAGAGAAGAACCATAACGGAATGTTCTTATGATAATGGATATTCCGCCGATATGATAAAAAGGCAGACTTGCTAGCCAGCGGTCTTCGGACTGCTGCATTAAGCATGTCGCGACTATTATCCGCACTGTTCAGCAGGTCGTTTAACGAATGCATAACACCCTTTGGTTTTCCTGTTACTCCTGAGGTAAACATAAGCAGTGAAATCGCATCGGGATCTATGCCGGGAGCTTCAAAACCTGCTGCTTCCGTTAAGGATATATCAAAATCGTACCGGGGAATACTGCATTCGAGCTGCCGTCCTTCATCTTTATTTAAGAAGAGAAATTCAGCGTCAGAAAAATTGATTATTTCTGTGAGTTCGGAATCTGACATCATTATGTTTAACGGGATAACGCTGGCATCCAGGTTCCATAAAGCAAACAGGAGAACTACATAATGAGGATTATTGCTGCTGAGCAGAGCGGCCTTTGTCTGCCTTCTTACACCTATTGAATTCAGCCATCCTGTTGCCTGCCTTATTCTTGCATCAAGCTCTTTGTATGTAATTTCAGAACCGGAGGTTATTATAGCAGGTCGGTCGTCCCTGCGGCTTATATCTTTTCTGATAATGTCGCCGGGTATAATCATTCTTATCCGATCTTTATTAATCCATTTTCCACGGGGAAGGGGTTATTGACAATTGTGTCTTTAAAATAGTCATGAACAGCAAGTCCATGAGCTGTCTGTTCTTTCAGCACTGCAGCAGCAAAGACACAGGTTGATCTTCCGATTGAGGATTCAAAAGATGAAGTGATGACTATCTTCATTCCGTTCTTTTCTGCTTCATCGATGATCCTGAATGTGTGTGTAAGCCCTCCGATCATCATAGGTTTAAGCACAAGAACAGAAGCCAGCTTTTGTCTGATTATGCTGACCGCATCATCGTAGCTCCTTACAGACTCATCTGCTGCAAGAGGGATAGATGTTCCGGAGCTTACGGCAGGGAAGTCGTTAATATCTTTTACCGGCTGTTCGACATATTCTATATCGAACTCTTCCAGCTGCTTCAGGTTCAGCACCGCTTCTTCAGGAAGCCATTCTCCGTTTATATCAAGGCGCAGTTTCATATTTTTTCCTGCTTCCTTTCTTATCTCCCTTACTATCTCAAGATCATCCTGAAAGTTCTTACGACCGGCTTTTATCTTCAGCGTTCTGAATCCCTTCGATCTTAATTCTTTTGCTGTGCCGACTGCTTGCTCTCTAGAAAGCATGCCTATAACACCGTTCACGCTGATATTTCGTGCAACGGGTTTATTAAAAAGCTCGCTCAAAGTAGTTTTTCTTTCAACGCAGATTAAATTAAGGATCGCCTGCTCAAGTCCGCTCCTGAGCGCAGGCAGATGATCGAAATCAACAAGACTTTTTTCTATTGAAGGAATAATATTGTTAAGATCCAGCTTCAGGTTAAGATTAATATTTTCGAGAGCTTTTTCATCATCTTCAAAACTTTCAGAACCGAATTCCGGAAGGGGAGCAGCCTCACCGATTCCCTGAGCTTTAGAAAGGTTCTTCAGTGAAATAACAAATCCTGTTCTCTCTCTGATCTCTCCTTTAGATGTAGTAAAAGGCATTGAGAGCTGAAGGTGGTATGGAGAATATGTAAGCTCGAGATTTGTCACAGCGCAAGGCCCGCAGAAAACAGTATTCCGAATAATGCTGAAAGCTGTGCAGTCAGCTCCAGAGTCTTATTTAAGTCTGTTCCTTCAAGTGTGGTGATCATCTTTATGGCTTTTGCGGCGAAAGGCAAGGTTACATACGGAAGAAATATCCATAAAGTATAATCGAAGAACAAAAACAAAGCAAGCGGGGTAAGAAATGAAATAACGATGAGAAAGATAAACTGGTAACGTGTGAACGTTCTTCCCATCTTTACTGCCAGTGTGTATTTATTAGCGGCACGGTCTTCTTCAATATCGCGGTAGTTATTTACAACCAGGATATTTGTTACAAGCGAGCCTACAGGTATCGATGCCAGCAGCGATACAAAATTTATATGATGCGAATGCAGGTAGTATGTAAAGACAGTACCTATAACTCCGAAGAAACCGAAAACGAATATGTCGCCCAGTCCGTTGTAAGCAAGAGGGAAGGGTCCGGCTGTATAGGCTATTCCCGCAATGATTGAGAATACACCGACAGCAAGTATGATCCATCCGCCCACATACACAAGGTACAATCCGAGAAGGAATGAGATAAGAAAAGTAATGACGATTGCGAATTTCATTTCGGTAACGGTAATTAGTCCGCTTGCAAGCACCCTCCTGGGACCTTTTCGCTTCTCGTTATCTGCTCCTTTGGTGTAGTCATAAAGATCATTGGTGTAATTCGTCCCGATCTGTATGAGGATAGAGCAGAGGAGAGCAACAAGCGAATATAAAGGAACGAAAATTCCCTCACTGATTGCTACTCCCGACCCCACAAATACCGGCACAATTGCGGCGAAAAGTGTTTTGGGTCTGCTCGCGATTATCCAGCTTTCAAGCTTTGTGGGTATTTCGGTAACACTTTCTTTCTGATTTTCCATTCGTCTTTCTTCTATGGAAGTTTGGGAAATTTATTAAATTCAGGTTTTCTCTTCTCAAGATAAGCTTTTTTGCCTTCCTGAGCCTCTTCGCTCATATAGTATAACAAAGTTGCATTGCCTGCCAGTTCCTGAATTCCGGCCTGTCCGTCAAGTTCTGCATTGAAGGCTGATTTGAGGAGACGGATAGCGAGCGGACTTTTCTCCAATATCTTCTTTGCCCATTCAACACCTGTTTTTTCAAGTTCTTCAACTGGAACTACTTTGTTTACCAGCCCCATATCAAATGCTTCCTGTGCATTGTACTGATCGCAAAGGTACCATATCTCGCGGGCTTTCTTCTGTCCTACTATTCTTGCCAGGTAGCTTGAGCCGAATCCGCCGTCGAAGCTTCCTACCTTTGGACCTGTCTGTCCGAATATTGCATTGTCCGCTGCGATTGTCAGATCGCATACTACATGCAGCACGTGACCGCCGCCTATTGCATACCCTGCTACAAGTGCAATTACCGGCTTGGGCATACTTCGTATCAGTTTCTGAAGATCAAGAACATTTAACCGCTGAACGCCGTCCTTTCCAACGTAGCCCTGGTCGCCCCGTATTCTCTGGTCGCCTCCTGAGCAGAAAGCGTATTTACCGTCTTTAGCGGGACCATAACCCGTTAAGAGCACAACGCCGATTTCCTGATCTTCTCTTGCATCGGCGAAAGCGTCGTACATTTCGATGACAGTTTCCGGGACGAAAGGCGTTGCGTACTTCGGGACGGTTAATGGTCACCTTAGCAATTCCATCCATTTTTTCATAAATAATATCCTGGTATTCCTTAGCTTTTTTCCACTTAAATGACATCATCACCTCGAATTTTTAGAATTAGCTTTTAAAAATATTGAAAAGTTGTGAAAGTTAGAATAAATATAGCATGAGGAAGGTTTATTTGACAGTCAGCACAGCACAGGGTGGAGATTTTAAAATTAACAATGAATAATGATTAATGCAGAATATTGGACAAGCCTCCGTACCCGTGTTCTTCGGAGGCTCATCTATTAATTATACATTTTTAATTGTTAATTAAAATTAAAACAGGTATCCCAGCGAGACATTCCAGTCGGGCACATTGGTGATATTCCTGTCAAAAAAGAACTGGGCTCTTAAACCTGATGGATGTCTGAACTCGCATCCGAAGTAAATTGACTTATAAGACTTCCACCCGTGACTCGAGGTCTCATAATTTAAATGAGATGTAATTTCAGTTGTAGAATAAGACTCGCTGAAGATATTATCCATCGATTGCCGGAACTCCTCGTTGCTGTAAGCATAAATATAGTTTATCCCTCCGTATAATGATATCCATTCAGCTGGTGAATAGTTTATATAGACGGGAAGAGTAAATGAGAACATTGATGGTTTTATTACATCTTCTTCAAATCCTGTCTGATAAGAAGTTAGATTATATCGTTCTAAACCATCCAGATGTTGAATACTTCCCAGTATCCTTAAGCCTGTAAGAAAAGAGAGGTCATTATATATTTTTGATATTACGTATCCGGCTGAGATGGTTAAACCCCAGTCATTAATATCGTATTTATTCGAATTCTCAGTATTTAATGTGTCCCCTGAAGTTTGTGTTTCCCCATAAGAGAGTGAAATTCTTTCATCGGTATACTTATAAGATATATTGCCGGATGCATAAAAGGCATTTGCTGAAATAAATAAATTATCGTCAGGTAGTATTAATCCCAGTTTATGCCTGAAATAATTAGAAAAATTCAGCACGGATGGTTTCTGGTTCGAATTACTAAGATTAGTTCTGTATTCTTCTACCCTGCTGTAACTCCAGGGTACAGAGGGAGAATATCTAAGACTGTCATAGGAATAACCATCGGAATTACTGATATTATTAAATGAATTATCACCGAACTGATAGTCGATCGATCCGACATAGTCGAATAACTCTGTGCCTGCTGTAAAGTCAAGTCCTATTACATACCTTGTTTCTTTATCATTATAATTTCTGGTTTCTTCCGAGAGGTTATGGTCTCTGAAAGCGCTACTATCAATAGGAGTTACATCTTTAAAAGTATAATGTTCGTTAGTAAACAATGCGTCGGTGCTTGAATTATTAGTCATAATTATACCGTATAATCCGGCTGACAGATTTAATTCATCGGTTGTGAAGATTCTGGATATCTTAAATGACGTTATAGTCTCATCGGCGCGGTTTACCTGGCTGCTTACAATTCTATCGCTTGTGTACCGTGCAACAGGATCAGTAATAGTAAGGTGATCATTCTTATAAACGAGCGAAGTATTACCCGTTATTATTCCGTTTGTAAGTTCAAAAAGCCACTTTGCACTTCCGATATTTATGAGCGCAGCTGCTGAAAAAGTGGGATGTTTGGCATAAACAGGATAAATATATGAAGAGGCGTAATCGGATAAATAATTCACGAATATAAAGTTTCCTGAAAAATCGTTTGCTCTGGCAGGATTGAACAATATTTGTGTTGCTGTATCAGGTGAGAATAACAGGAATTCTTCCGGCAGTCCCGCAGAGTTAACCAGGAAGTGCTTTCCTGTAGTAACTGGTTCAGGATAACCTAATTGAGAGTAGATGTTGATGGTTAACAGAAAAAATGATAAGAGAAGGATGGCAGTTTTCATTATGCTCCCCATTTGTGGTAAATGATTATTTAACTACAACTTAAACTTAAAATAAAAAAGATAAAGTTAAAACCTTTTTTCATCCCGGCGACGAGCAATAAACCGCAGCAGGAGCATCAATATCGGTATGTGGATCAGCTGAAGAGGATTCCCGCCGGGCATTACCAGGGGAGGGAGGATGGGGACTCAAACAGGATTTTATCTAGATCTTTACAAAACCTTTTAGGAAGTCGTTTACTGCCGCAGTATACTTTGCAGGTTCCTCAAGATGTACTGTATGGCCTGCGTTCCTGACAGTGACATGTTTTGCTGACGGAAATTTCTTAACGATGCTCTTATTTAATGCAGTAAATTTTGTGTCGAGTTCACCGGTAAGCAGAAGAACCTGAGTGTTCATTTTCTTTAACTGAGAATAAAGGTTCGGCATTTTGCCTGTGCTGAAGCCCAGCAGCGAATTTGATAATCCGATAGGATTATTCTTCATCTTGCTCTTTTTTATTTCTTTTCTTTTTTCCTCTGAAAAGCGCAGCTGGGTGGTGAATATTTCTTTGTTGACCCATAGATCAACAAATTCATTAATGGGATGGGATAAAATAAACCGGGAAAGCTCTTCATCTTCATGAATTCTCTTTTCTCTCGGTCTTTTATCTTTTATGCCGGGGGAGGAGCTTTCAAGTATTAGTCCCAGTACCCGTTCGGGATAAGTATAAGCATAGCATAAGGCCAGTCTTCCTCCCATCGAATAACCGCAGAGGATCACTTTGTCTTCGGTAAATTCATTGATGATTTTGTTAAGCTGCTCAACCTGAAGTTCCCATGAATACAATGAAGGATCATTCGGGAAGTCGCTTTTGCCATGACCAAGCAGGTCTATTGTGAATTTATTGAACCTATTGTCTATTTCCGGAAGCACATCTGACCAGTCACCGGAGCTTCCGGTAAATCCATGAAGAAAAAATATATGGTCAGCTGATTTATTAATTTTCCCCGGCGGGTTAACGTTAAGAAATACATTCGAATACTTAACTCTCATTCAATTCCTTCCGGCAGATTCCCTGCTTTATTGAAATACTCTTTTCTCTTTTTAATTGAGGCCTTCATATCTGTTTTTATTTCAAGCACTGTTAGTCTTTTTTCGTTAAAGGCCGACGCCATTGCTTTCTTAAGCGCATCCCGGCTGCCGATAAGACGATACTCTGCATTGAAGCTTTTAACTATCGCACTGAAGTTAAGGTTGTGAGGACTAATGAAATAATCCTTGAATTTCTTTCCATAAGAGGCTATCGGAAGCATTCCGAATATTGCTCCGCCATTGTTATTAATGAGTATAACAACAAGTGGTATCTTGAATCTTTCTGCCGTTAACAGGGCGGAGATGTCATAGTAAAAGGCCATATCTCCTGTAATAAGCGCAGTGGGTTTATTTAATGCCTTCTGAATTCCTAAGGAAGTCGACAGTACTCCGTCTATTCCGCTTGCCCCGCGGTTTGAATGGACAATTATCTTCTTTTCCGTCTGTGGTGAAAAGTAATCAAGATCTCTTACGGGCATACTGTTGGAGATTACCAGGTGTGAGTTATCAGGCAGATTTTTAATAACTTCAGGGATAATACTGCACTCGTTCGATAATGAAGATTTTGCCAGCAGCGCAGACTTCACTTTTCCGGCCGAATTATCTGCACTGATATAATTATTTAACCATTCAGCAGAATCCTGCTGTTTAGTATCTTCAGTGAGCATTCTGCAGAAAAGTTCAGGAGAACTTCTGCAGATACCTGAAGCATTATTCCACGGATCAAAGATATCGCCATGTTCATTAATTATATAACGTTTTGCGGATATCTTCCCGATCCACTCTTCAACAGCTTTTGATGAAGGCATTCTGCCGAAATGCAGTATCAGATCAGGATTATATGATCTCAAAAATTTTTGATTCCGCAGGAAAGCTTCATAATTGACCATTATGTTTCGGGAATTATTTCCAAACCTCAGCTGCGAACTGGCATCAGCAATAACAGGATAACCGAGATTTTCAGCCAGCTTGATAATATGCTTCACTGTTCCGCTGTTGTAATTCATTGGACCGGCAAGTATAAGACCTTTTGGTGATTCCTTAACTGCACTGAGAATTTCTTTATAAGTATTTCTCCCGGGTCTGATCTCTTTTTCCTGCACCTTAGACTCATTTGCCTGGTGAGCCTCAATCATATGTATGGTTCTTTCATCCAGCTCATCAGTATATGTTTCAGGCTCAAATGGTTTTCGAAAAGGGAAGTTAATGTGTACAGGTCCGCCTGCACTTAATATAAAAGCCTCGCCGGCATATTTTCTTATTCGTCTTATTGCGGAGGCAGAAGGTCCCGGTAATCCTGCATCCTTAAAGTATCTGATATGATTGCTGTAGAGGTTGTGCTGGTTAATTGTCTGGTTCGCTCCCCGTCCTATTAATTCCGGCGGCCGGTCGGCAGTACAGACAATCAGCGGTATTCTCTGCTGGTAGGCCTCAATAATTGCAGGGTATAGTTCTGCAGCTGCTGTTCCGGATGTAGTAATGATAACAACGGGCTTACCTGAGGCTTTTGCCAGTCCCAGCGCAAAGAATGCGCTGCTTCGCTCGTCAATATGAACAAAGCATCTTAGTCTTTTCACTGAAGAGGCAGCCATCGTCAGCGGTGTACTTCTTGAACCGGGGGAAATACATACGTGTCTCACTCCCAGATCAGCAAGCCGGCCGAGGAAGTTTTCGCTCCAGTAAGTATTCCTGTTAATTTTCATTAAAGATTGTAAGAAATGGTTTCAGTTTTAATTCGGTTTCCCTGTATTCCTCATCGGGATTGCTTCCGCTTACTATTCCGCATCCGGCATATGCAATTAGTTTATTTCCGGAAGCCAGTGCTGAACGGATTGCAAGCACAAACTCTCCTTCATTATGCAGGTTCAGCCAGCCGATCAGTCCTGCATACAGTCCTCTCTGATGAGGTTCGGTTTTTTTGATAAAGTTTAAGGCGGTGTCCTGGGGTGATCCGCAGACAGCCGGTGTAGGGTGTATTTTGCCTATAACATTTATGAATGAAATATGATCGTTAAGACTAAGCTTAATTTCTGATTTCAGATGCTGTATGTTTTGAAGCTTTTTGATCACCGGTTCGCTCACAGTCATATCAATCGAAAGCTTCTTCAGATTTTCCTTTATATAATCCACAACGATTTTATGCTCAGTCAGGTTTTTATTGTTTTTAAGAATATCCTTTTCGAGATCCTGATCCTCGCCGCTGTCTTTTCCACGGTCAGCTGAACCGGCCAGTACTTCAAGGATTATTTCCGAGCCGTTGATCCTGGCGAGGGTCTCAGGCGATGCACCTACGAATGACGACCTGCCGATGTGAAACAGGAATAAGGTGCATTCGGGATAATTTGAAGCCAGACTCTTGAGTATGGGTTCCGCTGAAATATCAGATGTAAAGGTAAGTTCAACTTTACGTGATAAAACTACTTTTTCAATCTGGTTGTCACCTATTTTATCGAGCACCTGGTTGACCTGGGTCTTCCATTTTTTCTTATCCTTGGGTTCGCTGCCTGTCTGACTAAGAACTCTTAATTCTTTACTTTCTTCGTTCGAAGCGTCAGAGAAGAAGAGATTCAATACCTTCTCAAGTTTTGAAGTCAAAACTTCAGTCCTGATCTTCGGTGAAGTAAAACAATTAAATACAAAATGATAGCCGCCATTGTTCTTTACATAGATCAGCTCAGGTATAAACCAGGTTGAGTCCTCAAAATCTTTCCAGTATTCATCAGAATGCTCAACAGTGAATTTCATCCCTCCCATAAACAGGGGAACGGAAAGCTCATAATCTCTCCGGTTCGAAATGTAATTCTCACCGGTTTCCCTTATCTTCTTTTCAAGGGAAGAGAACCGTTTCTCACCTTTTTCTGTCAGCGTTAAAATTGAATTCACACCGAGCGATAATCTGTTTTCAGATGGATTCTCAAGATAAAACAGGACTTCCTGTCTTTTCCGGAGATTATTTATCCTGCTGAATATTTCATATTCCTCTGCAGGAAAAATATAGCTGATGAGGGATTGGCCCTGGTGAGACTTAATTGTTTTTTCATTTTTTTGGAGAAACTCAGCAAAAGAGGATGCCGACGAGGTAAATATGTTATCTTTCATTAATTAAACAATGCTTATTGAGATATCGTAAATTTGTGATAAAAAGATTAAAATTTCAATTAAAATCTTGTGCTATAGGTTACCTGAAATTTATATCATCCTCAATAGTATCAAGAATTCTGAGGTAACTGTCATACCTGAAAAGTGAGATCTTTTCTTCTTCAACAGCTTCTATAACAGCACAGCCGGGCTCATGATGGTGTGTGCAGGTATTAAATTTACATTCGTTAAGATAGGGGAGAAACTCGGGGAAGTAATGCCCAAGATCCTCTTTTCTTATCCCATAGGGTTCAACTTCACGAATCCCCGGTGTGTCGATGATATAAGTTCCGGGTTCTACTTTAATCATTTCAGCAGTAACTGTGGTATGAGTGCCTTTGTCGGTGAAAGTACTTATGCTTCCTGTCCTTAGATCTAATTCGGGATACATTTTATTCAGAAGGGTAGATTTGCCGACGCCGGAATGTCCCCAGAAAAGACTTGTTTTGCCTGCCAGCGACGATTTCAGTTCAGCAACTCCTTCTTCTGTTTCTGCGCTTGTTAAATAAACATCATAACCAATCGATTTGTAAAGGTGAGCCCATTCGTCTATCAGATTTTCTTCATCGAGATCTGTTTTGTTGATTACGATGTTTACCCCGATATGAGAACTTTCGCCGGTCACAAGAAACCGATCGACAACCTTGTAATTAAAATCTGGTTCCGAGACACTGCTGACTATGTAAAGATCATCGATATTAGCTGCTGTTACCTGTTCTAGTCTTTCCCCGCGGTACCCGGCTCCTTTAATCCTTGGAGCTTTTCTCGATAGATAATTCTTTCTTTTTTCCACTTTATGAATAAAGCCGGTGCCGTCCCTGTTGAGGTCAAATTCAACCCGGTCGCCTACTACTACGATATCGGTTAAATACAGCTTGTCCTTTTTAAGGTTGAACTCTTTTTTGAATTTCCCCCGTAGAGTGCTTCTTATTACCTCGTCTTTCTCATCGCAATAGACATAGTAATCCTTGCTTTCAGATCGCAAAACCGTGCCTTTAATAACAACTCCTGTTAAAATAAAAAAGCATCTTACCTAAAGATAAGATGCTTTGAATATTCAATCAATGTCTGGTAATGTGTCAGAACCTGTATGTAGCGGTCAGGATGATCTTATTTACTGAAACATCCTGGTACGTTCTTGATACATTGGTATTATAATTATCGCCAAAATCTTTCCACCAGCCATGCGCAACTCCGAGATCAAGTCCAATCGTTTCATCGGCAAGGAAACCGATGCCGCCGGTAACATATTGATGATCATACTCAGAAGGATCACCCCGGTAAGGCGACGGCTGAGCCATATAACCTGCCCTCAATCTTAACCCTATCACCGGGAAGGTATATTCAAACCCGAGGTTGTAATTAAATATGGCTGTAAGCTGATCTTTGATGTCCTGATTTATACTCTCAACCAGCTGAGCACCAAGACCATTAATATCTTCAAACTTCATTTGAGAATAGTCAATAAGGGTTCCCTGAAGACTTACAATCAAACCTTTCAGGTTAACCGATAATCCTGCACCGAGTTCAAAGGGTGTGGTTATATTGTATTCAACCTGGTCGCTGTAATCAGAACTTGTAAGAGACACTCTTTCATTTGAGAAATCGCTGTATCCGTTCACGGTGAACTTCTCTTTTATGTCATATGATTTCGGAAATTGAACAGTAAATCCGAAACGCGCAATATCTCTCATCTGGTAAAGGACACCCAGCTTTGCATCCCAGCCCGACAGATCCCAGTCGAGTACCCGGTTAAGGTTGAACGTCTGGAAATCGCTGTGATATGGATCTGTAGGATCTACTCTTCCGTAAAATCCGCCGGTATCATCTTCGTAATAATCATTATTAGATGTGAAATTGCCGGTAATGATATTGAGGTTTAATCCCACAAAAAGATTTTTGTAAGCTTCAATGGCACCTGAGAACGTCCAGTTTTTAAGGGCCCCGGAGTTCAGTATCGTTCCGCTCTGGTTCAGTCTTCCGTTTACCAGCGTTTGATTGCTTGAATCAGCAAGGTAAAGCTGGTACGGTATATCTGAGGGATATGGACCAGAAAGTAATGACTGAATCAATGAAGTGTTCCCTCCATTGAATCCGTCGAATTTAACTGCGCCGGTAAAGTCTTTGGTAGTATGATATGATAATCCGAAAACAAGACTTCCACGCGTAGTAGGGAAGGGGAATGCAAAATTCAGCCTGTCGAGTGAGGTTGAACTGTTTGAATAACTTGTGCTATTGTTAAAGAAATCGGTTTTGTTATCGAAATTGGTGTACTGCAGTCCTCCCGATATTTCCATTCTTTTCAGTAATCCGAACCCTGCAGGATTAAAATAGGCTGCTGAAGCATCATCACTCAAACCAATATAACTGTTGCCCATTCCCAGTGCCCGTGCATTCGCGCCGAGTCCCGGCACACCAAGTCTTACCGCATCATTAACATTCTGAGGGTAAACAGCTGCAGCTCCTGCCACGATGATAAATAATATCAGCTTTGAAAATCTGCCCTGTAAGCTTTTCATATTTATTTCCTCCCGCCTGAGCTTCTTCCGCCGTTGTTGTTTCTTACGCTGCCGCTTGATGAGCTCTCCCTGCCTGAAGAATTTGAGCTGGATGAGGAAGAACTTCTAACGGTAGTTTCTGTGGTAGAACCGTTATTCCCGGTAGTGCTTCCGCTGCTGCCGGTGGAAGGCGGATTTGCATCACGTGAAGGAGGAGGAGTAACTATAGATTGGCGGCGTTCTCTCCACTGGCGGTCTTCCCCCAGATCCCTTATGGGTTGAGTGCTTTCGTCTCTCGTCGGTCTTGTTACCGCTGAGGCCGGCGGATTATATGAATAATCCCACCACCACGGCGTATCATAGAAATAATAATAGTCGCCGTAATAAGAGTCTCCGTAATAAATATTTGTTACGGAATTGTCCTCTGTTGGTAATGCCGAATCAGGGCTCCAAATAATAGTGTAGCACCCGTTAAGTCCTAATGTAACTAAAGCTATAAATACGACTTTTAGTATTATCGTTTTCATTTAGGTTAAGCTCCTATCTTCTGCTTCTTCCGGAACTACTGCCGCCGGAACGGCTGCCGCTGTTATGAGAGGCTGGAGGACTGGAACTCCTCTGCGGCGGTGAATAGGAACGCGGTGTAGAACTCCGCGGTGGATTACTGCTTCTCTGAGGCGGACTGTACGACCTCGGAGAACTGCTCCTCTTGGGAGGAGTGTATTGTTTAGGCGGTGCTGTCCTCTGCGGTGGTTTGTATTCCTTGCGCGGAGGGTTATAGCTGCGCGGTCTTACGTTTCCGTTATTCTTTTTGCCTTCTTCATTCCTGCGGATATAAGGATTTACTCTTCTTGTTTCTTTCCTGGTTGTCATTTCTTTTCTCAATCCGAGGAGGTACTCTTCTCTGATCGATTCGTGGATCTATTCTGGGTGACTTACGTTCATCCGGTCTCCTGACACGCTGACCTTCTTTGGTGCCAGTTCTAAGTCTGGGCTGCTTTGTTCCGCTATGAAGCCTTGGATCATTTGTACCGCTGCGAAGTCTCGGTTCTTTCTGAGGTTCTCTTACTCTTTTGGTTCCTTCTATTGAGAGTTCGTGCACCGGGATCGGTTCTTGAAACTTCACGCGTACGTTTTCCTAAACTTCCGTCTGAATTACGATCTCTCGAAACGATAGCATCCCTGCCGCTGCGGCCGCCTCTTAGTCCGTCAAGATTCCTTAATCTTCTGATATCCCTGTTTCTCTCTCTTGAGGTATAATAGTAAGTCGTGAATGAAGGATATCCGCCGTAGTAGTAATAATTATATCCGGCATACCATGGAGAAGGATAATAATAGTAATACGGCAGGCAGCTCCATCCGGGGTACCACCAGCTGTACCAGGATCCCCAGTAGAACGGATCGTAGCAGAAAGAGTTATAGTACCAGCTGTTCCAGCCGAATCCGATCGCTATTGAAGGCTGATAGCTCCAGAAGTATCTTCTGTATGAAGGATATGAATAATAAAAATCATCATAATAATAGGGCGAGTTATAATTGCTGTAACCATAGTCGCCGTTATCACTGTATCCTCTGTCATCATAATACGCGGTACTGTCGTCATAATATCCCGTGCTGTCATCATAATACTGATCGCCGTAGTATTCTGAGGAGTCATCATAGGCATAAGTGCCCTGGTTTGAATAGCCCTGGTCATTACCATATGTGTCCTGGCCGTATGTATCCTGACCTCTGCCTGAGTAGTCGCGGTCTCTTGTAGCCAGCTGCGTATAACACCCTGTAAATAGCAGGGCTGCTGCTGATAAAATGTAAATTAAATTTTTCATGACCTTTCCTCCGAAAAATAACTACTCTAATATGCGCAAAAATCAAGCCTGATTAAAGGAGTAAATTTCTATATTATAGACAAAATTAGAGGGGATAAAGTTTCATCACAGGGTGTGATGTATAGAATAATGGATACTTTTGTACAAAATATTCTACAATATGGACTTAAATTAGAATATAGATTTTATATACTCTATTTTAAGTGCCCTGTCGGCGGCCGCAGTAGTTAATTTCTTGTTGCTCAATAAATCGCGAAGATCAAATTCAATTGTAAAACCGGCACCGACGGACCATCTGATTCCTGCATTAAGATAGCCGCTGTCGCCGCCATAGTATTTCGTTTCATTATCATTAAAAGCGAAGTTATATTCTGCGATAAGTGAGACCGAACTTCCGAGAGTTTTCTCGGCTCCTATGTATACGTCAATAAAATTATCACCGTCTTTCGATTCAAGGGAATAGGCTGCTGTTGCATGAAGGCTCAGATAACCCAAAAAAGCGAAGTTTTTGCTTGCTGCGGCATAAAAACCGGGAGATTTTATATCGTATCGGCCGGATGAATCGTGGTAGATTCCCTTTCCCTGGGAGTCAAAACCCACCGAAATTGCCGGGAAAGTTAAAGCTTCGTTAAATAATCTGAAACGGATGTTTACCCCGGGAAGTTTGTACCAATCTATTTTACCTTCACCAATTACATTTGCCCCGCCGAAAGAGATACCGAAACTTACATTATCAAACGCTCCTACCTCCAGTTTCTCAATGACAACTCCTGATGGGAGTACATCTGTGGTTGCGCCCACAAAGCCTTTTTCAAGTACTCCTGCTGTGGGCATATCAACCAGGGTTCTGTATTCAAATTTCGCTTTTTCCCCTGCGGTTCCCTGGGGAAAAGTATTAAATGAGATCACTAGTAGTAAAACAATGGCCGTAATGAATGTTTTCATTTTTCCTCGAGGCGATTTTTCTTCCTTCACAAATATAGTAATTATTATATATTATTCCATTCACTTAATGTGTTACTTCAACGAGATTAGGGTATATATTGATATCAATCGGCGAAGGCAGGAGAGCAAAAAGGGATTTTACTGTAATTCTGACTGTACCCGGCCTATCTTTTGCCCGCAGAATAAGCATTCCTGTTGATTTATCATTCCGGATTACATCAACCAGATCATTTCCTTCGATTATTTCATAAGAAGCGGGAGCCTTTCTGAACCATGCCCTGCCTCCCAATCCATTTACCGGCACTGCTGTTATTGTAATTTCAGATTTGTTGTCGGCATAGAGAGCTTTTGGTTCAATTCTGTAAACAACCTCGTAAATGCTCACCAGGTAATTGTATACAGCAAAAGCCGCGATAAGAGAAATTAGTATAGATAATGATACTGATAGATGTTCTCCTGTTCATCTTCAGGCGGAAGATTTCTTTTGCAGTGTAAATTTGAGCATGTTTTTAACGATGTCGTGAACAATATTATCCGGGATGCCGTCGTAGTGTCCCGATTTCATCCTCATATCGCATTGATCATTCACATAATCAATAAGAAGAAAATTATCATCTTCGGTTAGAACAATTTCGGTTGAAAAGAAATCGAGTGAAGTAAGCCCGGCAATTTTTTTTGTGATCCTGCGCAGATTGGTCAGCCTGAAATTCTTATAATGCTCGGGAAGTATTTGTTCATACAGATGAGTCTGATCATCCCACCATACAGGAATTGCTCTCCCGAAAGCCCAGAACGAACGGAACCACGCTCTTCTTCCATCGAGTATCTTTGGATAAATTTTTTCCTGCAGCAGGTATTTGTCATCTGAATTAGTAACCCTTTCATCAAGGATTTCTTTCAATGTCTCAGCACCGGTCACCACGCCGACACCTCCGCCTGTTGTATTGCAGGGCTTAATGATGAAAGGTCTTCCTAAATTTGAAAGTTCTTCTACTGATATAAAAAGGTCTTCGCTTTCGCTGTGAGGAGGTATTATGATGGAATAAGGAACATGCAGACCAGCAGTAATAAACTCAAGGTGCATACTCGCTTTATCAATTGCGTGGAGAACATTTTTATACGGATTGAATATAATACCTTTGCGGCGGGTAAGAATTCTTCCAAGATTTTCAAACCTTTCATCAACATCCCACGCCCGGTCAAGATAAAATTGAAAATGAAGTTTCCTTTTGAGAACATTCTCAAGAACCTCATCTATATTGTATTCAGAAATTACAAAAGTAGATAGTCCCGCTTCCTGAAATTTCTTCTCCACCAGGTTTATAAAATCAGTATCATATTCCCATACATATGCAAGAGCAAGATCGTAAGTAGTCATTTCCCTCAATAGTTTTTGCAAAGATATAGTTTAGTATATTTGTACGCAAGAAAATCGGTTGGAGGCAGAGTTCACCGGCCTGTTACACTCAAGTGCCTTGTAATTGAATGTTCAGAGCAATATTTTTTCCAAATTAACCCTGGATATTATGACAAAAATCTCTTTGCTGTTTTCAGCAGTTTTATTACTACTATATGCCGGATGTTCGACTTCGGAAAAAACCACAACGAACAATGAAGAAATTCAGAATGATGAACAGGTAAGCGAAGCTGTAAGTCCTGCCGAAAGCAGGAACAAGGCTATGGAGTATTTCATCAACGGTTCAATCCTTGAGACGAAAGGTGATTATGCCGGAGCTATCCTGGAGTTTCAGGATGCCCTGAAGTATGATACCAGTGCCGGAATTTACTACGCACTGGGTAAGAATTATTTTTACCTCGATAAAACCCCGCAGGCCCTGCTGTATACAAAAAAAGCTGTGCAGCTGAATCCCGAACCGGCTTGAATATAAATCTCAGCTGGCTGATATATTCTCATCAGCGTCCCAGTTTGATTCTGCCGCGGTTGTGCTCGAGAAAATGATAGCGCAGGATTCCACATCTCTTACTTCATATTACAGACTGGCCCGCATATATGAGAACTCAAAACCTCTGAGCGCTATCAGGATATATAAAAAGCTTACGGGTGTGATAGGATCTGATTGGAATGTGCTTATCAGAATTGCAGAGCTTTACGAAAAGATGGGAAAAATCGATGAAGCCGCAAATACAATAAAGGAACTGCTGAAAATTGATCCGGGAAATGCCTCGCTTTATAAGCTCCTGATTGATTACTATACCAAGGCGGAAGAATATGATAAAGCTCTTGAGGCAGCTAACGACCTGCTTCAGCTGGAGCCTGATGATATGGAGGCAAGGGAGAAAAAAGCACAGGTCTATATTGATAAAGACGACTGGGAGAATGCTGCAAAAGAGTATTCATATATCCTTGATAATTCAGATGTTTCCCTTGATGCGAAGATAAGAGTGGGAAGATCATACTTCCTGCAGTCGCTTAAAGATTCTACTCTTACTCCTGTTGCAAAGCAGTTTTTTGAGAAGATTGACAAGGATACAACTGACTGGGAAGTGAAAATGTACCTTGGTGCAATCGCTATAAATCAGCATCAGGATTCAACGGCAATAGAACTGTTTAAACAGGTTACTCAAATGGCCGGCTGGAATGTCCAGGCATGGGTACGTCTGGGAGGACTCTATTTCGATAATAAGAAATATGATGAAGCCGTGAAGGTAATGAATGAGGCTATTCAGCTTTTTCCTGATGATTTTACTGTGAACCTTATACTGGGTCTTTCGCTGGCCCAGAGCAATAAAGAAAGCGAAGCCAAACCGTACCTGAAGAAAGCAGTTGATCTTAACCCCAATGATGTGAACGCCCTGTCTGCTTATGGTTTTACACTTAACCAGCTTAAGGAGAATGACGAGGCCGCGGAATATCTTAAAAAGGCTTTGAAATTATCACCTGATAACGTGAATCTGCTGGGGACACTGGGACTTATATACGACGGACTTGAAAATTGGGAGGCATGCGACAGTACATATGAAAAAGCTTTGAGTATCGACTCAACTAATGCGCTGGTAAATAACAACTATGCATACTCCTTATCAGAAAGAGGCGTAAGGCTGGATGATGCATTGCGAATGGCAAAGATAGCGATCGAGCAGGACTCTCTGAACTCATCATACCTCGATACGATAGGATGGGTTTACTTTAAACTGGGACAGTATGAAAAGGCAAAAGGATATATTGAGCAGGCAATAAAAGTTGGAGGCGAAAGTTCTGTAATGCTTGAGCATCTTGGCGATATCGACTATATGCTCGGAAATAAGGATAAAGCTAAAAAGAACTGGGAGAAATCTCTGAGTCTCGACTCAACAAACAACCGGGTTAAATCAAAAATTGAAAAAGGTGAAATTTGAAAAGGTACATAATCCCTTTCCTGCTGCTCATTGAAATAATTCCCTTATTATTCAGCGGCTGTGTTCCTTCCCAGCCGAATGAAGATATTGAGATCCTTCCATCCGAAAGGCTAATAAATAAACTCGAGGTAAACAGACGGCGTATAAAGAGTTTTGAAGGTTACGGAACTATTGCCGTCAGATCGCCCCGGATAAATAACAGTGCAAACTTCAGGGTGGTTATAAATAAACCTGATTCAATTTACCTCAGTATTATGGGTCCGTTCGGTGTAGAACTTGCTCAGATACTTGTTACCAAAGAGAATTTTGTTTTTTATGATGCTCTGGAGAATACCGCCTATGAAGGAATCCCCAGTAATGAGAGTCTTCAGGATATCTTTCATATTGATCTTCCATTCAGCGATATTATAGATGCATTTATCGGCTCTGTTAACCTTACAAGAAATCTTATATAAAGTGCCGAACGACTATAAGGTTGACTACGACCAGTATGTGCTGACCTATATAGATTCTGTTATGAATACCAGAACCCAGTACAGAGTGGATATAAGGGAGCTCGGTATTACAAAGTATGACCTGTGGGACAGCAGCAACAAGCTTGCACTTCAGGGTGATTATTCTAAATTTAGCTCTCATGCAGGGTGTTCCTGTTCCGTATAAAATAGAGGTCGAACGGCCTCAGGAAAACCAGCATATCAGTATTAATTATAAGAACATGGAAGCTAATAATCCTGATATCTATATCGACTTCAAAATACCAAAGGACGCAGCAGTAATTAAGATCTGATGACCGGAACTTTTTACAAATACTTTGTTATTCTCGTAATCGTACTCATTGCTTCAGGGAAACTCTTCTCCCAGGAAGAGGAGATTAAAGCAAAGCAGGGTCAGCTTTCCTCAATTAAAGATGAGATCACTTCGCTCGAAACTGAACTGAAGAGTAAAACCAGGAAGGAGAAAGAATCCTTCTCAGCGATTGAAAACTACAGCCGTCAGAGTTTCCTGCTTAATAAGCTTATAGGTTCATACCGTACCGAAGAAAAGCAGAAAGAAGCAAAGATCTGCGAGAGTCAACAAAAGATCAGTCAGCTTGAAGACGAAATTAAACAGCTTCAGAAAAACTATGCTAAGTATATCAAAGCTGCTTATATGCATGGTCAGCCGGATGAACTTGAGATGGTTGTGGATGCAGCTTCTGTTCAGCAGGCATTGCTGAGGTTGAAATATCTTGAGAAGTTTTCTGAACAGAGAACAAAAGACATTGCAAAGCTTAAAGAGAGCAAAGAGCAGCTCATAGTTGAAAAAGAGATATTAAAGAAAGAGAAAGAAGCAAAAGCACAGCTGGCTGCCGCATAAGGAAAAAGAGGAGAGTACGCTGCTAAGCAGACTCGATGAGCGGAAGAGGATTCTGAAAATTATAAAACATGATAAATCGGAATTAAAAAAGGAAATTGAGGCTAAGAAACAGGCCGAGATAAAGATAAGAAGTTTGATTACAAACCTGATCGCAGAAGCGGAAAGAAAAAAGAAAGAGGAAGCAGACAGGCTGGCCAGGGAAAAGCTCAAAGGCGACGTAAGACCGGCGGAAGATATGTCGGATATAAAGGCCGAGAATAATACTGGCGAATCTTCAGCTTATGATGTTAATCTTTCAACTTCCGACTTTGCTTCTTTTTCATCTCTTAAAGGCCGTCTGAACTGGCCCGTTGCCAACGGAAAGATAATAAGAAAATACGGTGAGAACAGGAATAATAAAACCAACACAGTAATGCTTAACTACGGGGTGGATATTGCTGCATCAAAAGATATAAATGTTAAGGCCGTCAGCGATGGTGTTATTTCGGCAATCGACTGGATTCCGGGCTACGGCAGCGTAGTAATTGTAACTCATAAGGGAGATTACCGAACTGTTTATAGTCATCTTTCCGAGATTTATGTTAATGAAGGGGATAAAGTTAAACCGGGCAGTGTAATCGCACAGGTAGGCGACAGCATTGAGGGTAAAATTCTTCATTTTGAGATCTGGAACTCACGCGAAAATCAGAATCCCGAAGTCTGGCTCGCCAGAAAGTAATCCATTTTACCCTCTAAGCTAACCACTTTTATTATAACCCGTTAGACGTTAACCTATTCTAACCATGTTACATCCCTCTGCCCATCCAGCCAAATCTTCCCTGATTTTTGTAATAGAGGTTGTCTCAAAAGTCTGATATTGTCAACCTGAACTGGTTTCAGGTTCTAATTCCGATTCGAATCGGATAATTAGATTCCGAAATAAATTCGGAATGACATTTATGAGACGGCCTCAACTATTGCAGCATATTTAACCGCCCGTACCCGACCAATTCCCTAAGGGTTGAACATATGGATTACAACTCTTAACCGACTCCTTTCAATAAAATCTGAAATCATTATATTATCGGGAATAAAAAATGAAAATTTTATCCGGGAGTACATAATGAAAAGATCCTTTACTATTCTGCTGGTCGTTCTGTTTTCCTTTCTGGCTAAGGCGCAGTTTAATGAATACCCGCTTCCGCAGCATGGTAAGCTGCAGGGAGGACTCGGACTGAACTGGATTGACGGAGAACTGTATTATACATTTCATTTTACTCCTGAAATATCGTTCGCAAATGTCGGTGTGGGCCTTGATCTTATGCTGGATGTAGATAAAAACGGGAACCTTCGTAAAGAAAATTTTAATACCTTCTCCGACTACCTAAGCGTGATCCGCTATGTGCGGTATGGATTTAAGAATGATCCTGTATATGCAAAGCTTGGTGCGCTTGATTATTATACGCTTGGACATGGAAGTATAATGTATGCATATAATAATAGTCCGACTATCGATGCAAGGAAAACAGGACTAATACTCGACATCGACTTCGGCCAGATGGGATTTGAATCTATTTACTCATCTTTTTCAGAAGCCGGCATTCTGGGTTTAAGAGGCTATGTGCGCCCTCTTCAGTTTACTTCTCTTGCACCGATTCCGATTTTAGGTAATCTTGAGGTAGGTATCTCTTACGCCGGCGACTATAATAAAAAAGCAGGAGTAATTGCGGGAGATTATAATCCGGCTACGGATAACTTCACAGCAACGGACGATAAAGGTTCTGTGAATATAATTGGTGCTGATATAGGACTGCCCCTGCTGAAATCCGAAATGTTTAACCTGGAACTTTACGCCGATTATGCCAAAATTCTCGATTACGGCAGCGGCGTTGCTACGGGTATACTCGGGGAGCTCAATCCCTTTGGTTTGATCAGCGCTCACGCAAAGCTTGAGAGAAGATTCAATCAGAAGCATTATCTGCCTTCCTACTTTGGTCCTCTTTATGAAATTAATCGTTTCCAGCTCGGTCAGTCGGGCACAGTACACAGTAAGATTCAGCGGCTGGAATTAAATGAGAATGCCGACAACGGAATATTCGGTGAACTTGGCGTAAATGTATTAGGGATATTCGATATTGTAGGCAGTTATCAGCGTCTCGATAAAACTCCTATGAGCGGTGTACTTCATCTTTATTCCGAGATTGCTCCCGAAGATGCTCCGTTCCTTTTAAGAGCGGGTTATGATAAAATTAATATCGGAAATGAAACCGCTATCTTTAAGCTTGATGATAAATCGTATCTGTTCTTTGAGATAGGTTATAAACCTGTTGATTTCCTCGTAGTGTCAATTGTATATGACTGGACATTTACCCCCGTTTACGATAACGATAAAAATATAATCGATTATCTTCCTCAGAAGCGAATCGAACCCCGGGTCTATTTCGTATATCCATTCCAGTTCGGAGGTCAGTAATTCTCAATATTCAATAATCAATAATCAATATTAAATCTTCAATCTTAAATAAAACAAGCCCCTCCCTCAAAACTAAAATTTAGATTTATATGGGGGAGGAGACTAAGGAGTGGGTCGGGAGCCAAATAACAAAAAATCTTTTAATTCCGCTACGGTGTTGAACACAAAATCGCTGTCCATCTTTAAAACGTGATCTTTTGCAAGACTATCCCACAGAACTGAGGCTACTTTAACCCCTGCTGCGTGTGCGGCCTTCACATCGGAAGGTGAATCCCCGACCATGATCACATTTTCCTTCTTCAGGTTAAATTTTTCCAGAAAAATCTCTATACCTTCGGGAGAAGGTTTGTGTTCTTTTACCTCATCTCCGGTAATTATTAAGGTCAAAGAAGTCGTAAATGCCTATTTTTTTTAGAGTTATGATGGCTGCTTCTCTTCCTTTTCCCGTATAAATAGAAAGTAATACTCCCTGCGATTTCAGTTTTTCAAGAATTTCCTTCATACCCGGGTAAATGTCAGCCATATGATGATTATCAGAATAGAATTTGTAGTATTCCTCCCTTGCTTTTTCATAGTTATCACCGCAGAATTCCTTTAATATTACATCCTCGGTGGGGCCGAACCAGCTTACGATCTCCTTGGGAGTAAATGTCTTCCCGAGGTATTTTTCAGTAATAAAATTAAAAGAAGCAAAAATCAGATCATTTGTTGAAGTAAGGGTTCCGTCCATATCGAAAATTATTCCTTTATAACCAGCCATTAAATTTCCTTCTTATTCATTTCGTAAAATAAAGCTTTATACCGGTTCCACGAACTTTTGCTCTTTATCACCAAACATACCAATAATTAAGTGATACACGGCAAAAAGCTCAAGTGAGAAGGGTAGATACCCTATGTAACCCAACAGCGGCATTTCAAATACGTGCAGGAAGTTTACCATAGGCAGATAGTAATTCCATTTCGGGTAAGAATAGTAATTCCACATCTCCCAGAAAAAAGCGCAAATCAGGCAGCCGATCCATAAAGCGACTACAGGTTTCCAGTTGCCATCCCCGGTATACATTAGAAGATTTCGGTTATTCATCTTAATATTAACCGGTTCAACAAGAAAATACACAGTTATCCAGATGAAGGGATAAAATACTTTAGGGAAAAGAAGCTCCAGTACCAGAGTAAGAATTCCGAGAAATATGAACCAGCCCGTCACCTTATCTGACGGCTTAAGCTTCCTGTAGGGTTTGAGGTCTCTTATCCATTTGAAAGTACCCGCCAGCTCGGATGCTTCGAAAACTGCGGGTATTACTGTTGAAAAACTTATTGATGCGAGAATGAAGAACTGCAGGTCAGTGAAGTACTGCTTTCCGTCATAGATCCAGTTGTGCGTGAATGAATTGAACAGTTCAAAAAGCCACCAGACCGGAGCCGATATTACGAACAGCAGGATATACTTACGTACGCTTCTTTTTATCAGAGAAGTTCCTTTGCGTAAGTAAACCAGTCCGTCAACGGTAAGACAGAAACCCAGCCACAGAGGAAAGAATGCCCAGTCGGTTCTTAGTCCTGTAAGAAACCAGTTCAGGTACCAGAATACTATTACCAGTATCAATCCTGTCCATCCGTAAACAGGGAAGCTTCTGCTGTTTTTTGCTTTTCCCATCCTTATAAAATAAGCAGTCTATAGATTTTCCAGTTTCTGCTGAACACTTTTTATTTTATCGGCCATCGTCTGGTCTCTGTCTGTTCTTGTTCCCAGCCTGATTGTAGTAGAGATCCTCGGGACTCCCATCTCATGAATTTCCTGATGACATTTTTTTATTGCCGTAAAAACATCATCCCATTCACCTTCGATGTTCGTTCCGTAAGAATGGAGTATTGTTTTTAATCCCGCATCCTTAAGTATCTTTTCACACTTCGCTATATAGGGAGAAACCGATACTCCCACACCTATTGGTACCACACATAAATCAACTAATACCTTCATTTGCTATTTCCTCTCCGTTAAAATATTCAACAAGTATGACAAAATGGCAGACCGCGTAGTAATCCGGCATTGTCTCAATTTCATAAATCGCCTTTTCACTAAAGCCTTATTATTCATATCTTAATACAAACAAAAATACAAATAATACGCAACCCTATGAATGACAGGATACAACTTAAAAAGAATGAAGAACGAAGGTTAAAAACAGGACACCTGTGGATCTTCAGCAATGAGATCGCCGCTTCTGAAGGAGACCCGCAAAACGGTGCTTTAGTTGAAGTATTCGATTCCAGAAATAATTTCCTCGGTACCGGATTTTATAACAGGAATTCCCTCATTGCCGTACGTATAATATCTTCAGAAAAAGCAGATAATTTAAAAGCTCTGCTCCGCTCCAGGCTTACGGCCGCCTACAGACTCAGAAAAAATCTCTACCCTGACCGTGATTCTTTCAGGATGGTATTTAGTGAGAGCGATTATCTGCCTGGATTGATCATTGATAAGTATAATAATACTTTCGTGCTGCAGGTTTATTCTGCCGGTATGGAAAATAATATTGATCTGCTCATCGAAATCCTTAAGAATGATTTCTCGGCCGAAAATATCTTCACAAAGAACGAAGATTATTTCAGAAAACTTGAAGGGATTCCCGCTGAAAATAAGGTATACCTTGGTGAAATGAAGAGTGAAGTAATAAGTGACGGCTCACTCCAATACGAAATTAACTTTGGAAAAGGACAGAAAACCGGTTTCTATTTTGATCAGTCTGACAACAGGTTCTTTATTGAAAAGTTATCGCAGTCAAAAAATGTGCTTGATGCTTTTTGTAATTCGGGCGGATTTGGTCTGCATGCTTCTAAGGCAGGAGCAGCTTCGGTCACTTTCGTCGATTCTTCCTCAAATGAAATTATGAGTGCCGAAAATAATTTCAAGCTTAATGGGTTAACCTCTGAGTCAGGTTTTATTACATTCGATGTATTCGATTATCTCGAAAAATGTATAAATGAAAAAAATTTCTTCGATGTTGTGATGATCGATCCTCCCGCTTTCGCGAAGAACAGAAAATCTGTTCCCGTTGCAAAAAAAGGATACGAAAGATTGAATAAACTTGCTTTGCAGGTGGTGAAGCAAAACGGATACCTTGTTACCTCCTCCTGTTCCCATCATATTGCAGAGAATGATTTTATACAAATTGTTAACCAGGCCGCAATGAAATCAGAGAGAAAGATTCAGCAGATATATTTTAATGGCGCCTCGTTAGACCACCCCAGATTACCGTCAATGCCGGAAACTGCCTATCTCAAATTCGCGGTATTCCGGGTAGCATAAAACTTTCATACGATAATTATCCCGTTTTCTTAACTTCTCTTCCGGATAAATTGTGAGGAAATATATAAGCTCCGCCGGTAATGCGTATGCAATAATTATATATTTTATGCGTATTCACATCGTATTCAGAGCGTATTCAGAACGTTTTCAGATCGTATTCAGATCGTTTTCAGATACTCTTTGGAAGGTATTTCCCATCCGGAATCTGCCGAATTGTATCAGTAAGATCATAACAAATAATTTAAAATGAGACTAAATATCTTTGTCGTGGGTCGTAAAGAAATAATACCAAAATTTTTCCGGTACAGGTACTTTTTTGCAAAAGAAATGCAACATTTTTATGTTTGAAACCGTCTAATCTGACTACCGGGTATAAAGTATATTTTTTTGCTTATCTATTTTAAATGAATTTCAAAAAATGATGAGGTAAAACTTGGATATTTCTGCTCTTAATGAAAAAATCAAACAGGAAAGCGCATTTATAGATCTGCTGATGAGCGAAATCGGCAAGGTTATCGTGGGACAAAAGGCGATGGTCGAGAGATTAATTGTAGGTCTCCTCGGTAACGGACATATTCTGCTTGAAGGAGTGCCGGGACTGGCGAAAACTCTTGCTATCAAATCGCTTTCCGCTGCAATGAAAGCTAAGTTTCAGCGTATACAGTTTACACCCGACTTACTTCCGGCCGATCTCGTCGGCACAATGATCTACAACCAGAAGGAAGGCAATTTCTTCATCCGCAAAGGTCCTCTCTTTGCTAATTTTATTCTCGCTGATGAAATAAACCGTGCCCCTGCAAAAGTGCAGAGTGCTCTCCTTGAGGCTATGCAGGAGCGCCAGGTTACAATCGGTGAAGAAACTTTCTACCTTGAGGAACCATTCCTTGTACTTGCGACCCAGAACCCGATTGAGCAGGAAGGAACATATCCGCTTCCTGAAGCGCAGGTCGACCGTTTTATGTTGAAGGTAAAAATATCCTATCCCTCACGCGATGAAGAACTAAAGATTATGCGCAATAATGTAAACCTGGTTGAAGATAAAATAAATCCGGTTATTTCTCCTGAAGAAATTCTTAAAGCAAGAAACCTGGTGCACGATGTTTACGTTGATGAGAAGATTGAGAAATATATCCTCGATATTGTCTTTGCAACCCGTTCGCCGAAGGAATTCGGATTAAATAATCTTACAGACCTTATTTCATACGGCGGATCCCCGCGTGCAACAATTAATCTTGCACTTGGTGCAAAGGCTATGGCTTTTATTAAAAGACGAGGTTATGTAATACCTGAAGATGTACGTGCAATATGCCTCGATGTTATGCGGCACAGAGTTGCGGTTACGTATGAAGCTGAAGCAGAGGAGATTACTCCGGAATACATTATACAGGAAATTCTGAATAAGATTGAAGTCCCGTAATTACTGTCATTTCTAACGATGTCGCGAAGGACGACTGAGAACTCTATACATCTGGTTTTTGCAGCTATGCTGAAACCATCTGATGTGACATCAATGATTAATTAACAATTTAATATTTGAACCAGTGTTAACAAAAGAACTGCTTAAACAGGTAAGACAGATCGAGATAAGGACGAAGGGACTTGTAAACCAGGTCTTCTCCGGTGAATACCATTCGGTGTTTAAGGGCAGAGGAATGGAATTCTCGGAGGTCCGTGAATATCAGTTCGGAGACGATATAAGGAATATCGACTGGAATGTTACTGCGAGGTTTGGTCATCCTTTTATTAAGATTTTCGAAGAGGAACGCGAACTAACGGTGATGATGATGGTTGATCTCAGCGGGTCTCTCATCTTCGGTACAGTGGAGAAAACCAAGCAGCAGGTTGCCGCTGAGCTCAGTGCTATCCTCGCTTTTTCTGCTTTGAAGAATAATGATAAAGTCGGATTGATCCTGTTTACCGATAAAATTGAAAAGTTTGTTCCGCCTCGGAAGGGAAGAAGTCACGTTCTCCGTATTATTCGTGAGGTGCTTTCTTTTGAACCTGAAGGCAAAACCACGAACCTGAAAGCTGCGCTGGAATATCTTAACAGCACAATTAAAAAAAGGAGTATCGTTTTCCTGCTGTCGGATTTTATGGACTCAGGTTATGAAAAGATTCTCCGCATTATCGGGAAGAAACACGACCTTATCGGGGTTGTGCTGAACGATAAACGCGAAAGCGAATTACCGAAAATGGGACTAATCAAACTAACTGATGCTGAAACCGGTGAGGAACGATGGGTGGATACCAGTAGTATAAAAATTCAGAACAGGCTGAAAGAAGTTAGAGAAATGATGATCCGGAAGAGAAAGTCGCTGTTTATTTCAAGCAGACTGGACAGTATTGAGGTGCAGACGGGCGATGATTACGTAAAACCACTTGTTCAATTCTTCAGATTACGTGAGAGAAGATGGTAAAAAGATTCTTAAATGTTCTGATTTTTATTTTAGTGCTGGCAGGATTTTCTTCAGCACAGAATATTTCTGTACTTGCTTCGACCGATACAAGTGCATACAAGGTCGGCGACTATATTCATTACACGATACAGGTAAAAGTCCGCCCGGATCTCACTGTAAGCGGACCCGCCGTTAGTGATACACTCGCGGGCATGGAGCTTATAAGTCAGCAGGCCCCTCAAAAAGAGGAAAAAGACGGCAGACAGGTTATAACCTACAATTATACTTTTTCAAAGTATGATTCATCTGATGTAACGGTTCCTCCTGTACCCGTTTATTACAGGGCAAAAGAGGACACAGTTGCCAGAGTTATTACCACAAATGAAGTCTATTTTACTGTCCGTCCCTTAAAAGTAAATCCGGAAGGTGGAATAAAAGACGTAAAGGCACCCCTTAAAATTCCTCTCGACTGGCGCTGGATTGTATTATGGGGTTTGATCGGACTAATTATCCTGGCAGCAGTCTATTATTTTTATCGAAGATACCAGAAGCGGAAAGCAGAATACGTTCCGGAAAAAATTGTTATTAAAACGCCTCCCCATATTACGGCAATGAAATCTCTCGGGGCATTGAGTGAAAAGCAGTTATGGCAGAAGGGAATGGTAAAGGAATATCATTCGGAGATTACAGAGATTATCAGAAGATATTTTGAAGAACGATTTAACCTGCCGGCACTTGAAATGACCTCCGGCGAAGCGGTTGATGAACTGCGCAAAAGAGCAGGAACTGAGAAAATAATAACAGATACAGAGAATTTTTTAAGTAATGCAGATATGGTGAAGTTTGCGAAGTATCAGCCGATGGCATCTGTAAATGAAGAAATGATGCGACAGGCAGAAGATATAGTGCAGAAAACAAAATCGGGTTCCGATGAAGCAGTGACTGAGGTGATTGAAAATGTTTAACGATATTTCATTTGCATACCCCTGGATTTTATTCTTCCTGATCATCATACCAATAATGGCAGCCTGGTATTTCTTGAAAGGCTACAGAAAGCAGCCTTCGGTTAAATACTCCTCACTCGGATTTCTCAAGGGATTTGCTCCTACTTTCAGGGAGAGACTGAGACATGTTCCTTTTATTCTCAGACTGCTTGCAGTAGCATTGTTTATCGTTGCCCTTGCACGTCCCCAGACATTTTCGTCAGGCGAAAATATCTATACAGAAGGAATTGATATAGCAATGGTTCTTGATATCTCGGGAAGTATGCTTGCGGAGGATCTTAAACCTAACCGACTTGAGGCCGCCAAAAATGTTATTGATAATTTTATTAAAGGAAGAACATCTGACAGGATCGGACTTGTTGTTTTTGCACGCGATGCTTTTACCCAGTGTCCGCTTACCGTTGATTATCCCGTCCTGCGGAACCTTCTGAGTCAGATTAAGAGCGGAATGATAGAAGACGGAACAGCCATTGGAAATGCTATTGCCAACGGTGTAAACAGACTGAAGGACAGTGATGCCAAAAGCAAGATTATAATACTGCTTACTGACGGAGTGAACAATGCGGGTGAGGTTGATCCGGTATCTGCTGCTGAAATAGCAAAGACTTTTGGCATCAGGATATATACTATTGGTGTGGGAACAAGAGGTAATGCTCCTTTCCCGGTTCAGACCCCCTTCGGCATCAGGTACCAGATGGCTCCTGTTGAAATTGATGAAGCGGTTCTTCAAAAAATTGCATCGATTACCGACGGTCAGTATTTCAGAGCGACTGACAACAGAACACTTGAAGATATTTATAACAAAATCGACAAGCTTGAGAAAACAAGAGTTGAAATTACTTCTTATAGAAATGCGAAGGAGCTTTTTTACGGCTGGCTTGGCGGCGGTATCTTCCTTCTATTCCTCGAGGTATCGCTGTCACGCACAGTCTTAAGAAAGATTCCATAATTGTTAATTGATCATTGTTAATTGTTAATTATATATATGTTTCGTTTTGCACATCCTGAATATTTGAACGCGCTTTATGCGATACCTGTACTGATACTGCTGTTCTGGTATCTGAACAGGAACCGTAAAAGACTGCTGGAGAAATTTGCCGACAGGAAGCTCCACCGTGTGCTTTTCCCTGATTTCAGTATTATGAAGAACTGGTTCAAAATCGGTCTTGTACTCTTTGCCCTTGTATTGCTGATCTTCGCCGCCGCAAATCCTCAGGTGGGCACCAGGGTTCAGGAGGTTAAACAATCAGGTATCGATGTATTTATTGCGCTTGATGTATCCCGGAGTATGCTGGCACAGGATATCAAACCTGACAGACTTGATCAGGCAAAGTACCAGATAACAACGCTGATAAATAAGCTGAGGGGCGACAGGATCGGCCTCATTATTTTTGCTGGAGATGCTTTTGTACAGTTTCCGCTTACAACTGATTACTCTGCGGCAAATCTCTTCCTTTCGGCTGTTGATGTAAATTCGGTGCCGCAGCAGGGAACTGCTATTGCGTCTGCTATTAACCTTGCGACAAAATCATTTGACTATAAGAGCAGTACAAAGAAGGTGATAGTAATTATAACTGATGGTGAAGATCACGAAGGTGATATTATGCAGGCGGTAAACTCGGCAACTGATAAAGGAATTATGATCTATACTATCGGACTGGGATCAACAACCGGCGTTCCGATCCCTGTTTATAATGCACAGGGTCAGCAGGTTGGTTACAAAAAAGATGATAACGGAAATATAGTACTTACAAAACTGGATGATGAAACCTTAAAGCAGATCGCTTCTGCAGGAGATGGAAAATATTTTCAGGCAACAACGTATGATGATTACCTCGACAGAATTTACAGCGACCTTTCCTCGCTGGAGAAAAGCGAGTTTGGTGTCAGGAAGGTTACTGATTACGAAGACAGGTTTTACTATTTTTTAGCTCCGGCTATTTTTCTGCTGGTACTTGAATTTTTTATTTCGGAAAGGCGATCGCTCCTTTTTGATAAGCTTAACAAAAAATTAGGAATTGAGCAGAAGGTCTGAAAATGAAATTGATGATAATAATATTCAGCTGCTTATTAACTTTTACGGCTATGGATGTGCTTCATGCGCAGAGTCTCCGTAGTCTTAACAACAACGGCGTTGAAAAATATAAAGACAAAAAGTTCGCTGATGCGGAAGTGAACTTCAAAAAGGGACTGGATAAAGCGCCTGAAAATTTTATTACGAACTTCAATCTCGGCGATGCTTACTACCAGCAGCAGAGATATGAGGAAGCATTGAATTCATATAAAACTGCACTTTCGCAGGCAAAAACCAAAAATGAAAAAGCTAAAGTGTATCATAATATCGGCAACTCGCTGCTCAAGTCGAAGCAGATTAAAGAAAGTATCGAAGCCTACAAGAATTCGCTTAAGCTGAATCCTAACGATGAAGAAACAAAATATAATTTGTCGTATGCTCTCGATTTGTTGAAAAATCAGAAGAATCAGCAGAAACAGAACCAGGATAAGAATCAGCAGAATAAAGATCAGAACAAAGACCAAAAACAGAATAAAGATCAGCAGCAGCAGAATAAGGACCAGCAGAAGAAAGATCAACAGAATAAGCAAAATCAGCAGGATCAGAAAAATCAGGAGGCTAAGCAGGATGCAACTCAGCAGAAACAGCAGCAGAATAAGATCTCTAAGCAGGAGGCTGAAAGAATACTCCAGGCTTTAAAGAATAACGAAAAAGATCTCCAGAAGAAATTAAGGAAAATGAAAGGTAAGCCGATTAAAACTGATAAAGACTGGTAATCCGTTTTGATATGATAAAATTAATAGCATACATATTTTTAATTATTGGCTTGTTCGTCCCGGCGATGTCGGCTCAATCATTTAGTGCCTCGGTTGATAACACCTCAGTGAGTCTGAATGACCGCTTTCAGGTAACCTTTACTTTTGAAGGAACTGATGTAAATAATCTAAGCGGATTTAATGCGCCGGATTTTGCAGGCTTCATGGTCCTGAGCGGTCCTAATCAGTCTACAAGTATGCAGATCATTAATGGCTCTGTTTCTGCTTCACTCTCTTATTCATTTTATCTCCAGCCGAAAAATCTGGGCAGGTACACAATCGGCAGCGCATCTATTAAGTATAAAGGCACACCGTATAAAACTGATCCAATCACTATCCAGGTCGAAAAAGGTTCATCCAATTCCGGCACACAACAGAATAGTAACCAGAATTCTTCAGGAATAAGTAATGATGAGATAGCGCAGAATGTTTTTGTAAGGGCGACGGCTGACAAACAAAAAGTCCTGATGGGCGAACAGGTCACAGTCACATATAAACTTTACACCCGTTTAAGTATTGCATCCCAAATGTCGATCAGTAAACTTCCTCAATATCCCGGATTCTGGGCGGAGGAACTTGAAACTCCCGGCAATATTTCTTTCACGACAGAAACTTATCAGGGAAAGAGATACCGTGTAGGTTTACTTAAAAAGGTCGCACTATTCCCGACGCAAACCGGTGAACTTAATGTTACTCCTTTCGAGCTCGATGTTCCTGTGCAGGTTCAGAAGAAAAGAAAAAGCAATAATGTGTTCGATGATTTCTTTAATGATCCTTTTTTCGGAATAGGGCAGACAGTAGACTTTACGGCAAAATCAAACTCACTTAAAATTAAGGTGCAGCCGCTCCCATCAGCGAATGTCCCGGATTCATTTAACGGTGCGGTGGGTGATTTCTCAATGGATTCACAAATTGATAAAAGATCTACGAAGACAAATGAACCAGTAACGATGAAACTGACTATAAACGGAACCGGAAATATTAGTCTGCTTGAAATGCCCAAAATCAATCTTCCGGCCGGGTTCGAACAATATGAACCGAAGGTAAATGAACAGGTTAACAGGACCGGAAAGATATCCGGAAAGAAAACCGCCGAATATCTTATCGTTCCGCGCGATGCGGGAAAGAAAGAAATTCCTCCAGTAAAATTTTCTTATTTCGATATAAATAAAAAGTCATACGTTACACTCAGTACTCCTGCTTATTCACTTAATGTTGAACAGGGAGCAATCGCTAATTCACAGGAATACGCCGGTAAAGAAGATGTGAAAATGCTGGGAGAAGATATACGTTATATTAAGACGGATTCCGAATCACTTCACCGCACAGGCGGCTTTATATTAAACCGCTTCGGTTTCTGGGCTGCCGTGGGATTTCCGTTTATCCTCGGATTAGGACTGGTAGTATGGAGGAGGAGAGAAGATAAGCTTGCCGGCAACGTTCAGCTCATGCGGTACCAGCGGGCACAGAAAGTTGCCAGGATGCGGCTGAAAAAGGCAAAATCTCTTATGGATTCGGGCGATCACAATGCTTTCTATTCTGAGATATCACTGGCTCTCTTCGGATACCTTGAAGATAAGTTTCACATTCCAAAATCGGAGCTGAGCGTTGACCGGGCTTCTGCCGAACTCCATAATAGAGGTCTCAATAGTGAGCTTATTGCCGAGTTTGAAAGAGTAGCCAATAAATGCGAGTTCATTCGTTTTGCTCCAAAAGAAAGCGAAACAGCAGCAGTTGCTGAAATGTATGATGAACTTTCTCATATAATCACTGAAATTGAAAAATCTTTATCCCTTAAGAAAAATGCTGCGTAAGTTATTTATTTTGTTTCTGCTTCTTCTTCCTTTTGTGCTTGAAGCACAGCCCCAAAATTTTTTGGAACAGGGAAATAATTTCTACCAGAAACAGCAGTATGATAAGGCTGTTCAGGCTTACAGCAAAGTGCTAAACGAAGGTTATGAAAGTGCAGAATTGTACTACAACCTTGGCAATGCCTATTACCGAAAAGGAAACCTGGGTTATGCGATCCTTAATTATGAAAGGGCATTGAAACTTTCGCCTGGCGATGAGGATATCAGGCATAATCTCGCGCTTGCAAACTCCAGAACGATCGACAGGATAAATACTCTCCCTGAATTTTTTATTTTTCAATGGTGGGAAAGTTTTCTTGCATTATTAACTTTTTCAGGGTGGATATACCTATCTTATATATTTTATCTGCTTCTGATAGGACTAATTATTTTCTACTTCTTTACCCGACGCGGTGATTATCAGAGAATTGCCTTCTTTTCCGGCATTGTTGTCCTTTTCCTGTTTGCAGTTACAATTGCAGTCTCAGCAATCAAATATAACCGTGAGTACAATATTAAGAACGGAGTAGTGGTACAGCAGTCAGCTACCGCAAAACTTTCTCCCGATCCGGATAGTAAGGATGCGTTTGTAATTCATGAGGGATTAAAAGTCAGGATCGAGGATAAAGTTGACAACTACTACAGGATCAGACTTCAGGACGGCAAACTGGGGTGGCTTCCGCAGGACGACTTAAGAATGATATAAAGCCCTATTTTTTAATAAGGCTTTTTGTATCTTGTATCACGAGATGTGTTGAACTTAAATTCGGCTCTCCTTAGTTTGCTTTAATGAAATCAAAAAAATATAATAACATAAAACTCGGTATCAGCATAACCAAAAGTGTGGTTAGTTTTATACTGATAGTCGCCTTCGTTTACTCTCATTTTAGTCTCGCTCTGGAGAATTGGCTTGGTAATTATTTGAGCAATTCTTATCTGTTGTTCCTTGCTTTTATACTAATAACCGGACTCGCCGGGATACTTCTTTTTTCTCCCGTAAATTACTATAAAGACTTTTACCTGGAGCATAAATACGGACTCTCGAATCAGACACTAGGTAAATGGTTATTTGAGAATTTTAAAGGACTGGTTGTTTCCCTCATTATCGGCGTGCCTGTACTTCTCGTTTTCTATTTTATTATTAACAAATTCGGAGCGCTCTGGTGGCTTCCCTTCGCCATAGTTCTTTTCATCATATCTGTTGTGTTTGCAAGGCTGCTGCCGGTTATTGTTCTTCCGATCTTTTATAAAATCACTCCTATTGAAGACGAGGATCTGAAGGCAAGAATTACAAGAATTGCTGAAGATGCCGGAATTAAAGTTGAGAATGTTTTCAGATTCAATATGAGCAAAAATACAAAAAAGGCGAATGCTGCTTTTACCGGACTGGGAAAATCAAAGAGAATACTGCTGGGTGATACGCTGATGGATAATTATTCTAACGATGAAATAGAAACTGTCGTTGCTCATGAACTGGGACATTATAAAAAAAATCATATTCTTAAAAATATTGTTATTGGGACAGCAGCAAGTTTCGGTACCTTGTTTCTGATCGCCTACTTTTACGGCCTGTCGATCAGCTGGTTTGGATTTACGAAGCTGCAGGAGATTGCGGCTTTACCTATTCTTTCTGTATGGGCTATGCTTATCGGTTTAATTGAGACTCCCTTGACTAATATCTTATCAAGGAAATTTGAATATGAAGCAGATGAATATGCTGTATCAGTAACGCATAAACCTTCAGCTTTTATTGCCACATTAAATAAGCTGACCGACCAGAATCTTGCTGACAAGAATCCTCATCCTCTGGTCGAATGGTTTTTCTACAGCCATCCTTCTATATCCAAGAGAGTGAGTGCCATCAGGAAGTATGTGATGCAGTACGGTATCAGGGAAGACAATATTTCGCTGGAGGAGACTTAGGGTTGTTTTATATTAAAATAGTATTCATTATTATTTATACAACATTAGTTTCTTTCCTCGCACTCCTCTCAGGACTCCTGGACAGATCTTTTTTTACCTATAAATATGTAACCAAATTATACGGTGCCGGAATATTATTTATAAGCGGAGTGAAAGTTAAGGCTGAGGGTCTCGAAAATATCCGCGGCGACGGTCCCTTTATTTTTGTTTCCAATCATATAAGTCAGTTTGATATAACTGCACTGCAATTTACTATTCCACTCAAATCCGGATTTGTCTTCAAAAAAGAATTGGCGAGGATTCCATTGTTCGGCTGGCAGCTGCTGGTGGGCCCCCATATTGTGATAGACAGAAGCAATGCCGAGAATGCTCTGAAGAGTATTCACAAAGCAAGACAAAAGATGAAAACAAAAGCTGTTTCTATGATATTGTTTCCGGAAGGAACCCGCAGCAAAGACGGTGAGCTTCAGCCGTTCAAAAGAGGTGCCTTCCACCTTGCAAGCCAGGTTAATTATCCCATTGTGCCGGTTACTATTCGCGATTCTGATAAACTACTGCCCAAAGGTTCTTTAAGAATAAATAAAGGTACAATAAGAGTTACATTCAGCGAGCCGATTGTAACAACAAAAGTTGAAACCCGTAACGATGAACTTGAACTTATGGGAAAAGTAAGGGATATTATATCATCTAATTATTACCGTAGTTGAAAATACTGCGTACACTGTGAATTTAGAGAGCTGAGATGATAGTTGGAATAATTCCTGCACGTTTTGCTTCAAGCAGGCTTATGGGGAAGCCGCTGGCCGATATAGGCGGCAAGCCGATGATTCAGCATACTTATGAAAGCTCAAAAACTTCGCGTCTGTTAAATGAAGTGATCATTGCAACTGACGATGAAAGAGTTGCCGGGATTTGCAGGAATTTCGGTGCAAAGGTTTTTGTAACTCCAAAAGATATAGCCACAGGTTCAGACAGGATAGCATATGTTGCTAAAGAGCTCTCCGATGCGGAAATCATTGTTAATATTCAGGGAGATGAACCTTTTATACAGGGAATAATGATCGACCAGGCGATTGAACCCCTTTTATTTGATCATTCGGTTAATGTATCAACTCTTGCAAAAAGAATTGATACAGTTGAGGAACTAAAATCTCCTGCGGTTACAAAAGTCGTATTCGATTATAATAACTTTGCATTGTATTTTTCCAGGTCGCCGATACCTTATGTAAGGGATGCCAAAACAATGTACGACCATATAACCAAAGCTGATGTTTACAAACATATAGGGCTGTATGTGTACAGAAGAGATTACCTGCTTAAATTTTCCAGCCTTGCGCCTACTGATCTTGAACAGATAGAAAAACTTGAACAGCTGAGAATGCTTGAAAACGGGTTCAAAATTAAAGTGGTTGTTACGAATTATGAAAACCTCGCTGTTGATACACCGGAGGATCTGGAACGTGCACGTCTGTTTTATTCACGACTTCAAAAAGAAAAAGAATGAAAGAACCGAAGAAAGTCCGGCTTGCGAATCTGCCTACTCCGGTTCAGGAGATCAGGTTTGAGAATAAAAAGTTCCTGATAAAAAGGGATGATTTTACGGGCTCTGAATTATCAGGCAACAAGGTCAGGAAGCTTGAATACCTCCTGGCTCAGGCTGAGAAAGAAAAGGCTGAATATATTTTTACTTGTGGCGGTGACCAGTCGAACCACGCAAGGGCTGCCGCAATTGCTGCCGCAAAACTCGGGATTAAGAGCAGACTATTTCTGTGGGGAAAGGATAAACCGAATGCCGACGGCAATCTCTTTTTCGATAAGCTCATCGGGGCTGAGATATTCTTTATGAATAAAAAGAACTATGGTTTTGTAAATGAAATTATGCAGGAGGAAAGTGAAATTTTATACCGGAAGGGGCATAATGTTTATGTAATTCCTGAAGGCGGATCCACTACCCTCGGGATCTGGGGATATATTTCCTTTGTTGAAGAGCTGTTAGGTCAGATCGGGCAGAATAAAGTGGATGGTGTTCTCACTGCAGCCGGTACGGGCGGAACAGCAGCGGGAATGCTGGCAGGATTAGCTCAGCATAACTTAAATACAAAAGTTTATGCAGTGAACGTTCTTTACCGGGAAAAAGATATCAGGAAAAAGATATTGCAGCTGGCGCAGGGAGCTGTGATAGATTATAAATTAGGTTATGAGGTTAATCCGGATAACCTGGTTATCCTTGACGGCTATTCCGAAGAAGGATATAAGAAGATAAACCATAGTAAGCTTAACCTGGTCAGAAAGTTCTTCCGGGAAACGGGAATACTTCTTGATCCTGCATACACAGGCAAAGCCTTCTTTGCTTATCATCAGAATTTCTTAATGGAAAATAAAAAAGCAAATATCCTCTTTCTTCACAGCGGGGGATTGTACGGCGTATTCGGCAGAAGAAATGAATATCTCGCTGATTAATATGACTTTTTAAGGCAAAGGGAAGCTTCGCTTTTGCCTTACAAAAAAATTAAGATTATTTTTGAGTATGGATTGTATATTTTGTGATATTATCAGTCGTAAGGGGGAAGCCGAAATATTATATGAGAATGAGCTTGTAATGGCAATTCTTGATATCCGGCCGGTAAACTATGGGCACACACTTGTTATCCCGAAGAAGCATTTCAACAATTTTTTGGAACTTCCGGAAAACTATCTTTCAGAACTTACCAGGGTTACTCAGCTGATGTCGGGAACAATTCAGCAAAGCCTTGAAGCCGACGGTTTCAACGTGATAATAAATAACGGAGCTGCCGCCGGGCAGACCGTCTTCCATTTTCATTTTCATATTATACCGAGATTCAGCAGCGATTTTAATTACAGACCAAGATTTAAGGCATATGCCGATGGTTCAATGAAAGAATTCGCTGAAATAATTCGTAATGCTGTAACAAACAAAGGTTGAAAAAAATGGATAAAAAAATAAGAGTACTGGTAGCAAAAGCCGGACTTGACGGACATGACCGCGGGGCTAAAGTTATTGCAGCAGCTCTCCGCGATGCAGGAATGGAAGTAATATATACCGGACTTAGGCAGACACCCGAAATGATAGTTGAAGCTGCGGTGCAGGAAGATGTTGACGTAATTGGAATAAGTATTTTATCCGGCGCACATATGACAATATTTCCCAGGATAAAGAAACTTATGGAAGAAAAAGGAATTGATGATGTTCTTCTGACCGGGGGCGGTATTATTCCTGAAGAGGATATAAAAGCACTGCGAAAGATGGGAGTAGGTGAACTTTTTACTCCCGGTGCTGCAACAACCGAAATAGCCGGCTACATTAAAGCATGGTTCGCGGATCATCCGAGGAATTAAAATTATTATAAGATAAAAATTTAATTCACTCTTTCTTTCCACAAATTTTTTAAGGGAGATGCAAATGAAAAAGCTTTACTTCATTTTGTTTCTTTTGCTCAGCACAACTGGTTTTTCACAATCTCTGGTTCAAACAGTTAACCTGCCTTCTGAAACTTTCTTTAACAACGGTTACGGTCTTGTTTATGATGGCAGCAGCTACTGGATATCATCTGAGTCGTCTGCAACCGGAAGCGGTGTTCTGAAATCAGTTGATGCATCAGGTAATTATCTTACTACAATCAATATTAACTATCCTGGTATTCATCCATCGCAGGGACTTGCGTACGATGGTACCGATTTTTGGTACGTAGAAAGAAAAACTGCACGATGTGATCTGTTTAAGGTTTCGCCTGCTGGTACTGTGCTTGATTCTATTCCTATTCAGTCGATCGGCGGTTCCTGGTATCTGGGCGGAGCAGCCTGGGATGGTACGGGTTTATGGATCTCCGTATACTACCCTAATAATCTTGCAGCATTATATAAAGTTGATGTGGCAGCTAAACAGATTGTTGATACTATTCAGGTTTTTGGAACACAGCCTACTGGAATTACCGTAAAGGGTGATACACTTTTCTATGTAATGGACGGATTTGAGGGCGATCCCGAAAACATTTATGCTGTAAGCCTTGCAACAAAAGATACTCTCTTTTCCTGGCATGTTCCTGAGGTTCCCGGTACGAGACAGAATCCTCGCGGACTTGCATGGGACGGGTCTTATTTCTGGCTAATGGCTGAACCTGTAGGTTCTTCATCAGGCAGACAGCTTTTTAAATATGATCTTAGCGGCGGCGGATCACCTCATATTTCCGTTTCTCCGACTTCACTCATTTTTCCACAGACTACAGTAGGCGATACCTCGCATACAACGGTATCGGTTTCTAATATCGGCACTGCCGATCTTGAAGTAACTAATATATCTTATGATAATTCTGTGTTCAGCTCTCCGGCAGGATCATATCCGTTTACAGTCGCTCCCGGAGCAAATCATAACGTGCAGGTTGATTTTCATCCGTCGGCTTTTCAGATGTATACAGGCACAATGACAATTGAAAGTAATGATATTGTTACGCCCTCTTTCGACGTGGATCTGTCGGGTCAGGGTGTAGTCAGCGGCCCATCCATTGTCTTAAGCGCGGATAATCATGATTTTGGCAGCATATGGGTTAACGGCGACGGGAACGGTTACTGGTATTTTAATATATACAATACCGGTGATGCACAGCTTGAAATCTCCGACATGCACTTTAATCTTCCTGAATTTTCATTTGAAAGTGAGAGCATTCCCTTCCAGGTGCAGCCGACGGATACTGCTGTTATCCGTCTTAGATTCACTCCATCGCAGACAGGCGGTTTTGAAGATACACTTTTTATTCAGTCGAATGATGTAACAAATCCTCTTGTAACAGTTACTGTTTCAGGTACCGGTGTGGCAGGCAGTTACGGAGTTGGATATCAATTCTGGTCGTACCAGGTTCCTGATAATCCCAGAACAACATATCAGGAATACCGCGTTGAAGGCTTGAAGCCCATCAATGATATCAACGGCGACGGTATCAGTGATGTAATCATCGCAACAGATAATTATTTCCTCATGGCTCTTGATGGTGCTGCAGGAGGAAATAACGATACACTTTGGACTCTCAATACTTTCTTTAATAATTCGAATGCCGGTTCGATAGGACAGTCGAATGACTACGGCGTACAGGATGCTCTTGCTATAGTAAGCGATCTTAACGGCGACGGCAAAAATGACGTTGTGATCGGCACAGGCGGCGGAAATGAACACGTTTATGCTATTGATGGAATGAACGGTCATATTATCTGGGGATTCGGCGACGATATTAACTACAGTCTTGGTGATTTTGAAGCAGTGGACGGACAGCGTGATTTCAATGGAGACGGTGTACCCGACATTCTCGCAATTGCAGACGGCAACGACCAGGGCACGGGTTACCATACCGCCTACCTCTTTAATGGTGTTAACGGAAATATAATCTGGCAGTATTACTATCCGGGACCGTTCCTTTCGTTCGGCAAAACAGTTATCTCTGTGGATGATGTTACAGGTGACGGAGTCCCCGATGCAGTGATAGATGTAGGGAATAATGGAACAACAGATCTTGATGTGATCTGTCTTAACGGCGCAACGGGACAGCCCGAATGGACATTCCCTGTAACCGGTTACGAACCAAAAGAACTTGTTGAACTGCCGATACCCGGCGAAACATCGGATGTGGTTGCTTCTCAATATTTCGGCAGTGTGTATAGAATAGACGGGGAAACGGGCACACAGGTATGGCAGTATAATTACGGATTTACAGGTATGATTCAGATCGCCAGGATAAAAGATGTAAATGGAGATGGTACGGATGATATACTCATAGCGGCATTCTCGGGCGGTGTTCTTTGCCTGAGCGGAGCAACGGGACAGCAGCTCTGGGTATACCCGATGAACTACCAGTACGGTGTTGCCGCTGTTCCAGATCTCAATAACGATGGAATTGATGATGTAGTTACCGGCGATCAGAATGGAACTTTCTATTGTATAAGCGGCGACGGCAGTCAGCTATTCTTTAGTCATACATTTGGTGGCGATAGAATAAATTCAGTAAACGTTCTTCCGTCAATCGACGGCAATGCTAGTTACGAACTGCTCGTTGGAACTAAGAACGGTTCTGTGGTATGCTATTCTGGCGGACTTAATGCTGTGCCGGTTGAACTCGCCTCCTTTACAGCTTCGGCTGAAGGACGTTCGGTTAATCTTCAGTGGACTGCCTCAACACAGCTTAATAATAAAGGCTTCGAGATAGAAAGGAAATCCGGTAATGCAGATTACCGGGCAGTAGCTTTTATAAAAGGCGATGGTACAACTTCCGAACAAAAAACATATACTTACAAAGATCAGGATCTGAAGGAAGGGAAGTATACTTATAGACTAAAACAGGTTGATCTCGATGGATCGGCAAATTATTCAAATGAAGTTTCTGTATCGATAGAAATGCCTGCTTCATTCAATCTATCGCAGAATTATCCTAATCCTTTCAACCCATCAACTGCAATTAATTTTGCTCTCCCGAAGAAGTCGGATGTAAAACTAGTTGTATATGATATACTCGGTAAAGAAGTGAAAACACTTATTAATGGCGAGAGGGAAGCGGGATCGTATGAAATAAAATGGAACGGCCTTAACAATAATGGTCAGTCCGTTGCCACCGGTATATATATATACCGCATCTCTGCCGGCAACTTCAGCGCAGAGAAAAAAATGATCCTGATGAAATAAAAGAATTATTAATTATCCTTTCTTTAATAAGGCGGCACAATAAAGTGCCGCTTTTTTTATGTTTCGTATTACAGTGCTCAAAAAAAAACAGCATCTCATTTTGTATCAGCATAAGGGTACAATAATCATCAAAAAAGGGTAAAAATCCGGTATCAGCAATGGCATACAAGTTGAAAAATGGTTATAGAATTTGAAAATATACGGAATCAGATCCGTAAGAGAGTTTGAAAGATTGTTACCCCGATAGTTCCTGTGTCATTATGGAGGGGAAAGAGATTGCTGCCCACTCAACTAGAAACCTTTGGGCCTGCTCCGGCGGGCTTGAAGGTTTTATTTTTTTAACACGGCTGACCTGTTAATTCCTGTCACAATTCCTTTAAAGTATTATAATTCAATGGTTTCTGAATTGAAATTCAGACGCCCTTTAACTAATTTTATTAACCATATAAATTTTAATAATAGGAGTTCAGAATGGCAATCAAAGTAGGTATAAATGGTTTTGGAAGAATAGGCAGATTGGTATTCAGGCGTGCCCTGGCTCTGGGCGGTTTTGATTTTGTCGGCATAAATGATTTAACGGACGCAAAAACTTTAGCACACCTCTTAAAATATGATTCTGTGCATGGCAAGTTTAATGGTGAGGTAAAAGTTGATGGGAATGATATTATTGTGAACGGCGATAGAATAAGGATAACCGCAGAGAAGGATCCGGCAAACCTTAAGTGGAAGGACCTGGGTGCTGAAATTGTTATTGAAGCAACAGGAATATTCAGAACGAAAGAAGCCTGTATGAAGCATATAGATGCAGGAGCAAAAAAGGTTATTCTTACAGTGCCCGCCAAAGGCGATATAGATGCAACTGTGGTGCTGGGTGTTAATGATGAAGTAATTAAAGGTGATGAAAAAGTTATTTCCAATGCATCGTGCACAACAAACTGTCTGGCGCCCATGGTTAAAGTATTGAACGATTCTTTCGGGATTGAAAAAGGTTTGATGACAACAGTTCACTCATATACAAACGATCAGAGACTGCTGGATCTTCCGCATAGTGACCTCAGAAGAGCAAGATCAGCTGCGGTGTCTATAATCCCGACTACTACCGGGGCAGCTAAAACAGTAGCAAAAGTAATTCCTGAACTGAAAGGTAAGCTTGATGGTTTTTCTCTTCGCGTACCGACACCTGACGGATCTATTACGGATTTCGTTGCTACACTAAAGAAAGAAGTTACTATTGAGGAAGTTAACGCGGCTATGAAAAAGGCTGCTGACGGTCCAATGAAGGGAGTACTAGAATATACCGAAGATCCGCTTGTATCTGCAGATATAGTGGGTAATCCGGCTTCTTGTATATATGATTCTCTTTCAACAATGGTTATCGGCAATATGGTTAAGGCAGTCGGCTGGTACGATAACGAGTGGGGTTATTCCTGCCGCGTTGTCGATCTGATGAAAAAAGTTGCAAAATAAATTTGATCGGGGGACGATTCCTTTCGTCCCCTTTTTTTATAAAGAGACTTCAAACCCGGAAAGATTATGAAAAAGCTTTCAATTGATAGCATAGATCTTAAAGACAAGCGTGTGCTTGTAAGAGTTGATTTCAACGTTCCTCTGGATGAGAACCAGAGAGTGACGGACGATAGAAGAATTACCGCTTCACTTCCGACAATTAAAAAAATCATACACGACGGCGGAAAAGCGATTTTGATGAGTCATCTGGGCAGACCAAAAGGAAAGGTGAAGCCGGAATTCAGCCTTAAACCTGCTGCTGAAAAGCTAAGCGAGCTGCTGGGTAAAGAAGTTAAACTTGCGCCCGATTGTATAGGTGATGAAGTTAAAAAAATGGTTGATGGTATGAAAGACGGCGAAGTGATCCTTCTCGAGAACCTGAGATTTCATGCCGAAGAGGAAAAGAATGACAGCGCCTTTGCAGAAAAACTAGCCGGGTTCGGTGACGTTTATGTAAATGATGCGTTCGGAACTGCTCACAGGGCTCAATGCTTCGACCGAAGGAGTGACTCACTATATTGATACCTGCGCTGCAGGATACCTGATGCAGAAGGAACTTGATTATCTTGGATCGGCTCTCAGTAAACCCGAAAGGCCTTATTGTGCAATACTCGGAGGGGCAAAAATATCCGGTAAAATAGATGTAATAATGAATCTTTTTGATAAGGTAGATACCCTGATAATCGGCGGCGGAATGGCCTTTACGTTCTTCAAGGCACAGGGTAAAGAGATTGGGAAATCACTTCTTGAGGAGGAAAAGCTTAACCTTGCAAAAGAAGTACTCAAAAAGGCCGAAGGGTCTAAAATTAAATTTCTCCTACCTGTCGATGTTGTCGTTGCTTCTGAATTTAAGAACGATTCTCCTTCTGAGACTGTAAAAGCAGATAACATTCCCTCGGATAAAATGGGATTGGATATAGGCAGTGAAACAATTAAATTGTTCTCTGAAGAGCTGATGAGATCGAAAACTATCGTCTGGAATGGCCCTATGGGCGTTTTTGAGATGGATAATTTTGCCAAAGGTACTTTTGCTATTGCAAAGACACTGGCCGATGCTACCGAAAAAGGTGCCGTTACAGTAATAGGAGGCGGAGATTCCGCGGCTGCTATTACAAAGGCAGGACTGGATGATAAGGTATCGCACGTCTCTACAGGAGGCGGAGCTTCACTTGAATTTCTGGAAGGCAAAACTCTTCCCGGTGTTGCAGCTCTTAGTGATTCAAAATAATTTTGATTGAAAATAAAGGAATAGTTAGTGAGTAATTATTATAAGCCAGGAGGGTTCGGATTCAGTTTCTTTCCCCCGGTAATTAAAAACCTTTTGATTATAAACGGAGTCGTATTTTTCTTTCAGCTCTTAATGCAGGGACTGACTTTCCAGGGTGTGCCCGGTACTTATTTCCTCGACCACTGGTTTGCACTTAATCCTTTGGGTTATAATTTCCAGGTGTGGCAGCTTATAACCTACCAGTTTATGCACGGCGGCTTTATGCATATTCTGTTCAATATGTTTGCACTCTGGATGTTCGGAATTGAAATAGAAAATATGTGGGGCTCAAAAAAGTTTCTCATATTCTACCTGATGTGCGGGGTTGCTGCCGGAATTACTCAGCTGATATTTCCTCCTTTGTTTAACGAACCCCTTGCTCCTACAATAGGTGCATCCGGTGCCATTTTCGGTGTTCTTATTGCATTTGCTATGGTTTTCCCGAACCGCTACATATTCCTTTATTTCTTCATACCTATTAAGGCTAAATATCTTATTATAGGTTATATCCTGCTCGAGCTTTATGCTGTCCCGCAGGGCGGAAGTGTTGCTCATCTTGCCCACCTGGGCGGTGCGCTGGCAGGCTTTATTTATATAATGGTTGATAAGAAGACTACTTTTTCACTCGGGAACATTTTCCGCAGCTCATCCAATAAGCCTAAAAAGCCGTATAATCCTTTTGGGGGAATTTCAGACGCTTTCAAAAAGAAGGAAGATAATGTACAGGAAGCTAAGTTCTATGAGATTAAAGAGGAGGATAAATCAGGTAAAGATGAGATTTCCCAGGAGGAAATTGACAGAATCCTCGATAAGATAAGCCAGTCGGGCTACCAGAACCTTAGCGAGAAAGAGAAAAAAATTCTTTTTGAAGCCAGCAAAAAGATGAAATAGATCCGAGGTATCTGATCATAAACAATATTTTCCATACGGCCGTAAAAAGTATTCTGCCGGTTTTATTGATTCTCTTTTCTCTCCCGGCTGCATCCTGTTCCGAAAAAGAAGCCGATCATCAGCGGTTTGTAGATGCTTATGTTGATTTAAGGATTGCTCAGGATACCTTAAAAAATGACAGCACAGACATTCAGCAGCTTAAAGCAGAAATACTGAAAAAGCATGGAATTACTGAAGAAAGGTATGAATCGGTATTTGAATATTTTAATGATAATCCGGAATTATGGGAACAGTTCTACGATGAAGCTATTGCGCGCGTTGATAGTCTGAAGGATCAGAAGAAGTAAATTTATGTTTTGCCAGAGCTATCCTGAGAAGGGGATAGGCAACCTCGTTATTTAATCTTGCTTTAAGACTTTTAATCTCTGTATTACCCTTTTTTATTTCATTCATCACCTTTTTATAATCGGCATCTCCGAAAAGCTTTTCCACTTCTATTTCCGGTTCATATTCAATAATAGTTTCTATCTGCATAGATATGACGGCTTCAGATAGTTTCCGCATAGAAGCTATGGCTGTGAGTCCGTATCCTTTTTTAATCAGAAGGTAAGTCTCCTGAATATTTGAAGGTATCTCTTTTATCGTATCTGTTTTTGCGGAATCAAGAGAATTAACAGCCTCGAGGAAATCATTCCCCGTTTTATTGAACATTCTGTTCGTAAATCCCTTCACGGCAAGAATTTCCGCTTTTGTTTTAGGCCGTATACGCGCTATCTCACGAAGAACATCATCGGGACAGATAAGATATGCCGACTGCAGAAACTTGCGCGAAGCTTTATTTCTTATCTCCCTGAGAAGATTAAATAATTCAAGATCTTTTTCATAATTCGTTACCAAACCAAAAGGAAGATCATCGGTCTCGTCTATAAATAAATTCTCTTCTTCATTGATCCTTAATGAAGAACCTTCCATTGATAATTTTTTGCGTGTGACAAGATCCTGGACTACAGTTTTTATTTCATTGAGGTCATAATTTCTGCAGGAACCAAACGTAGCAATCCTCGTAAGGCTGATCTCTGAGCCTTTCCCTTTCAGAACATCGAGAAGCACTGTCTTAGTGGTCTTACCGTTAAGCATTCTTACCGTCCTCAGAATGAGCTCGGAAATATATTCTCTTACAGATTCCGGAACCTCTTCCTCCATTGTACATCTGTCGCATTTCCCGCATCTGTATTCCTCTACTTCCTCGCCGAAATAATCCAGGATATAACGAAATCTGCATTCTGCGGTAAAGACGTATTCTACCATACGATCCAGCTTGTTCTGTGAGTGCAGGTAGGTCTCATTTATTTTCTTAAAATTAATCGAAAGCCGTGTCTCGGGTACCCGGGGTGAAGTGAGAATCACGGAATCACTTGCAGCGGCTTTTCTGTAAGATATTACCCCGAGATTTTCAAGAGTTATTAACCCTTCTTCAATTTCCTTCTCCGTTAATTCAAGATAGTTTGTCAGGTCTGAGATCGAAAATTGTACAGGCGAGCCAATAGCACTGCTGCCGTATTCTCTGAGCAGCAGCAGGATAGTTTCTTTAACAGTATTGCTGGAAACATTCTCCACAAACTTTCTGAGTTCATTTTTATCAAAATTAATCTGTAAAGTGGATCTCCTGTCGTATTCTGACAGAACTTTAAGGTAGCCGCCTTCTTCCAGGTATCTTAAAGCGGAATAAAGAAGTCCCCGGTTTAACTTCTTTTGTGTAAACGCTCCTATAAATTCAGGATTAACAGGAATCTCTTTATCCGATAAATTACCCAAAGCTATTTTCCCGTAGTCGCAGACAGCATTATATACGTCCTGGATTAACTTCTTATCGGGATATGAATTTGAAAGAAAATAATTTTGTATGGACAAATCTGAATCATCGTGAAGCAGATATATATAAGATTCTTTGCCGTCTCTTCCTGCCCTTCCGATTTCCTGATAGTAATTTTCAACAGATCCGGGAGTACTAAAGTGGATTATAAGACGAATATCCTTTTTATCAATGCCCATACCGAATGCATTAGTTGCACAGATAACCATTATTTCGTCATTTATAAAGGCCTCCTGTATCCTTTTCCTTTCTTCCGGGTGCATGCCTGCATGGTATGCTGCGCTGCTGATACGGTGGAGCAAAAGATATTCGGAGATCTCTTCTGTCTTCTTCCTTGAGGAAGTGTAAATAATAGCAGGGGTTTTATAAACAGATATCAGTTCAATGCATTTTTCGAATTTTTTTGAACCGGGTAATACGTTGAGATGAAGGTTTTCCCGCTCGAATCCCTTAACGAAAATTCGGGGATCTTTAAGACCAAGCTGTTTGACTATATCCTTAACTACTTCAGGAGTTGCGGTGGCGGTGAAGGCAGATATTTTCTTTATCGAAACAAAGTCTGCAAATTCTTTTATTTTGCTGTAGCTCGGACGAAAATTATGACCCCATTGACTGATGCAGTGTGCTTCATCTACAAACAGGAAATTGGGATTCAGCTTTTTTATTCTTTCCGCGAAGAGAATATTTTCCAGTCTTTCCGGTGAAACATAAAGTAGTTTTATTTTACCGTATGAAATATCCTGAAGAACCATTTCAGCTTCCCTGAAGCTCATAGTACTGTTAATAAAAGCAGCAATTTTTTCTTCACGGTTGAGGTTGTCAACCTGGTCCTTCATAAGAGCGATAAGCGGGGATATTACAATAGAGAAGTCATTCGAAATTATGGCGGGAATTTGGTAGCAGACTGACTTTCCTGCTCCGGTAGGCAGCACAGCAAGTATATTCTTGCCTTTAAGAATAGAGGTAACGATTTCTTCCTGGGCAGACCGGAAATTATCGTACGAAAAATATTTTTTCAGAGCTTCAGAGGGCGACATTTAAAAGAAATATATTAATAAGTATTGTTACAAATAAAAAAATAATTTTTATAAATTGTAATGTTAATATTAAATTATCTTCAGCTAATTCCATAAATGCTGCCTCAGAAATAATAATACCAGGTGGAATCTTACCATCGGAAAAACAAAATATAAAAGGTCCTCTTTATGAAACTTTTTACAATCCTTTTTTCTTTTATTTTGATCCAGAATGTCTTCTCGCAGGTTGAGTACCGCAACCAGCAGCTTGAGAATACAGTTTACAGCAATGCTCCCGACCAGGTTAAGCATTCAAAGGCCTTTATCAGAGAATGGCGTTTCTTTGAACAGCGGGCTTATCCCAATAACTATATCCCGGCTGATGCTTATGAGAATGCGATCGAGCAGCGTAATTTACTAAGACAGAAAAATAACTTTGCCGACGGGGGTGTAACCTGGGTGAGTCTTGGACCTACTCCGGGCGAATATTTCAATTGGGGGAAGATTTCCTCAAGAATTGTTTCAGGAACGTATGATCCCCTGAATCCAAACGTTATCTATATCGGTCCTGCTTATGGCGGAGTATGGAAATCAACCGATGCAGGCTTGAACTGGGTGCCGTTAACTGATAATGAAGCTTCAATGTCGATGGGTGCTATAGTACTGGATCCCGACAATCCCCAGATTGTCTACGCGGGAACGGGAGAAGCAACTTACAGCGGAGCTTCTTATTCGGGACTCGGTTTGTTGAAATCAACTGACGGCGGGAATACCTGGACTCATATTACAGCAGGACTTCCGGCTCATACATATTTTTCAAGAATAGTTATTCGTCCCGGCCATAATGATGAGCTTCTTGCTGCTTTGGGACCTGCCGGACTTTATAAAAGTACTGACGGGGGAAATTCATGGTCAATAAGACTCAGCGGAAGGTGTGATGAGGTAAGATTCACTCCTTCAGGTGATACTGTTTTTATTTCCGGAAATGGAACGGGCTTTAGAAGATCAACTGATGGTGGAAATAGTTTCTCAACTTTTAGTTCAGGATGGACACTCGGTGAAAGAAATCATTTTGACTACTGCTTTAATAATCCATCTTATATGTACGGGGCTTCTTATTCATCCTCTTCATTCAGAGTTTACAAATCTACTGATTACGGCGTGACATTCTCACAGGTTTCGCCCTCCACTGATTTTGAAGGGGGACAGGCGTGGTACGACATGTACTGCAGAGTAAATCCCGACAATCCTGATGATGCTTATGTCGGGACGATCGATGTATTCCGTACTACAAACGGAGGAGCTTCTTTTGTAAATATAACCAACGCATATAGTAACGGGTCCGTTCATCCGGATCAGCATTACCTCTTCTTTGATCCGCTGGATGCGAATACTTTCTATATATGTAATGATGGCGGTATTTATAAAACAACGAACAACGGCAATTCCTTCACTAATATGAATCAGAACCTGACGCTGACTCAGTTCTACAGGATCACAACCAGTCCTTTTAACCCTGGAAGAATTCTTGGGGGTACTCAGGATAACGGAACCCAGCAGACGTTTTCTACTCTCTCATGGTCGGCTGCATTCGGCGGAGACGGAGGCGAGGTAGCTTTTAATCCCTTTGATCAGAATTACATAATAGGGGAGACGCAGAATGGGGGCTTAACAAGGACAAACAACAACGGTAATAACTGGTATTACAATTCTTTAAATGGGATCGATCAAAATGAAAATGTTGTATGGGTTGCTCCTATTATTCATCACCCGGATATTTCAGGGACCTATTATGTAGCTCGTCAGAAGGTATATAAATCAACTAATAATGGATCAAACTGGACTCCCATTTCAGGTAATATAAACGGCAGCAGTCCTGTCAGTGAGCTTGCTATAAGTAAATCGGATCCTTCAGTAATGCTTGCATCATCCGGGAGTAAATTGTTCCGATCGGATGACGGAGGTGTTAACTGGTCAAATATCACTGCGGGTTTGCCTAACAAAACAATATCATCCGTGTATATTCATCCTGATAATGAAGGGTTCATCATTGTATCTTTTTACGGTCTTGGTGGATCGAAGATATATACTACAGAAAACAGCGGAGCTAACTGGGAAAGTATAAACGGCAATTTGCCGGATACCCCGGTGAATGATGTTTTTATTTATACCGAGGATAATTCGCATCCGAAAACATATTTCGCAGCTACAGATATTGGCGTATTTATGACAAAGGATGATGGTGAGAGCTGGGTTGAACTGGCAGACGGGATACCTAACACCCTGGTAATGCACCTGGATTATTCACCTCAGACTCACACTTTAAGAGCAGGAACCCACGGCAGAGGTGTGTATGAGGCATATATCGATTTTTATCTGCCGGTAGAGCTTTCTTCCTTTAGTGCGTCAATTTTCAATAATAATGTTAAGCTTAGCTGGGAGACTTCAACTGAGACAAATAACAAGGGATTTAAAGTTGAAAGAAAACTAAAAAACCAGGACTGGGCTGTCATAGGATTCGTAAATGGAAACGGTACAACAACCGAGAGTCACTCTTATAAATTTACTGACGATGCTATGAGCAAAGATTATGAGGGGCGCGTACTGTACAGACTGAAGCAGATCGATTTCGACGGCACTTATAAATACTCAAACCAGGTAGCAGCCGATTTTGATTTTATTCCAGACCAGGTGACTCTTGCGCAGAATTATCCTAATCCCTTTAATCCGGCGACAACTATTAAGTACTCCATTCCTGTGGAAGCTAACGTAACACTGTCGGTTTTTAATTCTCTTGGCGAGAGAGTGAGCGAACTGGTTAATTCAGTACAGGCATCTGGAAATTACCAGGTAACCTGGAATGCCAAAGATTTTGCGTCGGGAATTTATTTCTATACACTGGAAGTATCCGATATGCAGAATCATAGTCTCTTCAAAGACAGCCGCAAGATTGTTCTCGTAAAATAAGTTTTCAGCCGGCTTGTCTTTCATTTGATGAGCCGGCAGTTTTCTTCCAGCTGTACCTTATTAATTTGCAAAAGTTCTGCCGCGAACCAGAACACCGGTCAGTTTTCTCCCGCCCAGCATGCATTAAAAATGATCCCGGCATGTAGAAAATATGAACAGCTTAAATTCTATCTGATGTTTATGAAGGCGGGAAAATGTAAATAATTGGTCTAAATTGAATCCCCGTTAAGAGATCATATCAATTTTAATTAAATTTAAACTTCAAATAATAAAAAATAACGGAAAGTATGCCGATTATTGAAACAAGGGAGCTCACAAAGTTCTACTCATCAGGAGCCAAAAAGGTTCTGGCTTTATCCGGGCTCAATCTCTCTGTTGAGCAGGGTACTATTTTCGGTCTCTTAGGACCCAACGGCGCCGGTAAGACTACCTTAATCAAGATACTGCTGAGTATAACATTTCCTACTTCAGGAAGTGCCTATATGCTCAATCACGATCTTTCTGATTATAATATTAAGAAGAAAATAGGGTATCTGCCCGAAAATCATCGCTACCCGTACTATCTCACCGGGGGAGATGTACTTAAATTTTTTGGAAGACTTAGCGGATTAGAGGGTGAACCCCTGAATAAAAAAATAGATGAACTTCTTGATCTGATGAAACTCTCAAAGTGGAAAAAAGTTAAAGTTAAGACCTATTCCAAGGGAATGATGCAGAGATTAGGACTGGCCCAGGCGATGTTAAATGATCCGGAGCTTATTTTCCTTGATGAACCAACCGATGGAGTTGATCCTATCGGCAGGAAAGAAATAAGGGACATACTTCTTGAACTTAAATCACAGTCGAAAACAATTTTTCTTAATAGTCATCTCTTAAGCGAGGTTGAACTGATAACCGACCGGGTTGCAATCCTTAATAAAGGAAAGCTTTTAAGAGAAGGCACTGTCCGTGAATTAACCGAAAAGAAGGAAGAATACAGACTGACTATTGAACCGGAACCCTCTTTCAAAATTCCTGAAACTTATAACGGTGTTACTGCAAGTTTAATTAAAGAAAACTCATATGTACTTAAGGCGTCCGATACAAAACAGCTGAATGTATTCATAGACTACCTGAGACAGAACAATGTTCTGATATCCGGTATTATTAAAGAAAAAAGCACTCTTGAAGATATGTTCATATCTCTTATTAAAGAGTCGGAAACGGAGCATTCTATATGAAAAATATATACCTGATGACTCTGTTTACACTCAAAGAGGCAATGGCAAGGAAAGTATTCCTTTTCTTCATTGGAATATCAATTCTGGCAATTATTATAACAGCACTGATTTTTAGTGTAGTGGATACACAATCGATTATTTCCGGTCTGGAAAATAAAACAGGCAATGATTTAATTATGAGAAATATTGTATCGATGCTGGAAATAATGATTATAACTCCTCTGGCGGGCCTGGGATTGCTGCTTGCTATTTTTTCAAGTTCAAGCTTTGTGCCTAATATGCTTGAAAAGGGCAATATCGACCTTCTGCTCAGCAAACCTGTTTCAAGGCAGCAGCTTCTCTGGGGAAAATATGCCGGGGGACTGCTGGTCGTACTCTCAAACATCGGATTTCTCGTAATCGGTATCTGGCTGACAATTGCTCTGAAATTTTCGTTCTGGGACCCTACTTTTCTTTGGTCAATTCTCATTATAACATTTACGTTTGCCGTTCTGTACTCCCTCATTGTGTTCTGCGGAATATTAACCCGCGGCTCGATGCTGGGGATGATGCTCGCTTATTTTATTTTCCTTATTCTGAGTCCCGTACTTGCCCTTGCCAATGAAAGAGCCGATATATTCTTTAAAAGTGATGTGGCGAAAGGAATAGTAAAAAGCATTTATTACTTTATTCCGAAAACATCTGAACTTATGGGATCAATGATTACAGATCTGGCTACCGGCAAAGGCGTATCGGACTTTCAGCCTTTAATAAGCTCATTCTTATTCTTAGTTTTGATGATGATACTTAGCATAATTACTTTCAGGAAAAAAGACTTTTAGATATGTTTCGATACCTGGTAATACTACCATTGTTATTTCTTACGGCGGCCTGCGGTATTAAGACTGAAACCGATAGAATAACTTCTTCTCAATGGGAGCTCTTCGATTATCTTCCTTTTAATACTGAGTATCTTTTCTATGCTAATTTGAACGAAATTAGTAAAACTAAAAACGGTGCAAATAATTTTTTCTCTTCACTCCCTCAGAAACCTTCCGGAACCTGGCTTAATAAATTTGAGAATGAGACGGGTACCGGTATTAAAAAGGGAATCAGAGAAATGATCATTGCAAATACCAGGTCAGATGAAGCTATCCTGCTGGTTAAATTCGACAGGAACTATGACAGAGTAAAAAGGTATTTCAATGGCAGTCAGGATTTTAAAAGTACAGACAACCCTGATGAATATACAATCATCAGTAAACCTGAGGCGAGGGTATACTTGCCGGGCAGGAATATATTGAATAGTTTCGAACGATGAAGATTTTATTGATTCTTTGAGGTACGGAAAAGGTGCAAAATTAAGATCAAATAAGAACTTTATTTCGATAGTGAAAAATATCAAAGAAAAGAATAGTATCTGGATGGCAACTGATAAGGGCGCATTCGCTGCCGGCATATTCGACCGTCTGGTGGGAAAGGATTCAAAACTGCTCTCACCGGAAATATTATCTTCGATAAACAATTTCACTATATCGGCGGAATTCGGCGGAAGAACGGATATAGAATCAGTGCTCGGCTGCAGCAGTGCGGGTAATGCTTATCTGCTGGCCTCCGCGGTTGAAGGAGCTATTGCAATGAATATTCTTTCCCGGAAAAACTATCGTCTGGGAAAACTTTTCGATAAGATGGACGTAGACAGGGAGGGGGACCTGATCCGTTTTCATCTGACACTTTCTGATGACGAACTTAATGATATTCAACAATTAACAAAACTTGAAAAACCGGGTAAAAAATCAAAAGGTAAATTATGGTAGAAGAGAATCTGAAACTTGAAGACCTGCTTGGCAGGACAAAAAACTATGATAAAACTGACAGAATAGATAATGTAACAATTATTGGGGCAGGTGTTATGGGACAGGGAATTGCACAGACCATAGCAGGTGCCGGTATTGAAGTCAGGTTGATTGAGAAGAATAAGGATTATCTTGAAAAAGCGAAATCGTCACTTTCCGAATCGCTCGACAGGGAAATTAAAAGATGGTCGCTGACTCAGTCTGAAAAGAAATCAATTCTTTCCAGGATCACCTGGAGTCTCGACTTCAGTAATGTGGGAGAAACTGATTTGCTTGTAGAAGCTGTCGATGAGGATTTTGAATTAAAGAAGGAAATTTTTAAGCAGCTTGATGAACTGGTAAAAAAGGAGACTATCTTTGTTTCAAATACTTCCACGCTTAGTCTTACAAAACTTGCGGAGTGTACAGGAAGGGCCGACCGTGTAATCGGTATGCACTTCCTTCATCCTGTTCCAAAAGTTCCTCTCGTCGAACTCGTAAAATGTCTGCATACTTCAAACTTAACGGTGGAAATCGTAAAAGAATTTGCCGCTAAGATCGGAAAAACTCCTGTAGAGGTCTATGAATATCCGGGTTTCGTTACAACAAGGGCCATTGTTCCCCTGCTTAATGAGGCCATGTATATTCTGCTGGAAGGCGTTGCCACTGCGAAAGACATTGATACAGCAATGAAGCTTGGCTATAACTTCGCGTATGGTCCGCTTGAGATGGCTGATATGATGGGACTTGATGAAGTACTGGCGTGGATGGAGACTCTCTGGAAAACTCTGGGCGAACCTCGTTACCGTGCGTGCCCGATCCTGAGAAAACTTGTAAGAGAAAGAAAACTCGGTAAAAAAACCGGGGAAGGCTTTTACAGGTATGACAACAACGGAAGAATAATTTCCGAATAACTTTAATAAAACTATCGGGAAATTAAAATGAAGATATTAGTTCTTAACTGCGGAAGTTCATCAATAAAATACCAGTTTATTGATACTGATAAGAAGACAGCACTGGCAAAAGGTATCGTCGAAAGAATCGGTATGAGCAGCGCTGTTCTTACACACCAGAGATATGACGGCGACCAGATAAAGATTGTGGGAGAGATACTTGATCATGCTATAGGAATTGAATATGTACTTGGAGTGATGCTCAGTAAAAATCACGGGGTAATAGATGATAAAAGAGATATTGAAGCTGTAGGGCACAGGGTGGTCCATGGAGGTGAAACTTTTTCTGACTCCGTTTTTATAACCGATGAAGTTATACGGGTGCTTCAGGAGAACATCGAGCTTGCCCCTTTGCACAACCCGCCTAACATTAAGGGTATCCAGGCTGTAAAAAGAGTATTGCCCGATACACCGCAATGCGGTGTTTTCGATACTGCATTCCATATTAAAATGCCTCCTAAGGCATACCTGTACGGTATACCGTATGAACTTTATAAAAAGTACAAGATCAGGAGATACGGTTTTCACGGCACTTCGCATTACTTTGTGTCAAACCGTGCTGCAGAAATACTAGGCAAAAATCTGGAGGACCTGAAAATAATAACCGCTCACCTCGGCAACGGCTGCAGTATGGCTGCGATAAATAACGGAAAATCTGTTGACACAACAATGGGTTTTACTCCTCTGGAGGGATTGCTTATGGGTACGCGCAGCGGCGATCTCGACCCTTCTTTGATCCTTTATATTATGGGAAAAGAAGGTCTCTCTCTTAGTGAAGCCGGAACTCTTCTGAATAAGCACAGCGGTTTAATCGGGATCAGCGGTGAAAGCAGCGATATGCGCGAAATTCTGAACGCGATGGAAGAAGGTCAAAAAAGAGCACAGTACGCATTTGATATTTTCTGTTACAGGATTAAAAAGTATATCGGAGCCTATACAGCCGCAATGGGAGGACTTGATGCCCTCGTATTTACGGGCGGAATAGGAGAGAACTCCTCGAAAGTTCGTGAGACTGTATGCAGCGATCTCGACTGCCTTGGAATAAACCTGGATACATCCCGTAATAATAAGCATGAAGAGATCATTTCTTCTGATGAGTCACGTGTAAAGGTAATGAAGATACCTACAAACGAGGAACTGGTTATTGCCCTGGATACGGCTCAGATTGTTAGTGAAATGAATCTTCAGCCGGCCAAGTAGACAAATTCACAGGTTTTTCGACTTAAAAAGGGTTCGTTCCAATACCGGGTGAAACATGGCGGCATACCGGCTGGTTTGGATAGGTGATTTATCAACAAATTATTTGAATTACTGCAAATATTTTCTTAATCATGAAATTCTTCTTGTTAAAAATTTTGCGGGAAATTTTATGAATCTAGGAATTAAAGGTAAAACCGCCCTTATTACAGCATCAAGTAAAGGTATTGGAAAAGCAATTGCAGAAAGTTTTGCCGCGGAAGGCTGCAAAGTAGCAGTCTGCGCGAGAAATAAGACGGAACTGCTTGAACTTACAAATGATTTAAAGAAAAGATATGGAATTGATGCAGTCTGGTGTATTTGTGATATAAATAAGCCGAAGGAAATAGAAAGTACAGTCGAAGTAGTTCATAAGCAGCTCGGCCCTATAGACATTCTGGTTAATAACTGCGGGGGTCCTCCATCCGGATATTTTAATGAATTTTCTGACAGGAACTGGCAGAGTTCATTTGATCAGGTAATGATGAGTGTTGTGAGGTTTATCCGGCTGGCTATTCCTGATATGATTGCAAATGAGTGGGGACGTATAATAAATATCACTTCCATCACTGTAAAACAGCCGGTTGAAAATCTGGTCCTTTCAAATTCACTGAGGACAGGGGTAACAGGACTCGCAAAAACTTTAAGCTCAGAATATGCGAGATATAATATTACGGTAAATAATGTAGCACCCGGCTATACTTTAACCAACCGGTTATACGACCTCTCTGTTGCAAGGGCAAAGAAGGAGAAAGTTTCGCACGAGGAAATTCTTACGGCAATGGCGAAGGAAACTCCCGCCAACCGGCTGGCAAGTCCTGAAGAAATAGCTTCAGCTGTACTTTTCATGGCTTCTAAAAAGGCTTCCTATATAACAGGGGTTACCCTGATGGTTGACGGCGGCCTTAATAAAGGATTGTTCTGATTTTATATAATATACTTTTACTGCGGATTGAACTATGAAAAAGGATCTGGAGCTGATAATTTCACCTGATGATATTTTTGATAAGGAAGTATTATATAAGGAAGCCGCTGTTAAATTGAAACTGGCCATGGAAGAGATAAAGGCGGTAGTCCCTGTTAGAAGATCAATCGATGCGCGAAGCAGGGAGCCTGTATATAAGGTATTTGTTAATGTCTATATAAATGAATCCCCCCGGGAGATCCGTCCCCTTAAAAATTATAAACCTGTTCATGGTAATAAGAAGGTTATAGTAGTAGGTTCAGGACCGGCCGGTCTTTTTGCTTCGCTGAAGCTTATAGAACTTGGAATTAAACCGGTCATACTGGAAAGAGGGAAAGATGTGCAGAGCAGAAGGAGGGATTTAAGAGCGATACAGCAGGATCATAAAGTTAATCCTGATTCAAATTACTGTTTTGGCGAGGGAGGAGCGGGTACGTACAGCGATGGTAAGCTCTATACCAGGGCGACTAAAAGGGGAGATGTAAGCGGCATGCTGAATGTATTGGTTATGCATGGGGCTGCCGAGGATATCCTTATAGACTCTCATCCGCATATAGGGTCAAATAAGCTTCCCGGAGTGGTTAAATCTATCAGGGAAACTATAATAAGTAACGGGGGTGAGATTCACTTTAAATCGAAACTGACTGACATTTTGATGAAAGATGGGCAGGTGACCGGGGTTGTAATTAATGATGAAGATGAATTATCTGCTGATGCACTGATACTTGCCGCTGGTCATTCAGCAAGAGACATTTATTATCTTCTTTACCGGAAGAACCTGCTGCTGGAAGCGAAACCATTTGCTATGGGTGTGAGGATTGAGCATCCGCAGAGTCTTATAAATGAAGTTCAGTATCACACTAAACATAAACACAAAAATCTCCCGGCGGCTCCATATTCTCTCTCCTGTCAGGTGGAAGACAAAGGAATATATTCTTTCTGTATGTGTCCCGGCGGCATAATTGTTCCCGCGGCTACTTCTCCCGGTGAGATTGTGGTAAATGGAATGTCATTATCCAGACGGGATTCACCTTTCGCTAATTCGGGATTTGTGGTAACAGTAGATGAGAACGACTGGAAGAATATTGACGCTGAGGAACCGTTTAAGGGACTCGAACTGCAGCACAAGCTGGAAGCGAAATGTTTTGAACTGGCAGGAAGAACTCAAAGTGCACCTGCACAGAGGGTAACTGACTTTCTTAAAAGAAAATTTTCGAATTCATTGCCCCCTACATCCTATATACCCGGATTAACCTCTTCAGATCTGCACAATGAACTTCCTGATTTCATTACCAGGTATTTGATGGAAGCTCTCTATATTTTCAATAAAAAGATGAGAGGCTATATAACTGATGAGGCGATACTGGTGGCTGCCGAAAGCAGAACAAGTTCACCAGTCCGGATTCCCAGAGACAGGACAACATTCATGCATTCGGGAGCACGCGGTTTATTCCCGGCAGGGGAGGGAGCAGGGTATGCCGGCGGTATTGTTTCTGCTGCTTTGGACGGAGAAAACTGTGCCGAAGCAGCAGCTGCATATGTCAATAGTAATCCTTAAACAGATACGTTATCCCTTCAATTCGTCTGGGTGTGTAATCGCAGATTTGCCACTACCCCGCTTAATTTAATCTCAACAACGGGACAGCTGAGAAAATTGATTCTCCAAACAAGTCCTGCCGTCTGACAGGACTATTCGGAGTCGGATCTATCTTCGTAAATAAACTAAATATAATAAATTAGGTGGGTTTATTTCATATAAAGCATTTTGAGTACTTTAAAATAAGTACGGTCAGACACCTCTGATTCTACTCTGATTGAGACATAATATATTCCGGAGGCAAACTTCGAAGCATTCCAGACTTTCTCATAGGTTCCTTTGCCTGTTTCCCCATTTACAAGTTGTTCGACAACCTGACCTAAGCTATTGATAATATTTAACTTAACTCTGCTTTGTTCAGGGAGATTAAATTGTATTGTTGTTGAAGGGTTAAATGGGTTAGGGTAATTCTGCACCAGGTAATATCCACGGGATTTTATGTTTAGATCTACCGAGATTGTCCTGGAATATGTATAGCTCCCATCATAATCTACCTGTTTAAGTCTGTACTCAGCTATTCCGTTGTAGGTTTCATTCGTGAAATCATCTGTATAATTATACGTGCTCCGTTCCGAAGTTGTACCTTGTCCGTTTATAAATGCAATCTCAGCCCAATCGCCTCCAAGACTTCGCTCGACGGCGAATCCTTTACTGTTAGTTTCCGTTGCAGTCATCCAGCTGAGTATTACCTTGCTCCCGGATATCTGTCCTGAAAAAGAAACAAGGTTAACCGGGACCTGGGTGATATTTACTTCAGCTTCATTACTGTAATTGGAAACAGCTGAGTCGTTATACGCTATCACCCTGTAAGTGTAGGTTGTAATATCCGAAACATTATCAGTGAAAGTGGTTTCATCCGCACCTGTAGTTCCAACGTCTGAAAATATGTTTGAACTATCCTTTCTTTGTATTCGGAATCCGGTTTCATTATCAGAATTATCCTCCCAGCTAAGGTCGACTGTGCCGTTTCCTCCCGATCCTGCCTGGAGGTTAGTAGGGGCCGATACTGCTGACTGATATTCATAAATTTTTCCGTTAGAGCAGCAGATGTATAATTCATTGTTCATATCGATGCCGAAAGAGAGTATTGAAGAGGGGGCAGTTCCAATCAGATCATTTGAGAGATTAACACCGCTGTAATCTAAACTCCAGACGCTTCGCGAGCAATAGTCGCCGTATATATAAGTTCCTGTCAGTTCCGGTCTTCTGTTTCCTCTGTAGACAAAACCGCCTGTGATGGAGCAGCCGTTAGAGTGACTATATTCCCATATCGGAAATAGATAATCTGTTCCCGTGCATCCGGTCATATTATACTCATGGTTTCCTTCGTAACATCTCCAGCCGTAATTGCCTCCGCTGGTAATGGTATCAATTTCTTCCCATGCATTCTGTCCCACATCCCCGCACCATAGTTTGCTAGTGACGGGATCGAAGCTGAAACGCCAGGGATTTCTCATTCCATATGAATAAATCTCTTCTCTCCATCCCTGCGTGTTACCGACAAAAGGATTAGTAGGTGGAATTCCGTAGTTTAGTCCTCCCGATGGATTATCTACGTCGATCCTCAGGATTTTTCCAAGCAGCACTGATCGGTTCTGGGCGTTGTCGTTAGGATCGCCGCCGGATCCGCCGTCGCCCATACCAACATATAAATAGCCGTCAGGACCAAAACTTACCCTGCCTCCATTATGATTTGAAAAAGGCTGAGCTATTTCAAGCAGTACAAGTTCGCTTGAATTATCCGCAGAATCCGGATCAGATGTAACCTGGAATCTTGATACATGTGTTCTTAGCGGGTTGGGTGTTGTATAATCAACATAAAAGTATCCGTTTGAAGCAAAATCGGGATGAAAAGCCAGTCCAAGCAGACCCGTTTCTCCGCCGCTGGTTACTCTGTCAGTTATATCGAGAAAAGTTTTCACCTCGGTCGTATTTCCATTATTCTCGAATACTTTAATTATGCCTGATTGTTCAACTACGAAGATTCTGTCTGTCCCGTCCGGGGCATACTGCAGATCGACAGGATTTACAAAACTCAGATTTGGAAACGCCTCCTGTATTGTATACTGAGCTTTTATGTTCTTCCCCGATATAATGAGTACGGTCGCAAAAAGTAAAAGAATTTTTTTATTCACCTTTTCCTCTTTTATTTGTTGTTGGTTTCATGCTTGATTTTTTTGCCGACGTCTTCTTTTTGGTTTTGCTGGTTGTCGTAACTTTATCAGGTTTGATTTCACTTTTCAGATCGTTGAACCGGTAGCCTTTTGAGGCAGCCAGTTCTTTGAGATGTTTGAAGTACTGATGTGAACTTTTCAGCTGGTCCATTATAAACTTTTCCGAGGCGGTAGAACCATTCCTTGTTTTTGCAGTCTTTCCTTTTTTCTTAGATTCATATTTGAGTGGTGAAGTGAGATTATACAGTGTAAACAGATAATCAAGGACTAATTCATATTTCTCTTTATTGAAATAAACTATTTCAAGATGTTCATGAACATTGATAAAATCCCTGAACTCATCATTATCCATAAGTCCTTTTATGTATTCAGCTCCTTCAGGTGACATTAAAACTTTACGGGAGCCTGAACGCGAACCGTTTGACGAAATAAATTTACATTCCTCCGTCCATCTTGATGAGATATCGTTTCCTGATAATACTTTTAACAGTTCGTATTCATTAAAACTGTTTACCTGATCGGGTGAGAGCTGTCTGAGTCTCCCCGGAATCACACGGTCTAAAAGAAATCTTCTGAAAAAGTTTTTATCTGAATCGGGAGCCGGCCTGCCGGTCTGCAGTTCCTTAAGAAGCACAGATGCAGTAATAATGTTCCTGCCGCTCTCACCTGAACCATTACGGCTCAGATACATCAGGTTTTTGCTTGCTTCTTCAAACCACGCTGTTTTCCTTTTGGATTCTTCTTTGTTTTTTATTAGTTCCGTAAAATCACTTGCTGATTTGATTTTTAATCCGAGATCCTTCTGTACCTCAATTTTATCGAGCGGTACATCATTCATTTTATTTATTTCATCGACAGCATTGTTCAGATCCGACTGAAACTGACTACTTAAACCTTTACTGCTCCTTTCAAACATTTCATTTTTTATTTCGTTAAACTGCATCGGTTCCAGAAGTGAAGATAGTGCTTTATGTAGGGGAGCCAGAGTAAGCTCGCGCTTGGTATCCTCAATTGAGTATACTCCCTCACCGTGAAGATACTCATTAAGAGCGGCATAAGTGCCGTCTGTATCATATACCTCACGGAAATCGAGCATCACCACATATTCGTATCCTCTTAGATAAAAGAATCTTCCAAAATTGAATATATCGCGTCCGGGTAAAATGTATTCGAATTTTGTATGGTAGTCCCTGAAGATATAATAAACATTATGATCTGACTTCAGATTAAGCGCCTCCGCCAGAGATTTGCTTCTTTTCCCTTCACTTCCGGCTTTCTCTACGGAATATTTTACAGTCCCGCTGCATTCCTGGTAGGAATTATTGTATAGCACGAAAGCTCTTTCATTTCCGCTCCGGTTCGTATATGCAAATACAGATTCATTAACATTTCCCGAATCATCAACAAAGTCAAAGAATTCAAAATTCTCAACCTGGCTGAACAAATATCTTTTCTTCATTAACGGGAAGATCTGGTCTTCATGAGTGCGCACAAGATTGTCATCAACAAATTCGTCGTAATATGCCCTTTTATATTCCATTCCGTATTTTTCAGCGAAGCCTTCTATCTGCCCATGACCGAACATTGGGAGCCCCGGCATCGTTATCAGTAGTAACGCAGACGCCAAAGTACTTGTCACCCTTGCCGAACTGGTTAACTGCTGTTTCCTCATCGGGGTTGCTCATAAAATTAACATAGCGTTTCAGGATCTCGGGATTAAAATCCAGTGTATTCTTAACGAGGAGACGATACTTCTCGTTTTCCTCTTTCATCATCATATGCATGAACGCGCTGTTGTAAACCCTGTGCATTCCCAGAGTCCTTACGAAATAGCCCTCCATCAGCCAGAAAGCCTCTGCCAGCAGCAGAGTATCAGGCATTTCCTCTTTCATCCTGTCAACCACTTCACGCCAGAATTCATTCGGCATTTCATTATCAAACTGGTCCCGGGTCATTGCATAATCGGCTCTTGATGGAACAGCTCCCGCTGTTCCGGGGACAGGATACCACAGTCTCTGGTAATGTTTTTTTGAAAGCGTCATTGCAGCATCGAATCTTATGATCGGGAACATTCTGGCGACGTGTTTAATCGTCTGGTAAAGCGACTCCCTCACTTCAGGTATTAAAAGGTTAAGCTGTGCGGTGTCGTTCCACGGCATATTTGTCCCGTCATTTCCGTGATATATATATTTTGTATCGCCTGTATACTTATCAACTCTCTGGAACACAACCGCAGCATCGGAGCGTGAATAGTACTTATCTTCAATTCTTACTGATACCCTGTCATCATCCGACAGGTCAGGTCCGTAAAATGCATATGAAGGATAGGGAGGTTCATCCCGCTGGATGAAGTAATACGGCTTTTCAATCACCCACTTCGAGAAGATGCCGGTATGATTGGGCACCATATCGCTTGCCATCCGTATCCCTCGTTTTGCTGCTCTTTCTTTCAGATTATAAAAAGCTTCTTCGCCGCCCAGGTCCTGCGCAATAATGTAATCATACAATGAATACGCTGAAGACACTGCCTCAGGATTACCTGTCAGGTGTTTAATCTTCCGGGACGCTGAGCTCCTTTCCCATACCCCGATAAGCCATAGCGCAGTAAAGTTCCATCTTGCAAGCTGATCAAGCTCCTCATCGGGGATCTGGTCGAGCCTTGTAATTGATCTCTGATATTTTTTTGAAAGCTGATTGAGCCACACATGAGTATTTTTAGCCAGCATTACAACACGCGGCATCCATTCAATATCAGCAGTGAATTTTTCATACTCAGCCTGGTAATATTTCATTTCATCCGAGGTCAGGTGTTCACCCGCTTCCAGCCTTGCCTTCAGTTTTCTGAAATATTCTTCATCAAATTCGTAAGATGGAACAGGGGGTGTCCCTTTTTCTCCGCCCCCGTGCTGAATGAAAAGCTTATAGTCTTCGTAAATGAGATCTTTCCCTCCAAGAAGTCGCTTCCCGAATTTATCATATACAAATACTCCCCATTCCTTTATTATGAAATCAAGCTGGCCTTCAAGGTTATAGGGACTATTAACGATCGGTTTTCTCAGGAACTGCATCAGGGGAAGATTATCTTTTCCGAAAGTCTTTTCGGTTATTAGAAATTTCTCGGTCTCATCCAGGAATCCGAGGTATTTTGTTTTTGCTGCCAGCGGTTTATCCGTATATAAATCAGAAAGGTTCGAAGCGGCGGGATTATTATTCTGAAGATGAAGAAGGATTATTTCCTCAACCAGTATTTCCCTGTTTGCTTTGTTTCCTGTCGTTCCAATTAAATAATCTTCGGCTTTAACGTTGCCTTTATAAACATCAAGCGGAGGAAAGTCATTAATAAAGTTCAGAAGTACTTTATCTGTTTCTTCAACTGTTAGATTTTCTTTAAGCTGTTTCAGGGCTCTTGTAAACACGCCCGGATTAATGTTCTCCTCATAATATCCAAGCAGGAAATGAAAGATTTCGTGGATAAGTCCCAGTGCGTTTACCTGTCCCGGTGTAGTCAAATTCTGCTGATGGTTTTCCTTCTTTTTAACCTGGTTGATCTTATCAGCAAGTTTTCTTGCCTGCGTAAAATCGGCAACGATAAGATCGCCTGTAAGAGTGAATAGGTTCTCGTCAAGTTCATATTTTTTTCTGGCTTCCGATGAAGTATGAAACTCGAAGGTTATATTTTTTCTGTTATTACTAAAAAGTTTTATCATAGACTTAAAAGGGAATTTTACTCGTTTGTTCTTAATAAAATATAAAATATCCTTATAGATTAAAACAAATACTGATCTGGTTCACAGTTTTACGAAATATTTCCGGAGAATATGTCTAATCGGGGTGATAGGCGCAGCTGGAACCGACCCAGGTTTTATTTTTATTGAAATCTACTCCCATCATACTGCCTTTGCTCATTCTGACAAGGTTGTTTACCAGTACTGGTTTTTCCTGCCAGATGAACATCAACCGGACCTCAATTTTGGAAAATTCGTTACCGGGAGTCTCAATTACCGGGGCATACTCCACCTTTTTCTGAAGGATATAGTTTTCCTTGTCTTTTATCTCCTCAAGCAGCTTGCGGGTAACATCTACTTTTACTCCAAGCCCCGCAAAGGAAAATAAAGGTTTAAGGACGTAACTGCTTAAATCATCAGGATACCGTTCAAGTTCATTCAGGTACCAGCACTCGGGAACATACTTGCTTTTTAACAGCGGAAGGGAATACTTGCTTATTTTGAAGAACCAGTTGGGGTGACCTGCCCAGCTTACGTGCAGATCTTTTGTCAAATCAAAATTGTATTTAATGTTCTTTCTTTTTAATTCATCGAATATAACGCGGTTGTATATTTTCGTTACAGGCACAAGTTTGCTGCCGTCCTTATAGAATAATATTTTCCCATCCTGTTTTATTTCTGAAATATCTACCGTTTTTACTCCGAAGAATTTTTCGGTTGCCGCAAAATCAATTCGTGTTTTCTGTTTATCCGGTTCGATCTCCATTAAAATTACATTCTCGGGATCTGCTTCACCTACAATAGCATCCTTTAGCATTTTCAAATAGGTTTCTTCTTCGAGACCGTCAAAATAGGGTGTATATCCTGAAGGAATATAAAAATGTTTTCTGAGGAGGCGTTCATAGTATGCCTGATAGGCGTATACAGTGGGGAAACCCTGAAGCTCGATAAGAGAAGGGACCAGCTTACCGCTCCCGTTTCTTGATACGGCAAAGTCAATTGAAAGGAAAAGGGGATGATCATCCTCTCCGGGAACGGACAGGCCTTCGGGAATCGCGGCTTTTGAGCGAAGCTTAAAATCGTCTGTTTTTATCTGCTGAATGATTCCGTCCGAAGCTTTAATTAATTCATTCGTGAAATCCCTGGGCAGGAAAACAGGGGTTTCGGAAATTCTGAAATCTGCGGAATATTTTAATCCCGAGTTGATATCTTCAATGAACTTATTGTACTTTTTCTGTGAAAACGCTCTGTTAAATTCTTTTCTTAGCTGAGGAATCATAGATCCGTCTAAACTTTGTAGGATGAGGTTAGTTCTTTAACTGCATTATTCAGGAAACCTGGCAGGACTGTTTTCCGGGTCAGCTTCATCTTTGTCTTCATCATTCAGCCAATTTAGCATCTGTTCATATTTGCCCGGACCGAAAAGATCCTCCACCTGCTTTTTGCGTTCTTCCTGTCTGAAATGATAAAGCATACTTTCAGGATCGGCCTCCGGATGAAACTGTGTGCCTATTATTTCATCCGATATTCTTACTGCAGTAAATGCTTTTTCGAGCTTTCCTTCAACAACGGGAATTTCATAAGAAAGTATTTTCGCTCCCATATTGGCGAATACTTTGTAATCCGGATCAGTGACCTGGTACTGCCTTATATCCGCTGCATAGAAAGGCTCGGGCAGATCCTTCAGAAGTTTGTCCTCCGCACCTTCCTCGGTTTTAGAAAAGGGGAGAAGCCCGAATGATGTTTTATCTCTTTTAGACACTTTACCGAGCTTAAAGAATCTGCTCATTATCTGGAAAGAGTGACAGATGAAGAAGATATATTTTTTTCTTGAGGGATTATTCTGATTATGGTTCCAGATGCTGTCAATCAAGTCGAAATAAAGTTTTTCCCACCTGGTTCCTTCTCCGTCAAAAGGATCTCCGGGACCTCCGGAGGAAATAAAAATATCATAATCCTTGCCGGGAATCTCGTCCTTATACCGTGTTTCAAACACCTTATATTCAAAAGATATTCCATTTCCGGTTTTTGTATCAGACAGAATATCTTTTATGCAGCGTATCCCTTCATTCGGTTCATTATTATATAAATCAATAACTGCAGCTTTGATTGATGCCAAAAATTCTCCATTTTTTTTGATAGTATATGTTGCTCAGTCCAGGTTTAACCCGTGATGAGTTTCGTCAATAATAAAATCCACTACATTTTTGGGATCATACGACTGTTCCCACACCTCAAGCTGACGGTCAGCCCCTGTTCCGTTCTCGCATATAGTCTTTATATAATTAATCTCTTTACGTGAATCAAGTTCGTCAACAACATCATCAACAAATTCGAGCAACTCGTCGATAAGTTTGGTTGTTTCAACTTCAGCCTGCTTTCCGAAATCGATCAGTTTACCTTGTATGCCGTACCTGGCGGCCCGCCATTTGTTTTCAGCTATCAGAGCCCTGCGGTAAAGTCTGAACCCGAGATTCTGTTTTATAAGCTTGTAAAGCTTTACAACTACCGCCTGCATTAGTGCTGCGAGAGCAATAGTTTCATCAACACGCATAGGTAAATCGCAAATCCTGAATTCGAGAGTTTCAAATATCGGGTGAGCACGAATGTCCCACCAGATTTTCTTTGCGTCGTCAATGCAGTTTGTTTTTATTAAAAGCTTAATGAAGTTGTCGTACTCGGCCAGACTATTAAAGTAATCAGGAATACCCGTTCTCGGAAAACGGTCGAATACCTTGCTCCTGTAAGATTTGAAGCCTGTGTTTCTTCCCAGCCAGAAAGGCGAATTTGTTGATAAGGCGAAAATATGCGGAAGAAAATAACGGGCAGCATTCATAACGTGCAGTGCTGTTTCACGATCATCCACACCTACATGCACATGCAGTCCGAATATCAGGTTGGCCCTGGCGATCTGCTGCATATCGGTAACAATTGTTTTATATCTTGGGTGCGAAGTTATCTTCTGATCCTTCCAGTGTGAAAACGGATGGGTCCCTGCTGCAGCTATTCTTAAGTTCTTCTTTATTGCAAGCTTGGCGAGGTCGCTTCTTAGCCTGGTAACCTGTTGTCTTGCATCATGGATATCCCTGCAGACGTTGGTACCGACTTCAACCACTGATTGATGCATCTCCGGCTTCACATTCTCCGCCAGGATCATCTTGCCGTCCTCGAGTATCTGCTGAATATGCGAGCGTAACTCCCGTGATTCGGGGTCGATTATCTGGAATTCCTCTTCGATTCCCAGTGTAAATAATCCTTGCTCAGCCATATTATTTTTTCATTATTGTTAATAAACCTTATTACAGACTTTTGTCATTAACAAAAGAATTCATAAAGTTTCCCCAGGTAAGATTATTTTTACCCGGTTTATGTTCTTTTGCTCTCCTTATTGCCATATTAGCTGAAGCCTCAACTATCCATTCAAAATTTTCTTCACCTACAGAATGTATATCTGCGTCGGGTGCGGGATTGCAGAAATCGATAGCATACGGCACTCCGTCACGCATCGCTATTTCAACTGTGTTGAAATCATATCCAAGTGCCATGTTAATACTCAATACTGCCTCTTCAATCCCGGTCAGAATCTTTTTTTCTGCCTTCATCTCACCCTTCACATACCGAAGATGATGCGGCTGCCTTGGATCATACTGCATAATATGCACGTCTTTTCTATCGAGACAATAACACCTGTAGTAAGTATCGAATATAATCTCCTCCTGAAGCATCATAACCAGCTGACCGGTTTCATTATATGCTTTGAAGAAGTCATCGGCGTTATTCAGTTTATAAACATTCTTCCATCCGCCTCCTGCAAATGGTTTAAAGTATGCGGGGAAACCTACGTACTCAAACATCCCCGCCCAGTCGAGCGGGTAGGCAAGATTCCTGAACGAATTTTCATTGGTATCAGGCGGATGCTGGTTCGAGGGAAGAAGTACCGTCTTAGGCACTGCCACATTTAATTTGGTCATTAAAGCATTATTGAAAAACTTATCATCGGCAGTCCACCAGAAAGGGTTATTTATTACGGCCGTTCCCGACAAAGCTGCATTTTTCAGATATGCACGGTAAAACGGAACATCCTGTGAAATTCTGTCAATAATTACGTCATACCCGCAGTTTTCGCCCTGTTCAACCTTATCTATTTTAACAAATTCTGCTTTTATTCCTGATTCCTTTTTAGAATTTACTCTTTCAACAAAAGCGGTGGATAAGTATTTTCCTGGCCGAAAAGTATTCCTATTTTCTTCATAGAAATATGCCTGTGAATTTAGGGTGAAAAAATTGAATTGTTCTAAAACCGGAGTTAAAGTAACTATTCTTAAAATGAATTACAATTGGTATTAGTGGAATTCAGTGACACTGATTTGCGAAAGATAGGCAGGAAACATTTCCCGCCACCATGGCCAGTCGTGTCCGGCGCCCGGCCTTATATCAAGCCAGTGCCTTATCCCTTTGTGGTTAAGTATATTGGAAAGATTAACATTTTCCTGAAGACACATATCCTGGTCGCCGGTACCTAAAGCAATTCCCATATTCCTGATTCTGCTCAGATACCACTCGTCGTTGAGATTTGGAAGGTAATCAGGAGGGTTATTGAAATAGCAGTTTTCATCGTAATAGCCCATTACAAACTGCTTTATATCATACGCCCCGCCCATACAGAACAGGTAGCTTACAAGATCTGGGTGCCTGAAACGCGATATTGGCGGCATGGTAGGCTCCGAAACTGGCGCCTGCAAGGGCAACCTTACTGTACCCGGAATCTTGTTTTGCATATTCAATAACATCGTTGAGGATTACGTTTTCATAACCGATATGGGTCTTTACTCTGTCTGCCGGATGGATGGAATAATTATACCAGCTGTCTGAATCGATGCTGTCGGGACAATAAATCTTAACGTGACCCGATTCTATAAGATGCGCTGCTGAGTCTATTAGTCCGAAATCCTTAAGCTCATAATATCTTGCACGTGAGGTAGGAAAAGCAATAACCGGATAGCCGGAATGACCGAATTCAAGCAATTCGAATTCACGGCTCAGGTAATTGGTGTACCATTTATGATATGCTTCTTTCAAGTATGTCCGGTTCAGCCTGAAGCTGGAATATTCTTAACTCAATAACTTTATTGGCTGCAAATATATGAAATAAAGATTCTAAAGCAACCCGAAATACAGCCGAAGAATCAAATTATTCCTATGTATTAAGCTTATAATTGGTTTCGAAGGAATTGATCAAATCCAGGTATTTTTCCAGATAATTCGGCATAAGAAAGTTTTTCTGAACCGATTCCTGTGCCTTCTTTCCAAGCCTTTTTCTCAATTTTTTATCCTTAAGCAGTTTCACAAGTTTTGCCGACGTTTCATCGATCGAAGATACCAGATACCCGTTATGGTCATCCTTTATCTGGTAGCGGATACCTCCTACATTTCCGCCGATGACCGGAGTTCCTTTCCACATTGCCTCCGTCACCGTTAAGCCAAACCCTTCACGTATCGATTTCTGCAGTATTATTTCCGACTTTCTCTGGAGTGCATTTACCAGCGCTGTATCCTGCTTACTTAAGATGATTATTCTATCCTCACGGTGTTTTAACATTGATTGATAAACCTGTTCGCCTTCGGGATCATCGGTTGCAACGTTACCAAGAAGCACGAGAGTTGCATCAACTTCTTTCCTGGCCTCTTTGAACGCTTTTATTACACCTTCCGGATCCTTCCATTTATCGAAACGCGAAATCTGCGCAACGATAGGGAGGTCGGTGGGAATATTATAGTGTGAAAGTCTCTCATTTATCTCATCTTCACTCATTTCTTTATTGGTTAAGGAGAAAGGATTTATAGCTGGCTGAAAAAACACCTGCGGGGTTTTGAGTTTTTGTTTATAATCCTTAAGCGTATAGATTACAGCGTCATATTTTTCAATGAATCCTTTAAGATAGTTCCATAACTCTTTGTTGGGATTTGTAAGATCAATATGGCATCGCCATATCCAGGGACCGCGTTTATTATAATGCTCTATCATCGGCAGCGGCTGAGGATCGTGAATTATGACTACATCGTGCTTGAGATGATTTCGTATGGCATTCTGAGCAATTACCTGCTCATAAATGTCTTTTTTAATCTTTGAAAGATTTATTTCTGCTCCCTGGAGAGCATTGTGCATTTTTTTTGTGATGCTGAAGAAGTCCGGAGTTCCCTGGATTGTGCGCCAACCGGTTTTAATACCAATATTGTTGAATAGTAGAACCAATGATGATAATAGCTGAGCTACACCGCCGCCGTAAAAAGTTGAATTTACGCAGACCATGTGCCTGTCAAGTAATGGACGGGCTTTCTTACGTATTCTATCTATTGCCTCAGAACCAATATATTTTTCATATTCATCAAGGGTAGTGTCATTTCTTGTTAATTTAGCCATTTTGAACCCGAATTTATCTTAAATGATTATTTATAAGATAGTTATGAGAAGAACAAATCCAATTTTGTAATGTGAATTGAAAAGATAATTGAGGAAAATCACAAATAACGATGCTTTGCCGCTGACTTGAGCTTGAGTTGCAGCTTTCTTTAGCCTGCTTTGCCGTTGGCTTCAACTTGTATTTCCGTGGCTTTCACTTGTATTCCTCCCTGGCTAGAGCTTTTATTGCCGTTGGCTTCACAGCCAACGGATTTAAGGACCTATAAAACACCACCCCGGCTTTAGCCGGATTTTAGATCCTCCCGAATTCCATGATTTCTCCGGGTGTTATGGATGCCCTGCTTTAGTCTACTTGTTTACCCGGAGTATAGACGGTTCAAAGACGGTTCATCACGGATTTTTGAGGTTTTTTGTTGAAATAATTAACAGAAAGGTTGAAATCTTAAACAGTGTTCAGAAGGCTTTCTCTAGAAGCGACTGATTCCTGTCATCTCGAAAGGTGACCGAAATTTGTCATCTCGACCCGAAGGGAGAGATCTTAATCATAATGTTACTAAATATTCCCCCTGATGTCCAGCAATATTTTTCGTACAGCGAAATTATTTTAATAAGATCAGCAGATCTTGCGGCCTATTACTTCAGCAATAGCACGTACCTGTTTCATAAGCGTTGTAAAGTCTTCTGGCAGAAGGGCTTGGGGACCGTCAGATAAAGCGTTTTCGGGGTCGTGGTGAACCTCAATCATAAGTGCATCGCAGCCGGCAGCAACTGCCGCACGTGCCATCGGGAGCACTTTATCCCGCATTCCGGTAGCATGGGAGGGATCCGCAACTACGGGGAGGTGACTTCTTTTATGAATTACGGGAATGGCAGAAAGATCAAAAGTATTCCTTGTATTGGTTTCAAAAGTTCGTATGCCCCTTTCACAGAGCATTACCTGGTCATTACCGTTCACAAGAATATATTCCGCTGACATCAGCAGATCATCAATCGTGGCAGCCAGTCCTCTTTTTAGCATTACAGGTTTATCTGTTTTCCCGATCTCCCTCAGCAGGGAGAAGTTCTGCATATTACGGGCGCCGATCTGAAAAATGTCTGTGTATTTTTCTACGAGCGGAATATGGTTGATCTCAAGTACCTCCGTGATCATAACCAGGTTGTTGGCATCGGCGGCCTGGCGCATCATTTTCAGCCCTTCTTCACCCAATCCCTGGAATGAATAGGGGGATGTTCTTGGCTTAAATGCCCCGCCTCTCAAAACTTTTGCTCCTGCTTTTGAAACTATTTCCGCCAGCCTGAAGATCTGATCTTCATTCTCTATTGAGCAGGGCCCTGCCATCACGATTACTTCGTTCCCGCCGATTTCAACATCTTTTACTTTCAGTATGGTATCCTCATTTTTATAGCTTCTGCTGGCAAGCTTGAAGGGTTCGGTAATCCGGTAAACATCAGCTACTCCGTCGAGTATCTTAACCTTCCTTATGTCAAATTCCGGTCTTACTCCAATTGCGCCTAAAACGATCTGTTCGTCGCCGGTTGATTTATGGACCGAAAATCCAAAACCCTCAAGGTGTTTTATAATATTCTCTAACTGGGAATCAGTAACATTTTTTTCCAGTACTACAACCAATTATATCTCCGAAATCAGCTTAATGAAATTTTTTCTCCCCGGCAGTTACCGCGAGGTCAAGATGATCCTCTTTGGTAGGGATGGCACACGAATACTTAGCGCTGTATGCACAATAGGGATTGTAAGCCAGGTTGAAATCGACAGTGTAAACATAATTACTATCGGGGTTTATATCAAAATCTATGTAACGCCCAACACCGTATGTTTCACCTCCGGTTGTTTTATCGGTAAACCATATACTGTAATATTCTTCACTGTCGGCAGTGGTACCTTGATACACATTTACTTTGTATGGCTGGTTCTGATAGTTGAAGTTAATGTATCCGTAACGGACAGCTTTTCTTTCTTCTCCTTTAGTACCGTATACTGAAATCGTATCTTTCTGCGGGTATTCAAATAATTTGCTTTTAAATACGAAACCTGGATCCACATCAAAATAGTTCAGAGGTTCAAATTTTATTGTTGTGTCCTGGTTAAACGGTGATTCAGGATTGTTCTTCATATAATCGTTTTTTTCTTTCCTGTACTGCTCAACTTCGTTTATATACTTCTTTTGCTCAGAGGTGTATTTGCCGCCGCATGAAAAAAACAATACGGATAAGGAAATAATTCCCAATAATACGAATGATTTCATTGTGTTTTCTCTTTAACTTTTTTCTTTAATTCGCTCAGCTTATTTAATGCTTCAAGCGGAGTAAGATTGTTTATTTCAATATCTTCTATTTCTGTTCTTATTTTGTCATCCTTCATTTCAAAAAGACTTATCTGAAGATCATCCTTCTGCTTTAGTTTCTTCAGCTTTTCTTTCTTCTCCTCATATGGGGTTAGTTCTTTGCTTTCAAGATTCTGCAGCACTTCTTTTGCGCGGTTGGTTACGTAAACCGGCAGTCCTGCCATCTGAGCCACCTGGATCCCGTAGCTATGATCGGCCCCGCCTGCACTTACCTTATGAAGGAAAATAACCTTGTCGTCATATTCTCGTACTTCAACTTTGTAATTTCTGATCCGCGGATAAATTTCTGCCATTTCATTCAGCTCATGGTAATGAGTGGCAAACAAAGTTTTAGCCGGAAGTTTGGGGTTTTCGTGAAGGTATTCTGTAATCGCCCAGGCTATAGATATTCCGTCGAAAGTACTTGTACCGCGGCCTATCTCATCCAGAAGTATCAGGCTTTTCGAAGTAGCATTATTGAGAATATTTGCAGCTTCCTGCATCTCAACCAGGAAAGTACTTTCACCTGCTGCAATATTATCGCTTGCTCCAACACGTGTGAAAATCCGGTCTACTAAACCAATATGGGCTTCCTTTGCTGGAACAAAAGAGCCGATCTGCGCAAGCAGTACTATTAGTCCCAATTGACGGAGATAAACCGATTTGCCCGACATATTAGGTCCGGTAAGAATAATAATCTGATCTGTTTCGTTATCTATTGTGCAGGAATTAGGAGTGTACTTTTCTCCCGGAGGAAGTATCTGCTCAACTACGGGGTGGCGCCCGTCGGTAATTTCAATCTTATTTCCTTCATCGAGTACAGGTTTAACATAATGGTATTCATCGGCGCATTGTGCGAATGAAAGAAAGCAGTCGAGCATCGCTATCATCCGTGCATTCTGCTGAATATTCTCAGTCTCGTCTGCTGTTGTTAATCTGATCTCGTTAAACAGCTGCGATTCCAGCTCGTAAATCTTCTCCTCTGCGTTAAGTATTTTATCCTCATAGTTCTTAAGCTCGGGAGTAATGTATCTTTCGGAGTTTACCAGTGTCTGTTTTCTTATATAATTATCGGGGATCTTCTCTTTATGCGCATTACTTACTTCAATATAGTAACCAAAGACTTTATTATAATTGACCTTAAGAGATGATATTCCTGTTCTTTCACGTTCACTCTTCTGGAGGTTGGCAATCCAGTCTTTGCCGTGAAGTGAAATATCTCTCAGTTCATCAAGTTCAACACTGAAGCCTGCTTTTATTACTCCTCCGTCAGCTAAACTCATCGGAGGAGAGTCAACGATCGACTTATCCAGAGTTTCGATCAGCTTCTCCAGCGGCAGAAGTTTTTCATTAAGCTGAACCAGGGTATCAACTTTAGCATCATCTAATAATGTCTTCAGCTGAGGTATTTTTTTAAGAGAGGATTTAAGCGCGACAATTTCTCTGGGATTCGCGCGTCCGGTGCAGACTTTAGAGATCAGACGCTCAAGGTCTCCTATCTCTTTCAGTTCACCGAAAAGTTTTTTCCTTAATGACTTTTTCTTAAGCAGTTCCTGTACACTTTCCTGCCTTTTCAAAATCGGCTCAAGCTTGATCAAAGGAGCTGTGATCCACTTCTTCAGCAGTCTGCCGCCCATAGCTGTTTCTGTTTTATCCAGAATGGAAATAAGTGAACCCTCGCGTCCGCCGTCCTGCATAGAGTAGGTGATCTCAAGATTTCTTTTTGTAGAATAATCCAGCGCCATATACTCGGAAGGATTATACACCGAAACCTTATTCAGATGAGAAAGATTAGCCTTCTGAGTCTCCTGCAGGTAATTAAGCACCGCACCGCAGGAAATAATACCCGCTGTTAAACTCTCTACTCCAAATCCCTTCAGGTTAACGGTCTTAAACTGCATCAGCAGCAGATCTTTCGCGTACTCAAAATTAAAGATCCAGTCATCCAGCTTCGTAATCCTTATAGAAGGATTTATTTTATGAACCAGCTTAGTGATTTCATCTTTGTCCTTTTTCTGAACCAGGATTTCGGCAGGGGAGATCGATTCAACTTGCTGCCCGATTAGTGAAGCAGAAATCTCAAATGTATAAAACTCGCCTGTAGAGATATCGCAGAACGAGATCCCTGCAAAATCGTCTTTCTTGTATATCGACAGAAGGTAATTGTTCTTTTTATGGTCGAGTAATTTATCCGAAAGAGTTACGCCGGGAGTAACAACCTCAATAACCTCACGTTTTACAATTCCTTTGGCGAACTTAGGATTCTCCACCTGTTCGCAAACAGCCACCCTGTAGCCGGCACGTACAAGTTTCGGCAGGTATGTATCGATAGCATGATGAGGGAACCCGGCAAGCGGAACATCCCCGGCCGCACCGTTAGCCCGCCTGGTTAAAGTTATTCCAAGAACCTTGGAAGCAGTTTTCGCATCCTGGTCGAAAGTCTCAAAGAAATCCCCGATCCTGAACAGCAGAATCGTGTCAGGATTAGCTTCCTTAACCTTGTAATATTGAGTCATTAAGGGGGTTTGGTGCTGCATACTACATTAAAATTAAAAAATTAAAATATCTTAAACGAGCTAGAATATCAATTTATTTAGAAATGCAACCTTATAAAATTCACAAGATCCTATCGCCACTCATTTAAAGATTGCCTCCCCGTTTCAAATAAATTATTTTAGGGGTGAAAAACATCGGCATCGAGGAAAATCGAGCCTGACATAATAGATGACTTTGATTGTAAATCAAATGAAAATAGAAAATATTATTTTGATTATTTTAATGATACTTGCAGGTTTGCATATCCTTTTCGAGATAGTGCATTACATTTATGCTAACAGGCAAAAAAAGAGAATTATCTTAAATAACGATTTTTATATCTGGGGTATTTTTTATTATAATCCTGATGATAGCAGAATATTGGTGCCTAAAAGAATTCCATGGTTGGGGTGGACGTTAAATTTTGCCCGCCCCGGTTCAATAATAATTTTTACCGTGATAATTCTGGCAATAGTTTGGGGAATGATTAAATGAGAGATATTATTTACCAAGTTTGCTTTAGTTGATCATGCCTGATAATACTGCCGTAAGAACTGCTTTGTGGCGGGCTCTGCATCTGCAGGTGGATGCGGAACCTTATGTTTTTGAGGATGAAATAGGGCTGAAGCTTGCGGCGCCGAAGAGCGGGTGGCAGGAACGTCCGGATATGAAGTATACTCAGCGGCTCCGGGCATCTGTCGTTGCACGAGCCCGCTTTGTTGAGGACCTGGTTATTGAACAGAGCAAAAAGGGAGTTTCGCAATATGTTATTCTGGGTGCAGGACTCGATACCTTCGCTCAGCGCAGACCGGATATCACTTCTTCTCTTCAAATTTTTGAGATTGATCAGCCGGAAACGCTTTCCTGGAAACAAAAGAGATTAGCTGATCTTGATTATAAAATCCCGCCGAATCTCCATTTTTTGCCTGTTGATTTCGAGTCTTCTTCCTGGTGGGATGCGCTGCAGAGTTCGGGTTTCGATATTTATAAACCGGCAGTCGTTTCCTGCACTGGTGTAACCCTTTACTTAACCAGAACGGCTATTGTGGATACGCTGACTTCAATTGCCTCACTTGCAGAGGGTTCAACTCTTGTAATGTCGTTTTATTTGCCGAAGGAATTGCTCGAGACTGAAGATCAGCCTATGCAGGAGATGGCGGAAAAGGGTGCGCTGGAATTGGGTACACCTATGGTCAGTTTTTTCACCCCGGATGAAGTATTGTCCCTTGCCCGGGAAACGGGTTTTATTGAAGTAAAAGCTGTAACATCAAAGGATGTCAGGAAGCTTTATTTTAACGGAAGGACCGATCGTCTTTTACCTGCCAGCGGGGAAGTTTTCCTTGTTGCAAAAACATAGAAATAATTTGGTTTGAATTATTAGCTGATATTATTACCACATGAGATCAGACAATGGCAAAAAATAATTTATTAAGAATGGACAATGTGAGCATTGTGGTGGAGTTGCTCGATGAGGCTGTCGATTTTTTTACTGAGCTCGGACTTAAGCTCGAGGGCCGGGGCTTCGTGGACGGGGAGTGGGCCGGACGGGTAACGGGATTAGGCGATCAGAACGTGGAGGTCGCCATGATGGTTACTCCCGATGGTCATAGCCGGCTTGAGCTCTCACGATTCCTTCGTCCGCCAGTTGAAGCTGATCACCGGAAAGCCCCGGTAAATGCACTGGGGTATCAAAACTCTTACAAACTCTGCTACATACGCGGGCCCGAGGAATTCTTATCGGACTGGCAGAGCCGCTTGCTAATAATTGAGCTTCTGATATAAACCTTGATCAGTTCATAAAAAGAGTACAATAATGGAATTCAGTCCGAATAATAATGTTGTCAGGCTATGCCTTCAGGGTATAACTCTGGAAGAAAAGGGTGACCCGGAAAGAGCAGCCAAAGTGTATACGCAGGCATGGAATGAAGCGACAGACGACTTTGAAAAATATCTTGCGGCTTATTATATCGCCAGACATCAAAAAAATGTGTCGGAAAAATTAAAATGGCTCCAAACATCGCTGCAGTTTGCCCTCAATATAAATGACGTAAGCGTTAAAAGCGCTCTGTCTTCATTGTATTCAAACATCTCCGGATGCTATCGTGACTTAAATGATCCAGCCGGTGCAGCAAAGTATTCCGAGCTGGCCGCTTCGTACAGAGATAAACCTTCTGACCCTGGTCCTTTTTATCATGGAACGAAAGCAGATCTGAAGCCGGGCGATTTGCTCACTCCCGGCGGCGCTTCTAATTATAAACCTGAACTCAAAATGAACCACATTTACTTTACAGCCCTGATTAACGGTGCAGGACTTGCCGCTGAATTAGCTAAAGGCGACTCAGCCGAACGAGTTTATATTGTTGAACCGACAGGAAATTTTGAAAATGACCCGAATGTGACTGACAAAAAATTTCCTGGTAATCCGACTCGCTCCTATCGTTCTAAAGCGCCATTAAAAATCGTTGGTGAAGTAACTGATTGGGTAAAACAGACACCTGAGGAACTTCAAAAATGGCGGGAACGGCTGGACAATAATAAAGGGGATATCATAAATTAGTCTCAGTGAAATTTATTTTTAGGGTGAAACGATATGGAATCACCGATAAACCGGGAGAAAGTCCTGGAATTGTTTAAGCAGGGACCTGATCTTCTTGAAACCGTATTGTGCGATTTAAGCGATGACAATTTGGATTATGCTCCGTCTAACGGCGGCTGGTCTATCAGGCAGATAGTTCATCATTTAGTTGACGGTGATGACCTCTGGAAAATCGCGATCAAGATGGCGTTAGGGGGTGAAGAAAGTGAATTTACTCTCAGCTGGTACACAACACTGCCGCAGACTGAGTGGGCCAAACGCTGGAATTATGATAAACGCTCGATTGATACATCATTATTCTTATTGAGAGCAATCAGGAGCCACATACTGCAATTGCTGGAATATACACCCGATGGGTGGAACAAATCTGTCCGGTTCAGAAATCCTAACGGAGAAATTGAGATAGTGCCGGTTGGTTTTGTGATTCAAATGCAGGCAGATCACGTTGAACATCATGTTAAACGTATATCAGAAATTCGTGAGGAGATTACCAGGAGGTAGAGTATCATAGAAGGCTATTTTATCCGGTTTGTTGCCTCTTAAACATAAATAAATTATGTTAACATCGAGAAATGGTGGTAAAATATAAAATTTACCTGGGAGATTTACAGGGAGAGAATAGATAAGGGACCCGCGAAGAAACAGCATAAAAGTAATAACCCAAGATCTTTCTGATAATAAATAATAATTATTAAGGGATAAAATGAAGCTTAAAATATTATCAGTCGCTTTCCTTCTTTTCTTTTCGGTTGACTGCTTTGCTCAGGCCGTCGGTGATGGTTATGCCCTGGATATCAATAATATATTTATGCCCATGGACAGTAAGGGTGTTTTGGCCGAAGTAACTTTGCCTGGGTCAGATTACGGTGGACGGTTTGGCGGACACGTATTTCTTTTTTCCGGGGGATTTTTTCTAAGCGGCTTTTCTAATGGGCAGTCGTGGGCAAATGCTGTAGCAGCTTCTTTACTGGTAGAGGATTATCTCCCGGGTACTGTAGAATTTGGTCAGATTGATCCGCGTGCTCAGCTGTATGTTCTCAGTTCACAGGATAAGCCCTTCGGAAAGTCATGGCAGGACTGGAGTGATGCTGTTGATCTCGGGGCCGATTTTTATGACGGCGATGGTGACGGAATTTACTCGCCCATCGATTTAAATAATAATGGTGTATGGGATCCCGATGAGGATAGACCCGACCTGATGGGTGATGAAACAGCATGGTGTGTCTACAACGATGGATTAGCTTCTGCACAGAGAAGATGGAACACTGTTGAGCCGCAGGGTATTGAAATCAGGCAGACGGTATTCGCGTATTCAGGAATACCTGAACTGCAGAATATGATTCTTTTCCGGTATAGGATAAAAAATACCGGATTGGTAGCTGACACATTAACCGATGTTTACTTCGGAGTGTGGGATGATCCCGAGCTTGGCGATTGGCTGCGACGATCTGGTTGGTTGTGATACTACCATCCAGGCTGGCTTTACCTATAACGACGGACCGGATACTGCTTATGGGAACAATCCGCCGGCTTTTTTCGAAAAGGTTTTGGAAGGTCCTGCTGCATACCTGCCCGGTGTAACGTTTATTGATAATAATAGTAATGGGATTTATGAGCCAGGTACAGATCTGCCGCTCGATACTGCAATTGTAAATCGCGGACAAATAATAGGAGTAAAGAAATATCCCGGGGCACGGAACCAGCCTCTTTCTTCATCGACAGAATTCATCGTTGGCGATCCGCTGATACATTAACCATATAATGCTGTAGAAGCCAGGAGTTATATGTTGGGACACCGTTTCTCCGGAGCAGTTATCGATCCCTGCAGTTGGACTTACGGACAGGTTGGCGGCGGAGTTGACTGTTCACAGGTTGACCCTTCCTTCTGGTATTCCGGTGATCCGGAGACAGATTACGGATGGATCAATACTTACTCAACAGATAAGAGACAATTGCAGAATATGGGACCTTTTACCCTGCCTGTCGGCGAAGAGACTGAAGTAATGATAGTGTATATTGTGGGTCAGGGAACTGATGCACTTAATTCAATTACTGTAGCAAAAAATATTGCGCGTACTGCGGGAAATTTTTACTTCTGGAACTTCGATACTTCAATGGTTGTTTCGGTAAAAGATATTTCTTCTGGAAGAATTCCGGTGGAATTTTCGCTCTCCCAAAACTTCCCTAATCCCTTCAACCCCTCAACAAAAATTAAGTACTCGGTCTGGCAGACTTCAAAGTCACAATTAAAGTGCTGGATGTTTTAGGGAGAGAAATAGAAACACTTGTGAACGAAGAAAAACCTGCAGGAAGTTATGAGATGACCTGGAACGCGGCCAATCTGCCAAGCGGAACATATTTTTACCAGATGCGCACGGGAAACTTTGTTCAGACAAAAAAGATGATTCTGATAAAATAGTATCAAATGAAAGAATAAAGGTGAGGCGGCTGGTCCCATACAGATTATTCATCATTTAGTTGGTAGTAGTTGAATCAGCCGCGACGATTTTGTAACTTCAAACAAGGTGCTTTAACATAAGTGTTAAATAATAGTGGGGCCGGGATGAGAAGTACAATAATTATTTTCTTCCTGTTACTCTTTTCGAACACCATTCACAGTCAATCCTTCACGTGGGGCTTAAGAACTGAATTGATTGATTATTTTATCATTAATACTCAGACTAACACAACCGGTAATTATATGCTTATTCCTCCTTTTAGTCTTTATATGAAGCTCGGGGCAGAATATAAGCGGTTTGGACTTGATGTGAAAGGGGGAGTCCAGCTCGGGGATCCATTCGTTGGCGGAGAATATGGAGCAGAACTTAAGTATAGTATAACTGAGCACATTTCTCCCCTGATTGCCTGGTATAAACATATGAATGGGAGCATCGATCATAATTCAGGCGGTACATATATTGAACCCATTCATTTTTTGGGTATTGGAGCTGAAGCAGAAGTCTCAAGGCTGTTCAGTCTGGACTTAATATTTTATCTTCCGGTTGGGAACAACAAACTGGAATTTACAAAGGATAATTACCCCCAGCGAACTTTATTAACCTATATGGGATTAATGATCAAGCTTGGCTTCATATTCAATATTGCCAGATTTTAGTCTAATCCCTGTCATAGTTAGAACAGGATATCCGCTATATCGTCATTTATATTATTTGAATGTATTTCTTTATCCGTTTTTCTTATACCGGAATAATTTTAAATTTGCGTAATACATTAAGATAAAAAGGATTAGTCCCCGTTTGACGCAGAAAATTATCAGAATTATTCTTTTCGGCATTCTTTTCTTTATTTCCCTTTCATCAATTATTTCAGCACAGGATATTGATACTACCGGGAATGTCAGAAAAACTTTTTACCCGAACGGCAGTGTAAAAACTATGGGCACCTACTGGAAGGGGCAGCTCCATGGTGATTATTATGAGTATTATCCGAACGGAAAAGTGTGGAAGAAGTGGCATTACTTTGAGGGCAAAGAGGAAGGCATTCAAACATGGTACTTTGAAGACGGTATCGTCAGTACCAAGTGGAATTATAAAGACGGCATAAAGCAGGATACTTCCTACTGGTATTATGAAACAGGTGAACTCTGGGCAAAACAGAATTATTATCAGGGTGTGCTCGATGGTACTACATATACTTATTATAAAACAGGCGAGCTTCAGGGTGAATGGAATTACTCGATAGGACTGCTTCAGGGAATTTCAAGGACCTTCTATAAATCGGGAGCAGTAGAGGTTGAAAAAACTTTTAATAATGGCGTAATGCAGGGACCGACAAAAGTTTATAGTGAAAACGGTAAAGTTGTAGTCGATGCCTACTTTAAGGATGATAAGATAGTAGGTGAAGTGAAGGTGTATGATTCAGCCGGCGAGATCCGGGTGCTGGATACTTATGAAAACGGCGAGCTGAAAAATCGTGTTCGATATGATTACCTCGGGAAGATCGAGGCCAAGGAGAATACCGATAGGGAATATTACGATAACGGCTCCCTTAAAAGTGAAGTTTATTACAAGGACGGTAAAAAGGAAAACTTTGCAAAGTATTATTATGACAGCGGTTTCCTGAAGGACGAATACCATTATGAAAACGATACTTTGAATGACCGCTCTTTTACTTACTATGAGAACGGCATAATGAAGTCATCGATCGATTATGTTCGCGGGGTGAGGAGAGGTATTACGAGAAATTATTATCCCGACGGCTTAATTGAATCGGAAGTTAATTATAATAACAATGTTAAGAACGGTATCTATCTTGCCTATTATAAAAACGGAAACGTTAAGTATGTAGAGCATTACAATAACGATATTAAAACAGGGGAGTATAAAACGTTCTATGAAAAAGGAACGCTCGAATCGGAATGTACTTACATAAACGGCAATCCCGACGGACGTAAATATTATTATTATGAAAACGGAGCGTTGAAAAGGGAGGAGAATTATTCGTCCGGGGAGGTTAACGGCTTTGCAAGAGATTATTTTGAAAATGGCATCGTTAAAAAAGAAGAATTTTATAAAGGCGGAGTTCTTCAAACAAGTAAAGTATACGACGAGGGAGGAAAACTTGTTTCATCTATCGGAAGCTAAATTATTTATCGTTTTATTTTTTTTAACAGGAAGTATATCTTGTTTTTGCTCAGGATGGTCAGGTTAAAGAGACTTACCCTGACGGTACAATTAAACAGATTGAAAACTATTCAAACGGAATATTAAACGGCGAGTGCAGATATTATTATGATACCGGTGTGCTGAAAGAAGTGGTTCATTATAGTAACGGAAAAAAAGAAGGCCTTAACAGAAGTTATTATGACTCGGGTGTACTGAAGGAAAGTCTGAATTATAATAATAATAAACTCGACGGCAGGTATTCTACGTATTACCCGGAAGGCAGTCTTAAGGAAAGTGGTCATTATAAGCATGGGCAGCTTTGATGATACCATAAGGACTTTTTATAACGGCGGGGGCCTGAGTTCTGTATATTTTTATAAGAACGGACTTCGGGAGGGAAAAGCTCTTGAGTATTACCCGAATGGAATAATGAAAGTATCGGCAATGTATACAAATGATGTGCAGGACGGCAGAACTGACTGGTATTACGATAATGGTGTTTTAAAAGGATCGTACAATTATGTGAACGGAAATATTGAAGGACCGGTAAAAGAATTTTATCCCGACGGCAAACTCATGGCGGAAAAGAATTTCGAATATTCACAGCTGATCGATACTGTTAAAATGTACTATGAGAATGGCAATATAAAATCCGAGAGCAAGTATGATGAGGGAATGAGAGACGGCATAACGAAGTCGTATTATGAGGACGGGACTCTCTGGTCGGAACAGCATTACGAGGAAAATAAACTTGACGGTGATACAAAAATATATCGTAATGACGGAACTTTGTGGTATATTGAAACTTATGAGGATGGGGCGCTGGTTAAGAGTAAAGAATTTTCCGAGGACGGCAAGCTGGTTTCGGAGAAGGATATAGAAGCAGAAAAGTGACTGGATTAACCCGTAAATGGGTTTGTCATCTTTACAAGCAGGAATGTCGTCCCGACCGGAGGGAGAGATCTTTTTCCGGATCTCTGAGTCGAAGACTCTCTCGAAATGATAGTTAGAGGATAATATTCATATTAAATAAAAAAATTATGAGTAAAAAAACTACCCCTGATAAGTTTACTATTGGTCTGATCCAGATGTCGATGTCGACTGACTCCGAAGATAACCTTAAAAAGGCTGTCGACCGGATTGGAAAGGCTGCCAAAAAAGGCGCGAAGGTTATATGCCTTCCCGAACTTTTCAGATCGCAGTACTTCTGTCAGAAAGAGGATATTGAGAACTTCAATCTTGCCGAAACTATTCCCGGCCCTTCTACCAAAGTTCTCGGTGAAGCGGCACGTAAATATAATGTGGTTATCACTGCCTCATTGTTCGAGAAACGTGCTCAGGGTGTCTACCATAATACTATTGCAATGATTAATACTGAGGGAGAGGTTTCGGGTTTATACAGGAAGATGCACATTCCCGATGACCCTGCCTACTATGAAAAGTTTTATTTCACTCCCGGCGATCTGGGATATAAATCGTTTCAAACCGAATTCGGTAATGTAGGTACTCTTGTCTGCTGGGATCAGTGGTACCCTGAGGGTGCGAGGATAACTGCTCTTAAAGGTGCCAGTGTTATTTTTTATCCGACAGCTATCGGATGGCACCCGCACGAGAAGAAAGAGCACGGCAAGCCGCAGTTCGATTCCTGGAGAACAATACAAAGAGGCCATGCAATCGCTAATGGTGTGTACGTTGCGGCAGTAAACAGGGTGGGACATGAAAAACCTGACAAATCATCCCCGGGTATAGAATTCTGGGGTTCATCCTTTGTTGCCGATCCGCAGGGAATCGTAATAGCTGAGGCTTCACCGAAGAAGGAGGAAATCCTGCTTGCTGAAGTTGACACTGCACGTATAGAGTATATAAGGAGAAACTGGCCGTTCCTCAGAGACCGCAGGATCGATTCTTATGTCGGGATAGATAAAAGATTCCTTGATTAAGTGCCCGCGATGAAATCAAATAAAAACGGATTTGATATTAAGGACTATTACCTTCCTCCCGAATGGGATAAGCATGAAGCCACCTGGCTTGGCTGGCCGCATAATCTGCTGGACTGGCCGGGCAAATTCACTCCCATACCCTGGGTTTATGCTGAAATTGCACGATATATCTCCCGTGACGAAAAAGTAAGAATAGTTGTTGAGAATGAGGATCATAAGAAGAAAGCCCTTCGCGTTCTTAAATCTGTAGACCTTAATATCGAAAATATTGAGTTCTTCATACTGCCGACAAACAGGGGCTGGATGAGAGATTCGGGTCCGGCTTTCCTTAAGAAGAAAAAAACATCTGATACGGCTGCAGTTAATTTCCGCTTTAACGGCTGGGCAAAATATGATAACTACAAAAAGGATGAGAAACTTTCCTGCATTCATCGCAAAGAAATTCGGAATGGAAAAAATCATTCCGCTTCATAATAACCGGCATGTCGTGCTTGAAGGGGGCAGTATTGATACAAACGGCAGCGGCACCTTAATCACCACTGAAGAATGCCTGATGGATGAAAATCAACAGGTAAGGAATCCCGGCTTCACAAAAAAAGATTACGAAACATTATTCAGAAACTACCTCGGAGTTGAACAAACAATCTGGCTTGGAAAGGGAATAGCCGGGGACGATACTCACGGCCACGTAGATGACCTCTGCAGGTTTGTAAATAAAGACACTCTTGTACTGGTTCAGGAAAAAGATCAGGATGATCCTAATTACCTGTCTCTGAGAGAAAACCGTGAAAGACTGGAAAATGTAAAACTTCACAATGGAACTCCTTTGAATGTGATCGATCTCCCGATGCCAGCCCCTGTCATTTTTAGAGGAGAGCGTCTGCCTGCCAGCTATGCTAATTTCTATTTTTCAAATTATGCAGTGCTCGTACCAACCTTTAATGATCCCAACGATAAAACAGCCCTTGGTATTCTTTCCGAACTCATAACTGACCGTCCTGTAATTGGTATTCACGCCGTTGATCTGGTGTGGGGATTGGGTACGCTTCACTGCCTGACCCACGAACAGCCAGCCTGAGACTTGTGATCCTTGTCCCTAATTTCCGATAATAAAGTACTAATATTTGTTAAATCCAAAACATTGATGCTGGTTTGAATTTAGTCCTCAAACCTCTTAGCTTTGCAAATTAAATTAGAATTTAAAGGAGGAGAACCACCTTGATAATAGCAGTCCCAAAAGAAATCCTGGCAGGAGAGAACAGGGTCGCAACCGTTCCTGATGTCGTCCCTAAGCTCATTAAAGCCGGATTTGAGGTACATATAGAAAAAAATGCGGGAATAAATGCCGGTTTTACTGATGAGAAATACAAAGCTGCGGGAGCGAAAATAATAGATAACCTCCTGGAACTCTATTCTTCTGCTGATATTGTGTTCAAGGTTCAGAGACCGATGGATCACCCTGAACAGAAAAAACATGAACTTGATCTGATGAAGGAAGGAACAATTCTGGTTACCTTTCTCTATCCCCTTAACTATCCCGATATAGCAAAAAAATGTGCGGAAAAGGGAATAAACGTTATTTCCATGGATATGATCCCAAGAACAACACTTGCACAGAAGATGGACGCGCTGAGTTCTCAGGCTAACATTGCAGGCTATAAAAGCGTTGTAATGTGTGCAGATACACTTGGAAAAATATTTCCCTTAATGATGACCGCCGCCGGAACAATTTCCCCTGCGAAGGTTGTTATAATGGGTGCAGGTGTAGCTGGACTCCAGGCACTCGGAACCGCTAAAAGATTAGGTGCGGTTGTGGAAGTATCCGATATTCGTCCTGCCGTTAAGGAAGAAGTTCAGTCGCTTGGCGGAAGATTTATTGAAGTTGAATCTGACGAGAATATGCAGGATGCCGGAGGTTATGCTAAGGAGGCATCAGAGGAATTTCTGAAGAAACAGAAAGAACTGATATTCAAGCACATTACCGAAGCAGATATAGTAATAACCACAGCGCTTGTTCCGGGGAAAAAAGCTCCGGTACTTGTTACGGAAGAGATGGTAAAGAATATGCGTCCGGGCAGCGTAATACTGGACATGGCGGTTGAATTCGGAGGGAACTGCGAGGTTAGTGAAAAAGGGAAAATGGTTAAGAAATATGGAGTAAATATTATAGGCGAACCCAACCTCCCGAGTCTCGTTCCGAATCATTCAAGTGAAATGTATTCGAAGAATCTTCTTAGTCTTATAACACATATTGGAAAAGAAGGTAAGGTGGAGCTGAATCTGGAAGACGAGATAGTTAAAGGCAGTCTTATTACATACAACAAAGAAGTGATTAACCCAAGAGTAAAAGAATTAATAAAGTAGTTTGCAGCCGCTCCGGCAAACATAAGGAAGGAAAAAATTTATGGTGGATTTAACTTTTTTAATGCACATATATGTTTTCGTGCTGGCAATATTCGTCGGTTTTGAATTGATAACCAAGGTGCCTCCGACACTCCATACACCGCTTATGTCGGGTTCCAATGCCATCTCGGGAATTACGATCGTCGGTGCTTTATTGAGCGCAGGGATGGAGCAGTTCACAATCAGTACCATCCTGGGAATGGTCGCGGTCATTTTCGCGATGATAAATGTGGTCGGTGGTTTCCTTGTGACCGACAGAATGTTAAAAATGTTCAAAAAGAAAAAGTGAGGATAAAAAATGAGAGTAGTAATTGAATTAACTTATCTGGTATCCTCGATCTTTTTCATCTTCGGAATTAAATATCTCGGCTCACCGAAGACCGCACGTAAAGGTAATCTTTTTGCGTCAATCGGTATGGCGATGGCGATCATCATTACACTTTTTGATCAGCACGTACTGACATTCGAGTGGATCCTGATTGGTGTGATAGTCGGTTCGCTTGTTGGTGTTATTCTCGCAATCAAAGTCCCGATGACGGGCATGCCGCAGATGGTTGGTATGCTGAACGGTTTCGGAGGCGGTGCTTCAACGCTGGTTGCACTTGCAGAATATTATAAACTGAACCCGAATTATCCGGTTAATACCGGACTTCCGTTCAACCTGCCCATTGATCAGGGAATAGCTATAATACTCAGTCTGCTCATAGGCGGGGTTACCTTCACCGGTTCTATGATCGCTTTCGGAAAACTTCAGGGTATTGTTACCGGAAAAGTAGTTAAGTATCCTCTTCAGCACCCCATAAATCTGATACTATTACTGGCTGTCCTGGGTGGAGGAGCCTACATTGTCATAAACCCCGGCTCGATTTCCCTTGTGCTGATTATAACTTTGGTATCGCTGGTTCTCGGAGTTCTGCTTGTGCTCCCTATAGGAGGCGCAGATATGCCGGTTGCTATTTCGCTGTTAAACTCATATTCAGGTATAGCAGGTTCTACTACCGGTTTCGTGCTTGGGAATAATGAGCTGATCATTGCAGGTGCGCTTGTTGGTGCTTCGGGAATAATACTTACGCTTATTATGTGCCGCGGCATGAACCGTTCACTTATGAACGTACTTCTCGGAGGCTGGGCCTCGGCCGGCGGAACAGGAGAATCAACAGGCACAACATCACCCAAAGGAGATGTTAAATCTATCGATGCCGAAGAGCTTGCGATGCTCCTCGATGCTGTAAGCAGTGTTATAATTGTTCCCGGCTACGGTATGGCAGTTGCACAGGCTCAGCATGCAGTGCACGACTTAATGAATGTTCTTGAAAAGAAAGGTGTGAAAGTCCGTTTTGCTATTCACCCGGTTGCAGGAAGAATGCCGGGACATATGAACGTTCTGCTGGCTGAAGCGCAGGTGCCTTACGATAAACTCTATGCTATGGAAGATATAAATGACGATTTCTCTAACACTGATGTTGTAATTGTTATCGGCGCCAATGACGTTGTGAACCCTGCTGCCCGCCACGATCAAAGCAGTCCTATTTACGGAATGCCGATCCTGAATGTAGATTATGCCAAGACAGTCGTAATTAACAAACGTTCGCTCAACGTTGGTTATGCTGGAATAGATAACGAACTGTTCTTCTATCCCAACGCCCTTATGTATTTCGGCGATGCAAAAGACGCAATGACAAAACTAACTAACGAGATAAAGAATCTGTAAAATTTATAGCAATTCTCAACTCAACTCCCGGTTTCCGCCGGGAGTTTTTATTTTAAATTGAACTGTTATATTATTTCAATTAAGCTATATTAGAGAAAGAAAAAAATTCCGGGTTTTATGAATAAAATTTTCTTTATTTCTTTATTTGTCATTTTTTCAGGCGCTGCATTCCCTCAGCAGATTTTCACATTTGACCATTTTACCGCACAGCTGCACGATTCTCTTCTAACCGTTACCGATAATACTACCAACGATATTATTTTCGAAATGACTTTCAGTAATCCGCATGATTATACCGTTGATCTCGATAACGACAGTGTGGATGAGTATATAGTAATCGATTCAGCAGCTTTATGGTAATATTCCCGATTATACCATTTATATCTTCAGTACTCTCGATGAATTCTCACTGGCGGATTCTATCCGCAGCGGAACAACTGAGCCGTACGATATGTTCTCCAATGAAGAGGGAGGTGAGATAATAGTTACCGGCAATCCTGATTTCGAATACTTCGACAGCGATGATGACCAGGATTCGGATATCTTTCTGCCTATAAACTGCTGGAAGTATGAGAGCGGCCAGATCTATATTGTTAATGCAGATATTTACGATCTGTACATTCAGGAGAATGAGGAAATTATCGATTACCTGGATTCATTTACAGATTCGGGAGAATATAACTGCGATCTTAGCCGCAGGAATAGATCAGCAATAGCTGCCGGGTATGCTAACTATATCAATGCGGGAGAACTTACCATTGCGTCGCAGTTCATAAAAAAGTATTATCTGTGTGCAGATATGAATGAATTTCTTGATAATATTAATCGGTTACTTAACCAGGGAGATACTCAATGAAAATGGAATGGAAAAAGTTTATTGGCAAGACACTGCATATAACTCTTTATGAAAATTATGGACTGACAATTGATCCTCATTCTGACACACCAATTTATGAGATAGTTTTTAAGTCAGGCAAACTTACCGAAGCATACGACGACGGACTTTTACTCGAAACTGTAAGAGAAAATGAGCAGGTGAGGATATTTGTACCTTACCAGTCAATTAAATGTGTGGAAATCTTTAACATCTAGGGGAAACATTGTCTAAAATATTATTCTTTTTAGCTGCATTTCTGCCTGCGGTTATTGCTGCGCAGGAGAATATCTCAATTAAATCTCTTATTGCCTATCCGGGTAATGACGTTACCTCACTTCCGGTTATTACCGATAATGGTCTCACTGTGGAATTTGACGTACAGGCTAATGATGTGCCTCAGCTGAGTTTTGTTTTTCGTTTCTGCGATAAAAACTGGACTCCCACAGGAAATCTATTCCTCGCAAACCATGGTCATAATATTTTTAATAATCCTGATTACGACGTTCTGCCGGTAACGGTTAAAGAAGCGAGGTATCATTTTAAGGAGTCGTTTCCGGATAAAAGAGGTGATATAAGCTTTCCCTGGTCAGGTAAATGGATGTACTTTATAACAGATACTTACGATACTTCAAAGGTTTACGCTTCAGGAAGATTTGTAGTGATTGAAGGAACTGTTCCGATGAATGTCAGCCTGACAAAGGAGAAACTGGAAGATAAGACCTATTTCCCAACGGAGCTGGCTTATATTTTTAATATTACATCAGAGATAAATCTTCCGCAGAAATACCACCCTATGTTTGTGGATCACCTTGAGATAATAGAAAATCACAAAACAGAATATCCTTATGTGGTAGACCGCTCATTTAATACGAACCAGAGACAGTTTTACTGGGATGGTGACAGGAAGTTTACATTTACTATCCGCGATATCCGTCCGGGCAATGAGTATCGACAGACAGATATAAGAAATTATAACAAATACACCGGTGAAACGGTTAAGGCTCAGTTCGACGGTCTCGAGTACTCAAGGTTCTTCGAGGAAGGTCCCCCTGATCTGAACGGCGGGGAAATTCTGCTCAATTATAAAAATGACTATGCAACCTATAAGAATGTGGTTTTCTCAATAAGGCCCTCTGACCCTGTCTATAGCGATATTTTTCTTGTAGGAGCCTTTAATAACTGGATAGTCGAACCCGGGTATAAAATGAACGAACAGGGAGGGATATATTCACTTACGATACCTCTCAAAAGAGGGATCTATGATTACCAGTACGTTATTGGTGAAGTCTCAGGGAACACAGTAAAGGATATCGATTGGTATACGCTGGAGGGAAACAGCTGGGATACTTCAAATTATTATTATGTATTTTTGTATTATAATGATCCTGATTTAGGCGGCTATGATCATATAATAGGGTACGCCAGGATTTTCAGTAAACAATAACAGGTTGAAATGGAAAAGTTAAATATTGGAATAGTCGGAACGGGGCACCTTGGAAAACTGCATGCTAAAATGTTCACCTCTATTCCGAATTGTAAATTAACCGGTGTTTATGATATAAACCAGCTTCAGTCGAAATTAGTAAGCGAGGAATTCGGTACGGAAGTTTATAACAATTTGCAGGATCTGCTTAAAGAAGTTGATGCTGTCTCTATTGCTGCCACTACAAGTGCACATTATGATCTGGCTAAAGAATGTCTGAATGCAGGAAAACCTCTTTTTATAGAGAAACCCATTACCGCCACAATTCCCCAGGCCGAAGAGCTTGTGAAACTTGCGGCTGATAAGAAACTTAATCTGCAGGTGGGGCATATTGAACGATTTAACCCTGCACTGGTTTCGCTCGAGCAATATATTCTTGAGCCTAAATTTATACAGACAGACAGGCTGGCTCAGTTTAATCCGCGGGGTACTGATGTTGCCGTTGTGCTCGATCTTATGATCCATGATATTGATATAATCCTTAGCCTTATAAAGAGCAAAGTTCAGCAGATTGATGCATCGGGTGTGGCTGTGGTCTCAGATTCCATAGATATTGCAAATGCAAGAATTAAGTTTGAGAATGGGGCTGTTGCTAATGTTACAGCAAGCAGAATTTCACAGAAGAAGATGAGAAAGATGAGAATTTTCCAGAGAGATAATTATATCTCCCTCGATTTTAATACCGGAATGTCTGAGGTGTACAGACTGGTACCGCTGGATCAGGATACCGGGATAACCACTATTTCCTTTGGTGAGATCGGTATAGGAGAAAAGAAAAAAAGAGTTATTTACGAACAGCCGGAAATAAAGGAACAAAATGCGCTTCAGTACGAACTTCAGCTTTTTGTAGATTCAGTAATAAATAACACTAAACCGGTTGTATCCGGTGAAGACGGACTGCGGGCTCTCCGGGTTGCGGAACAGATACTTCAGAAGATAGGGGAATCACAGAAGCTGATTTTATCCAATTCCAATTGAGGAGACGATTATGAAGAAATTATATATCTATGCTTTTATACTTGTTCTTACTGTCAGCGGATGCAGCGTTTATCAATCGATTGTTAATTTGTCAAGACTCCAGTTCAAGCTCGGCGATGTCAACGGCTTCGCTCTTAATGGTGTAAATCTTTCCGGTAAGTCTAAACTATCAGACTTCAGTTCAATTGAGATTCTGAGAATATCGCAGGCTGTTGCCAGCGGGTCTCTTCCTGTTTCTTTTGTCTTGAATGTGCAGGCGAAAAATCCTAATGACGGTACAGGAGGTTATCCAAATACAAATGCGACAATCACCGATTTTCCCTGGCGGCTGATGATAAATGGTAATGAGACAATTTCGGGGGGACTAAAAAATAATGTGTCAATTCCCGGTACCGGGGAAGTGAGCATCATCCCTATCCAGATGAACCTCGACCTGGTTAAATTCTTCCAGAATAAAGGCTACGAAGATCTGATTAATCTGGCACTTGCTATAGGAGGAAACAAAGGTTCTGCCTCAAACCTGACTTTGTACGCACGCCCGACGGTATCAACTTCACTGGGCCCTATACAATACCCGGAAGAATTAAGAATAGTGAGTGTAAGTTTTACGAATAAATAAAGTTAATAACTGGTATAATTTCCGTTATAAGCCCTGTCTCATTTATGTTATTCGGCTTACATTTTTCAAAAATTCTCTCCACATTTGGGATATAAATCCCTAATAAATTTATATTTGCTTATCGTAATTCATTTATTTAATGTTTGAAGGATATACTTTATAATTTTTAAGGAAAAGACGGAGTAAGTTATGGCTAAATCGGACAAATATACTCTTGGAGTGGATCTTGGCGGAACGAGCGTAAAAATTGGAATTGTGTCAGAAAAAGGAAAGATAAGTAAGAAGATCTCAGTTGAAACAAATGCCGACGATGGTCCTGATGCAGTAGTTGAACAGATTAAAAAGGGAATTCACCAGATACTCGATAAAAATAAAAAGAAAATATCTGGTATAGGCATAGGTGCTCCGGGTGTGGTATCGGTAAAAAAGGGTACAGTTGAGAATCCTCCTAACTTCCCGAACTGGGAAAAGGTAAATCTCGGTAAGCTTATTGAGAAGGAGTTTGATAAAAAAGTTTTCGTTGAAAATGATGCTAACGCTGCGGCAATAGGAGAACTGATATTCGGTGCAGGGAAAAAGTATGATTCATTTATAATGGTAACGCTGGGAACCGGAGTAGGTGGTGGAATAATAATAAATAATGAAATATACAGGGGGGAATTCGGAGCAGCAGGTGAAATCGGCCACGTGACAATAGATCATAAAGGACCTAAGTGCAACTGCGGGTCTTTCGGATGTATAGAGGCGTATGTTGGTAATCATTATCTTATAAGCAGAATTAAAAAAGAAATGCCCGATCATCCCGACTCGAAAATATGGGAGTTGATAGATAATGATCTCGAACAGCTTACACCCAGGATTATAGATAATGCTTCTGAAGAAGGTGATAGTTATGCTCAGTCGATAGTAAAGCAGATGGGTTACTATATCGGATGTGCGCTTGCTTCAGTTAGCAATCTGCTCGATGTAAGTACTTTTATTATTGGGGGCGGCGTATCGGGATTTGGCAAACCATTGTTTGACGCTATCCGGGAAACGGCTTCTTCGCGTGTACTGACCCCTTTACGCGACAGAATCGAGGTCTATCCCGCAAAATTAAAAAATGATGCCGGGATAAAAGGGGCATCAGCTTTAGTGTATTATAAATCCTGAGGATAGGCTTATTTTTGAACTATTCTTCATATCATTTCTGAAATGAGAAATTTCTTACTGATAGTAATACTGTTATCTGTTCAGGAATTTGCTCAGCAAATTGATTCAACAGGGCTGGTTCCGCCCGATTCAATAAGCTCGCCTGTTATTGATTCTCTCCTTACATCCGACTCTGTTAAAACCAAACCGGGCGATATTGATACCGTAATCAACGCAAGCTCATCCGATTCGCTTATCTTTGTTATCAGCAGGAAGGAAATGTATCTGTACGGTACGAGTGATATTCAGTACAAACAAACCGACCTTAAAGCAGCAAATATTAAAGTTGATTTTGAAACCGGCGGAGTGGAGGCGGAGGGAGTTCCTACGGATACTGCCGGAAAGTATGAAGGTACACCTGTACTTAATCGATAAAGGGGAAAAGTATGAAGGTTTCAGGATGAGGTTTAATTTCAAATCCCAGAGAGGATTTATTGCTTCAGCCGGTACTGAGAGCGAAGGAGCTTATTACACCGGTTCGAAGATTAAGAAGGTTGATAAGGATACGTATTTCATTAAGGATGGTATTTATACAACCTGCGATAAAACGGATCCCGATTATTTTTTCTATTCTCCTAAAATGAAAGTTGTACAGCAGAAAGAGGTGATGGCTGAATGGATATGGCTTTTTGTAGGTGATGTTCCTTTTCCTGTTCCGCTTCCATTTGCGGTATTTCCGCTGGAATCCGGAAGAAGATCGGGTATTATCCCGCCCGGTATTTGGTGATGATCCTAACTATGGTAAGTATTTTTCCAAATTCGGGTATTTCTGGGCAATAAGTGATTATATGGATTTGAACGTGACGGGGGATTATTATACACGAGGTAGTTTCGGCGCAAATTCCCGTTTCCGGTATGCAGAACGTTATAATTTTACCGGAACTCTTCAGGGGACTTATTCAGATAAAATATCAGGACTATCTTCAGAGCCGAACAGAAATGAAAATATATTTTGGTCGATTAATTGGTCCCATAATCAGAAGTTTACTCCTACAATGACGTTCGATGCTAACCTTGAATTTACTTCGGGAAATCAGATATATAGTAATTATACTGACTTCAATCAGTTATTAAGGAATCAGATAGTTTCGAATGCTACTTTCTCTAAAACCTGGGATGAATCCGGGAACAATCTTTCTGCCAGCTATTCAAGAAATCAGGATCTGGGATCAGGTAATATTCAGGAAGTACTTCCAAGACTGACCTTTACCAGGTCGCAGAGTTATCCTTTCCGCGGGAGTGGAGTTGGAGAACAAAAATGGTATGAACTATTCGGCTACAGTTATACCGGGCAGTTCGAGAATGACCGTGACAAGACGAACGGACATCTCGACATCCGGGGAGGATTTAATCATCAGATCTCGGCCGGACTTTCTCCCAAATTAGGCTATATCAGTATTGCCCCTTCGGTACGCTACCAGGAAAGGTGGTATAATAAAAGAGTAGTATACGAAAGAGGCGTTTCTCCGAAAACAGGGAACGATACAACATTTATAAATGATGAACATGAGATTAACTTCGTGAGAACTTTCGGAATGGGACTAACGGCTTCAACGAAGTTTTATGGTATCTTTCCTGTAAACAGTTTCGGTGTTAATGCTATCAGGCATACCGTTAATCCCAGCATTTCTTATAATTATAATCCTGATTTCTCTAAGTCCTTCTGGGGTTATTATGATTCATACATCGATCCTAATAATAAGGTGATCCACTACGATAAATTCCAGCGGGAAGTATTCGGCGGAGCACCTTCCGGGGAGTCCCAAAGAATTACATTCTCACTGGGTAATATTTTTGAAATGAAAACTTTGCCGGATCTCTCGGATACCACATCAAAGGAGAATAAGATACAACTTCTGAATCTGTCAGCATCGATGAGTTATAATTTTGCGGCAGATAGTATGAGGCTTTCTGATCTTGGACTGCAGTACAGAACGCAGATAGGGGATTGGTTCAACTTTTCAGGCAGCTCAAATTTTACTCCTTATGATTATACATCTGATAAAACCAGAATTAATAAGTTCCTTGTTAATGAAGGTAAGGGACTTCTGCGTCTTACGAATTTCAATTTCTCAATTTCTACCAGCCTTTCCGGAGAAAAGTTGAAATCGGCCGAAAGTAAACAACCCCCGCCCGAAGGCCAGTATGAACTTCAAAACGGCGATAATGTTTATAAGGGAATTTATTCGGAAAAAGAACCTGATTTTACGATACCCTGGGATCTTAACCTGACCTTTAATTATTCCCTCAGCAAGCCAATCCCGTCTCAAAAACGGGAGACTATGAACCTGAGCGGAGGTATAAATTTCAATCTTACACCCAACTGGAAGTTTTCATTCACCGGAAGCTATGACTTCCAGCGACACGAGTTTGCCGCTCCCCAGATTAGAATCTCGCGCGACCTGCACTGCTGGCTGATGAATTTCACATGGAATCCTATAGGCACCTACCGAGGCTACAGATTTGAGATTAGAGTTAAAGCACCACAGCTGCAGGATCTAAAAGTTACCAAGCAAGATCAGTTCTACAGCGGAAGGGGGTACTAGAGATGAGAAGGTATATTATCGACGGAAATAATCTTATTGGAAAAATAAAATCGTTACAGCAGCTTCAGAGAACTGATAAGCAGTCAGCCCGCGAAAAGATTGCCCTTATACTCGAAAGTTATTTTCGGGGGAAAAAAACGAGGGTATCCCTTCATTTTGACGGATTTCAGAACACACCTATAAAAATGGCTGCAGCTAAAATAATTTATTCCGAAAATAAGTCTGCAGATGACAGAATCAAAGCTGAAATATCTGCTTCTAAAAATCCTAAACTCATTACAGTTATTACATCTGATAATAATCTAAGAGAATTCGCCCGGGTTTGCAGTGCATCAGTGATCTCTGCAGAGGATTTCGCGGCTGAGCTGCAAAAAAGGAACGATAAAGATGAAGAGGAGCAACGTATACGAGATATGGACAGTGTTGAAGAATTCAAAAGAATATTTAACGTGAAAAAATGATTTCGCTCCCGGCAGTATAACTGAGGTTTAATCTGAAATACCAAACCTTGGAGAGGATAAATATTGTAGCCTGCTGGTTTCCCCTGCTGCCCAACCTCGTAGAGGTTGTAAATAATATCTTATAAGGATGTCTGGAAATTCAAAACGAGCGATGTAGGCAGCTCTGCTCTGTTCTGAAGTCCTACCGAAACATTCCAGCTTAGATCCGTATCAAGATTTTTATTATATGCCGAAACAAGCCTGACTGCATTTATTGCGCTGGCAATACGGTTAACTATCAGTGCCCCTACCACAAATCTTATATCATTAAAGGTCTGCTCGCTGGATGTCCACATTCCACGGTAGGTTTTTCTCTGTTCGGTTGTAGGCCAGTTCCAGTAATTTGTTTCTACATTGTACATCGCGCTGAAGTCGCGGTTAAGCGCCTGCTCATCGTTATACTGATTTACATTTGAGTAGTCCCCGATCGTAGCATAGAAATCTGAACCCTTACCAGTAGAACTTACGCCGCCATTTGTAACAGCGTATGCTTCATAGCGGTCTTTCTGCCAGTTAGCATATGTATTCATCCCTATAAAGATGCCCCACAATGCTCCTTCGGCAATCGTAAAATATTTTCCGCTTGAATACCCGCCGGCGTATAATTCGCCCATTCCCGGCAGAAGTAATGAATAAATAATGGCGAGACCCGGATTCTTTTTTGTTCTCTCAGAAGGTAAGGTAATTTCTGAGGGTCTGATGTTTTAAGTTTTCTTTTACAATATTTTTCAGTTCAAGAGTGGATTTTGGAGCTGTTACCTGGGCAAACGAAATTGATGTAATGAAAAGGAGAGCTAAAAGGGAATATTTCATAATTTTTTAATTTTAATTTTATAATTAAGATGCTAATGAGTCAACTGATTTTTTTATCGCTGTCCGTTCTCCGGAACAAAGGGATTTTTCTACTTGGGTTATTTTTACGGATGATAATCGATTGACTAATTCCGGGTTATAAGGTGCCCCGACTCTGATGTAATTGGATGAGAATCCCTTCATTATTCCACCATGATCCTCTGCTTCAAAAAGAACTTCTGCTGTTGTCCCGATACTTTGATTATAGAACAGATTTCTTTTCCTGGTGCTTAGTTTTCTTAGTTCACCGTTTCTTCTTTTCCTTTCAAATACATCAACCTGATCCGGCATTTCAGCGGCAATTGTGCCCGGTCTCTCAGAGTATGTGAACACGTGCAGGTAAGAGATATTAAGATCCCTCAGGAAATTATAAGTAGTCATAAACTCTTCATTGGTCTCCCCGGGGAAACCTGTAATGACATCAACACCAATTCCCACATCGGGAATAATATTATTCAGTTTGTCAATGAGCCTTTTATAATCTTCAGTCTTGTAACGGCGTTTCATCTGTCTCAAAATACGTGGACTTCCGCTCTGAAGGGGAATATGGAAATGCCTGCACATTTTTTCATTTGAAGCTGTCAGCTGTATAATCTCATCACTCAGCAGATTTGGTTCAATTGAACTTATCCTGATCCTGAACTCTCCGGGTATATCAACCATCCTGAGAAGAAGATGATAAAGATCGGTTTGGTACTGTTTACCGTAATCGCCCACATTCACTCCCGTCAGTATGATCTCTTTATATCCCTGGTCAAGCAGAGTTCTGAACTCTTTAATGACCGAATCTGGTTCCATACTGCGGCTGAGTCCGCGGGCTTTGGGAATGGTGCAGAAAGAACACTTATAATCGCATCCGTCCTGTATTTTCAGGTAAGCCCTGGTTCTGCTGTCGGCATCAGTAGAATGAGCAGGACCAAACTCGTTGATCTCGTTATCGGGAGATACAAAAATGCAGGCCAGATCTCTTTTTTCAAATCCTTCAAGGATGTCGAACAGTTTGAATTTTTCCTGAGTACCAAGAACTGCATCAACGCCATCGATCGCTGATATCTCTTCGGGGCGAAGCTGAGCATAACATCCCGTAACCACGACAAATGCTTCGGGATTCTGCCTCAGTACCCGCCTTACAAGCTGACGGCATTCCTTCTCGGCATTTTCAGTAACCGTGCAGGTATTAAACACATATACATCAGCATGCTCCTTAAAATCAACTATATCGAATCCTCTGGCAAGGAACTGATTTCCGATTGTAGAGGTTTCGGAAAAATTTAATTTACATCCGAGGGTATGTAATGCTGCTTTCTTCAATCTGAATTTATGTTTATTTAAAATTAAAAGAGCGGGAGGTAATTCCCGCTCTGTAATAATCCGGAAATTCTGTTAGGAATTATCCTGCTGATTTGAACGCTGATCGTCGGGCAACTCGAAGATCGGGAAATCGGATGAATCGATAGCGCCTGTTTCAGCATTCATAACCTCTTCAACAGAAACCCTGTCGAGTTTATGTTTATCGAGGTATTCTCTTATTTCCTGTTCTGATTTTTCCTTCAATGCAGCTATTGCACTCAGAACAATTTTCTTGTTCTCTTTGTCGAATTCAATAACCTTCAAAGGAATAGGGTCATCAACAGGGAAGTGATTTGCAATATTCTTGATTTTATTAGTTGCCAGCTGGTTTGTTGGTACGAAACCGTCAACTTTTTCCGGCAGTTCAGCTATTAAGCCTTTTTCGATAATTCTTACAACTTTACCTTCGGTAACTGTACCGACGTTGTAGACTTTTTCGAAACTATTCCAGGGGTTCTCCTGTACCTGTTTGTGACCGAGGGATATTTTTCTCTGGTCGACATCAACTCCCAGAACTATTACATCCAGCTTTTCGCCTTTCTTAACAACTTCACCGGGGTGACGTATTTTCTTGGTCCAGCTCAGATCTGAGATGTGTACCAGTCCGTCAACACCAGGCTCAAGTTCAACAAACACTCCGAAGTTGGTAAGGTTCCGGGCAATACCTGAATGCTGTGATCCTACAGGATATTTCTGCATGAGCGATTCCCATGGGTCCGGCTCAAGCTGTTTGATACCGAGAGAAATTTTCTTCTCTTCTTTATCAAGACTGAGGATTACTGCTTCAACTATCTGTCCCATTGCCACTACCTGTGATGGATGCTTGATGTGCTGTGTCCAGCTCATTTCTGAATTATGAATAAGTCCTTCAATACCTTTTTCGATCTCAATGAAAGCACCGTAATCTGTAAGTGATACAACTCTTCCTGAAACCTTATCTCCGACTTTGTATTTTTCTTCGATGTTTTCCCATGGATGGGGGAGGAGTTTCTTAAGACTTAAGGATATTCTCTTCTTCTCTTCATCAAAGTCGGTAACTACAACTTTTATTGTCTGATCAAGTTTAACAACTTCGTTAGGATGATTTATTCTGCCCCAGCTGAGGTCGGTTATGTGAATTAAACCGTCAACTCCGCCGAGATCAACGAATACACCAAAGTCGGTAATCGCTTTAACCGTACCTTCAAGGATCTGGCCTCTTTCAAGGCTTTCAAGGATTGCATTTCTCTGATCGGCAATTTCTTCTTCAACGAGTACTTTATGTGAAACAACTACATTCTCGGTAGGGATATTAACCTTAACAACTTTGAAGTCCATTGTTTGTCCGACAAATGCATCAAAATCTCTGATAGGACGAATATCTATCTGCGAACCCGGAAGGAATGCTTCCATTCCCATAAGGTCTACAACCATACCGCCTTTAATGCGTTTAATGATCTTACCCTGAAGTATCTCACCTGTTTCGTGAGCGTTTACAACCTTCTCCCATATCCTGAGGAAGTCTGCTCTCTGCTTGCTTAATACAAGGTTTCCTTCCTGGTCCTCAACACTTTCAAGAACTACTTCAACTTCGTTTCCTATCTTGATTTCTTCATCCTCGCGGAATTCGTTCTTAGGTATTGAACCTTCGGATTTGAATCCAACATCGATAATAACATTATCGCCCTGAACTCTTACAATTTTACCTTTTACAAGTTCACCTTCTTTTACATCTCTGAATGAGTCTGCATAAAGTCTGGCAAGCGTTAGGAATTCTTCCTGAGAATACTCTTCATTCTCAAAGTTTCTTTTTGCTTTTTCGTAGTCGTCAGCTGTTACCATACCTCTGGTCTTCTCTTTTGTCTCTTCGGACATTAATCCTCCTGAAATAAATAATTTTTCTGCAGCTGAATGTTCCAAGTCATCTGAATAAACATCGCCGCAAATATTTAATTGAACATAATTTGATTATGATGACTTAATAAACTTTTCTTTTTTCCTGACTTCATTCAGGATAAGTTCAACCTGCTCTTCAATAGTTACTGACGAAGTGTCAATTTCAACAGCATCCGGAGCCTTGAGAAGGGGACTAACCTTTCTTGTAGAATCAATCCTGTCCCGCTGCTGCAGGTTTTCTTTAATATTTTCAACAGGGATATCTATCCCTTTACTCTTATACTCTTTTGACCGTCTGTCAACCCGCTGGTCGATTGTTGCAGTTAAGAATATTTTAACATCTGCATCCGGGAAAACAACGGTTCCGATATCCCGGCCCTCCATTACTATTCCAATACCATGGGCTGCATATTGTTTCTGTTTACTAACCAGAGCTTTTCTAACACCTTCAATCTTGCTGACATCACTTACTTTGCTGTTTACCTCGTATGATCTTAATTCATCGGTTATATCTGTACCATCAGCAAAAACCTGTGTATATCCTTTTTCAAAACTGAGCTTTAAATCAACAGACTCAGCAAGCTGTGTAATCTCCCGTTCAGATTCTAATTTTTTTTTTATCGATAGAAAAGTAACAGCTCTGTACATTGCTCCTGTATCTATGTACAGGTAGCCAAGTTTTTGCGCAACAAGCTTGGCGGAAGTACTTTTACCACTTCCCGCAGGACCATCGATCGCAACAATTAAATTTTTGGACATTTACTAAAATACATATAATCATAATATTTATCAAAAAAGTCATGATGGGAAATGAGGGAAGAAGTGATGAATTTGGTCTGTTTTCCCGTACTTTACTCGATCATTTCTCCGCCAAGTTCCGATATTATGGCATTAACATAGGGATCTTTACTGTGGTCTGTCTCTTTTGTGATTTTCAGATGCCTGTTCTGTTTCTGAGGTTCCTGGGTGAGTTTAACTACAAAATTTAGTTTTTTCCCGAAGTACTCTGTCGTTTTTTTTGATATATAGTCTTTATCGTTCTCGACGATATTCTGAGCGTGAGAATCTGAAGATATTATTTCAAGGTTATTTGCATTGAGGTCTGAAATTTCAACACTGTTCAGAAAAGGACCAAAAATGAGTGCTTTTTCCTTCATTACCGCATCCACAAAACCTTCCCACCTATCTTTAACTGATTTCAGGTTTAAATTTGACTGAGGATCAGCCTGTGGTGATTTTTTAGGAACAGCGGGCTCTTTCTCTGTACGTATCGCAGTTTTTCGGGGTGCTGCTGTCTGAGATCTTTCCGGAATGTTGATCTTAAATGCCGGAGCAGCTGTATTCTTTACTTCAGGGCTTTTTTTTTCCCCGAGTTCGTTTAATAATCCTGAAATTGTAGCAGACTTTTCAAGACCTATAAGGTGGCTGAGTGATATTTCAACTTTCAGCTTCTGATTCTGAGAGAACCTGAGCTCCTGCCTGGTTTTATTAAGGAAATTAAGAAGCCTGAGGATGTCTCCTTCCGTAAAACTGTCGAGATAATTTATATATTTCTCTCTGTAAACCTCAGCTGTTTCAATCAACTCTGTTCTTTCAGTTAATATCACAGTCAGAATGTTCCTGAAATGCTCAGTAAGTCCGTCAATGAAATCCACAAAATCCCAGCCGTTCTCATAGAGAATTTTGGTCACTTCAAAAACGGTTTTAAAGTTTTTCTGAAGCACGGCATCCGATATCATAAAGAACAGATCATCGTCAACAAGATTAAGCATATGGGATACTGTTGATGCATCTATCTTATTTCCGCAGAATGAAACCACCTGGTCGAAATAACTTTCAGCGTCACGGAGAGCCCCGTCGGCTTTGCGGGCAATTATCGTAAGGGTTTTATCATCTATCTCGATCTTCTCTTCTTTTGCTATTTTCCCCAGAAGGTCCTTTATTGTGTTCATCTGGATACGTCTGAAGTCGAATCTCTGACACCTTGAAATAATCGTAAGAGGAACTTTATGTACATCTGTTGTTGCAAAGATGAAGATCGTATGTCCCGGCGGTTCCTCCAGGGTTTTAAGAAACGCGTTAAAAGATTCGCGGGTGAGCATATGGACTTCATCTATGATATAGACTTTATACTTTCCCCTCGTCGGAGCGTACTTCACCGATTCTCTTAAAGTTCTGATCTCGTCGATGCCCCTGTTGGATGCACCATCGATCTCAATAATATCGAGCGATTGTGAGTTAAGTATTGATTTACACATCTCGCATTCGTTGCAGGGCTCTGCATCCTTGGGATTAAGACAGTTGAGTGTTTTTGCGAGTATTCTTGCGGTTGTAGTTTTGCCAACGCCGCGCGGACCGGTAAACAGGTATGCATGTGCAATCCGGTTTGTTTTAATCGCATTCTTCAGCGTTGCAGTAATGTGTTCCTGTCCAACTACTTCACTGAATTTTTGAGGACGCCATTTTCTCGCAGTTACTATATATGCCATCAGGGGATAAAATTATTTGATAATTATTCTAAATTATTTCAGAGGAAAGAAATCTGCAATATTCCTCTAAATATTTCTGATCTAATTCATTAAAAGAACCAATATTTCTGCTGTCAAGATCGAGTACACCATATAATTCATTCCCTTTTACTATAGGGATCACTATCTCGGATCTTGATTCCGGGTCGCAGGCGATATGTCCGGGGAACTGGTCAACGTCTTCCACGATTAACGTTTCTCTTGTCTCTGCAGCACTTCCGCATACACCTTTTCCGATTTCGATAACCGTGCATGCTACCTTTCCCTGGAAAGGTCCGAGGTACAGCTTTTCTCCGTCAAAAAGATAAAATCCTACCCAGCTTATTTTATCGAATGTCTGTTTCAGCGCAGCAGTGAAATTCGACAGGCTGGATAAAATATTCTCTTCCTTATTGAGCAGAGATTTCAGCTGCTTGCCGAGAAGACGGTACTTTTCATCAGCAGATAGTTCGTTATTTATAGCCAGAGTTTCCGACATTTATTTCTTCTTTTTAGACGAAGAGCGTACGGTTTTTTTCTTTGAAGTTCTCTTAGCCGGCTTTTTCATATCCGGAAATACATAAGGTATTGCATCCTCAATGTGCTCAAGAGGAATTATATCGAGTCCCTCTTTTACTTCATTCGGGATTTCTTTAAGATCTATCTCATTATCCTTCGGTATAAGAATCCTCCTGATATTATTTCTCTTGGCCGCCAGAAGTTTTTCATTAAGGCCGCCGATGGGCAGTATATTTCCGCGTAAAGTAATTTCACCTGTCATTGCCACGTCGTTGGTCGCCGGCCTTCCGCTAACTGCCGAAAGAAGGGCCATCGACATAGTAATACCGGCCGAAGGTCCGTCCTTTGGAATTGCGCCTTCAGGCAGATGTATATGAACTTCCTTGCCTTTGAAGAAATCAGGATCAAGATGAAGCTTCTTCGCATTGGAACGGATATAGCTTAAAGCAGCCTGGGCCGATTCTTTCATTACATCACCAAGCTGACCGGTGAGAGTTAATCTTTCAGCACCGTTCATAATAGTAACATCAACGCTTAAGAGTTCGCCGCCTACGCTGGTCCATGCCAGTCCTGTTACACTGCCTACTCTTTTTTCAGAAATGTGTTTTTGGTGACGATAACGTGGGACTTTCAGATATTCTTCTATCTTATTTTCGTCAACAATAAATTTAGATTTCTTTTTAGCCTTTGCTTTTCCGTTCGATGATTCACTCAATACAATATCACGCGCCAGCTTACGACATACAGAAGCAATTTCCCTTTCAAGATTCCTTACGCCTGCTTCGCGTGTATATTCCGAAATTATTTTATGTATAGCTTCATCTTTGAAATCAACGTGCTTGTTTCCAAGTCCGTGTGCTTCAAGCTGTTTAGGAAGGATATGCCTTTTGGCTATTTGTATTTTATCGTGTTCAAGATATCCCGGAAGCTCTATAATCTCCATCCTATCCTGCAGGGGCAGCGGAATATTGTACCTTACGTTAGCTGTGGTAATAAACATTACCTGCGAAAGGTCATAATCCACCTCAAGGTAATGATCGTTAAAAGTATGATTCTGCTCCGGATCAAGAACTTCCAGCATTGCAGAAGAAGGATCTCCCCGAAAATCCATACTCATTTTATCGATTTCATCAAGCAGCATTACGGGATTTATTGTTCCGGCTTTTTTCATCGATTGTACGATCTTACCGGGCATTGAACCGATGTAAGTCCTTCTGTGACCGCGGATCTCGGCCTCGTCCCTTACGCCGCCGAGACTAATCCTCACGAACCTTCTTCCCAGGGCTCTGGCAATAGATTTACCCAGAGAGGTTTTACCTACTCCGGGAGGTCCTACAAAGCAGAGAATCTGTCCTCTCATATGTTTTACAAGATTGAGCACGGCTATGTGCTCTATAATTCTTTCCTTTGGTTTTTCCAGGGCGAAATGATCTTCGTCGAGGATCTTTCTTACATGTTTAATATCCAGATCGTCCTTCGACTTCTTCGACCACGGGACCTCAGTCATCCATTCAAGATAGTTTCTGATAACAGTTGATTCAGGCGACATCGGGGGAGTTTTCTTTAGTTTATTCAACTCCTCCAGAGCCTTTGTTTCTGCTTCCTTCGTCATCTTTGCTTTTCTGATCTGGTCGCGGAGCTTGGCAATTTCAGGTGAGGTATCCTCGTCATCGCCAAGTTCATCCTGAAGGATCTTGATCTGTTCCTGGATTATAAACTTTCTCTGGGTTTTTGCTATGTTCTCCTGAACCTTGCTGTCGATTTCCTTTTCAATCTTCAGGATATCGATCTCCGAGTTAAGGATTTTTATTACTTCATAAAACTGTTCCTTGAGCGTGAATTTCTGAAGAACTGACTGTTTTACGTCCATTGCCTGGTTAATATTAGCCGCTACGTAAAATAGTTTTCTGTCCGGTTCTTCAATATTTTCGAAAGCAGTGACAGTTTCATTCGGTATGTTTCGGCTTATCTTTACGTATTCCTTAAATAACTGCGACATCTGCCTTACAAGTGCATTCATCTCGTGATCATTATCCACAATAGGAATAATGACCTCAATTTTTGCTTCAAAAAAGTTTGTGTTATTAGTGAACTCCCTGATCTTTCCCTGCAGGAGTCCATCAACAAGTATTTTCATTAACCCGTTGGGGAGTTTAAGTATCTGAACGATCTTCGCAATCGTCCCTTCACGATAAATGTCTTCCTTCTTAGGGTCCTCAATATTTGATTTTTTCTGAGTCGCCAGAAAAATATACTTTGTGTTTTCAAGCGCGAAATTGGCTGCACGTATTGATTGTTCTCTGCCTACCAGAACAGGAAAAATCATATACGGAAAAATGACAATATCTCTTAAAGGCAGAACCGGAAGTATTTCCGGCATATTATCTACAATCGAATTATCTCCTGATTCAGAAATTTCAATCTGATCCATTTTCTTCAAGGTAAAACTCCTTCTTATCTCAAATTCTATTCAAGTAAATAAATATACCAAAATGGATTAGGGCTATCAAGGAACTAAAAATGACATTCATACCCTCTAAGCTGATATAACACGAAAAATGCCGGCACATTTTTATATATTTACTCATAAAAAAGGATAACATGATTAAAGATGTAATTCAAATTTCCCACGAGGCAGGGGAGATAGTAAGAGAAGGATTCGGAAAAAATTTCAATATAGAGTATAAAACTAATGAAGCCAACATTGTAACTGATATCGACAAAGCTTCAGAAAAACATATTAAAGAATTTATCAGGAAAAAATATCCGTCTCATAGTATTCTGGCCGAAGAAGGCGGGGAAACAAAGAATGATTCGGAATACCTATGGGTGGTCGATCCCATTGACGGTACAACAAACTTTGCGCACGGACTGCCGATTTTTTCGATCTCGATAGGTCTTCAGAAAAACGGCCAGACGATTGCCGGTGTGGTTTACGATGTTATGCAGGACATAACTTATTCAGCCGAGAAGGGAGGAGGCGCATTTGCAGATTCGCAAAAAATAAATGTAAGCAGCAACGATAACCTGAAGCACAGTGTACTGGTGACGGGATTTCCTTATAACATATCCGATAACCCTGAAAATGCCCTCGAAAAGTTCACAGAATTAACAAAGGCATCCAGAGGAATACGACGGCTCGGCTCTGCGGCGATTGACTTCTGTTATGTCGCAAAAGGAGTGTTCGACGGCTTCTGGGAAGTCTATCTTCATCCCTGGGATATTTGTGCCGGCAAACTCATTATTGAAGAAGCGGGAGGATTGGTAACGGGCTTCGGAGGGGAGGAAATTGATATATATACAAAACGAATTCTGGCAACCAACGGCCGTATTCATGAAAGAATGATGGAGTTTCTCAGCAAATAAAAATGCGGATTAAAGTCCGGTGTACATTTTCTCGATCTTATCGCTGTATTTTTCTTCTACCACCTTGCGTTTTATCTTTAGACTCGGGGTTATTTCACCGGTTTCCAGAGTAAATGGTTTTTCCAGTAGTGTGAACTTCCTTACCTTCTCATAGTTGGCCAGGTTTTTCTGGATCTTACCCAGCTCTTTTTCCATTAACTCCCTTATTTCTTTTTTATCAGAAAGCTCCTCGATGGTGGAGTACATGAGCTTATGGGAATCTGCGTATTCTTTCACAGCTTCAAAATCAGGCACTATCAGTGCACTTAGGAACATCCGTCTGTCGCCGATGAGAACAAACTGGTCTATATACTTGCTTGACAGGAAAAGATTCTCAATAGGAGTGGGAGCTATATATTTACCCGCAGTCGTTTTAAAAAGATGTTTCTTCCTGTCGGTTATCCTGAGGAATCCATCCTTGTCAAACTCACCGATATCGCCGGTATGAAGCCAGCCGTTTTTCAGAACTTCGTCAGTTTCTTTTTTATTCTTGTAATAACCTTTCATTATGTTTGCTCCCCGCGCAAGGATCTCACCGTCAGGGGCAAGTTTAATCTCTACTCCGGGGAATACCTTACCTACAGATCCGAATTTATAGTCGTCAACCCGGTTTGCAGCTATCACAGGCGAAGATTCAGTCAGTCCGTATCCTTCTACTATTTTAATTCCCACTGCTTCAAAAAATTCTCCCAGATCGGGTGAGAGAGCTGCCCCTCCCGAAATAAAAAATCTAAGTTTGCCCCCAGTCTTTTCTCTTATCTTATGAAATACAAGCTTCTCGGCGGTTTTATACTTTGCAGCAAGAACCGGACTAAGTTTTCCTTCCTTGCGGGCCTTTGCTGCTTTTTTTCCGATTTCAATTGCCCAGTAAAATATCTTTTGTTTGGTTGGCGACTGCGACTCAACATTTTTAATGATCTTTGAATACATCCTTTCGAAAAGTCTGGGTACACTGGTAAGTATTGTTGGACTTACCTCAAGAAAATTCTGTGCAACCGTTTCTATACTCTCAGCATAACAGATCATTCCTCCTGAAGAGAAACCAGTGTAATATCCTGCCATCCTTTCAAATATGTGGCACAAAGGAAGAAAGGAAAGAAAAATATCATCCTGAGATATCGGAAAGCTTTCAAGTGCTGAAGTAACATTGGATAAGATATTTCTGTGGGTCAGCATTACTCCTTTGGGCTCGCCTGTTGTTCCGGAGGTATATATGATCGTACAAAGATCGTCTTCGTGAACATTTCTTATACTCTCTCTGAGATATCCGGGATGATTGTTCTTATAAATCTTTCCCATATCCTGGACATCTTTAAAGGAGTAAAGCGACTGTACATCAGGCTGCATATCTTTTTCATTCATCACTACAATGAAATTCAGATGTCTTAATGATTCTCTGTATTTCAAAATCTTATTGAGCTGGAACTTGTTTGAAACAATCACTCCTCTTGATTCGGAATTGTTAAGTATAAATTCGATTGAAGAGGCAGTTAGTGAAGGGTACATTGGTACATCTATTGCCCCAAGCGCCAGGATGCCCATATCCGAATAAACCCATTCAGGTCTGTTCTCGGAAATAATTGCTATTTTGTCTCCCTTTTTAACTCCAAGGGCTGTCAGCCCGTATGCAAAGTTATCGGTTTCCTCTTTAAACTCTGCATAAGTAATTCCCTCGTAGACCCCGTCAACCTTCCTCATCATAACGGGACGAGTCATATTTTTCCCGAAATCTTCTGTAAGAAAAGTATAGAGTTCGGGGATAGTTTTGTTGTTTCTTAATAATGCCACTAATACTCCGTCAAATTTAAGTATGAAGATATGACCACCGGGAAAAATTATCAATAGGGAGAAGGAGGAAAAGTTTAAAAGTGGCCGTTGCGGGCTTTGGACAGTTTTAGTCCTGTTTTCACTGGATTCATTCGGTTGTAACACCTTAAACAGGTCTGACACTTACAAATATGTCAGATTGAAGTGAAATGAATGATGAATTACAGAACCGTCAAAACAAGGTATCCATTATAATGTTAAAGATTTCTAAATAATCGAAAAATAATTTCTTTTAAGCGTATTCACAGCGTTTTCAGATCGTATTCAGATCGTTTTCAGAACGTATTCAGAGCGTATTCAAATATCTGTTGCACACTATTTTTAACCTAACATGCTTTATGCATAACCTGGTTTAATTATTCCCATTAAAGAATCTTATGCTCATTCGTTAAGTGTGATTCACAGAAGAATTATTAATCTCATTTGATGTTACTTTACCGCTAAAAATAATATTGAGGTTAAGATGGCAGAGAAAAAGAACAAAGAACTACCGAAAGTTGAGACACCGGATATTGAAACCCCACGTTTTTTATCCGGACAAAAAGCTATAGTGACAGGTGCAAATTCAGGGATCGGCAAAGGCATCGCAAAGGAACTGGCAAAGGCAGGTGCTGATGTTGTTGTCAACTATATCACGAATCCCGACGACGCCAAAAAGCTTGTTGAAGACCTTAAAAAAGAAGGGGTAAAGGCTTTTGCTTATAAAGCTGATGTAAGCAATGAAGCACAGGTTATAAAAATGTTTGAAGAAACGATTAAGAAATTTGGTACGGTCGATATTCTTGTTAACAATGCAGGAATGCAGAAGGACTCAAAGTTTGAGGAAATGACTCTTGACCAGTGGAATAAAGTCATTAGCGTTAATCTCACCGGTCAGTTTTTATGCGCGCGTGAAGCTGTAAAAGAATTTAAAAGAAGGGGGGTAAAAAAGGAGATTTCATGCGCTGCAGGAAAAATAATTCACATTAGTTCTGTTCACGAAGTTATTCCATGGGCGGGACATGCTAATTACGCGGCTTCCAAAGGGGGGATTAAAATGCTCATGAAAACCATAGCACAGGAGACCGCACCTTACAGGATCAGGGTAAACAGTATTTGTCCCGGTGCAATAAAGACCCCTATAAATAAGTCTGTGTGGAGCTCCGAGGAGGGATATAATAAATTAATGGACCTTATTCCATATAAAAGGATAGGTGATGTTGATGATATCGGTCGCGTGGCTGCCTGGCTTGCGTCCGATCAGGCTGACTATATAAACGGTGCAAGCATATTTGTGGACGGCGGGATGACTCTCTACCCTGGCTTCGCCACCGGCGGATAATATCACTCTTTCCGGTAAGTTCCCTTCCCGTTAGAGCTGGTGCATCCCCATTTTACCAGGAACCGCTTTAACCGGAAGGGAGAAATACCACCCTATTTCGTAAAAACATCGATCCTAAGGCTGCCCAGCCTCAAATAAGGTGTTTGCGGTCGATTAGCGCTTCCAATTTATAACCAACCTGTTTTACTCCTAATAATTCATACTTCGGCTTATTTCATAATCAAGTGAAGCCAATGAAAGAAGTTGCGATTTTAGTCATAAAACAAACAATGTAACATAAGTTCAACTCAGGGATACATTACTGCAAGTCTTTGAAACAATACTTCAATCCCCTGAAACATACTTACTATGTACCCCCGCCCATTGTTTCGTTAATTGGCATTGAGATTTTTAATGAAATATTCAATAAAAAAACTGGAGTGCAAAATGAAAAAGTTACTTTTCTTGAGCGTTGTTTTTTCAGCTTTATTAATAATTGGCTGCCAGGAAAATTCGATTGTAGACCCCAATGCGGGACCGGCAAATAAAACTGCCAATTCCCCGACTTCCGGTACTATTCAACTCAAAGCCAGTCTGGATAATCCATACCCGGTATTCAATTCTTACTTCTCAATTGATGGTGAGGTTTCATACGAGATTAATGTGGTTGATAGGGATCCGATTCCTCCCAATTCGCAGCAGGTAATTACTCTTAAGTTAAATGTTGACGCTGAGCTGAACAGTATTTGTACAGTATGTTCCCCGCTCCAAAATCAAACTCCTGCCGGATTAGTTTCAGCCGAGACAGATGATGTTTTTAATGAAACAGATGATGGCGGATTTAGAATCACAAAAACTTTTCAAATACAGAAGAGAGATGATGGAATGTTACTGAAATGCAGCTTTTTTGTAACAGCAAATGAAATTATCCTTGATGCAGTATGGCTTGAACTGAATGATCAGGACGTTGCTGTCCTCAGCTCAAAGTAAGTGTTCAAAAGGGTGTAAATGAAATTGTTCGGTAAAGGCCTTACAATTTGCACTCCTCAGACCCTCCCTGGAATTCTCAGGGAGGGTTCTTTTATAACAGTTGGCTACCTCAAGTGTTTGAATAATCCTGGATAGAATTTATTCTGCCGTATTAGTCCCGGTGAAGAGACCGATTCCAGTCGGTTCAACCTGAATTAGTTTCAGCCCCGCTCAAATCCCGCTGCACAGGCACTCAGCCATCTTACTCACCGGTTTAAATTGATTATATACCTTAAAAACTGTAATTTTTATATTCTTCTTTTAAAGTTTTCTGAAGAAACTTAATGAATGAGGAATTTTAGAGAGGATGTCTCTCCCCGCAAAGGAAGGCAGCCTTCGTTTTTCAAAACATAACTTCAGGGATACAAATGAAAATACACGAATATCAGGCAAAAGAGATACTGCGTAAGTATAATGTTGCTGTTCCCAACGGAAGAGTTGCTTTTAATGCTGATGAAGCTGTAAGGATTGCACAGGAAGAATTAGGCGGAAATGTATGGGTTGTAAAGGCACAGATTCATGCCGGCGGAAGAGGCAAGGGCGGCGGCGTGAAGGTGGCTAAGAGTCTTGATGAAGTAAGAGAATTTGCAAATCAGATGCTGGGAATGACGCTGGTTACTCACCAGACGGGACCGGAAGGTAGGGTGGTGAAGCGTCTTTTAATTGAACAGGGTATAAATATAGCCAGGGAATTATACGTTGGAATAACACTCGACAGGGCTGTTTCCAAAAATGTTATAATGGTATCAACCGAAGGAGGAGTAGAGATAGAGAAGGTTGCCGCTGAAACTCCCGAAAAGATCATTAAGGAGACGGTTGATCCCGCTGTCGGTCTGCAGGGATACCAGGCGAGAAGACTGGCTTATGCGCTGGGACTTGAAGGTGCTCAGAACAAGAATGCAGTTAAGTTTCTTTCAGGCTTATATAAGGCTTATGTAGAAACTGATGCATCGCTTGCTGAAATAAATCCGCTGGTTGTAACGGCTGAAGGTGATGTTATTGCTCTTGATGCCAAGATGAATTTTGATGACAACGCTCTGGAGAGACATAAAGATATTCTCGACTATCGTGATCTTGATGAGGAAGATCCACTGGAAATTGAAGCTTCAAAATATAGTCTGAACTATATCAAACTGGATGGAAATGTAGGCTGTATGGTTAATGGGGCAGGACTAGCGATGGCAACAATGGACATCATTAAGCTGGCCGGCGGTGAACCTGCTAATTTCCTGGATGTAGGCGGCGGGGCTAACAAAACTACTGTTGCTAATGGTTTTAAGATAATATTATCAGACCCCAATGTTAAAGCAATACTTATTAACATTTTCGGCGGAATTGTAAGATGTGACAGAGTTGCTCAGGGAGTAATTGATGCCGCGAAAGAGATGGATATAAATGTCCCTATAGTTGTAAGGCTTGAAGGAACTAATGCAAAAGAAGCAGGTACATTATTGAGCGAATCAGGGTTAGATTTCGAGGTGGCCGGTAGTCTCAAAGATGCCGCCGAGAAGGTAACTTCTGTACTCTCCAGGTAATCCTTTCAATAAAAAAGCTGAAAATCGTTTGATTTTCAGCTTTTCTCTTTTGGCCTGAAATTTTATAAACAGGGCTTATATTATACACATAAGGTTGATTAAAATCATCTTGATTTTAGATTTTAATAGTAATACATTTTTTCCGAATTTTTAAATATTTGGAGAATGATGGATGTCATTTTTCGAGCCCGATTATAATTTTGATGAAAATGCCGATATGAATAGTGAAATATCCAGGGAAATAGAAAAATGCAGACAGCTGATAGATGAAGGTGGAATTTACAGCTGCATAGAAGCAGTTGAAGATGCAATTCAGACGTGTTTAGATAACTACTTATTTGAAGATGGGGTATACCTTGTTGAAAAACTACTCGAAGTTTCTCCATATAACTCAGAATATTGGGTTAAAAAGGGTGCATTATTAAACGGTTTGTACCGCTTCGGTGAAGCAATAATCTGTTATAATAAGGCTCTCTCTTTGAATCCTGGTGATTCTGATGCTCTTATTGAAAGAGCCGCTGCTGAAGAAAACCTGGGTTTAATGGAGGATGCAAAAGAGTCGCTTGAAACGGCCCTTGCACAGGAACCGAATAATGAGGAATCGCTTTATAATCTGGGACTTTTATACCAGAAAGGCGGTAATTTTGAGGTAGCAGCCGAGTTTTTTACCCGTGCAATTCAGAATGATCCCGGATTTGCAGATGCTTACTTTGAGCTGGGCTTCTGCTTTGAGAATTTAGACTATAATGAACGTGCTCTTGATGCTTATGATAAGTTTATTGATGCTGAACCATATAATTCAAACGGATGGTATAACCGCGGCGTAGTGCTGACCAAACTCGGCAGACTTGAACAGGCTATCGACAGCTACGATCTGGCTATAGCAATAAAAGAGGATTTTGCGGGTGCCTGGTTTAATAAAGGTAATCTGCTTGCAGATCTCGGCCGTTATCAGCAGTCGATTGAATGTTTTCGGGAGGCATATAAGATTGATAACTCTGATGAAGCTTCCTGCTATAATATAGCTAACATATATGAAGAACTGGGAGAAATTAATAAAGCTATCGATTTTTACTCAAAATCGATAAATATTAATGATAAATATTATGAGGCCTACCTCGCACGCGGATTCTGCTATGATTCTGCCGGGAAATTTCAGCTGGCTTTAAGAGATTTTAATAAAGCGATATCATTATACCAGGATAGGGCAGATGCATGGTATGCAAAAGCCGATCTTGAGTATTCGCTTGGCAAACTGCAGGAAGCTATAAGAAGCTACAGGAAAGCCGCAAAGATCGAACCCGGAAGCTATGAGATCTGGTTCAACCTTGCAGAAACACTTTTTGAGATGGGAGACTGGCTTGAAGCGCAGAAAGCTTTTGACCAGTGCATAAGAATTTCTCCCGATGATGCTTCATCATATTATGGGAAAGCAAAAATCAATTTTATACTGAGCAGAACTCAGGAAGCCGTTGAATGTCTTAAGAAAGCTTTTGTTATCGATCCCGACATTAAATCGGAATTTGCAAAAGAGTACCCTGAAATTAAGTCATCCAAACTCTTTAGAAAGTTGTTAGGGGAACTCTGATCCGTCTGCCCGGCTGGTCATTTCCGGGTTGACAGCTGTACTTTAATATTTATCCCGAAAAAATTTATGAAAAATACTCTTCACATGAATACTATGCTCGTGGGCTTGATTGGTCATCCCATTAAGCAGACTTATTCTCCCTTTATTCATAACGTCGCGTTCGATATGAAGAAACTTGACTATTTGTACCTTCCGTTTGATGTGCCGGCGGCCAACCTGAGCAATGCATTAAAAGGAATGGTTGCTCTCGGTATTAAGGGATTCAATGTTACTATTCCTCATAAAGTGAATATCATGCAGCTCCTTAATAATGTCTCAGACGAGGCCGCAGGGGTTGGGGCAGTGAATACCGTTGTGAATGACCTTGGGTAGATTAACCGGTTATAATACCGACGTGTTCGGGGTGCTGAAATCACTGGATACATATAAAAACAGCCTCTCGGGTAAAGAAATTACCATAATAGGTGCCGGTGGAAGCGCAAGGGCAGTAGTCTATACTCTGATAAAATATTTTAAGCCTTCGGGAATTAACATTGTTAACAGGACGGGACAGAAAGCCGAATCCCTTAAAAAATATTTTTCCGAACGAATGAAATTCGAATCGATAAAATGTTTTGAGCTTTTTCCCGATAACCTGGGAGAGATTTTCAGAAATTCAAAGATGATAATAAATGCCACACCCGTAGGAATGTATCCTGAAACGGATGAAGCAGTAATTTCACAGCCGGAATATTTTTCTAAAGATCAGATCGTATTTGATTTGGTTTATAATCCTGCAAAAACAAAACTGCTTTCGATTGCTTCAAAGCAGGGTGCCCAGGTTATAAATGGAACTGAAATGCTTGTAAACCAGGCTTCCAGGGCATTTCAGCTGTGGACAGGTGAAACTATGCCTGTGCCCGATCTTATCCGGTCGCTTGAAATGATGATCGGGGAACTTAGTCAACTTAGTTTATCAAGTGCCTCCTTTCAATCTTTCCGATGCATCCGTCAAATTTTCTATTGAAGTAGCATATGAGAATCTCATAAATCCCTCTGCCCCGAATGCGCTGCCCGGTACCAGTGCAATTTTTGCTTCATTCAGTAAATACATTGCGAGGTCAAGACTATTGTTAATGGTAGTGCCATTCATTGATTTATGCATATACGAGGAGAAATTTGGGAAAAGATAAAAAGCTCCTTCAGGTTTGTAACAGGAAAGTCCTTTTATCGACATCAGTTTTTCGTACAGGATAATCCCTTCTTTTATGAAACTCATTCTGCATCTGTTTAAGATATTCGTGGGGACCGTTAAGTGATTCTATGGTAGCCTGCTGGGATATTGATGAGGCATGGGAAGTGCTGTGACTCTGGATTTTGTCCATTGCTTTTATTACTTCTTCAGGTCCTGCCGTGTAACCGATTCTCCAGCCTGTCATTGAATATGTTTTACTAACACCATTAACGAGTATTGTTCGTTTTTTCATCTCCTCGTTCAATGAAGCGAAACTGATGAATTCAAAATTATCGTACAGCAGCTTTTCATAAATTTCATCGGAGATAACAGGAAAATCATGTTTCTTTACTACTTCGGCTATCGCTTCCAGCTGTTTTCTGTTATAAGCTGATCCGGTAGGATTGGATGGATTACAAAGTATGAACAATTTTGTTTTCGGCGTAACTGCAGCTTCGAGCTGATCGGGGGTAATCCTGAAACCGTTTTCCTCCGTTGTTTCGATTACAACTGTTTTGCCTTCGGCCAGGGAGATCATTTCGGGATATGATACCCAGTAGGGAGCAGGTACAATTACCTCATCATCTTTGGATACGGTTGATAGAATCGCATTAAAAATACTTTGCTTGGCACCGCTTGATACTATGATTTCACTAAGCTTATAATCCAGATTATTATCTTTTCTGAATTTGTCCGCTATAGCCTTCCTGAGCTCAACTGTTCCCGCGTTGATCGTATACCTTGTATGATTCTCGTCTATGGCTCTCTTGCCGGCCTCTTTTATATTTGCAGGGGTTGGAAAGCCGGGTTCTCCGACGCTTAAGTCAATTACATCTATCCCCTCTGCTTTCAATCTCTTCGCCTCTGCCGCAACTTTCATCGTAGGGGACGCAATTATCCTGTTGACTCTCTCAGATAACAATGTTATGCTCCTTTCTAAAAGAAAAATTGTTAAAAATGAGCCGGAATAAGTTTGTAGAGTGTGTTTTCTAAACCGGTTGAAATATACTACAAGAAATTTAGAATGCAAAGATCAAGAATTGTGCATTATCAATTAAGACAATTCTTTTGTTTTTTAGTATATGTTTCCGATTCAATAAAGATTCTTTTTATATCACTGTTCCTCTGTTTAATTTTCTGATCCATTTCTTCAATATTGCTCTCAACCTGTCCGGCTGTAACAGAATCTTTAAAATCCACACTTAGATTTACAAGTATGTAATGAGGTCCCATATGCATTGTAAGCACCTCGTTAATATGTTCTATGGAATCGAAGCTGTTAAGAACCGATTTAATCTCTTTAACAATCTCGGTCCGAGCACTTTCCCCAATAAGTAATCCCTTGGTTTCATAGGCCAGCCAGGCTGCTGTTACGGCCAGGATTAATCCTATAAGGATTGAAGCAAGTGAATCATACAAAGTATTTCCCGTCATTTGCTCTAAAAAAATACCCAGGCCAGCTGCAAGCAGGCCGCTTAATGCAGCGCTGTCCTCAAAAAGCACTATAAAAGTTGAGGGGTCTTTTGCAGTATGTGCGGCCCTGAAAAATCCTTGGTTACCCCTCTCTTTATTAAAGTTGATTAAAGCATAGGTCCATGAAGTCCCCTCAAAGATAAATGCTATGCCGATTACGATATAATTAACAGCGGGGTTTTTTATCGGTTCAGGGTGAAGGAGATTATGGACACCTTCATACACCGAAACACCGCTCCCTACGGCGAAAATCATTATTGCCACAACAAAGCTCCAGAAATAAACCTCTTTACCGCGTCCGAATGGATGCAGTTCATCGGCAGGCTTCTTCGCCATGTGGAGACCCAGCAGCATTAACCCCTCGTTGCCTGTATCTATAACCGAGTGAATTCCTTCCGAAAGGATTGCAGAGCTTCCGGTGATAGCAGCTGCAATAAATTTGCTAACTGCTATGGCCAGATTGCCCAGCAGTGCGATGATGATTACTTTTTTAGACTTACCTTCCACGCGGATAAGGTTTAAAAAATCCGACTATGAAGACGTGATAGATGTAAGAAGGATGATTGACAACACGAAAATTCTTAACAGGAAATCAGCTCTTAAATTTCTTTTTTAATTCTTCTGATACAACAGGTGGAACAAATTCACTTACGTCGCTGTGGAGTTCCGCGAGATTGCGAATTATGGAAGAATTCAGATAAGTATATTTCTCACCGGGCATAAGGAAAATCGTTGCAATATCCTTCGCGAGTTTTCTGTTCATTAGAGCCATCTGAAATTCATATTCAAAATCACTGACAGCACGCAGCCCCCTGATTATTCCCAATGCACCAACCTGGTGAGCATGATCCACTACAAGCCCATCAAAAGAATCAACGATGATGTTATCAAACTCTTTTAAAGATTCTTTCAGCATATATACTCTCTCATCCAGAGAAAAGAGGGGAGACTTCCCGGGGTTTACAGCAACCGTAACCACTACTGCATCGAAAAGTTCTTTTGCTCTTTTTATTATATCGATGTGTCCGTAGGTGACCGGATCAAATGTTCCCGGATAGATAACTTTTTTCATTGAATTCCCTCTGGAGTAAACATTTGAAATTGCTGTATATAAAATAAAGTTTTTTACCTTCATTCGAAAAATATAATTCCTCCGGGTCCAGACAATCTTTCGGTATATTTTTCACTGATCCGTGTTAACATTTTGGGAAAATATTACCTCAAATAGTATCATTGCGAGACAAGCATACAATCATATATCTTTAAATATTTTATAATATCAGAATAGGGAACATTATGACTACTTATTTAAAGGTAAAAAAAATTTACTGTGCGGCACGAATTTTTATGGAAAATAAGAGCGGAATTGATTATGTTCATTTCCAATCACAGTGAAATTTTGATTAACAAACTACACTGAATAACGGGTAAATTGGGAACTGTTAAAATTCAAAAATAATTTTATAAGGGGTATCCGGATGAATGGAAAAATCAGCAAAACGGAGGGTGCATTCCAGCTCAGAGATTCTTTTAAAGATAATGTCTATTCCATAAAAACTTCCTTACCATTTTCCGCCGAATATGAAGATAAATTGAAGCTTCTTGAACATTCAATTGACAGCATTTCAGAAATGGTTACCATCACCGATAAAGAGGACAGGTTTATATTTGTAAACCAGGCATTCCTGGACAGATATGGATATACCGAAGAAGAAGTGCTGGGAAAAACCCCTTCTATTCTGAGTCCCAATCCGCAGGATACTTGCCCGATTATCAAAGGCGGTTCAAGATGGACCGGGCAACTGTTGAACATCACCAGTAGCGGAGAAAGGTTTTTTATTAAACTGGAAACTTCTGTGGTTAAGGATGAGAATGGCAATGCTATCGGTAACATTGGAATTGCAAAGGATATGACCGGGCAGCTGAAAGCTGAAGAAAAGATCAGGAAACTATCAAAAGCAGTAGAACAAAACCCGGCAGCCATCATTATTACAGATAAAGAAGGCACTGTTGAGTACGTAAATCCCAAGTTTGTTGAAGTAACCGGCTACACGTCCGAAGAAATTATCGGGAAGACTCCCAGGATATTAAAATCGGGTAGTAAGTCACCGGAAGAATACGCGGAGTTATGGTCGACAATACTCTCGGGAAAAGAATGGTCGGGTGAGTTTACTAATAAAAAGAAAGACGGCACTTTCTTCCACGAGCATGCTATTATATCACCTATAAAAAACTCAAAAGGTGAGATAACTCATTTTGTGGGAGTGAAGGAAGATATTACCGAAAAGAAAGCCGCCGAAGAAAAGTTAAAACGCTCTGAAACCCTAGCGTCCCTGGGAAGAATGACAAGCTATTTGTCACATGAAATCAAATCACCATTGACGGCAATTAAGCTGAATATCGAAGTGCTGATGGAGCAGATGAAAAGCGAGAGCGGTTATTCAGACTCGTTTCGTATCATAAATAAAGAAATTAAACGTCTTGATAACCTGTTAAAGGATGTTCTGCAATTTTCGAAGCAGCGGGAAACTCTTTTTCAGAAAGTATTTCCGGATAAAATATTGACACAGGTTATTGAACTCCTCGCTCCGGTGCTTGAGAAACAGAAAATCAGAATTATCAGTCAGGTAAGCGAAGATCCCATCAAAGGGGATCCGCTCGAAATCAATACTTTGTTTCATCAACTGATTGAGAACAGTATCGAGGCAATAGGTGAAAATGGTGAAATTGAATTTCTATCTGTTCCTGATATTAAACGAAAGATGCACCGGATATTCATCCGCGACACAGGACGAGGTATAAAGACAGCCAAAAGGATTTTTGAACCGTTTTATACTACAAAGCAGACCGGTACCGGACTTGGACTATCTATAGTCCAGCAGATTATTGAAAATCATAACGGTTCCGTTTCATTAATTTTCTCTGAACCCGGAAATACTATCTTCCAGGTTTCATTACCGCTGGCATGATTATGGAAAAAATACTTTTAATAGATGATGAAGTCTCCATCCTGGAATCTTTAAAGATTTTCCTGTCGACTATGAATTATAAAGTTGCTACGGCTTCAAACGGAATGGATGGTATTCAATACGTTCATACTGAACATCCCGATCTTGTTATTACAGATCTTAAGATGCCTGAGGTAGACGGACTTGAAGTTCTCGAGAGGATAAAGAAAATAGACAGCAATATCCCGTGTATAATTATGACTGCGTACGAGGATATAGATTCAACAATCAGGGCTATGCAGCTGGGTGCCTACGACTACATAGAAAAACCAATAGATACACCAAGGTTCAAAGCCCTGATTAAACGTTCACTTGAAAGTAAAAGTCTGAGTGAAAGGCTGGCTGTCGCAATTGAGGAGGACTTTGAAAAATATGACATAAAAAATAAATCTATTGGTAAATCACGTCAGATGAAGGAGATATTTAAGCTGGTTGGTCAGGTTTCTATGAATAGAGTAACAGTTTTAGTGCAGGGCGAAAGCGGGACAGGTAAAGAATTGATCTCCAGAGTAATACACTACTCCGGTATAACGAAAGACCAGCCATTTATTCCCGTTAATTGTACCGCATTATCTGAATCACTTCTGGAGAGTGAATTGTTCGGCCACGTCAGAGGATCCTTCACTGGCGCAGTAAAAGATAAAAAGGGAAAATTCGAATTGGCGGGAGAGGGTACTATATTCCTGGATGAAATATCTGAGATTTCGGCCGATCTGCAGGTTAAGCTTCTGAGGGTAATCCAGGAAAGAGAGTTTGACAAAGTAGGTGGTGAAAGCATCCTTCCTATGAAAGCGAGAATTATAACCGCAACCAACAGAAATCTTGAAGAATTGGTAAATCAGGGGAAATTCAGGGAGGATCTATATTACAGACTAAAGGTTTTATCTATCAACATACCTCCTCTCCGGGAAAGGAAGGAAGATATACCTGAGCTTGTCGTACACTTCCTCAAAAAAATAAATAATGAACTTCATAAGAAAGTACGGAAGATTCCCTTCGAAGTGATGGAGATGCTTCAGAATTATCCCTGGATAGGGAATGTTAGAGAACTGGAGAATATTCTTCTTCAGGCGGTTGTGCTTTCCAAAGGGGATGTACTGGAGAAACAAAATATACTTCTGCAGGAGAGTCCTTCCAAAGCGGCTGTCTCTGACCATCAGAATCTCTCATTAGCAGATGTTGAGAAAGAACATATTATTGAAGTCCTGAACTCTGTAAACTGGAATAAAAAGAAAGCCTACACCATCCTCGGGATTTCAAAACCAACTCTCAATAACAAAATCAAAGAGTACAACATTTCAAGAAATTAAACTTTCTAATCAGGGGGAGTAAATTCTTTTACCCCGGGGTAATAGAATTTGCCCAGCCGAAGTCCTCCTGAACTGCGATTTTAATCTTAATTCACACATTTCCCATTGGTATATAAATTGTCAAAAAAATAGTGAGGGAAATTCACAATCAATATTATCAGGAAAATATTCCTGTATTATGTCTTCTTCTGCATCTATAGAAAATATCTCGGGTCTCCTCATTTTTCAGATAGGAGAAAAAGAATTCTGTACTGATCTAAAACTCATTTCGGCTATTATGAAACCGGAAGAAGTGAAAACTGACAGAGTTGGAAACAGACTGACCCATGAATTTTCGGAACGTAAATATTTAACAGTAAACTTTGCTGGTTATTACTCGGTTGAGCCTGATAAAACGATGGATTCATGCCGGGTTCTTTTTCTCGAAGTTTACGGACAGAAGATATCCTTCTATGTCGACAAAGTGCTGGAAATAATCTCCCTTGATAAAATCTTTATTGAAGAATCCATTGAAATGGAATTTTCAACCGCCAGAGATTATGTATCGTATGAAATGAGTATACAGGGAAACAGATTTTATTTTCCGGATTACGATAGAATTGCAAAGGAAGTTCATACTGTGAGTGTTCTATAAGTAAAATTAATTTACCACCGGGTAAAATTAGTTTACTGGGTTTGTCTCATCTAATTGACATTAACGACAAATCTAGTTGATTCGAACTGGCATACACTTTGACAATATAAATACAGGCTTTGGAACTGAGGGAATTTCGATTCCTTCCAAATACGAGGGTTCTTCTTTTATAGAGAAGATTGATGATCAGCTAATGAGGAAAATTATTACGGCAGGATTTTTACTCCTGCTCTACAGCTCTTTTATAAATGCTCAAAATGTATCTGACTCAAGCTACATAGCTTATCAGCAATATTTAAAGAGCCTGGTTGAGAAAATAGACAGCAGGGACAGCACTTTACAATATTATTCAGGGATAGTCGATTCACTACAATTACTAAAAATGAGTTCACTACCGGCATTTCAAAAATTAGTATATGAGGTCCTGCCTGAAAAACTCAGGCAATGGGATATGGAACATCCGGTTATCGATTATATCGTAAAGCCAGGTGATAATCTCTGGGAAATCGCGAAGAAAAAAAGTGTGTATAATGATCCGAATGAATGGAAGAGAATTTTCATGAATAATAAAGGTGAGATAGTTAATCCGGATGTTATTAAACCTTATCAACGACTTCAGATCCAGAATCCAAATTTTGTTCAGGAAATATTAAAAGACAGTACTTTATTCAATGAAGACACCCTTAAAGTATTTACGGGGAAAATTCAGAAAAAAACATTTAGGGACATAGAAATAGAAGGGTTGATAGTAGACCAGACCCAGACTAAAATTGGTCACGATTTTTATGACCTGTTCTATTCAAACTGGCAGCCTCCTGATAATTTCGGAGATTACACAATAATAATAGAGGAAAAGCCTCTGCCGCAGCTTGGTACTCAGGTAACTATAAAGATAAACGACAACGAGATATTTCAGCAGATACTGCAGCCGCGTTATGATGTTATCGAAGCTATGGCGCAGTATGGTGTGGAACTATCATTTAATTACATTCAGAACTATGAAGCAATACAGAAGCAGCTTGCAGGAGATGATCTGCAGGGCTCGGGAATCTTTTAAAGAGTGAGGAAAGAATGAAAAAAATTGGTTTAGCAATAATCGTATTGATCTTTTTTGCCGCTGCTGATGTATCGGCACAGCAGCTCATTTATACTCCTGTTAACCCTTCATTCGGGGGATATTATTTCAACGGACAGACATTACTAAGTGAAGCACAGGCTCAGAACGGATTTACTTCGGGATCAAGTTCCTACAATCCCTATTCACAGAATCCGCTTGACGATTTTAAGAACAGTCTGAACCGCCAGATACTGAGTCAGCTTTCAAGACAGCTGCTGACGAATGTTTTTGGTGAAGCCGGCTTAACAGAAGGACACTATGACCTGGGCGATTATTCAATTGACATAACTCCCGGCGGCGATGGTGTGCACATTGATATATTTGATACAGGAACGGGTGATCAGACTACAGTAGTTCTACCATATTTCTAAGCCTGAAAGAGTCGTGATGAATAAAGCAATATATATTAGTTACTTTTTAATAATGATAGTGATGTTGTCATTGTTCGGCTGCACAACATATATGCAGCCGCTCAAGACGACGAATGCGACAGTTGGAACACCGTCGGCAGTGAATAAAGATCTTCGTTCACTTCCTCCGCCGAAAGACAAGATTGTTGCTGCAGTATACAAATTCAGAGATCAGACAGGTCAGTATAAAGCTTCATCTACAAGTTCAACATTTTCCACAGCTGTTACACAGGGCGCAACTTCTATACTGCTTCGTGCTCTTGAAGAATCGGGCTGGTTTGTGGTAATTGAAAGAGAAGGACTTTCAGATCTTCTTAATGAAAGAAAAATAATAAGATCAAGTCGTGCTAACTACCAGGGAGATACCGGTGAAGATTCGCAGCTTCTGCCTCCATTACTTTTTGCGGGTGTGATCCTGGAGGGTGGTATCATCTCTTACGACACAAATATTCTAACCGGGGGAGCAGGCATAAAATATTTTGGTGTTGGCGCATCAGGACAGTACAGGCAGGACAGGGTGACCATTTATCTCCGCGCAATCTCAACACAAAGCGGCAGGATATTAAAGACTGTCTATACAACAAAAACGATTCTTTCGCAGATGGTTGATGTAGGACTTTATAAGTTCGTTAATTTCCAGAGACTCCTTGAAGTGGAAACAGGATACAGCTACAACGAACCTCCCGAAATGTGTGTAACGGAAGCAATCGAGAAAGCAGTTCAGAGTCTTGTTATTGAAGGAATAAAAGAGAACCTCTGGGCATTAAAGAACCCTGTGGATGTTGACGCACCCGTAATACGAAAATATGAGAATGAAAAAGAATTATCTGCAAATACTAATGAATTTGGAATGGATATAATGAAACCCCGAAAGAATTTCTCTGTCGGCCTGGCATTTGGAGCCTCACAATATAATGGTGATTATCCAAACCCGTTAACAAAAGCCAGCGGGAACATTTCCGCATCCTGGTTCCCGGAACCGGACTTTGCAGTTTCGCTTACTTTTGGCAGAGAAATGCTTGAAGGTTACAGGTTTTATTCAGCAACTGTTAATACTGTAGGACTTCAGGCAGAATATTATATGCTGCCTGACTACAAGCTATCGCCTTTTATACTGGCAGGTATAGGACTTATGGTGCAGGATAATGATTTATTCGAATTCGACAAGCGCTGGTATCCTTCTGTAAAAGCAGGCGGCGGTGCAGAATTTCTAGTTGGAAAGACCGGCATTGATATGGGATTAACTTTTAACTATTCACTTTCAGATAATCTGGATAAGATCGATAGAGGCAAGTACAACGATTATTACTGGGAAGCTCTGTTAGGTCTAAGATATTACATAGGAAGATAACTCTTCAATCGCTCTTTGAAATATTGCCCGGCTATTACCGTTAGTTTTAACTAACTGATAAAAATAATAATTGCCGTCGGTTTTGTAACCGACGGACTACAGATCAATAAGAATTTAACATTCAGGCTTTAGCCATTAATCTTATAAAACTTCGTAGAAGTTTAATTTCTGTAGATAAGTTACCAACAGGCAAACCCTGACATCCTCGTAGAAGATGAACCAAAACCAGACTTTGAGTGGGTTTTATAACGGAAAAAACTAAAGAACTAATCATTCAATAAAAAAACTGAGGTTATACTATGGAAAAAGCAGTAACGAAAGGAGGGGGTAAAAAAAGAAAACATCGGGGGTAACGAAGCTGCAAAAAAGTTTGAACAATTAAGGCGGCGCAAGAGCGGCACTTCTTTACACAAAGTGTATTGAAGTCCCTGACAAGCTCAGGCGCCACCAATTAAACATTTGACAGGTTAATATTCGAAAAAATCGGTTAAATGTAAATTGGTGATTTCTCCTTAATGTTCAACGGCAGTGATGGGAAAGATAAGTTTTTGTGCTTTTATGAAATTTATCAGACCCATTGTCCGAGGGGAACAAAACTATTTTCTAAACATTTTTTAGGAGAACTCAAATGAGAAAGTTATTTGCTCTTTTAACAGTTGTATTCTTCGCCGGCTTCTTGATGGCCCAGAATACTTCAACAGCCACACAAAGTGGTCCCAATAATAATGCTACAGTTGATCAGACAGGAACGGGTAATGCTTCAACTTTACTTCAGGAATCAGACATATATCTGCCTAACGGAATGACTGCTGATATCGATCAAGTTGGCATTGAAAATACATCTGATGTTTATCAAGGTAAATATGGTCAGCATTATGCTACAGTTAATCAAGAGGGACGTTACAATAATGCTCAGGTAGAATCTTTCAGAAATAACGAAACTGCTTGGATACATCAGGATGGGAATTATAATGATGCCTATCAGATGTTACATGGAAATTTTGGTACAACTAATATCGAACAAATTGGAAATCGTAATACTTCAGATCAGCAAATTGGTATTTATGGAACTGCTGGTATCAACAATAGTTTTAGTGGATATCAGGAAGGGAACCATAATACTGTAACACAGCATCTTAGTACTGATTTTGATTTCGCTTCAACCGAAAATACCGGAGAGGTTACCCAGTTAGGAAACCAGAATATATCAGAACAGTATATAGGAACAGTTACCACAATCTCTAGTTATAATCAGTCAGTCGCAAAAATTAATGGTGATATGAATAGAACAGAGCAGTCTCAATTTGGTAATGACAATGCTTCTACTGTAAAAGTTGGATTCCAATCTTCACCTACCTATGCCTCTGATAATAACAATGTTAAGACTTTCCAGACAGGAAACTCGAATACTGCATCTTTTGGTCTTACGTGGGGAGATGATAATATATCAAGGATACGCCAAACTGGAGATAATAACTACACGGAAATTTCAATTAAATATGGTGATGATAATTCCATGAAAGAAAATGCAACCGGTAATAGTAACAGAACCAGATTAGGAATTGAAGCTCCATGGGGATCTTCTTCAGATGCTAATGTTGTTGATATCCGTAAAAATGGTGATGCTAACTACGTTTCTGGCTATATTCTAGGCGATGGAAATATGGTTGATATTGTACAGCATGGAAACGACAACCGTGTAGGAACAGATTGGTACACCGGTGATGGAGTTAATATTGATGGCAATAATAATATGGTAACCGTATCACAAGTAAATGATGGACATATGTCCTTGAATACAGTTACAGGCGATAACAATAATATCACAGTCACCCAACATTAATATTAAATTACTGCCCATGGGAAGCTTATTTCCTATGGGCAGTATTTCTTTGAGAATAAAAATGAAAATAATAATATTTCTGATAGTTTTTCTCAATAGTTATTGTCTATTCATTTTCGCTCAAGAGAGGGTAATTATAAATGATTCTCTAAATATTATTGCGAATAATGTTAGTATAAATTCAAATTTGAATCTAAATAATGCAGCGATGATACAGCAGTTGGGGAATTATAATGAGGCGAATATTAACCAGGCTGGTAACTCAGGCATAACCCCAAATGTTGCGGAAATAAATCAGCAGGGATATAATAATTTTGCTTCCTCCAATCAGGTGGGCAATTCCAATTATACCGGAATCGGGCAGTATGGATCAGGTAACTCAGCGGATATTAATATTTTAGGAAGTTATAACATCGCTAGTGTTCAACAGGTTGGTAACGGTAACTTTGTCAGCCAGGATTTAATGGGAGATAATTTACAATTCCTCATTTTTCAAAATGGCAATCAAAACTTTATAAACCAGATCCAGACAGAGCCAACTTCAATTCCTACTCCAGATCCATCAAAATGGTAATGGAATGAGGTTAACGATTATAAACGGGGGGATCCATTAAGTGCTTTTGAATGTTGAGAAATATTGGGTTTACTTAATTACGGCAGCTATAATTTTTATTGTTTTTAATACTAGTTCTTTTTGTCAGTCATCGGATGTTAATATTGGATACAGGGTGACGGGTAACCATCTTAATATTGAGGGAAATTACAGCAATAATGCCTCTATTGAAGCAGAGATATCGTATCACCTCACGGTTGATAAACAAAGTAAAGCTGGAAATTCATCTACCGCTCAATCAGGACGGGTGAAGGTACCTTCCGGAAGTAAGAAAACACTTTCACAGAGTAAGGTAGATTTTTCAATGGATGCTGTATATAAAATTCACCTTGTTGTTCAGAGCGGAAATATTACCCTCGCTGACAAAGAACTGGAATTGAAAGGTTCAGAAATTCAAAAGCACTAATTATTTCTATAGTGGAGAAACAATGTTAAGCAAGTTCGGATTATTCAGAAACATATTTATAGTACTAAGCATCATCTTTCTGTCCTCATGTAAGGAAGATACAATTCAGCCTGAATTATACGGGTCAATATCCGGTATAGTGATGGATCAGGATGCCTCATCTGCAATTGAAGGAGCGAGTATTACAACCAGTCCTCCTACAAGTGCTATCCTTACAGGCAACGATGGGAAATTTTCAATAGAAGATATCCCGGTAGGAAACTACACTATTACAGCACAAAAAAGCGGATATAAGAAAGCCAGTGTTTCCGTAAATGTGCGGGAAAATGCCTCTGCCCAGGCTGCAATTTTCCTGGAAGTGGATAACGGGACAAACTCTGCCCCAAATCCTCCGTCGGATCCTGCGCCGGGTAATGAAGCATCTGGCCAGCCTGTCAGTCTTAATCTAAGCTGGAGTGCCAGCGATCCTGATGAAGGGGATACACTGTCCTATACGGTTTATCTATATAAATCAGGATCGGCAAATCAAGGGATTATTGCTGAGGACATTAGTGATACTACGGTTGATGTTCAGGATCTTGAGTATAGTACTACTTACTACTGGCAGGTTGTTGTAAAGGACTCAGGCGGACTCTCTGCTAATGGTGAAACCTGGTCCTTTACAACAATGTCTTTTCCCGATAATCCTGTCGTTTATGCTAAAAAAATAGACAATAACTACGAAATTTTTTCAAATGATACTTCCGCATCTGCTATGGTGCGTTTGACAAATATGGTATCCAGGGAATGGTGGCCGAGATTTAATTCCCGCAGAAGTAAGATTGCTTTTACATCTGATGAAAATATAGGCGCTAACATTTATACAATGGATCCTGACGGATCAAATATTTTTAGAGTGACCAACATTCCTGTTTCGGGATATAATAACTTATGGTATTGGTTTCTGCTGGTCTTTTGATGACGGCAAATTTTTCTATGCTAATAATGACAAACTATACTCCATAAATGTTAATGGTTCAGGCAGAACAGAGATTGCAGCTGCACCTTCAGGCTGGAATTTCCGCGAGGTTGAACAATCGCCCCAGGGTGATAAACTGGTTGTACTGGCAATTGGCAGTGAGGTCTACAACTCAGAGATTTACCTGATGAATTCCGATGGCAGCAATATGAGTTTATTCGTTGGAAATGAGCCCGGTATAACAGAGCGCCCTTCATTCAGTATTGACGGAAACAGCGTAATGTTTACACACGATGTTTCCGGTTATCAATCTCTGGACGGCAGGCAGCTCGACTCTCATATCTTTATTTATCCGATCGGAAGCGGTGACAGCATTGATGTGTCCATTAATAAGCCTGCTGGTACAAACGATACAAATCCCAGGTTTTCTCCCGATGGAGCAAAAATAATTTTCAATAATGCTCCGAATGACGGTTCAAAAGCTCCGGAAGTCTGGATAATGGATGCTGACGGAACAGACCGGAGAATGATCATTGAAGATGGTCTGATGCCTGACTGGAGATAGAAAAGTCCTTCCGAAGTAAAATCTTATTACGGATCTGCACAAAATAATTTTAAGCCATCAACACCCGATGGCTTTTTTTACATAACTCCGACATAATCATGACAATTTTTTGACAATTTTCTCTTCCTTTTTTCCATCCTTTGTACGTCATGTGGAGGTTAAGTGTAACTTGACCACACCGGGAACAGTAGATAATTATATTTTATCTATCAGAAAAAAAATAGAGGATGATCCTTCGAGTCCGGAGCATATAGTGACGGTACATACCGCGGGATATAAATTCATAAAGTAAAGTGGAAGTATGGGAAAAGAATTTTACAAATAGCCAACCTGATAGAGACATGCGTCCCCGATAATCTTAAAAGGTCGGCATTTAAGATTATCTATATCCTTATCTTTAGTTTGTATTGAACGCTCGATAAACATATAACTTTCATCGGCAAGATATCTGTTAATCCGTATATTTTCAGCCACAATATAGATATCGTCTTTGAAGAATGGGGGATCGGCAAGAATTAAATCATACTGATCATGATTGCTGAGAGAGGTGAATTTCACTGCTTCCATTTTATGGACACTGCATTTCGCTTCCAGGTTTAATGACCTTATATTTTCCTGCAGGTTCTTAAATATTGCAAAATTCTTTTCTACAAAATCCACGGATGCTGCTCCACGGCTGAGACATTCAAGTCCAAGGGCTCCGGAGCCGGAATATAGATCAAGAACTTTTATATTTTCAAATGACAGCCGGTTGTTAAGCAGATTGAAAAATGTTTCCCGAACCCTGTCTGTAGTAGGTCTGATAAATTTAGAATCCGGAACCCTGATCAGTCTTCCTTTAAATTCACCGGAAATAATTCTCATTCTCATAAACGTTACTCGGTTGTAGCAGCAAATAAATAAAATAGACGGCCGCAGGAATGACCAATAGTAAAATATTAATAGTTTTTCAGGCTAATCTTAATGCAAGTCCCGCAGAGGAAGTAAACGAGTTAAATTTTTCTGAAAAATACTTATTCTCAAATAGTCTTGGATTCGGTTTTATTTTTGCGAAGGGATTAAAGTTGACAAACGGGATATCAAGTTTCTCCCTGAGAGTTTCGACCATTGATCCCGAAAGTTCTTCGCCGCTTATATAAGCAGATTCAAGCATCTGTCTGCTGATATTCGGGTGAAAGTCTGATTCAAGCTCCGAGGTTAAATGATTTATTATCTCTCCTGCATTATGAAGATAATAGACTTTAAAGTAAACGGGCTTTCCCTGATAGGAAAATATCACAGAAAGGCGTTTCCCTGAAAGGAATACACTCAGTGTTAATCCTTTTTCCGAAACAGGATTAGTAGCGGTTAAAGCCCTCTCAGAAGCAAGATGCACGTTGTCTACAAATTTAAGCTTTAGCCGGTTCCTATCACAAAACTCTTTGATCAGCTTAATGTACTTTCTTGAAAGGGAAATTATTATTGAGGTATTCTGATCAATAAGTCTGTTCTTCTCTATCTCGATATACTGGATTACCTGATCTGCAGGGTTAATATCCGGGTATATCAGTGAAAGCTCCCACCTGAATTCTTCAATCAGATCCTGGTGGAGCAGGGTATTATCATAAGGAAGCTGAACGACTTTAAATAATTCCGGAGGGAGGGAGAAGGATGCTGTGCTGCTTTTCAATGGGTTTCTGACAAGGATCTCATCAAAAGCGCCCTGTAAAAGGGCGCTAATTTTTGTTTCTTTATCATCTTCCAGATTCAGTGCTTCATTAAGAAAGGCTTCATCCACATTCTCTAAAACAAACTGATCTTCTTTCTCGACAATCTCAACGACCTGAAGCCTTGATGAAGATAAAGTAAATCCTGCATGATTTTCAAATCCCGTCATCAGATTCTTTTGTTATTCCCAGGAAGCCGTATTCTTAAGTGCATCGCTTTCAAGACTTCCGATTGAACCATAACCATCGGGATCTTCAAGATAATACCTGTTGCCTATTACGATACTTGAATCGATTCTCTTGATCTGGTTATTCCGTCCGTAAATCGTGTCAGCTGATACTGATGTATCAACCTGAAGAACATAAGGTGAGTGGGTTTTAGGAGTCCTGTATAAGCTATCCGGAGTAAACTCACCGGAGGTCAGAGGAACAAACGGATTTGCAGGTCTTCTCGAAAGTGAATCAAAAGCATTCTTCACACTATCTACCATAGGATCTGTTTTTATGAAATTTATCAGACTATCGAGATTGCCAGTATAATGTCCATACTTTTTGTTCCATAATATCTCACCTTCCTTGATATTTTTCATCCTGAGGTGTGATTCCTGCTTGTAGTATTTCTCCTTTTCAACGACATCTTTGGGGTCAATAATTGCAACTTTAACTAATATTACAACTAAAACTACAATAACGAAATAAAGTATAGCGTGAATATACCAGGGTTCTGGCTTAGTCATTTTTCCTCCGGAGCTTTGAAAAAATTTGAATGATCAATATATAGAAATTTTTCTATGTTATTAAATCTGGTTTTCCCGATTCCTTTAACTTCCATAAGTTCATCAAGGGTTGTAAACCGGCCTTTTTTATTCCTCAACCCAATTATTTTCTGCGCGGTTTTTTCACCTATTCCGGGAAGCCTTACCAGATCTTTAATGCCGGCAGTATTAACATCTATAGTCTTTTCGCCGGGAAGCTTTACTGCTTCTTTTTTATGAAAATTACTGGTGTTAAAATCTAAAACTTCCTGCTTAGAGTCAATATATTTATCATCTGATATACCGTCTGATTCATCATTTTCAATAGAGCCGGAATTTTCAAAAAGCCTTTCTTCTGCAGTATAATCGAAGTTTTTATAGTCAGCTCTGTCATTTTCACTGTTGTATGCCCTGTACAGTAAACCGGCTGTGAAAACTGCAGTCAGGAATAAAAGCACTTTAATTTCAGTTACTGTAAACCCGATTTTCCCTGAAAGTTTATCAAACACCCCCGTAAACCCGATCATTATTATTATAATTTACGTCGAATATAATACAAAAAGAAAAATAATACCACGAATTACTCTGTATCAGAGCTTGAATCGTTTGAAAAAGTTTTTCTCTTCCGATCCTGAGGATGATTTAATATTCGGAGTATTTAATAGTTCTTTCAGAAGTTCTTTTTCTTTTGAATTGAGTTTTTTCGGAACAGATATATTGACCCTGACAATCTGATCTCCGCGTCCCGAATGATTCAGATGCTTGATCCCTTTGTCGCGCATCTTAAGAAGTTTTCCTGATGGCGTCCCGGAATCTATCTTTAGCTTAGCTTTGCCGTTAAGTGTAGGAACTTCCACCTCGCCGCCAAGAGCCGCTTCGGGGAAACTTACAAAGAGATCATAAAGGATATCATCACCTTCGCGGAAGAAGTATTCATGCTCAATTTCTTTGAAAACCACAATAAGATCTCCCGCAGGGCCTCCGCGTTTACCTGCGTTGCCATCGTTTCGCAAAGTCATATAATTTCCATCGCTTACACCTGCAGGAACGTCAATTTTAATACTTACGTCTTCGCTGGACTCTTCCATCACCCATACATTTTTTACAGGGTTTATCAATAACAGTTCCTTCGCCTCCGCAGTTGCTGCAGGTTGTAATGTTTACAAACTGACCAAATACTGATCTTGAGACAGTCTTTACTTCACCGGATCCATGGCAGACAGGACAGGTGTTTTTTGAAGTACCTGCCTCTGCGCCCGATCCTCCGCATTCTTCACATTTGACCTGCTTCTTGATCTTAAGCTTTTTGCTGGTTCCTTCGGCGATTTCCTCCATGGTCAGCTGAAGTGTAACCCGAAGATCAGAGCCGGGAGTTCCTCCCGTGCGCCGCCTTGTTCTTCTTTGTCCGCCTCCGAAGAAATCATCGAAGATTGAAGCCCCTCCGAAAATATCCGAGAAGTGGGAGAAAATATCGTTGATGTCTGAAAATCCCTGCTGACCGCCTCTGACGCCGGCATGACCGAATCTGTCGTAATTGGCTCGTTTTTCATCGCTGCTTAAAATTTCATACGCTTCTGCCGCTTCCTTGAATCTTTCCTCTGCATCCTTATCATCGGGATTTCTATCCGGATGATACTGCATAGCGAGTTTTCTGTAAGCTTTTTTCAGTTCTTCCTTGGAAGCGGTTTTCTCTACACCCAGTACTTCGTAATAATCTCTTTTTGACATATAAGAATACTAATCCTCTTTGTTTTCACTTTCTGAATTATTGTTTTCCTCCAGTCCCTCCTGATCTTCACTTACTACAACTTTTGCATGCCTGATAACACGGTCTTTATACATATAGCCTTTCTCGATCTCGTCGAGAACCGTATGCGGAGCTACATTGTCAGCTTTACGCTGCATCAGTGCCTCATGAAATTCCACATCAAACGGCTGTCCGACCGCTTCAATTTTCTTTATACCCTGCTCATCCAGCGTTTTCATAAGTTTATCGTATATAAGTTTCAATCCCTTCTTGATCGATTCGATATCGCTGGAATTATCAATATGCTGCAATGATCTCTCAAAGTCATCTACAATTGGCAGTAATTTAATAATGAATGATTCGGCCGCATATTTAAGAAGATTAAGCTGGTCATTTTCTGTTCTTCTTTTGTAATTCTCAAACTCGGCAGCCCTTCTTAGCAGCTTGTCTTTTAAATCAGCTGTCTCATTTTCAAGTTCTTCAATTCTTTCATCTTTATTCATTAATTCTTCTTCTGTTTCTGACATATCCTGAAACGGTTCTTCATTTTGATTCATTTCTTCTTCCTGGTCATTGTTCTTTTTATCTTTTTTCATATGGGTTTCTCCGCTGATTATTCATTCTTTAATATTTCTGATAACATTTTAGCCATATAATCTACAATGGCCACTACCTTGGAGTACTCCATCCTTTTGGGACCGATTATTCCCAGGGTTCCGGATGTACCTTCGATAGAGTATTCTTTACTTATAAAACTGTATTCTTCAAGTTTGCGATCCTCATTTTCACTGCCTATAGATATAAATACCTGGTCGTGTGCGGTATCGCTTCCTTTATCAAGTATATGGATAATGATATCTTTATTTTCAATCAGTTCAACTATACCCGGAAACTTTTCAGGATTCTCAAACTCCGGCTGCTTGATTATATTACTTGCCCCGGTCAGGTAAACATTATCTTTTGAATTAACATCTTTAAAGATCTTATCTACTGAATCAACAAAAAGTCTTATTACCGGTCTTTGATCTTCCTCAACATCCCTGAATCTTTCACTTAAAGTTGTTCTTATCTCTTTGAAAGTGAGTCCGCACAGCCTTTCGTTGAGCAGGTTCTGCACCGATTCGATCTGTGCCGGTTTAATTTCCGAATCGACCTCCATTGTAATGGTTTTAACCAGCCCGCCCTTAATACTTATGACTATAAGGATGCGGCTGGATGACAGTGAAACTATCTGCAGCTTCGCCAGTATTCCTGAATCTATTCTTGGATAGGTAACACAGGCAAGCTGTTTTGTTATGTTGCTTAAAATTGAGGTGGTCAGGCGAAGTATTTCATCGGTCTCTACCTGTTCGATATCTAAACTTTTATTAATTATTCCCTTCTCGGAATTCCGGATCTTCTGGATTTCCATAAGAGAATCGACATAAAACCGGTAACCTTTGTCAGTAGGAATTCTTCCCGCTGAGGTATGAGGATGACCAATGAAGCCGGATTCCTCCAGATCGGCCATAATGTTTCTAACCGTTGCCGGTGAGAAGCCTATATCATATTTTTTTGTAATAAACCGTGAACCGACAGGTGATGCCGTCAGAATAAACTGCTGTATTATCGATCTCAGTATCAGTTTTTCCCTGTCGCTTAATTCTTCGTGTCCCATCTTCGTTATTTTACGTTTTGAATGCGCTAATATAAAAAAAATAAGTAAAAGTTGTTAACCCAAAAACGTGCAAAAATAATTAAAAATCGCAATATTTTAAAGTATTTTTAGCAGTCAGCTGCTTAGAGTGATAAATCCGGGAAACCTAGAGCTATCTGGTACTAAAAGTAATCTCATTTTGTTTCCTAGCTCATTTCATCGTAAATTTTGCCTGATTTTTAACCTTAATTTGAAATAAAAGAATGTCAGAAAATTCCACTTATAAAGCTGCCGGGGTTGATATTGAAGCCGGTGATGAAACCGTAAAAAGAATAAAAGGTTTCGCAAAATCAACGTTTAATAAGAATGTTCTTTCAGATATAGGACTGTTCGGTGCGTTCTATCAGCCTGATCTGGCCGGACTTAAAGAGCCAGTGCTGGTGTCAAGCGTGGACGGAGTTGGAACAAAGTTAAAAATAGCTTTTGCCGCGGATAAACATGATACCGTAGGCCAGGACCTGGTGAATCATTGTGTAAATGATATATCTGTCTGCGGAGCTAAACCTCTTTTCTTCCTCGATTATCTTGCCTTCGGAAAACTTAATCCCGACAGAGCAGCGAAGATCATTGAAGGATTTTCTATTGCCTGCAGAGAAAATGAATGCGCACTTATCGGCGGCGAAACTGCTGAAATGCCGGGCCTTTATGCAGAAGATGAATATGATATGTCAGGAACGATCGTAGGTATTGTTGATAAATCCGGTGTTATTGACGGCAGCACTATAAAAAAGGGTGATGTCTTAATAGGATTTTCATCTAACGGACTTCATACGAACGGCTATTCTCTTGCAAGGAAAGTTCTTCTTCCTAAATTCAAAATAACTGAAAAAATAGATGAGCTTGGTTCTACTCTCGGAGATGAATTGCTGCGAGTTCACAAATCATATCTTAAACTCATAACCCATTTGAATAAAAATATGAGAGTGAAAGGATTCTCTCACATTACCGGCGGCGGAATTATAGGAAATACAAAAAGGGTTCTGCCGGAGGGATTAAGACTCGATATCAAATGGGATGAATGGGAGATGCCTGCAGTTTTCAGGTTAATCCAGCAGACAGGTAAAATTAGTCTTGAAGAAATGCGAAATGTTTTTAATCTTGGGATCGGACTGATTGCAGTTGTATCACCTGATGATGAAAGCAGGATTATTTCTCTCTCCAACGAAATAAATGAACATCCATTAAAGATTGGTGAAGTAATTTAACCTTCTTCTATGCATTATATAAAATGTATAACCCTCCCGGTGTTATTCACAGTTTTGTTGTTAATGGGAGGATGCGATAAAGGCATTGAACCGCGGCCGGCGGATGAGGTTCCGGGCTTCGGGGGGAGAATTACGTTTATCGGTGCATGGCCGGACAGCATTCAAAGGTCTTTTGTGGTCGTGTTCGAAAATCCTCTTGAATCTGTGGGTGATATAAATATTTTCAATCTTAAGTTCATAAGCAGTGAGATACCATTCGGGGTGACAACTTATGAGTATGATTCAAGGGACAGTGCTCTCATACATATAAATCCGGGTACCTTCTCTTATGTGGCCGTAGTTCAGCAGAGTACAAACGCAGCCTTCGCTAAATCCTAAGGACTGGATTGTCACCGGAATTTATTATGCATACGGTGATACTACTCATCCGGGTAAACTGGTAATTCCTGAAAAAACTTTTGTTAAAAATATCGATATCAGATGTGACTTTAATAATCCTCCTCCACAACCTACTGACGGCGGATGAAATTTCTTTATTTTTATATTGTAATACTTCTGATGTGCAGTGAAGCGGCGGCGCAGCAATATTCTGTATCAGGTACAGTTACCGATACGTCAGGAAAACCGGTTCCGGGTGTAAATATAATTATTGCGGGTACCGGTAAGGGAACTGCAGCAGATGAAAACGGTCGGTATAAAATTGAAAAACTTTCTGCCGGTAAATACACACTTAAATTTACCGCAGTAGGGTATTCACCTGTAACAATAGATTTTGATCTTAATGAGAAATCTCTGGTAGTCGATGTATCCTTAAAACAAAAGCCGGTTGAATCTGCACAGGTCATTGTTACAGCAGGAAAGCGGGAGCAGTACTTATCAGATCTTCCTGTCAGTGTCGATGTTATTCATTCGGATGAATTTGCTAAAAAGAATATCAATGACCTGGAGAATGCTCTGCGTTATGTACCCGGGGTGACTATGACTGAAGATCAGATCAGTATCAGAGGATCGAGCGGATACAGCAGGGGAGCAGGCTCGAGAGTTTTACTTGCGCTTGACGGTATTCCTTTCTATACCGGCGATACGGGAGAAACTATCTGGGAAATGATTCCCACCACAGCTATTCAGAGGGTCGAAATCATAAAAGGCGCAGCCAGTTCACTATACGGTTCTACAGCAATCGGTGGTGTAATAAATGTGATTACAAGTGATATTCCGGAAAATCCCGTGACCTTTATAAAGACTTTTGCTGGTTTTTATGATAAACCATCTTATGCTGAATGGCAATGGTCACCTGAAAACAGATACTTCAATGGTCTAACTCTCGCTCACGCACAGACGTTCGGGGGTGTGGGACTAGAATTCTCGGTTACAAGACTTGAGGATATGAGCTACAAACAAAACGGATTTTCTCATAAATATATAGGTTTTCTGAAAGGTACAGTTAATCTAACACCGGCAAGTTCAATCACTTTACTGGCAAATACTCTTAATAAAAAAGGTGGAAATTTCTATTACTGGAAAGATTCGAGGCATGCACTTATTCCGACTGATGATCAGCAGGGACAGACGGTTACCACAGCCCGTTATCTGTTCGGTGCTATCTATAAGAACGTATTGAGTGAAGATATGCTGCTGAACGTAAAGGGAAGTTATTACAGAACAGACTGGAGCGATACTTCTCCTGCAATGGACAAATCAATTACAAACCTTTATCGCGGTGAAGTCCAGCTTAATAAGAGTTTTTCAAATGACCTGGTTATAGTAACAGGTATTGAAGGATTAAATTCTAATGTGAATTCTAATTTATTCGGTAATCCTGATATGCTTAGCGGGGGGATATATGTTCATGGTGATATTTCCTACTTTTCACCCTTAACGGTATCTGCCGGAATACGATACGATTATTCAAAACTCGATACGCTGAAGGGAGAAAATGCAGTGTCGCCCAAGCTAGGTCTTAATTATAAAGCTACTGATAATTTTATTCTTAGAGCCTCAGCGGGTACCGGGTTCCGGGCGCCATCACTTGCTGAAGCTTTTACCTCAACTACAGCAAGTGGAATAATCATTAAACCAAATCCCGATCTGAAGTCTGAAACCAATTTCACCTTTGAGTTCGGTGCAGATTATAAACCGTATACTGGCGTAACTTTGGACGCAGCATTATTTCAGAGTGAGTATTACGACTTTATCGAACCCAGGATTGACGCAGCGGACGGCCGTGCTGTGTTTAGTAATGTAACCAGAGCAAGGATACAGGGATTCGAAACAGATTTAAATTCTGAATTGTTTAATAAGTCTATTGTTTTATCACTAAGCTATACATATTTATGGACCAGGGATCTAAATAAAAATAAAGCTCTAAAGTACAGGCCCCGGCATACTTTTACAGTGTCGATTGATTATTATTTCGGAAGTCTGAACTTTGGAGGTGATTTCAGGTACTGGAGCCGGATGGAGGAAATTGATGATGAGCTTGTAAGGATTATCAACGATGGAGACCTCCGTGTTGCAGCATACGTACTGGATCTGAGGGCATCTTATGATTTTAAGTCGTTGGGCATTCCTGCATCTATTTTTCTTAATGCAAATAATGTTTTAAATTATAACTATGTTGAATTAATCGGAAATTTAAAACCTGTCAGGAATTATTCGTTGAGTATTCAATTTAGTTTCTGAAAGGGGGAATCAATGTTTATCGATACACATGCACATTTATTTTTACCGGAATTTGAGAATGATCTCGATGAGGTCATTGAACGTGCCAGGCAGAATAAGGTAGACTACATTATCGTTCCGGCTACCGATCTGGCTTCAGCCAGAAAATCCCTGCAGCTGGCTGATAAATACGATATCATTTATGCGGCTGTTGGAGTTCATCCCCACGATACAAAAGATTGGGAATCTTCCTGGCTGCAGGAAATCGAAGAACTGGCAAAACATCCTAAAGTAGTGGCGATAGGGGAGATAGGACTCGATTATTATTATGATTTTTCGCCTAAAGAAAAACAAATAGAGGCTTTTAAGTCGCAGCTGGATCTCGCTGTAAAGCTTAAGCTGCCTGCTGTTATTCATAACCGGGAATCTGATGAAGATATGATGAAGATTATCTCATCTTACTGCGGCAGTGATTTAAGAGCTCAGTTTCACTGCTTTAATTCATCCCTGGAAGATGCGCTGGAATATATCAAGATGAATCATATTGTTTCGTTTACCGGAAATATCTCGTTTAAGAAGATGAATGATCTTAGAAAAACACTCGCCGGGATAAGTCTTGATAAGGTGCTTCTTGAGACTGATTCTCCTTTTATGACTCCGGAACCTCATCGCGGACACCGAAACGAACCAGCAAATGTTAAGCTGATTGCCGAAAAAATGGCTGAGGTACATAATGTTAAGATGGAGGATATCGCTAAAGTAACCTCATTTAATGCCTTCAGATTTTTCGGTATAAGCGTTAAAAACAAGATTAGTTATACTTATCCGATCGGTAAAAATCTTTATATAAATATTACTAACAGGTGCAATGCCGATTGTTTCTTCTGTAACAGAAAAGGCGACGCCACACTTCACGGCTATAATCTTAAGATGACCAGGGATGAGGAACCTCCGGCCGAGATTTATATAGCAGAAATAGGTGATCCTAAGGATTATGAGGAAATTGTATTCTGCGGATATGGAGAACCGACTATCCGGTGGGATGTGGTAAAAAAGATTGCAAGGTATGTTAAGGATAATGGAGGTAAGACCAGGCTGAATACAAACGGACATGGCAGCTTTATAAACAAGCGGGATATAACTCCAGAGTTTAAGGGCTTGATTGATACTGTTTCAATAAGTATTAATACGGTTGATCCGCGGCAATATGCAAAAATTATGAAGCTTGATACACGGTTTTTCAACGAAATGGTAGCTTTTGCAAAGAGTGTGAAACAGTATACCGGGAGTCTGGTTATGAGCGTCGTTTCAATTGATGAGGTTGAGATAAATAAAGCAAAAGAGGTTGTAGAGAATAAGTTCGGTGCAGAATTCAGAGTACGGCCTTATTTCTGATATGATGAAGCTATATATACTTATAATCAGTTTCCTCTTTTTTTCATCAAATATTTTTCCCCAGCTTAACAGGAACCAGGTTGAGAGCGGGCTCGACGAGATCCTGAAAGATGAATTCTTTAATACCACCACTATCGCCTTAGATGTATACGACCTTACTACAGGTGAGTATATATATAAGGTGAATGAACACAGACTCCTGAATCCTGCCTCTAATATGAAACTGCTTACTTCTGCTGCGGGATTAATCTTTCTAGGTCCGGGCTATAATTTTGTAACTTCTCTTCAGTATGTAGGGGAAATATTGAATAATACGCTTTACGGCGACTTGTATGTCGTGGGAGGATTCGATCCGCTATTTAATACTGCTGACCTTGATAAATTCCTGAGGGATATGCGAAAGGCCGGGGTTAAAGAAATATCGGGCAATATATATGCGGATGTCTCTAAAAAAGATTCCGTATTCTGGGGCTGGGGCTGGATGTGGGATGATGATCCCTCAACAGATGCTCCGTACCTCTCTTCGCTGAATATTAACAGCAATTCAATCGACGTTTATGTTACTGGCTCTGTTCAGGGCATGAAACCATATGTCAGAACAGATCCGGAGACAGGTTATGTTAATATTATTAATAACGCATTAACTTCCTCCGTCGATCTTCAAAATATTCATATTACAAGAGACTGGAGGCACAGGGAAAATGATATATATATTACAGGTTATATCCAGCCGGATCAGCTTGCAGGTGCTGATACCGTTGAAAGTAGTTTAAACATATTCAGGCCCGATCTTTATTTCCTTAACCTCTTTAAAGAACAGCTGGCTGAAGGCGGGATCAAATTTTCCGGGGAAATAGGTCTGAAGAAAAAACCTGCATCTTCAAAATGGCTCTCGGTGATCAGCCGGCGTTATGATTCTGTGATGACATACATGAATAAGCGAAGTGATAATCTATGTGCCGAGATGGTCCTTTATTCGCTTGCTGCATCTTTTAATATTTACCCGGTTACGGCCCGGCAGGGACTTGATGTTATTGATTCGCTGATGACCTTAGCGGGAGTACAAAAAAATAATTATGTCATTGCTGACGGGTCAGGTATATCTCGTTACAATCTTGTAAGTGCTGAGCAGGTGTTAAGTGTTTTGAAGTATATGTATTCTTCCGATCCGTACCTTTTTAATATATTTTTTCAGTCATTACCTGTTGGGGGAGTTGACGGTACCATTGGCAAACGAATGAATAACACCGATGCAGACGGGAAGGTTCACGCTAAGACTGGGACTTTAAGAGGCGTAAGTTGTCTGTCTGGTTATGTTACTGCGAAAAATGATCACCTGCTGGCATTTTCTATAATGGAACAGAATTTTATTGATCAGACTGCGTATGCAAGATACCTTCAGGACAAGATCTGTCAGGTGCTGGCTGAGTATAAGTAAATGGTTTTATATCCTTCCGGGATTCTGTTAAATTAACAATTTAATTCTATTCTTTACTGCAAATGAAGCTAAATCAAATACTACTTCTGCTTTTTGCTGCCGCCCTCATTGCGGGATGTGAAAAGAAAGAAGAAATTAATATAACAAAGCCGGCTTTTGAAATTCAGAAGACGGATAGCATTCCTGCATTCAACGGTGAAAATGCTTATACACAGACCAAAGCACAGGTTGATTTTGGTCCCAGGAACCCCGGATCTGCCGGACATGCATTGGCATTATCTTACCTGCAGAATCAACTAAATCGTTACGCCGATGAAGTAATACTGCAGTCATTTTCGTATGCCGGTTATAACGAAGAATTAAACCTAACGAATATAATAGCAAGATATAATCCGGAGAACAGGAACAGGATTATGATTTGCGCTCACTGGGATACAAGACCCAGATCAGAGCATACCAAAGACAGCACTAAGAGAAATCTTCCTATTCTTGGCGCCAATGACGGGGCCAGTGGGTGCGGAGTGATCCTTGAACTTGCACGTTTACTTAACAGCAAAAAATTAAACGTTGGTGTTGATCTTGTCTTACTTGACGGAGAGGACTATGGGAAAGAAAACGATCTCGATAATTACTGTCTTGGTTCCAAATACTATTCGATAAACATTCCTGACGGTATTTATCCGCGCTTTGCAATTCTGCTTGACATGGTAGGCGACAAGGATGCTGTATTTATGAAAGAAGCAGCCTCAGTGGAATATGCGCCTGATATTGTTAACCTTATCTGGGATATTGCTTCTCAGCTTAACGCTTCTTCCTTTGTTCCCAGAAAAGGTGAATCGATATATGATGACCATATACCTTTAAACCAGGCAGGAATTAAATCAGTTGATATAATTGATGCTGAACTGGTAGGAGCTGACACGCCCATCGAAAGACGGAATTACTGGCACTCAGATAAAGATACAATGGAAAATATTTCTGCAGCTACGCTGCAGCAGGTTGGTAGTGTGCTTGTGACACTTCTTTATTCAATACATTTTAATACCTGATATGAAAAAATATAAAGAGTTTCTGATTACAGCTGAACCGTTTAACCCCGAATTGCTTTCCAGTATGTTATGGGAGCTTGAGATTACAGGAATTAACGAGGATGTAAATTGTCTTCGAGTTTTTGCTGAAATGGAAAGCAGTCTGACAACGGATATAATAAATCTGCAGCTTGCAAAATTACAGTCTGAAAAATTACTTCGTGACTTCAGGGTTGAAGTATCAATACTGGAAGAGAAAAACTGGAATGAAGAGTGGGAAAAATCCCTTAATGTAATCCAGGCCTCCGATAGAATAGTAATTAAGCCTTCTGCAAAGAATTATGAGCCGAAGAACAACGAGATCGTTATTACAATTGATCCTAAAATGTCATTCGGAACAGGGGAACATCAGACTACAAAACTGGTTATCCGGCTGCTGGAAAAATATGCGCAAAAAGGAATCAAGGTTCTTGATGCCGGAACCGGTACAGGCATTTTATCCATCGCAGCAGTAAAGTTTGAGGCCTCTGATGTAATTGCCTTTGATATTGATGACTGGTGTTATGAGAATGCTAAAGAGAATTCAGAACTTAACAATGTTACGGATAAAATTGATATCAGAATAGGGGATATAAATTTGATCAGTGAACGCGAATTTGATATGATACTGGCAAATATTCAGAAGAATATTCTGCTGGAGCTTTCAGGAGAATTTGCAGAGAGATTAAAGCAGAAAGGTATAATCCTGTTATCGGGATTGTTATGGGATGATGAAGGGGACATACTTGAAGAATATGCTTCAAAGGGATTCGCCCATCTTGAAACTATCAGAATGGATGATTGGATAGCACTCAGCTTGATGAAATCCTGATACAACTTAATCCTGGTAAACTATATTACCGCCGACAACAGTCATTAGGGCCTTAACATCTTTAATTTTTACAGGATCTATTGTGAGCAGGTTGTCGCTCAAGACAACAAAGTCGGCATATTTTCCCGCCTCTATGCTTCCCTTATCTTTTTCAGTGAACTCCGCATAGGCGCTGTTCAGGGTATAGCACTTTATTGCATCCCTTATACTGATCTTCTGTTCGGGGATCCAACCATCAGGATTCTTACCGTCCACTGTTCTTCTTGTGACAGCTGCATAAAGTGTCAGGAATGGATCAATAGTTACAACAGGCCAGTCGGTTCCAAAGCAGACGACTGCATCGTTTTCGAGAAAAGCTTTATAGGGGTGAGTATATTTAATCCTTTCCTTATCAATTCTTTTTACCGCCCAGACTCCATCCTCGATTGCATGTGTTGGTTGAACGCTGGCAATTACTCCTATTTTTCCAAATCTTGGTATATCAGCAGGTTGTATATGTTGTGCATGTTCGATCCTGAATCTTCTGTCCCAAACAGGATTTTCTCTTCTTATTTTTTCATACAGATCCAGCATGTATGAGTTAGCCCTGTCGCCGATTGCATGGGTGGAAATCTGTATATGATTTTTATCTATATAAGATGCCCATTCAGATAATTTGCCGTCAATGATAATATCGTTTGGCAATCCGGTATTTGTAGTATCTCCTTCATAGGATTTAAAAGAACCATGCAGTACTCGAACCAAGAGAACCATCAGAAAATGCTTTCACTGCTCCCAGCTTAAGAAATTCGTCTCCAGTCCCAGCAGTGATATTATTATTAACAAGGTAATGATAATCATCAAGCGGCCACCTTATAGAGATCCGGCAAGTTAATTTATTCTCTGATTCAAGTTTTTTGTACGCATCAAATCCCGGCCTTTCTTCCATTGAAAGGATATCCTGTACGCTTGTAATTCCGAACCTTGCTGCTTCTTTAAGGGAAGTAACGGCAGCTTCATAGAAATCATCAACATTATTATCCGGAATTACATCAAAGATCATCTCCATTGCATTATCTTTGAGTATACCTGTGGGTTCGCCGGTTTGCTTATCTTTTACAATCAAACCTCCTTCGGGACTTGGAGTATCCCGGTTTATTCCGGCTAGTTCGAGTGCTTTGGAATTGGCAAGACCAAGGTGTCCATCCATCCGGCTTACAAAAACGGGCGTTTCACCGGTTATATCGTCAATATCTTCTTTTGACGGCAGTCTCTGTACATCCCAGCTTTCGTGATCCCATCTGCCGCCGGTAATCCATTTACCAGGGAATTTTTTTACATATGCCGATAATATTTGTCTGAATTCTTTAATAGATTTTGCCGGCCGGAGGTCAATTCCCATAAGGTAGAATCCTCCGCTGAGGAAGTGGAGATGTGCATCATTAAATCCGGGCATCAAAAACTTCCCACCCAGATCAATTACTTCGGTAGTGCTATCTATCCTGCTTTTAACCTCAGCATTGGTTCCCACAAAGGTGATACGGCTGTCTTCCGTTAACACTGCTTCTGCCTCAGGCTGTTTTTCATTTACAGTATAGATATTACCGTTAATAAATGCTTTCTTCTGCTGGGCAGTACTAATGGTCATAATAGATAAAATACAGGTTAGTATTAAAAAAATATTTTGCAGCATATCTCAATCCTGCTTTCAGTTTAACTGGCTGGATACTAATATATAAAAACGGGAATGATTAAGAAAATCAGTGTTATCGTCATTTAGAGATAGTCTTTTCGGCTTCAGCAGGAATAAATTTTATTATTTAACAATATTTCTCCCGAATGTACCTTGCAGCGGCAAGGTGCATTCGGGATCGAAATGATAATCGCACTTTTAGATATTTGCAGTAATCTTCGAGTTCAAATTGTCCCTGCATCCTTTATTTAAGGAACAGGAGTTTCTTTGATCCTGAAAAATTGTTCGTGACCAGCTTATAGATATACACACCGCTTGCTAGTCCTGATGCGTCAAACTGAACGGAATGTTTTCCTGCTTTCTGATTTTCATTGACCAGACTTGCTGCTTCCTTTCCGGTAATATCATAAACCTTAAGACTGACATTTCCCTGAACAGGGATATAATAGTCAATAGTAGTAGCCGGATTGAAAGGGTTCGGATAGTTTTGTTTGAGTACAAAATTCGACGGGATTACATTAAAATCTAGAATATTTGAATACGAGAAATTCCCGTTCATGTCAATCTGTTTAAGTCTGTAATAATTTATTCCAGCTGCTGGATTTTGATCATTAAATGCATAAACAGATTTTTCTGTTGATGTCCCGCTGCCATTTACAAAACCTATACTGTACCATTTACCGGAGAAGTTATCCTTCCTTTCAACCTGGAATCCATTGTTGTTTGTTTCAGTAGCGGTTGACCACGTTAAGATAACCTCACCATTATTAACTGCAGCATTGAAAGAAATAAATTCGACAGGAACGATCTCGAGTATTTTTACCGGGAAATTATCACCAAAATTCCAATGGTCGAGGTCAGAAGGAATCCCGTCACCGTTTACACTATTCGCTGCTGAGTAAAGAGTATCCCAGTCAACGGAATCAGCTGCGGTATAATTAAAATACCATGAAACGGTATCTCCCGTAAATGATCTCGGCTGGTTGTGTGTTACCTCATCGTCGAGAAGCTGTGTTCCGGGATCTGTTGCTGTAAGAGTGCTGAAGCGTGAAGCAACGTCAAAACCGCCCTTTACCATAGGGCCGCCTGTCAAATATATATGATATTCTGCTGTTTCGCCTCTAAAGAGGGAGTCGGGTCCTTCAATCCATACCTGTACACCAGTGTCGGAATTAAGATTATGGCATACGCATCCAGTACCGTTTAGTCTGGTAGCTCCCGAAATGCCTGTAGAAAAATCTACTCCGGCATATATTACTGCGGAAAGAAAAACAATTAGTAGTAAATAATTTATTTTCATTCTTATTATGCATTTTGGTGATAAAAAGATATGAACTTGCCTAGACAGGAAGAGCTGTTTTAAAGTTAATTTGTCATCTCGATGGGGGGAGCAATCATCAGAATTCTCTGAGGGGGATCCTGTGAAATAACAGTCTCAACTTTAAGACAGCCGCAGCCTGAAAGCAGAATTATTTCATTAGCATCATCTTCTTTGTGCTTACAAAAGACGATCCGTCATTTCCTTTTGCCTCTATGACATAAAAATATAAACCGCTTGAAAGATTTCCTGCAGCAAAGTTTATGTCATGTCTACCGGCAGAATACTGACGATTTGTCAAGTCTGTAATCTTTTGTCCCAGTGCGTTATATACAGTAATCTTTACCTTTGCATCCGTGGGTACATTGAAATTTATTTTAGTCGTCGGGTTAAAGGGATTCGGAAAGTTCTGGGAAATGCTGAATGAAGAAGGTAGAGGAGATACTACCTCAACCACTTTCGAATACTCTGCACTACCGCCAAAATCAACCTGTTTCAACCTGAAATATGATTTTTCTGAACTTTGAATATCGGCAGTGAATGTATAAGAATGGCTCTCTGATGATGTCCCGAAGCCGGGAACAAACCCGATTTTCTCAAAAGTATTGTTGTCGGTGCTCACTTCAATATCGAATCCCCGGTTATTAGTTTCGGTAGCCGTACGCCAGTTCAACTGAGCTTTGCCGTTTACAACTTTTCCTGTGAAAGATGTGAGTTCTACGGGTATGAACCAGGGTGATTCAAGCTTATACAATCCGTTCCCGAAAGCCGCAAATATGGTTACGGTATCGACAACGTGATATGCATAATTACTGGTTGGATTATTAAGCACTGTCCAGGTTGCTCCTCCGTCGTGAGTAAAATAACTATTTCCGAAATACTCCCCGCAGATTAAGTATTCAGAAAGCTGTGGTGCTATGGATAAACCCCACATATTTTTTCCTGTGAAATAGGGAATTGCCTGCCAGGTTTGACCATAGTCTGTTGATTTCAGGAACCCACCGCCGCCTGACCATTTGGTAGCCCACACAGTTCCCGGTATATTTTTGTCGATAGCAATTATAGGGGTCTCACCACTTGTTGAGAAAGGGTGTGTCCAGGTAACACCATAATCAGTACTTCTTGCAATTCCATAGCCGTTATCACCGACGATAATAACATTTGGCTGGTCAGGAAATACATCGATATCGCAGGGAGAACCAAAGGGGAGAGAAGAGGATATGGTTGTCCAGGTTGAACCAAAATCATATGAAGCCCTGAACTGGTTGCTGTTCATTGCATAAAGCGTATCGGGATGAGCAGGGTCTTGCTGAACTGGAACTCCGAAATAATACCATGAAAAAGAACCTGTTGATGTCCAGGTGGTCCCGCCGTCCGTTGTTTTCATAGTCTGCTGAGAATTCTCGATTGCTATGAGAAATGTATTCTCATCATACGAGCTCTGTATTACACATTTAACCGCGGAAGCACCAGGAATAGTATTCCCGTAGGGTGAAAATGTTTCACCGCGATCGGTACTTCTGTAGAGTCTGTTGCCTGAACCAAAATAAATGATATTGTCATCCCAGTTATTCACACAGATCGGATCTCCCAGACTACTGCCGGATTGTTTCAGCTGCCAGGTATAGTTCTGTGAATAAGAGAGAGAAAATGAGAAAAGAAAAATGAGCAAGAAAAGAGTATAATAATTCTTCATATCTCCTGCGTATTTTGTTATTTGAATCGCACAGTCAGGTATGCTGTGCGTTAATTAAAACTTTTTCAATTGATTATAGAATACTGCTAAACTCTGCATTTCGGAAGAGATATAGCATTATATGCTCTTTGACCAGTGGGTAATGTACCTGAAAATTATTTTATTTGCTCGACGTTGTTGGTCCGTAAGGACTGTAAATAATATACAAACCATGTAAATGGAATCCAAAAAAAAAATTCGTTAAGTTTGCCAATTCAGATCACTAACTTTAGAGGGAGAATTAATGAATCTTGATGTTCTTGTTTTTGCAGCCCATCCTGACGATGCGGAATTAGCAATGGGTGGTACAATTGCTAAATTGACGAAAAACGATTTAAAGGTAGGTATAATTGACCTTACCAGGGGGGAGCTTGGTACGAGAGGGACTGTAGAAATAAGACAGAAGGAGGCCTTCCTCGCTGCTGGTATTCTGAAAGCTTCAGTACGGGAGAATCTTGAGATCCCTGACGGAAATATTGAAAGGAAAAAAGAGAACCTTATAAAGGTTGTTATGAGCATCAGGAAATATCGGCCTAAAATAATATTTGCTCCCTACTTTAATGATCGCCATCCTGATCACATATATACCAGTCGTCTGGTAAAAGAGGCAATGTTTGCTACAGGACTTTCCAAAATAAAAACTTTCGACAGAGAAGTGGGTCAGAATCATTACAGGCCAAGGAAACTGTATTATTATATGCAGACATACCAGTTTGAGCCATCGTTTATAGTCGATATTTCTGATTGTTTCGAAACTAAAATGAAAGCCGTTCAGTGTTATCAGAGCCAGTTTCATAATCCGAGGAGCAAGGAGCCTGAGACCTTCATAAGCCGACCAGAATTCATCAGTTATATTGAATCGAGAGCACAGGTTTACGGCTTTCAGATTGATAAAAGATATGGTGAACCTTTCTTCTGTGAAGAAAAAGTTGAACTGGGTCTGGCGGGAATACTTAGAGAATCCTGACTTAGCTGAGTTTAGCCTTTCTTAATCTTAGCGAATTAGAAACTACACTTACGGAACTCATTGCCATAGCAGCTGCTGCGATCATCGGGTTTAACAACCCAAACGCGGCAAGCGGTATTCCTATCACATTATAAATAAAAGCCCAGAAGAGATTCTGTTTAATTGTGCTAATTGTTCTTGCTGACAGATTAAGAGTGCTCAGTACCTCTTTAATATTTCCATTGATCAAAGTAATATCGGCGCTTTCAATGGCTATATCGGTCCCTGTTCCTATAGCAATTCCTACATCTGCCTGAGCCAGGGCGGGGGAGTCGTTTATGCCGTCACCTACCATTGCCACTACTTCACAATACGACTGAAGTTTTTTGACTATCTCAGCTTTATCCGAGGGCATTACTTCTGAGAATATCTGTTCAATTCCTGCTTCTTTAGCTATGGCATCGGCTGTTTTTTTGTTATCTCCGGTAAGCAGTACAGACTGAATGTTCTTTTTCTTCAGACTAGCCACAACCATTTTTGTTTCACTGCGGATAGTGTCTGCAACTGCTAAAATTCCCGATAACTTTTTATCCAGAGAGATAAAAACGGGAGTTTTTCCTTCACTGCTTAATCTCTCAATTTCAGCCGAGCTATCTCCGTCTATATCAACTCCGCGTTCTTTCATAAGAGCTGAATTACCTATTAATACCTCTGCATTATTATAACTTGCTTCTATGCCGCTTCCGGTAAGGGAATTGAACCTGCTGACTTCCTGTAAGACAATATTTTTTGACGAAGAATAATCAACAATTGCAGCTGCAAGAGGATGTTCTGATTTCGATTCAAGTGAAGCTGCTGTCTGCAGCAGTTCATTTTCACCCGTTCCGTTTTTAACAATTATATCTGTAACTACAGGTTTCCCAATAGTTATTGTCCCTGTTTTATCGAAGATTACAGTCGTCACTGAATTCAGCCTCTCCAGACTCTCAGCGTTCTTTATCATTATTCCGTTTGATGCACCGAGACCCGTGCCTACCATAATCGCTGTGGGGGTCGCCAATCCAAGCGCACATGGACATGCAATCACCATTACCGCTATAAAATTCAGCATCGCTGCCGTAAAGGGTATCCCTGCAATCAGATACCAGATAAGGAAGGTCACCACTGCAATTCCAATTACCACAGGTACGAATATGGACGCAACCTTGTCGGCAAGACTTTGTATAGGAGCCTTTGAGCCCTGGGCTTCTTCAACCAGCTTAACAATGCGTGAGATAACTGAATCTTTACCCACTGCCTCTGCTTTTATAGTAAGGCTGCCATTTTTATTTATAGTTCCGCCTATCACTTTAGCACCGGTGGTTTTTTCTACTGGAATGCTTTCACCGGTAATCATTGATTCGTCTATAGAGGAATAGCCTTCAATTATTAAGGCATCAACCGGGATCTTTTCGCCGGGACGTACTAAAATAATATCACCGCTAATTACATTTTTTATGGGTATGTCTATCTGTTGATTTTCCTTTACGACCCTTGCTGTTTTAGGCTGCAGACCAAGGAGTTTCTTTATGGCTGAGGAAGTTTTCGACTTAGCTCTCGCCTCAAGAAGTTTTCCCATCAGTATTAAGGTTATTATAATTACTGCGGTATCAAAATAGATATGCCCCTGGGCATTAGTCAGATTCAGAAATTCAGGAAATAATACAGCAATTGTACTGTATACATACGCTGTTCCTGTGCCTACTGCAACCAGCGTGTTCATATCAGCAGAAAAATGTTTTGCAATTTTCCAGGAGGAAGTAAAGAACCTTTTACCTGAGATAAAAATTACCAGTGTTGAACCAAGAAAAAGAAGTTTATTGACTTCATCCATCGTCAGCGGAATTAAGTTCCGGAACCAGCCGGTCATCATAAGCATACTGACAATCATTATAGGTATAGAAAGTACAGCGCTGAATATAAATTCCTTCCTTAGTTTAAGGTACGATTCTTTATGCTGGAGATCAGAAGCCGATTCTATTTCAAAAGATTCATCAGATCTTTTTTCCACTGCCGGAGGGATAAGTTTATATCCCGCATCTTCGACAACCTTAGAGAATTTTGAAACATCAGCAAGAGAAGGATCGAAGGAAAGTGTAACTTTTTCGGTGGCAAGGTTAACATTTACCTCACCAATTCCTTCTACTTTTTTCAGTGCCTTCTCCACTCTTGCCACACAGCTGGCACATGTCATTCCCTCTACTGGTAAGGTTAATGATTTAATTGCCGGATTATTCATTTTATGTTCTTCAGATGCTGGTTGCATTTCAATTTTTCCTGAATAGTTGAATTAGCCGTTTTTTATTTAACTTCTGGTTAAAACAGGTTTGTATCCGGCTTCTTCAATTGCATTGTATATCTTTTGTTCATCTGTTTTCGTTTCATCGTATTCTACTACAGCCTCACCTATCTTAACTTTTTTGACTTTGACATCGTCGAGTCTTGATAATTCTTTTCTGACGGCCATTTCACAATGTCCGCAGCTCATACCTTCAATTTTGATCTCTTTTGTTGTCATTTTATATGTCCTGATGTTTTAATTGAAATTATTTACTGTATAAATATAGTAAGAGAGGTTCCCTTAAACGTTATATAATTATTGAAAAAAGTTATATGATTTTATGAAGAAAATGGCACAATTCAGGGCTTATTTAACATTATCCAGGGGTTTGCGGGTATTTTCTGTCATATTTTTAAATTGGTTGGCATTCATTCCCGTGACCTTTTTGAACTGAGCAGAGAGGTGAGCAACGCTGCTGTATCCAAGCCGGAATGCTATCTCACTTAGTGTCAGTTCCCCGTACTTCAGTAATTCCTTCGCTCTTTCAATTTTCTGCAGAATAAAATAGTGTTCGATGGTAATATTTTCTACTGATGAGAATAGAGTGCTTAAATAGTGATAGTCAGCATTAATTTTTTCTGAAAGATAATCTGAAATATTTATTCTTCCGGCAATTTTCTCCTCATCCCTGATTAATTCGATTATCTGGACCTTGATCTGTTCAATGATCTTCATTTTTTTGTCTTCAATCAGCTCAAATCCGTTTTCATCAAGTACATCCCTGATTTCATCGATCTTCTTCTGATCCAGTTCTTCCTCTATCTTAACTTCTCCCAGACTGATACTTTTTATGTTCAGACCAAGCTTCTCAAATTCTTCTTCTATAACCCGGATGCACCTGTTGCACACCATATTCTTAATATAAAGTGTTGTTCCTGTTTGCATGTTCTCTTCCATAAAATAATCTGTTTTTCCAAATGACTAACAATAAATTAAGACAGAAATGTAAATAAATAAAGGGGATGAATAAGAGCAGAGATTGCTTTAATTCTTAGTCTTACCATAACGGTTAACTGTTTTATTTCTTTGCCAGAGGGAGCATAGTATTATTTCTGGTTAATACAACCATATTACCACCTAGCAGTTTGACCTCAAGCATCTCTCCATCATCGGTTAACAACATCATTTTCCCATCCTTTAGTACTTTATTAGAATCCGGACGGATAAGTGCGGTATGATCGCCGTCTTTCTTAATCTCGTAAACTGTACTATCATTCAGTCCCAGCGCCATAATTTTATTATCATCATTTATTTTAACCGGCAGGGCCATGCCCGAATCAGCTATAATTACAATCTTGCCCTGTTTTTGATTCGTCATTCCAGCCGGCCCGGTAGTTACGAAGGTATCGCCCCCTATAAGTGTATCCTCGGAAACCTTAACCTTTCCCGTCGGGCGTTTATTAGTCTCATTAGGAAAATGACTGTTTAATTGATCATCCTTTTGATTGGAGCATCCTGCATAAGTCAGACACATTGCAAAAAGTAAATAATATAGTAATTTCATTTGACTGCCTTTTTTGGATTTGCAATTATAATTAATCAATATTATTCCCCTGTATTAGCTTAAACACAAATATCTGATTTGTGTGGTCTAATACACTCATTTCCGATGATTTTCAAGTACCTCTCCAATGGCTGGAAATACCAGGAGAATAAGCGCAGAAGCAATAACATATCTTGTTATTGAAGAAGGAAGTTTCATTTTTCAAGTTTCCTTTTCTGGTTTGATGATTATTTATGATAAAAACGCTAAAGGAAATCTGATGTGCAGCGGGTCAAATTACCCAGAAGGAGGCGGACTAATCCATTATAGCTGAGTTTTTTAGACAATTGTCACAATTGCCGCATGGCTTCTCATCATGAAATCCAAAATATTCGGAGATGTAAACTCTTCTGCAGTCATCAGTTTTGAAGTAATTGACCATTGAAAGTAGTTTTTTGTTATCGCTCATTAACTTCTCACTGAGCATTTCCTCATCTTCAAGCTCAGGGGGAAATTCTTTGGTAATGCTGAGATCCTTGTTTTCAACTGAACCTTCGGTAACACCATAACGGTCAAAAATTCCAAGGGCTGTCTCTATTCTGAAGTCGCTCCGGTTTTTGAAATTCATTTGTTCTCTAAGGTATTCAACTCCGAGAGAATTGACGGCAGATATTTCTCTTCTGAGCAGGTCATACAGTGCGGAATAAAAATTTGCGTCAGGATTTGACCATTTTATAAAGTCCATCTGGATATACAGATCATCCTGTTTGTAAAGAAGAAGGCAGTCGGAAGGTTTCCCGTCCCTGCCGGCCCTTCCAATTTCCTGGTAGTATGATTCAACAGAAGAGGGAACCTCCGCATGTATGACAAAACGGATGTCGGGTTTGTCGATGCCCATTCCGAAAGCATTAGTCGCAAGTATAAGGTCCTGCTTTCCATTCAGGAACTCCCTCTGCATTCGTTTCCGTTCCTTATCCATTAGTTTTCCGTGATAAATACCATGAGGAATTTTTTTATCTCGCAATAGCAGTGAGAATTTTTCAAGCGTCTGGATAAGAGAAAAGTAAATAATACCAGAACCACTGTACTCTTCAATTATTTTAAGCATCCATTCGGTTTTCTCTTTATCATCAAAGATATCGTGTGCTTCCAGCTTTAAGTTGGGTCTTTCAATTCCCTGGTGGAAAATCTTAACATCTTCATCATTTAGATGGAGCTTATTGATTATATCCTGCTGTACTTCGTGGGTGGCAGTAGCCGTTAAGGCTATAGTCAGAGGGTCATTCATTAACTCTCTGAATTCACCCAGCCTGGAATAATCGGGACGGAAATCGTGTCCCCATTCCGAAATGCAGTGTGCTTCATCTACTGCCAGAAGTGATATATCAACTTTCCGGAGTTCTTTCACAAATTCAGGTTTACGGAATCTTTCCGGAGTAACATACAGTAATTTTATTTTACCCTGAACAAACTGTTTTAGTCTTTGATCTCTTTCCTGTTTTGAGAGGGTGGAATTTATGAAAGCAGCGCTGATGTCTTTTTTCTGGAGTGCATCAACCTGGTCCTGCATAAGTGCAATTAGCGGACTAATAACGATAGTTCCGCCGTCCATTAATAGAGCGGGCACCTGGTAACAGAGGGATTTCCCGCTTCCGGTGGGCATTATTACAAGTGAATGTTTCCTGTCATTAAGCGTTCTCCGGATTATATCTTCCTGTTTACCCCGGAATTCTTCATATCCAAAATATTTTTCTAATATCTCTCTGGGTTCCAAATTTCACTTATTTTTTATTGAAGTAAGAATTTTGATCTTAAACAAAGTTAAGATAAATATTCTTCTTTTATTATGATGAAGGCAGGGGGGATGAAATGTTCGTTTTCTCAGACCACTAATTCAGCTTCAGCTCTCTCCCTTTTGAGATTATTTACAAATTCTGCAGCGCTTAACGCGGCAATAGTTCCGTCTGAAACCGCAGTGGTAACCTGGCGGTATTTTTTCTGAATCGAGTCGCCTGCTGCAAAGACTCCCCGTATATCAGTTTTCATATCCTTATCTGTGATAATTTCTTTCCATTGATTTAATTGAATAAGTCCTTCCAATGATTCGGTATTCGGAACATAACCTATGAAAATGAAAACCCCATCAATTTTTATTTCTGAGATTTCCCCGGTTATCTTATCTTGAATTTTAACGAACTCTAACTTTTCATCACCAATAAACTCTGTAATTTCTGATGACATTATAAAGCTGATTTTTTCATTTCTTTTGGCCTCATCAACATAATGCGCAAACGCCTGGAAGTGATCGAACTGATGAACTATAGTTACCTTTGATGCAAACTTTGTCAGTGATACTGCTTCTTCCAGTGCTGTATTTCCGCCTCCCACAACTATTATCTCTTTGTCCTGAAAGAAGTCGCCATCGCAGGTTGCACAATAAGAGATACCCTTTCCTTTGAACAGGTCCTCTCCAACAGCTCCGATTTTTCTTGATCTTCCGCCGGTTGTAAATATTAATGCATCTGATGTATAAATATCCCTCTTGTTAACTACAACTTTCTTTAAGTCATCTTTTAATTCTATTGAAGTAATTTTAGTATTGGATTTAATCACACATCCGAATTTCTGCGCCTGCTGTTTCATATTACGAGCCAGCTCATAACCGCTTATGCTTTTAACTCCTGGATAATTCGCGATCTCGTGGGTCAGCACCAGTTGTCCTCCCACAGCTCCTTCATTTATGATAAGAGTTTTCAGTTTTGCTCTTGAAAGATAAATTCCGGCTGTAAGTCCCGCAGGTCCGGCACCAACTATAATCACATCAAAATGGTTATCCATATTTTTTCCTATAGATTTCAATAAGAGGAACACAAACCAAATAAAAATTCATTTTAGTTTGTGTTCCGGTTAATATCAAAAATTAAGCTACTGAGTCAAGATCCTCTTTAAAGTGAGTATCCAGAATTGAAGTTATTTGTTCTCTTGTCTGAATACTGCTGGTAGCCTCTACCACTTTCCCGTTTTTATAATAGATGGTAAACGGCAGTCCCGAAAAACTCCTTGCTTCAGGAAGGTTGCGTATTACACTGGCATCAGGTGAATCAAATGCCATGTCGGCAAATTTTACTCCCGGATATTCGGATTCTAATTCCTCCATAGCTTCATAAACCGGAATGCACATCGGTCCCATTCTTCCGCAGCATATCATAACATTTTCATTATCATTCAACAGCTCTGAATGTTCTTTCGCTGAAAGGACATGGGTAAGGTTTGTTTTTAACATTTTTGCCTCTCTTAATTTATAATGATTCAAAACGGTTTGATTCAGAAAATATTAAAAGGATTCATTTGGTTTGCTCAGTTTTACTACAGGAAGTATTAGATTTGATGGAAGTATTTGAAAAGGAGGGACTTCTGCCTGCTGATTAAGATTCGGTGATTTTCCCAATTTAATGTACTAATCGGGTTATAGCTTAAGGGTCGCAGATTGTATGCTGCGAAAGCAAATCCGGAGTGCTGTTTCGAGTTATTACGCTACTTCAAAAACAGAATCGAGTATTGTTCCGTCAACCCATTTAATTATTGCAACAACTTTATCTCTATTTAACTTCGGTTTTGCAGGTGATCCGCCGCAGATCTTATCGACCTCTTTTTTTAGTTCTTTAATATCTACTATCGGGATAGAAGAATTCTTCATCGCTTTAAGAAGGTCTTTTCTCTTTGGGTTTATGCAGAGCCCCCGTTCGGTTGCAATAACGTCAATTAACTCACCGGGACCGCAGAGAGTTGTAACTTCATCAACTATTACCGGGATCCGGTCCCTGAAAGAAGGTATTGCAAGTATTGTACATTTTGAGAATAAACAGTTCTGCCATCCTCCGATCCCGTGGAGCAGGTATCCGTCGGAATGTGTAACAACATTCGCATTAAAGTTAACATCAACTTCTGTTGCACCGAGTACAACAGCGTCAACCATTGATGCAAAGTTTCCTTTGCCATGAAAATTGTAACTTGTAAAGGGAGAAGTATTGACGTGGCCGTCGTTTTCCCGCATACTCCTTACCCCTTCAAGATCGAAGGTTTGACCGTCGAGTATATAATCGGTCAGTCCTTCCTCAAGCATCTGAACAAGGTACTTTGTACTGCCGCCGCGGACGAATCTGGCTTTTATATTTTTAGCCTTCATTCTTTCCTTCAAAAAAAGAGCAAAGGCAAGTGCTGTTCCGCCCGCCCCTGCCTGGAAAGAGAAACCATCTTTCATAATGCCGGCTTCGTCAAGAAAACGGGCAACGTATTCAGCAATTAGAAGTCTGTCAGGTGATTTAGTGACCTCGGTAGTACCGGAAACTATTTTTTTAGGATCGCCAAGAGTATCAACCTGAACCACATAATCGACGTTGTTTCCCTGTATCTGCCAGGGAACGCAGGGGAAGGGGACAAGATTATCAGTAACGATAAAAACTTTATCGGCATATTCAGAGTCTCCTAGTGCAAAGCCGAGTAGTCCGCATGCAGATGGGCCGCGATCTCCTGTTGCGTTACCGAAAGGATCTGCGGTTGGGGCTGCAATTACAGCTATATCTATATGAACCTCACCATCCTGAATCGACTGATATCTTCCGCCGTGAGATCGGAGCACTCCAACACCTTTCATTTTACCTTCAGAGGTAAATCTTCCCAAAGGCCCGTTCATACTTCCCTCGATATGATGGATCGTTCCGTTCTTAAGATACTTGATCAGGTGTTCATGGACCGGGAATGAAGCGCTGGGGAACCAGCGTATATTTTTTACTCCCATTTCGTTTATGGTATCAAACAGAATATTGGTGACCACATCACCGTTCCTCAGATGGTGATGGGTGGAGATCGTCATTCCGTCCTTTAGTCCGGCTTTCCTCAATGCTTCCTTTAAATTCTTTACTGTTTTATTTCCGTCAGCCGGATAATCAACGCAGCTTCTGATAGGAGGTTTAGCCTTACCCCCTTTAGGTTTATACTTATTTATACCCTTAAATGGAACCTGTTCTTCACCATTAATTTCCTTAGGAACCAGTCTTCCTGCCGCGTTTTTTACTAAATCCATTTTTTTAACACTGTTTATTATGTTATTATAATTCCCGCCACTTTTCATTAAGCAGGTTATTTAAGATTGCAAGATCTATTGTCCTTTGTGCACGTTTTACTACAGGGGGATCGATCATCTTGCTGCCAAGGGACACCACCCCCAATCCCTTACGTTCTGCTTCTTCGAATGCAAGAACGATTTTCTTTGCCTTTTCAATTTCTTCCTGAGTTGGTGCAAAAGCTTCGTGCACAACCTGGATCTGGCGTGGATGAATACATCCTTTTCCTTCAAAACCAAGGGACTTAGCCTCAATTACACTTTGACGAAGACCTTCCATATCTCCTACATCAGAAAATACCGTATCTATTGCCTGGATATCGGCAGCTTTCGCAGCGTTAACAAGCATCTGACGGGCAAATATGCTTTCTCTTCCTTCATTTGTTCTTTGAGTGCCAAGATCTGCGGTATAATCTTCCAGTCCGATTGCAAGTGCGCAATTATACTTTGAAGCAGAAGCAATCTCATAAGCTTTAATCACCCCAAGAGCACTTTCGATTATAGGCATAAAATAAATCTCATTCTTTACATTATGTTCTTTCTTCAATCTTGCAACTTCCTTCTCAATCTGAATGACCTGATCCGCAGATTCACATTTCGGAATAAGGATTACGTGGACATTATGAGGAACAATATATTTCAGGTCTCCGCATCCTTTCGGGAGCTGATTTATCCTTACCATCCTCTCGGCTCCGTAAAAATCAACAGAACGAAGAGCATTTCTAACGATTAACTGTGCCGCTTCTTTTTCTGAAGGAGCAACACTGTCTTCAAGGTCGAGGATTATACCATCGGGAGAATGCAGTCCCGCATTTATAAAAAACTTCGGTTCATTACCCGGAAGGTACAACCTGCTTCTTCTTAGTTTATCCTTTGAAGATTTATACTGATTTTTCTTATTGAAAGGGAGGAGGTATTCTGTTATAGTTTCAGGCATCAGTTTCTTAACTGCCATTTCAAACCTGGCAGCAATTGTGAAAGGGCAGTGCTCCGCTGTCTTCCATCAGGATTTCTGCATTTTTAAGGCTGAAGAATTTACACATATCGAGGATCTGCTTTTTAATTACTTCCCCGTACATTACATCAACTTTACTCTGCACATCTATTACGATCCCTCCTGAGTTCTTCTTTGTTAACTCAAAATAGCAGTCAGATCGTACAGAATCTCCTCTTTTTCCTGCGGAAGATTTATTAATGCTTGTCTTCATTTTGTTTCTTTATTATTTGGATTGAACGCTTTGAATGTCCGCAATAACAATAATTTATCATATCCAAATTTAGCAAATTAAGGGTAAACTCTTGTCCTTTTGATGAAATGAAACATAAATCTCAGGGAATTACAGTCAACTTGTCTACAAATTCCCGGGCAGTCATCTGCTCACATTTGAAAATAAGTTCTTTGATTTCCTTCTGTCTCCTGGGAATCAACAGCTTTTCTGATAAAGCATTGAATTTATTTTCCAGATCCTCCATTGTCATCGGTTCTCTGGGGTCGCCTTTTGGATATTCAAGGTATTCTGAATATTCTTTACCATCTTTAGTACGTACTATAACTTTGCTGGGCTGCTTTGCAGGAAACATCTTCTCAAATTCCTGGGAAGGCTCGCCTTTGATCCTGTCTATCACTTCCCATATTCTGGGATCCTTCATCTTTTCATCTGAGAATGACTGCGTAGTAATTTTGTGATCGACAAGAGCAGCGGCAATGCAGTAGGGCAGTGAGTGATCAGCTGTTTCTCTCGATTCCGGCCTGTATTTATGCGGATCAAACAGAATATCATAAGCTTGCGCCAAGAGTGGTGAGGGTTACTGTTTCTATCTGATCAAAACAGATATTGTTTTTAGTTACAACGTTTAACGTGGCTGAAAGATGAGTATGAGTAAGTGCTTCTGTAGGGAAAGCTTTCATTCCGCATTCCATTATTTTATAGCTTTCCCCCAGTCCTCCGACCAGTTTTTCAATATTCCACTTCCATTCTGATATGCCGTCACGTCCCTGCATCTTAACCGGAGAGATATTCTGTTCTTTAGCATTCCATCCAAGGAAAGTATCCATAAATCCTTCTTTGCCTTCAAATACTGCTTCTGTACCGGTATAGCCTCTCTGCGCCATCAATGCGGCGAATACACCTGACTGCACTGCCATAGGATCAACCGTATTCTTCATCATTGTAAGTTTTCCTGCAGTTGGGCAGCCGATTGTGTGGTTGTGACTTCCGTTTATGCCAATGGCATTTACCATCTGATCTACATTTAATCCCAGTACTTTTCCGGCAACTATAGGTGATACGAACTGAGTAAGTGCAGCATGGTGCCATTTACGTTCTCTTATACCGGGCACTGCAAACTCACACATCCTCTGTTCAAATTCATATGCAAGAACAATAGCCGTTATAACATCTTTCATTGATGCCTCGACCATCTCTGCCGGAGATAGCGCAGCCGGTATGAGGTCAGAGGGATGAGAAGGATCTTCCTTCCAGTAGATATCATTGAAGTCGAGTGCACGTATCATTAATGAATTAACCAGGGCTGCATTGACCGCTGGTATTTTATCTCCGAACCCGATCAGAGTTGCCTCAGGTTTACCACCCATTTCAAGGTAAATGTCCCTGAGGATCTTCACGTCTTTTGTGTGATAACCGCCGAAGGCACAGCCGATAGAATCGTACAGAAAACGTTTTACCTGGTTAATTACTTCCGATGGGAGGTCTTCATATTTTAAGTTTACAGCAAATTCAGATATAGTTCTTGATAAGGATTTGTTCATTGTTCTATTGTTTAATTGATAGATTGTTAGTTATTGCTAATCCTGATTTTATTAGGATGAAGCAATGTTTGTTGGTTAAAGGTTTTTCTTCACCCATTCTTCAAGTCCGCCGAAGACAATGAGCTCCTGCGCCGGTACACCAACGGAATCAATATTATAAGTTTTCTGATCAACAATGATTTTTGATTTTACAAAATTTACTTCAGCAGTAATGCCCGTTTTAACAGTTAATTTATCATTGCCGTACTTTGTCTTGAGATCATTGACAAGCTTTGGACATTCGATGATCAGGAATCCGTTGTTAAGAGCATTCCGCTTATATGTCTCACTGAATGATCCGGCTATAACCAGTTTAATTCCTCTGTATTTCAAAGCTGTGGCAGCCTGTTCACGTGATGATCCTGTACCGAAATTGAAGCCCCCGACAAGTATATCACCTTCATTGACAATTTTACCAAATTCCGGATCATAATTTTCCATCACCACTTCAGCCTGCTGCCTGGGTGTAAAATCATCAATATATGTGTACTTGCCGGGATATATTCCGTCGGTATTCAGGTTATCCTGGTTGCAGAAGATAAGTTCTCCTTTAAGGACTTTAGGGAATCCATCTATGATTTTAACTTCAATTGACTCAGATTCCTGTTTTTCGTTAACCTTTATCTCTCCCAGCAGCTTCTGATTCTGCTCTTTCCATTGGTAAGAAATATTTCCCGCTATAGCTGATGAAGCAACAACTGCGGGAGAAGCAAGATATGCCTGCGCATTCAGGCGAACCCATTCTTCCTTTGAAGTTTCTGTTGGTGGCAGATATACCGACTTCACCGTCCTCAAGCAGTCCAACTCCCAATCCTATACAGGGACCGCATCCGGGAGGAAGTGGAATTGCCCCTGCTTCAACCAAGGTCTGCCAGTAGCCCTGCTTTTCACTCTCAGCCTGTACTTCACTTGAAGCGGCGGCGATATAGAACTGAACTCCTTCAGCCACTTTCTTTCCTTTAACAATTGCAGCTGCTTCCGCAATATCATCAACTCTGCTGTTTACACAGGATACAAGGTAGGCCTTATTTATTTTAACTTTGCTCAGATCGGAAACGGGAGTCATTGTCTTAACAGTATTAGGGCCCGAAACAAGCGGTTCAATAGTAGATAAGTCAATTGTCAGTTCTTTTGCATAAAATGCGTCCTTATCAGCCTTTAGAGTATTTTTTTCAAGTTCTTCAATGCGTTGAAGGTTCATTCGAGGATGAGTACCGTTGCCGTCGGCATCGGAATTTACATTTTCAGGACCGCGTTTTGAAACGAACTCCGCTCTCTTTTTCAGCCAATCGATTGTTCTTTCATCGATTATAAAAACTCCAGCCAGCGCTCCCCATTCAGTGGTCATATTGGCTATTGTCAGTCTCTCCTCAATAGAAAGATTTTTTACTCCCTCGCCGGTAAATTCGATAGCGTGGTTAAGCACCTCATCATTGTTGAAGAAACCGCAGAGTGCAATTATCAGATCTTTGCCTGTTACGCCTTTCCTCAATTTACCTTTTAATTCAACTTTCGCAATGGGGGGTACCTGCCACCATGTCCTTCCGGTAGCCCAAAGAGCAGCGGCATCAGTTCTGACAACAGGAGTTCCGAGGCATCCAATCCCGCCGTACATATTAGAATGACTATCTGAAGCAACTGCCATATTTCCCGGCCAGGCATAACCCTCCTCAACCATGATCTGGTGTCCGATCCCGCGACCAGCGGGATAGAAATCGGCTCCCATACTTTTTGAGAATTCTTCTATCTTCCGGTATTTTTCAAGATTCTTTTCGCTTTTATCCTGAACATTATGATCGAGCGTGTGGACAACCTGCCGCGGGTTGGCAAGTTTACTTGCGCCTATAGATTTGAACTTAGGTATTACAGCACCAGTATTATCGTGTGTCATAACATAAGCGGGACGGATTGAAAGGTAATCACCTGCGTGTACTTTCTGTCCGGGTTCAAGTCCTACCGCATATTTCTCTGCTATTTTTTCAATTAAAGTCTGAGTCATTCTTTACTCCTATGTCTATCACTTGCATTTCAGTATTATGCTTTAAATGGATCGAATGAAACGAAATCCGCGTGATGCACTATTATTGCTTCAACACTTCTCTTAGCAAGATCTCCTTCTTTTGCATGATATGCTATTATATGCTGTACCTCCGGCGGCAGGCCAAAACGGTCGGCTATTGACACACCGCTGAAAGGATGTCTTAATAGTTTACCGGCTTTACTGGTAGTGAGTTTCCCATCTACTTTATCATATTCGAGCAGCTTACCGACGTCAATAAGTATTGCTCCTGAGATAAGCAAATCCATATCGATCTTTATCTCCTCACCGAAGTTTTGCTTCATTCTGTTGGCTATATCTACAGATAGCTGTACTGCGGTTCTCTTGTGATTCATAAAAGATATTTTACAATCTTTAATAAGCAGTGAGAAGGGAATCACCTCCAGATCTTCAGTAGAAAGAATGCTGTTCTCCACAGCATAAATCCAGCATTGTATGGTTTTTTCCTTCAGCTCTTCATTTTTTATCCAGTCCATTTCAGGCCAGATCTTTAATATCTTATCACGCATTGAATCCTCTTTTACTCAGTGATTAATTCTTCCTTAATTTTATCAGGTTTTTTGTGAATCAGGACCGTATAGGCTTTTATACCCAGAAGTACTGCAAGCAGAAACAAAAGTACTGAAATGAAAGAAAGGATATAATGGCCGTTCGATAGATTCGTATAAAATAGCATTACAAGTGCCGTTAATGTAACGCTGAACATAAATATCATAGGTATTAAGGCAAAAAGATAATTTTCCTTAAGGTCGGCAACCCATACTGTAATAGCCAGAAGTGCAAGAGCGGCAAGAAGCTGATTGGCACTCCCGAATACAGGCCAGATGGACATTGTCTGACCGCTGAATGTTAAGGCAGCACCGAAAGCTACTGTAACGGCAGTAGCCGCAAACCTGTTTTTAACCAAAAACGGCTGTTCTTTGCTTCCGCTTACCTCAAAAAATTCCTGGAAGCAGTATCTACCCAGTCTCGTAGCGGTGTCAAGCGACGTTAATGCGAAAGCAGCAACCGCAAGGGCTACGAAGTTGGTGGCTGTTGAAGCAGTTACCGGGAGAATGGGTATACTTTCTATAAAAGCTGCAACTCCGATTGAAAATGCCGTAACAGGACCCTTATTTATCAGAATGTCTGTAAACTGTGTGCTTCCCAGAGCAGATACTGCGATCAAAGCCAGCACAGCGAGCACTCCTTCTATAAGCATACCTCCATAACCGATTAGCTTTCCATCTGTTTCTTTGTTCAACTGCTTGGCCGTGGTGCCGCTGGCAACTATGGAATGGAAACCGCTTACTGCTCCGCAAGCTACTGTGACAAACAGGGCAGGGAAGAGGTAGCCAACCTTATCAAGACTAAAAGTTGCAACAGCAGGAATGTTCATCTCGGGTGAAGCGAAGAATACTCCTACAACTCCGCCCAGCATTAAAGCGTAGAGGAAATATGAATTCAGATAATCGCGCGGCTGCAGTAAAATCCATACAGGTGTTACCGATGCAATGAAGATATAACCAAAAAGAATAAACTCCCAGGTAAGTTTAGATAAGTGGAGCGGGAACATTTCGCCCAATGGAATACAGCCGAATAAAAGAACAACACCCACTATGGATGCGATCCATAATGGAACTTTGATTCTGTATATCGCAAAACCAAAGACTACTGCAAGAAGCATAAACAGGATTGATGATGTTCCTGCTGCGGGAATGCTTGCAAATGTATCCGCTACTATAATTGCAAATACAGCTACAACAAGAATAAGCGTGGCCCAGGCAAACAAGAGGAATAGTTTTTTACCGCTTATTCCTATATATTTTTCAATTATATACCCGATGGATTTTGATTGATGTCGTATAGATGCAATAATGGTGGTATAGTCGTGAACCCCTCCGATAAATACTGCTCCGAATAATACCCAGATATAAACCGGAATCCAGCCGAAGCCGGCCGCAATTACGGGACCCACAATCGGTCCTGCCCCTGCAATTGATGCAAAATGATGTCCCAACAAGACAGGTGATTTTGCAGGCACGTAATCTACTCCGTCGTACATTGAATGCGACGGGGTTTCCTTCTCTGCGTTAACTTTAAGCTTGCGGGAAATGAATGTACCATATAAACGGTAAGCTATTGCGTAAAATACAATAGCAAGGATAATGAGTATAATTCCGTTCATAATGATAACCTCCCTTGATTATGAAACTAACTATAACAGCTTACTAAGATATTGCTTTGCTGTGTCACGGTCATTCTTTTTATAAATAAGAGCAGATGCTTTTTTAGGTGCCTTGAGGTGACATTACATCGCAGCTATCACTGCATCGGCCATCTGCTGCGTAGTGCAGGCTCCATGCTTAAACACCTCAGCATTACCTTTCAACTTCATCATATCGTAAGTTTTAACTTTACCTTCCTCAATAACCTTTGCGATAGCCGTTCTTATCTTCTCGGCTTTGTCATTCTCTCCTATATGATCAAGCATCATACAGGCGCTCAGGAACATCGCAATTGGATTTACAATTGAAGGATTAAGTTCCTGGTATTTTGGTGCTGATCCGTGAGTAGGTTCAAACACTGCAACGTCTTCACCTATATTTGCGCTGCATGCGAAACCCAGACCGCCAACCAGTCCTGCAAATCCATCACTTATAATATCGCCAAACATATTCTCAGCAACAACGACGCCATAAATCTCCGGATTTTTCGTCAGCCACATCATCTGGGCATCGATATTCGTATCCCACAGATCTATTCCCGGATATTCTTTTGCGATTATTTTCGCTTCATTCAGCATCATTCCCGAAGTCTCTCTAAGTACATTCGGTTTCTCACAAACCGTGACATTCTTATAATCATATTTTTTTGCATATTCAAATGCTGCGCGAATAATTCTCTGACAGGCATTCCTCGACATTATCCTGGTAGATACTGCCATATCTTCACTCGGTACCTGCTTGAAAGCCTTCATTTTAGGATGAGTTTCGAGAGCATCCCTTACAACCTTAGGTGGATTTGTCCACTCCACTCCCGCATACAATCCCTCAGTATTCTGCCTGAAGATAACTGCATCTACCATTGGTTCTTCGAATCCGCCTTTTGCGTCTCTTCTAATAAAATTTAAAGGGTTTCCTTTGAATGACCTGCAGGGACGGATACACAGGTCGAGGTTGAAATGCTGTCTTAATCCTACTATCGGGCTGAAATAAACAAATCCCTGATCTCTTAATTCCTCCTTTAATTCTTTCGCTGCTGCATCTTTAGGCTTTGATGTAATTGCTCCGAATAATCCGATTTTATGTTTTTCCAGAAGATCAAGTGTTCTTTGCGGCAGTGCATTTCCTTCTTTACACCAGAATTCCCATCCGATATCGGCATGAACATATTCAGCTTCAAACCCGGCAGCCTCAAGAACTCTTAATGACTCAGGTAATACAGTTTTACCAATACCATCACCCGGCATTGTTACTATCGTTCGTTTCATAAAGAAATTTTCTCCAGAATTCAATAAAAATTATGATCAAAATTAGAGAATACTTGCCTGCTAAGCAAACCAGAGGAAAATGACAGTTACGGTAATAGATCGCTCCGCTCCACTAGCAATTACGAGTAGGCGGGGAGCGGACCATCATTTTCCCGTTTAACTATTAAATGCCAACTTAATTAACCCTGGACTCTAGCCCTACTTATCCGTTTCCCAGTTTCCAGCTTGTCTATAAGTAGCTTGAGTACACGGCCTAAAAATCGGGATAAAGCTTAAAAACCCGGAAATATTTCTTTTATGGAATAAAATTTGTGACATGTTACCAGAAATGTCTCATAATAGTGGACATTTATAAATAAACCATACAATGCAGGTATTTATCGAGGTGAATTTTACTTTCTTTGAAGAAAAATTTACAATATATTGAACAAAACCTGGAAGAATTACATCAACTTCAGAATCTCTTAAAGGAACTGAAGCTAAATGGCCATGATTCCATAGCTAAGGAGACCCTGAGCGATTTATCTTCGGCCATAGAGCGCTATCGGGAAGCTTATCTTGAATTTAACCTGGTAACCCAGGCTTCGCTGGATGTAATCTTAAGATTATCCGCTTCCGGAAAAATTTCTTATATAAGTCCTTCCTGTAAAGAATTAACCGGCTACGAGCCATATGAAATTGCCGGAAAATCGTTTACCGAATTCATCCCTCAGCGTAAAATTTACGAGTACACAAACCTTATATTAAATCTTTTTCGGGGAAGAGAGGAAATAATCTTCCAGCTGGATATAGTGCACAAAGACGGACGTATCATCCCTGTAGAAATTAATGGAAGAGTGATTGAACTCGGAGGAACGTTTTTTGCGCAGGCAACTTTAAGGGATATCAGTAAGCGTATCGAAGATCAGAAGAAACTTGAATCGTCTGAAAACACTTTTCATATGATATGGGATAAATCTTCGGAAGGTATGCTGCTTACAGATGAAGAAGGTTACATCTTTATGTGTAATGATGCATATGCCCGGATGATAGATAAACATAAAGCAGAGATTGAGGGTACGCTTCTCTCAACTCATTATGATGAAATTACCGGCCGGGATGCGCTTGAAAAATATAAAAGTTTCTTCAAAGAGAACTCTTTTCGATCTAAGTATGAATCAAGTGTAAGATTATGGAACGGAATGCTGATAGACCTGGAGGTTTCAAATACATTCATAAATGACTTAAACGGGAAAAAGTTTCTTCTCAGTATCCTCAGGGATATATCTGAAAGAAAATCCAACGAAAGACTTCTCAGAAAAAAAGACCGCCTGCTGCAGGGTATTGCAGAGGCAACAAAAACAGCGATATCCAAAACCGATATTGACAACGGATTATCTAAAGCACTGCGTATACTTGGTATGGCGGCGGAAGTTGACAGGGTATATATCTATAAGCACCAGGTTAACGATGAGACGGACGAAATGTATGTCAGTATACAGTACGAATGGTCCTCAGTGAATTCTGAGTCGCAGTTAAAAAATCCCGTTCTGCAGAGGCTTTCTTATTCAAGGTTTGCCTCGCTCGATTTTTACGGGAATTTTGAAAAAGGAAAGACACTTAAGTTCCTTATAAAAAAACTGCCCCCGGAGGAAAGAGTAGTTTTCGTTGACAGAAATATTAAATCAATCCTGCTTGTACCTATTATGATTGATGGGGCGTACTGGGGATTTATAGGATTTGATGACTGCCGCAGCGATCAGGCTCTGGAACGAAGATGAGGAATATTTCCTTTCAACAATGGCGGCAACTATCGGTGCCGTAATTAAGCAGGATAACATTAAAAATGAACTCATAAAGAAAAACTACGAGCTCGATAAAGCATTAATCGAAACAGAGAATGCCGCAAGAATTAAAAGTGAGTTTCTTGCCACAATGAGTCACGAAATACGTACTCCGATGAACGGAGTTATAGGAATGACGGGACTCCTGCTCGACACAGAGCTGACTACCGAACAGAAAGAGTATGTCGAATCAATCAGATTAAGCGGCGATCAGCTTCTTGTGATTATTAATGATCTGCTTGATTTCTCGAAGATAGAGTCGGAAAAACTTGAGATAGAATCTCACCCATTTAAACTCAGAGACTGCATAGAAGATTCTCTTGATCTGCTGGCCACACGTGCGGCAGAAAAGAAACTGGATATGGTTTATAGTCTGGATCCCGATTGTCCTTCTACAATTAAGGGGGATGTAACCAGGGTAAGACAGATCTTAACGAACCTGCTGAGTAATGCTGTTAAGTTCACTGAAGAGGGCGAGGTGCTTGTTACAATCAACTCGGCAAGAATAGATGGTGACAAATACGAAATTCAATTCTGTGTAAAAGATTCGGGAATAGGAATTCCTGAGAATAAAAAGCACAGACTATTTCAGGCATTTACCCAGCTTGATGCTTCCATTAACAGATCTTATGGCGGTACGGGTTTGGGACTTGTGATAAGTAAACGGCTTACCGAACTAATGGGCGGTAAGATGTGGATGGAAAGTATAGTTAATCAGGGAAGCAGTTTTTATTTTACGATCATCGTTGAAGCAGTGGAACTTCAATCGAAAATATATCAGCAGAAGATCAAGGAACTAGAGAATAAACGTGTTCTTATAATCGATGATAATGAGATTTCGCTGAAATCAATTACAGAACAGGTTCTTGCCTGGAATATGATACCCATCAGGACAATTTATCCACGGGTAGCGCTCGACCTTATTAAAAAAGACCAGTTTGATGTTATTATTGTTGATCATCATATGCCTATGATGGATGGTCTGGCTCTTGTAGAACAAATCAGAACTTACAAAAATGGAGCTCATATCCCTGTAGTCGTACTGGGAATGATGTCGAAGAAGGTTAAAAGGAGTGCGTCCGATAAGGACCCGCTGGTATCAATTATCAATAAGCCTATAAAGCATAACAGCCTGAGAGATACACTAAAACAACTCCTTAATGCTGGCGGTGATAATAAGTCCCGCAGTAAGCAGGAAAATCTTCTGGCTGTAAAATATCCTTTACGAATACTGTTAGCTGAGGATAACGTAGTGAATCAGAAGGTTGCTCTTAAAATGCTGGAGAGATTAGGCTACAGAGGAGATGTGGCAGCCAACGGACTTGAAGTGCTGGATGCGGTTCAGAATATAAAATACGATCTGCTTCTTATGGATATGCTCATGCCTGAGATGGATGGGATAGAGACTTCAAAACTGATAATAAGTGCAATTTCTAAAGAACATCAGCCCGTTATAGTGGCAATGACTGCGAATGATATTGAAGAAAACAGAGATAAATGTCTGGAGGCAGGTATGGAAGATTTCTTACAAAAACCGATATCCCAGGAAAAGCTCGGAGAATGTCTCCGTAAATGGGGTGAAGCAAAACTAAAAAGTAATGGGAAATCGGATAGCCGGCAGTTGAACATCATTGATGAAAGCAAAATTAGTTTTCTCCAGGATATTGATTCAAACGAAGACGCCGCGTTCATGATCGAACTTCTTGATGTATATATAACTGAACTTCCGAGAACAATAAACCTTATATGTAATGCTATAGATGATGAAAATGCAAAAGAACTGCAGTTTAATGCTCATAAACTAAAGGGCAGCAGTCTTACTCTTGGTATGGATGTCATTTCGGATATAAGCATTAAGCTTGAAAATGCAGCCAAATCGGGTATCTTCAACGACAGTGTCAGGAATCTTGGTAACGAACTTTCACAAAAAGTTGAAATTGTTGAAAAAGAACTGGAAATTATCAGGAAGAAATTCAATAAATTAACCAATCAGACCTGATACATTGCCAAAGAAAGAAAAAGCACCCTATAACCGCACACTTGAAATATTTAAGGGTGAAGAAAAGAAACTCAAAGCATCTCTTATAAAATTATCCTCTTCCGTTACAAAAGATTCCATAACGAATAAAATTATCAACCAGGATCTGATTACGGTTCTTGATTTTTTGCCCGGCTCATTTGTCGATCTGCTCTTTGTAGATCCGCCTTATAATATCTATAAGAAGTTTAATACCAACTCCTTTAATATCGTAGACTCGGGCAAATACCAGGAATGGATGGAAAGCTGGCTAAGTCAGACTTGTAAGACTTCTGAAACCCGATGCCTCGATATATATCTGCGGCGACTGGCGGGCTTCGGCGGCGATCTATAATGCCGGCTCTAAATATTTTACACTTCGTAACAGGATCACCTGGGAGCGGGAAAAGGGAAGAGGAGCAAAAGCAAACTGGAAGAACTGTTCTGAGGATATCTGGTATTTTACTAAAGGCGACGAATATAAATTCAATATTGAGGATGTTAAAGTAAAACGGAGAGTTCTGGCTCCTTACAGGGAGAACGGGAAACCGAAAGACTGGGTGGAGGACGATAACGCGAACTTCAGGATTACGCATCCTTCAAATATATGGACAGATATCACTGTTCCATTCTGGTCGATGCCCGAGAATACTGAACATCCTACGCAAAAGCCGGAAAAGCTGCTCGCTAAAATAATTCTTGCCAGCTCCAATGAAGGTGATATGGTTTTTGATCCCTTCCTGGGGTCCGGTACTACGGCTGCAGCGGCAAAAAAACTTGGAAGAAAATTCTGCGGAGTTGAAATCGATGAGCAGTACTGTCTGCTTGCGCAGAAAAGAATAGAGCTTGCGGAGAAGGATAAAATCGATACAGGGATTCAGTGGATGGGATGTTCTGGGAGAGAAACACACTTTCAGAACAGAAGAAAAAGAGAAAATAATTATCTCTAAATAACTTGATCCATAAGTTATATTTTCAAAAATTGGAACCTCGCTTTTAGAAATTTTATAAAGAAATTTCCGGGTGCTGTTAACAAGTTAGTGCCTAACCCCGTCAGGTCCGGAAGGAAGCAGCGGTAAGCACGAAGCCTGTGTAATGGCTACCCGGTTTTTTATTTTACGATTGCTTCTGCTGGGATGAGGTATTCGAGATAGCCTTTCGATAAGTTAGCTTTTCCGTTGAATGAGATCTTCGCTATTGCAGCTTTTTTGAAATCCACCAGTGCTCCCGATGATGAAATGAGATTTGAAACGTGCTCCGAAAGATCGGGCTGATGACCCACCACCATAATATTTTCTGCATCAAGTGAATTAACCAGAGTTATGAGATCTTTCGTGAAGCAGCCGGCTCCGAGTGATTTATCTTTTATTATTTCTTTTTCATATTCAAAAACTTCGGCTATTATCTCAGCCGTTTCCAGCGCACGTGCATAGGGTGAAGTGCAGATAAGGTCCAGCTTGTTAATAATATACATCCATCCTTTGGCTGCAGATTTTATCCTCTCTCTTCCTTCCTTAAGAAGTTTTCTCTCTTCATCCCGTTTTCCGGGCTGAGTTTTTTCGGCATCTGCATGTCTTACTAAGTACAGGTTCATAATTCCTCTTCATCATTTACAAAAATAATATCTATACTCTGATGAAAGTCCATCAGATCCTTGTTGAGTTTTTTCCCATCTTTCGAGGCCATAAGCCGGTTCCATTCATCACGTGAATCTACAGTAACCTCACAAAACCATGTGTATTTCTGCTCAAGAAGCAGACTGCTTTCCACCTTTGCGGGTTTGATCTCTTTTCCGGAGAGTTCATTTAATATCGGAACGGTGAAGTCCCTGAAGTGCTTGATAATATTCGGGTCATCGGATTTCTTTATGAATAAAAGCATTTTGTACATCAGCAGTCCATTGAAAATGAGTTGATAAGATTCTGGTAGTCGTCTTTGTACTGATCATAGGTGGTTTTTAATGTCTGAAGGATCAGCAGAAACTTTTCTTTACCGCAGCTGTACTCGAAGAACTGGTAGAAATACTTACCTCCGGCAACTTTCTCGCTGAACCTGACCCTGTAGTTGCCTGCGGAGACATTTTCCAGGGGATAGCTGATATAACTTTCTGCAGAATCATCCGGAGGTATCTGAATTACCGATATTTCCGCCCCGTAATGATTATTGATAAATTTTGTTCCCGGCTCCGGATACTTTAGTAGTCCCGTAATCTTAACATCCTTAACTTCGTTCCATTCATCTGACAACGGCATAGAGAATTTACCGAGCTTATGAGGTGTTGTTTTTTCAGAAGGAGTAATACCTCTTTGTCGTAAATATGATTCGCGGCTTATTATCTGGGGTTTATTCGTTTCGGAAGAGTAGCTGTTGACTTCCGAAAGAACGAAATCATCGAAGACAGCATCATTGCTTATATACTTTCCCTGTATTCACATCAAAAAGAAAAAGGTCTTGATCCTGTGTTTATATCGGACTTCGCAGGATCAGTGCTGTATATAATGGTATTAATCTCTTTCGGTCTGATCTGTACAATATCCTGTTTGTATGTTATATCGGGTTCCCGCAGTTCGGTGTATGTTCTGAATACAAGCTGGGCCTCACCTTCATCATCGACGGAATAAAGACTGACTCTTCTTAGTCCCAGGACATCCTGCGATAAAAAATTCTCTTCCACCCTTATAAAACTCAGATGATCAGTTTCCACCTTCGATTCTGATAAGTAACCGTTCAGCGACTTATCCACCAGGAGTACATTATAATTTGTATCGATTATCGCAAAACGGTTATAAATCGGGTCGGGATATTCTGCCAGTATAGAGTAATAGCGTTTACCTCCAAAGCTGAAGGTATCTTCTTTTATTGAGTTCGGATTAGCAGCCGGGGGAATTTCCTTATCTCTCAGTACCGAAAGCGCGATGTCGTATCAGTCCCCGCAATCACCTCTTTTACTATTCCGGGTAGATTGTTGTCATACTGTTTCTTTCTGTTAATCGGACCGCAGGAGGTCAGTATAAACAGCAGAATTACAACAGAGTATAAGGATTTGTTCATCTGATAAATAAAACCCGTTTAAGATTAGTACAAAGTTATAAAAAATATTTTTGATTTTTTCCTCAGGGGGTTTATATTTCCACTTCAAATAATAACCTTATCAGAAGATAATACAACGGTATCTTTTGAAACCAATTCTGATTTTTCTGTTACTTTCCACAGTCTGCTTTCCGCAGAAAATCACTACATCATCTATTGTACTTGAAGATATTAATTTTTCAGTGAAGGTAACGGGACTCCCGGATTCGGTGAGCAGCACCCCGATTACTTTTACCTCGGAAGGAAAATCGCAGAACTTCTTCTTAAAAATAACAAAAGGAACTGCTGATACTTCTCTGTCGCTCGGCAGTACAGGCGATTTTAGCATTAGTCTTCCCGGCTATAAAACGGAAGCAAGTCTCAGGGTTCTTCCCGGCATACTTAGCATTCTTCCGCCGCTGGTCGCAATTATTCTCGCTCTGATCTTCAGGCAGGTAGTAGTTTCCCTCATGCTGGGGGTTTACCTTGGAGCTGTTTTTATTTACGACTATAATCCGCTTACCGGTTTTTTACGACTAATAGATACGTATATAATTAACGCCATTGCCGATACCTCGCACATTCAGGTGATTGTTTTTACATTGCTTTTCGGAGGTGTGATAGGACTTATCTCAAAGAGCGGGGGAACACGCGGCATAGCAAACCTTGTTACCAGCTTTGCGAGAACGAGGCGCTCGAGTTTAATTGCAACATGGTTCTCGGGTATCCTGATCTTCTTTGATGATTATGCAAACTCCCTCGTAGTGGGAAATCTGATGCGGCCAGTAACCGACAAGATGAGGATCTCGCGTGAGAAACTGTCTTTCTTTGTTGATGCAACCGCGGCTCCCGTCGCAAGCATTTTTATCGTAAGCTCCTGGATAGGGTATGAGGTAGGCCTCATCCAGAACGGATTGAACATAGTGGGCTCCACCGAAAATGCATACGACATTTTTCTTCAGACGATACCTTACCGTTTTTATCCCATCGCAATGCTGATATTTGTTTTTATGACGGCTTTTCTGCAGAGGGATTTCGGTCCTATGTACAAAGCGGAGAAGCGGGCGGTGGAGGAAGGAAAGCTTAACAGGGAAGGGGCGACTGTTTCCCAGGACCTTACTGAGACGTCAGAAATTTTCGGCAACGAAGAAAAAGCCAAATGGTACAACGGAATAATTCCGATTGCGGTGATTGTAATAGGAACAATAATAGGACTGGTTTACACCGGGATGGATTCATTAAAAGAACAGGGGATTACCGATTATACAATTAGAGGAATAATAGGGAACTCTAATTCATACGCCGCGCTGTTGTGGGGAAGTTTTTCTGCCTGTCTGGTTGCGGCAGTAATGATATTGTGGCAAAAGATTATGACACTTCACGAGACCATAGATGCATGGTTCCTTGGGTTAAGGTCGATGCTGCTTGCGGTTATAATATTAAGTCTTGCCTGGGCCATCGGAAATATTACCCAGGATATGAAGACAGCCGATTATATAATCAGCATAATAAGCGATACGGTAAATCCGAGGCTGCTTCCGGTGATTGTTTTTCTAGTCTGCGCATTAACCAGCTTTGCAACAGGTACAAGCTGGGGAACGATGGCCATAATGATGCCGATTGTCATTCCACTGGCACACTCGGTTTCGGTGCTTAATCACTATGGTCCGGTAGACTATGATATTATTCTCCATGGGGTGATAAGTTCCGTCCTTGCGGGATGCGTATTTGGTGATCATTGCTCGCCGATTTCCGATACAACAATTCTGAGTTCTATGGCATCCAGCTGCGATCATATCGAGCACGTGCGAACCCAGCTGCCATATGCAGTTGTTACAGCAATCTTCTGTATGCTTATAGGTGATATACCGACAGCCTGGGGCTTTTCACCATACCTTTCCATAGTGATCATTTCGGCTGTTCTTGTTGCGGTACTCTATTTCTTTGGCAAATCTGTTAAGTACGACCCTGCTGCTGCTCAGCCTGAGTGACAAATACTGCTTTGTGCCTGCGGAATAATTCAACAAGTATGACAAAATGGCAGACGATATTCTTGTCTCGATTTAGACTGCCTTTTATCCGCCTTTTGTCTGCCTTTTGGACTCAATATGAGACACTTTGAGTAATGCGAAAATTCGCAATTTCACGATGCTGAAAAATTATATAGTATGACAAAATGGCAGTGTCTCAATCCTGGATGTATTCTAGAATTTATGGATCGACAGAACCGGCATTCAGGACATAGTTAGTATCCTCTGCAAAGAATTCCTAATTATTTTTCGCTCAGCCACTTATCAAAACTTTTATTTTTTTCACCCTCAGAATAGGTCCAGTCAGGTTTAAGATTAAGACCGCTTTCACTTTTCCAGATAAAATCCATTGCATCATTCTGGTCTGAGTGGCTTGTTATTTTTATCAGGAATAACTCACTGTTTTCAACATCAGTCTTTTTTATTTCAGTATTAATATCCTGTGCCAGCAGAGCCCTGTGTAAAATCTCTGCTTGTCTTATATCGTAGGTTGCCCATATAATTCCGTTTTTACCGGAGAGGAAGTCCTCTTCATCATATAAAACATTAACTTCAACCCGACACCCATCGGGCAGTTCAGCCGGCTGAGTAAGGACAAGTCCGCTGCATTCTATGAAATCGTTTGTTTCGAACACAACCCTTCCGTCATTCAGGCAGGTTCCGTTCACTTTTATCCTCACCATATCTACCTGGTTAAAACTTTTAAATGGATGATTTATCGGTGTAGGGGTAAAGTAAGGGTTGTACTTGGTATTTTCTTGTAGTTATGTACGCAAGAATTCGGATTCCCGGCGCAGATTGTAGTGATGTAGATATTTCGAATCAACTCTTTTATGTAATAAAGCCCTGAAATTATAAGTGAAGCTGCAGACAGGTCACTTCAGGTATTTTCTTCCTGTAAGTGCTCGGCGAAACCCCGAATTGCTTCTTGAAAACCCTTCCGAAATACCCCTGGTCATTAAAACCAACTTTGTAACAAATCTCGGCAACAGTGCCTGCATTCTGCTTTAAGAGATCAGCTGACCGCTGAAGACGGAGCGAGCTTATAAATCGTCCAGCCGGCTGGGCCACAAGTGCGTTAAGCTTTCTGTTTAACTGTGAAGTGCTCATATTGACTTCATCTGCAAGATTTTCAACGCTGAACTGCGGATCCTCAAAATTCTGTTCAACAATTTTTATTGTCTTTTCCAGAAATTCCTGGTCCATTGAAACCGTTGTAACTTCAGAAGGCTTTATGATTGTGGATTTACTAAAACGCTTCCTCAGTTGCTCACGCTGGTAAATTAAATTTTTTACACGTACCCTGAGTTCTTTTGCACTGAAAGGCTTTGTAATATACGCATCAATACCGGTTTCCAGCCCTTCTATTTTATCATCGAGTCCGGCTTTCGCGGTCAGCATTATAATTGGAATATGACTCGTCTTTACATCGCTTCTTATCTTCCGTGCTGAACTGAAAACCATCCATTCCCGGCATCATCACGTCGGTAATTATCAGATCGGGAATTTCATCCTTTGCATTTGATATCCCCTCCTCACCGTCCGCCGCCTCTATTACCCTGTAATCATTTACAAGCAGTCCGCTCACATAACTCCTTACGTCAAAATTATCCTCCACGATTAAAATAACCTCACGTTTATCGGCGTCGGTGGGGGAGACAACAGGTTTCGGCTTTGTCGCTGCTGATCCGGATTCATTATAATTTTTTACCTGTAAGGATAATTCGGAGTGCTTATTAACAAATGCTTCAGTTTCAGTTTTATAATCACCCTTCGGAAGCAGGATTATAAACTCGCTGCCTTCACCTTCTTTGCTGTTGACCGAAATAATTCCTTTATGAAGTTCAATTAATTCCTTTGTAAGCGCCAATCCTATTCCCGTACCCTCATGCTTCCTTGAGGCTGAACTATCTACCTGATAGAATCTGTCGAAAATGTGCGGAAGACGATCGGATGGAATACCGATCCCCGTATCTTTTATCCTGATTTCAACAGCATCATCAATAATATTGAGACTCACTTTGATTTCACCGTTTGAAGAAACAAACTTGAAAGAATTCGAGATGAGATTATAAAATACCTTTTCCATTTTATCCGGATCAAAGAGGACGGGAATATTTTTGCATTCCGATTGGAACTTTAATTAATTTTTTGTGATTCGGCAAGTGATTCAAATGAATAAAACAAACTTTTCAGAAATGACACTATGTTATGCTGCTTCGCATTTAATGCCATACTGCCCGCCTCAAGCTTTGACAGATCCAGCAGCTGATTGATCAGACCAAGAAGTCTTTTAGCATTTCTGTTCGCTATCTGCAGTTTTCCCTTCTCCTTAACATCAATATTTTCACTCATAACACTGTCTATCTGACCGAGTATAAGCGTAAGCGGTGTCCTGAATTCGTGAGAGATGTTTGCAAAGAAGCGGGATTTCAGCTGGTCGAGCTCCTTCAGCTTAGCCTGTGCGGTTTTCAATTCATTATAAGTAATTTCAATTTCATTTTTTGCCTTCTCAAGATTCTTAAAATCCTCGTAGCGTGTATAAGCAATTGAAAATGCTTCCGCAACAGATCGTACAACTTCAAGCTTCTCATCCGTAAGCGCAGAATCATTTCCCACATAAAGCATACCCTGTTCAAATGGAACAAAATGCAGGAATAAAGATTCCGGAGGAGAAGACGAGCCCTGGTAAGTTTCGGCATCGCGTACCTGCCCGATTTTAATCATAGAATTTGTCCAGTTTATAAAGCCCTGCTTATCCCAGTACTCCCTGTAAACTTTCTTTTTTCTCCAGTAATCCATTGTATTGCGGGTCAGGTCATTAGTATTAAATGGCAGGTTCAGAACACCCAGTGCCTTACCGGCCGGAGTGGTTAAATAAACCTGTATATTCTTATTCTTTTCATCTACAATAAAAACACCGCAGCGCGTGAACGGAACCTCAAGTGAGATCAGTTCTCTCCAGATGATCGGGGTGATGCGGTTAAGATCCTCTTTTGTTCTCATACTTGCAATCTCACCGCGAATTCTGTCGAGCGATGCCTGCTTCAGAGCCTCTTTTGCATGCTCTTCGGCTTTTTTGATATCGAGGAACCTAATATAGCTTCTCTCAAAAACTGCCGCGAACCGTTTCAGTATCTCATTATCTTTCTCAGACAATTTGTTTCCGTTATGGTTCACCACAAAAATAGTCGTATAATGATTTACAGCTGCAGATCTGGTATAGCCGCCCTTACGCGACAATACCTGTTTTTTCCATTCAGGAGTAGAAGCATTATACGGCGGGTATTTAAATAAGTGTTCAAAGAATTCAATTTTCTCTTCTCTTGAATATTCTTCAGTAAGGAATACATCTTTTTTTCTGACAGCGCCTGTCAGTATGGTATAAACAGGTCGGTCGAGATAGGGAATAGCAGCCTTTTTTACATAATTTTCGGCCACCCCGGACGATCCCCAGAAAGTGAACTCCTTATCGACATCCTGATCATTTATGGCTATGAAGACCCCTGTTATATCCAATTCCATCTGGTAAAGCTGCTGCGCCACCAAATTAACAATCTCCTGAAGCTCTGTTGTATAGCGCATAGCCATAGCCCTGCCTCCCACTCTTTCCAGGGATGCCTCAAGTTTCAGTTCCCGGTTCTGATCCTCGACAGCTTTTATGAGAGTTCTTTTCCTCTCTTCATCTGGAATATCAGACTGGTGAATGATTCTCAGAATATCTTCTAATTTACTTTTCATTGAATATTGGCTGAAACCCTCAGCCTGCATTTCGCAGGAATCTCAGTATTAACAGGTTTTAAATTAAATTTATAAGAAATATCGATGGAAGTAAATAGCAGCGGATAGATTTACCGCACATTTTATATAGTATCAGCGAAAGCATCGGAGGTATCAGGGTAAGAATACAAGGCAACGTTAGTATTAACGGGGAAATTGCACTTATCTCTATAAATAGTTATTATTTAAAAAATCGGATGCACATCAACAAAAAAAAGATTAACTCAATGAAAAGACTATTTAATTTTCCTGTTACCCGTTTTATTAATTGTTTCCTGCGGAGAGAAAAAAACAGAAAAAGCATACAAAGTAGAAGTAACCACGGCCGACTTTGCCTTTTTAGCTCCTGCGGAAATACCATCCGGATGGATAACATTTGAGTTAAACAATGCTAATGCGAAGCATGTGCATGAAAATAAGTATATCCAGACTGCCCGAGGGAATAGGTTATACGGAATATATGGACAAATTCATTGGACCCTGGGAAACCATACTTAAAGAACTGCAGGACGGTAAAATTGAAGTGAAGGATATCATCACGCGTGCTAACGAATTACTACCCGACTGGGCAGACAAAGTTCAATATATAACCTCCAGAGGTCTTGTATCACCCGGGCACAAGGCTGAAAAAACAATTTATCTTGAACCCGGCGAATACGTTATGGAATGCTGGGTAAAGACCTCAGATGGATACATACACGTCAGCAGGGGAATGACACATCCATTCACAGTGACGAAGGAGTCAGCGGAAAGTACTGAGCCGGAGCCGGCTGAAAAAATAACAGTAAACGAACATCAGATAAGAACCGACTGGAATCCGGGATTAGGAAAACATTCATTCGCGGTTTTCCTGCAGCACGATACAAGCGGAATGCCGGTTCACAATAATATTAATCTGATCAGGCTGAACGACAGCACCGATCTTTCCAAAGTAAACAGGTGGCTCGACTGGTATCATGTAGGAGGATTACGCAGTCCAGCCCCCGCCGAATTTCTTGGGGGACTAAGCACTTACCACTCAAAAGTAGGACAGAAGGCAGAATATTTTACTGCATACATAACTGAGCCCGGGAGATATGCCTTAATAGTAGAAGTACCTGATGGTCAGCAGCTATGGAAAACGTTTGAAATTAAGTAATAGGCCAGGTAAAGCTAAATCCGGGAAGAACTAGTGGTATCTTGACTTAATAATGCAATAAAAGTAAGTTTATGCATAATTGAAAAAATAATTGTCCGGGGGGATCTATGAGAATTTACTTTTTGAGTCTTGTAATTCTTTTGGGTTTTATCGGCTGCGATAAGATAATGGATCCCGGAGATACAACACCCCTGCACAAATCAATTACTGTTGACGGAATCGAGTATTCGGCCGAAATCCCTTCTGATAAGTTCTCACTCTACGATACGCTGTTTATTTCTTTTAGAGTAAGTAATAATTCTTTTCTTAAGAAAGAATTTAACTTCAGCAACATTCAGCAGCTTGCCTTCGAACTGGTTGATCGGAACTATCAGAGAATCATGTACTATCCATATATTGTTTTGCCGGCATTGAGCAATTTTTCTGTCTCACCCGGGGAAACCAAGGAGCTTTCTGTTTATTCAGCTTTGAGGGATTACAATGGAAGGTACCTCGATAGAGGAAAATATACTTTGTATGTGTACCTCGCAAACAACAATTCACCCCGATTGAGACTGAATGTCTCAATCTACTGAGCATATATCGGGATATCGGAAAAATCATATGAAAAAATCTCTTATCTTCGTTTTTGTTTTCTCAATTCATTTTTCTTTATACAGCCAGAATTATTCAACTATGGAAGATTTCGGAAATTTAAGCAGATACGCTCAGGAGAATGAATCTCTCAGTGCACCTATTAATGGGGAGAAGAGGGTTGTCTTTATGGGTAATTCTATTACTGAGTTCTGGGGTGAGATCGACAGCAGTTTCTTTAAAGGAAAACCTTATGTTAACAGAGGGATAAGCGGCCAAACAACTTCTCAGATGCTTCTTCGTTTTCGTCAGGATGTTATTGACCTTAAGCCTGCGGTTGTGGTGATACTTGCCGGTATAAATGATATTGCCGAAAATACCGGTCCTATTGCTCTTAAGGATGTATTCGGAAATATTGTTTCACTGTGTCAGCTTGCGCAGGTGAATAAAATCAGCATTGTGCTGTCATCCGTGCTTCCTGCAAGTGACTTTCCCTGGAATCCCGGACTTCAGCCTGCAGACAAGGTAGTTGAGCTTAATAGTATGCTGAAGGATTACTGCAGGAAGAATGATATTGTTTACCTCGATTATTACTCGCATATGGTTAATGACAGGAAAGGGCTTAATAGGGAATTGGCTGAGGACGGCGTTCATCCTACGCTTGCGGGTTACAGAGTTATGGAGCCGCTGGCGGAGAAGGCAATCGCGCAGGTTTTGCAAACCCGATAATAAATGATAGTTAAATACTGTACTTAACCCGGTTGGGAAAAAGTGTGAAAATTTGATAGTTAATGATCGGGACGAACTAAAATTCGTCTGGTTAAAATAATTTGAAGTCCGGCCGGAGAATGAAAATGAACAAGGTTAAAGGTCTTCTGAGATTAATCCGATTTGAACTTCCCTTCGCTGCCGGAATCTGCGTTGTTATGGGGCAGATCTTTGCGGAGGGAGAGTTTGCTTCGCCATATTTGACAGTTACCGGATTCCTTTCGGTATTTCTTATCTCCGCTTCCATCCTTGTGCTTAACGATTATTTCGATGTGGAAACCGACAGGATTAACGCACCGGACCGGCCTATACCTTCAAATCTGGTTACCGCGCAGGAAGCTTTTTGGTTTTCGATGCTGTTAATGGCCGCAGGGCTGGTGCTCAGTATTTTAATCAGCTTAACACTGTTCTTTATATCATTGTTCCTGGTTATAATCGGATTTCTTTATAATTATTTCTTAAAGAAGAGCGGGCTGCCTGGAAATCTTATGGTGAGCCTTTCGGTAGGGATGACCTTTATTTATGGAGGAGAGACGGTAGGTTTACCGCTGCATCACCTGGTAGTTCTCTTTGCTTTAATAGCCGCACTGGTCGATCTGGGAGAGGAAATAGCAGCTGACTCAACAGATGTGGAAGGAGATCTGCTGATCCAGTCGAGTTCGCTTGCCATTAAACTTGGTGATGTTACGGCTGTGAGGATAAGTGCTTCATTGTTTCTTGTTGTAATTATGTTGTCACTGGTTCCGTTTATTGCGCAGTGGCTCTCCCCGGTTTATTTGATTTCAATCGGTGTAATGGATTCGACAATAGCTTACGGAACTGTAATGATTTTAAGGACGAAGGGGAGCGGGAGAAAGAAGTATATCCGTACGATTTATCTGGGGGCAACACTGGGACTTGTACTGTTTTTGGTGATGAGGCTGGCAGGGGTGTAGCAGACTTATTTGGAACAAGATATAGTAATAAGGGAGGGCTGGGTTAAGTGGTTGTAGATTGTTCAAAATGGAAGATGGAGTTAGTAAAAGGCTTTGTATTCCATACTGGACAGATCGATTTCAAAGGGTTTATAGAATGTTGTGAAGCCTAGGGGAGGGGGGATAGAGGAGCTTATGTATGCCCAGACGGGAGGAATGATCTGCTGCTTCATAATCTTTCTTGAGTCTCCTATAGGAAGTCCTTCATGTCCAACATTATTAAAGCCTATGATAAGCTTTGGGTTGTACGACATAAAGTATTGTCCCGAGTAAATCTCATTAAGCCGCTTCTTTAACTGATATTTGAGATCTGAGAGTCGAAGGTACGCATAGGCATCGGAGGAATCGCAGAAAGCAACCTTTACGGCACTGTGTCCGTCATGAACAAGAACCGGAGTGCCTTCTTCAATTTTGGTGTAAAGTTCCGTTGCCATAGCCCGCGTCAGCCTGACGCATCCGTGCGAACTTTTCTTTTTTCCGAGGTACCGGTAATATCCGCTTCCCTGCAGGGCGTGAAAACCGATGCCCCAGTTGAAGCCCATCCAGTTCAGCATCAGTGTGCTGTCAAACTGGCGGGAAAACCATTTTTCCATCTTCGACTGGATAACGAAAAGACCGGTTTTGGTGTCAACTCCGTCCTCAAGTCTGCTTGTTCCGGATGAGAGTCCGAATTCTTTTACGGGTTCTGTGCGGGAGTATAAATAACCTTTCTGCGTCGACAGATCAACTTCAATAAAGTAGGGCATCAGGGTGTAAACCGTGTCTCTTATCCAGGAATAATCTTCAACAGGGATTTGTGATGATTCCTTTTTGATATCCTGTGCATATGCCTGTGAGGATATAATTATCAGTGACTGAAGCAATATGATCCAGCTTAGTCTTCTCATCAGAGTATCTTAGTTCTCCCGGAAATGTTGAATAAGTATGTCCGCTTTTTTCTTTCCTACCAGTTTTGAGAGCTGATCAAAAGAGGATTTTTTTATGACATTTAAACTACCTAATTCTTTTAACAAAATCTGCGCGGTTGAAGGGCCGATCCCTTTAATATCAGTAAGTTCGGTCTTGATTGTCCTTTTGCTTCTTCTTCCGCGGTGGAATGTTATTGCAAAGCGATGAGCTTCGTCGCGGACCTGCTGAAGAAGTTTCAATCCCGATGATGTTTTGGGGATTGATTCAGCTTCTGATCTTCCGGGGAAGAATACTTCTTCCAGCCGTTTTGCCAGACCGATAATATTGTAATCTTTAAATCCGAGTTCGTCAAGAATCTCCACGGCACTTGAAAGCTGCCCCTTCCCTCCATCTACCATTATAAGATCGGGCAGAGGAACGTTTTCTTCCTTAATTTTTGAATATCTTCTTTGTATTACCTCCTGCATGCTCGCGAAATCATCGGGACCCTCTACACTTTTAATTATGAATTTCCTGTAAAGACTTTTTTTCGGCTTACCGTCTTCGAATACTACCATACTGGCAACGGAATCGCTGCCCTGAAGGTTCGAGATGTCGAAGCATTCTATTTGGCGCGGGAGTACTTTTAAGTGAAGATCCCTCTGGAGAGCGGAGACTGCGTAGGGTACCTGTCCCTGGTTTTTCATTTTCTGGAGCTGTAATTCCTTCAGCTGAAGTATCGCGTTCTCCTTACACATTTTTACAAGTGATTTTAAAGAGCCCCTCTGAGGTATTGTTATTTTCACTTTTCGTTCTGCCTTACCTCCCAGCCACTCTTCCAGAGTTTCCTTATCGGGAGGCTCCTCCTCGAGTACTATTTCTTTAGGCACTTCCACGTATTCACCGTAGTAGAATTTGACGGCAGCAGAATAAATATCGCCGGCTTCTTCACCCGGTTCCATCGATAACCGCAGCTGTTTTTTACCTGTAAGTTTGCCGCTTCTGATATTAAAAACAGTGCAGGCAGAATCTTTCCCTTCGTAGGCTGCCGCAATTATGTCCCTGTCATTGAAGTCATCGCTTACAACCTTCTGCTTCGACGATATCACAGAAAGATGATCGATTTTGTCGCGAAGCTCGGCGGCCTTTTCAAATTCAAGCTGTGCAACGGCTGTATCCATTCTGTTTTTAAGTTCCCTTGATAAGATCATCGGTCTTACCCCTGAGTACTTTTGTAACCTCATCTACCATCTCACCGTAATCTTTAGCGGATATAAGTCCTTCACAGGGACCGTCGCATTTCTTTATATGGTAATCGAGACAGACTCTGAATTTTCTTTTTTCAATTGCCTCATCGGTGATGTTAAGCTTGCAGCTGCGTATCTTAAAAACCTGGTTTATCATACGCAGCGCAGATTTCATCGTTTTGACATCAGTATATGGTCCGAAGTAACGTGATCCGTCCTTAATAATTCTTCTGGTGGGATAAATCCTGGGGAATGGTTCGTTGGTCACTTTAATGTAGGGATAGGACTTATCATCCTTCAGATTAACGTTATACCGTGGCTTCAGATCCTTGATAAGGTTATTTTCAAGTACCAGCGCTTCAATTTCATTATCGGTAATGATCATTTCGAGGTCAGCGGTTTTGCTTATAAGTGTCTGCGTTTTAACCGAGGGAATATTCTTCTGGAAATACGTTCTTACCCGGTTCTTAAGATTGCGGGCTTTTCCTACGTATATCACCTTGCCGTTTTCATTAAGAAACTGGTACACTCCCGGGGAATCGGGAAGGTTCTTTAATTTTGTTTCAAGTATCTGATTCATCGTATCCGTTAAAATGAACGTCCAAAATTAAGTCAAACTATTTTGCAAAAAAAGATCAAAAACTGTCAGATTAAAGCCAGTCCTTTTTCTTAAAAAAGAAAATCATCCCGACCGCAATAACTATCATTACAAACAGAACAACAGGGTAGCCGTACTGCCAGGTAAGCTCAGGCATGTTCCATTTGCTTACAGATGTATTGAAATTCATACCGTAAATTCCTGCCAGGAATGTAAGCGGAATGAAAATAGTTGATATAATAGTTAGTACTTTCACAACTTCATTAAGTTTCTGTCCCGAGCTGGATAGATATATTTCGAGCATCCCGTTTAGTATTTCCCTGTAGTTCTCCATAGTTTCAATATTCTGCCGGATATGATCGTAGAGATCACGGAGAAATATGTATGTCGACTTTGCAATATAAGGATACCGCTCTCTTTCTATGGCAAAAATGATATCCCTGAGTGGAGTGACAGCCCGGCGCAGTTTGATGATCTTTTTCCTCAGGTCGTGAATAGTTTCTATAGTAGATCTGTTGGGATTGTATATAAGGTCATCTTCAATATTTTCTATAACTTCATCCATATCCTGAAGCAGATAAAAATAATTATCGACAATAGTATCAAGCAGACGATACATTAGATAATCGGCACCCAGCTTGCGTATTCTGCCCTTATCGCTGCGTAAACGTTCCCTGATAACGTTAAATACATCACCTTCCTGCTCCTGGAATGTTATAAGGCAGTTGTCTTTAGACAGAACGAAGGAAACCTGTTCTATTTTCAGCTCCCGGCTGTTTTCTTCGACATCAATCATCTTGGTGATGAGGAAAAGATAATTATCGTAATCCTCCAGTTTAGGTAAATGGTTAACATTCAGAATGTCTTCCAGTATCAGAGGATGTATTTCGAAAATCTCGCCTATACGCGCCAGTTTCTCAACCTCATGGAGTCCGCAAATGTTTATCCAGCTTACGTGGCCGTTTTCCTTATATTTTTTTAGGTCTTCAACATTAGTTATTTCTTTTTCATAAAAACTCTTATCGTTATAATCAAAACTCGTGATTTTCATACTGGGGAGTTTTTGTTCACCGGTAAATACCAGAGACCCGGGAGGAAGACCTCTCTTAATTCTGAACCTGCGTTTCGGCATTGCTTTTCCTTTATGTGTAGTGAGGATGTACATAAAATAATGAATCTATAGGAAAAAAGTCGGGAAAGCGGTTTCTAGTTACTGTAAACCTGAATCTTAAGTTTGCCGGTAAAATTGGTAAAACTTATGGATATGATATACGGGGTTCGTCCTGCCAGACTTATAGTTGTTGATTTGACATTTTCCTTCATCAGCTTATTGTAAAGCCTGTTCGAATCATCAAAGATAAAAGCCGGCGTTTCCCTGAGAATAATCATCAAGGGATAGGAGAAGATGAGAACGTGAACTGCTTAAACCAGAAAAGTCCATGAATGAGGTTGAAATATTTTCTGCATTAATCAAAAATGTATATGATAAACCTGATTTTAATATTACCGGCTGATTTACATTTCCGGCGGAGTTACCCGGAGCTATAATGTCTTCCCGACAGGAGGGGATTAAGATTAAAATGATCAGTAGTCCCGCTGAAATAAAATGGAAACTCTTTTTCTATAATTTTCTCTTTTCTATAGTTTGATATCAATATTAAAAAAAATTAATATAATTAATCGTGGGATTAATTACACTGAATTATAAAATGGCAATTACGTGATTTATATCATAATGATTTAAAGCACGTGTGGAACATTATGCTTTCTACAACTAAGATAACACTATTCAAATTTGACGGTTACCAGTTTTACTTTAATGTTATTAAGTATGTGGATAATCTCTGTTAGGTCTAGTTCGACGAAATATTTGTAATTTGATCCCGTTAAAAGAGACTAATATAAACCTTTACTTGGTTATATTATTCTACGCAATTTCAGAGTGATCAACTTATCCACATATTATCCACTATAATTTTTGGTTTGATAATAATAGCATAAGTTATTACAAATAAATGAATTATATGAGTCTCATATATTAGAGTTATTCTTTTAATTTGAATCAGTGCAGTTAAATTATTAGTTTTGTGACAAATAGCACTATAGACATACCTCGGAATTATGGTTAAAGACAAAAAGCTTAACAGACTACTCTCACTTTTTAATCCTTACATTTTTTATTCTTGTATATTCACTTTTTCGGAGCAAGTCCGCCTCCATGTAAAAACAAACGCTCAAAAAATTCCGAAATTAAAAATGCGGCTGATGAATTCGGCATTGCAGAAGACTCTTATACTATAGAAAATAGAACAATTAAGAGAAACGAAACAATTTCAGCCATTTTTAATGAGGCGGGGGTTGCGGATTCTACAATATATGATCTTCAGAAAGATTATAAAGAGATTTTTGATTTCAGAAAGGTGATTGCCGGACAAGGATTACAGATTTTATCGTCACGATTCCCTGAAATCACTTAAGTACTTTGTATACGAAAAAAATCCTGTTGACTATGTGGTTGTCGATTTAAAAGATACCATTTTGTCTATCCAGGGAGCCGGGAGATAACCAGAAAACGGAAAGAGGTTTCGGAATAATAAAATACTCCCTGTATACGGCGCTGGAAAGGAATGAAGCTGATCCAGAATTATTTGTACGGCTTTCAGCAATCTTTGCCTGGCAGATTGATTTCTACCATATTCAGAAGGGTGATAACTTCAAGGTGATTTATGAGGAAGAATCTGCAGGCGGTAATGTTATCGGAATAGGTAAGGTCCTGGGAGCATACTTCAATCATTATGGAGACGATTATTATGCCATAGGTTTTAATGAGGATGGAAAAGATGAATATTTTGATGAGAACGGAAAAAGTCTGAGGAAAGCGTTCCTTAAAGCTCCGCTTGAATATTCCCGTATAAGTTCAAGGTTTACAATGAAAAGATCTGATCCGATCCTGAAAAGAATGAAGCCTCACCTGGGGACAGACTATGCTGCTCCAACAGGTACGCCCATCCGAAGCGTTGGTGATGGAGTAGTTATAGCAGCGGCATATACGAGGGGCAACGGCAACTATGTGAAAATCAGGCACAATTCTGTTTACACAACACAGTACCTTCATATGTCAAAATTTGCCAAAGGGTATTAGAAGCGGAGCAAGCCGTTAAGCAGGGACAGGTTATCGGTTATGTCGGGAGCACGGGATTAGCTACCGGTCCGCATCTGTGTTATCGCTACTGGAAAAATGGCGTACAGGTTGATCCATTAAAAGAAAAGATTCCTGCATCCAATCCAATTTAGAGAGAGGTATAAATACGGGATAAATTTAATAGTGTTAAAGACCATATTATAAGTGAACTGAACAAAATTCAATATAAGAGATTCAACTTATCACCCGGAATATTCGCCTCAGAGTAAAACTCAGCTCTCTTCATCATTATCCCTCTCTTTGACGCCCGTATGATTTTCATTCAGAACCTCTGAAAGTTTTCTCCGCCCTTTATTCCAAAATCCAGCGTTCTTATTGGGAACGGGATCATAATGTCATTTTCATCATATGCCTTTTGATTTTCTGAATTGCCTCACTGATACTGTGTTTATATTCTTTTTGTGTAGTATAGTTTGTCCAGATCCTTACATTAAAATTGATTGAACTATTCCCGAATTCAGAATAAAATAACTCAACTTCTTTATCTTCTATTCTGTTCGGAACATCTTTAACCGCATTGATGGTTATATTCTTTACTTTTTCGAGATCATCGCCGTAGGATACGCCAACGCTCAAATCAATTCGTCTTCTCCCGGTCTGGCTGTAATTTACCAGGGGATTCTGGAATACGTCTTTATTAGGGATGAGAACCCTCTCACCCTGCGGTGTGGTGATGTTAGTCGTTGCTGCGAGTGATCTCTGCTGACTGTTCCGAAAAAATCATTTGACTTAATAATATCGTTTATCCTGAAAGGCTGATGGATGGTAAGTATTATCCCGCTGATAAAATTAGAAGCGATATCCTTAAATGCGAACCCTAAGGCAAGTCCTATAATTCCTGCACCGGCAAGCAGGGTAGTGACTGCCTTATCAAGGTTTAATATTCCCAGCGAAATAAAAAATCCCATCAGGAAAACCACAAGGAACATTATCTGCGAGATAAGCCTTATAACAGCGATGTAATCGAGGAGAATTTATTCAGAACTTTTGAAGTAAACTTCTTTATCAGCTTTGCCGCAATATAAAAGAGTATGAGTACTACGATAGCAACTGCAATATTCGGAAGCATCTGAATAAGAGTATTCAGCCAATCCTGAAGTTTCCCTGTTATAGTATGATAAACGTTTTTAATATTCATACACAATCGCCTCGGTTATTTATTGTAAGTATTGAATTTAAGATTTAAGATGATTCTGATTCTGTGATGTGTACAACCCGCGGAATAATCTGTTAGGAAAGATTGAGCCGGATGGGAGGAATTGGAGGCGGTAGCGTATTAAAAAGGAAAGCAAGGAATAAAAAGGAGAGAGGGAGATTTGGAAGGACGGCGCTACCTCCGCGATTTGTCTTTCTCTCTATTCTAATTCTTTTATATATTTAAGTTTATAGTTTATTTTGAGTAATACTATGCGGGACCCATCCCGCAGGCCCCAATCATTTGTCATTAAATTGACAGGAGTTAACATTGTCATTTAAAAGCGGTTTGAAGAGATTCTTTGGAATAAAATCAGAAGAAGAAAAAAACAAGGAGAAAACTTCAAAAGAAAAAACCAAAGATTTTTTTGAATCCCTGCTCTTTGCAGGAATAGCTGCATTTTTCATTATAACATTTTTCATTCAGAATACCCGGATCCCTACAGGTTCAATGGAAGACACAATTCTTGTAGGAAGATCTTGTACTTGTCAATAAATTCATCTATGGTTCATCTTCGCCTAAATATATCCCTTTCACGGAAGTAGAGATTCCTCATTTTACTTTGCCTGCATTCCGCGACCCCAGGCCAAAAGATATTGTGGTGTTTGAGTTTCCCGGCGCGCGGGACAAACTCAAAGCCGATGAGCTTGGAGTAAATTATGTAAAACGGTGTATAGGCACTCCCGGTGATACTATTCAGCTATTTGACAAGGTTGTATACGTTAACGGAAAGCAATTCTGGATCCGACTCACATAAAATACCTTCAGCCCTACCCGGAGCCGAGGGAAATGATTGAACCGCGTATTTTCCCGAAGGGAATGCCATGGAATGAGGGATCATTACGGACCGCTCGTGGTTCCGAAAAAAGGCTATACCATTCCGTTAAACGCAAATAATATTGAACAGTGGGAAATAACAATCGATAGGGAGTACGGTAAAAAAGTTGTCGGTATGCCAGGAACGGTATGGTTACAATCGAAGGCAAGCCGGTCACTTCCTACACTTTTAAAAAGGATTATTATTTTATGATGGGCGATAACAGGGATGATAGTCTTGACAGCCGGTTCTGGGGTTTCGTTGCAAGGGATATGGTGGTCGGAGAGGCGTTTATTACTCTCTTTTTAATCGGACCGGGACATTCCTTTCTCCGACTTTTTCAGGTTAATCGGATCGATACGGCTTGATAGAGTATTGAAATTATTGCATTAATCAAAGGCTCATTGGATCGGTACTGCAGGATTATGGATTTATTAAATATTCAGTATGAAAAATACAGACTTAATAACGGACTTAATGTTATACTACATAAGGATGACAACCTTCCTCTCGTCGCAGTAAATGTTTGGTACAAAGTGGGCTCTGCAAATGAGCAAAGGGGGAAGACCGGTATGGCTCATCTTTTTGAACACATGATGTTCCAGGGTTCTGAAAATGTTCCTAAAGAAATGCACTTCAGGTACATCCAGGAGGCCGGTGGAAACCTGAACGGCTCAACAAATTTCGACAGAACTAATTATTATGAAAAACTTCCATCCAATTACCTGGAACTGGCTCTGTGGCTTGAATCGGACAGGATGGGCTTCTTTTTACCCGCACTGACACAGGAAAAACTTGATAACCAGAAGGGCGTTGTAATTAATGAAAGACTCGAGAGATATGATAATCAGCCTTACGGACTTGCCTGGGAAATCATTTTGGCAAATCTTTACAGGAAGGAGCATCCTTACAGCTGGCCGACAATAGGTTCCATTGATGATATTTCAAATTTCAGTCTTGAAGAAGTATCCTCCTTCTTCAGGAGATATTCTCTCTCCTTCAAACGCGTCCCTGGTAGTGGCAGGTAACTTTAACGACAAGTGAGTCAAAGAAAAAATAGAAGAAATTTTTTGGAGAAATGACGAACTAGGGTTTCTGTGGAGAAGAATAAATCCCGTACCTGTGAAATTGGATGAGAAGAAACCTATTGTAAGAGAGGAAAATGTACAGCTGGAGAGGATATATGTAACATGGCCTAGGGACATGGCTTACAGTGGTGATGATGCCGCACTGGACATTCTTGCCGATCTGCTATCCGGCTCAAAGAATTCGCGCTTGTATAAAAGTATAGTATTTGAAAAAGAACTTGCTCAGGATGTATCGGCCTTTCATTTCTCAGGAAAACTTGCGGGGCATTTTATGATAATCGCCACCGCAAAAAAAGGGAAGTCTGTGGAAGCTATTAAGGAAGAAATATTTAAGGAGTTGGAAAATATACGGGCAAAAGGAGTATCGTCCTATGAAATGCAAAAGACCCGTAATGGTATACGGTCGGGTTTTATCTTTTCATTGCAGAACCTTGATACCATGGCAAATCAGCTTAATTACTACGATTTCTTTCTGGGTGAACCAAATTCCTTCAACTTTGATCTCCGGAGATATAATGAAGTTGAAGATGATACGATTAAGAGAATAACAGATAAATATTTTTCAGGACCTTTCCTGGAATTAAGAGTAAAACCGAAATAAAAATGAATTCAGAAACAATAAGAAGAAAAAAACCCGTTCCCCGGCGCAAAAGCGAGTTTAATCTGCCTGGGATTAATTCTTTTGAATTAGAAAACGGACTCCCTGTATATTTTGTAAGAAAAGATACATTGCCGGTTATGAACATGAGTCTTGTTTTAGATGCCGGCAGCAAATATGATCCGCAGGGTAAAAAAGGACTATCAAACCTGCTTTCAATGGTTGTGGATGAAGGAGCGGGTGAATATGATGCTCTTCAGCTCAGCGATCAGTTTGAAGTTATCGGTGCAAATTTCAGCGTTAGCTGTGATCAGGATTCAATTTATCTCTCACTGCAGGCACTCGCGGAGGAATTTGAGCGTGGGGCAGAGTTATTTTCTGCTGTGGTTACCAGACCCCACCTTGATAAGGAAGACTTTGATAGAGAGAAAAGAAAAATAACAACCCGAATCCTTCAGAACAGAGACGATATAGAGGAAATAGCAAACCAGGTTTTCGAATTTAAACTCTTCGGAGTAGATAATCCGTATGCGTCGCCCACAATGGGTTATCAAAAAGACATTGACTCCATAACCGCAGTTGAACTGAGAGACTACTTCGAAAGTAAATTTGATCCATCCAATGCTTTTCTCGCTGTTGTCGGCAGTTATGATGAGGTGAGGCTGAGAGAAATTCTTAATAAATATTTTTCAAACTGGAAATCAGAAGGATTGAATAAGTCTGAAATAGATTCGGCAGCAATTGTCAGTCCGGGGCTGTATATAGTTAATAAACAGGATAGTGTTCAGAGTGAAATAAGGACAGGGCTGATCTGCTACAAGCGTAATGAATATGATTTCTTCTCAAGAAGTATACTGAATATCATTCTAGGGGGACAGTTTACAAGCAGACTCAACCTTAATCTTAGAGAAAAAAGAGGTTTTACATACGGAATTTATTCGAGATTCATATACCTTAAATCAGGCGCATATTTCTTCACATCCACGTCAGTATCATCAGAAAATACCGGTGCTGCATTAGGCGAAATCCTTAAGGAAATAAAGAATATCAGAAATGGTGTAACCGCAAAAGAACTGGAATTTGCAAAGTCGTCCCTTATAAGAAAGTTTCCTTCAGGGTTTGAAACCAACGGACAGATTGCTTCCGGTATAATCGGGCAGATAATCCATTCACTTCCTCAAGATTACTTCAGGAAGTACCCTGAGAATATTAAGCAGGTAACGCGTGACCAGGTAAAACAGGCCGCGGCCGATAATCTTTTCGCAGATAAACTTACCACAGTAATTGCAGGCAATAAAGAAAAGATCATTAATCAGCTGAAGGAGATTTACCCCGGCAATATAACCGAACTGGATGCCAGGGGGCGGATTTTATCTTAAATCTGCATATCTTTTAATAAGCACAGATGGAGGGGCGAACTTATAGCCTGTTTTCCTCAATGTTTCAAGCAGAGGAGGCATTTCAAGAAATTCTGAAGCAGAAAGTCGGAATATTTCATTATTGCTTATTGATGAACGCATTTCAGAGACGAGATTTTCTCCGGAGATATTCTTTAGTTCGGCAAACCTGTCCCACTTTATAAGCTGGATTTTCCTTTTTGCAAATTCATCTTTGATCAATTTAAAATGAACTGAGTTATAAATATCCGAATTTTCATCTATTATAAAGAAAGCTGCCTTATAAAATTTACCGATGATTGATATAACTGAGTTTTTAATTCTTCTGGAGGAATAACTTGTATTAAGCTTAAACTCAAGTTCAGAAATGTCATCATTTAACATAACAGCAGCCTCTTTCTGGCTGCTGCGCAGGGTCTTCATTAGTTCCTGTGAACGTTTTGAAGGGATCAGTACTCCCGCAAAATGTTCAGGCAGCAGGAGCAGGTTGTTCAAATCTTCATTGCTTAATCCATTTATCCCTGTCAATACAAACCCGATAGTATCCGTGCTTCTGTTTATCTCTTTATTGTAGAGCATAACAGCTTTCAGCTTCATATATCCACCGGAGGATATGTTCAGTTCGGTTGAATTCTCTTTCCTGAATTCAGTCGATTCAATATTAACTTCGCTGGTATCAAACTGATTTTGTATTTCTCTTATAAGAAGACTAACGGGAAGGTCCGCGGGTACATCAACCTTGTAGCTGAATCTGAGCGAGTCATCATCATCCTTTTTAAGCTTCTTTGCAGAGATCCATGATGAATCCATGTTGTAATTATGCAGTGCTGTCAGGAACCTTTTGTTTATTACCGACGAAGGGAGGGTTTTCTCCAAATCAGAAAGAGCCGGGGTAAATAATTTTTCAAGTATTATATTTACCGCGAGCAGAAGGATAACGATCAGCAGAAGCAGCTGTATTATGTTGTTTTTGGTAAATGAAAATTTCATTGGGAGACTTTACGGCGATATACGGCTATCGGTCTTTAAACTCTGCCTTTCTCTTTTCTAGAAAAGCCCGGGTTCCTTCTTTAAAATCTTCGGTACCGCAGGAAAGAGCAAAAAGACTTGCTTCAAAATTAAGTCCCTCCCGCTGCGAAATTTCTTTAGTCGATATAACAGATTTTATAGCGAGCCTTACAGCATGATGGGCTTTTGAAATAATTTTAGCCGCCATTTCTTCAGCTTTTGAAAGAAGATCTGCCTGCGGATATACCCGGTTTACCAATCCTATTCTGAAAGCTTCCCCTGAATCGATCATATCACCGGTAAGAATATATTCCATAGCTCTGCCGGTATTTATAAGGCGGGCCAGTCTTTGTGTACCTCCATACCCCGGTATAGTACCGAGGTTTACCTCAGGCTGCCCAAACTTTGCATTTTCGGAAGCAAGACGGATATGACATGCAAGAGCCAGCTCACATCCTCCTCCGAGTGCAAAGCCGTTAACTGCTGCTATAACAGGCTTGTCCATATTTTCGATAAGATTAAATACCGCCTGTCCTTTCTCAGCAAATGACTTTCCCGAGATCATATCCAGATTATTTAGTTCAGATATATCGGCACCGGCAACAAAAGCTTTTTCACCACTGCCGGTTACTATAACTGCTTTAACCGAATCATCTTCCTTAAAGTCGGTAAATGCGTCGTGTAATTCGCCGATAGTAGTGTCATTCAGCGCGTTTAGTTTGTCAGGCCTGTTGATTTTAAGAATTCTGATTGACCTTTTGATTCTACAAGTAGATTTTGATATGACATTATACTCTCCTTAAAAAACTATGTAAAGAGGAATCCTTACTTTGAGGTCAATTCCAACATATTGAGTAGATTGAAAATAATTATAAGTAGCCATAACTTCCAGCAGGAACATAGATATTCCGACCCCGCCGCTTACTCCCAGACGCGAATTATTCTCAACAAAGTTACTTCTGCCGGTACCGGATTTGAACTGGTGGAGCACCTGGGTAAAATTATACGCCGCTGAGACTTCCACTACAGGCATGAACAGGACAACATTTTCAAGCAGAGGAGGAAAGAAGTATCTTGCACCTACTGTCAATGGAAATGAATTTATTGAGTAGTTGGAATAATCGGATGATTCGTAAAAAGTCTGTGAACCCGGAAACTGCTGAAAGCCTAATTTTGCGAAGAGAAAAAATGGAAGATATTCGTTATCGGTATAATCCACCTCAACGTTGAACCCGTAGCCGAGAGCGGATTGATTTGAGAAAGAACTTATCGGGAACCGGGGGCCGACACCAAATACAATGAAAAGTCCACGGGCCTTTTCAGCAGGAAGTCCGCCGGCGGTCAAAGGGATTTGGATCAATAATATTATAAGCAGTATTAATTTCTTCATAGGGAAAACAAAATCTACTGTTAAAATAAGAAATATAATGCTCCGGCCAAATGAAGTATGTTACCGGAAGTAATCAACTTTGCTCTGATCGCTTAACAAGATTAGCCTCCATCTCAACGCATTCTTTTTTTAGAAAAGCATAAAGCTCATCTATGTGCTTAAGCCTTGTCCGGAAATTTACTGGGTTTATTCTGAAAAATATTTTTCCTTTTAGTTCCGTCGTCGAGATCCAGAATTTACCTGAAAGTTCGGCTTTCTTAGAGACTTCAGTATGAAGCAGTTCAGTTTCGGCTGACGACAATTTATCTGATTCAAACCTGATGCAGATAGCAGACATTTGAGGATTAACGGCCGGACGAAATATTCTTTCCTCTTTACAAAGTTTATATAAATGTTCTGCCTGGTCAATATTTGAGTCTATCCAACGGCCGATCTGTTTTGTTCCGTAACGTTTGAAGCTCATCCATACCTTAAGACTTCGGAAACGTCTGCTCTGTTCAAAGCTATGTACGAAATACTGAAACCGTTTATTATCGATATTGTCCTTCAGGTAACTTGGCTGAATTCCGAATGAAAGTGTCAATTGTCTCTGATCTCTGACCAGTATGCTTCCGGCATCAAGCGGTGCATAAAACCATTTATGCGGATCAAGTGTTATGGAATCAGCTGTTTCGATACCGTTTAACAATCCTGTTCTTTTTTCTGATAGTAATGTTCCTCCTCCGTAGGCGGCATCAACGTGCAGCCAGGCTCCGTATTTATCCGCTATTTTTCTTAACGCCGGCAGGGGGTCGACAGATCCTGTATTCGTTGTACCTGCTAGTCCTATTATACAGGCCGGAACCAGCTTCCTACTTTTATCTTTTCGGATCTCATCTTCCAGGGCGTCCAGGTTTATACGATATTCCTCATCTGTAGGAATTACTCTCAGAGAATTTCTTCCGAGACCGACAGCATCGACAGCTTTATCAAGTGAAACATGTCTTTCCTCGGATACATAAACTGTATGTTCGAATATCGCGCCCTGATGCTGTGCACGATTGCCGGATGACCAGTCTCTCGCCAACTTCATTCCAATAAAATTAGCGGCCATACCCCCGCTTGTAAGATTTCCACCAGCCGTCGCCGGCAAACCGGCAAGATCGCAGAGCCACCTGACAGTTCGTTTTTCCATTGCTACTGCCGAAGGTCCTATAGAATAAGCGCCGAGGTTCTGATTCAGGGCCGAAGCAATAAAATCTCCCAGAATACCCATAGGTGCGGGCGAAGGAGTTATCAGTCCGAAGTACCCGGGATGATTAACACCTGTTGAATACGGGAACAGTTTCTCTTTAAGTTCATCTATAACAGAGTCGGAATCTATACCATTTTTGGGAATGGGCTCATCAAATAATTTTTCGAGTATTTCAGGATCAGTATCTTTTAGCAGGGGATTTTCCTCAATTGAATCGAGATAATCGGATAAAATATCAACCAGCTTATGTCCCGTTTCTCTGAATTCCGATATTTTCATAAATCAACCTTACTTTCTTGATAAATAATATTAATCATAAAATTAATCACTCTCTTCCGGTTCCATCTGAAGCTTAAATGCCGGGCTGTTCTTTTCATTTACAAATGAGAAAAATACTGCTATGAGTATTTCGAACGCGGTGGTAATGTAAAAAAATAAATATCCAGCCGTTAGAAAATAAGAAGCCACGAACTTAAAAATGACGGACGCTTCGTAAAGCAATATTACCAGGTCAAAAAGAACTATTTTGCTTTCATGGGATATTATCAGAATAAATTCCCTGAGGAAAAATATTAATATCGCAAAATGAAGGATCATTGTGAAGATCCTTATCTCAGACGCAGTCAGGAATAATCCTGCTAATACTACAGGTATCAGAAGAAGAAGAAGGTATTTTTTTTTCATGACCGCCGCAAGCAGCAGCGTGCTTATAAAGAGATAGTAAGCGGCATCCTGCATATGCATCTGAAAAAAAGAATACCAGATCAGGTCGCTCAGCGCAAGGATAAGAAAGAAAAGAAAATACTTACATCCCTTTTGTCTAAAAGGGGGAAATAGCCATGCTACAATATTTATATAAAAAATAAATTTAGCTATTATCATTATTATCCACACACAGGGGGACAGAGCGATCCGAATTCCAGGCAGGAATCACCATTTGTAATGGTTAGCGTTTTTCCCCGGAATTCAACGAAATTATCCTCAGCACCCCCCGTTTCCATCAGTTCAAGGACCTTCGTTTTTGAATAAACTTTAAAAACGATTTCTGCCGCAACCGAATATCCTTCTGGGTAAAGAATTTCTCTCTTGTCTCCGAGTATAATAAGTTTTCCATCTATGATATTAAACATAAGAAGATTTGAGCTCATTCCGGCAATTTGCTGAAGCCGGATGGAGTCGATTATCTGGGATTTGTCGGCGGTGCCGAATTGCTGATCCGCCTCGTTCTTTGAGATTATCTCTCCAAATAATTGGTTATCGGCCATATCTTTCCCTTAATTTATTATTATTAAAGAATTATAGTTCACTCCGTATTTCGATACCTTGCTCCGGTGGCTGTTGCAAAATCGATGGAATACCTTATCAGCTCGGGAAGAGAATTAAGCTTAAGCTTCTGCATAATATTTAGTCTGTGACTATCAACTGTTCTCTTGCCGATAAACATTCTTTCAGCTATTTCACTGCTCGTCAGTCCTTTACTTATCAGTAGAAGAACTTCCTTTTCTTTCTCAGTCAGCATAGACGACTGCATAAAAACAGGAGGCTCGGTAAAACTATCATATTTTTTTACGATTTTTTTTATATCGTCCTCACTATACTTTGCCCCGAAGTAATCCTTTCCGTTCATAACGCTTTTTATGGCACTGAGCAATTCACCTTTCAAAATGTTTTTATTTATTAGTCCGTTGCCGCCCGATTTAATTGTATGATATATATAATCGGTACCCTCGTGCATAGAGAGGAACAGTATCCTGGTTTTTGAATCATTTTTTCTTATCTCCTTCGCGGCTTCAAGCCCTGTTTTCTCCGGCATCGAGATATCGATTAACAAGAGGTCAGGTTTCAGCTGATTATATAGATTGAGAAGTTCCTTTCCGTTTGAAGCCTCTCCGATGACTTTTATTTCCGGTTCTTCCTCTATCAGGCTGATAATACCGCTCCGGAACAGATTATGGTCATCTGCAATAAGAATAGTAATTTTATGATTGTTCATTTAATCTCCCTTAACCGGTATGGTTGCCATTACTACGGTACCTTCACCTGGTGTTGAATCTATTTTTAATTCGCCGCCGAAACTTTCGACTCTTTCTTTCATATTAAGTAGTCCGAAACCATTCAATCCATCTGAGGGATTTATTTCCTTTATATCAAATCCACTTCCGTTATCTGAAACGATCAGTCTGAGATTATTCTCGTTTTCCTGCAGAATTAGGTCAAATTCTTTAGCCTCTGAATGTTTCATTATATTATTCAGTGTTTCCTGTGCTAATCTGAACGTAAACAGTTCAATCCGTTTATCAAGTCTCTCGTTAAGAATATTAATATTCAAAGAACCCTTTATTCCGCTTTGTTCGGTGATAAGATGCACCAGTGAGGTTAGTGCAGGTCCTAATCCCAATTCATCCAGGATCTTTGGTCGCAGATTATAAATAATGGTCTTGAGTTCACTAATGGTTTCCTGTAGTATTTTTTCAAGGTCCGAAATTTCATGATCAGATGTCAGGTGAAGTTTTTCCTCAATACGCTGTATCTTTAATTTGGTCAGAAGGAGCTGCTGCCCGATGCTGTCATGCAGCTCTGAAGCTATTCTGTTACGCTCATCTTCAATCTGTTCCTGCAGATAATTACCTAATTTTTTTAAGCGGTCCTCCAGGATCTTCCTCTGGGTAATGTTGCGGAAGTAGATCTGGCCTATTCCAAGGTTCGAATTACCGACAAACAGAACGGTGTAATGATTATTATATATTTTAATTGTGTTGGAGAACTTTTTATCTGACTGAATATTCCTCTGTACTTCATATTTTGGGAGAAAGGGAAGTATTTTTTCAATATCTCCTGAATCGGGGGCTATACTAAATAGTTCTTTTGCGGCAATATTACTTAAAAGTATTTTTCCTTCTATATTTACTCTTATTATTGGATCAGGGTCAAGTTCAGCGAATAAGGCCATAAGTCTACTGTTTTTTAACTCCATTTCGTGCTTTTCATTCCGATGCTTCTTATTCAGCGGAAGGATGACGTATTTTGAGATAAAATAAACCAGGATCGCAATAAGAATTACAAACAGAAGAGAAAAGAGTATCGGGTTATTCGGAGAAAGGAAGTACTTCAGATATTCATGCAATTCTTCCTTCATAACAGCTCAAAGCACCGTAGTAGAGCTTCTCGCTGAGAGCCTGAATAGATTTTTGCCGGGGCAGACGGGAAGAATTGTTTTTGATATATGAATTAATTGCAGAAAAAATAATTTCATCAGAAAACCGTGGAAAATATTCCTGAATTTTCTTCTTAAAATAATATTTATCCTGGTACTCCTCAATATTGAAATGATTATCTTCTAATATTGATTTGATGACAATATGGAAACTCTTGTAGGAAATCAATTTTTTTAATTGGAATATAATACCTGAACCCGCCCGGCGCATCCGTATGATTACGGATTTTTGAATTTTGAGTCTTTGAAAAAATGGTAGTTATACGGATGCGCAGATCATTATTTGAGATTATGTTTGTAACCGAAGTTCAGTCTTGGGGTAGGATAACTTCATAACTTTATAGTGCTTCAACACACTCTCTCTAAGCCCCTGTAATTATGCAGGGGCACTTTTTTATGAATATTTGGGCTAATTTTTTAAAAAAAACCGTAATTATACGGATGCGCTTTATTTTGTAAGTGATTAGGTTTGAAGCGTAAGAAGATTATGACCCGAGGGGTAGGACAGTCTTCTACATAAAAATGAGAGGTTTAACTCATTGTAGCCCCTGCTTAGCTGCAGGGGTTATTTTATGAGAAGCATTTTTTTCACCGCCGAATGGCTTCCGCTTGAGAGTCTGTAATAATATGCCCCGCTTGGAAGAAATTTTCCGTTAAAATCTAAGCTGTAATCACCTTTTGTATAATAGTCATTTTCGGCTAAAGTTTTAACTTTCTCACCCAGAGAGTTATAGATTTTCAGCGTTACATATCCGTCTGTCGGGATCGTAAAGTTGATTTTTGTGGAAGGATTGAATGGGTTCGGGTAGTTCTGATATAAACAAAAATCAGCTGGAGTATTCGCGCTGTTTTTCACATCGGTTACAGGTCCTTTGTACAGTCTTATCTGACCGCCGTCGGGAATAACGGAAGTTTCAATAACAGTGTTCATTCCTGATACATATGAGGCTGTATAGTCGAAATAGCTTCCCTGAATAACTGTTACGTCCGTCCATTCGTTTGGAACAACAATATCGGCGGTTAACGGATAATTATAGATATCCTTTTCAAGGGTGTCGGTGAGATTAATAATGAGGCTTGTATCTGTAACAGAGACGATATCGTAGTCATATGAATCTCTTTCTTTTATGTATCTCGTAACCTCTCCCATCGGAGCTACCCAGAGATCGCCGTTATCTGAAGCATCGGATACATACTGGCAGGCCGAATCAAACCATTGGACAGAAATTGGCTCATATGAAAAATCAGCTATAGCAGACTGAATTGAATCAAACGGTATAACGTCATGTGCCTGAAGCAATCCCCATCCCCCCTGATTTATGCTGTTGTCAACATAATCGTAGAAATACTGCAGTTCATCAAGATCATCAGAAGGGGAGTTTCGCGGCATATCAAATGTGATCACCCTTGATCCGATAGTGTACCAGTCGAGACCCCATAAAGAGGAATCTTCCGGATCCACTGATATTGCACGTGCAGATTCATAAAACAAGCTGGTGTTATAAACTACATCACTGTCATACTCAGAATAAGGATAAGCAAGGACTATACATTTTTTATCCGGGATTTTCTGCTCAATCCTTTTCCTCGACTGATAAAGTTCATACTGCAGAGTTTCCGCAGTTGAAGTATCTCCAATATCCAGGTTGTTGAGATGGGGATGCGTTACAGTATGCGAGCCCATTTCCTGTCCAGCGTTGGACATCTCAATAAATTCAGACCAGGTACCATATCTCCAGTAAGGACCGTAGGGGTCATCGAGAGGCTGTGTAATTAGAAAAAATGTTCCTCTGAAACCGTATTCTTGGAACATAGGAAAAACATAATCGTACTGCGACTGCATACAGTCGTCGAACGTAAAGCTAAATGCAGCCGTTTTATCATCTTTCCATTTTTTTACAAGTACATCACCGACTGATGAGGGTTTATCCTGGCAATTACCTAACGGTGCGGCTAAAGTTATTACCATAAAAACAGAAAACAGTGCAGAAAAGATTTTCATAAACTTCCGGGAATTTGAGCCAATAATATAAATTATCTCAGTTAAAATTTAGTTAGTAAAATATTTCTCTTATTTTCGTGTTATGAATTTATTTAGAAAAACCTGCAGATGAGAATCATTCTACTAATTTGCCTGGCTTCACTTCTGGTCAGGGCACAGCAATCCGTTGAGATTACCTTCAAAATTAAAGCAAAAAATATACCGGACACTGGGAAAGTCTATATTTCAGGCAATAAGCCGGAATTAGGAAACTGGCAGCCCGGTGAAATTTCTTTAATTAATACATCCGGCAATATTTGGGAAAGGACATTTTCTTTCCCTGCGGGTGAAAGTATAGAATGCAAAATAACTCTGGGAAGCTGGGATAGGGAAGCTTTGAATAATGATGGAAGTGTTCCAAAAAATATCCGGTTCAGAGCATATGCAGATACTGTCGTCAGTTTAACTATAAATGATTGGAAAGAGGTAGACGGAAATACTTCTATGTTTAAGGGGCAGGTAACAGGACAACTGGAGTACATCAGAAATTTAAAAGGAGAAGGACTTCCTCCGCGTGACATTATCGTCTGGCTTCCTCCGGATTATTCTAAAGACACTACTGAAAGATATCCGGTACTTTATATGCAGGATGGGCAGAATCTTTTTGATCCCGCAACATCTGCGTTTGGTATTGACTGGCAGCTGGATGAAACCGCTGACAGTCTTATCAGACAGGGAAGGATGAAACCTATAATTATTGTCGGCATTACAAATACTCTATGGAGGAAATCAGAATACGCTGAAAGTGATACGGGGTTAGCATATATGAATTTTGTCGTTGGCAAAGTGAAACCACTCATAGATTCAGCATACAGGACATTAACGGGTCCTTTAAATACTGCTGTGGGGGGATCTTCGCTGGGAGGATTGATCTCTTTTATGCTTGCCTGGAATTACCCTGATATTTTCTCAATGGCAATGTGCGTTTCTCCCGCGTTGAAAATATATAATTACGACTATGTTGATAATGTTGAAAGCTATACGGGACCCCGAAAGGATCTTAAGTTTTATTTTGATATGGGAATGCATTCAAAAGACTCGCTGCTTGTACCCGGAGTGAATGCGATGATAAATGTCCTTGAAGATAAGGGATATAAAATCGGCAAAGATATAATGTTGTATCAAGATGAGCATGGAGAACACAACGAGATTTCGTGGGCAGCCAGGGTTTGGAGACCGCTGCTGTTTTTCTTCGGGAGGAATTGAGGAAATGTGTGTGTCGTCGGGGCCAGGTTGTGTTATCCAGGTCCGTTTATTTCATCCCGACCCGTTCGTATCATCTCGACCGAAGGAGAGATCTTAAAAAGATTTTTCGGCCGAAGACTCCCTTGAAATGACAGGTGGAATTTCACTCCGACCCCCGCGCTGTTACGGCTTCTCAAAATGCTGGTAATCTTTTCGATCTTTCCAGTCGCCGCCCCAATCCCAGCCCAGCTTATTAAACTCTTTCACAATAAATGAATTCTTTGTTATTGTGCCGGGCTGCGAAGGATCGTAAACTGAACCCTTTGGCTGGTGGAGGTCTTTTCTGATGTAAGGATTAAGGAGGGGATTAATATCTATCGCAGTGCCAGATGAATGATTCGATAATTTTTTTGTTCCCGCAATAAACCTGTAATTGAAAGCAGATGTGTTATTATCTTCCATTGATTTTTCATCATTCCAGCCGTAATGGACGATAGGAATTACTTTTGCGACCGGAAATCTTTCTTTTTTAATCATCGCAAAGATTTTTTCGATGTCATTTTTTAATTCTTTGGAGATAACTACCTGTCCCTCATGGAGACTACCATCAAATGAATAGTATTCAACTTTAACGATTGCCAGATTCCTTCGTATCCCCGCAGGTATATTTATTCCTTTCAATGCTTCCTCAAGACTATAATCTGAATCTATACTGATTCTTTCAGAGGTACTGTCTTTCATCTCAGACCTTTCGATTTTAGTCTGCTGATTAAATGATGTACTGTTTCCATAAAAACAGACATATATACAGTATAATAATATGATCCTTGTCAACTAGGACTGCTGTTAATTTATGATTTAGCTATGTAAATAAATATATTTATGAGTCAAAATAAAGGAATTAAAATGAAGAAAGTACTTGCATTAGCTGTTTTTGCTGTTATTCTGTTTTATGTTTCGGGCTGTTCTAACAACTCAAAGGTAGTGACAAAAGAAAACGGACTAAAATATACTGATGATACAGTTGGTACCGGCAAAGAAGCTAAAATGGGGGATCTCGTATCAATTAAGTTCAGTGCGTGGGTAATAAAAGATTCAACAGGGAATCTTTTTGAGGACTGGTCAAATGATTCAAGTAAAGCTAAGCAGTCTATTGGCTCAACTGCGAAAACGGGTAAACCTTATAAATATTTATTAAAAGAAGGAAGTTTTATTAAAGGATCGGACGAAGGAATCGTTGGTATGAAGGTAGGCGGCACAAGAACTATAATTATACCTTCCAAACTTGCGTACGGAAAGCAGGGTATAGGTCCTATTCCTCCTAATACAAGCCTGAAAGCTGTTATCACTCTTGTGGATGACAAGGAACCTATTGTGGCTAATATGTGGGATGTCGACAGCACGAAGTACAAAACCACAAAAGATGGTTTGAAGTATGCAATAATTGAAGAGGGAAGCGGTCCCCAGCCGGATTCAGGTGATCTGGTAACTGTTGATTATTCGGGTTTCCTTGCAAAGGACAGCACTAAATTTGACAGCTCTGTTGAGAGAGATGAGCCGTTCACTTTTAAGCTTGGGGCTCATATGGTTATTCCGGGATGGGATGAAGGAATCGCCCTTATGAAGCAGGGTGGCAAGGCAAGGCTGATTATTCCACCTTCTCTTGGGTATGGGAACAGACCGAACCGCGTTATACCACCGAATTCAACTTTGATTTTTGATATACATCTTATTGAAGTAAAAAAGCAGTAGGAACTTTCTTCGCACCCGGGGTTGGGATGAAACCCGCTGGGTGGTTGTGAGTCGATATTGTCCCCGACCGAAAGGTCGGGGCAATGACCATCGCTCGTGGTAAAGATTTACACGTAATATTTTATGAGTGAGAGTGCCTGTGCATAATACCCTCTGCCAAAAAGATTAAGATGGTTCAGCACATGATAAAGTTTATAAATGTTCTCGCGGTATTCCCACCCTTCCTTAAGCGGGTAATTTTCATTGTATGACCCATAGAATTCATCCGGGTAGCCTCCGAACAGCTTAGTCATCCCCAGGTCCGCTTCACGATGTCCGTAATAAACTGCCGGATCTATAATGCAGGGATTCCCTTTATCATCAACCATATAATTTCCGCTCCAGAGATCGCCGTGAAGCAGCGAGGGCTCTTCTTCTGAGCCTGTCAGAATATCACCGATCTTGTTTTCAAGAAGGCTGAAGTTTTTTCTTAGCTCTTCAGTAGCATAGCCGTTTTTTTCACAAAGCAATAGTTGGAACAGAAGTCGCTTATGAAAATAAAATTCCGTCCAGTCTTTATTTTCGTCATCATCGGTAAGATTTTTCTGAGGATTTGAGCCTATATAGTTATCTTCATAGAATCCGAAAGCAGATCCTTTGTATTTATGCAAATCGGCAAACTGCTTTCCAAAGTCACTGAAGAAAGAACCTGATTTAGTTCCGCCTTCAATAAACTCTGTAACAAGATAATTTCTGGAAAATATTTTTGCGCCGGGCACCCTAATGGCATCTGCTTTCTGCAGTTCATTTAGTCCATGTGCCTCCGTTGCAAACATATCAGCAGGGGAATCATTATTTATTTTAAGCAGGAATTTCTTCCCTGACTCCATTATGATCTTATAGGCATTGCTGATACAACCCCCCGACAGATTCTTTGTGTCTTTTATTGCCGAGTCGAGTCTCTCTTCAATATCTTTTTTTACTCTATCAGTTAAGCTCATCTTTCAGTCTTTTTAATAACCCCCTGCAGGCATCAACAAGTATATCCATAACCCTCTCAAATCCTTCCGGTCCCCCAAGATAAGGATCCGGAACTTCATCTGCTTTAATCAACCTGCTGAATTCTACCATCTTATGGATCTTGCTTTTATAAACATTTCCTTTATCTAACCTGGTAATTTCATCAAAAATTTCGTTATCCAGTGTGATGATGTAATCGAATTTATCAAAATCGATTTTAGGATCGAACTGGCGGGCTTTACTTTTTAAAAAATAGCCCCTGCTAGCAGCGTGAGATTTCATTCTGGGATCGGGACTTTCACCTGCGTGGTAGTCGATTGTTCCGGCCGAGTCGATTTCTATTCTGTCGGTTAATTTTTCTTTTTCCACCATAGTTTTAAGTATTCCCTCGGCGGCAGGAGAACGGCAGATATTCCCCATACATACAAAGAGTATTCTGATAGTTTCCATAATTTGAATTCCTCTTTTCAGAAGTAAGATTTTTAAGGACAAATATAAGTATTTAACTCTTAACCGACATTCATTTTCCAGATCACCGAATGGAATAAACGCTTGCTAAATGTTTAATATTTTTTTATTCTTGAACATTGTTTACAGAAGCTAAATTTTATTCTACGCGGCTTTAAGGTTTTTATAAACTCTCAGAGGACTAACTATGGCTTATATCATCACCAAATTATGTCTAAACTGTAAAGATATAGCATGTACCCAGGTCTGCCCGGTTGACTGTATTTATGAATATACGGGCGATGACCCGACAATTCCAAAGGAAATGCTGCTGATCGATCCGGATGAATGCATTGACTGCAACGCCTGCGTTCCTGAATGTCCGTGGGAGGCTATTTTTGAAGAGGAAATGGTACCTGATATTTTTAGCGGGGATATCGAGCTAAATGCAAGGATAGTAGGAAAGTCCAGAGTAGTACCCCAGCGTGAGGAAGGCAAACCGCTGCCTACACCTGAAGAAATTGAAGCAAATAAGAAAAAATGGGGATACAGCGGATAAGGGGAAGCAATCATTCTTAAAATCTATCATGAAGTACAAATCTCTGCATTATCTTTTTCCACCATCCGATTTATATCGTTATAATCTTGATTATACTGATTTTGTTTAATTAGTCAGGCTTGCTTATTTTTTAGGAGCAGTTTATAATGTCTATTCAATTATACCTGCTGTACTGCATTTTGTACAATTTATCGGGTTGGGAATAAAAAATTGCAAATGATGCAAGCTTCTCAAATGGCATTCGGTTTGCTTTTTAGGGGAGACTCATAAATCTGAGGAAAAGATGAAAAAGTTAATTGTTATATTATTTGCGCTTTCAGTCTCAGGAATTTACGCGCAGGTAAACACCGCAGCGGTAAAACTCGGAATATTTTCTCCATCTTCTGCCGGCGGAGGTTTTATTATCGGATATGAAGGTTCTCATTACGTGGATAAAAATTTCAGTTTTGGCTGGAGCTTCGACTGGTTCCACAAGAATTATGTTGATAAAACTCTCGTAAACGACCTTAACCAGCAGGACCCCAATCCCATCGGTGGAGGTCAGATAAATGAACTCAGAGCAACAACCAATCTTCACGATTTTCCGCTTATGATCCATCTTTCGGGCAAAACTCTTGTAGCTCCTTATACGCAGGCTTATCTGACTGCCGGAATTGGCGCAGAGATTCTGCTTATAAATTACAATGATTATGTAGATCCCAGTAGAGACGAATTCCATACGGCTTTTGATCTTAACTGGAGGATAGGAATTGGGGGACTATATGAACTGAGCAGACAGGCGGATGTTTTTGCGGAGCTTACGTATCATTATTCAGCACCAAGCTGGACATACGAGACAACGGATGCATTAGGAACCAAACGAACTTTTGAAAGAGTTTTTGATATGAGCGGGGTGATGTTCCGGGTCGGGTTCCGGTTTTATTACTAATTGATAATTTGCATGGTTGGTAAATGTCATTCTCCGTTTACCAACCGGCAGCCTTCTCTTGCCGGTTCCTAAGGCGAATATAACTTTCCACCCCTGACTACCCCCTAAAATTTAATTATCCGTTGCTGTGAAAAAATTTCCTCTCATTCCCCGGTTATGGTTACAACAAGCTTTCTGCTGCCGCCTCTGTTCCTGTGTTCACAGAGATAAACTCCCTGCCATGTTCCCAGGTTGAATTTGCCGTTCTTTATGGGGATGGAAACACTGCTTCCAAGGATAACGGATTTTATATGTGCCGGCATATCGTCGGAGCCCTCGGTATTATGATCGTAATAAGGTGCATCTTCGGGAACCATTTTATTAAAATGTTTTTCCATATCGCTCCTTACTGTTGGATCGGCATTTTCATTTAATGTTAGGGAAGCGGAGGTATGTTTAATAAATATAAGTGCGATACCTGATTTTATATCCTTAATTTCTTTAATCTGGTCCATTATCTCATCGGTAATGAGGTGAAATCCTCTTCCTCTGGATTTAACTTCGAATTCCTTTTGTACAATCTTCATAACTAACCTCTTTTTTAATTACATGAATATAAAAACTCTTTTACAGTTATGTGTAACCAGGCGCATCTATAATTATTCGCTGGGTTTGCGCGCAGCCATCCCAAAATATAGCCATTCATCCAAAAACATTTAAAAATGGTTAGAATTAATTCAAAGTTTATTATAAATTTGACGCGCTTTTAACATAACTACGAAAATCCCAATATTGATTCCTCAATTACATATCTATTTCAACAAACAAAATTCAGTTAGCAACATGAAAAAAAATGTGATATTAACATTTTTTGCAGTTCTGCTGGTATGTTCGGCAAACATTATACCTCAGGAAAAATCTGACTCCGACTCTTTAAAGAATATATCTATGAGCGGGTTATCTTTCAGGAGCATAGGTCCTGCGATCACAGGAGGAAGGGTTGTTGCCCTTGCCGTAAATCCGGATGATCACAGCGAATATTACGTTGGATCGGGTCACGGTTCATTGTGGAAAACAACCAACAACGGAGTAACATTTTCACCAGCTTTTGATAACCAGAATTCATATGCGATAGGCGCAATCGCTATCGATCCTTCGAATCCTAACATTGTCTGGGTCGGTACCGGTGAGAATAACAATCAGAATAATGTAATATACGGCGATGGTGTTTATAAGAGTGAAGACGGCGGTAAAAGCTGGGTGAATACCGGACTTAAAGATTCCAGACAGATTGGAGGGATAGTTGTAGATCCTAATGACGGCAACATTGTTTACGTGGCTGCATATGGACCATCAAGAGTAGCCGGCGGCGATCGTGGAATCTTCAAAACTACTGACGGGGGCAAGACCTGGAATAACGTACTGTTTGTAAGCAAGTACACAGGTGCTTTTGAAATTCATATGGACCCAAGATATTCTAATTTACTTTACGCTTCTATGCATCAGAGGATGAGAAACTTATATACCGGTGTTTACGGAGGCCCTGAAAGTGCCATCTACCGCAGTACTGATGCTGGTGCCACCTGGGATAAAATGAAAAAGGGACTTCCATCTGCTGATATGGGCAGAATAGGTCTGGCTATTTCTCCCGTTAACCCGGATGTAGTTTATGCAATAATTGAAGCAGCTGAAAAAGAGGGCGGCGTTTACAAGAGTACCGACCGTGGTGTAAGCTGGTCAAAGCAGAGCAGCTATGTCTCATCGTATGCTTTTTACTTCCAGAAACTTTTCTGCGATACTAAAAATGTTGACCGCGTGTATAGTATTGATGTTTTAATGCAGGTGACAAATGACGGCGGTAAGAATTGGGAGAACCTTGGAGAGGATAAGAAACACGTTGATAACCACGTCCTTTGGATCGATCCGGATAATAATGACCACCTGATTGCCGGCTGCGATGGCGGTGTTTATGAAACATACGACCAGGGAAAAAACTGGAACTTTAAGTCGAATATTCCTATCGCTGAAACTTATAAAGTAACTACTGATAATGATCTTCCCTTTTACAATGTCTATATAGGTACCCAGGATAACAGCAGTCTGGGAGGACCTTCCCGCACAATAAATACCGGAGGTATAACTAACCAGGACTGGTATTATACCTGCTCCGGCGATGGTTTTCAGACACAGGTTGACTGGAAGAATCCTAATATAGTTTATTCCGAATCTCAGAACGGCGGACTTGTAAGGTTCGACAAAAAGAGCGGCGAGCGGTTATTTATTAAACCTTTCGATTTTGCAGATACAGCCTATAGATTTGACTGGGATGCTGCTTTGCTTATCTCAAAATATGACAACAAAAGATTGTACTTCGGTGCTAATAAATTATTCAGAACAGATGATCAGGGAAGCACATGGAAAATTATTAGTCCAGATCTTACCCGGGGTGTCCCACAAGAGATGGATAAGCTGATGGACAGAAGCTGGAGTATTGATGACCTTGCCCGAAAAGGTTCAATGGCACAGTTAGCTTCCATTGCCGAATCTCCTCTGGATGAAAATTATCTCTTCACCGGTTCCGGCGATGGTCTGATTCATTATACCACTGATGGAGGTAAAACATGGCAAAAAGGTTCGACGCCGGGACTTCCTGAATATTCCAGGATCGATAATATTGAGGCATCGCATTTCGATAAAAACGTTGCCTATGCCGCCTGTGAAAACTTTGTGGCAGGTGATTTCAAGCCCTATTTATATAAAACAACCGACGGGGGAAAAAACTGGTTCCTGTTTAACGGTAACCTGCCGGAATACGGGAGCACTTTCACTATTGCCGAAGATCATGTTGATAAAGATCTGCTTTTTATCGGAACACAGTTCGGTGTTTTCTATACAGTGGACGGCGGAAATGAATGGATACCGCTGAAGAACGGATTACCTACACATATGGTAATGGATCTTACAATCCAGAGAAGAGAAAATGATCTGGTTGTCTCTACATTCGGCAGGGGAGTTTATATCCTGGATGATTATTCACCGCTAAGGTATATGTCGAAGGAAAATCTTAAAAAAGATGCGTACATCTACCCGGTTAAAGATGCGCTGATGTATATAGAAGCTCAGCCTTATGCATTCCCCGGAGTTGGTTTTATGGGCGCAAGTTTTTATGCCGCCCCCAATCCCGATTTCGGAGCTGTATTTACGTACTATCTGAAGGATGATATTAAGTCACTCAAAGAGATAAGAAGAGACGAAGAAAAAGAAAAACAGAAAAAGAACGAAGAAATTAAATATCCGACGTATCAGACACTCTTTAATGAAAAAGAAGAACCGGATGCTTACCTTCTCTTTACCATAACCGATCAGCAGGGTAACGTAATACGGAAAATAAAAACATCTCCGAAAAAAGGAGTGAATCGTATAACCTGGGATTTCAGATACAATGCATTCACCCCTGTATCATTAACACCGTTTGATAGTTCAGTGCCGTGGAACGAGCCTGACCGTGGATATATGGTTGTTCCGGGGACTTACAAAGTATCACTTTCAAAATTCCAGGACGGCGTATTTACCGAGCTGATTCCGCCGCAGGATTTTGTATGTAAATCGATAAATATCGCTTCGCTTCCGGCAGAAGACAAACAGTCGCTTGATCAGTTCAACAAAAAAGTCGCTGAGCTGACCAGAGCAATATCAGGAGCTGATGCCTACAGGAAATCTCTTGATGAAAAAATTAAATATTTTAAGAAAGCAGTAATAGACGGGGCAGAAGTTCCCGAAGAAACTTATAATACTGTAATAAAAATTGAAAAAGAGCTGGATGACTTCAACCGTAAACTGAATGGTGATCCACTTAGGGCAAGGTATGAAGGCGGAACACCCACTTCCGTAAAGGACAGAGTTGACCTGATAACAGGAGCATTGTGGACAACAACTTCGGCACCGACCGACACATATATAAAATCGTATGATGCCGCTGCCGGTCAGTTTGATGGTCTCCTGGCTGATCTGAAATCTATTGACGGCGAAGTCAAAACACTTGAATCCACTCTTGAAAAATATGGCGCCCCCTACACCCCCGGCCGCTTTCCTGAATGGAGGAAGTAAGTAACTTTAAAACTCTAAAAACCCTGCTGGTAACTGCAGGTATCAAATAGGAAATCGGTTATAACGAGGCAGTCTGTGATTTACAGGCTGCCTTTTCTATTATGGAGCGGTTCATTGCCATTCAAATTATTACACCGATGTAAATCACTGTCTGAATTGTCTTATTATTAACTTGTATTCTGATAAAAATTAACTAAATTCCCACATAATCCTAAAGCCAGTTTAATTGTACGTTACCTGTGAAGTCCTGCTCTGTAAGCTGGAGATTTTACGGTTAAATGATTTATAGTCTTTATTAATAAAATAATACCTATGACAGGCTCAACCATACTTCATTATAAGATTACCGAAAAACTGGGCGAAGGGGGTATGGGTGTGGTTTATAAGGCGATTGATACTGATCTTGACAGAACTGTTGCCTTGAAATTCTTACCCAATCATATTGCCGCGGAAAAGGAAAATATCGACAGGTTTAAAACAGAAGCAAGAGCTGCTGCTGCATTAAATCATCCCAACATAACAACGATTTACTCGATTGAAAAAAGTGAAGAAACTAATGGTGATACCAGGGTATTCCTGGTTATGGAATACATTGACGGTGTGGAATTAAAAGAAAGGATCAGTGAGAATACTGTTCCTTATGAAGAAGCATTAGAAATTTCAATCAAGATCTGTAGAGGACTTGAAGCAGCACATAATAAAGGAATTGTTCACAGGGATATTAAATCTTCAAACATAATGATTACCGGTGAAGGCACAGTGAAAATTATGGATTTCGGCCTTGCAAAACTTGGAAACGGCGGAAACCTCACGCGCCTTGGTACGACTCTCGGCACGATCTCCTACATGTCCCCCGAGCAGACAGCCGGTGAGAACGTCGATCATCAAACTGATATCTGGGCTCTTGGTGTGGTGATGTATGAATTGTTTACCGGTCATTTACCTTTCAGGGGGGATTATGATCAGGCTGTGGTTTATTCAATATTGAATGAAGCTCCCCGCTCATTAAGATCTTATAATGAAAACATTCCCGAATTGTTGGAGCCGATAGTATTTAAGGCACTTGCAAAGAGCAAGGAGGAAAGATATTCATCGGTATCTGAACTTCTGGGTGACCTTCAGGTCCTGAAAGGTTCGTCAGGGGTTTCATCGTCAAAAGCTTCGCGTCAGTTCTCATTTATCAAGGAAGGTCGGGACAATAAAAATGTTGGGCTGCATAAATCTCCGTGGCTGAGATGGGCCGGTGTTGCAGTTTTATTGGTTCTTACGGCATTTTTACTATATGATTATCTGTCCCGTTCAGGGTTATCCTCCGCAACCGATGAAAATCTAATTCCCGCTGATAAACATATCGCTGTGCTTCCATTTACCGTTATAGGCAGTAACGAAAATAGATCAGTTGCAGACGGATTAAGTGAAATAATAACCAGTAAACTATCGCAGCTGGAACAGTATAAGGAGAAACTGTGGATCGTGCCGGTAAGTGAAATGCAGAAAAGCAAAGTGTCTACCCCTGAAGATGCTCTCAAAGCATTTGGTATTAACCTGGCTGTTACCGGCAGTATACAGAAGATGAATAACAAATGGCAGCTGATATTAAATCTTGTCGATCCGGCACAGAAAAGACAAATTAGTTCACGGATAATAGATGAACCGATGTCGGAACTTTCCTCTATACAGGATGAAGCCGTTCTGAAAACGGCGGAAATGCTGAACCTTTCCGTGGAAGATGAGATAAAAAACAGACTGAGGGCAGGTGAAACTTCTAATCCGGCTGCAAATGACCTTTATCTTGAAGCAAAAGGCGACCTGCTGCATTTTTCCAATACGGACGATATGAAAAAAACTATTCGACTTCTGGAAAGCGCTGTTGAAGCGGATTCGGGATTTGCACTCGCTTATGCAGCATTGGGAGAAGCATACCTACGTCTGTTTTCAAAAACCAAGGATATTTCCCTCGTAGATAAAGCTAAAGAAAATTGTATAAAAGCCGACGCTCTTAATAAGAATCTGTCTCAGGTACACATAACTCTGGGTTTGTTGTATACTGAAACTGGTAAATACGAGGAAGCGAATAAAGAATTTCTTATTGCACAGGATATAGATCCGGCAAATGTTGATGCATACCAGGGGCAGGCGGCGGCTTATAACAAGCAGGGTAAACTTGATGAGGCAGAATCAATATATAAAAAAGTTATAAAAATGAAACCTGATTACTGGGGCGGATATAACCGTCTGGGAGTTTTCTATTACCTGCATGGAAATTATAAGGATGCGGCAAAACAGTTTGAAAAGGTTATTAAAATGACGCCTATGAATGCAGCAGCGTACCGGAACCTCGGAGCGATGTATTATTATATGGATCAGAAAGCGGATGCGATAGTAATGTTTAAACGATCTCTTGAGATTCAGCCGGATTACAGTGTATATTCTAATCTCGCCACCCTATATTATTATGAAGGACTGTATAGTGACGCCGCATCAACTTATGAGAAGGCATTAAAACTCCAAGATTCAGATTACAGTGTGTGGGGCTATCTGGCCGGAGCATACAGGCAGAGCTCTGCCGATTCATCAAAGATTATCTACGCATTACGAAAAGCAAAAGCGCTGGGAGAAGAACAGCTCAAAGTTAATCCTGTGGATCCTACGATATTAACGAATATCGCGAGCTACTGCACAGAATTAAACCTTGCCGACAGTGCGAGATCTATTATCCGGAAAGTAGTATCATTAAATCCCAAAGATGTAAACGTGATGATACTTATCAGCGAGGTATTTGAGCAGCTTGGTGAGAGAGAAAATGCCCTTAGCTGGGTTAGAAAAGCTCTGAATAACGGATATGCCGTGGAAGAACTGGATCACATTCCTGAATTAAAAAAACTGAGAGAAGATAAAAGGTTCAAACAAATATTATTAACTAATAAATAAATTCGGAGGCTGAATGAAAGAAGTAAGTCTTAAAAAAGATGATTTCTGGTATGACAACAAAGTTACCGGTACCCTGACAATGGGAAACGGAAAACATATCCGGTTTACTGCGGAAGACAAAAATTATGAACTGGAAGTAACCGCTCCTGATAAATCGTCTTCACGTTTTCCCGTACCTGATGACGGCACATACCACAAGTTTGAGATAAAGGGTTCAAAGAATCAAACGTATACTTTTAAAATGACTCAAAGCGAACCCCCGGTAACGGTTCCGCAGATGATCGTTACCATAGATTAAAATAATTTATATATATTAATAATTATTCAATGCGTCTACCGTGCGCCTAATTCGACTTTAAAAGTTTTCTTTTCACTGCCGCGCATAACAACAACGTCTACAATGTCGCCCGGACTGTGGTCTCCGAGAGCATATGTGTAATCATAAATATTGGATATTTTCTTTCCGCCAAATTCGATGATGATATCTCCTCCCTGAAGTCCTGCTTTCTGGGCGGGACTTCCTTCTCCAACTCCATTAATCCTCAGGCCGTCGACCTGGCTGGCGTAGTCGGGCACTGTTCCAACATATACACTGAATGCCATATCACGGCCGCCGCCTTTACGGGGAACATTGATATAATCAGGTTTTGTACTGCTTTCATCTATATTATCAGCTATCTCATAAACATATCTAATTACTTCTTCTTCTCCTTTGGAATTGATCTTATCGGCATCATCGGTGGGACGATGGTAATCAGTGTGTGTTCCCGTGAAGAAGAAAAGGACTGGAATCTCTTTCGCATAAAAAGACGACTGATCGCTTGGACCGTATCCTTCATCATTAAATGTCAGCTTGAATTTGTAGTCGTCATTATCTGTATTCAGAAGGGCTTTGAACCCGGAAGAAGTTCCTGTGCCATACACGGTAAGCTGATCTTCGGCGTTAAGACGTCCTACCATGTCAAGGTTGATCATTGCATCGATCTGATCAAGCGGGACTGGTGAATTATTTGTAAAATACGAAGATCCTATCAATCCAAGTTCTTCACCCGAGAAGCAGAGAAAAATCATACTCCTTTTAAGCTTATCTTTCTGTGCTGCAAACCTTTCAGCCAGTTCCAATACTCCAGCCGTGCCCGAAGCATTGTCATCTGCACCATTATGTATTTGAGGTTCGCTCCCCGTATATAGAGAACCTGTTTCTCCCCATCCAAGATGATCATAATGGGCACCGATAACGATATAATCATTCTTCAGTTCGGGATCATTTCCCTCCAGATATCCCCCGATATTATCGGCATGCCTGGTAATCTCCTTAACTCCTGTCGATAACACTACTTTGGTGTTTTGAAAGACAAATGAATCAGGTGTTTTTAACGAATCTATCTGCTGTTGTACTTTTTCGAAATCAAGTCCTTCAGACTTAAATAACTTATCCGCGATATCTCTTTTAACCTGAATTATTGCCAGATCGGTTACAGGTCCGGCCCCGTCATAATGAAGTTTCATCAATTTATCCTCATCATCCTTCGGAATATGACCCGTCACAAAGATTACTGCGGAAGCACCTTTCTGCTTTGCTACGTCGGCTTTGTATCTGTATGCTGAGAACTTGCCGAACTCAGAGTGAGGGTTTGCTCCTTCAGGATTATACCTCGTTATCAGCACTGCTTTGCCTTTTACATCTAAATTAGCATAATCATCATAATTAAGATCGGGAGCGGAAATTCCGTAGCCTGCAAAAACTATCTCACCGTGATAATCTGCATCTCCCGAAAAAGGGGCGGGAGTATATTGTTCTTCAACTTTCGGTGTTATTTCCTCTCCGCCCACATTAAACATAAGATTGTTGTTTCCTGTAAGCTCTATGCCTGAAACAAAAGGAAAGTTCTGTCTGTAGCTTCCATCAAATAATGGCTTTAAACCTGTACTCTCAAAATCAGCCTGAATATATTCAGCTGCCATCTCTCCGCCTTTGGATCCGGTGAATCTGCCCTCAAGTTTATCGCTGGCAAGATAGTTTATATGATCCTGGATTTCTGATGCAGTAATCTCCGGGTTTTTATCTTTCTGACCGCCGGAATAAAATCCCAGAGATAGTGCCAATAATAGAGGTAATATAAAAAGCTTCTTCATCGTTCTCCTCTGTTTGAATAATAATATTAAAGATTTCTCCCTGTCAGAGAGGCAGGCTGGTTTGGGACTTCATAATTACCATCCCGGCCATTTTTCAGAAAAATTATTCTACCCAGTCTGCAATAAAAATATTTGTATCTCCCTGTTTTTTATTAAATCTGTTTGATGCAAAGATCAGCTTTTTCCCATCTCGCGTGAACATGGGAAACCCGTCGAAAGATTCGAAGAATGTGATCTGTTCTAATCCCGTTCCATCGACATTGATCATATAGAGATCGAAGTTCCTCGGATTTTCGCTGTTCAGGTTTGAAGAAAAGATAATCCTTTTTGCATCAGGAAAAAAGAACGGGGCAAAACTTGCACTACCAAAATTTGTTACCTGCTTTATATTGCTTCCATCTGCATCCATTACGTAAAGCTCGAGAGCGGTAGGACGGACAAGTCCGTTCTGCACCAGATCATTGTAATCTTCAAACTCTTTTTCAGTTTTTGGTCTGCTTGCGCGAAAAACTATTTTAGTCCCGTCGAGTGAAAAGAACGGTCCGCCGTCATATCCTTTTTCATGCGTCAGCTGGGTCTGGTTACTCCCGTCAAGATTCATCGTATAAATTTCCGGATCACCGGTTCTTGTAGAAGTAAAAACTATTTTATCACCGACAGGGGAAACGGTTGCTTCTGCATCGTAACCGGGAGTGTCTGTCATTTTTTTCAGATTTGACCCATCCGGTTCAGCCCTATATATATCAAATGTCTGATAAAGCTTCCATACATAGCCTTTGGACATATCCGGAGGGGGAGGGCAGTCCTTATCCGCACCAAACGTAGAGGCATAAATTATGGCTGTATCTCCCGGCAAAAAATATGAGCAGGTTGTTTTCCCTTCACCATTAGACACTCGTGTAATATTACTTCCGTCTGTTCCCATAATAAAAATCTGATCGCATGGCAGTTCACCGCGATTGCTCTGAAATATCAGTTTCTGTTCATCAAAAGAAAGATAAGCTTCGGCATTCTCACCCTTATCTGTGAGCATCTTAATATTTTTCAGATGCTTTTCACCGTCCATCCTGTAGGGATCATCAGAATTTTGGGAGAAAACCAGGTTGGTAAAGATGAAAATGATAAGAAGTAGAAAAGAGTATTTCATAGTTGTTTCTCTTTTATGATTCGATGGGCAGCTTAAAATTAAGTATTTGTTTTTAATAATAAATAGGAAATTACTCAGAGATCATTCAATTTGAAGATTCACCCGCAATAATAATACTTAAATTATTCGGGGACGTGTACCATAAAATATTCTTTGGCAGATTCACCTATCGATCTTGCCTCGCTCATAGTCATATGCATATCATCCGGTGTATCATCCTCATGACCAGCCTCTACAATAGCGAGATCGGCTCCTTTTGCCTGCTTCGCAAGGTCTTCACAGTACGCTGTATCACCGCCGTAGCAGATCTTTATACCGTCAAAAGTGAAAGAATAACCAAGTGCAGGCACCTGTCTGGTTGTAACTCCGTCGTGAAGGTACTCTTTATGGATCACAGGAAAAGGTCTTACGGTGATATTTTTGGTTTTAAAGCTCCGGGGCTGTTTAATTACTTTCAGATTTATTTTGTACGGTATTGATGACGAATAAACTTTTTTGAAAGCGTTATAAATACTTTCTATCTCAACGCATCCTTCCGGATAATGTATTGAAAGGGGAGAAGTTTTGTGCATCACTCTCATGTAGGTGAGCAGTGTCCACACCCCGCCAACATGATCATGATGTCCATGTGTTACGAACAGATCGGATATTCCCAGTATCTTTTTCATACCGATTTCATTATTCAGATCACGCAAAATGCCGTCACCCGGATCAACAACAAAATAATTCTTACCGCCCCTGATTAGAATACCTGTAGCAATGTTTGGAATTGAACAGAATATCTTAATTGAGAAATCTTTTTTCTTCCAGTTTATAGGGTACTTCTGAGGAGCCATAATTAATGATTTGATTTAAAATATTTACAGTTTTTGGTATTCTTGCAGCGGGCAAAAATATTAAACGAATAACTTTCAACATCGAACCCAAGTTCATTGCTTATCTTCTCGGGTATCTCCTTTATAGCCGGATTGGTAAATTCAACTATTCTTCCGCAATCCATGCAAATGAGGTGGTCATGACTCTGTTTTTTAAAGCCGCTCTCGTACCTTGTAAGATTATCACCAAAATTTCTTTTAATCACAAGGTCGCACTGTACCAGAAGTTCAAGCGTTTTATACACCGTAGCTCTGGAAACACTTGAATTCTGATTTTTCATCAGGACGTAAAGGTCGTCGGCTCCGAAGTGCCCTTCATAATCGAGAGCATAGTCCATTACTTCAAAGCGTTCAGGTGTTATCCTGTTCTTTTCGCTTTTGAGAAATTCCCTGAATATTTCAGTCGCTTGTGGATGTTTCAATTTAACTACTCTATTGACATGTCAAAAATATTACGGATAAGTTATAATAGCAAGAATTTGCAGCTATACAGTTCTGCTCTCAGCTTAAACCAAGCGCCCTCAAACCGTTCACCGTGATAAAGGTGAGGATGTACGCGGTGGAGGTAAAAATTAATATCTGTAGGAGAGGTATACGCCAGCTTCCTGTTTCTTTTCTTGAGACTGCGACTGTAGATAAACACTGCAGCGCAAAAATAAAGAAAACTACAAGTCCGATAATGGTGGATGTTGTGAACAGTTTTTGACCTGTATCGTCTATTTCAGCCTGACGCATGGCCGTTATCATCGAGTTCTGGAAATTGTCGCTATTTTCGTCCGTTACCTTGAATATAAGAGCAAGAGAACTTACAAACACTTCGCGTGCGGCAAATGCAGCTATCAGTGAAACTCCCACTCTCCAATCCATTCCCAGCGGAGTCATAACAGGCTGAATGAATTTACCGAGATCTGCAGCGTAGGAAGATGAAAGCCTGGCGGCTGACTGAGTTTCTATAACCTGATCTTTTGACAGTCCATTTGTATCAACCCGGGGATTGGTATTCGGAAAATAAGTCAGAAACCATAAGATGATAGAGAACCCTAAAATAATTGGACCGGCTTTTCTAAGATAATGTTTGGCATTATGGTAAGTGTTAACCATAATAACTTTGAATTTTGGTTTCCTGTACGCGGGCAGTTCAAGTATGAAAGATGAATTGTCTTCGGTTTTAATAAGCGTATTCTTAAATTTATTTATAATACCAGCAACGGTAACTGAAGAGACAACACTGAAGATATAAATACATGCCAGCATAATACCGCCGAGCCACGATTTATCTCCCGGGAAAAGAAAAGCAATCAGCAATGCATAAACAGGAAGTCTTGCACTGCAGCTCATAAGGGGGAGTATAAATATTGTAAGAAATCTTTCCCGTTTATTCGGTATAGTTCTGGTAGCCATCATAGCTGGAATGGCACAGGCAAAGCCCGACAGCATTGGGACGAACGATTTGCCGTTCAATCCTATTTTAGATAAAGGTCTGTCTATCAGCATCGCACCGCGGGCAAGATAACCGCTGTCTTCAAGCAGTCCAAGTATAAGAAAGAGAATAAGAATCTGGGGAACGAAAACCAGAACAGAACCTGTTCCGCTGATTATTCCGTTGGCAATCAGGTCACCATACCAATTGTTACCGAGAATATCGAAAGCCGCAGCAGATAAGAATCCAAAAAAGGAATCAACAAGGTCCATTAGTGGTTCCGCCAGCCAGAATATGGAGGTAAAAGTTACCGCCATTATGAAGAAGAAGAAAAATATTCCCCAGATTCTGTGCAGCAGCAGCCTGTCTATCTTCAATGTCGTTCTGTCAATCTGTTTGCACTCAACTTTTGCTTTTGGATTGACAAGTATTTTTAGCTGTTTGTTAGCTTTGTTAAGGTTTACTTCAGGTTCTTTGTTTTCAGATCTTATAAGTACTTCACTTTCAATTATTTCAATCTCCCGGTATAATTGAAGCAGACTTTTAAAGGAACCCTCTCCGTTTAACCTTGTTATCTTTTCCTTATCGGAAGGATTAAATTTGCCTATACTCGTTTCAACAGCCGAAATAAGTTTGTTTATACCATTACCCGTCCTTGGATCGACTTCAACAACCGGGCAACTCAGCAGTTCGGCAAGTTTCTCAGAGTTCACACCAAGATCTTTCCTTTTGAGTATATCAAGCATCGTTAATGCGATGACAACATTGAATTTGCAGGAAAGGAGCTGCTTCACAAGCAGAAGGTGACGGGAAAGCTGACTGGAATCCACTGTTACTACTATCACATCCGGAGTTCCGAGTCTGGGATGTGAATACAGAGAATTTATTGAAACAGCTTCATCAGGTGAGCCAGGAAGAAGGCTTATTATTCCGGGGGTATCAACAACACTGGCATTCAGGCCAAATCTTTCAAGGAGACGGCTTACAGAGTACTCAACGGTTGCTCCGGGGTAATTAACTGTTTTGTAATTTTTCCCGCTTAAGTAATTGAACAAAGTGGTTTTGCCTGAGTTGGGAGGACCAACCAGCGATACAAGAGGGGAAGTGCTTACTGTCTGAACGTTCATGAAATCTTAATACAATCTGCCTCTTCTTTTCGGATTGCAATCAGGGTTCCCCGAACTGCAAAAGCGAGCGGATCATTAAATAATGATTTATTTATAAGCTCAATTTCCTGACCTGGTGTAAAACCAAATTCCAGCACCCTTCGTGATGAAGGATGACTCTCATCAATCTCGTATATAACACCTGTTTCTCCGAACTTTAATTCTGCAGCAGTTTTCATTTTTAATCCAAAATAATAAGATTTACCATACTATTTATATTTAGTCTACATAAAAATAGCACCATAGGCAAAAAATGTCAAGAGAATTTTTAATTTAACCTCTGGATACGTTTACTATTTTTATCGTAATCTTTATCTTATTTGCACTAAATTTCAGGGGTAGTTTGCAAAATTTTACAAAAAAGCCAATATACGTTTTAGCATAAAAATTGATATTTAATAATCACTGATCAGCAGGAAGGAAATATTTCTTGAAGCCCTACGGAAAAATATCGATTGAGACTGAACTTTCAAGAACTGAGCTCACTGTCACTTATCACCTGAACCATCAAACCGGAAGGTATGAGTTTATGAGTTCGGGTATCACTGAGCTTATAGGTTATTCATGTGTCGAGATAAACGAACTCGGTTTCGAAAACCTGATTAGAGAGGTTTCCGAAATCACTTCCGATGAATTCAACTCGCAGGGTACAGAACCTGACGGCAAAGAGGCCCGTTCTTACTACGCAAAGTACAAAATAATTACAAAAGACGGCGATGAAAAATGGCTGCAGGATAAAGCCACCAGGTTTGTCGATTCGCAGGGAAACAATCTATTTAGTGTCGGGACTTTGAAAAACTATACCGAATCGGATAATCTTATAGAAAAATTTAAATATTCAAATGAGAATATTGAAACTGTTTTCGACCTGGCAAATCTTCTTCTTCTTGTTATTGATGAAGATAAAAAAATACGTCTTGTAAACAAGAAGGCATGTGAACTGCTGGGAATCAGTCAATCCGAGATAATCGGTAAGGAATGGACCCAGCTGGTCCCTCCTGACGCAGCTGTAGAGCTTGGCGAAAATATTGAGAAGACATTTAAAGAAATCATCCCTCCACCGCAAAACCGTGAAATAACTCTGATTTCAAGATCGGGTGAACCGAAAATAATCCAGTATAACAATACCGTTCTGCGTGATGAAACCGGAAAGATAGTAAGACTTATGTCGTTAGGACTCGATGTAACGAGTAAAAAGAAGGAAGAAAAAATTCAGGAGATGATTTTCCGGATCATTCAACAATCCAATGAAGAATCTGATCTCGACGAACTTTTTCATTTCATTCATTCCGGCATCAAAGAACTTATGCTTGCCGAAAACTTTTATATCGCGTTATATGATGAAAAGAACGATCTGATCACTTTTCCATACTTCATTGATAAGTATGATAAGGATGCCCCGCCGATGAAATTCGGCCGTGGTTTAACAGAATATATTTTAAGATCCGGCAAGGCGGAATTAATTACCAGGGAACGAGATAATGAATTGGTTCGTGAACGGGAGACTGAGGTAGTCGGGACCCAATCGGCAATCTGGCTGGGAATCCCGCTGAAAATACGCGACCACACTATGGGAGCACTTGTTGTGCAGGATTATGAAAATGAAGAGACATACACTGAAAAAGAAAAGCAGATCCTGGAGGTTGTAGCGTACCCGATTTCAAGAGCGATAGAAAGAAAGATTGTTGAACAGGAGAGAAAAGAACTGATCCTGAAGTTGAGCAAGCTGAATGCTTCCAAAGACAAGCTCTTTTCCTTAATTTCCCACGATCTTAGAAGTCCCTTTAACTCTTTGCTTGGCTTTTCCGAGATACTCACGACTGAATACGACAGCCTTACCCACGATGAGGTAAAAGAATATCTCAATGTTATTTATGAAGCTTCCAAGAACCTTTACGGGATGACTAACAACCTGCTTCAGTACTCAAGGTTCCAGGTAGGCCGGTTTGATTTTCAGCCGGTTCAAATCAATCTTACTAATCTTATAAAGAAAAATCTGAACCTGCTGAAAGGAAATGCAATACGCAAAGAGATTTCGTTGTCTGCTAAGTTAAATGGAGATGTATATGTATTCGCGGATGAGGACATGCTGAACTCCACCGTGCAGAATATAATTTCCAACTCCATAAAATTCACACCAAGGGGGGGTGAAGTAAAAATAAGTACTGAGATTATTCCTTTCTTCAGTGAGGCTTCGCATGTTAAGGTAACCATAGAAGATAACGGAATCGGAATAAGCCGGTCCGAACTAGATAAAATTCTTTCTGAAGAGATTGTAAGCACTCCCGGGACTGAACGTGAATATGGAACGGGACTGGGATTATTGATTGTTAAGGAATTTGTTGAGAAGAATAGCGGCAGGATTGATGTAAAAAGTAAACTGAACCATGGTACAAGTTTTTCATTCACGCTGCCGGTTTCAGCTAATACATAAAACAGATCTATACAATCTGTATTTAATTAATCACACGCCAGCAAATTATTTCTTTATAGGATATACTTTTTAGTATTTTGTGATCCGGATAATATTAGGGCAGCATGGAGCATAAAACAAAAATACTTATTGTTGAAGACGAGAGCATCGTAGCGATCGATCTTAAAAAGACTCTGGAAAATTTTGGATTTGAAATAACCGGAATCGTACATTCCGGAGAACTTGCTATAAAAAAGGCTCTTGAACTCAATCCCGATCTTATTCTAATGGATATAATGCTTAATGGGAAAATTACTGGAATTGAAGCCGCTTCTGAGATAAGTAGCAAAAAGGATATACCGGTAATTTACCTGACAGCATTTGCCAATGAAAGTACCCTTTCTCAGGCGAAGCTTACCCAGCCATTCGGTTACATACTTAAACCTTTTGATGAAAAAAACCTTGTTTCAACTATTGAAATGGCTTTGTACAAACACAAACTCGACCGTAGGCTGAAAGAAAATGAAAAGAGATACAGGAAACTTGTCGAGAAAACTCCCGTAGCAATTGCAATTCTTACCGGTCGTCATATTGTATATGCAAATCCATTTGCGGTAAAAATGTTAGGAGCATCTTCTGAGGAGGAATTGAAAAGCCGGTATGTTTTCGATTTTATCAGCAGTGAGTTTGCGGAGCGGCGGAAAGATACAATTCAGAAGATAATGAAGAGGGGGGAAATTGTTGAAGTCAGCAATGAAAAATTAACCACCCTTGATGGAAGGAGACTTGATGTAGAAATTACGGCAATACCAGTTTATTATTTAGATAAACCTGCTATTCATATTGTGATCAGGGACGTTACGGAACTGAATAAAAAAAAGGAAGAAAGAGAAAATTATACAGAGAAATTAAAGAAGATGAATGAGACTAAAGATAAATTTCTCTCGCTGATCTCTCATGACCTGAAGAGTCCATTTAACTCAATGATGGGTTATACTGAAATCCTGAAGAATGAAATTGATGATCTCTCGAAAGAGGAAAGAGATATTTTTATCGGGTCGATATATGAGTCCACCCGCCATATATATAACCTCCTTAACGATCTTCTGGAATTTTCAAGATTTTATCTTGGAATGATAAAAATTGAACCCCGGGAGATAAATATCAGGATACTAGTTGATGATATTATCGAGTTTCTCTCAAACGCAGCCAGACAGAAAGGGATCTCACTTAAAAATTGCATAAACAGGGATTTTATGGTATTAGCAGAAGAAGATATGATTAGTTCGGTACTCAGGAATTTGGTTACCAATTCTATAAAATTTACAGCAAGTGGTGGAAAAATAAAAATATCCGCTGAACCCGAACAAAAGCATCTGGATATATCTGTTTCCGATAATGGTATAGGAATGGATAAAGCGACTATGGAGACGCTTTTTGACATCGTTTCAAAAAAGTCAAGACCCGGTACAAATGAGGAAGAGGGAACCGGCCTCGGTCTGATTCTGGCGAAAGAATTTGTCGAAAAAAACGGCGGTCAGATTTCCGTTGAAAGCGAGCCGGGGAAAGGTACCACCTTCACATTCAACCTCCCTTTTTCAGAGAAATAATTTCAGCCCTTGCTCTGAAAACCAACATTTTGCTAATTGAAGAACGCTTTTTGTGAAAAAATTACGGGGTGTGACTAATGTATCCGCAAAATAAAAATGAGACAAAGTCATAATTATTTTACTTGCTAAAAGCAAACAAATATTATTTCTTTGTATATTAGTAAATAACAAATTTAATTTTCCTTGGTGAAATAGGGGAATTAATAATTTTCAATATGTTATCTCAGGAGGAGAAAATGTCACGATTGAAAAAACAAGTCCAGGATAAAATCGAAGCCTGGCGTCCGCGTACAGCACGTCTCGTAAAAGAATACGGCAACGTAAAAGTTGGAGAAGTTACCATTGAGCAGGTAATTGGGGGTGCCAGAGGTATCAAGAGTCTGGTAACCGACATCTCTTATCTTGATCCGATGGAAGGAATTCGTTTTCGTGGTTTTACCATACCGGAAGTTCTTGCTAAACTGCCCAAAGTACCCGGTGGAGAGATGCCATATGTAGAAGGTTTCTTCTTCTTCTTACTCACTGGTGATATTCCTTCAGAAGAAGACGTAAAGGAAGTTACAGAAGAGTTCCGCAAAAGGGCAGATGTTCCCAAATATGTCTATGATACGTTAAAAGCTATGCCAGATGATTCGCACCCGATGGCAATGCTTTCGGCGGCAATTATAGCTATGGAACGTGAATCTGAATTTGTTAAAGAATATAATACAGGAAATTTGAAGAAAAATGATTATTGGGCTCCGACCTATGAGGACGGCTTAAACCTTCTTGCAAAACTTCCCGCTATCGCTGCTTTCATATACAGATTAAAATATAAAAATGGTAAGATCATTGAATCGAATCCCAAACTTGATCTTGGCGGAGACTTCGCCCATATGATGGGAATTGATAAACCATATGATGATGTTGCCAGAATGTACTTCATCCTTCACAGCGATCATGAAAGCGGAAACGTCAGTGCCCATGCCGGTCATCTCGTAGCAAGTGCTCTCTCAGATATTTACTATGCAATCTCTGGTCTCGTTAACGGACTTGCCGGACCGCTGCACGGACTGGCAAATCAGGAAGTACTGCGCTGGCTGCAGGGCGTATATGATGAAATGGGAGGTAAGATACCTACAGAAGCAGAAATGAAGAAATTTGTATGGGATACTCTCAATAGCGGACAGGTAATTCCCGGTTTCGGACATGCAGTTCTCAGAAAAACAGATCCAAGGTATATGGCACAAAGAGAATTCTGCTTGAAGCATTTACCGGATGACCCGTTATTCAAATATGTTGATTTACTGTTTAAAGTTGTTCCGCCGATCCTGGTTGAACAGGGTAAAGCTAAGAATCCATGGCCTAACGTTGACGCACAATCAGGTGTTATTCAGTGGTATTATGGATTGAAGGAATATGACTTCTACACAGTCTTATTTGCTGTCGGACGCTCACTTGGAGTAGTGGCAAATATAATTTGGGATCGCGCTCTCGGTTATCCGATCGAAAGGCCGAAATCTATTACAACTGCTATGCTTGAAGAAATGGCAGGAATTCATGAAATGGCTGAAGTTAAATAACTTCTCTCAGAAATCATTCTTCTGTAAAAAACGTCACGGATTTTTCCGTGACGTTTTTTTTGCAATTACCTCCCTCAACATTCTCCTTAATAAATTATTATATTCCACTGATCAGTTTCATTTAAATAGAAAAGCATATGAGCAGTCAACCCATTTCTTCTCTGACCGAAATAAACGATAAACTTCTTGCGGGTAAGGCCGCACTGGAAAAAACCGAGATTCAAGATCTGATTCAGGAACTTCAGGCGGAATTCAGCAGAGTTGTGAGAGAAAAACAATTCAAAAGTAATTCTGAAACCTCTGTCTGGCTGAATATTATGGAAGGTATATTCAGCAGCGGACTGGCGGGTTTGTTCATGGAGAAGATAGAAAAAGATACGTTTTTTTCTTTCGGTGAATATCTCGCTTCATTACCCGGTAATTCAGATCCGAACGTTGCTTCAATAATCCACAGTTATCTTAATCTTTTTCGTTATTCAGTCATTTCTGCAGGAAATATATAATGAGAGAAGATGGGATAGTTTGGTTCATACACTTGTAGTTCAAAGCTCCTACACATTTGATGTATTGTTTGAACAGAGGGTAAAGCAGTATAAGAAGAAAACTCTTTTCCGCGTTATTAAAGATCACAGGACGATTGACTATAACTGGCAGAAAACAGCTGATGTGGTTTCTGTTTACCGTTCGGCTTTCAATCATTTACTTTATGAGCTGGAAAGTGAAAGCAAATTTGTAGCATTTCTGCTTGAAAATAGCCTGGATATGGCATTTCTTGATCTCGCATGTTTAACCTCAGGAATTGTCAATGTAATGATTCCTGCTAACTCAGTTCCTGAACATGTTACGTTTATTCTCAACCAGACAAAAGCTCCGGTAGTATTAATTAATGATGAGAAGCAGCTTGCAAAAATCAGATCGATAAAACACATGATTCCGGAACTGAAGATTGCGGTTATGGTGAGAGGAAATGCTAATGAAGATTGGGTGATTAATCTGGAAGAATTTAAGGCTATGGCCTCAGGTGAAAATATTATGGATTATCCAGTTATCAAGCCTGATTCACTCGCCACCATTATGTACACATCCGGAACCACAGGAGAGCCAAAGGGAATAATGTTTTCTCATACAAATATTGTTTATAAGAGATTCTGTCGCGCAATGGCAATTCCTGCGATAGGAGAAGAAGATCGTTTCCTTGCGTTTCTTCCGCTTTATCACACTTTCGGAAGATGGCTGGAAATGGCAGGTTCAATTTTCTGGGGAGCAGAATATTCTTTCATGGAGAATCCCGCCGTTGAAACCATGATTGATAATATGCAGCTTATTAAACCCACGATCTTTATATCTATTCCAAAGAAGTGGATACAGT
>CAVRHV010000012.1:0-126734 GCA_963721075.1 uncultured Ignavibacteria bacterium | reverse complement strand
TTCAAACAGTGGATGGATAAATAAGAGCAAACGGCAGGTTAAACAGAGGGAACTATGCTTTACATTTTAGTAATTTTCGCTTTACTTATCATTATTCCCGCTGCCGTGCTATTCGTTTTGAGTCCGGGCAAACCCGCACGTCTTAGCGATAAAACCGGAGCCCCTCTTAAAAACAGCATCTCCGAAAAATTATTCCTCAATATAAACGGCACCAGGCAGGGGATGTTTATTAAAAGTAAAAACTCCGAAAATCCTGTCCTCCTTTACCTGCACGGAGGAATGCCAGATTATTTCTTTACCGAAAAATACCCAACACACCTTGAAGATAATTTCACGATGATCTGGTGGGAACAAAGAAACTGCGGAATATCTTACGATCCTGAAACAGTGGAAGATGCGGCTTCATTAGAACAGCTTGTCGACGATACCATCGTGCTGACAAAATATTTATTAGAGCGATTCAAAAAAGATAAAATATTTTTAATGGGACATTCCGGCGGAACGTTTCCCGGCGTCTATGTTATCGACAAAATGCCGGAGCTCTATGCCGCCTACATCGGTGTCGCTCAAATGTCAGATCAGGTTTCATCGGAGAGGATCGCTTTCGAATTTATCCTGAAACAATCTGAAGAAACCGGAAATAAGAAACTGGCGGAACGCCTTAAAAATTTCAATTACAATGATGATAATCAAATCCCGGAAGGATATCTGAAGATAAGAGATACAGCAATGCATAAGCTTGGTATCGGCACAATGAGAAACATCAGAAACTTAATAACCGGACTTTTCCTGCCTTCGCTCTGCTTCAGTGAATACACATTGAAAGAGAAATATCATCTCTGGGCGGGTAAATCAAGATCGGGTATTAGTCAGAACTGGGAAGAAATGACCCGTACAAACCTGATCGAGACCAAAAATAATTTCAAGGTACCAGTTTATTTTTTTCATGGGCTCTATGACTACACCTGCTCATACGAATTAGCAAAGAAATATTTCAACGCCATCACAGCCCCGGTAAAAGGATTTTACACCTTCCGCCAATCAGCCCACAGTCCCTTATTTGAAGAGCCTGAAAAGATGAACCTTATCCTTACAAGCGACGTAATAAATTTCCAGACCCATCTTGCCGACAAATCAAAGTATTAACTACTTTTATCTTTTTTCTCTGCTTCAGCGTTAGGCATAATGGGAATTCTGGGCTGTTTGGCAAATGAGAATGACAGCTGCTCGTACCAGGATTCGTCCGAGCCGATCATACCAAGGATCTTGTTCCAGAGAACAACAGGCGGTCCGAATTCATGCCAGTCTACTTCCAGTACTCTTATCCCCCTTCTTCTCATCTCGTTCACAAGCTTTTTGTAATTGCTGTCGAGGTGCTGCAGGTAGTCTAAGGGAACTCCTTCTTCCTCCGTTCTTGATCTTGTGTTCATTCGCCGGTGGCATTCTTCGGGAGAAACATTCAGGTAAACAAAAATGTCGGGCGGCATTATATCACGACTCATATTTCTAAAAACATCAAAGTATAGGTCGAATTCTTCCTTCGTCATAAATCCTCTCTCCATAGCCGTTGTTGCAAATACCGTATCGCCGTAAATGGGACGGTCCTGTATAACAGTAATTCCGTTCTCTCCCCAGGCCAGTTCAACCGCCAGTCTGTGCTGCTCATATCTCTGGCAGAGCATAAACATCTGCATCTCAAAGCCGCCGCCGGTATTATTGCCGGTTATCAGATCATTGTAATAATGTGAGAGGAAGTGTTTGAACCTGTCGGTATGTGTCGGCTCTTCAAGTACTCTTGTTTGTCTGCCTCTTGAACTCGATGCAGAGGCAAGAGCATGACAAGCATTGGTCTTTCCCGCACCAATGTTTGCATCCACTGTAATAAAAAGCCCTTCTTTTCTGGTTATGCTCATTGAATAATCCTGTTTTTCCTAAGTTACAAATTTTAATTTCGAATTCGGAATACTTAACTAAAGCTGAATAAATAATCAACTTTCGAAGACTGAAATTGTTCTGTCATTCCTGTTTCTTTTTTTAAATTAGCATAGTGCATTAAATAAGGAGAGAACTATGATTGCTGATGAACTAATTAAGGCAAACAAAGCAATTTCACGACTGAGGTATGAATATGAGGAATATAATACCGAGGAGACCCGGGAGGTACTGGATGTTCTGCAGTTTCATATGTTTCTCGTAATATCTTATTTCAATAAGTCGGAATTGAAGGCAGAGGATGTAAAGGAACGTTTAATAGAAAAGCTGGCAGGTGCGCTGTGAACTTTCACCCTCTCTTTAAATCAATCTTATTAATTATACTATATTAAAAGTGAGCAAACTGATTTTGCTAAAGATTACAAATGTGATTTTTTCTTTAAATTCAGCTTGCATATGTTGGTAAAAAACCTCAATTTTAGTCTCGCTACTGAGAGTTGCGTTCATTTTAATTTTTTCGACAATTTAGTTTTAAAAAACTAAGTACTTAAATAACTTCAAGAGGAGGCGATATGACCAAATATTACACATCTTTTTTAACTGTCCTATTTTTTATGGTGTTTAGTCTGTCTTCGAGTACTCAGGCTCAATGGACGGAATTAACTTCCCCGACTACTAATTCTCTGTTTTCCGTCTCGATTGTGGATAATTCAGTCGCATGGATTGGAGGAGCCTCAGGTGTTGTTCTCAGGACAACTGACGGCGGTGCTACCTGGACAGACGTTGGCAGCGGTACAATTGTCCTTGGTGACGTCTACAATATTTTTGCTATTGACGATCAGACTGCTCTATGTACAACATCTCCTTCAGCAACTAATGTTTACAGAACAACTGACGGCGGTGCTACCTGGACACAGGTATTTACTCAGGCAGGCGGATTTATGGATGCCATCTGGATGACTTCCGCTACTGATGGTATTATGTACGGCGATCCTGTTGGCGGGAACTGGGAACTTTACAATACAACAGACGGCGGTGCTACCTGGACACCCGCTCCGGCATTAGCTCAGAGCGGAACTGAAGCCGGCTGGAATAATGCTATGTATGTATCAGGATCTAATATCTATTTTGGTACGAATAATACACGGATTTATTATTCGTCAGATGGAGGAAACTCGTGGACTCCTCAGACCACAACAGGTGAGACAAATTCTTATTCGGTATGGTTCAACTCTGCTAATGTTGGCCTTATGGGTGGTACGGGCGTAGATGCAACTACAGATGGAGGAACAACCTGGAGTCCTATAACTGTTCCTGGTACTGCAGCCCTCGCCGGTATTACAGGTACTGGTTCTGATTGGTGGGTTGCTAGGCAATCTGCACCGGGAGTTGTTTATTACTCATCAGATAATGGTTCAACCTGGACAACAGATTATACCACAGCAACCGGGGCTTTTTACCATATCGGTAAAGCAAGGAATGGCAACTGGATCCTGGCAGTTCAGAATGATGGCGGTATATCAAGTCTTGTACTGCCAACAAGTGGACCGGAACCTGAAATGTCACTTACACATACACCTGGTGATCTGAATGTCGGAATCTTTAATACAGGAGCAATCGGTACAGAACAAATCAATGCTACTGGTCCTGGCGTCACCTGGAAAGGTGAACAAGGATTATATATGGGCGGAGTTCTGTTCGGTGACGCTGCAGCAGCTAGTGTAAACGGCGTTTTTGGAAGCTTTACCTCTGGAGGAGGTCCTGTAATAAATGATCTGAGGAATGTTGAAAGTAATTTCGCCGGCGGATTTACCAGCGATGCCAACTTTGATCAGATCTCTACTGCAGTTCTTTATGATTCAGCAGCTCCTGTCCCTTATAACACGGAAATTATTCAGAAAACCTATTCCAATACAGGAGACGATTTTGTATTTCTAAGATATGGTATCATTAACCGTTCAGGAGCAGATATTATGGACGGTTATTCAGGTATAGCTCTCGATTGGGACGTTGGTGCCTATGCAACAAATTCGGGTGGATATGCACTCAATAATCATCTGGTATATCAATATGATACCGGTCCTACTTCTTCATATTATTTTGGTGTAATTGCTCTTACTGACTTAGGCGGACGCAGAGCTACTCCCGAGAGTGCTTTCGGACCTCCTTTCAGTGATGCCAGATTGGATATATACAGCTGGATAACATCTATGAGCGATACTACCTTTGCTAACGGCGACTTCAGATCTTATATCAGCTCTGGACCAATGAATTATACTGTTGATGATACTGTATGGACAACATATGCTATCGTTGCCGGTGATGATCTTGCCCAGATTACTGATAATGGATTTAATGCCAGTGTAAAAGCTTATAATTTAGGCTGGACCCAGATGGTTGTACCAGTTGAACTTTCCTCATTTACAGCTAATGTAAATTCAAATGGACAGGTTGTATTAAACTGGTCGACTGCTACCGAAATAAATAACAGAATGTTTGAGATCCAGAGAAAAGATGCTAACAATGAGTACGCTACTGTTGGTTTCATCAATGGATCAGGCACTACCACTGAGCCTAAAGAATATTCTTTTGTTGATAAAAACGTTAATAACGGAACATATACATATAGATTGAAACAGCTCGATTTCGATGGTAAGGTTAGTTATTCTAACACCGTTGATGTAAATGTTTCGGGTCCGAGAACTTTCAGTCTTGCTCAGAATTATCCTAATCCTTTCAACCCGACAACAACAATTACCTACAGTGTTCCTCAGGCTGGCAAGGTTAAACTTGCTATTTATAACCTGTTGGGTCAGGAAGTTGCCGTGCTTGTAAACGGCGTTGTTAGTGAAGGTTCTCACCAGGTTGAATTCAATGCAAAATCATTGCCCAGCGGTGCTTATTTCTATAAGCTGCAGGGTGAGAATTCTGTCTCAGTTAAAAAGATGCTTCTCCTGAAGTAATTTTTAACTCCACTTTTCTACAAAAAAAGACCGCTTGAATAAGGCGGTCTTTTTTTTTAGTTATATCTTACTTTCCGTTATCCGACTTTCTCTCTCTTTGACGGATCAATGACTTTTGCCTTTGCCGTTAAGTAATAAAATGCCGGGATAACAAAGAGTGTAAGAATCGTTGAAACGATTAATCCTCCTATTGCCACAATCCCCATCGGTATTCTCATTTCTTTTCCCGCAGCTCCGATTCCAAGAGCTAACGGAAGCATACCCAGAATAATAGCAACTGTAGCCATTATCTGGGGTTTTAGTTTAGTGGGACAGGCTTCAAGCAAGGCATCTTTAGGAAGCATTCCCTGTTCTCTCCTGAGCTGATTGGTATAATCCAGGATAAGGATTGCATTATTTACTACAATACCGATAAGCATTATTATAGCCATTAAAGAAACAACGTTGAATGCAGTGTTGGTTATATAAAGAGCCAGTATAACTCCAATCATTGCTAACAAAACTGTCAGCATGATTGATACAGGCTGCCAGAAACTTTCGAGAATGGCGGCAAGAAGCATATATGTCAGGAATACAGCAAGGAAAAATGCAAATATCATATCCTGAATCATATCATTCATCATTTTTACATTGCCTCCCCACCTGATATAATATCCCGGCGGCAGATCCAGATCTGCAAGTCTCTTGTCAATTTCGTTCGTTATATTACCTAGCGGAACTCCGGAGGCAGGGGCACCAGTAAACATGATCGATACATACTTATCGCGGTGAAGAATTTTAGTGTAACCTGTTGTAAACCGCACATCCGCAAGCTGTGACAGTCTGAATGGACCGACAGGAGAAGCAACAGAAATATTGGATATTTTCTCGGGGGAGTTTACTGATTTATCATCCATCGTTACGGTTATATCATATTCATTCCCGAACTCCCGGTACTTAGATGACTGAATTCCTTCAACCGATGATCGAAGAGTTAAAGCAAGATCCGTAATGCTTAATCCTGCTTCAACCAGCTTTTCCCTTTTGGGGAAAACTGTAATTTCCGGTTTTCCCGCGCGTGAACTCTGATCGAAGTTTATTAGTCCCGGAATATCCTTTACCTTTGCTACCACCTGGTCCTTAAGCTGCTCAAGCTTGTCCAGGTCCTGCCCCATCAAAAAGAATTCAACGGGGGCCCCCGGTCCTCCGGAAGAGGAACCGAGATCAACTTTGATCCTCGCATTGGGTATATCTGCCAGTTCTTTAACAAAAACTGATATCATATCCTGAAGACTGATATCCCTTTCTTTAGCATCAACAAGCTGGACATCCATTAAAGCCATATTTGTTCCGATATCAAGCTCACTCATTCTTCCCAGGTTAGTGATCATATGAGTTACTTCGGGATGTACTTTAATCCTGTTCTCAATCTCGCCGAGCAGATTACCGGTTGCCTGCAGATTATATCCTTCAGGCATTTCGACGGATATTTTTATTTTACCGTCATCAAATGTTGGAAGGAACTCGAATCCGATTTTGGAACCTACAGTCATCATCACAAGGATAAGGATCACAAACGAAGATAGAACAACCATAAAGCTCGTAAACTTATTCTTAAGAAACTTTGCCAGTATATTCTTATAAAATATTGTCTGTTTTTCTTCAAATGCATTCAGCTTCCGGCTGAGTTTTCCCGGTTTATGTTCTTTGGTAAGGATTAGAGATGCAAGCATCGGCGTAAGTGTAAATGACATTATCAGGGAAAATATTGTCGCGAATACGGCCGCCAGGGCAAGTTCTTTGAGCCACATGCCAACCATAGATGACATATTTGCAACCGGCAGAAAGACTACAAGGTTGGTTAATGTTGAAGCAAGTACTGCAACCATTACCTCCGAGGTTCCCTTGTATGCTGCCTGCTTTATGGTTTTCCCCATCTTCTTGTAGCGGAATATGTTTTCAATAACAACAATTGAATTTGCTACAAGAACTCCCACAGAAACTGATAGTCCCATAAGAGTCATCATATTAAGGGTAAGTCCCGAAACCTGCAGCAGCAGGAACGTGGATATAATCGAAGTCGGCATAGAGAGTGCAACGATTATCGTAGACCGAAGATCATGGAGAAAAAGGAACAGTACTATAGCAGTGAAAATTACACCGAGATAAATGTTGCTCATCGTATCGTCGACGCTGCTCTGAACGAATCCGGATTCATCATTAACTATTTCAAGACTTGCGCCTTGCGGTAAAGCAGCTTCAATATCGGGAAGAGATGCTTTAATTGCTTCGGCAACCTTTACTATATTTCCTTCTGCACTTTTAACAATGCCGAGTCTTACAACGTTTTCATTCCGTAAATTCTGCTTTACATTGTAATATACAGCTCTCTGCCTGATATCTTTTCCTACATCCTCAACATCGGCAAACTGCCTGACTTTCTTGGGACCATATGGAGTGGGAACCTCAAGTTCATTTATTGCATCGGGACTTGCATACTGTCCGTTTAGTCTTACGGTATACTCCTGGTCGCCTATCTGAAAATATCCCCCGGGTATATCCATATTATGCATCTTAAGGATCTGGCTCAGCTGAGGAAGTGAAATTGAATTTTCATAAACTTCCTTATTATTAAGGATGACACGAACTTCCCTCTCCTGGCCCCCGGTGATCTGAACATTCGCAACTCCCTCAATCTGCGCAAACCTGTCTTTGAGTGTCTTATCGGCAATTTCATACAGCTGCCTTGGATCAAGGTTTCCGCTCAGCACAAGGTCAACGACGGGAAATTGTTTCAAATCGACTTTCTGAACGATTGGTTTTTTCGAATCCTCGGGGAGATCATTTATTATTTCATCTACTTTATTTTTTACTTCCTGGTTCGCAACGTCGACATTTTTTCCCATCGTAAATTCAATTATGATAATAGACAGACCGTCAAGTGAATATGACTCTACCCTTTCAATCTGGCTGATCGTCGATATCGATTCTTCTATTCTTTTGCTGATGAGAGTTTCTATTTCTTTAGGTCCTGCTCCGGGGTAAACTGTTGAAATTGTTACATACGGAATTTCAACATCGGGCTGAAGATTAAGGTTTAATCTAAAAAAAGCAATCAACCCGAAGATGACAAACACCAGGAGTCCGACAGTAGTTAAGACAGGACGGTTTATAGATACTTTTGCAAGAAACATAGTATAATTCCTTCTATTGAATCACTTTTACGGTTGTACCATTCTCGAGCTGATCGGCACCCTTAACAATCAGTCTGTCACCGGGCTTCAAACCTTTGCTCAGCTCATAATATATCCCGCTTTCCCGTCCGTTCTCTGCGTATACTTTAACAGCTTTGCCGTTATTTTCAGTAAAGAGATAATGACCCTTTTCGTCAGTCATCATCAGGTTCCGGGGAATAATGATCGCATTCGGATTTTCATAAACCAGTACTTTAATTTCCGCAGTAACACCATTCATCAGTTCATTCCTGGCATTATTAAATTCGGCTTCAACATAAAATGATTGTCTTGCCGGATCTATCCCGAGAGAAACGTCCGTTATCTTACCCGGATATTCTTTTCCGTTGTATACAGCACTTGCTTTCATTCCCTTATTGATCATGCCGATTTCCTTTTCAGATACCCAGACCTTCGCGCGCATTACATTCGTTTGGGCAACTGTAAATAGATACGCATCATTCTTAACATTATCCCCGGCATTAACCTTTAGATCAACAATCCTTCCGTCGAGAGGCGATTCAACAAAGAGTATCTGTTTGAGGGATTCATAATTTCTCCTGCTTACAAGATATTGTGTTTCGGCTCCGTCAAAATTAGCCTGGGATGTCTCTCCTGCTTCAAGCAATGATTTAATTCTTTCATAGTTTTTCTTTGCATTTTCATAAGATGTTCTGGCCTGTTCATACTGAAGAGCTGGATTAGTTGTATCGAAAACAACTATTACCTGTTTTTCTTTAACATAATCACCAACCCTGGCATTTATTTTTTCAATTTTGCCGCCCGCCATAGCTCCCTTCGTTGCCTCTTTAATACCGTTTATCTTTGAGTAAAAACTCAGGTGTTTCTGAAAAGGTTTATATGAAACAGTTTCAACCTTTACAGGAATTCCTTCCTCGCTCTGTATCTGCTCCATACTTTTTGCTTCTTCCTGATTTTTACTTCCGCAGCCCGGAATAAAAAGTCCGGTTGATAGAACAGCTATAAAAATGAATATTTTGGTTAAAGGTCTCATCTCAATCATCTTCTCCTTTAATGGATTTGTTTTGAAAATCTTTAATCGTTTAAAAGATCGAATAATGAATAATATTCCGGATCTACTTTACCTATCATCTGTTCAAGTTCATACCTTGTTATCAGATAACTGTAAACGGTCTGCAGACGGTTCAGCCTGGCCTGTCTCAGAGCAATATCAGCGTTCTGAACCTCAAGCTGACTGCTTGTTCCTTCCTTGTACCTTACTGTTGCAATCTGGTAAGCTCTTTCTGCAAGCGACACATTTTTATCCTGTGTCTCAACAACTGTCTGCACCCTTATGAGTTCATTAATTTTTGATTTAACCTGGGCTGTCAGATAATCTTTTAACTGGGTAACCTGTTCTTCGGTCTGCTGATAGGTTAAAGTTGATTGTTCAACCCGATGCGCCGTCTGCTGCCCTTTCCATAAATTTATGGAAAAATTGAGACCGACGGTAAGTGAGGAATAGTTCTGGAAATCCCATTTTTCTGCCGAACCTGCATAAGAATAATTTCCGAAAGCGGCAATATTCGGCCAGTACTCCGCTCTATCCAGATCTATAAATGCATCATCAACCTGTGCTTTCAGACTTAATGTCTGTAAGCTCAGGTTCGATTTTAGAACCTCATCGATCATATCCTGCACTTCGGGAATCGGCATGGGTTTATAGGTTATATCTCCTTCAACATCGATTTCATTTTCGGGATTCAGTCCGAGTAGAATTTTTAATCCGTCCCTTGCATCCTTAAGCTTGTTTTCCATATCGAGCAATGTTGGTCTGATATTCTCTACCTGTACTTCTGCCTGGAGATTATCGAATTCTGAAACCAGTCCCTGTCCGTAAAGAGCATTTACGTTCTTATAATTCTCCTGTGCATTTTCAAAGCTTGCCTTTGTAATCTCATAAACCTGCCTGGTAAGAAGCACTCCATAAAAAGCCTTTTCAACATTTAAGACTGTGGCTGAAACAGTATTTTTCAACTGAGCTTTAGCGAGATCCAGATATATCTGTGAAGCACCGATACCGCGAAAAACTGCAGAGCTAAAGAGAATCTGCGTCAGCTGCAGGTTTGTTTCATAATTATTTGCAAGCGCAAAAGACTGAAGGCTGTAGCCTACAGGTTTGAATTTATTGTCGTCTCTCGGAATAACATGTTCATCAAAGAGGATGGAATATGTTGCATTTCCCAAAAGTGCAGCAAAATCCGGGAATGGAGTTTTGGGTTTCTCAAGGAAATGTGTAAACCCTGCCGATAAATCAAGACTGGGCAGCGCATATCCGAACGCTTCGTGCACTGCAGCCGAGGCCTTCCGAACATTCATTTCTGAAATTTTAACGTCGCTGTTATTTTTCAGAGCAGTCTTTATGGCTGTATCGAGAGTGTACGACTGCGGCTGTGAATAGGTAAAAGTAGAAATCAGATATACTAATGTTACAGTCAGATATTTTGATATATGTTTCATTTATCTTCCGGTCCGATGTGATTTTTTATTTTTGGGATAAAATATGTGTGGCCCGAGCGATATTTGGGATATAACCGCTCCCAATTGATAAAACCTGGTAAGCACCTTGAGACTCAAAAATCTCCCCCGGATACACATATAATAATAATTTTAACTCCCCTTCTTACCCGCCGCCGGATATGCTCCTGTAAGCGAATAAAAAGTACATTTCAAAATTAGGGAATTAATGCTGAATTTGTAAATAAAATGAATGTTAATTCTTAGTGAATTATGTAATCGGAAGAAAATAGTGGTGAGCGGTAGAGATGAGTCGGAGACTCATCTCTACTAATTGAATTATTTTAACCTGACAGGACCGGCCTTTTTGACCTCATCCGATGTGCCGTCTGCAAAAAGCTTAAAGTTTTCTATGAATCTTGCAGCAAGAGCATCATACTTTTTCCAGTATTCATTTTTATTACCCCAGCTTGATGAGGGATCCAGTACATCTTCCGGAACGTCGGGACAGCTAAGCGGAACTTCAAATCCAAACAACTTGTCTTTTCTGTATTTTACCTTATCCAGTTTGCCGTCCAATGCAGCATTTAACAGATTACGGGTATGACGGATACTTATTCGTTTACCAACTCCGAACCTGCCGCCTACCCATCCTGTATTAACCAGCCATACATTAGCCTTATGCTTCAGCATTCTCTGCTTCAGCATTTCCGAGTATTCATAAGGATGCCGTACCATAAAGGGAGCACCGAAACAGGCACTGAAAGTTATCTGGGGTTCAATTCCCAATCCGATCTCTGTTCCTGCTATCTTGGATGTATATCCGCTTATAAAATGATATTGGGCCTGTTCCGGATTCAGTCTGGCGATCGGAGGAAGAACTCCCGAAGCATCACAAGTCAGAAAGATGATGTTTTTAGGGTGGCTCCTTACATAACCAGCTTCCACAACATTGGGAATAAATTCGAGCGGATATGAAGCACGGGTATTTTCTGTTATATGGTCGTCATCGAGATCAATATTCCTTGAAACCGGATCAAAGACTACATTTTCCAGGATAGTTCCGAAACTTCTGGTGGTCGCGTATATTTCCGGCTCATGTTCGGCTGAAAGTCTTATTACTTTAGCATAGCAGCCGCCTTCAAAATTGAATACTCCCTGACTGCTCCAGCCATGCTCATCATCTCCAATCAGCCCTCTGGAGGGATCTGCTGAAAGAGTTGTCTTACCTGTTCCGCTCAGTCCGAAGAATAATGCAACATCACCTTTGGAACCAACATTTGCTGAGCAGTGCATAGGTAATACATCTTCAAAGGTCAACAGGAAATTCAATACAGTGAAAATAGATTTCTTGATCTCTCCGCCGTAGAGAGAGTTGGCAATCACAGCTGTCCTCTCTGCAAAGTTCAGTACAATTGCTGTTTCAGTTCTTGTACCGTCAATAGAAGGATCTACGTTAAATCCCGGAAGGGCAATTACGGTAAAATCAGGAATAAACTTTTTTAACTCGTCTCTGTTATCAGTTGTAATAAACATATTACGAGCGAAGAGACTATGCCAGGCTTTCTCCGTTATTACCCTGATAGGCATCCTGTAATCCGGGTCGGCTCCGGCATAACAATCCTGAACGAATAATTCCTCGCCCTGACAGTAAGCCTGAACTCTGCCCATAATCTGGTTAAACTTTTCAGAGCTGAAGGGCCGGTTATAAACTCCCCACCAGATTTTATCATTTGTAGATTGTTCCTGCACCACGAACTTATCAGCGGCAGCGCGGGCGGTGTGTTTTCCTGTATTAACTACCAGAGCGCCATGTCTTGTTATTTTACCTTCATTGCGGAAAACAATCTCTTCATAAAGGGCCTCTTCAGGAAGATTCCAGAAAACCCGGTCTAGTCCTGTAAAGCCCTGATTTTTAAGTCTGAAGTCGGATGCAAGTTCCATCGCCTGCTTTGTTGCCGGGGTATTGAATTCAAGATATTTCATGACCAATCCCTCACTAATTTTCTGTCGCCAATATAAAGTTCGTTTGGTGAATTAGGATCGAGCGCCCATTTCATTCTTTCTATTCCTTCTGTAATATCTTTAATCGAACCGCAGTAACTCAAACGAAGGTAACCCTCCATTCCGAACTCAGCGCCTGGTACAGTTAAGACCTGTACTTTATCAATCAGGAATTCCGATAGCTTATTTGAACTCTTCTCATACGCAGAGAAATCGGCAAAACAGTAAAAAGTGCCGTCGGGTTTTGTTACTTTCACGCCCTCGAATGACTTTAGAAGATCTATCATTACATTCCTGTTGTTCTCAAGGGTAGTACGCAGACTCTCTACTCCCGATTGTATACCGTTAATGGCTCCAACGGCTGCCTTCTGGAGAAGAACTGACGGCCCTGAAGTCTGGTGACCCTGGATATTCGACATAGCTTCGATAAGCTTTTTATTCCCAACAGCCCAGCCGATACGGAATCCTGTCATTGCATACTGTTTGGATACGCCGTTTATAACTATCAGCTTCGAGTTTTCATCGAGTTTTTTCGCGTACTTGTAGCAGTTGATAGGTTTTCTGCCGTCAAAGATAAGTCTGTGGTAGATATCGTCCATTATCAGGTATAGATCCTTTTTTTCACAGAATTCAACTACATCTGCTATGAACTCTTCAGAATACATGGCTCCGGAAGGATTATTAGGACTGTTAATAATAACTGCCTTGGTATAAGATCCAACCCGGTCTTCTATATCCTTCAGTCTTGGATAAAATGTACCGTCTTCGGCATAAGCGGCTACACCAATAGCACCGACCAGCTTAGCCATGTCGGGATAGCTTACCCAGTAAGGGGCGGGATATATGATTTCCTCCTGGGGATTGAGAATAGCCTGCATGGCCACCATAATCGCCTGCTTGGCTCCACCGGAGGCAATAACATTCTCAGGATTAACCTTCCTATCGTAAAATTCTTCGGTATACCTTATAATTGCCTGTTTTAAGGCAGGAATTCCGTCTGCAGGAGCATACCTTACTTCACCGGTATTAACATGTGAAACAGTTGCCAGTATAGCGTCCATCGGCACTTTACTTTTAGGTTCTCCTCCGCCCAGGTGAATTACCGGATCACCTTTTTCTTTTAATATTGCAAATTTCTCATTCAACTTTAAAGTAGGAGAGGCTTTAATAGATTTGGCAATTAGACTAAGACTCATATTTAATCCCCATAGATTAACTATAGATTTTCAAAAAATATTTACATGTCAAAATTATCGGTAGTTGGCCTGATAAGCAAGATAATATTACGTAATTTTAATGTAACCGGAGGTTTTTTATGAAGAACAAAAATATTTTTAACGATGTGCCGGCCGAATTTCCGGAGGAAATTATACAGGAAATTTTTGCATCCGGAAATATCAGGATCGAAAGAATAATTTCAAAAGGACATTCTTCCCCTGAAGACTTCTGGTACGATCAGGAGGAAAATGAGTGGGTAATGGTGCTGCGGGGAAGGGCCAGGCTGCAGTTTTTCGAAGATAGTACCCCAATAGATTTAAATGACGGGGATTATCTTAATATTCCTTCCCATAAGAAGCATAGGATAGAATGGACGGATCCGGATATAGAAACGGTCTGGCTTGCCGTGTTCTATTGAAGCACAAATTTGAATTAGTTAAGTTATATTTAGTTAAGATTTTATAAAAAACGATGCTTAACCGTTATAACGGCAGTTATTAAATTTCATAAGCACTTATTTTGAAAGGATAAATAATGTTTGACAAAAAGATATATACGGAAAGACGGAATAAACTTAAAAAGCAGTTGAAGTCGGGATTAATACTATTCCCCGGAAATGAAGAGCCGGCTATGAACTATACCGGGAATACTTATGCCTTCCGACAGGACAGTTCCTTTCTGTATTTCTTTGGAGTTGACCAGGCGGATTTATTTGGCGTAATTGATATTGATAACGATGAGGATATTATTTTTGGAAATGAATTTGATATATACGATATCATCTGGATGGGACAGCAGACTACGATAAGGAATAAGGCTGCCAGAGCAGGTATCGGGAAAACACAACCTGTTAAAGATCTCACTTTAAAAATAAATGACGCAATAAGGAGAGGGGTAAAAATCCATTTCCTGCCTCAATACAGATATAAGATAATCAACTGGATGAGTGAGCTTCTGGGAATTCAGCCGGGAGCCGTAAATAATTATGTTTCTTCCAAATTGATTGAGGCCGTGGTAGCACAGCGGTCAAAAAAGATAAAAGAAGAAATAAGTGAAATTGAATACGCGCTGGAGATAGCCTATGAAATGCATACAACAGCAATGAAAATGGCCGAACCGGGTATGATTGAACAGGAAATTGCGGGCGCTATAGAAGGGATTGCTTTATCTATGGGACCCGGGGTATCATTTCCTCCCATCGTCTCTGTTCATGGTGAGATCCTTCATAACCACAGTCATAATAATAAGCTGAAGAAGGGTGATCTCATGGTTAATGATTCAGGAGCGGAATCATACCTGCATTATGCAAGTGATATCACCAGAACGTTCCCTGTCGATGGAAAGTTTACAACTAAACAGAAAGAAGTTTATGAGATTGTACTGAAAGCTCAGCTTGATTCCATTAAAGCAATGAAACCGGGAAGAAAATTCAGGGATATTCATCTGCTGGCAGCAAGAACAATTACAGTGGGGTTGAAAGAACTGGGACTGCTCAAAGGCGATGTTGATGAAATTGTTAAAGCCGGTGCCCATGCAATGTTTTTTCCGCATGGACTGGGCCATATGATGGGACTGGATGTGCACGATATGGAAGGTCTGGGTGAAGATTATGTGGGGTATACAGAAAAAATTAAAAGGAGTGAGCAGTTCGGACTTGCTTATGTCCGTTTCGGAAAAGAACTTGAACCGGGACATGTACTTACAGTAGAACCCGGAATTTATTTTATGCCTGAGCTTATTGATTTCTGGAGAGGAGATAATAAGTTCCGTCAGTTTATTAATTATGATAAGGTGGATACTTATAAAGGTTTTGGCGGAATAAGAATAGAGGATAATGTGCTTGTGACCCGGGACGGACACAGGGTTCTGGGTAAACAGACTATTCCTAAAACTGTAGATGAAGTCGAACGAATGTGCTATGCTTAAGCTATATGGGTTTTTAGGTTTCAGCTATTAAATAGACTTATTATTTTATAAGTAAATTGTTCCACAATTCGGGGAGAATAAAATGGAAAGATGCTTTAACCACCCTGAGCGGAATGCATATTCAATTTGTCATAATTGCGGAAGGCATTTTTGTGAAGAATGTCTTACTGCCGGAAGGGAGTTTTATTATTGTAATTCTCCTGAATGTCAGAAACAATTAAAAGAAGATCTGCAGAGTGCTCTGGACAGTCACACTACTATTTGTCCTAATTGTCAGAGTGAATTGAATTTTTCCGACGATGAACTTCAATCCGGCGGAATAAGATGTCCTGAATGCGACTCTTTTATAGTACTCCTTGATGGAAAAGCCGAAATACTGCCCGATAAAAACTATGTCCAGCTGCTTTCATCACTTAACCAGGGTGATATAGCAATTATAAAATCGATGCTGGACGATGCCGAAGTTGATTATTACGTTACCGGTGAAAATTTTCTCGGTGTTCGTCCCTTACTCGAACCTGCAGTATTTTATGTAAACGAAAAGGATCTTGAACTGGCAAAAGATATTCTGAAGGACTTTGAGCTTCACCTTTTTGGTTTCTCTGCAAATAATGAGGAAGAAGAAGAGTCCAACTAACATCAATATACTTATCTGAGTAAGCCGGAATCTGTCATATCATTAACTTTATTTATATTTTTAGGGTCATTACCCAGCAATTTATTATAGTGAAGGAACTATGAAAAAAATAATTATAATCTCCTCCCTGTTTACAATATTATTTATTACAGGGTGTTTAAAGGAAACAAACCAGCCATCAGCAGCAGGAAAAGCAATGGATTCATTAAGAACAATGATAGCACAGTTTGCACCGACAGAGATCAGGTATGATTCAACACTACTGAACAAAAGACAGAAAATAGTCATTGAAAAACTTTACCAGGCTTCAGCCGCTTAATAGATAGTATTTTTCTCAGACAGGTATTTCGCCAAAAATATTGAAATTAAAAATCAGTTAATGGAAGGAACTTCGGAAGAAGACAGCCTGAAGCTGGTCTACTTTAATATCAATTTCGGTCCTTTCGACAGACTTAATCATGATGCTGCTTTTATTGACAGCTACAAGAAACCCCTTGGCGCTAATTTCTATCCGCCGGAAATGACCAAGCAGGATTTTGAAAGCTGGATAAAAAATCATCCTTCAGATGAAAAAAGTTTTACTTCTGAATTCACAGTTATACGAAAAGACGGGGATTCCCTTAAAGCTATTCCTTATAGTGAATTCTACCAGCCTGAACTCGGCAGAATTTCAGCTCTTTTAAGAGAAGCTGCAGAGTATGCTGACAACCCGTCGCTTAAGAAATATCTCAGCTTAAGAGCAAAAGCTTTTGAAACGAATGATTATTTTGAAAGCGATATGGCCTGGATGGACCTGAAAAATAATGATATAGAAGTAGTCATTGGTCCTTATGAGGTTTATGAAGATGCTCTTTATAATTATAAAGCTTCTTTTGAAAGTTTTGTAACAATAAAAGATCCGGAAGAAAGTGCTAAACTTGAGAAATTCGGAAGCTACTTAAAAGACATTGAGAATCATCTTCCGATAGAGAATAAGTATAAAAATACAGAACGCGGATCTGAGTCCCCCATTGTAGTGGTAAATGAAGTCTACTGTGCCGGAGATGCCAAATCCGGCGTGCAGACACTGGCATTTAACCTGCCTAATGATGAAAGAGTAAGGGAAGCAAAAGGTTCAAAGAAGGTAATGCTTAAGAACGTCCACGAGGCAAAGTTCGAAAAACTGCTTAAACCGATTGCTGAAATAGTACTTGATAAGGATCAGCTCAAATATGTAACATTCTCCGGATTTTTCAATCACACCCTTATGCATGAAATGTCGCATGGTGTAGGTCCCGGGATCATTACTGTAAACGGCAGGAAGACTGCGGTAAATAAAGAACTGAAAGAAACCTACTCCACCCTGGAGGAGTGCAAGGCCGACATTCTGGGTATGTATAATAATATATTCATGATCGATAAAGGTGTGTACCCGAAAGAATTCGCTGAGGAAACATACGTTACTTTCCTTGCAGGAATTTTCAGATCTGTAAGGTTTGGTATAAATGAAGCCCATGGCGGCGGTAATGCAATCATCTATAATTATCTCCTTGAAAAAGGCGGATATGAGTATAACCCCGATACGAAGAAGGTAAGGGTTAATTTTGATAAAATTTATCCTGCCTTAAAGGATCTCGCAAATAAAGTACTTATGATACAGGCTACCGGAGACTATGACGGGGCTAAAAATTTCATCGCGAAATATGCGGTTAGTTCTCCATCAATGGATACATTAAGATCGGAGCTTACCAAACTGCCTGTGGATATAAGACCTGTATTTCAGATTGAAGAAAAGAGCAGTAAATAAATCACGTAATTAAAATGAAGGAGCCATTTTGAATAAGAATGGCTCCTTTTTTATTGTTCGAGTTCATCAATTACCTTTATACTTCCCTTAACCGGAAGTTCAATTGTATATGTCTTTCCGGCTTTATTAGTCAATTCATTGTCGCGAAGCCAGGGGTTATACATTTTAAGTATTTTATAGTTGACCCCCTTATCTATCGCAAAATCGGCCAGGTCATTTATGGAGCTGCTTACTGTGATTTCATATGTCGGAAGTTCCGGGTAAAGATCATCTTTATCAATCGCGAATCCATAATTCTCCGGATTCTGAAGTATAGCTTTCATAGCAATTATCCTTGCAACATACCTTGAAGTTTCATCACCAAGAACCAGGTTATAATAATTATTGGTCTTCTGCCTGGCCATTTGTTTTTCGATTCCATTTGTCCCCATATTAAATGACGCCGCAGCCATTGTCCAGCTTCCGAACTCATCATACGCATCTTTGATATAAAGACAGGCTGCTTCAGTAGATTTCTTCAAATCATAACGCTGATCGACCTCGTCATTTATTTCCAGTCCGTACTTTTTTCCCGCTGCTTCCATAAACTGCCAGAAACCGACAGCCCCTGCAGGAGAAATAGCATTAGACAATCCGCTCTCTATTACTGAAACGTATTTAAAATCGTCCGGAATGCCGTGTTCCTTTAAAATCGGTTCGATAACAGGGAAATACCTGTTCGCACGTTTCATAGAAATAATGGTAAAAGAATGATAATATGTATTGACAATAAACTCCCGATCCATTCTTTCTTTCACTTCAAAATTATCGAGGGGTACTTTTTCACCTGCAAAGTTAAGTTGATCGGGAATAGGCGGTGATACGATCTTATACCCCTGTGGAAATTTATCGTCATCCGGAACAACGGCAGAAGCAGAATTAGATCCGGATATAGCGGACATAAATAAAATCAGCGGAACGGCTGCGGCAAATCCGAGAAGAAAGGTATATAATTTAGGCGTGTTAAACTTTTTCATAATATTATTATATGATGATTAATTTTTGAATGAAGAAAATATAATCAAATATCTTACTTTGTAAATACCATTAGCAGCACAATATTTAAAAGTAAAAAACCCCTCGACCCTGTTACCGGGTGAGGGGTTCAAACCATAATTAAGGGAAATTTACTGACCTAAATAGGCCTTCAAAGAACTACTTCTGGATGCATATCTTAAACTTCTCAGTGCTTTTTCTTTAATCTGTCTTACTCTCTCCCGTGTAAGATTAAAGCGTTCGCCGATCTCTTCTAAGGTAGCTGCATGCTCGCTGTTTATTCCGAAGTATAATTTAATTACTTCTGCTTCTCTCTCATTGAGAGTTGAGAGCACGTTTTCAACTTCCTGCTTAAGAGACTCTTTCATTAAAGTTCCGTCAGGAGAAGGCTGTTGATCATTAACAAGTATGTCGCCAAGACTATTCTTGTTGTCATCACCTTCTTTTAACGGTGCATCCATAGAAACGTGGCGGCCGTAAAGCTGCATCGTATCGGCAACTTCATCTACATTCATATCAAGAACCTGTGCAAGTTCCTCAGTGGTTGGTTTTCTCTCATATTCCTGCTCAAGATCCCTGTAAGCTTTGCTTAACTTACCGAGGGAACCGACACGATTAAGAGGAAGTCTTACGATTCTTGACTGCTCGGCAATTGCCTGCATTATTGACTGCCTTATCCACCATACTGCATAGGAGATAAATTTGAATCCTCTGGTCTCATCAAATCTTTGTGCAGCTTTTATTAATCCCAAATTTCCTTCATTTATCAGGTCACCAAGAGATAATCCCTGATTCTGGAATTGTTTTGCAACACTAACAACAAATCTCAGGTTAGCTTTGGTCAACGCTTCAAGTGCCTGTTTATCACCTTTCTTAATCCTTATCGCCAGCTCAATTTCCTGGTCAGGTGTGAGCAAGTCAACTTTACCAATCTCCTGTAGATACTGGTCAAGCGATTTACTTTCCCTGTTAGTGAATTGCTTGGTTATCTTCAATTTAATCAACTCCTAATAATTTGGTTTATGGATTATTACATTAGATATAAGAACAATAAATTCGGTTCAAAAATTCCGCCGAAATAAAGCTACTACAATATAAGTAATATTTCCGCTAAAGTTAAGTTAAAAATGCATCCTATGTAAGGATTTCTGTCTTATAGACGCTGGAATACCCCGGAAAGTTTCATAAAAGTGACCTGGATCAGACAGGAGATAAATAATTGCCCTTTTTTTCCATTCCCTCCAAATTTGTTATAAGGATAATAGGGATTTAATCGAAAAAACTCAACTGTCCTGTTTTTACTATAGAATCAAAGGATTCACCCATTAAACTGAGAACAGAATCTGCAATTGGTTTAATCTGTTTATCTATATAATGCTGGTAATCTATGTCATTATGTTTTAATTCGACAGGAACGGGGCCACGTTTGGTTATAACATAATATATCGTACCGCTGCTCTGGTCGATTAGCTTTGCGGCACGGACATGCTGTGGAATGTTTCTGGTATACTCCCCGATATCTTTGCGCAGTCTTTTTCTATAAACGAGTTTCTCATCAAATTCACCGGAATAGACTTTCTTTACGACCTCTTTAATCCAGCTCTTTATCTCCCTTTCGTAGAAAATCCTTTCGTAAAGTTCTACCTGAAACTCCTTGGCAAGCCTCGTCCAGTCGCTTCTTACAAACTCAAGACCAACAAATTCGAGTTTTTCTTCCTCTCCTTTTTTCAGTAGTCCCGCATATCTTTTCTTAGCTCCCGCTTCACCTCCCCTTGCCGGGGTTATTATAAATTTTCTATAGTACTTTTCATATTCTATTTCAAGGAAGGATTCCACCCCGAATTCCTCTCTTAGTCTTTTTTTCCAGTATGTATTAAGTTCACCAACGAGCTGACTGCCCTCCTTTTCAGTGAAGTCTTTTATTTTTTCGGGCAGCTTTACAAAAAGGGAATCGGTATCTCCGTATACGACTTCGTATTCTTTTCTTTCAAGGAATTCCTTACTTCTTAAAAGCAGCCATTGACCGGTACCCGTGATAGCAGAAGGAAGATCGGGATGATAAAACCTGCATCCGTAAGATCCCATTACACCATAAAAGCTGTTCATTAATATTTTAATTGCCTGAGACAGCTGTTTATCGTTTTTCTTTTTGGCTTCAGATCTTTGTTCAATCAGCAGTGAAATAAAGTCGGGAAGAAAATGCTGCGTGGCTGAAAATTTATACCCGGATCGGGGTTCTGAGTGTGTTTTCTTCAGAAAGAAGTCTTGATAAAGGATCAATATTAAATGTCTGTATGATTGATGGGTACAGACTTCTGAAATCAAGCACTATCACATTATTGTATAAGCCTGGTTTGGGGTCAAACACATAACCGCCGGCAGCATGTTCGGATAATCTAAGATCACGGACATTGGGAGCAACAAATCCTTTCCGGTGCATTCTGGGGAGAAAAAAATGATCGAAAGCTGCGGTCATCATGCCAAGCTGATCCATAAGTAATCCCGAAAGCTGAGAACGCCGGATGGATAGTTCTATCAGGCCGGATTTTTTGAAAATATCAGTGACAAGAACAGCATCCTTCAGGTTATATTCCGCAAGTTTTTTCTTATCCTCAATAAATAATCGTTCTATTTCTGCTACCTTATCCTCATCGGGAGTTATAGTCTTACCCTCACGCAGTAATTCCTGCGCGACTGTTTCAAGTTTGTAATCCTCAAATGTAAAAAAGGAGGAGCGGAGAGACTGAGGACCATCTATCACAACCCGCCCATAAACTGACGCAAAATATCCTCCGCTTTTGCGGCTGCGAAGTGAGACCCTTCCGCTTCCGCGCGCAATATCAAAGGAGATATAATGTTCGTTGCATTTGTTTTCGAGAAACATAAGATCGAAACCTATCACATGCCAGCCTATTATAACATCGGGATCTGCCTCTTTAAACCACTCCAGAAAATGCCTGGAGCATTTCTTTTTCCCCGGGGTAAAACGAAACTAAAGAATCGGTTGTATCATCTCCGATCATAAATACTTTTTGCTTTGCAGTTTCAGGACCCGTAAGGTTAACGGCGATCGAATAAAGCTTTCGATTTCCCGAACCTGTTTCAATGTCAATCGAAGCTATTTTCAGAGTTGGGGTATATTCAGCGGACTCAATTTTAGGATTTGTGTACCGGGGTAATTTTCCGGTGGATAAAGGCTTCCCTGTAATCCGGATCTGGGCATTGAGGAAACGTTCCATAAGGTATCTTCTAACCGGATCAACATCCGATTCATAATTTGGGATACCGTTTTTGTCCAGTTCTTCGGAAGCAGTCTTCAGGTCTTTTTGACTATTAAAATAAACGGCATCAACATCCTCTCCTGAAAAGTTTTTCAGTTTTACAGGTTTGCGTTTATAAGGAACTCCTATACCCGGATCTCTTTCCGACCGGGGTATAAAAAAAACAGGTCTTACATTTGTAATGATAACTTCGACCGGACCGGAAGTCTTTGTCACACCAATGAATTTAAGGACATTCCTGCCGTTGATGTCCTGCCATTCTCCGGTTAATATGAATGCTTCGACCTTATCCAAGAGTTTTTTCTGCCATTGTTGTCAACTGCTCTGCCAAAATTTCACTATTTTTCCGGGTATTCAATTCAATTATTTTTCTGAAGCTTTAATTATTCGAAAAAATAAGGATAAAAATGAAAATATTTCTCTTTTTTCTGGTTTTCGGTCTGCTTTCGGTTTTAACTGCAGCACAGGATAATGACACTATTACTACAGATTCAGGATTACAGTATTTAATACTTGAGAAAGGTGACGGAATAAATGCTGAACCGGGCAAAGAAGCCACGGTTGATTATACTGGCTATCTGACAAACGGAAAGGAATTCGATTCCTCCATAAAAAGAAATCAGCCTTTTTCATTTACGATCGGCGAAAATAAGGTTATAAAAGGATGGGATGAAGGCGTTGCTCTAATGAAGGTCGGTGATGAATTCAGGTTTATAATCCCGCCTGATCTTGCATACGGAAAGCAGGGAGCCGGTGATGTTATACCGCCGAATTCAACCCTTATTTTTGATGTAAAGCTTCTTGAGAGTTGCGGAGCCGAAACTGGCCCTGGGAGATACTTTGCTTGTGACAATTTTTGAAAGCGGAATTGACTCTGCCGTGAACCAATATCATTACCTCAGAAAAAACATGAGTGATGTATATGATTTTCGTGAACCCCAGCTGAACATACTTGGATATATGCTTCTCAGGAACCAGATGGTTAAAGAAGCTGTAGAGATTTTTAAACTGAATGCGGAGGCTTATCCTGAATCGGCTAATGGGTACGATAGTCTTGCCGAAGGATATTTGGCTGCCGGCGATACCAGGCTTGCAGAGGAAAACTATCAGAAGTCGCTTGACCTTAATCCGGATAATGAAAATGCAAGGGAAATGCTTGAAAAACTTAAGAACAAATAATTGATGAAAAGTACTCTTTTCAAAACGCTCACTATACTCATTGCGGTAATTTTTATACCGATACTCTTCTTTACCGTATATGAAATAAGCTCGCTTAATAGTAATGAGCAGGTCCTGGACCAGATTTATGCAAACCAGCTTGATGCAATACTGTTTTCAGTAAACCAGTACTCGGAAGACGTAGTCAGCAGCTGGAGGAATAAAATAAATAATGCCGTGTCCGCAGAGAATGATGAATTAATAAATTACTTTCTAAAACTATACGACCCTGTTAATTATATATTCATTACCGACAATTCCGGGGGAGATAATCTGAAAGTTTTCTCGAAACGGGATAACACAGCAAAAGATAGTATTACATCAGCTCAGATTATCACCAGTCGAAAGGACATTATTCAGCGACTCTATACATACGGAAAGAGCGGCTACTTAAAGCTGGAGCCTGTCAGTTTATCGCCTGATCTTTCAGCAGTTCTTTTTCTGCTGGATAATAATTCTCTTTGCGGGATTATTTTTAATTCAGCTGAGTTTATAAATAAACAGCTCGATTCAAAAATGGAAAGTATTGCCGGAAATGAATTCATTCTTGCAGTATACAGACCTTCGGAAAATAATATTGTCTTATCAACCGACCGGGTTAATCTTGAGGATATCAGGCAGACAAAAGCATTATGGCTGCTGCCGCAGTATAATCTTGGAATAACTCTGAAAGGTAAAACCGATATATGATCTCGTAAGAGCAAGAACGACTCAAAATTTATTTTTAATTGCCGGTTTAACTGTACTCATTATCATCGGTATCTGGTTGGTTTTCAGGAATATTAAAAAGGAAATTCAGCTGGCTCAGATAAAAGCAGATTTTGTATCAAACGTATCTCATGAGCTAAGGACACCTCTGTCTTTGATCAGTATGTTTGCGGAAACATTACAGATGGGAAGGGTTAAATCTGAGGAAAAGAAAAATGAGTATTATTCAATTATTCATTCAGAAACAAGCAGACTCAGCGGTATAGTTAATAAGGTTCTGAACTTCTCCAAAATGGAAGCCGGGAAAAGAACATTCCATATGGAGAAGTCTGATTTAAATCAGGTTGTTGAGAATGTTTTTAATACCTATAAATTTCACCTTCAGAACAATAATTTTGAATTTGATTATAAATGCGATGGAGATCTTCCACCGGTAAATTTAGACAAAGATGCTGTCTCTGAAGCGATAATAAACCTGATAGATAATGCAGTAAAATACAGTGAGGAAAATAAAGTGGTTATCCTGAGAACAGGGGAAGAGAAAAATTATGTATTTGTTGAGGTGGAAGATAAGGGAATTGGAATTTCCGAAGCTGACCAGAAAAAGGTCTTCGAAAAATTCTTCAGAGTCTCAACCGGTCACGTCCATAACACAAAAGGAACAGGACTGGGACTCTCGCTTGTAAAACAGATAGTAGATGCTCACAACGGAAAAATCCTGCTTTCAAGCACTCCGGGCAAAGGCAGCCGGTTTAAAATATTGCTGCCGGCCAGATCATTTTAAAAGATTTTCTTTACCTGTAAATATTTTCTGAAAGAGATTGTTTTTATTCCCGTTAAAAAATGTACCTTCATTTTCTGTGGATGTAATAACAACATCTGAATTGTTTTTGTAAGCTGTAAGTACTATTCCCCCTTTTGAAGTGGATTCAATCGTTAGGGTGTAGTCGGCATTTCCCAGAGCATTTGAGGTCACATTATCTTCAAAGGAAGTGCTGCTCAGATGGGAAAGCGTTCTCAGATAACCGGCTGTTTTAGCAGAATCGGTTTTCACCCCGTTTATCATCCATTTGTTATCATTTTTCACAAGTTCAAATGAGCTGTCGGGATAAGTAAAAGTGAGTTTATTCCAGCTTGATGGATCATCGCTTAATAGTAAGTTGTTCCTGAAGTAATCTGGTTTCTGGTTAAATGCCATATCCAGAAAACCCTGGGTTTCGTATACCTCATCTTCTCCGTTCAGCCTGACGAAAGTGTTCATCTGGCGGGGCTGCTGAAAAGAAAACTTGCCCACAATCAGATCAAGCGTATTATCACCGCCCTCAAATACCTTAACCCGTGTTCCCGCAGTATCTACCTTAAACTCAGACCATTTTGATTTATCCTGTGCGGCCACCCTTGTCGGTTTCACCTGTACGAGCATATCAAGAAGCGACTTCACCTTGCTTTTAGGGACACTTGCGGTCTTATTGTCAGCAAGGTTCACTTTCCAGTTATCTTTACCTTCCTTGTAAATTTTTACTTCCTTATGATTATTAGCCCGGGGATAAATAGTGATTGCGGTGACCCTGGCTGTATCAATATTAACGATATCTGTTTTGAAGGATCTCTCGCCCCGGCTCGATTCCACTGTGACATATATAACTGCGATAACAACCAGCACGCCGAAAATAACAAGAAGTGATTTGTTAGATACTTTATTAAACATAATTTTCGCTCATCCATTTGTTCCTTTTATTTTTCCTGATCCTGTAACGGATCACTCCGTAAATTATTATCAGGAAAATCGGAATCAGAAAGTTTAAATATTTAACAAGAGTTTTGGTTCCTTCCTCAATATCAGGATTAAGCGGACGGGAAGTAACACCTTTCGTTCTGAGAGCAATCAACCCTGTATCATCAGACAGCCAGTCGATCGCGTTAGACATCAGATTAACATTATCGTCCGAAAGTCTCTGTTGATTTTGACCCGAGCCATTAACTGCAAACTCGCCGTCACCAAAAACAACCATTTTAGTTTTAGCTCCATCAATATTACCATCGATAGCGACAGCAACCGGAAGCGATGATTTGGGGAAATCATCTCTTGTCCAGTTTTTCATAACATCGAAATAAACCGGGGGTTTCTGTAATCCTGTTTTGTCTGATGTGTATGCCAGGTTGACATAATGCAGAGAAGTGTCAGTCGCAGTAACTTCAACCGGACTAACAAAAGGCATCATAACCTGTTCAATACCTGTTGTTATCGGATGTTTTTTATCAAATTTTGATATTATAGGAAGGTAGGGAAATTTAACAGGTGTATTCATCATAAACATTCCCTGGTTCTGCCTTACCATCACACTTCCGCTATTAACATCAATAATGAAATCATCTTCAACATTAACACCTTTTTTATTAAGCCAATCTGATAAACCCGTATAATTAGTTTTGCCTGAAGCTGTTGAAAGGTCCCCCACAACACGGTCAATGGACACAAGTATTCTACCGCCTCCGGAAAGGAATTTATCTAGCTTACTGAATACCATTGGCGGGATAGTATCCCTCGGTGAGACGATAACCAGCGTTTTAAGCCCGGCAGGAATATCTGTTGTATCATTAATTGTCACGGGTTTAACATCGTACAAAATTGAAAGCTGTTTATTTAATTGGGGTAATGACTGTAATGGGGGTTCACCGTAACCCTGCAAAAATCCCACCTGTGTTTTTTGCTCAACTGTCATCTTTTTTATATTTGAAGAAAGATCGTACTCCATTGCAGCTCCGGGCTGAATAAGCGGGATCACTTCTTTCTTTTCACCATACTGAAGTACCGCACCGAGATATGCTTTCTGCTGTTTCATCTGATCTTTTTCCCGGACGTTTATTACTACAGGTCTTATCCCGTTTTGCTGCGCTTCCATTTCAGTCTGCTGATCTTCATTTGGGTTGATGAACTGGTAAGCTATTTTACCGCCCGAAACACTGTTATATTCAGTCAGAAGATCTTTAAAGTCACTCTTAACCTTGGCCACGTCGGGAGGCAGGTCTTCAGAGAAATACGCTGTAACAGTTACAGGTTCATCCAGCGAGTTAAGTATGGTTTTAGTCGCATCGCTTAATGTGTACTGCCCGCCTTCAGTAAAATCCAGTCTGAAGAAAAATTTATTAGCCAGGAAATTCAAAACAATCAATATGCCCGCAAGCAATAATAGCGAAGTAATTATTTTTTGTTTGGTTACCATTTTAATCTACAATATTCCTTTTTGATAATGCTGTTTCAGCAAGAACTAACCCTAAAAATGAAATACTCAGGAAATATATAATATCCCGGGAGTCGACAACCCCGCGGGAGATGCTTTCGAAATGATTATTTATAGTTAGATAATCAAGTATTTCTCCGATTGTGCCTGTAAAGTCGCCGGCGATAACCTGGAAAATTATAAGGAAGAATACACCGATGAAAAGGGCCAGCAGGAAAGCAACTATCTGGTTGTTTGAAATGCTGCTGGCAAATAACCCGATACTGATGTAAGCCATACTCATCAGCACTAATCCAAGATACCCGCACCAAACGGCGCCATGATCCACCGGCCCCATCGCCCAAACACTGAAGTAATACGGCAGGGTTAAAGCGAGAGCTATCATTATCAGCATTAGGCAGGCAAGAAATTTACCCACAATAACTTCCCAGTCGCTAACAGATTTTGTAAGCAGGAGTTCAATTGTTCCTGTTTTATTTTCTTCTGCTATCATTCTCATTGTAAGTGCGGGGGTAAAAAAGAAAAGCGTCCAATAGGCTACCGAGAAGAATGGCTGCAGAGTGGCCTGTCCGATAAAGAAAATATCAGAACCGAAGAGCCAAGTGAAAAATCCGCTTAAGCCAAGGAATACTATAATAAGAATATAGGCCGTCAGCGAATCAAAAAAAGTTCTCAGTTCCTTTACTGCTATTGTCCAGATTTTATTCATTTTACTCTATTGTTAAATCTCTGAAAATATCTTCAAGTTTGGTTTCAATCGGGGTCATCTCAGTGAGTATCCAGTTTTTCTGGACACACAACTGAAAGATTGATCTTCGGGAAGATTTGCCTCCTTTACTTTGCACAATAAAACTTCCTCTCTCATCCGCGACCGGATCTACCATCCCTACCGAATCAAGGCTTTGCAGCGAAGAAATTAGTTCATCCCGGTTCAAAGCTTCTGCAATCTGAACCTTAAGGATCTCTTCACCCTGGGCCTGCTTACGGAGTGTATCGGGAGACCCGTCAGCAACAATTCTACCTTTATTTATAATAAGGATCCTGTCGCATGTTGCTTCAACTTCAGGTAGAATGTGGGTGCTGAGTACAACTGTTTTCTCCCTTCCAAGCTCCCGGATAAGTTTTCTTATCTCAATTATCTGGTTGGGATCAAGTCCTGTAGTAGGCTCATCCAGAATTAAAACCTCCGGGTCGTGAATCATAGCCTGAGCAAGACCCACTCTCTGTCTGAATCCTTTTGAAAGTTCCCCTATTTTTTTATGTTTTTCTTCATTTAACCCTGTGAGATGGACCATCTCAACAATGCGGTTCCTTATTTTAATCTTCTCAACTCCCTGAAGCTCAGCAACAAAGCTCAGGTATTCCAGAACGGGCATTTCATAATATAGAGGATTATTTTCCGGCAGATAACCTATCTGTTTCTTTATTTCTTCCTGGTTATCGTGGATAGAGAAATTTCCTACTTTAACGTCACCGCCAGATGGCGCCATAAAGCAGGTAATGATCTTCATTGTGGTAGTTTTGCCCGCCCCGTTAGGTCCGAGGAAACCAAGGATCTCTCCCGGTTTTACGTCGAAGGAAATAGAATCAATTGCTTTCTGAGAACCGTATTGCTTGGTTAAATTCTCAACCGTTATATTCATGTGAATCCGGAATTAGTGGATGAAAATTTATACCTGGTAAAAATAATTTTGACGAGGACTAATTTAAAAAGTTCCGCACAAAATAAAAAAGGCATAAAAAGATTTTGTTACTGTAAAAATGCTTCCCTAAATTTCCAATCATTTTATTAAAAGGTGATTTGTGGAAAAAACTGAGGGAATTGGAAAATTAAAAAGCGGGTTTCAGACATCCTTCTGGGTTGCAAACGGGATGGAACTATTCGAAAGGCTGGCTTATTACGGTCAGGCAACTATCCTTAGTGTTTTTTTAAGAAATCATCTGAAATTCAGTGAGGTACAGGCCGGACAGCTTTCTTCAATCTTCGGGGGATTAATCTACTTTCTTCCCATTTTCGCAGGTGCGCTTGCCGATAAGTTCGGTTTCAAAAAAGCCTTTTCCTTCGCATTTTTTGTTCTGGCTATAGGATACTTTTTAATCGGATCGACCGGCATTTCAGCTTTTTCCGGATGGTATGATGAATCAAACCTGTTCCCGATTTTATCGGTAATATTAATATTTACTGCTGTCGGCGGCTCATTTATTAAACCCAGTGTTCTGGGAACAGTTGCCCTTACTACTACGGTAGATTCAAAATCACTCGGCTATGCTATCTATTACTGGCTTGTCAATATTGGTGCCGCTATTGGTCCCTTACTAGCGTATCTTGTGAGGGATTCATTTGGAATTGAATTCGTTTATCTGGTCTCTGCAGTTAGCTGCGGATTAATGTTCCTTGTATCAATCATTGTATTTAAAGAACCGGAATTAAAACTTAGTGAAGAGCGTGAAAGTCTTTTGACAGTCATTAAAAACTTGTGGACTGTCATAAAGAATGTGAAGTTTATGATCTTCCTTTTGATTTTTGCTCTTTACTGGATTGTTTTCTGGGAATTTTTTATAGTCGTGCCTTTCTATATATCTGACTATATATCACCCGATGCCCCTATTGAGATAGTTCTATCTGTGGGTGCATGGACGATCATTCTTCTTCAGATCCCTATTAACAGATTAACAAAAAAGTTACCTACTCCTACTGCAATAATGATAGGATTTGTTTTCGCGGCGCTTAGCTGGTTCCTTCTTTACTTTGCCTCGCTGACAGGCATAACAATTGGCCTGGGATTAATCATTGCCATGATTTTAACCTTTTCAATCGGAGAACAAACTCAGGCGCCAAGGTTCTATGAATACCTTGCAGATTTAGCCCCTAAAGGACAAGCTGCGTTGTTCCAGGGATTCGCTTTTCTTCCAGTGGCTATTGCCTGGCTGGTGGGGGGAACATTCGGAGGATGGGTATATCAGACCTTTGCAACAGATCAAAATCGTCCCGACCTTGTCTTTCTTATTATAGGTATGGTTGGAGTGGTTGCAGCTTTTTTTATGCTGGCATATAACATCTATATGAAAAGAAAAGGGTAATTGTTAATTTTAATTCTGTACGAAGAAATATTCCGAAAAGAACAATGTGTCATTATGGCAGACTTTCTGTGTCACGATCGGGGGTGACAGACCTTTTAACGGGATAGTGGTTAGGGTGGGGATGAAGCGGAGATACACACCTGGTGGATATACAGAAATCTTGTCACACTTTGAGGTGACATCTAAACGATATAGAATAGGAGTGTGACAAAATGGCAGACGCTTATTTTAGAACTTTCCGCATAATTGGTCGCGTATCTGAACGTCTGGCTGCTTCTTCAAAACCTGCTTTTTTAAATGCTGAAGCCAGCCCGGTATATGCAAAAGCCGGGGCATAATTATCCGTTCTGGGCTCTATTGGATATCCTTCAAGAATTTTTCCTCCATTTTTCTTTGTATACTTTGCGGCCTCATTTAATAGTCCGACCGTTAAGCCCTGTCTCCTGTATCTTTTTTCGATAAAAAAACACACCACCGACCAGACCGGCTTTTCGTCAACAGGTTTCAAAATTCTGGATGATTCAAGTCGCGGATATTGTTCCCGGGGAGCAAAGGCGATCCACCCTACAGGTATTTTGTCATCATATGCTATTATTCCGGTCTGTGCTTTTCCTTTAACCAGCCGCTTTAGTGCAATCCTGTTGCCCTCTCCCTTTTTCTGATCAAATTCTTTGTGTGACTGTCTCCAGTACATACACCAGCAGCCGGCACAGGCACCGCGTTCACCGAAAAGGACCTCAATATCTCTCCATCTTTCAAATGTAAGCGGCAGGAATTTATAAGACATATACTAATACTCCGAATTAATAATATGGTAATTACAACTTAATCGATTACATATCAACAGCAGAATAGAAAGAACATTTTCCGGCATTAGACGGAAAATATATGAATACCGACGAAAGACTAACACTTAAAATTACTTCTACTTATCTATTTTATTAGAACAAATAAGCTCCAGCTCTGAATATAAAGGTTCTGTCTCACACAGGGGATAAAGCTGGTCGACGAATTTTTTCACATAATCCGTATGCCTGTGATGTTCTTCTGCTTTTTCACTTTCAAAGGTCATAGTATGAATGAATGAAGTGGTATCACTTTTTTCCTGGAAACAATTATATAATATTGTTCCCGGTTCATTCCTTGCAATTTCATTAACGAACTTTGTAATGGTGTTTTTTGCGGCTTCGACTTTATCTTTTTTAACTTTAAATGAAACAAATAGGTGTTCCATAACTATCCCGGTTTTATTAAAAGTTAAAATGCTCCCCTATAATAAAAACTTTAAACTTTATTTTGTCAAAGGTATTATCCGGTAAACAGGAAAAAGGCCTGACCCTCCGGAGAAAGAGCCACTGCATTTATTATCTTACCCTTATCATCCTTCATTTCTTCCTGAAACTCTAATCCCGAATCCTTAAGGTCCTGAATTATCTTATGCATTTTTTTATGATAAAAAGTCAATGCAGGCGCTTCAAAGTAATGTTTATGGGATCCGGGGGAATAGAATGCAATCCCGATTGTACCGTCATTCATCGAAACCCTCTTTTTTTCCGGATTCACTTTATTCTCTTTTCTTTCAAAGCCCAGTTTCTCCCAGAATTTAACTGATTCTTTTATTTTATCGGACCGAATACCTATTTCAGAAAACCTGCCTCGCGGTTCGAATTCATTATTATTAACCTGATTGAAATAATCGGGAACTTCAGAAATAAGACTTACAAGAAAATCATTAGGATCTTTAACTACCTTATACCAGATATCCCCGAGCTGCATATCCTGATTTATATACTCAATACCCTTACCTTCAATTTCGGCTGCTTTTTTCTCCATTTCTTTAGAGTAGTAGCATAATCCATAAAATTCAGTCTCTGCAAGCAGGATATTAAGATTGCCGTCACTGAGTGCAACCCATTTGAAAGGTTTCTTACTGTATTCAAGCTCTTTGAACCCCATTAGTTTATAAAATGAAATCGATCTGCCGACATCATTTGTGCTGATATGAAATTGCGAATTATCTCCTAATTTCATTGTCAATAATCTTTCATTTTTTGTTCTTATCTAATATTAAAGGAAAGTCTATTTTCAAATGTGATTTAGACTATAAAACTGAAACTTTTTGCCTCCCAATGAATCGTATTGTTTCTTAAATTGACTGCTAATTCATAAAGTTTTCGGGAGACACATTGAGTACAGGACAGATAATTTTATACGTTCTTATTGCTTTCGTACTTATTTCATACATTAGAAAGTTCTTAAATAACAGAAAAGTTGTACATCATGATCCCCTTGAGATCAGCAAAAGGATGAGAAATCAGAATAATATGATGCTTCTGGATGTAAGAACCGATCCTGAACGAAAAAGAGGACATATTAAAGGCTCGGTGCACATTCCGCTGAATCAGCTCAGGAAAAGAGAGCAGGAACTTGAAAGATATAGGAACAAGGAAATTGTATGCTATTGCAGATCCGGAAACAGGAGCCTTAATGCTGCTGTTTTTCTTCAGAAACACGGTTTTAATGCATCTAATCTAAAAGGAGGAATTTCGGCTTGGAATTATCAAACTCAAAAATAGCCTGGAAATGGACATTACGAATACTGCCTGTTGCATTAGGTGCACTGGGTGGTTTCCTGTATTATAACTACGTCGGATGTGTAACCGGTACCTGTGCAATAACCAGTAATCCCTGGCTAAGCACCGGATATGGAGCGCTCATCGGAGCTGTTTTTACTTCCTGGAAACCAAATGAAAAGAAGTGAATCTAATTGAATGAAAATTCAAAAGGAAAAGTAAAAATGAAAAAGAACGTTCATTCAGTCGATCAGGTATTCAGAATACTATTAGCGGTTATTCTTGCAGTTTTGATATTTAGCGGGTCACTTACCGGCTTTTGGGGAATTCTGCTGGGAATATTCGCCGTTGTATTCCTCGTTACCGGTGTAGTAGGATTTTGTCCTTTGTACAAGGCACTTGGTGTAAGTACTCTAAAAGATAAACCTAAAACCAGCTAATTTTGTCATTTATATCACCTTGTTTTTATTGTATAATTTTAATTTGAATTGAAGGAGTATAAATGGATTACGGTTTTTCAAAAAATATAAATATGCCATATGAAAAAGCTGTTGAAAAAGTTACTGAGGAATTAAAGAAGGAAGGTTTCGGAGTTCTCACTTCCATAGATGTTAAAGAGACTTTAAAGAAGAAAATTGATGTCGACTTCAAAAAATATATCATATTGGGTGCCTGCAATCCGCCGCTAGCTCACAAAGCCCTTGAGAGTGAGGAACAGCTCGGACTACTTCTGCCCTGTAATGTTATAGTATATGAAAATAACGGAGGAGCAACAGTTTCATTTTTTGATCCAATGATAATGACCAAGCTTATTGACAACGAGAAACTTAAAGCTGTAGCCGAAGAAGTCCAGAGTAAAATGAAAAGAGTATACGAAGCCGTTTAATAATTTAATAAAAGAAAAAGGAGCAACAGATGTCTGAACATCTTAATAAAGAAACTTTCAAAACAAAAGTGTTTGATTTTGAAAAAAACCAGGAATGGAAATTTGAAGGAGATATTCCGTGTGTAATTGATTTCTGGGCCCCATGGTGCGGACCCTGCAGAATGGTTGGACCTGTTCTTGATGAACTTTCCAAAGAATATGAAGGAAAGATCCATGTATATAAAATAAATACTGATGAAGAGCAGGAACTTGGAGCTATGTTTGGGATAAGGAGTATCCCTTCAATACTTTTTGTACCGGTAGAGGGACAGCCGAAGATGGCTGTAGGCGCACTGCCGAAGAATAATCTCGTAGAGATCATTGAGAAGGAACTGCTTACAGCAGCCGCCTGATCCCGTACTTTTTCAGAAAGCCGGTAACGCCGGCTTTCTTTTTTTATGGCCTGTTCGGTCATCTTCACAGGAAAAAATCGCATAAATGATATTTGTGTTCAAGGATGATAATAGAGGGGATAGAATTCAGATGAGCAGATCATCTTAAATCATTGAGTTTTTTCCACGCTGATCTTTTTTACCCCTAATTCAATAATACTCCTTTTATCCTGGTAAGGAATAAAGTATAACCCTTCATCGCTGCCCGTCTTTCTTTCCCCGGCTTTAAGCATACCCCCAACCTCCTGTGTTTTCTCTCCAAACTCTGTTCTGAATATAAGATGGAATGTATACCTGATCGCGTAATTATTTTTATTCTCTAAATATATAACCACCCCATTATCCTCTACTCCGTTTCCTTCGCTGTAGAAAAGGAAATATATGCCCAGTCCATCCTTTTCCACAATTTTTTTCATCTGACTGTAGTTAAAACTGCAGAATATCGAAACCAGTACTAATGTAAGAATAAACCCTGTCTTAAATTTGAAGTTCATTACTCTGAACCAATAAATAAACAATGTCAATGTTTTACTTTAGATTAAATAACAAAATATATTGCAAAATAACAGGAAGAATAGGATCAGCGGGAAAAATCAATGATTTCCATATTTCTTTTCCCCGGCAGTAATCTTTAGATGCAGAAAATTATCCTTTGGGGGCAGAGGGCATGTAGCGAACCTGGTAAATGCACACGGGGGATTATAAGCCTTATTAAAATCAAGGACGACCATACCAAGAGAATCGGGTTCATCAGCATACAAAAATCTTCCGGCACCGTATGTTTCTTCACCATTAGTTTCATCCGCAAAAATTATAAATAATTCTTTTCCTTCGGTAATTGGATCAAGAGAATGCTTCTCTCCGTTTAGTTTGAATACAAGTCGTCCTTCCACTGTATCCTTCTCAACTGATCCGATTATATTGGGTATTTCTATTACTTTAGGTTCGAGGGTATTTTTCAAATTTGGCTTTAACTCTCCATTTCTCGTCTATTGGGTACATATCGATTCCCTTAAACTCCTTCACAAGGGGCGCATCAAGATCCCGAAGCCTTACTCCGTACTTTCCATTACGGTCAATTATAAACCATCGAAAAGAACCTGACCGAAGAACTGTTGTACTATCTGACAGGTCATTGTTCATTATCATACTGGTTACTGATTGAGAATCCGAGAGCACTTTAACATCAGGGTTTATTTTAACATACACTGTGCTATCATTCAAAATAAAAGTACCTATATGGTCGGGGGCATTCTCCGGAAATATAATATCATTATCTTCTGCACTTCCAAAAGTATTTTTTCCCTCCTTCAACCAGTAAAGACCCACCAAATTCAGCCAGCCTGTTTCTGTTTTCAGTCTGGCAACCCTTTGCTTATGCCATTCCTTAATAGATTTTATATATTGCTCGCTGCCTCTATCCTTTTCACAACCATTAAGAGCAGCTAACAAAAGAAGAGTGATGATGGTAAAAGTCCGCATTCAAATCTCAGTATAAATTTTATATATATTATTAAGATAAAAAAAGAAAATGTAATGTGCGCTGCAGAGCAATCTCTAAATTGGCTTCTTCAGCTTCTTATATAGAAGAGTCTTAAGGGGAGAGATTCAGGGCAGAAATACAGAGCTGTTAAAATTCGTGTCCTATTCGTCAATGAACATATAGCCGGCACCTCGTATACTTTTAAAGATATACCGGTTCGGCAGGATCCGGTTCAAAATACTTTCGTAATCTCGCAATGAAAATATCAACTGTGCGCGTTTCAATTTCAGGGTTTAAATGCCATACATTTTCCAGCAGTTCTTTCCTTGTAACAATTTCTCCTTTATGTTCTATAAGATATTTTAATACCATAGCTTCATGAGGCGTGATCCTTATTTCCTCATTATTGTGGGAACATATAAGATTTTCAAAGTTTATTTCATTATTTCCGAATACATACACAGACTGGTTTTTCAAAGCATTTTTATACCAGCTTTTTCTTTTCAACATGCCTTTTACTCTTAACAGGAGTTCCTGTAAGTGAAATGGTTTTGTAAGGTAATCATCGGCCCCCTTTTCAAATCCTTTAACCCGATCTGCTGACTCTGTTTTAGCTGTAAGCATAAGTATGGGTAACTGAGGATTTTTTTCACGTACTTTTTCAGCAACTCCATAACCATTCAGATAGGGGAGCATAATATCAAGAATAATTAAATCAAATGTTTCCCGGTTAAAATAATCTACAGCCTCCCTTCCGTTTTTTACCCAGGTAATTATATAACCTTCTTCCGCCAGATTATACTCAAGTCCTACACCCAGGGTTTCTTCATCTTCTACCAGTAATATCCGGCTGCCTTTAAAATTTTCATCCATTTCACTCTGCCTTTTTTGTAAATAGTGGAAGTTCTATTCTGAAAACAGAACCTCTGGTGATACCTTCGTTTACAAGATAGATTTTACCTTTATGTAGTTTTATTATTTGCCGTACATGATAGAGTCCCAGGCCCGTTCCCTTAACATTGGGATTATCTTTATTATTAATTCTGTAAAATTTCCTGAATATTTTTTTCCTTTCTTTAGGCGGTATTCCAATTCCTTTGTCGGAAAAATCTATTATTAATTTATTGGGAGCACAGATTATCCGCACCTTAATGTCCGGTACATTCGCCGAATATTTCACAGCATTGTCAACAAGGTTATCGAAAACAATCTTCAGAGATTCTTTAATAGCCGCTATGCGGCAGTCTGCTTTTCCCTCAATAGTATAATTTTCTTTTTTTACCCGGAACCTTTGAAATGATTCCTCTATTATTTTTTTAAGGAAGTCATCTGCAGAGTAAACCTTGTAATCTTTAAAAGATTTTTTCTTTTCCTGGGCTGAGATCTCGAGTATGGAGTTTATCAATCTCTGGAGTCTGTCTGCATCAGTCATCATTATATCCAGGAACTCTTTCTGCTTATCGGGAGGAACATCTCTCTGCCTCAAAGTTTCCAGGTAAAGCTGAATTGAGGAGAGAGGAGACTTCAGTTCATGCGTTACGTTGCTGATAAAATTATCATATAATTCACGCAACCTCAGCTGCACGTTGAGATCTCTGAAAATAATAGAAGTTATAAATGAAAGTCCGATCAGGAGTATAAGCCCAAGGACAAAGGGAAGCGCATTCTGAACATCATATAATAGCTGCGGTGAAACCTGGTCTCCCACCCTTTCATAGATAATATAATTAGACACATACCAGTAAATCCATATTCCAAGGAGGGATAACCAAACGAGCTGTGCAATGATAAATATTAAGATATGATAAAAAAGAGAGTGTTTTCCTCTCATCGTCCTGCCTGGTTTCACACTATTATTAATAACATTCTTAAATATCCTTTAATCATAAATGAAGTTCAAATCATCATTTTCAGCTTTTACATTTCTTTTACAAAAGGTTTGTAAAATTTTATGCATAATGAGGCTGTAAATATCATTTTATTTTCGGGGATTACCAATGAAAATACTACTTGTATATCCTGAAACTCCTTCCTCTTTCTGGAGTTTCAAGGATGCTTTGAAATTTGTCTCAAAAAAAGCTCCTGAACCGCCTCTTGGTTTAATTACAGTTGCTGCGATGCTTCCCGGCAGCTGGAAAAAGAAATTGATCGATATGAATGTATCGAGGCTGGAAGATAAAGATATTTTGTGGGCTGATTATGTTTTTTTAAGCGGGATGAATATTCAGATTTCATCGTTCAAAGAAGTTATAAGGCGCTGCAATAAATTAAATGTAAAGGTAGTTGCTGGCGGACCGCTTGCCACCACCCAGTATAAAGATTTCCTTGGTGTTGATCATTTTATCCTAAATGAAGCAGAGTTAACCCTTCCGCCTTTTCTTGAAGATTTACAGAACGGGAATCCAAAACCGGTATATAAATCAAATGAATATCCGGATATAACAAATTCACCCGTACCTCAATGGGAACTGCTTGATATAAAGAAATATGCATCACTGTCGCTGCAGTATTCCAGGGGATGTCCTTATGACTGCGACTTCTGCAGCATTACAATGCTGAATGGAAGGAAACCAAGGACAAAAACTCCCGCACAGTTCTTAACCGAACTTAATACCATTTATGAACTTGGATGGAGAGGATCAATATCCGTCGTAGATGACAACTTCATTGGAAATAAGAACAAACTGAAAAATGAAATTCTGCCTGAAATGATAAAGTGGTCCGAATCAAAAAATCATCCTTTTACCTTTATAACGGAAGTATCAATGAATCTTGCCGATGATAACAGGCTTATAGATATGATGATCGCTGCGGGTTTTAATAGCATATTTATCGGTATAGAAACCCCTAATGCCGAAAGTCTGCAGGAATGTGGCAAATCCCAGAATCTTAAAAGAGACCTGATATCTTCTGTAAAAATTCTTCAGCAAAAAGGTTTCATTGTTTCCGGAGGATTTATTGTGGGATTCGATAATGATAGCCCCGCTGTTTTCCAGGAACAAATTAATTTCATACAAAAAAGCGGGATTGTTTCTGCAATGGTCGGGTTATTAAATGCACCGACCGGAACAAAGCTCTTTAAAAGAATGATGTCCGAGAACAGGATGCTGGAGATGTTCAGCGGCAATAATATGGACGGCAGTATTAACTTTATTCCCAAAATGAACTACCGCGATCTGATATCTGGTTATTCCAGAGTTGTAAAGACTATCTATTCGCAGAAAGAATATTATTTCCGTCTCAAAAGATTTCTTAACAACTATATCCCTCCTTCGTGGAATAAAAATAAAATCCACTTTACTGAAGTCAAAGCATTTATCAGGCTTGTCTGGCTGCTTGGGACACTTGAAAAGGGCAGGAAATATTTCTGGAAGCTTTTCGTGTTTACAATATTCAAGCATCCTCAGAAATTTTCCCTGGCTATGACTATGGCCGTATATGGTTACCATTATCGGAAAGTTGCTGCCAGGATCTGACTGAGAACGGAATATTTATAAGTAAGATTGAGATTATTTAAGCAGAATCATTTTTCTTGTGGCAGAATATCCTTTCGATTCAATTTGATAATAATAAATTCCGCTGGGTAAGGATTATTCGCATTAAATTCGATTTTGTAACTTCCGGCACTTTTGTATCCATCGGCCAGTGTTTCAATATTTTCTCCCAGTGGATTGTAAATATGTCATCTTTACATTTCCATCTTTTGATATCGAGAGGTAATATTGGTTGTACGGATTAAACGGATTGGGATAATTCTGCTTTAGTGCATACTCTTCTGGATTTTCAGAATTTCAGCATTTACAATTTCTGATTCAGTTTGTGTTCCATTCAAATCTATTTGTATTAATTTGTATAAGTAATATCCCTGCTTCGATGTTTTTATCATTATAAGAATAATTCTTTCCTGTGTGGTGCTAGTGCCTCAAATGGCCCACTGATCAACCGATCGTTTTCCATTCCTTTACCGCTTTCGTTCGATCTCAAATCCCTTGTTATTCGTTTCAGTTGCTGTCTGCCAATTTAATATTACCCCGTTTCCATCTGCTGTTGCAGTAAATGAGGTTATTTCTACCGGAACCGGGCTTTCCGTAGCGATTACAGTTCCGAGATGTCCTGTTGCCCACCCGTGGTTCGCATCAGTAAAATATATACTAAACAAAGCATCTATAGCAGGAATAGATTGAACTATCCAATTCTCCCCTCCATCCGAAGTGTGATAAACAACTCCGATATTTCCACTACCGTAATTATTTCCTGCGGCCCATCCATTCACTTCATCTGTAAAGTAAATTCCATCGATAATTTCATCCGTACCCAATTGAGTTTCTATCCAGTTACTTCCACCATCCGTTGTTTTGTATATAACAGAATAATGAGGTAAACCAAGGTATTCGCCGACAACGAAACCGGTATTGGGATCAGAGAAAAAAACATCGTTAAAAGAAAATGATGAAAGTACCTGCTGCTCAGACCAATTGATACCTCCATCCGTAGTGTGCATAATAACTCCCCCGGGACCTGTAGCATAACCACTGTTCTGATCTATAAAGTAAATACTTTTAAGGGGCTGTTTATAAGCTTCACCATGCTGGAATTGTCCAGGTATTTCCCCCATTTGTAGTGTTCAATATTATCTCTATCATCTATTCCGGATGGAAAGGAGGCGAAATCTCCCCCAGCTGCCCAGCCCGTATCAGCATTTATAAAATACAATATCATAAAGATCATAATTTGTCTACGGCTGGACTGAGTTGACCAGTTTTGTCCGCCATCAGTTGTATGAATAATTTTACCAGAGTAACCTGACGCCCAGCCATTTTGACTATCTGTAAAGAATACTACTGTAATAAGCATTATTTGGCGGAACTGTTTGGGGTGTCCACGTTTCACCCCCATCAGTTGTATGCAGCATAGTCTCAGTCCATCCTGAGATCCATCCATTATTGTCATCAACAAAACAAACATCGGTAAGTTCTCTGTTGGTTCCCGAATTCTGAGAATACCAGCTTATTTGAGAATATCCCGATGTAGAGAAAACAAATATTGTAATCAAGAGTAAATAATTTTGTTTTCATTTTTAACTCCTGCTTTTAATAGGATATGAATTCCGGTATTTATATACATTTTATCAGTTATTACTTCATCACAAAAAAATCACAAAATAGTATCCATCTCACACCGGAGGATTTCAGTATTAAATAATTTGTACAAAAAGGAGAATAATATGACTGATAAAGAAATTATGGATAAAATCAAGGATCTGCTGGAGCAAGAGCACAAGCTCTATTCAAAAGATGGTCTATCCGTTGAAGAAAGAAAAGAAGCCCAAAAAGTCCAGATTGATCTTGACCGTTACTGGGACCTGTTAAGGCAGAGAAGAGCATTAAAAGAATTCGGAGATAATCCCAATAAAGCAGACCTGAGAGGCACTGACACGGTTGAAAATTACGAACAATAAAGTAGTATTAAAAATAAGGGCGGTTATCCCGGAATTGATACTTCAGACTAAAATAACTATTATACAGTTGAAGCAAAACCTTATTCGCTCTTGCAATATCCTCTTCCCTTTTTGACCATAAATCTATTTTTATAATAATTAAAGGAATAAAATATGAAAGTTGGTATTATTGGATCGGGAGTTGTAGGCCGCCAGCTCGGTATCGGATTTTTAAGGCTCGGGCATAGTGTTAAAATCGGGACCAGGGACGTTTCAAAATTAGATGACTGGTTAAAAGAGGCTGGTGACAAAGCCTCTGCGGGAAGCAACAGCGAAGCGGCTGAATTTGGAGAACTCATTGTTATCGCAACAGGTTGGGAAGGTACAGAAAATGCGATAAATATTTCTGGAAAAGAAAATTTTGCAGGAAAAGTAATCATCGAAGTTACCAATCCACTGAACCACGCAAAAGGCGGCCCACCGCTTCTTGATGCATCACCAGGAAATTCAGGAGGTGAAAAAATTCAGAAATGGCTTCCCGATTCAAAAGTTGTAAAAGCATTTAACATTATTAATGCATATATAATGATTAGTCCGGAAAGGGACGAAGGTGATCCCGATCTTTTTATATGCGGCAATGAAGAGGATGCTAAAATTCAGGTCAGGGATATTGCTAAACAGTGGGGCTGGAAAAATATAATAGATATGGGGGATATATCCGAAGCCTTCTGGCTGGAAGCCCTGGCGATGTTGTGGATACACTATGGGTTTAAAAACGGTTTATGGAATCACGCCTTCAAACTTTTAAAGAAATGAAATAAAAAAAGCCTTGTCCCCCGAAGGAGATAAGGCCTTTTCATCAGCTATTTACTTGTTAGTGGGCTGTGTGTATCTGTCCGGGTGCCTCGTGTTGTGCGATATTCCAGATAGCGAGTAATCCTACAACTACTCCTGAAATAAAGAAATTCCACGGGACGGCTAACATAAATGCCACACCGCTCAGGAACAGCCAGATACCTATTATACCATTAACGGTACCCTGCCAGCTGTTAACCCTGGCTGCACCCCAGAAACCAAATACAAATGCCACTATTCCGGCTATTATCATACTCGATGGTGTTCTGATAGCCGTAACGAATGTGCTTACTATAAGCCATACACCTACTGCAAGATCCATCCATCCTTGCCACATAATTTCCTCCGAATTGTTCAACATTTATTTCATTAATCAATTTAAAACCATAAAAAACATTATCAAGTTAGCAGAGCACGGTGGTGCGTGATGTCAACTTTTACATAACTGCTTTTAATATAAACGATTAAGCCGAACAGGGGATATTAAAATTCATCGAAATGGTGATTTGAGAAACAAAGGGTTTAAGCCTACGAACTAAAACATTAGTGAAGGCGATAAATTCATCAATTTATCTGTAATGGGTTTGGAGTAACAGGATCAGTTTTTACAAAAAAAAAATAATATTAAACACTCTTTCCAACTAAAAAAAATCTTCATTATCTTATTACAGGAGAATTCTAAATACGAGCGATTAACAACCGGGAGGCTCGCAGATGAAGAAGTTCGAAACGGAAGTTCACCTGAGCAGAGAAATGCGCCTGATGGACGCCACTCTGATAGGCGTCGGAGCAATGATAGGAGCAGGCATCTTCGTTCTTACAGGAATTGCTGCCGGAGTAGCGGGACCAGGCCTGATCATTACATTCGGACTGAATGGCTTTGTTGCATTGCTGACTGCATTTTCATATGCGGAGCTCGGATCTTGTTTCCACGATGCAGGCGGCGGATATTTATGGGTAAAAGAAGGCCTTCCAAAGTGGAACGGATTTATTTCGGGCTGGATGAGCTGGTTTGCTCACGCTGTCGCCTGTAGTCTTTATGCATTGGGCTTCGGAGCTTACTTCGAACTGGTTCTTCATGAATTTAATATTGTTATGCCCCACTGGGGATTCTTATCGCCGCAAAAAATTCTCGCGGCAGTAACTGCCCTGCTCTTTGCATACGTAAATTTCCGGGGAGCTTCAGAAACAGGTAAGATAGGGAACATCGTTACGATGGCTAAGATCGTAATCCTGCTGATTTTTATCGGTTTCGGTCTTAACCTAATTATGCACAGGCCCGACTGGCAGGAGGCCTTTACACCGTTTTTCCCAAATGGATGGGGCGGCGTGTTCAAGGCAATGGGTTTAACCTTTATAGCTTTCCAGGGTTTTGAGGTTATTTCACAATGTTCGGAAGAGATAAAAAACCCCAAGAAAAATATTCCCAGAGCAGTTTTTCTGTCGCTAATTATCGTTGTTCCGATCTACCTCCTGATAGCATTCACCGCCCTTGGCGCTGTCAAGCCGGAAGGTATGACCCCATGGGATTACCTGGCATCAAATAAAGAGACAGCGCTGGTAGAAGTTGCCAAATCATTTTTTGTGGGGGGAGGAATTATGCTGCTTGTGGGCGGTCTTATTTCTACTATGTCCGCCCTGAATGCGACGATCTTTTCTTCATCAAGAGTTGCGTTTGCAATGGGAAGAGACCGAAACTTCCCGACTTTTTTCAGCAAGGTTCACAAAAAGAATTTCACACCCCACCTTTCAATTTTATTCTCTCTTTTTTTAGTAGTTATTATGGCTGTCTCACTCCCTATAGAGGATGTAGCCAGTGCGGCTGACATTATGTTCCTGCTGTTATTCCTTCAGGTCAATATTACACTAATAAGACTCAGGAAAAAGCGCCCTGACCTTGACCGGGGATTTTTTACGCCTTTGTTCCCTTATCTGTCTATTGCGGGAATATTAATGCTCTTATTCCTTGCAGTCTACATGTTTAATTACAGTCCAACCGCATGGATAGTTACAGGTATCTGGGTTGCAATAGGATTATTTACTTACAGGACTTACGCATCTAAACGGGAAATAGAACACGTTCGAAAAGTTAAATCACTTGAAAGACTTGAAAGGAAGGAATATAAAATTCTGGTGCCGCTTGCAAACAGAAATTCAGTTTCAAGTCTTACTCACCTGGCAAAAGCCATCGCGGTGAAAGAAAATTCGGAGATACTCTTTCTTCATGTCAATGAAATCAAAGAAGGAAGTCCTCTCGCGGTTGAAGCAAGCGATACAGAAAGAGCTATGCCCTTATTTGAAACTGCCAGAGGTGTAGTGGGAGAATCAGGAATAATTTCACGTCCGATTGTTACTGTTTCCCATCGAATATCAGAAGGGATTGTTCAGACAGCCGAAGAGGAAAATTGTAATTTTATTATTGTAGGAAGAGAAAAGAACCCTACGTTCCTTGAAAGATTCTTTTCCTCAATTATAGACAGCGTCATACAGAGATTTCCCGGAGAAGTAGCTGTTCTTCATGGAACTTTTATTAAAGAACAGCTAAATACAATTCTCATACCTTTTAATATAGACATACACGCAATACTTGCGACAGAAGTCGCCCCTGCCTTCGTGGATTATTTTAAATGCAAAGTAAAACTGCTGCTGGTCTATGAGCCTGATACATCACAGAAAGAAAAAGAGAGACGCGAGGAAAAAGCAAACGAGCTTATTAAAGAAAACCATATTCCTGCCGAACTTATCATTATGCCGGATTCTGATATATTGACCTGTATCGTTGATGAATCTGCAAATGCCGATATGATTGTTATGGGGGGAAAGACCGGAGATTTTCTGGAACTTTTATTTGGACGGTCTCTTGCACAGGAAATCACCGAACAGTCTGCGTGTCCTGTTCTGTGGGTTAAAGAATATGAAGAAAGAGAATCTTTCTGGAAGTTATTATTAAAATCACAAAAAGAAACAGGAGTTGAAAATGGATAATTCCATTGAAGGACCTTTTTTTGATTTTGGAAAAGAAATTATCAGCTACCTTCCAAATCTTCTCGGAGGAGTCCTGCTCCTCGCGATTGGCTGGTTTGCGGGCTGGCTTGCGAAAAGAATAATTGTGCAGCTGCTTGTTGCATTCAGACTTGAAAGATTATTTACAAGGGTGAGGTGGCGTCAGACATTATCAAAAGCGGATATCAGGTATGCCCTGTTCGGATTCATAGGTAATATCGTATTCTTTGTTGTATTTCTGATCTTTCTTTATACCGCACTGGATGCAATGAAGCTTTCTGTGCTTTCAAGTCTAATTCAGAACGGGGTGCTGTTTATTCCGAAACTCATCGTCGCACTGCTTATCTTCGGGATCGGCTGGATAATAGCCGGAAGGGTCTCAAGTTCGGTCTATATTGCATTGGCCAAAGAAAATGTTCCTGCCTATTCTCTGGTCTCCAGATTCCTGAGATTCGCTATTTTGCTTTTCTTTGCTGCAATGGCCCTGGCCGAGATCGAAATTGCAGTTGAAATTGTTATTATTGGTTTTAGCACAATATTCATAACGCTGGCCGTTCTTGCGGTTGTTTTTGCAGTTACAGGAGGTAAATCGTACATTAAAAATTTCTTCAATAATGATTGACTTGTAATTAAGGAATTCAGATGCGGCAATGTTTTTTACTTCTTATGATCTTTCTCGCTGCACAACTTATCTACGCACAGGAGGCGACGAAAGATAACGGTATTAAATTCCATTCAGACAATGCAATCATCAAACTTCAAACATCGCTGAATGAATTTGATATATACCGTGAACTGAATTATATGAGGATGAATCTGAATATCAATGATGATCCTAATACCATCTGGATGTGGACGAAACTTTCTATAACAGCCAATGAAAGTTCCAATAACTATTCCGGTGAGTCTCCAGGCAGCATGCTGGAACCCCTTCACCAGCAGTTTCTTGAAAATTCCAGACTAAACCCTGTCCGATATGTACTTGGCATAGCACAAACAGCGGCGGTCGGCTATCTGGCCTACCAGCATATTAAGAAGTACGGACTTTTTAAGTAATAGTCTAAAGTTCAGCAAGCCACTTCTGCGCAAATCCCCGTCCGGCATCAGTAGCTTCCTTTCCGGCACGGTAGCACAGTTTCCAGAGATAGCTCTTTCTTTCATATTCCTGTTTAACAAAAACCTGCCTGTTGTACTGATCTGCCGCAGTCTGAGCTTTATAATCAACATCTTTTGTTTCATCTATAAATTTTGTCAGCCAGGCTTTAATTAATAAGTGAGGATTGTTTTCAGGAAAATCTTTCTGCCATTCTAAAACCTTGTTGTTGTATTCCGTCATCTGCTGCTCATACATTTGATTATACATATTTTCGACTTCTTTACTGAACATAGGATTATCAGGATTATCAATTTCCTTAAGCTGTTCTTTATACTGTTTGATTGTTTCGTCAAACATACTCTGCTGGTCAGACGGCATTTTAGACTTGGTTTCCTCCAGGTTCTTTATTCCTTCTTCTATACCTCTTCGCTGTTCCTCTTTCATTTCCTCAATGGTCTTTGGTTTTTCCGGAGGTTCAGGTTTTTTTGTTTCCCTAAGCTCATTGTATTTACTAAGAAATTCGGGAGTAGCTGAATACTCTTTTGCATATAGGGCAACAGTCTCGACAATAGACGCTCTTTCTCCGGAAGCAACAGCTTTTAAAGTTCGGGGATTAGGGATATAAAAATTAGAATATGCACAGTTTGACCAGATCATATTTTTAGCCCCATCTTCATCCAGCTGGATCTGCTGCAGGATATTTTTCATTTTTTCATCGATCATTCTGCCGGCTGTCAAAGCAATTACAATTACAACTAAAGAAATGGAAAATATAATTCGTTTCATAAAGAGGTTCTTTCTGAAATATTATTTATTGGTAATTAAATTGAATAAAACCCGATTTGTTATCAATAGTTTTTTTGAAACTTTGTTGATTTTTCTTGCTTTTATGATATTATAGTGATATCATCACGATAGCAATTTAAGGAGAGGTTCAAAATGCAAACTGTTTCAGAAAAGCGAGCAACCAAAATAAACGGCTTTTTTGCCCTGCTAATTATTCTGGTTCTTTTGGCGCTGAATGTAATTCTTTTCATTGCCGGCGTCCGAGCAAACGATCCATCATTTCTCTGGTATTTCTTTCCGCTCACCTTTATAATTATTATTTCCTTAGTAGGACTAATAACCGTTCAGCCAAATGATTCAAGGGTGATCATTTTCTTTGGTAGTTACAGCGGAACCGTAAGAGAATCCGGATTCTGGTGGATAAATCCGTTTACCTTAAAAAGAAAAGTCACTCTACGAATAAGAAATTTTAACAGCGATAAAATAAAAGTAAACGACCTTCGCGGTAACCCGATAGAAATAGCTGCCGTAATAGTCTGGCGGGTAACAGACACTTCCCGTGCCGTATTTGACGTTGAAAATTATGAGGAGTTTGTGGCAATACAGAGCGAGACTGCGATACGCTCGCTGACTTCTGAATATCCTTACGACGGCGACGAGGATAAAGCTTCTCTGAGGGGTAGTCCTCAGGAAGTAGCAGATAATTTGCAAAAGCAAGTTCAATCACGACTTGATATAGCTGGTGTAGAAGTAATTGAAGCCCGCATAAGTCACCTTGCCTATGCCCAGGAAATAGCTCAGGCTATGCTGAGGCGTCAGCAGGCTGAGGCAATAGTTGCGGCAAGGCAAAAAATAGTTGAGGGAGCAGTTGGAATGGTTGAAAGTGCCTTAATAGCTTTAAGTCAGCAGAACATTGTGCATCTTGATGAAGAAAAGAAGGCAACAATGGTCAATAACCTGATGGTTGCACTGGTTTCTGAAAGAGAGGCCCAGCCGGTTATCAACACAGGAACACTATACTAATAGCAGTTGAGGTATCCAGTGGTAACTCATTTATCCGATCTTACAGGCAGGTTGTTAATACTGACTCAGCCTTCTATATGGAAGAAAAATTTTACTTTAATTTGTGAAGATGAAGTCCTGGGTAATGTAACCATCCGTGGTTTCTTTGGTTCTAATATACAGGTGAATATTCTGGGGGGCGAATGGGAGATATATTATCCGAGATTTTGGAAATCGGGAATAAATATCCGGGAGAAGGGTAAAGAAAATCATTTCGCTAATTATTCACAGAAGTTTTTCAGCAGGGAAGGCACCATATTTCTACCAAATGGACAAAGACTAAAGATTAAATTCGGGGTGTTTAAGAATAATTACGGAATCTATACAAACAGCGGCATATGTCTTGTAAATATTAAGGACAAATTCGGATTTAAAACTAAAACCATAATAAATATCGAAAATAGTTCCGAATTTCTGGATAAATATCCATGGGTTTTAATACTTGCATGGCATCTGATCATGAAAAGGAAACAAGCTGCTGCGGGTTAGGAAACAATGGATGATTATGGCAGAAAAGAAAAAGTTTTTATTAAGAATAGATTCTAAACTTTATGCCGCCCTTGAAAAATGGGCGGCAGATGATCTGCGCAGCATTAATGCCCAGATAGAATTTCTTTTAACCAATGCGGTAAAGAATGCCGGAAGAAAAATACCTGCTGCTTCCGGAGAAAAAGAAGATTCTCAAGACAAAACCTAACCTTAGATATTGGCTGCCTAATCACTCTTTTCTATTTGATGGCACACCTGACACCCCACAAGGGAATCATATTTCAAAAACTTCACCTTTTTTAGGATAGTTTACGGATCTGTATCCTTTACTTTCAATCTTCTCCTTCAGAGGTAATGCCTGTTCTTCCTCGCCGTGTACAAGGAATATATGTTTCAATTTTTCCGCCGGGGAAAATTTCAGATAATTCAGAAGACCTTTCTGATCGGCATGAGCACTGAAATAATCCATCTGTTTTATCTTTGCCCTTACTTTGTGAGGATCACCAAATATATTTACCTCTTCAGCCCCGTCCATAATTTTCCGAGCAAGTGTTTCCTGTGCTGCATATCCAACAAACAGGATCAGGTTATCCCGATTTTCGATATTGTTTTTCAAATGATGCAGAACCCTTCCACCTTCAGCCATTCCTGATGCGGAAATTATTATGCATGATCCCCGGAACTCATTCAGTCTTTTGGATTCTTCAACATCGCGTATATAGGTAAGCCTGTTAAAACCAAACGGATCCTCATGGTTTTCAATAAATACCCTGTAAGTTTCTCTGTCAAAACATTCCGGATGCATCCTGTAAACTTCTGTTGAATTTACTGCAAGCGGACTGTCTACGAAAATAGGAATGGCCGGAATTCTATTCTGATTGAACAGCTTATGAAGTATATAAACAAATAACTGCGTTCTGCCAACCGCAAAAGCAGGAATTATTATTTTTCCTTTCTTTTCAAGCACCTGATTTATTACTTTCGCAACCTCTTCTTCCACTTCACCCGTAACCGGATGAAGCCTGTTGCCATAAGTACTTTCCATTATAAGAATGTCGAGGTCTGTCAGGATATTAGGATCACGTATAACCGGCATTTCGGGTCTTCCAATATCACCGCTGAATCCAAGTCGTGTATAATTACCATTTTCCCTGATTTCAACCAGCAGTCCGGCCGATCCAAGAATATGACCCGCATCTCTCCAGGTTGCTTTTACACCGGGAGATACTTCAACAGTTTTATCGTACTGTACGCCGATAAAATTTTCCATCGCTGTTTCGACGTCATCGACAGTATATAATGGTTCAAACAGTTTTTTATTCTGTTTGCTCCGTTTTTTATTTACAAAATGAATATCTCTCTCCTGCAGGTAAGCCGAATCTCTCAGCATAATCTGGCAAAGATCAACGGTGGCAGACGTCGTATAAATATGACCTTTAAATCCGCTTTTAACCAGGTGGGGTATATTTCCTGTATGATCAATATGGGCATGCGATAATAACATTACATCAATTTCTGCGGGATCAAATAAAAAATTCTTATTGATCTCATAGGCTTCTTTTCTTCTTCCCTGGTATAAGCCGCAGTCAAGAAGGATCTTTTTTCCGTTGACAGTAAGTAGGTGCTGTGAACCGGTAACTGTTTGAGCTGCTCCAATAAATTGTATTTTCAAAATTTCACCCTGAATATATGTCAGAAATAAAGACTTAAAGACAATATTAAACAATTATATCAAATCGGACAAAAAACAGATATGAATCTGCTGCGTGTATTTCATATCCGCTGGTTTTATGCCCAGGCAGTACTTTGAAGTATTTTAATATCTCACAACAAGAGATAATAAAGTATTCAGCTTCCTTTGAAGAGTTCTGAGAGGTCGAGGCTCTCCGGTCTTTTTTTGCCGGTCAGAGAAATATACGTCAATGCAAGAGTTTCTTTACCGGCACCAAGTACGGTGCTTGCAAGCCCAAGGGCCTGTCCATAATCTTTCGGATCAAGATTATTAATAATGATTCCCCATATAGCCTCTTCCAGCACGTTGTAGGCTGCATGAACTTCATGCAGATCATACCCGGCATTATATCTTTCAGTTGCTATTTTTTCAGAGTATTCTATTAATTCGACCAGACTTTTTTCTTTAATACAACTAAAAGTAAGATCGAATAATTTCTCAATCCTCTCCCAGTTTGCATTTGCACTGGCAGTAGAATAATGTTTTAGGTTGGAACGTAGAAGAGAATCAAATGCCGTTCTGATTATTTCGGTCTGATTCTGATGAAGACACTCAAGGATATTCATAAAAAATCCACCTTTTAGCAAAAAATAATACTTTTAAAAATAGCAAAAAAACAAATAGGGGTTCTGTCACATTGCGTAATCATCGGAAATACTTAATTTTCCTTATGTTAGCATGCATAAATTGGAAGGAGATAGAATGAAGTTCCTTAAATATCTGGTAATACTAACCGCTGCAATACTGGCAGGATGTTCAACACTGAGGCTGGCTCCTGCTGATTTTTCCTGGCCTGTAGAATCTGTCATACATGTGGATGATAACGGAATGGCAAAGGAAGACCGGTATGCCCTGTCATTTAATGCAAAGCCGCTCTACTTTGAGGAAACCGGTGATTCTCTTGCATATCTTGACCGTGACCTGAGAGTAATAAGAGACACACTCGGCTATTATTATATAACCGGGAATAAATTCAAAAATGTTTATGTCTTTACACTGGGAGACGGAGCATTTAATCTTTATAATAAGATTCAGATTTCGGAAACAGGAATAACAGATCCTGTTTTTAATCAGAGACCTCCTTATATCGAATTAATCGAAGGGAATAAACAGTTCTATTTGTCAAACAGCGGAATTGAAAAGAAGGAGAAGTAAATGACAAGTAAAATCTTTATAAATAGTTTATTGTTATGTCTGCTGTTTTCATATTCAATATTTGCCCAGTCAGATTATGAAATAGTGCAGAGTTTTAAAACGAAAGCCATGGCTATCGATGATTCTATACGTAATGCATCATCTCTTGAAGAGCTTCAGAGTGCAGGAAATAAGATAGACTCTTTAAGGAATGAATATTCTGATAAAAGAGATTTGCTCGATAAAAGTCTTTATCCGCTGAATTTCAATAAAACTTTTGAAAATCTTCAGATGGCATATGATCTGCGGAAAGGTGATTTCACCCAGATAAATGTGCTGCAGACGCAGGTAACAGGACTTAAAGATCAGGTTGAAGTTCTTAACCAGCGTAATACCGATTTAATCTCCCGGGTACAAATGCTCGAAGCGGAGAGCAAAAAAGATAAAAGCCGTATAATACAACTGGAAAGAACAGTGGCCGATCTGAAAGCATCTCTCCAGAAAAGAGATGAGCTTGTAATAAGCATGATTGACAGTCTTATTCCCCCTTCATACAGGCAAAAATCCGAGCTCAGCTCTGAAGAGAAACAGAAAGTTTACTCTGAGGTACAGAAGAATAATGTTTTAAACAATGTTAAAAAATCACTTCAGGACAATATAAAGTTCCTGCAGGTAGCTACATTTACACCTGAAGACCTAACCGAAATAAAAAAACAGCAGGAACAGTTTGCAAAGCTGTGGAAGAGTGTAGGTCCGAAGCTGGTCAGCATTTATTCTGAAAAAAATGCCGGAACAAACGAGCTGAAGGAAATAGATCAGACATTTACTACCTGGAAAAACGCCCTAAGTCAGCAGGCATGGAATTCCATAAGATTAACCTTTGCCGATTACGGCATAAATCTTCAAAGGTTTTCAACCGGTAAGGAATTTACAGAAACCGCCACTTCATTTATAAATGATGAGATTAAAAATGTCGGAGTGAAAAATAGCGAGAACTCGCAGGATACATATAAAAGTTTTGCCGACAGTGCATGGTATGGTGAAGTAAAACCCACCTGGGTTCCTTACCTGCTTGAGAATAATATGTTCACAGAAGCCCAGAAAGATACTATTGAAAACAAAATATCTGTCTGGAAAGACAGCCTGTATGGAAGCGGCTTTAACTGGTTATATATTATCATAGGAATTCTGGTTGTAGTTATCGCAATACTAATAATAGTAAAACGAAAACCCAAAGCAAAAAGTACTGAAGATAGACCCTCCTGATATTTTTAGGAAGCTGAACTTAAAACCTTCTGCTGTTTGTCCGCCTTCCTTTGACGGGCGGACAAGCCTGCAGAGATCTCACCACCCCATTCTCTGTTTCAACGAGTTGATATGTGCAATATGATGCTTTCCATGCCAGGCATATTGAGCAAGAATCCAGTTAATATCTACTACTCCCATTTCAGGATGATTTAGTTTTCTTTCAAACTGGCTTTTGTTGAGTGATTTAATGAGTATTAGCCATCTCGTATGTATAGTCTCAAGCAGCAGAAGTGAAGTTTCTATAGGAGTAGTAACATAATCTTCTAGTTTTGCCCAGGCATCCTCTCTATAGGTTTTAATTATCGGTTCTTTCTCTGTTAATGCCAGTTTGGTCCTGATATAGGCATTCATATGACTGTCAGGCACGTGATGTACTACCTGTTCTATAGTCCAGCCGCCCTCCCGATAAGGGGTAGCAAGCTGCTCTTCATTAAGATTTTCTACCGCGTGTCTCAGAAAAAAGGGAGTTTCTTCGATTTCGCTTAAAAATCCTTCCCTCAGGTCATCACTATATTCTTTAGGAGCTTTGAATTTGCCGATCGGGTATTTGAGATGATCAATTTTCTTCATAAAAACACCTTATAATAAAGATATCTGAAATTACTTCGCTCATTTACCATAAACAACCATTATTTTTAAATTTGCCGCAACCTTTTGGAGAGTAATCAGGTCAAAAGAAAAAAACAAGATTGAGGAAGATTAGAAATGAAAAAAATAATGGTTACAATAGTTGTTTTGACTTTTTGTCTGGTCGGCTTTTCCAACCTTTACCCTTCAGACAGAACCACAAAAAAATATGACTATAAAGATTTCAACGGTGTAGACGCAGGATATGGAATGCTTCTTAAAATCAATCAGTCGTCTTCATACAGTATAGAAATTAATGCTGAAAAAGAGGATTTCGAATATCTTAAGGTTGAGAAAAAGGGTCAGACTCTAAAAATATTTATCGACAAGAACAATTACAGACAGCATGGGGATATACGTGTTGTAATTAATATGCCTCTTCTCGGGGATATCGACCTGAGCGGAGGAGCGCAATGTCAACTATCAATGAGCATCAGCGACAATTTTACCGGCGATTTGTCAGGAGGAGCTGAGTTGTCTGGTAACCTTGATTGCAGTGATATTAATCTGGAAATATCGGGAGGAAGCGTTATTAAATTAACAGGAAAGGCCGCTGATTTAACGGCCGATGCCTCCGGCGGAAGCATTTATCATCTGAAAGACTTCAGTGTAAAAGATGCTAATGCCGACCTTTCAGGTGGTTCAAGACTTGAAATAAAAATGAACGGCACGCTGAACGTTGATGCAAGCGGTGGTTCAAGAGTGGTTTATTTCGGCTCAGCCAGACTTGGCAGCACAGACTTCAGCGGAGGATCAGGAATCTCTCAGGGTGATTAGAGTTTTATTTTGACCCTGTCCGTTTAAAACGGGCAGGGTCTTATTTCAATTACTGAACACCATCTGTCTTAACAAATTTCTATTTTGAACCATCTTTACTTAAAATTGATGCCATCATATCGGGTGTTACAGGATCGGGTACCTTATTGTGAATTGCGGGTAATGAATGCAGATATGCAAAAATATCCTTCAAATCCTCATCGCTCGATTTACCTATTCCGGGCCAGGGCATCGGCGGCAGTATAGGTCTTCCGATTCCCATGTGCTTTCCGTTCCTCAATGCCTTAATAAACAAATCTTCAGTCCAGTTTCCTAAACCTGTTTCGGGATCCGGGGTAAGATTAGCCGTATAAGATACGCCCCATGGACCTATCCAGGCTGTTGCATCCATACTTGAATGAATCCACATTTTAGATTTTAACATTGCAGGATCAACATTGGCTACCGGTTCATCCTGCGGATGTCCTGACAATAGCCTGGTTGTATCGGGGACAGGACCTAAGTCCGTCATAACCTTCGGGGAGTGGCAGTCATTGCACCCACCCAGTTCTACCAGCATCTTACCCTTTTCGATCCTTTCTGCCTGCGTGGGAACTTTTACCTCTTTTGAATTACTGCAGCCTGCCTGAATTAATATCAGAACTGCGAAGATAACTACCAGGGATAAGGAAACCAACCGGACTCTTTTCATACTAATCCTCTCATATTAAGTTATTAGATAAAGCTGACACTTTTTTTAAATACAATCTTATATGGCAATAGTTGGTAAAGACTCACTAATTCGATCCTTAAAACCCGGAAGTGTTTTTGTTGATAAACAGGGAGCGGAAAGCAACTTATTTTTTAATTTGCCAATTCGCAATAGTTTATACAAATTTTACCCCGCTTTGTGATGAATGTCTGATGGAACATTTTGTCGAATTTGTGTGTTAAAAGTGACTAATTCGTTATGAATATTTTCGTTAACATTAGGATGTTAGGATTAAAAAAGAGAAGTATTTATATGAAAAGCATATTCTCAGCTATAATTATTGTCTTAGTAATCTTTGGTGAATTAAACTGCCGGGAGATAAAATCACAAAACAAAATGAAAGAAGTGACCGCTATGGATAATGTATCAGTTAATACCGATACTGCTACTTTCGGCCAGGGATGCTTCTGGTGTGCCGAGGCTATTTTTGAACGTGTAGAGGGAGTAAAATCTGTTGTTTCCGGGTATGCCGGAGGAAGTGTTCCTAATCCAACATATGAACAGGTCTGCAATGGTAATACCGGGCATGCAGAAGTTGTTCAGATTGTTTATGATCCAAAAGTAATCTCTTATGATGATCTGTTGAAGATTTTCTGGAAAACTCATGATCCCACTACATTAAACCGTCAGGGAGCGGATGTGGGAACACAATACCGTTCGATTATTCTCTACCACAATGAGAAACAGAAAGAAAAAGCCGAATATTATAAAAAGGAACTGGATAAATCAGGAGCCTGGGATAAACCAATTGTTACTCAGATAGTCCCGTTTACAAAATTTTACAGGGCGGAGGATTATCACCAGGATTATTTTGAAAAAAATCCCCATCAGGGCTATTGTTCTTTTGTTATAGCCCCCAAGGTGGAAAAATTCGAAAAGGTATTTAAGGATAAACTGAAAAAATAGTCTTTTATATTGCTATTCTTTAAGCCGGGAGAGTTTTTATCCCGGCTCTGCACTTATCAGAGTATTACCGGGTATAAATTAGTTCTCGTTTAGGACAGTCTGATAATTTAGAAAAGATGTCCGAAATTAAAATAAAATCCTATTGTTTCATCACTGAAACCAAAATCAGCCCGAACGATAAAGTTATCCATATAAAATCTTAAGCCAGCGGCGGGACTAATCCTCCAATCGGCAAACGAAAACCTGTCAAGTGAAGAAAAAACCCTCCCCGCATCTATTCCAGCAATACCGCCAAATCTCCACCATATGGGAAATCTTAATTCGGCATTTATTAGCGAAAAACTGTTATCCAAATATCTGTCCTGGGGATATCCACGGAGACTCTGGTTGCCCCCTATGGGTAATAAAAACTGTACTGGAATATTATTTCCAATCAGCTGCTGGAGAGTGATTCTTTCTGCGAAAATCAACTCATTAACAATAATTTTATGATAAGACTGTAAAGTTAAAGCAGCTTTGCTGAGTTTTGTTCCCGGAGAATAGAAAGACGGAGCTGTTTCGAAACCTGCAGAAAGACTCACTCCCCCGCTGGGATTAATTATACTATTCCTCGTATCGTAGAGTGCATTAATCAGCAAAGAAAACTTTTCAACACGATTATGAAATTCCCCGGATGGCAATGACGGTTCCGGGAAATCAGTGTATTTAACTGACGTAAATTTTAGCCCCGCCTGTAAAATTAATGAGGTTGTCAGTGTTCTGCTTATGATGACACTTAACTCAAGCGGTTCCCTGGTATAAATTTTTCGGTTATCATAATATGAATTATTGCCTATTCCATAAAAATAATAGCTGATCCATTTGTCATAATCTGCAGTAATATCAAGTGCATAACCATAATCTGTTCCCTGCCTTATTTCATAATCGGGATATGAAAATTGAAACCGGTACCATCTCTCACCTTTTGTACTGTTATAGAGAATTATATCATAACTTTCTTTTTCAGCAAATATATTTCTAAGATATCCTTTTAAGCCATAGCCAAATCCGGCATCTGTATCATAGGTGAGGATGGGAAATGCTTCCCATTCAATTTTGTCCGAAATATCCGAAGAAATGCTCAGACTATCCTGAGCAAAAGCAGGAACAGCTAGATAACACAGAAGCAGAATAACATAAGTGAACTTCATATAATAATTTCCTGATTTCAAGCTTTTCAATTATAGGTCGAAATCCCCCTTATTTTTGTCAAAAAATTGTAAAAAAATGATTTGATACCCGGAATTCATATGCTTAAAGCATTGTGAATATTTAGGCAGATATATCCGAGCTTACGGAAGCAGCAGGCTTCGAAGGAATCATGAGAAGAGCTGAGGCGGATATCAGACTTACTATAAAGGCTGCAAACCAGACTTCTTTGCCCCCAAGGTTATCATAAACTAAAGTACCAAGCCAGGGACCAAGTGTAAATGCCAGGCTGAATGACATCTGAAAGTATCCCATATACTCTCCTCTCCTGTTGGGCGGAGATATTTCAGCAGCAAAAGATGAGCTTGCTGGAAATAATATCATTTCGCCAAATGTCCATATTATAATCGTAATAATCAGAGGAATAACACTGCTTACGAAAGCTGTAGCCCCGAATCCCACACCGATCAATAAGGCGCCCAGAGCTAAAGATTTTTTCTCAGACCAGTTATTCATAGCCGTGTTCAGGGGTACCTCAACAAAGATAATAAGGACAGTATTAACCGCAGTCAGCATACCGAATGTCGATGTCTGGAAATGCAAATCTTTAACCAGATAAAGCGGGAGAACACCAAGATGCTGGAAAATCACCATTGTTGCCGGCGTGATAGCCAGCAGGAAAAAAAGAAAGCGGATATCCTTAAGTACGATTCCTTTATGGGACTGAAGTTTTTCTACTTCTCTTTCAATTTCCTCTTTGTCAATTTTGTGCCTTATAGGGTAAAAACTTAAAAACAGCGCTGCAGCAATAGCCGTTGCAGCATCTACGTAAAAAATTATTGAAAAATTAAGCTGTGCTAAAAATCCGGCAGCAACAGGACCGATACTCATTCCCAGGTTTATTACAAGCCTGTTCATTGCAAATGCAGTTCTTCTTTTATCAGCGGGAGCTATATATGAAATAAGAGACATAACGGCAGGACGGAAAGCTTCATTTATTATCGACCAAACGAGTGTAACTGCCAGCAGAAGCGGAAATCCTGTTATAAACGGATAAAAAATCAAAAGAACTCCTGAGAAAAACAGGGAGATCTTCATCACCGTCAGCGATCCGATCTTATCCGAAAGCTTTCCGATAAATGGGGCTGTAACCAGAGCTCCGAGTCCGTAAAAAGTCAGTATTAAACCTGCAGTCGCTGCATCTTCATGAAGCTGCGTTGTCAGATAAAGAGCAAGGAACGGAAGCACCATTGTTCCTGAGCGATTAATCAGGGTAGCTGTATAGATTACCCATAGGTCTCGTGATAAGCCTCTGACACCTTTCCACGGATTCAATGATTTTCCTGATGATTAAATTTGGATTGACAAATATAATGCAGAATTGAAAAATTGGATACAAAAATTAATAAAAAAAGAGATGCTGTTAAACATCTCTCTTATAAGTATTGAAATTCGAATGCTGTTTATTGAACGTTATAGCTTAAAAGCTCCCATGTTTCTCTTATGTTATCAAATCCATATACCTTTTTATAAAATTTCACAATACCCACATTTTCAACAAACCAGGTTATTGAATAACCATAGACATTGAAGCCGCCCCAATTTCTTTCTATTCTATAAGCATTTGAAAACTCATCTGCAGGGTACAGAAACCGGTTCTATCTTTTTTACAATTGACGAATCGGATGCCTGATCCGGATTTGTCCATGACTTTCCTACTTCGAGGGGAAAAACAAATTTATGATCTACCACATTGGGGTAAGGATCATCATAATAATATACGGTATTATTATCGAGGTACACATAAAGCGTATCATTATAAGTGTGTGAATTCCTGGCCCAGATGGTGAGATTTTTTCCGTTTCCAGTGGTTGTTCCAATAATTCTTACCGTAAGCGTATCGACAGAACCATTCAGCTGTCATGGACCGCATAAACCCACTGGTCTCCAACCTTGTTCGGAAATGATCCCGTATTAACTTCCGGCGGATTATTCTCAGTAGAATTCTCACATGCAGACAGCAGTAAAGGAATAAAAAGTATGAGAATAATTTTTAACACATGATATTTCCTTAACATATAGTTTCTCTTTCTTTGTTAATGATAGTATAGCTTAACAAAATAAGGAACAATGGAAACAGTAAAGCAGCACATAAATCAATACTTTTAATGAATATCACGTCAAAATCACTAATTGCGGTTAACTATTACAACTCCCGCGATAATAATTATTCCGCTGATCAGCATTAGAAGAGTAATTGTTTCATGTAAAAAAATCCACGCAGAAAATACGGTCACAAAGGGTTCAAAATATAGAAATGCACCTACTTTAGATGAATCCATATCCTTAAGTGACTGAGCCCACAAAACATATGATATTCCTGAACAGAATATTCCGAGGAAAATTATGGAGATCCAGCCTATTGCTGAGAGATGTTCAATACGCACGAAAGTATCATGGTTCAAAGTAACCGGAAGGATCAGCACAGCCATCATAATAAACAGGTACAGAATAGTCATAAGCGGGGGATATGTCAGGCTTATTTTTTTGTTAACCATAGAGTAAACTCCCCACGTAAAAGCACTTGCTAGAACCAGAAAATCACCCTTATTTGATATGAACCCGATAGAGGTGAAGTCACCTTTGCTTATAAGCAGGAAGAGCCCGGCAAAAGCCATGATTATTCCCAGGAGCTGTTTCAGAGAAATTTTCTCCTTAAAGAATATCATGCCCATTATGGCGATAAAGATCGGGGCCGTACCGATAATCCAGCCTGTATTTGCAGCAGAGGTATACTGGAGTCCTGTAACCTGAATCCACAAATGAAAGACAGCAATAGCAGCCAGCAGAAGAATAAAAGCATGCTGCTTAAGTTTTATCGAAAAATCTCTTTTGGTGTAAACTGCAAGGATTACAAGGAAAGAAATTCCCAGCAGAAGGCGCAGTATTATGATCATTACCGGGGTCAGCTCATTTAAGGCTGTTTTTGTAGCGATAAAAGAGAGTCCCCAGAATATAGTTGCAAGAAGAGGTTTGATATATAAGGCAGGATTGTCTTTCATAAAACTAAAAATACGAATTACTTCGCGTAAAGCCCGCCGGTATGTTCCAGCCAGTCGGCTATTTTATCTGCAGCCTTAAGAACATTATTATCGGAGACGTCAACCTCAAGGATAGGTAAAGCAGAACGGGTAATAAAGCTCCTCATCAATTCCTGTTCTTCAATAAAGATATGGATATCATCGTACTGTTTCGGGTTTCCGGAAACTTTTAACCTTTCCTCTCTGGCCTTGTAAAAAGAAGCAGAAGAACGTGTACAAAATACGAGATGAAATCCCAAGGTCTTTTAACCCGTCTTCCAGCCAGCCGAAGTCATACTGTTTGTTATAGGCTTTTAACTGGTAAGCTTTTGTAGAAATATGGAAGCGGTCGATTATCCATGAATAATATTTCTGAAGCTCAAACAATTTTAGCCAGGTTCTGTATGTTTCCATTGCCCGGGTCTCTTCCTGGGGCTCAAAATTAATCAACCCTCTCCCCCAGGGAAAATTAGTGAAGGAACACCACTCTGCAGAGATCAGAGGTGAATGATACCTGTATTTTCTTGGTCCCACTATACGTGGATGTTCATTCAGGGTAAACGCAATTTCGGTTTTAAAGGTGAGTCGCGTACCTTCCAGAATTATTTTAGGACAAAGTTTTCCACCCATATTTTATTTGGATTTTGCAGTTTTCCTGGCTGATGAATACTCTTTGAGATTATAGTGTATCCTTGTTTCCGGCATCTCGACTTTTGCTATCTCTACTCCGCTCCTGGTGTAAAAATCAGTTGCAAGAGTATCATGAAAATCCGAGAATACAACCACACGTTTAATCCCCGCAGCTATCAGGGCTTTAGCGCAGGTAGTACAGGACATATTGGTAATATATGCAGTGCAACCGCTGATATTTATTCCATGAATTGCGGCCTGTACAAGAGCATTTATCTCGGCGTGGTTTGTGCGTACACAATGGTTATCAACTACAAGGCATCCTTCGTCTTCGCAGTGAGGCTGTCCGGGCAGTGAACCATTGTACCCCGTGGCAAGAACAAACCTGTCCTTAACAAGAACGCAGCCGCAATGCATCCGGGGACAGGTAGCCCGTTCGGAAGCCAGCATCGCCAGTTTAAGAAAGTATTTATCCCAGGAAGGTCTTTTATTATTCTTTCGCATAAGAGTTTTTTTTAATACCTAAAAATAAGAATTATAGCTTGCAAATCTAACCCACTGAAAACTGAATTTTTCAGGTTATTCCATTCAGCCTTTAATATACTGTAATAAATCGTATCGCGTCTTCTCCCATCCTGCATCAGAGTATGACTCCTCAAGATCCCTTCTTCAACCGCTCCGATGTTTTTTAATGCTTTGCGGGACTGCATGTTCAGAACATCGGTTTTAAATTCAACTCTTTCAAAGTTGAGCTTTTCAAATGCATATTTAAGCATCATAAACTTACATATTCTATTTAATCCAGTTCCCTGGAACTGCCTGCCAAGCCAGGTTGCCCCCACTTCAAGTCTTTTATCCTTATTTGAAATATTGCCAAAGCTGCTGCTTCCGGCTGTCAGGTTCAGGCTTTTATCGATTATTACCAGGGGATAGAGAATGCCGGCCTCTTTGTGTTTGAGAGCTCCCGAGATGTAATTTCTCATCTCTTTATCGTTCATACACCTTGATACATTGAATCTCCAGATCTCATAATCATATGCAATTTTTGAAAGCCCTTCAAAATCGTCTGATACCATTGGTCGTATCAGCGCATAGTCATTTTCAAGCACTATATGTTCTGAAAAACTGAACTCCATATAAAATTATCTTATTTTAAGGCTGTTAAATAAAAAAATTTACAAAAGGTTATTTATGAGTTCGGGTAAATTTAAGGCTCTTTTGGTTAAAGAAGAAAACGGAAAGTTCATCCGGGAGATAGCGGAGAAGAAAATTGAGGATCTTCCGGAAGGAGATGTGCTCATAAATGTCAGATATTCTTCATTAAATTATAAAGATGCCTTATCGGCTACGGGTAACAAAGGCGTCACAAGAAGGTATCCGCATACGCCGGGGATTGATGCAGCCGGAATTGTTGTTGATACCAGGAGCGGGAAATTTACGGAAGGGGACGAAGTACTTGTAACCGGATATGATCTTGGAATGAATACTTCAGGCGGATTTGCTGAATATATAAGGGTACCGGCCGAGTGGGTGGTAACAATTCCTGACAGACTTTTTCTGAAAGAGAGTATGATACTTGGCACGGCCGGATTAACTGCAGCGCTTGCCCTGGACAGAATGATCCAGAATGATCTTGACAAAGAAGGAGAAGTACTTGTTACGGGCGCTTCAGGAGGAGTAGGATCCATGGCGGTAGCATTACTGGCAGGACAGGGATATAAAGTTGTGGCGGGAACAGGAAAATCTGATCAGGAAGATTATTTAAAGGAACTGGGTGCTGTTTCCCTGATATCACGTGAAGAGATGATTGACAAATCCGGCAAAGCTCTTTTATCGGGAAGATGGAGCGGGGTTGTTGATACTGTCGGGGGAAATATTTTATCTACAGCAATAGCTTCAACCAAGCAGTGGGGTGTTGTGGCTGCCTGCGGCAATGCTGCATCTGCTGAACTTAATACTTCAGTTTTTCCTTTTATTCTGCGGGGAATAAGTCTCCTTGGAATAAATTCTGAAAAGACTCCGATGGCTTTGAGAGAAAAGATGTGGGAGAAGTTAGCAAGTGAATGGAAACCAGGAAAGCTGAACTTAATGTATGAAGAATGCTCGCTTGAGGAAACCAATAAAAAGATAGATGAGATACTGAAAGGCGGAATAAAGGGAAGAATTTTAGTCAACCTTGATAAATAACAAACAGGGCACTAAATTTACTTTAAGTACGGGGGCATGCACAACAGATATACTTACTTTTTAATATCTGGTCGGCCTTTATTCGGCCAATCTCGGCCATTGCTCGGCCTCAAACAAGCAGATAACTACTGCCCTTCCCCAAGTCAGTGAGGGGTTATAAGTTTTTCTCAACAAGATTTTTAACTGCAGTTACCCAGTTGTCTTCATCATTTAAACTTTCAACCAGCTGAACCTTTTCTCCGCCATGTTCTTTGAACAACAGCTGATATTCATCTCCTATTTCAATCACTGTTTCAAGACAATCGGCCACAAAAGCAGGACTAAATACCAGAAGTTTTTTCGCTCCCTTTTCAGCCTGCTCCACCACAACCTTATCCGTAAAGGGGGTGAGCCAGTTTTTGTCCAGTCGGGACTGAAAACTAACCGTGTACTTGTTAGGGGGAATATTCAACCTTTCGGCAAGGGCTCTGGTAGTAGCATAGCACTGTGCCTTATAACAGTATTTATTTTCCTCGGTTATTTCATTTTCACAATTATGGTCTGTGCATGGATTTCCATCAATATATACCTTATCAACCTGCCTGACCGGGAGTCCATGATAGCTGAAAATAACATGATCATACTCTGCTATATTGTACTGCCTCCCTCTTTCGGTGAAAGAATTCAGATAGCCTTCATCTTCCCAAAACTGAGTAATCATTTTAACTTCGGGAATCACCCACCATTTCTTAATGATCTTCATTGCTTTATCAACAGCAGAACCGGAAGTTGCAGAGGCGTAATGCGGGAACAGCGGAAGAATTAAAATTCTATCATAATTTTTCCTTCTCATTCTTTCCAGAACCTCATCCATAGAGGGACTCTGGTATCTCATCGCGAGTTCCACCTCACATGAATCTCCTAACAATTTCTGCAGTTTTTGAGCGAGACTTTCGCTGTAAAACAGAAGCGGGGATCCGTTTTCCGTCCATAATTTCTGATAAATTTTAGCCGATTTGGGGGCTCTGAACGGGACAATAATCAGATTTACAAGCAGTTTCCTTGCGATCCACGGGATATCAATAACCCTGGCATCATTCAGGAATTCACGCAAATATTTTCTTACGTCGGGAACAGAAGGACTGTCGGGTGTACCCAGCTGAATTAATAAGATTCCGGTTTTATTCATTACGTTTTCTCTCGATTTTATATCTCATAACAAGTATTAAAGGGAAATAGTTTTATAATTTAACCAAATTTATTTTTAAGTTCATTTTTCGCTAGATTTCAAGCTGTCTAATTTTACCGGAGGGATTAAAAGGTGAGACGAATTTTATACACAGCAGTGATTCTGCTGATTGCATTACTAAGCATAAATGCCCAATCCAATCCCTATGTAATTATGATCAGTTTTGACGGATTCAGATGGGATTATGTTGACAGGGGTATTACACCGCATTTTGATTACATCCGGGAGAACGGTGTCTCTGCCAAATCACTTCGTCCCTGCTTTCCCTCGAAAACGTTCCCGAACCATTTTTCAATCATAACAGGCATGTACCCGGAACATCACGGAATAATTTCAAACGGATTCTCTGATCCCTTCAACAATAAATATTACTCGATGAGTGATTCTAACGCTGTTAAAGACGCATACTGGTATAAAGGAGAAGCTTTCTGGGAAACTGCAGAAAGACAGGGGATCATTACAGCAAGTTATTTCTGGCCAGGCTCGGAGGTATCCCTCTCATACAGACATCCGACATACTATAAAAAATATGAACACCATCTGCCTTACCGTGAGAGGGTAGACGGAGTAATTAACTGGCTTAAGCTTCCTTATAATGAGAGACCTCATTTCATTACGGCTTACTTTGATGCTACAGATACATACGGCCATAAGTATGGTCCTGATTCCCCTGAAACAAATTATGCAATTGCACAGCTGGATTCGATTCTGGGTTATTATTTTGACCGGCTGAGGGAAATAAACCTTTTTGACAGCACTGATATCATTGTGGTCTCGGATCACGGGATGACAAATGTCAGCAATGATCGGGTGGTTAATATTGAAAAATTACTTGATGGGTTAAACTACAAACAAAACGACCATGGTCCTTTTATGATGATAGAACCTGAAGGTAATGATATAAACGAAATTTATACACGGTTGAAAGAGAATGAGGAGCATTACAGAGTATATAAACGCGAAGATGTTCCGGAATATTTTCATTTTTCTGACAACCCGCTCATAAGTAAAATCGTACTTATTGCTGAGAACGGCTGGAGCCTTGAAACAGATAAATCCATTGAAAACAGTAAGAAATACAGCAGACAAGGGAAATCATGGATATGATAATTACTGGATGGATATGAACGGTATCTTTTATGCAGTGGGTCCTTCTTTCAGGGTTAACTACAGAGCAGGAACCATTAATAACATTGATATATATCCTTTGTTATGCAGGATATTTAATGTTTTACCCAATCCATTTATAGATGGCCGGTTTGACAGAATTGGATATCTGTTAAAATAAGGTTTGATACTCCCGTTTAATTTAGAATTATAAGAAAGCAGTGACGTAGCTAGTTATTTTTCTCCGATTTCTTTTTCTTCTTTCTGTTCCGCTTCCTCCTCCTCAACTTCAAACTTCAATCGTTTGACGAGTTTACCGATAGTTAACCCCTGTACACCGATTGAAAATAAAACGATAACATATGTTACCGCCACGAAAAAACTTCTGTTCATATCAGCTTGAAGAGAAAGAGCAAGAGCAACAGAGATACCACCCCTAAGTCCTCCCCAGGTTAATATCAGGATGCTGTGTTTTGTAAATGTATGTTTCATTGCCTGTACGGGGATCCCTACCGACACAAATCGTGCAAACAGAATAACCACAACACCGAACAGACCCAGAAGCAAATAAAATGGTTTAAGGTCGATAACAAGGAACTCGAATCCTATAAGCATAAAAAGCAGAGCATTCAGAATCTCATCCGTCATTTCCCAGAATTTATCTACATATGACTGGGTAGTATCTGACATCGCGTAACGTCTCCCGCGGTTCCCGGTTATAATACCTGCCACCACCATCGAAAGAGGTCCTGATACCTGGAGAATCTCAGCTAGTGAATACCCTCCTGTTACGACAGCAAGAGTTATAACAACCTCTACCTTATAATTATCAATAGATTTAAGAAGATAGTATCCCGCATAACCAAGGGCAAAACCAAGTATAATTCCTCCGACGGCTTCGCGGATAAATAGAAGGCCGACATCGATAGCTGTACAGATTTTCAATCCCTATTTGCGCTACCTGATAAAGACTTAAAAATATTACAACAGCAACACCATCATTAAAGAGTGATTCGCCGGTAATCTTAACCTCGAGACTTTTGGGAATGCCGGCTTCTTTAAGTATTCCAAGGACAGCAATAGGATCAGTAGGAGAAATCAACGCACCGAAAAGAAGACAATATATATAATCTACCTTGATTTTTATGAGTTCCATGAAATAGTAGAATATTGTTCCCACAATAAAGGTTGATGTTATAACCCCAAGCGTCGCAAATATCATTACGGAATATTTGGATTCGAGAAGTTTTTTAGAATTAACGTTTATTGCTCCTGCGAATAACAGAAAACTGAGCATCACATTTAATAGTATATATGAAAAATCGATTCCCTTAAGGGCTTTTGTTATCTCCTGTTTGAACCCGATATTAAGGTACCCCAGACCTATCAATCCAAGTGAGGTTATTAATGCTATGAGCATCATTCCGATTGTGTGCGGAAGACGAAGAAATCTGTAGTTTATGTACCCGAAAACTGCGGAAAGAACTATTAATACAGATACAACATGAAAAAAATTCATTAACTCTTATACTAAAACTTACTGGATGAGTTTATAATATCTGGTTTTTAAAGCAGCCTATAGGTGACCGATTTAACGTTAAGGCAGGTAATCAGGCTGAGGTGAAATTTCAGTGAGAACTTAAATATCATAGTTCAAAATTGGTCCCAGCCACCTTTCTGTCTCATCAAGACTCATACCCTTTCGCCTATGATAGTCAAGGACCTGATCCTTTCCAATCTTTCCAACATTAAAATACTTTGCTTCAGGATGGGCGAAGTATAGTCCGCTTACAGACGCGGCCGGAAACATTGCAAGATTTTCTGTTAATCTTATGGAAGTATTTTTCTCAACTTCGAGCAAATTAAATATCAAAGTTTTTTCGGTATGATCCGGCTGTGCAGGATAACCAGGTGCCGGCCGGATTCCCCGGTATTTTTCTTTAATCAGATCATCATTACTTAATTTCTCTTCTGGTGAATAACCCCAGTATTTTTTTCTTACAAGCTCATGCAGATGTTCGGCAAATGCCTCTGCAAGCCTGTCAGCAAGGGCTTTCGTCATAATACTATTATAGTCATCATGATCGGCTTCAAACCTGTTAACAAGCTCTCCAACACCGATGCCTGCAGTTACCGCAAAGGCACCGATCCAGTCAATTCTTCCCGACTCTTTAGGAGCAATAAAATCTGATAAAGCAAGGTTTGGGAGGTTATCTGTCTTTTTTGTTTGAGTACGCAAAGTATGCAGAACTCTTTTTATGCCGCTTCGATTCTCATCTGTATAAATCTCAATATCGTCCCCGACTGCATTAGCAGGAAATATTCCGAATACGCCATTAGCGGTAAGAAGCTTCTCCTGAATTATTTTATCAAGCAGCGTTTCGGCATCTTTAAAGAGTTTCTTTGCTTCAGAACCGTAATTTTTATTATCGAAAATTGCCGGATACTTCCCTTTCATTTCCCAGGTCAGGAAGAAGGGTGTCCAGTCGATATATTTTCTAAGCTCTGCAAGAGGAAAATCCTTAAGCACAGTAACGCCTGGTTTGTCTGGTTCAACTATCCGGGCACCGGCCCAGTCAGTCGTTAATTTATTCTTTCTCGCATCATCAAGAGAAAGGAGATTATCCTTTCCTTTCTTCCGGTTATGCATTTCCCGGATATCAGAATATTCAGCTTTTATTTTCTCAAGGTAGCTGGCTGAGATTGTTTTATCAGGGTTAATGAGACTGCTGACAACCGGAACACTGCGGGAAGCATCGAGAACATGTACCACTGGGCCCGAATAATTCGGAGCTATCTTAACCGCAGTATGCACCTTTGATGTTGTGGCTCCGCCGATAAGCAGCGGTGTGGTAAGTTTTCTTCTTTCCATTTCTTTAGCCACGTGAACCATTTCATCCAGGGAAGGAGTGATCAGTCCGCTGAGTCCTATTATATCTGCCTTCTCCTGTCGGGCTGTCTCTAATATCTTTTCTACGGGGACCATTACACCAAGATCAATGACGGTATAATTATTACAGCCCAAAACTACGCCTACAATATTTTTCCCAATATCATGGACATCCCCCTTAACTGTAGCCATAACAACTTTTCCTGCTTCCCTCGTATCATTAGATTCCTCTTTCTCCTTTTCTATATAGGGAATAAGGTATGCGACAGATTTTTTCATTACTCTGGCACTTTTTACAACCTGTGGAAGAAACATTTTACCTGAACCGAATAGATCACCCACGACATTCATCCCCTCCATGAGCGGACCTTCGATAACCTCAATAGGTTTGTTATATACTTTTCTTGCTTCCTCGGTATCCTCTTCGATAAAATCAACAATTCCCTTAATAAGAGCATGCTTCAGGCGTTCGTGAACGGGGGCATTACGCCATTCACTTTTTTTAATTTCTTCCTTTCCCTTTTGTCTGACATTCTCAGCAAATTCCACCAGTCTTTCAGTTGCATCCGGTCGTCTATTCAATACCACATCCTCCACCAAAGTAAGCATCTCGTTGGGGATTTCCTGGTAGATTTCCAGCTGACCGGCGTTCACAATTCCCATATCCATTCCGGCTTTAATAGCATGATACAGAAAAACTGAATGCATAGCTTCACGAACAACATCATTTCCGCGAAATGAAAAGGATATATTGCTCACCCCGCCGCTGACCTTGGCAAGCGGAAGGTTTTGCTTTATCCAGCGAGCTGCTTCAATATAGTCTACCGCGTAGTTGTTGTGCTCTTCAATTCCTGTAGCTATAGTAAGAATATTCGGGTCAAATATTATATCCTGAGGCGGAAAACCGACTTCATTAACGAGAATATCATAAGCTCTTTTGCACACCTTAATTCTTTTGTCGAATGTATCTGCCTGACCTTTTTCATCAAAAGCCATTATTATAACGGCAGCTCCATACTGAAGAACTTTTGCTGCACGTTCCTTAAAAACTTTCTCCCCCTCTTTCAAACTTATTGAATTGACAATTCCTTTTCCCTGGAGACATTTAAGTCCCTCTTCAATTACACTCCATTTTGAGGAATCGATCATTATCGGGAGTTTTGCTATATCCGGTTCTACAGCAAGAAGGTTCAGAAATTTTTTCATTACAACTTCGGATTCAATTAATCCTTCATCCATATTTACATCGAGTACCTGAGCTCCGCCTTCAACCTGGCTTTTGGCAACCGAAAGAGCTTCCTCATAATTTTCATCTTTAATCAGCCTGGCAAATTTTTTTGACCCTGTAACATTTGTTCTCTCACCTATATTCATAAAATTCGAATCGGGTCTCAGCGCTAACTGCTCCAGTCCGCTTAACCTTAAATATGGTTCAATCACCGGAATTTGTCTTGGTTTTATGGAAGTCACAAAATCCGAGATAGCTTTTATATGTTCGGGAGTAGTTCCGCAGCACCCGCCCACAAGGTTAAAAAAGCCAGCTTCTCCAAATTCCTTCAATAAACCCGATGTGATTTCCGCAGTTTCGTCATATTCCCCCATCTCATTAGGAAGTCCCGCATTAGGATAAACATGGACAAAATAGGGGGCCAGAGATGAAATTTCCTCCAGAAAAGGACGCATCTGCGCAGCGCCGAGAGAACAGTTTAATCCCACGCTCAGAATATTTTTAGCATGCGAAATAGATATAAGAAATGCCTCGGTGGTTTGTCCCGAAAGAGTTCTTCCGCTGAGATCAACAATCGTCCCCGATAAAATAAGAGGAACCGCTTTTTTCATCTCGTTCAGGCAATCTTCGATGGCATATATTGCAGCTTTTGCATTCAAGGTATCAAAAATTGTTTCAACAAGCAGGATGTCCGCTCCCCCCTCCAAAAGTCCTTTTGCCTGGTCATAATAAGCTTTAACCATCTCATCAAAAGTAACAGAACGGAACCCGGGATCATTTACATCCGGAGACATCGAAAGAGTCTTGTTTGTAGGTCCCATGCTGCCGGCAACAAACCTTGGTTTCATTTTATCCTGCAGGCTATATTCATCAGCTGCGATACGGGCATTTTGGGCTGCGGTAAAGTTGATTTCATAGACAAGGTCCTGCGTCCCGTAATCAGCTAACGATATGGCTGTACCGTTAAAAGTATTAGTTGTAATTATATCGGCACCGGCTTCCAGGTATGCCCTGTGAATGTTTTTAATAATATCCGATTGTGTAAGATTTAATATCTCATTGTTACCCTTTAAATCCCGGGGATGATCTTTAAACCTCTTCCCGCGAAAATCATTCTCAGTCAGTTTATGTCTCTGAATCAGCGTACCCATCGCCCCATCAAATACAAGTATACGTTCTTTAAGGAGTTCTTTCAGGATATCGAGTTTAGATTTCATCTGTCCGATTTTGTTATTAACTGATATGTGTTTTTAGGAATAAGCCGATAGCTTTATAAAGTTATCAAATATAACTAAATTGCTTTCTATTATAAATCCAATTTATTAATAATAATTATCAAATATGATCATAGTTACAGGCGGAGCAGGTTTTATTGGCAGCGCTATTGTCTGGCAGCTTAACAGCCTTGGAAAGACCGATATACTTATAGTTGACGAGCTGGGCATGACCGATAAATGGAAAAATCTTGTGCCGCTGAAATATTATGATTTTATGAACAAAACTATTTTTATTGATAACCTGGAAAAGATGAAGGGCAAAGTTGAGGCGGTGATCCACATGGGAGCTAATTCGTCAACAACCGAAAGGGATGCCGATCACCTTTTAACAAATAATTATGAATATACAAAACGTCTTGCGGAATTCTGTATTCAAAATGGAATAAGATTTATCTATGCCTCTTCTGCCGCAACATATGGCGACGGTTCCTCCGGTTTTGATGACAGTGAAAAACTTCCGGAACGCCTTCGTCCTATGAATATGTACGGATATTCCAAGAATCTTTTTGATATCAAGGCACAGCGTAAAGGCTGGTTCAGTTCTATAGTTGGATTGAAATATTTTAACGTCTATGGCCCCAACGAATATCATAAGGGAGATATGAGGAGTGTGGTTCATAAAGCTTATGAGCAGATCAGGGACACCGGTAAGGTGAGGTTGTTCAGATCACTGCATCCCGACTATAAAGATGGGGAACAGATGAGGGATTTCGTTTATGTAAAAGATGCGGTGTTAATGACGCTTTATTTTCTGAATAATAAGGACGGCGGATTATATAATGTGGGAACCGGGAAGGCACGAACCTGGAATGATCTGGTTAAGGCTATATTTCAGGCTCTCAATAAACCCTTAAATATTGAATATATAGATCTGCCCGCCGAAATAGCCGATAGGTATCAATATTTTACTGAGGCTAAGGTGGATAAGATAAAAAAAGCCGGCTATTCTGCTAATATAACTTCTCTGGAAAGCGGAGTAACCGACTATGTTAAAAATTACCTGATGAAAGACCTCTATCTGGGGGATTAGTTATAAGGAACTTCGTCGTCGTCGTCGAATAAATCATCTTCGTCATCTTCTTCAAAATCAAAGTCCTCTTCGTAAACATCATCCTCATCCAGAATATCTTCATCCGGTTCCTCTTCTATATCATCCTCTTCTTCATCATTCTTATAATAATCGTCGTCTTCTTCTTCTTCATCGTAATCATCATCGTCCTCATCCTTCCGTGAGGCAAAAAATGAACTCACCCTGTTGTCTTCTTCGTCAGAGAAATATTTAAAAGGATTCAAAGAATTATTTTCTGAGAAATTCATCTCAACAGTCATTACTATAGGTCTCCTTTTTTAAAATTATAACCAAAAGTTATACTCAAATATTTTCAAAATATTTTAAAGTGCAAAGTCAAAATGAATTTAATTTATGAATAAATCCATCCCTTAGATTTGGAACACATTTTTTATTTCTCTTCGGAAGATATAAATTAGTTTGATAAGATCAATAAAAGTCAATCTAAATCCGGCAGGTAAAATATGAAACTGGCAACACTCTGCTATGTTATGGACAAAAATGACAAGAAAACATTAATGATACACCGTACAAAAAAGAAAAATGATTATCATGAAGGTAAATGGAACGGCCTTGGCGGAAAATTTGAGAAGGGGGAAAGTCCCGAGGAATGTGCGATTAGAGAAATAAAGGAAGAGTCGGGACTTAAGGTTAATTCTCCGCGAATGCATGGATTTATAACTTTTCCCAACTTTGACGGCGTAGATGACTGGTACGTTTTTATTTTTACTGCCGATGTATACGAAGGAGAATTAATAGATTCGCCGGAAGGCAGACTTGAGTGGATTCCGAATGATAAAGTCACTAAACTCAACCTTTGGGAGGGGGATAAAATATTCCTCGAATGGCTTTACCAGGATAAGTTTTTCAGCGCAAAGTTTACTTACGAGAACGGTGTTTATAAAGATTACTCAGTCTGCTTTTATTAAAAATTCTAACAAAAATCGGGTTAAAAAGTCATCATTAATCACATATAGACAGCATGTGGAAAAATTTTGTTTCCCTATATAAAAATTTATCTTATTTTTTAGTCGGAATTCCTCCCTTAAAGAGCCTTAATAAATTAAATAAATGGAGTTATATGATGAGAAATATCTGGTTATATATTCTTCTGATCCTGACTTCTCTGCTGCTGATGGCCTAGCTGATTTCTAGAGGAAAGAAATCTGGAGAGGAATAATTTTTATTCGGGGATAGTCAGAACAATTTTTCCGATGTTCTTATTTGCTTCCATATAACGATGTGCTTCAGAAGCAGCCTCCCAGCTAAATACCCTATCAATCACAGGTTTCAAAAGACCTTTCTGAAATTTATCTGAAGAAAATTTGATAAAATCAGAATTCAGTCTGATTTGATAATCCAAGGTCCTGGATCTAAGCGTTGAACCGATAATTGTTAATCTTTTTGTAAGTATCTGCCTGATATCAGTATTTCCAACACCACCTCCACCGAGCGTAGCAAGCAAAACAAGTCTTCCATCCCTGGCAAGCGAGATTAAATTTTTGCTGAAATAAGGACCGGCAACAAAATCGATTATTACATCTACTCCCTTTTTTATCAGTCAGGTCTATAATTTTCGAAGCAAAATCATCCTTTTTATAATCAATAGTATATCTTGCGCCAAGATCTCGGCATATCTGATGTTTCCCGGCCGAAGCAGTTATAAATATTTCAGCCCCAATTATCCGGGCAATCTGAATAGCTGCTGTCCCGACACCGCTGGCACCGGCATGTATCAGAATTTTTTCATCCTCTTCAAGTTTTGAATGCCAGGCCAGGGCCTGGTAAGCGGTTAAGAATACTTCCGGGATGGATGCAGCTTGCTCATAGTTTAGTACTGAAGGTATTGGATTAGCCATCATTTCATTGATCACAGCATATTCAGCATAACCTCCTCCGGGAAGTAATCCAAAAACCTTATCTCCCTCTTTCCAGCGTCTAACGTTTTTACCAACGGATCTAACATCACCGGCAACTTCAAGTCCCAGGATGCTGCTTGTCCCTTCAGGCGGCGGATACTTTCCTTCACGCTGAAGAATATCGGCCCTGTTTAATGCCGCTGCTCTGACTTTTACAAGAACTTCATTTTCTTTAGGAACGGGAGTTTCTGCCTTTCCCAATTCCAGCTCATCTGCACCGCCCGGTTTTTTAACAATAACAGCTATCATCTCTGCTTAATCCTCTTTAAATATTCCATAATGTGTTTATTTACCTCGGCAGGATTCTCCAGTGGACTCAGGTGCCCGGCTTTAGTGATCGTATAAAACTCAGAATTATGTATCCGGTCTGCCATTCCCATCATTACATCGGGAGTTGTCAGATTATCTTCTTCCCCGCATAAAATTAGAACGGGAAATCCAATACTTGATAAATATTCGGTTGTATCTGTCCTGGCCGCCATAGCAAGCAGACAGCCTTTTATCCCTTCAGGAGAAAAGTATTCAGATCTTTTCATACTCTCCTTCACAAGCTCCTTTTTATTTTCCAGCGAATATTCACAAAAACAATTAGGGATAAAATTCTGAACATATGCTCCGGGCCCCTCTATGTTTATTTTTTTTACTCCCTGAGCTCTGTTTATTTTTGCTTCATTTGTATCGGGAGACGATTTTGTATCGCACAGAATCAATCCTGAAAATGTGGACTCCATGCGCTCTACCGCCCTTAGTGAGATATATCCTCCCATTGAAAACCCGCATAAAACAGGTTTATCAATGCTTATCTCACTTATAACCAGCTCAAGGTCATCAACGAGGGATTCAATAGTATACTGGCCATCGCCCGGGTCCGAATCACCCAGTCCTCTTATATCATAACTAACGCAGAAATAATCGGCGCTTAACTTGCTGATCTGATTTTCCCACATATTATGATCAAAGGGAAATCCGTGAACGAAAAGGATCGGGGTCTTTTCTTTATTCCCCTCAATGAATATTGAAATTCCATTTTTCTTTATATTCATACTACTTTTTCCTGAAAAATATTTTTTCTTCAATAAAATAAGGATAAAAAAATGAAAGTTAAATTTGCATTACTATTTATTAATCTCTCTTTTTATATCACAGATTAGTTTTGCTCAGGAGGATTCGGTGAAGCTTTATGAGTGGACTCCCACCGCAGCTTTAGGATTAAATCTCAGTCAGGTTGCATTAAACAATTGGACTCAGGGAGGCGAAAATACGGTCGCAGTTACTTTTCTCGGAACAGCGGGATTAAAGTATTACACCGAATCATGGAAATTTAAAAACGATCTGAAACTTGCTTACGGGCGTACAAAACTCGGCGACCAGGATTACAGGACAACCGATAATGAGATGTACCTGGAAAGTGTTCTCTCGTACCAGATTGGCTGGGCGGTCGATCCTTATGTAAGTAATACTGTCAGGACTGCCTTAGGAACCGGTTATAAATATGATGCTGACAGCAATTATGCTATTGCCGGCTTTTTCGATCCCGGATATGTAACCCAGAGTATAGGATTTACTTACGATAAGCTGGAAAGCTTTACGACAAGGGTAGGTTTTGCTGTACAGGAGACTTTTACAAATAAATACAATCAGTATGCGGATGATCCGGCAACGCCTGAAATTGAAAAGACTAAAGTTGAAACCGGTATTGAGTCCGTTACAACAGCAGAACTGACTTTGCAGCAGAATCTATTATATAAGAGCAACCTTCGACTCTTTTCAAGGTTCGAAAGTATGGACGTTTGGGATGTCAGATGGGATAATTCCTTCGTCGCAAAAATTAATGACTATTTAAATGTTAATCTATCGTTCCTTTTAATTTATCAGAAAGACCAATCAGTTAAAACTCAGATTAAAGAGGCCTTACAGCTCGGTTTAAACTTATACGCTTCTATAACTCTGAGATTATGTGTTTTGAATGATTTTCATTCTGCTGGTATTTGCTTATTAATAGGTCAAAACAATATTAAAGGTAAATATGAAGATCGCTTTTATCTCCTCGGAAGTTTTTCCTTTTGCTAAGGCGGGGGGTCTGGCGGATGTAGCCGGAGCTCTGCCTAAAGACATCTCCCGCTTGGGACACGAAGTAAAAGTGTTCATGCCGAAATACAACTTTATTGACGAAGATAAATTTGGTCTAAGCTATTGCTGGGATATCGGGGAAATTCCTGTCAGGAGTTAACGGTACATTGAGGTTCGTCCATCTTCATCAGTCAAAGCTCCCTGAATCAGACGTTGAAATAAATTTTATTGACTGTCCCCATTATTTCTTCCGTGGACAGATCTATACTACTGATCAGGATGAGGATGAGAGATTTATTCTTTTCAGTAAGGGGGTTATAGAGGTTCTGCAAAGACTCAAGTGGGCTCCTGATGTGATACATTGTAATGACTGGCAGACGGGACTTCTTCCGCTATTTGTTAAAGACAATTATCTGTGGGACAGACTGTTTGATAAAACCTCTTTTATTTTCACCATTCATAATATCGGATATCAGGGAATTTTTTCTCCTAAAACTCTTTTCTCGGCAGAAATCAGCGAAGAGTTATTCTTTCCGGGAGGACCTGTTGAAATGTTCGGAAATGTAAACTTCATGAAAGCAGGTATATTGTATTCCGAGATAATCAACACCGTAAGTCCTACCTACGCAAAAGAAATATTAACGCCCGAGTACGGAGCGGGTCTGGAAAATATTCTTAAATCAAGGCAAAGTGATTTATACGGAATTTTAAATGGCGTTGATTATGAAACGTGGGATCCGGGAAATGATAAGCTGATTCCTTTTCGTTACAACAGGGACTATCTTTCCGGCAAAACGAAAAACAAAAAGTATCTGCTTGACCGGTTCAAAATCAAATTTGATGAAAATATTCCTTTGATCGGTATTATTTCGCGTTTGGTTTCACAGAAAGGTTTTGATTTGGTATTGGAAGTTATTCATCAGTTGATGAACCTTGAAGCTCAATGGGTTATTCTGGGCAGTGGTGAAGATAAGTATGAGCAAATGTTCAATTCCGTCTCACATAATTTTCCCGATAGAGTCGCTGTATATATAGGATATAATAATGAAATATCGCATCTTGTTGAAGCAGCTGCAGATATCTTCTTAATGCCATCTCTTTATGAACCCTGCGGACTTAATCAGATTTATAGTTTAAGATACGGCACTGTTCCTGTTGTAAGAAAAACGGGAGGGCTGAATGATACTGTCGCCGATTGGCACGAAGAAAAATTTGCGGGGAAAGAAACCGGGACGGGTTTTACCTTCAGAGATTATACCGGTCATGCACTCTATTCTGCCATTATCCGCGCAATTGATACTTTCCACGATAAACCTGTCTGGAAAACAATTCAGAAAAACGGAATGCAAAAGACATATTCATGGCAGAATGCGGCAAAATCATATGTTGATTTATATAATAAGACGAAGCAAATTAAATCATAGTTGATATTAGTAATTACTTATACTTCTGTCTTACCGAGCGGTATTTATTTTGCAAGAATGAGAGCGTGAAGCTTTGCGCGCGGGGAAACTTAATAATAATAGCCAATAGAAAAATAGAAATATACATCTCCCAGACTGATGGGGTTATTAGGAAGGTTTTTAAAGAGAAAGCTGCGGCCAACTGAAAAATCTGCGGGACCAACCGGCGTATCAAATGAGAGGGAAACACCAACTCCATGTCTCAGTTCTTTAAACTTTATTTGTTCCTGGACCTCCCAGGTCGAGCCAAGGTCATAACGCATCTTGAAGTAGGTATCGAAAAATATTTCAAAGGGAAGCTTGTACCGGTATTCTAATGAAGAAAGAAAAATCTGTCGGCCCCTGAATTCATCTGCCCTCATTCCAAAAAAAGAGTCCTGACCGCCAAGTGAATATTCCTCACTCAGAGGAAGTGTTTTATCGGCAAACCCCATAACTACCCTTGGTGAAAAGGTACTAACATTATTAAATGTAAAATAACTCTTATATTGAAAATTAAAATTTGTATAGCCAATATTGCCGCCAAGGATTTTCTGGGCAACCTCGTACTCGGCATTAAAGTAAAATCCCTTTTCGGGATATGGATATTTATCCTGTGTATCAATGGTAGAACTGGCCTTAAGGCTTACTATCTTTATTTTATACGGGTCCACGGGAGACCCGGATTTGTTTTTAATCTCATCGTACTTATACTTTCCCGTAAAAATAAGATTTCCAAAACGTTCAACCTGAGTTCCGAGAGAAAGAGAGGTACCATAAAATATCTGTCGGTACTCACCTATAGTACGCCTTGAAAACCGATGCACGTCTGTGGTTGAGTCATCAGCATAGGAATAAACGTCATTGAACCTGTAAAATGCATTTATATTATATGTGAGATAAGTATTAAATATCCTGTTTGATTTATGTTCAAGTACGTAAGCTCTGTTCCTTGTTCCTCCAAACAAAAGAAGGCCGAGCTCTGTTCCGCTGCCAAAAAGATTTTCATCCCGCACATCAAGGCTCAGCTGAACCTTGTTTTCATTATCCGCACGGAACCCAACCCTAATAAGGCTCGATATTTTTTCATTCACATTTAATATTACGATATCCCGGTTATGCTCTCTTTTTACAGTCAGCAGAATATCATTAAACAGATTTGTACTGCGAAGATTGGTAAGTCCCTCTTTCACTTTTTCATAAATAAAATAATCGCCGACCTCAAGAGGAAATTCCCTTTTTATGACAGATTCACTGGTGGTTTTATTGCCTGCGATACGAATTTCAGAAATTATTCCTTCATCTATTTTAACATTAAGTATTCCTTCTGCTTCATTAAACGTGACCTTTCTTATTTCGGCAAGGGAATATCCCTGTTTGCGATAAAGATTTATTAAATCAATCAAATCGGAAACTACCTGGTCTGAATTATATGGTTTTCCGATAATATTACTAAATACAGAATCTATCTTGTTCTGATTAATGAGGGTTGCCCCCAGAACGTTCACATAGTGAATTGGGGGTTTTGTGATCCCCTCTATTTTTAGAACGGAATAACGATTTTTTCCTTTGATCACGGCCTCAAGATCAGTATAGTCACCTTCGCGGAATAAACGGCATAAATTATAACGAATTGCAGATGATGAAATTGAATCCTTGTAAGTTAAGTTTTTTATAAAACTTTCTGATAAAGAATCGTCATCGGCCGGGAATAGACTCCCAAAATATTTTTTCGTTGAATCATATTTGGCTATTGTCAGAGAATCAATTTTACTTTTTATAAAATTACTGACCGGCCTAATCGATTGATATCCCTTATGAATAGTTTGTTCAACATGTGAGAAGTCTGTTGCCGATTCTTCATCCAATTCAGGATTTATCACAATATCAGCGTCCTTTAATTGATCCTTATTCAGCAGTTTCATAGGGATACTAATGATTTGATCTGCAATTATCCAGGGATATTCAAGCTCCTTTTCCGGATGCAGATCACTGGTAGTATTAACGGCTATGATATAGTCGGCTCCGAGTTTCTTTGCTATTTTAACAGGAATGTTCGCTACCAGGCCTCCGTCAACGAGGATAAGTGAATCAACTTTCACCGGGGAAAGGAAAAATGATACACTAGAACTTGCTCTCATTGCCTGACTTAGAGAGCCTCTGTTTATTACGACCGGACTTCCTGTTACAAGGTCAGTGCATACAGCTCTGAACCTGGTTTTAAGCTCATCAAAACTGCTGTCGACATGGATGGGAGCCTGAAGAGTTAGGAGATTGAGATAATTTGATAATTTCTGTCCGTTATTTATAGAAGTTGGGAGTACTGGTGTAAGTCCCTTCAGGCGTAGAGAGAAAATAGCTTTATCTTCCGTTACTTTCTGATCGACAAAAAGTTCTCTCCGGTTAGTTTCGCGTTCAGAGGAAAGCAGGTCATTCCAGTCTGTATTTTGAGCGATTGAATCCAGCTGCTCAACAGAATATCCCGCGGAATACAGCCCGCCGATTATACTGCCCATACTTGTTCCAACAATCATATCTACCTTAATACCGGCCTCTTCCAGAGCTTTCAGTATACCTATCTGGGCCAATCCTCTTGCACCTCCTCCGCTGAGGGCAAGTGCAATTACCGGTTTTGTAGATGAAATTTCTTTAGTTAAACCGAAAGGAAGATTTTTGCTTTTATGCTGTATGGAGATCACATATTCATTTTGCGCCTGTAACGCTGTTAAGCCTATAAATAACAAAATTAAAAGTATGTGATTAAAGCGGATCATCTTTTAAGCGCAGCTTTTCCCGATATGTAATTATTTATCGAAGAAAAATAAACTTTTATAAGATTTTTATCTCTTCCTTTTTTGCTGCTGCTGAACTTTTGCATTTTGTTCCGCAGCTTCCATAAGCCTGGACATAAATCCTTTTTTCTTATTAGGATTTTTAACCGGGACAAGCTCCATACCATCATGTTTATGATTTATATAATACTGTTGTGCGATAGAGAAAACGTTAAACATGAAGTAGTAAAGGTTTAGTCCCGAAGGGAATGACATAAACATTATGGTAAGCATTACGGGCATAATATAAACAAGTCCGGCTTGCTTTGGATCTTTTACGCTCATTTTCTGCTGAACAAATGTTGTTACACCCATCAGGAGAGCAAGTCCGCTTATCTGGTCGATACCAAACAGAGGAAGTTTAAAGGGTAGTTGGGCTATAACATCGGGTGCAGAAAGATCTTTTATCCAGAGAATAAACGGTTGTTGTCTTAATTCGATAGCTGTCTTAAACAAACCCCATAATGCAATAAATATCGGCATCTGAAGCACCAGAGGCAAACAGCCTCCGGCAGGATTAACCCCATAGGTTTGATACAATTTCATTGTTTCTTTATTAAGCTTCTGCGCATCATCCTTATATTTCTCTTTTATCTCTGCTATCTTGGGCTGCAGGAGCTGCATTTTCTTCATCGACTGATAACTTGTCTTGGTCAGCGGGTAAAGAACAAATTTAATTATCAGAGAAAAGACAATTATTACAAATCCATAGTTGGGAATAAAGGTATGCAGGAAGTTGAACAATGGGAGTAAAATATATTCGGCAATAGGCCTCACTATAAACTTTAATCCAAAAAAACTACCGAAGTCGACAATTGCAGTGAACTTTTCACCATATTCCTTAAGACGGTCATAATCTACTGGTCCAATGTAAACGGTAAACCGGCTCTTTTCAAAATCTGTATTTTTAAATGGAACATTTATTCTAACCGAATAATCTTCCTTTAAGCCGGTTTTTCCAACGGACTTTCGATTTCCTTCAATATATGCACCGTTTACTGCGTCAGGATCTTTTGGGGCAATGATTGCAGCAAAATATTTGTTTCTTACGGCAGCCCAATCAATTCTTCCATTAAAGTCCTTATTAACCTTCTCGCCGATCGAGGAAGCGTCGACAATTACCTGCTCTCCTCCATAATATACACTTGCATCGGAATAATTTGCTTCATCGACAGAATTTTCTTCAACAAAACGCAGTCCGCTGTTCCAAACAAGATCATACGAGTTGTTGCTGATCTGGTTTGTCATATTGACCAGATCTATTTCGCTATCAAAACTGTATTTATTCCCGTAAAAGATGAATTTTTTTTCAATATAAGAATCGTCTCCGGCAGGAAGTTTAAAACTCAGAACCAGGGAATCTTTCTCATCAATTTTATATTTGGATTTTGCCGCATCAGTATTAAAAACGAGGTCTGCGGTTGAAATTGCTTTTCCATCTGAAGTTACAAAGGAAAGGTTATAAGGATTTCCCTCCGAGTAGTCTATAAGCTGGACATGCGTTTTATAAAAATTTCCTTCATCCCCGGAATTTGCGGAATACCAGTTATTAAACTTTTTGAGATAATATTTCCTGATGTTCGCCCCCCTTGTGGACAACTCCATAAGGACATATTCATTTTCAATCGTAATTATCTTTTCTTTTTCAGATGTGGCTGAAAAATATTTTCCGTATTTAAGACTATCATTTTCCGCAGTCTCCGGCTGTTTTTTCTCAACCGAAACAGTATCGGCTGCAATTTCTTTCTTTTCCTGTTTGACTTTGGAAGTATCAACGTGAACCGCGGTAGTATCCGCAGTTTTTCCTTTTTGTACTTCCTCGGGGGAGGGGGTATTAAGGTAAAACCAGAGCACAAGAATAGCCCCAATCAATATAAAAGCAATTGTTGTATTTCTATCCATTTATAATTCCATTACCTCAGAGGATCAAATCCTCCTTTATTGAAAGGATTGCACCTTAAAATCCGCCAGACTGATTTTGCCCCTCCCTTTAATACTCCATATTTCTTAAAAGCCTGAATGGAGTATTCAGAACAGGTGGGGTAAAATCTGCAAGAGGGTGGAAAGAGCGGCGAAATTAATTTTTGATATATTTTGATGAGAAAAACAAAAATTCTCCACATCTATAAACTTCTTTCTATTTTAAACAAAACATCCTTCATTCCGGGCATAACATCATCTATCATAACCAAACTGTTATTTTTTTCATTAAACCGGTAGGGAGAAAATATAATTTTCAAAACAAGATTTTTAAGTAAACAAAGATTAAAAAGGTTCTCTTTATTCTGCCTGTAGGAAACTCTTATCAACCTCTTTATACGATTCCTCCAGACGGCATTTCCGGCTTTGCTTGAAACGACAGCAGCAATCTTAATATCGCCGTGTTCGGCTTTATTAATAAGATATACAGCTTTGATTTTTTTGTCGTGAGAAATAATGATATTGCCGGACCCATATAAATTTTCAAAATCGGTCCTGCTTTTAATCCTCTCTCCGGCCGGAAGCCCAAAGCGTTTCAAAACAACTACATCTCATCGCTGACTGTTAGTCTTTTTCTGCCTTTTGCTCTCCTGCGTGCAAGCACTTTCCTTCCGTTTTTCGTCTTCATTCTCTCCCGGAATCCATGCTTATTTTTTCTTTTCCTGTTGCTGGGCTGAAAAGTCCGCTTCATTTATGCTCCTAATTATCAAAAAGACTTCAAAAATAGCCTTAATAAGATAAACAAGCAAGACAATTAATTCTAGAAAATATGAGTCGGGGGATTTTTTCATGCACTTTTTTTGAGAATTAATTTGCGGCAGGGAAAAATACTTCATATTTTTTCCCTGTGTCTGACACTCGAAAAATGTGTTCATAACTTGTTGATAATTTTAGAATGTGAAAACGTTTCACGATCTTCCGAGGGTTATAAATTTCCCCGCGTTTTTTGAAAAAGTTGTTAATAATTGAAATCGACGTCTTTAATTTCTTTATTTATAAGGGGTTAGGTGGCGCTTTCTAATGTTAAGAAATTGTTAATTGTTTCGAGGGTCATTAAAAACAAGTCTGTAAATAACTGATTTTTCAAAGAATTTTATTCTTTTTTTGTGTGGATAAATAAAATGGTGAATGCCTCCTCTCTTAACAAACCCGATTTTCATGATGCTGCCTCCGTCTGGAAGGAATGCCTCAAATCTATTAAAGAAAACGTCACTTTGATGACGTATAACACCTGGTTTTTACCTATAAAACCACTTGAATTGAATGAATCTACGCTAAAAGTACAGATACCCAGCCAGTTTTTCTGGGAATGGATAGATGAGCATTACAACACTCTTATCAACAGGACCATATTAGACGTTATCGGTCCCGATGCGAGACTATCCTATGTAATTAAAGAGGATAAAGAAAGAAAAGAAAACCAGGAAAGAGAACTTCCCGTAATTCAACTGGCCAGAGAAGTAAAAATACAACAACCTAAACATGAAACTTATTTAAATCCCCGTTATACTTTTGATAATTTTATTAAGGGAGAGGGAAACCAGCTCGCAAGAGCTGCCGCTGGGGCAATAAGCGAAAACCCGGGAGGAACATCTTTCAACCCATTTTTCGTATATGGTGGTGTTGGACTTGGGAAAACACATCTTGTACAGGCTATTGGAAATAAGATACTTGAAGCTTTTCCTTCAAAAAAAATAATATATCTTTCATCGGATATATTTACTGTTGAGTTTGTAGAAGCAATTCAATCCAATACGGTAAACGATTTTTCGAACTTCTACAGAAGCATGGATGTTCTCATCATTGATGATATTCAGTTCCTGATAGGAAAAGAAAAAACGCAGGATCACTTTTTTCATATTTTTAATACTCTCCATCAATCAAGGAAACAAATAATTCTCTCAAGCGATCGTGCCCCAAAAGATCTCAAAGGTCTTGATGACAGATTAATATCCAGATTCCAGTGGGGGCTGGCTGCCGATATTCAGCCGCCGGAACTGGAAATGAGAATAGCAATTCTTAAAAAGAAGTCAGAAGATTACGGAATGGAACTTTCTCCGGATATTCTGGAATATGTTGCAAACAATATTACCTCTAATATAAGAGAACTGGAAGGCTGCCTAATAAAACTTCTGGCAAATGCATCGCTTAATTCAAGAGAAATAAACCTGGACCTTGCAAAGAAAACAGTTAAAGAAATTGCAACTGACAGAAAAGTAAATGTCACCATAGAAACCATAACTAATATCGTTTGTGAAGTTTTGAACATTGCGGAAAATAAGATAAGGGACAAAACCAGGAAAAAGGAAATTGTTATGGCCCGTCAGATAGCCATGTATCTTTCGAAGGAATTAACAAAATCATCTCTGAAAACAATAGGTCTCCATTTTGGAGGAAGGGACCACTCGACTGTTATACATGCCTGCACAACAATTGAGGATTCAATGTCAAAGGATCAGTCATTAAAGGATATTGTAAATAATGTCAGGTCACAGATTGAGTTGAAGTGTTCATAATTTATTATTTAATTTATAGATGAGTAAAGAGGCTCCTTGCGGAGCCTTTTTTATTGTGTTGGAAACTTGTGTAAAACATACTTATATGATGTTAAGAACTTTAGTGTTATCCTCCTTGTGTTTATAAGAGTCACGTTTGCTCTTTTTTATCCACATAAACAAAACAAATATTATATTCTAAAACAATTACCATTCAAACATTTTATGCCAGTTTAACATATCCACACCCTTATTATATTAATTATTAATTAATTAATTAATCCATTAATTAATAATAGGGGGTTAATAAATATTTTCTTTTCTTCTGCATCGATTTTGTGTTATATTTTAAGAGAAAAAAATACTGATTTCAGCCGAAAAACCTAATTTATACCAGCTAAATTCATTGAGATTAGCGGCCTTTTTTACTATTTTTATATGCTTTAAAAGGAGAATGAGTCAATGGAATTCAAAGTAAATAGTAAGGTTCTTGAAAAACTTTTATCCAAAATTATTCCTGCTGTTCCAAGCCGTACACCAATGCCGGTTCTGGAGAATTTCCTTGTTGAAATAAAAGACGGTTTAATGACAGTAAGCGCTACAGATATGGAGATTGCACTCCGCTCATCTCTTAATGTACCTTCCGATGAAGATATGAAAATGGTAATACCAGCGAAACTTTTTTATGATATAATAAGATCCCTCGGTGATACCCAGATTAAATTTGAAACAGAGAAGAATTCAAAACTGAAAATTCAGACAGATAACGGAACTTATAATATAAGTTATTCCCCTTCAGATGATTTTCCTGACATTCCCGAGGTTTCCAAGGAGAAGGAAGTATCTATGAACGGACAGGATTTAAAAGAAGATGATTGATCAGACTTCCTTCGCAATGAGCAAAGAGGATATGCGGCCAGCGATGACAGGGACTCTGATGGAATTTACAGCCGAGGGTTTAAGATTTGTTACGACAGACGGACACAGACTGGTAAAATATATAAACAAGACGATTTTGTCATCTAATGACGAACAGTATATTGTTCCCGAAAGGGCAATATCTGTTCTATCGAAGTTACTGGGAGATTCGGATTTTAAGATGTACCTTAGCAAGACCAATATTGCATTCAATCTTGGTGAACTAGAGTTAATAACCAGGCTTATAGGGGAAAAATATCCGGCGTACAACAGTGTTATTCCACTTGAAAACGAGAATGTTTTGACTATTAAAACGGCAGAGCTTTTATCGACTGTAAAAAGGATGATGCTTTTTTCCACGACAAATTCAAAACAGGTCAAATTTTCAATCAGCGGTGATAACCTCGAAGTTTCAGCCGAAGATATAGACCATGGTTCAAGTGCAAAAGAAAATATAAAGTGTGAATATAAAGGCGATTCGATGGATATAGGATTCAACACAAGTTATGTAAATGATGTATTAACACATGTAAATGATGAACAGGTTATATTTAAATTGCATTCGCCGACGAAAGCCTGTATAATTGAACCTTCAAAATCAGAAGAAAATGAAGACCTGATGCTTTTGTTGATGCCCGTACGTTTAAACAACTAAAATGATTTTGAAATCCATCCGCCTGAAAAATTTTAGGGTTCACAAAAACACAGAATTAGAATTTTCAGACAATCTGAATTATATAGTTGGCGGCAACGGCGAAGGAAAGACATCAATACTTGAGTCAATTTATTATTTATGTACAACCAGAAGTTTTAACACTAAAGTTGATAGCGAAGTACTAAGATTTGATGAGAACGAATTTGAAATAGATGGGATGTTTACAGATTTAACAAAAGACAGAGTAAAAGTTTTTTACGACTTCTCAGAAAATAAAAAAAACTATTTTCAGAACGACAAAATTGTGTCCCGGTCAGCTGATGTGATAGGCAGATTTCCTGTTGTTATACTAACTCCGGCAGATCATTCGATTACCCAGGGATCCCCATCTGAAAGAAGAAAGTTTATTGATTCCGTGATATCCCAGGCAAGCGAGACATACTTAAAGATATTACTGGATTATAACAAAACACTTCGTCAGCGGTCATCTCTTCTGACGAGAATTAAAGAAACAAGGAACCTGCGTCTATATGAAGAACTTGATGCATGGACAGAAAAACTTATAAGTTCAGGAAGTGAAATTATCAGACATCGCTTAAATTTTATCGAAGAGTTTAATACCTATATAAGGGATTCCTACAAGATAATTATGGGAAATGATGAGATTCCCGGAATATCTTATTCATTTCTTGAAAATAGTGACTCCGGCGATATAAGGGAAATGTTTCGGTAAAATACTGGAGGAGAAGCGAACCGAGGAGCTTAGAAGAGCGACTAATCTTGTCGGACCTCATCGTGATGATTACATACTTGAAATTAATGGAATGAGCCTTAGAACTTACGGATCTCAGGGGCAGCATAAAACCTATCAGGTTATTTTAAGATTTGCCGAATTTTTTTATCTGAAAGAGGTTTCCGGAAAAACACCTCTTTTTCTTCTGGACGATGTTTTTGGAGAACTCGATACAAACCGATCCATAAAAATCAAGTGAGTATTTAAGAGAGGTTGGACAGGCGTTTATAACACTTACAGATTTTTCAAATCTGTCTTTTCTAAATATAGGAGAGAAGGATAGAGTATTCAGAATTCAGAACGGGACGATTTATAATGCCTGATAACTTCAAGAGCATAAGAGAAATTATTGCAGATAATCCCGGACTTGCGGGTGTCAGGAAAACAGTAAAGCAGTCAGATGTTATCCTCGAATTCTTTAAGATTTTTCCTGAAATGAAAAAAGTTGTAAGACCGGTAAAGGTTTACAATAAAATATTATTTATAAGTGTTGAGAACTCCATTCTCCGCAGCGAATTAAAATTCCGCGAAAGTCAGCTGGTAAGCAAAGTCAATAAATATTTTAACGAAGAAAGAATAAAAGGGATAAGATTTCAGTGATGTCCCTTAACGAAACAAACTAATCTAATGGTCAGGATGTATGACAAAAGCAAAAACAAGTGATTATAGTGCTAAAAATATAAACGTTCTAAAGGGTCTTGAGGCAGTAAGAAAAAGACCCGCTATGTACATAGGAGACGTAAGCACGAGAGGATTTCATCACCTTGTAAATGAGGTGGTGGATAACAGTATCGATGAGGCTCTGGCCGGATACGCAGATAAAATTGATATAACGATAAATAAGGATGAGAGTCTTACCGTTGAAGATAACGGAAGAGGCATTCCTGTAGATATGCATCCCGAAGAAAAACGATCGGCTCTGGAAGTTGTTATGACCGTCCTGCACGCCGGAGGAAAATTCGATAAAAACACCTATAAGGTTTCGGGCGGACTACATGGAGTCGGAGTTTCTGTTGTAAATGCTTTATCAGAATGGTGCAAGGTAGAAGTTAAACGCAACGGGAAGGTTTATTTCCAGGAGTATAGAAGAGGCTTCCCGGTTAAACCGGTTGCCGAGATAGGAAAAGCCAAGAAAAATGAATCCGGAACAAAAACAACATTTTTCCCCGACAGTGAAATATTTAAAATTGATAAATTTAAGTTTGATACTATTGCGGAAAGAATGAGGGAGCTGGCATACCTTAACAAGGATGTTACCATAAATATCAAAGACGAGAGAAACGGGGAGGAAGAGAGTTTTCATTTTAAGGGCGGGCTTATTGAATTTGTCAAATACCTCGATGAAGCCCGGCAGGTATTGCACAAAACAATATATATAGAGGGCGAAAGAGATAACACTCCGATAGAAATAGCTTTCCAGTATACGGACGGATACAGCGAGAATATCTTCTCCTATGTGAACAATATAAATACCCATGAGGGCGGCACTCACCTTGTCGGGTTTAAGACAGCGTTGACAAGGACGATGAATAACTACGCATCAAAAAATGGTTTGATTAAAGATGATAAGATCAGTCTTACCGGTGATGATTTCAGGGAAGGTCTTACTGCTGTAATATCGGTTAAAGTTGCAGATCCACAGTTTGAAGGACAAACAAAAACAAAGCTGGGGAACAGCGAAACCAAGTCGGCTGTTGAAACAATGGTTGGTGAAAAGCTTTCGGAATTCCTGGAGGAAAATCCCTCCGTAGGCAAGAAAGTAATAGAAAAATGTATGCGTGCTGCCGAAGCGAGAGAAGCAGCCAGGAAAGCCCGGGACCTTGCCAGAAGGAAAAATGCTCTCGACAGCATGAATCTGCCGGGAAAGTTAGCAGATTGTTCGATTACAGATCCCGAACATTGTGAGATTTATATCGTTGAGGGTGACTCCGCGGGAGGATCCGCAAAACAGGGAAGAGACAGAAGATTCCAGGCTATACTGCCGCTTAAAGGAAAGATCCTGAATGTAGAAAAAGCTAAAATGAATAAGATCCTTGAGAACAATGAAATCAAAGCTATTATTTCTGCGATAGGAGCCGGACTAGGGCAGGATTTCGATCAGGCTAAGTCACGATATGGGAAAATCATATTAATGACAGATGCCGATGTTGACGGCAGCCATATCCGTACCCTGCTTTTAACCTTCCTTTACCGCTATATGGCGGAGCTGATCACATCCGGAAAAGTATATATTGCTCAACCCCCGTTATATAAAGTGAAAAAAGGCAAGCAGGAGTTTTATGCTTTCGACGATAAAGAAAGAGATGAAATATTAAAGCGTCTTAAAGTTAACGGAAAAGAAGACACTGAAGAACTGGTTGAGGAAATGATTGAGGAGGGGTCGGTTAAAGGAGTCAGTATCTCTCGTTATAAAGGTTTGGGTGAAATGAATCCCGAGCAGCTGTGGGAAACAACAATGAATCCTGAAACCAGAACAGTACTCCAGGTAACATTGGAAAGTGCCGCTACTGCAGATAAAATATTCGAAACCCTTATGGGAGATGCTGTAGAACCGAGAAGAGAATTTATCGAGAAGCATGCAAAGTATGTCAGAAACCTCGATGTATAATTAAAAAATTAGTATCAAATTAAAAAAGATTAATTATGGCGACGATATTTGAAAAAATAGTTCCTGTATCACTAGAAGAAGAGATGAAGTCATCTTACATCGATTACTCTATGTCGGTAATCGTATCCCGGGCCCTTCCGGATGTGAGAGACGGATTGAAACCCGTACACCGGAGGGTACTGTTCGGCATGCACGAGCTTGGTGTAGCCTATAATAAACCTTATAAAAAGTCGGCCAGGATAGTCGGAGAAGTTCTTGGTAAGTATCACCCTCACGGAGATACCGCTGTATATGACAGTATGGTTAGAATGGTGCAGGAATTTTCGTTACGCTATCCTCTTGTAAATGGACAGGGGAATTTTGGTTCGGTTGATGGGGATTCACCTGCGGCTATGCGTTATACGGAGGCGAGACTGCACCGGATTGCCGAAGAAATGCTTCGCGATCTCGATAAAAACACTGTGGATTTTGCACCCAATTTCGATGATTCTTTGCAGGAGCCGGTTGTACTTCCCTCTTATCTTCCCAACCTTCTTGTTAACGGTGCAAGCGGGATAGCTGTTGGAATGGCTACAAATATTCCGCCTCACAACCTCACTGAGATTATTGACGGACTCATTGCATATATAAAAAACCCGGCGATATCCGACGAAAAAATGATGAAGATTGTCACCGCACCCGATTTTCCAACGGGAGGGATTATCTTTGGATACGAAGGAGTAAAAGAGGCATATCTGACAGGCCGCGGTCGGGTTATAATAAGAGCAAAAGCTAATATTGAAACCCTTAAGAACAATAAAGAAAATATCATAATTACGGAACTGCCATATCAGGTTAACAAAGCAAATCTTATTGAAAAGATGGCAGACCTTGTTCGCGCTGGAAAACTAACTGACATTTCGAATATTAGGGATGAATCTGACCGTGATGGTATGCGTGTTGTTGTAGAACTGAAGCGGGATGCACAGCCTTCGGTTGTTCTTAATCAGCTATTTAAACACACCCAGATGCAGACAACGTTTGGCGTGATTATGCTCGCCCTGGTAAATGGTGTTCCGCAGGTGCTTACCCTAAAAGCGATGATGAAACATTTCATCGATCACAGGATGGAAGTGCTTATCCGCAGAACAAAATATGAACTTGACGCTGCGGAGAGAAGGGCCCATATACTTGAGGGATATATAATAGCACTTGATAATATAGATGCTGTTATTGAAACCATTAAGAAATCCAGAGATGTTGAGACCGCAAAGAATAACCTTATGCGCAAGTTTAAGCTCAGCGATGTGCAGGCTAAAGCGATACTTGATATGAGGCTTCAGCGCCTGACAGGACTTGAAAGGAAGAAGATTGAAGACGAATACAAAGAGACTATCAAACTGATTGAAAAACTCAAGGGTATATTGGAAAGTGAAGAAAAAAGGTATTCTATCATAAAGGATGAACTCCTTCTGATTAAAGAGAAGTATGGTGATGCCCGCAGAACAGAAATCGTTTATAATTATGAAGAGTTTTCACTTGAAGATATAATTGCCGAGGAAGATGTAGTTGTTACGATGAGCCATAAAGGCTTTATAAAAAGATTTCCGGTTAGCGGCTACAGAAAACAGGGACGCGGAGGTAAAGGCGTTACGGGTGCCGGTACCAAGGATGATGACTTTATTGAGCATATGTTTATCGCATCTACTCACCAGTACATTTTGTTCTTTACAGACAGAGGAAAATGCTACTGGCTGAAAGTTTTTGAGATCCCCGAAGGCGGCCGGGCGTCCAGGGGCCGGTCTATTCTTAATCTGATCGAAAAGGATAAAGAAGAAAATATTACGGCGTTCGTTACGGTCAAAGACTTTGATGACAGCCATTACCTAGTTATGGCAACCGAACAGGGAACTATCAAGAAAACGGTACTTTCTGCATACGGCAACGTTAGGAAGGGCGGTATAAATGCTATCAACCTGGTTAAAAGCGATAAACTAATCTCTGTTAAGATGACTGACGGAAATAATGATGTCGTGCTGGGAACCCGGAACGGTTTTGCAATTCGCTTTACCGAAAAGGATGTCAGAGACATGGGAAGAGTTGCAACCGGCGTACGTGGAATAAAGCTGGCCAAAGGCGATAAAGTGGTAGGACTGCTAGTCATAAAAAGAAATGATACAATTCTTGTCGTAACTGAAAAAGGATTCGGGAAACGTTCGGATATAAATGATTACAGGATTACACATCGTGGTGGAAAAGGTGTAATAACAGTTAAGACAAGTGACAAAGTCGGGAAAATGATAGCGATGATGGAAGTGGTTGACGGTGATGAACTCGTAATAATCTCTTCACATGGGATGGTTATCCGCCAGAGTGTGGTTGATATAAGAGTGATGGGCCGAAATACCCAGGGAGTAAGAGTTATTCGCCTCAAGGATGGAGATTCAATAGCGGATATTGCTAAGGTTATTCCCGAAGATGAGGAAGATGTACCAATAGCTGTAGATTAAATTTTTCTCAAATCTGTCTGGCGATTCCAGTATACTTGCCAAAATTTAAGTGTGACATTTTGTCAGTGTTTAAAATATCAACACCCCAAAAACAAGCGGAAATCGCAGTCTTTTGGGGTGTTTTATTTTGAGATCAAAAGGCGGATAAAAGGCGGACAAATACTGTCTTAAAAAAGGACTGACCAAATAATAAACCAGCATAAAAATGTATGACAGAATTGTCATACTCCGGGTAATAAAAGAACACAATTATTATGACCCGGAGCTAATAAATAGATTTCAATGTTTCGAAGTTTGCCTTTATAGTTTTTTCAATATCTTCTGCCGAATGTGCGGTTGAAATAAATGCCGCTTCAAATTGAGCCGGCGCCAGGTATATCCCTCTTTCAAGCATTCCACGGAAATATTTTCCATAAAGTTCAGTATCTGAAGAAACCGCTGTGCGAAAATCGGTTACTGGGTGTTCGGTAAAAAACATGCATGACATTGACCCAACCCGGTTCAAAGCCAGATTTTTTCCCAGCTTTTTCAGATTCTGCCTAAATCCTTCTTCAAGAGTTTTCCCCTTTTCATCAAGTTCATCATATAAGCCGGGGTTTTCCCGGATATGCGTTAATGCCGCATATCCCGCAGCCATAGCCAGAGGATTTCCGCTTAAGGTTCCTGCCTGGTATACTGGTCCCGACGGGGAAATCATCTGCATTATTTCGCTTTTGCCGCCGAATCCTCCAACAGGCAAGCCTCCGCCTATGATTTTACCGAAAGTAGTTAGATCGGGTTTAATTCCAAGAATTTCCTGAGCGCCTCCTTTTGCAACACGAAAGCCAGTCATAACTTCATCAAATATCAGAACAATTCTTTCCTCATCGCAAATCTTTCTTAGTTCAGTTATGAATTCATTTGAAGATCTAACCACACCCATATTTCCGGCAATCGGTTCAATAATTACAGCCGCAATTTCATTTTTGTTGGCACTTATTAACTTCTTTACCGATTCAATGTCGTTATAATCTGCTACCAGTGTGTCTGCAGCATTACCTTTGGTTACACCCGGACTTGTCGGTACTCCGAGCGTTAAAGCACCGGATCCGGCTTTTATCAGGAAATAATCGGCATGACCGTGATAACAGCCCTCAAACTTTATAAATTTTTCTTTTCCGGTATATCCTCTAGCAGCTCTTATTGCGCTCATAGTCGCCTCTGTCCCGCTGTTAACCATCCTTACCATTTCCACAGAGGGGACAAGTTCAGTTATAAGTTTTGCCATCTCTACTTCAAGAGAGGTGGGAGCACCAAAGCTGGTTCCGTTTTTAAGAGCTTCTTCCAGGGCTTTTATTATAAAGGGAGGATTATGTCCGAACAGGTGGGGTCCCCAGCTGCCAATATAATCGATAAAATCATTCCCGTCGGCATCAAACATTCTTGAACCGGCCCCGCTTGCAATAAACAAAGGATCCCCCCCCACAGATTTGAATGCCCTGACAGGTGAGTTAACACCTCCCGGAATAACTTTCTTTGCATCCTCGAACAGCTGACGGCTTTTGCTCGTATTCATAAATACCTTTAACCAATTATTAACGAATTAAAACAATAAAGATAATCCATAGCCTAAAAACATTCTACCTAAATCGGGCAGGATCACTTCATTTTTGACCGTGACAGGCTGCATACATCGATAAATAATTCATTAATAAATTATCGAAGAATGAATAAACTAACCTATAAAATAAAAGTATGGTATCATCTGTTAACCAACAGCATTGGTTTTTATCCTACCCTGATCAGTCTTTTGTTTTTTCTAATAAGCGCGGGGATGATATTTCTTGAATCAAGCGGATATACCAAATATTTCATAAAGAATTTCCCCCTGCTAACAATTTCCAGCCAGGATACCGCCAGGATAATAATGAGTACGATAGCCGGCGGAGTTATTTCACTCACCGTTTTCAGTTTCACTATGGTTATGATCGTCTTCAACCAGGCTGCAACTAACTACTCTCCAAGAATTATCCCGGGTTTAATTTCCAGAAAATTCCATCAGATTGTATTGGGATTTTATGTTGGTACGCTTATTTACAGCTTCATCATAATGATAAACATTGATTCAAAACATTTTAGTGTCTCGGTTCCGGGATTTGCAATTTTTATAGGAGAGTGTTTCGGAATAACCTGCCTTATTCTGTTTGTATATTTTATTCATTCAATCTCAAATTCAATACAGATCGGAAATATTCTTCAGAGTATATATATAAAAACTTTAGCCGGGTTAAAGAAAGAGGAAGAAGAAAATAAAAATCCGGACGAGTCTGGTTTTGAAGCCAGCGAAAACTGGGCGGTGCTCAAAAGTCCACAGTCCGGATATCTGCAAAGAATAGAACAAAATAAAATCCTGGCAATTCTTAAAAAGAATAACAGCCGACTGGAAATCACAATTCCTCTCGGCACCTTTATTCTGAAGAATTTCCCCATGGCCAGGATCAGTAATGAACCTGAAGATAAAACCCGGGAAGAGCTGCTCAGCAACTTCATTTTCTTTGAAGAAGAAATTGTAAAAGAGAATTATTATTTCGGATTTAAGCAAATTACGGAAACGGCCGTTAAAGCTTTAAGTCCCGGAATTAATGATCCCGGCACAGCGGTGAAAGCCATAGATTACCTGACAGATCTTCTTGCCTTAAAGCTTAAACTGAAAGAAAAAAGGTTCATCTATAATGATGAAAAGCCGAGAATATTGTTAAGCAACCCTTCTAATGAAAACCTGATTTATTATTGTTTTGCACCCATACGGGAATACGGAAAAAATGATGTGGTTGTAATCATAAAACTTCTCAACTCATTGAAGGCAATACTTCTTTCCACAGAACCCACCAAATTTGAAAACCTTATAATAAACGAGGTTGAGGTATTGATAGAAGATTGTGATAAATACTTAACCAATCAGGCTGACAGGAAGAAAATTAATCAGCTTATCGATGAAATGATGCAGATAAACAAGAAGGAGATACGGTTAAAAAAATTGTCTATCTAAAATTTTTATGGTTCTCCCGGATAGCTTTAGCCCGCGGCTTGTAGAGAAGATGAAATATAACATCCAGGTATGAATTCATCTCTTCCATTTCGATATTTGTAGTATATCGCCAGAATCCATAGATCTTTGCAAGTTCCAGTAGTTTTTTCGCATACAGATCCCAGTTATAATCTTTTTCCACTCTTTCAATAGCCCGTTTTGAAATTCTATTCCACAGCGAGTCATCTTTTTGAACTTTTCGAAGGAAATCTAGTAATTTTTTTGTCGTTTCATCCGCATTAACAGGATCTATATGAAATCCATTAATCTGATCTTCAATTATTTCGAGAGGACCTCCATACATGGTAGCAAATACAGGAAGGCCGGAATGCATTGCTTCCAGTACGGTTAGGCCGAAGCCCTCAAACAATGCAGGCTGAACAAAAACACCTTTATGGTCCGCAATTAACCTGTATACTTCTCCCGTCTGGTCCTTTCGGAACAGTTTGCCTATCCACCGGATCTTATCATGCAGGTTGTACTCTTTTATGATGGAATGCATCAATTGAATCTGCTCTTTTTCTTCCTCATCATTTGAATCTTCCGTTCTGACATTTCCTGCGACAATGATCAGGTTAGATATTTCCTGCAGCTCTTTACTTTCTCCAAACCATCTGGCAAGGGAGGTTAAATTTTTAATTTTATCAAGTCTTGCCAGGGAAAAAACAGGCGTCAGGTTGGGATTTTTCAGATTACCTACTACATCAGGGTCGTCTGCATTATTAAATAAAAGGTCATTCAGGTCCCTTTTTGTTTCGTGCAGTCTGTCATCTTCCTGTGTATATGGAAAATAAAAATTAAAGTTTACCCCCGGCGGGACTATATTGAATTTGGGATGAAACAGGTTTATACCTCCCGTAACCCGATATAATTCCGGCATTGTAAAATATTTATAGGATTCATATTGACCTATACTATCTTCCGTCCCGGCTATTTCCTGATAAGTTGAGGTAATGATAATATTAGCGGCATTCATCGCAATAAGGTCGGCTGTAAACTGAGTGGAGAAATGGTATTGTTCTTCAAGATTCTTCCAGTAAAGAGCACTGTATAGATATTTACTCTTTTCCAGGGCATGTGCGATATTACATTGTGTTACGCCGTATTTTCTTGAAAGCATGAAAGCAACCGTATTTCCATCGGAGTAATTACCGATTATAAAATCAGGCCGGGTACCAAATTCGGCTAGGAGTTCCTTATATGAATCTTCCGCAAAATTTTCAAGGTACGGCCAGACTTCAAAACGAGATATCCAGTTATCGGTGATTGCCGGATTATTTGAACGAAAAGGAACACGAAGTATCCATGAATTTTCTGTGTCATATACTTTTTCAAGTCTCTGATTTGATTTAGTATTTCCGGCATTTGGAATCAGGCGTGTGAGTATAATTATTTTCGGGCTGGCTTCTACCCCGGCTTCTGAAAGAGATTCAATCATTGCCTTTTCCAGTGCTTTAACCTGATCAAGTATATAGACAACCTGTCCTCCGGTGTCGGGCAGTCCAAGAACACCTTCCTGACCGAAATATCCATGTGGTGAAATAATTGCTATATTAAAAATCATGGGAACATTTGAGAGGAATTTCTTTAAAGCAAAAAAATCAGGAGTCTGAAGCAGGTTATCGAGTTGTTTAAGACTTTCTATTACCGAACCAGCATTATTTCCCAGCCCTCTTTCGAATCCAATTTCCTGAAGTTCGTTCCTGAAGCTTTTGTATTCTTCATTATCAGGTTTCTTCTTGAGAAAGTTTATAGCCTTATCAATTCTACTGCTCAAATCATCCGGATCTTTAACCCGATCGTTCAGAATCAACTGATGGGAGTTATGTTTGTGCACAAAAAGGAAATCAAATAATGCCTTCCTCATTTTTTCCGGATGAGTGAACATTGTACTGGAAAGGTAACGGTTAAGAAACTCAACCCCGCGCCCTATACTTTTAGCCTCTCGTATGCTTGGAAATTTATCGTAGAAGGTTCTGAAGTTCAGAGAAAGGATATCTTCCTCTTTATTAGACGAAATATAATTTTCTTTTGCTTCCAGATAAGCATTTACATCAGTCTCTTCAAAAAACTTTTCTTCAATATTGAATTTATAAAAGTCTGAGTGACCAATACTGCCCCTTATTTCAAAATAGATACAGCTGCCAATAGTTACTGATTCAGTTACTTTCCGAATCACTTCTCTTATAGAATTATAGTTACCCTTGTTTTTGTCACTTTTTATAAAACCATCAAGAATCTCTTTGAGATTCCCGTAAACCATCAGCTTATTTTCACTCGAGGAAACTTTGTTAAGATATCGGAAAAAATCTTTTTTATTATCTTCAATTGTCTTGGTTATTTGTTTACTCAAACTTAACGTCCTTTACAGATTAAGAAATTTATAGTGTTTTATTCCATCAATTATTCCCCCGGCAAATTCCCTTTTGGCAAAATAAATTCTCTTGCTGCCTTTTAATCCTTCCAACTCTTTGCTATAGTTTGATACTATTACACCGAGCAATTCACCCTTCAGCATTTCGCTGTCATTTCCGGAATCTCCTGCCACCAGGATATGTTCATAGGGAATATTCCATCTATAAGCCAGGTATCGAATAGCCTTTCCTTTTGATGCCCTGTAGGGCAGAACGTCTAAAAACTGTCCATGACTGAATATTACCGTTGTTTTAAGTCGATTTTTGATAAGTGTTTCTTTTACCTTCTTTAAATAATCGGGATCATCCTCCATAAAGTAGCTTATTTTGAATTTTCGCTGAGTGAAATCTTCCTGCGGCGTAAGAAAATTAAACTGTTTTAAGACTTCTTCTACTTTATTTCTCTGCCAATGATGAGCAATATGTGCATCCCATCCTTTTGAATATATCAGATCTTCTTTAAAGTTATAATAAATTTCGGAACCCACAGAGGAGATAATCACATCCGGTATCGGCACATTATGTTCTTTTAACACGTTTATTGTTGAGTCCACTGTTCTGCCGGTTGCAACCGCAAATCCCGGTTTGTTATTTTTTGACGAGAGTATTGCTTTAAATTCATTAAGACTTTCCTGGTTTCCCAGAAGGGTATTATCAATATCAGATACTATCAGTTTTTCCATTGAGAAGAGCTTTTTCCCAACCGTAGCGAATGTATTTTTCTTAATAAGTTCCTTCCCCATAAGTTTTTCTATTTCAGCGAGATAAGATTCTTTATGGGCTTCCCACGTATAGTGCTCTTTAACGTTTTTAATTCCATTACTTGAGAAGGTATCCCATAAGTCCTGATCATCCAGAATTTTCCGGATAGCTTCAGCAATATTATTGGAGTCAGAAACATCAACCAGGATGCCGTTTTCACAATTCTTAATAATATCCCTGGGTCCGCCATCATCTGTTGCAACAACGGGAACACCGGAAGCTGCGGCTTCAATAAGAGTTAGACCAAAAGGCTCTACAAGAGCTGCATTTACAAATATTCCCCGGGATTGTGCGGCTATACGGTATAACTGAGGAATCTCATGTTCTGTATTATGTCTTTTGGGTATCGCCATTTTACCGTATAAATTATACTTGTCCATAAGCAATAAAATCTCTGTTAAAACCTCGCGTTCGTTTTCGGGCATTTCCTTTATATCTTCCCTTATCCCGGCAAATATGGCCAGGTTGGATTTATACTGAAGGTTTTTATTTTCTCCATACGCCTTAATCAGGCCGGAAATATTTTTTCTTTTATCGGGTCGGCAAATGGTCAGAATCATTGGTTTATTAACATCTACAAAAAAACGAAAGAGCTTCTCACCGATTATTCCCTTCCATTTTTCAGATTCCTCTTTATCTTTGGACTGCTGATTGTACGGGTAGAATTTATTGATATCTACACCCGGCGGAATCACTATAAATTTACTTTTATCAGTATTTTCATAGTCCCCGTATTGTTTATCAATTTCCTGAGATGTGCTGGTTACGATCAAGTCAGCGAAGTAAATAATTTCCTCTTCAGTTCTTATCCGGCGGCTTATCTTATAGCGTTTCTCGATTTCATCTTTATTCATTCCGTCGTTCAGCAATTTTCTTAGTTTATCTTTTCCGAGGGAATGACCGGTGTGTATAAAAGGTATTCCGAAGAACTTTGTTAGTTCACTGCATACATAGCCGGCATCGGCATAGTGGCTGTGAATTATATCAGGGAGACGACCAACTGATTTTATATGCTTTATACTTTTATCAACAAATTCTTCCAAATGATTCCAAAGAAGTTCCTTGCGGAGGTATTTTCCTCCCCCGGCTCTTATTCTGACTATGCTGAACTTATCATTAACTTTTTCCACAGCCTCTGCATAATCCCCGAACACATCTTTATCTTTTATCTGACGCGTTATAAGTTCAACCTTTTCGACTCTCTGATCGCGACTTAAAGCGTTCGCAAGCTCTAAAACGTATTTGATTTGACCTCCCGTATCAGCATCACGACCGAACTCAGGATTCTTACTGCGAATTAGACCATGAATACTGTACAGCTGAATATATAATCCCGTTTTTTTCTGATCAGCCATTCACTAACTCTTTATATTTATCATAAAAAGTTAAATCCTTCGGAATTGCCCCGTTTATTCTGACAATTTCTCCCGCAAAATTGGAAGCGATCTCATTTGTTTTTGTAATGTCCCACCCTTCAAGATATCCTATACAGAAAACCGCAGCATATGCATCGCCCGCCCCCACCGTATCTATAACATTGTCAATCTTTAACTTGTACCGGTTGTTCTGTTCTCCCTCATAAATGACGGCCCCCTGATCGCCATGAGTAACACAAAGTCGTTCAACCGAATATTCTTTTAATAAAGTTATAGGAGTCTCATAGGTATCGTATTTTTTCTTAAGAAGCAGCGAATTGACCAGGCGCAGTTCTTCAATGTTCAGCTTCAGGATATTACAAGCAGTGATACAATCCTCAACTAAATCCCTCGTATAAAAATTCTGTCTGATATTTAAATCACAGAAATACTTTAAATTTCTATTAAAAAAATGATGAATTGTTTCCCTGCTTTTTATATTGCGCTGAGCGAGCGTACCGAAGTATAGGCAGTCAGTTTTTTCATTAATAAGTTTTTCAACTTCATCTGTATTTTCAATGTAATCGTATGCAGTATCCGTTTTTATCTGCCAGTCGGGAACTTTATTGGCGTCAAGCGTAGCAATCGATTCACCGGTAGGATGAACAGGGTCAGTTTGAATGTATTCGCCTGATATATCGTTTTCAGAGAGAAATTTCAGTATCCGATTACCGTTTTCATCTTGTCCTATCCGGCTTACAAAATTGCCATTTCCGGTAAGTTTAATTACATGATAAATAAAGTTAAACGATGCCCCCCCAAGTGTCTTTGATTTTGGATAAACATCAAATAAAATTTCTCCTATTGAGGTCACTCTATTCATTGTTTGGTATTGAATCGTTGAAACACACATCATGTTACAATAATTTTATAGAATATCAAGTAACTCAGAACACGTAAAAACGCTGTAAGCTATTATAATTAAATAAGTTAAAATCGTTTGTTAATTTGGAATTATCTTATGAATAGGTTTGTTTATTAAGAAAAAGACAGGAAATTAATGAAAATATACAGACTTTATGAAGAACAACAGCTTCCTATAAGTATAAATGAAGCCTGGTCATTTTTCTCGGATCCTAAGAATTTAATCAAAATAACACCGCCCGATATGAACTTTGAGATTACAAATAATCCGGAAAAGGATATTTATTCCGGGATGATAATTACCTACAAATTAAGGCCAATTTTCAAGATTCCTTCAAACTGGGTAACTGAAATAGTGTTTGTAGATGAGCCCAATTCTTTTATAGATGTACAAAGGTTTGGACCTTACAAATTCTGGCATCATAGACATCGATTTAAGACGGTAGATGGAGGAATATTGATGAGCGATGAGGTAAACTATGGGCTTCCCTTTGGCAAAATCGGGGATTTTATTCATTCATTATTTATAAAAAAAAGAATTCAAAAGATATTTGAGTACAGAAAAGCAGAGCTAAAGAAAATATTCGGCTGATGGTCATATATTCTTTTTACTAAAAAACTATTTTTCTACCGTAATAAAAATATCAGGATTACAACAAGAATTAATGTTGAGACAGCCGGTCGTATATAAGTGGGGTATTTCTTTTTAATTGTCCCCCAGATATTGCCAACTAGTATCATAAAAAAGAGAAGCGCAACAGTAACCCCAATACATTCAATAACTGAAAAACTGCTGTCAATTATTTCAGCCAGACTTCTTCCATTCCATATTTTTGAATATATGACCTCAAGGTGAAGCCAATAGATAAGGAGAGATTCCCTGCTGACATCAAGAACAAAAGATTTTTTTGTTTGTCTTGCATTTGCATAATACCAGAAAAAAGACGATAACACAAGTACATATCCAAGACGCTGATATAAAAACATGGGGTTGGGACGGATGCTAAATATAGGTGAGTTAAACAAATCGGAAAAGAAAAGATGTCCGAGAAAGATCGGGATCAGACTATACAGTAATATTTTTTTTATAAAATTATTTTCACGTTTATCCGTGCGAGCGGTAATATAATACCTTGAGTAAACAGCTCCTGATAAAAGAAAGAACAGCCAGGGAAACAAGGGGAAGTAAGAACCATTATTGGGATTAAAATAATCGGCAAAGAAGACAGGAATATATTTGCTAAAGTCAATTTTCCAAATGAGAGGAGAAAAAAGGCTAATCAGAATTACACTCCATATTAAAAAAGAGTAAAACAATCTTTCATTTTTAATTGTAATTCGTAATAACAGTAAAAGAAGCAATCCCGAAGCAATGCACTGAAGAATATCAACGTTAAACCAGGTAATAAGATAGCCATGAGAAGGATTGTTAACTATCTGTGCAAAAGAAAAAAACGGTAAATGAAGAGAGTATCCGGCTAAAAAGATTAATCCGATCCTGCTCATCTTTTTCCAGAAGTAACCCTTAAATTTTCTTAAATCCTCAATTCTTCTTTCCGTTGAAATTATAAATGCGAATCCGCTTACAAATAAAAATGCAGGTGCAACCAGGCCATTAATAAAATTTAAAAGATGAAACCATCCGGTTTCTCTTAATGATGCCAGGATAAAGGCATTAAAAACATGAACTTCAATCATTATAATTAATGCCCACCCTCTTAATAGATCTATGTAAATAAAACGGGTATGCTCGTTTTTCATTTAGGATCAAAACAAAAAATCAAAGTCAATAATAAATTATTCAATACGGAATAGAGATGAAAATCAGAGGGGAATTATTGGTTGAAGATATCTTCTTTCCCGGTGTTTGGAATTTTAGGGGTCCAATCATCTCCATCACAGGGTAGAAATGACTTTGTGGGATGTTTGTCGTATTTCATACAGAGCACTGCTGAACGGTCGAAATGCTTACAGGATGAACAAAGGGTAGAGTTTATAATTTCCTTATTTCTTTCCTCAAAAAGTCGATAATGAATGACTGCCGGGTGGATTATAACCCCATATACCGACATAAGCACAATAGTCCACCAGAACTGAAATTCGATATATCCCTGTGCAATCCATAGGACGGGAATCAGAATCGAAATTCTTAAAATGGTCCAGAAAACTATTTCACCCACGAAATATCCTCAATTAGAAGTCTAAACAGTGTAATTAGCAGAAATATTATTATGATTTCCTTAATAATAAAAGAATTACAGTAAGATTACAATATATGAAGGCAATCCCCTTTGCAACTTGCTGTTATTTAATTAATGTATTAATATAAAATATTGTATTTTTTGATTATTTTTGTAATAAAAATGCCCTGTAAAATTTACAGGGCAATGATGATTTTGAATTAGTAAGTGAGCGCGGGTGGGCTCGAACCACCGACCCTCTGCTTAAAAGGCAGATGCTCTACCCCTGAGCTACGCGCCCAATAAAAAAATGAGAGCTTCAAATATAAAAAATTGAGATTTTTATTCCAAATTGGCTATTTCTCTTCAATATAAAATAGGGTCCTAATGACAAAAAACTCTAAGATTTTAGTATGTGATGATGATGAAACTCTTTGTTATTTATTAAAAGAACAGCTTCTTGAAGAAGGTTTTTCTGTCGATACTGTTTATGACGGACAATATGCGATAGAAGCGATCAAGCGGAAAAACTATGATATTCTTCTGCTAGATTTAAATATGAAGGAAGTCTCGGGCGAGGAAGTGCTCAAGTTCGTTTCCGAATATAATGCCTCAATCCAGGTTATCATTTTATCTGCACAGTCAGAAATCAGGAAAGCAATTGAGTGTATCAAACTGGGGGCTTATGATTTTATTACCAAACCTTACAATTTTGACGAACTGCTTGTTACGATTAACCGGTCAGTTGAGCATAAAGAGCTTATAGTTAAGAATGCAATTCTGTCAAGTCAGGTAAATAAAAAACTATCTAACACAATAATTGGTGATAGTCCTGAACTACAAAGAGTTATAAATCTTGCAAATAAATCTGCAATGTCTGATTCCAACATTCTTATTGAGGGGGAAACAGGTACGGGCAAGGAGCTTTTTGCTGAATACATTCATAAACATTCAGCAAGAAATGATAAACCCTTTGTGGTAATAAACTGCGCATCTCTTCCCGATCAACTTATAGAAAGCGAATTATTTGGACACGAAAAAGGAGCTTTCACCGATGCAAAAAACACAAAACAAGGTCTTGTTGAAATTGCACATGGGGGAACACTATTTCTTGATGAAATTGGCGAGCTGAGTCTCACTCTGCAGCCAAAGCTATTAAGGTTTTTGGAAAACGGAGAATACAGAAGGATAGGCGGTGTAACCAACCTGACCTCTAATGTCCGCGTAATAGGGGCAACAAACAGAAATCTTATGGAAGAAGCAGACAATAAAAATTTCAGGCGGGATCTTCTTTTCCGTCTGAACGTTATAACGCTGACGATTCCTCCTTTGCGGGACAGAAAGGAAGATATTTCTCAACTAGCCAGCCATTTCCTTACTACCAAGTCTCCGGTAAGAGCCCCTAAGAAAATCTCTTCCGAAGCAGAGAGGGTACTATTAAGCTACAATTTTCCGGGAAATATCAGGGAGCTGGAACATATTATCGAGCGGGCTATAATATTTGCCGAGGGAGATATAATTAAACCTGACGATTTGAATCTGCCCCATCTGCCTTCATATAAAGAAAGTTCGATTACCTCAGAATCCGAGGAGGATTTATCAGTGCTTAGTATGGAAGAGGTTGAAAAGCGTCATATAGCCAAAGTACTAAAGAGGAACAGATGGGATAGAACCCAGACCGCCAATCAGCTGGGGATAAGTCCAAAAACGCTTTATACAAAGATTAAGAAATACGAAATTAAACAAGATTAATAAGCTGAAAATATGTCTAAACCCCTCGTTTCTAAATATCCCCTTATTGATATTTTAGAAACAGATGATTCTGCCTATGCAATTACCGACCATTCTTTTAAGGTTACCTGGTATAATCAGCAATTTAAATCATTGATTAATTCCAGACGTATAAAAGGAAAACCGCTGCAAGTTCTGCTTGACATCACTGAGAACATGTTAGAAAATGTTTCGGCGGACAGATCCAAACCTTTTCAAATTCAGGATGATAATCACCTGGTTCTAATTTCTCCTCTTGTTTCCAGGGGTAAGACCGAAGGCCACTTTGTCAAAGTTCATAGCATACGCCACGAAAGCTCCCAGGAATTCACAGACTCTGATCTTATTCAGAAAAATCTAAAATTTCAGGAAGAGCAGCAGAACATTCTAACGATGGTGGTAAAAGAAAAGTCGCTGCAGATATTAGCCGGAGAAATATTAAAAAAGAGCATAGAATTATCTAAAAGTGATTTCGGACTAGTCGTTATTTTTAATGATATTAATAAATATGAATTTCTGCTTCAGGACGATAAGGAGATAATTAAAAATCAAAAAGAGATGGAAAGGGAGGTGGGGGCCAATTTCTCATTCATTACCAAATGGCTTAATGTAAACAAACACTCTCTTCTCGCTTTAAATTATCCCAACAACATTGGTTTTAATCTTACACGATTCTTTCAGTGTGAATCTCTTGTTATTTCGCCTGCGTTTTTTGATGAAAAACTTCTGGCAGTGATTATTGTGGGCCGAAAGAAAGAAGTTTATACAACGCTCGATATCAATAATAGCGAGCAGCTGGCCGTCCTTCTTGCATTTTCAATTAGCAGCATAAGGACACGGGAACTAAACACAACGCTTGAAAACAGACTTCTGCAGGCACAGAAACTTGAGACAATAGGCAAACTGTCGAGCGGAATGGCGCACGACTTCAGTAATCTTTTGTCCAGCATTTTTGGGAGCTTAAACCTTCTCAAAAAACGAGTGCCGGAGAATGAAAATATATATCGATTAATAGATAATATTGAAAATTGTTCTATAAGGGCCCGTGATCTCACCAAGGGACTTCTTTCATTCGGCAAGCCCACTCCCAAAAGAAAAGAAATTATAAAGCCTAATCTATTAATGACAGAGATTTCAAAAGTCATCTCACAAACTTTTCCACGGAAGATTCATTTTGAGAGCAGTGTGGATGAGAACCTGCACGATGTTCTGGGTAATGGAACGGAGATTTATCAGGTGCTCTTAAATCTTTGCGTCAATGCAAAAGAGGCAATTGAGGGAAATGGCAAAATAAAACTCGAAGCGTCAAACATTACTATTGACGAAGAGAATATTTTCAAATATCCTCTTCTTAATAAGGGTAAGTATGTCCATTTTTCTGTCAGTGACAATGGATCGGGTATTGAAGAACAAAATGTGCAAAGGATATTTGATCCGTACTTTTCAACTAAAGTTAAAGAAACCGGATCCGGGTTGGGATTATATGTTACATACGGGATTATTAAGGCCCACAGCGGACATATAGAAGTCTCAAGTACCATTGGTCATGGGACAACCTTTGATGTGTTTCTCCCCGCTTACGAACCGAATATAGCCGAAAGAACTGCTCCGACGGATAAAATTATATTACTGATTGATGATGAGGTTATGCTGAGAGATCTGCTCGCAGAAATGCTGGAATCGAACGGTTATAATGTGATCAAGGTTGGTTCCGGATCAGAAGGATTGAGGATTCTGACTGAGGAGATAAAAGCTGATCTGGTAATTGTGGATTATAATATGCCTGAAATGAATGGACTGGAAACAGTTCAGAAAATCAGAGAACTTGATTTCAAAATGCCTGTCATCCTGTCATCAGGCAGTATGGGGCTGGAAGAAAATCTGAACTTAAAAGAAGCGGGGATTACGGCTACCCTTACAAAACCCTATGAATTTGATACAATGTTCTCAACCATTCAGAAGCTGATTTAATCAGGGTGCAGACTCTTCTTCAGTATCTACATCTATCATTTTTATATTCTTAACATAATCGGACAGAACCGGTTTTTTTATTGTATGAAGCTGGTTAAGAATATTATTTATTTCTTTGATAGCTGTTGTTATATAATCCAATCTCTTGTTTATTGCTTCGGTTGAAATAACCTCTTTGCTGATTTCTCTTTTGATGGCTGCTGCTGAGAGACTCATAAGGGTAAGAGGCTGTTTTATCTTATGATTTGCGGTTACCACTGTCGCCGCAAATAATTTACTTCTTTCAGCTTCGATTAATTGTTTCCTGGCATCAGATAATTTGAGCGCTGATTTTACTCTTGCCAGAAGTTCAACTCTGTTGAAGGGTTTTTTAATATAATCAAAAGCTCCGGCCTCAAGTCCTTCTTTCGTATCCTCTGCTTCAATCTTAGCAGTAACTAAAATTATAGGTATGTGGGCAGTTTCGTCATTACTGACTAATTTCTTACAAACATCAAGACCAGTAATATCGGGCATCATTATATCAAGAAGAATCAGATCCGGTTGTTCTGAAATAGCTTTATTAAGTCCTGATTTTCCTTCATAGGCGGTAATCACCTCATATCCCTCGCTTTCAAGTCTGTCCTGCAGGAGGAATACATTTTCCGGAAGATCGTCGATTACAAGAATTTTTTTCATTTGACCACAGTATTTAATTTCGAGAATAGTCGTTCAATTTTAAATGCCATAGAAGCGGAATTAACAGGTTTTGAGATATAATCATCAAATCCATGTCTTAGAATTATCTCTTTATCCTCTACCATGGCTTTGGCAGTTACCGCAAAGACCGGAATATTCTGCCACAATTTATTTTGTTTAATTCTGTTCAATGTCTGGAACCCATCCATCCCCGGCATCATTATATCAAGCAGTATAAGATCAGGAATTTTAACGGCAAGGGCTTCAAGACATTCTTTTCCTCCCGTGACCATTGTAGTATTACAATTACAGGAGGTAACAATTTCATTAAGAGTAAAAAGGGTATCTGAATCATCGTCGACTATCAGTACATCTCCGTTAACAGCAATCTCTTCTTCAGCAGGAAGTTCCTCCGGGATAGTTTCTTCAATTGTTTCTGCTTTCGGCTTCTCCGGCAGTTCTATAGGGTTAGGCATCTCTGCATTTTCTTCCTGAAGACGGATCCTGTCTCTGACAACTTTAAGCACATCAAGCGGATGACCTTTGGATTTAACCGTAATATTTTCAACAATATGGTTAAGAGATTTCTTCTCATCATCACTCATCTCATCGTTTGTACTTATTATGATAGGAATATCCCGGGTCTCCCGATGAGTTTTCAGCTTGTGGGATAGAGTGATGCCGTCTACATTAGGCATAAGGAGGTCAAGGATAATAAGATCCGGCTGGACCTCTTTTATTTTACTGAATGCCAGTTCGCTGTCTTTAATATAGTCTATCCGAACATTTTCATTAGCAAACGCTTCCCTAAAATTTTCAAATACATTCTCATCATCATCCACTATTACAATTTTCTCTATCCGTTTCTTAGCTTTCTCTTCAAGCGCATTAAAGGCATGAGTCAGTTTGTCGGAAGAAATCGGTTTGACAATATATTCATAGGCACCAAGACCATACCCCAGGTTTTTGTCACTAATAATCGAGACAAGGATTACAGGAATATCCTCAGTTTCAGGATTTTCCTTTAATTCTTTAAGTACGCTCCAGCCGTCTTTTCTTGGAAGCATTATATCGAGTGTAATGGCAAAAGGCTGCAGTGCGATTGCCTTTTGCAAACCTTTTTCACCATCCTCAGCATATTCCACTTCATATCCTTTTGATATCAGATACTGACCGATTGTGTATCTAACGTCCGGATCATCATCAATCACCAGGATTGGGTGCTGACGGTTTTTAATAAGCTTTTCAATATTAAGATGAGGAACGACCTCTTTCTTTTTCTGTTCTACTACCACTAATGGAATAGTGAATGTAAATGTGGATCCCTTACCTTTTTCGCTCTTAACGGATATTGACCCATTCATTAGCTCTGCAATCTTTTTACATATTGCAAGACCCAGGCCCGTTCCGCCGTATTTTCTGGTTGTAGTTCCGTCTATCTGCCGGAATTCCTCAAAGATAATCTTTTGATCTTCTTCCGATATTCCTATACCGCTGTCGGTAACATCGAAGCGCAATTCGTTTTTATCTGCTTTGGAGATCTTAAACTCAATTTGACCTTCATGAGTAAACTTAACAGCATTGCCCAGGAGGTTAATTAATACCTGGATGACCTTACCCTTATCTGTATTTATAATGACATGGGTATCAGTTTTTTTGACGACTTTAAATTCAATATTTTTATTTACAAGAAGGGGAGTTACTGAAGCATTAACCTCCGCTAACAGATCCTCCAGGAAGAAGTCCTCAAGCGCGATATCCATTCTGCCCGCTTCAATCTTTGAAAGGTCAAGGATGTCATTTATTAACCCCATCAGTCTCTTTGCACTATTCATTACCACGTATAATCTTTCCCTGTCTTTTGCTTTAATAGTCGCATCGTCAAGCATTAGTTCAGTAAGACCAAGGATGGCATTCATAGGTGTTCTGAGTTCGTGCGACATACTGGCAAGGAACTGTGATTTCAACCGGGTAAGCTCTTCGGCTTTTTGTTTTTCAACCTCGAGTTCATCTGCCTTCTGTTTTAATTCATCGTGCAGCTGGGTAAGAGTATCATTCTGCTTTTTAATCTTAATATTCTGTTCCTGGTAATCGTCATTAAGTGATTTGAGGTCGGAAATCAGCTTTTCCATCTGAACAAGAGCCAGCGAATTCATTAGTCCTATTGCAAGCTGCTCCTGTATATTCTGAAGATATTCAATAGCCTCTTTCGAAGGTTTCCGGACTCCTCCCAGTTCAAGAATGGCAATAACCTTATTATTATAGATGATAGGCTGAATTAATAAATGTTTTAAATTCAGACTGATCAAACCGGAATTTATAACCGGAAGTCCTTCTTCCGATTCAATTTCAACGGGAGTATGGTTTTTCAGAACAGGCTCAAACAATTCCGGGGTTTCATTCAGAGAATCTTTCTTAATACCATATGAGCTCACCATTTTAATTTTGTCTTCGTCGACTGTATATAAAGCTCCCACAGTAAAACCGCTGGTACTGATTATTTTTTTGAGAGCTGCTTCTGAAATTTCAGACAGCGTAGGGTTTTGATTCAACAGTATGATGAACTCTGAATATTCATTCATCGCCTTCTGATTCTTATTCAATTCATCCATCATGAGATTGAAAGCCCCGGCCAGCTGACCTATTTCATCTTTGCTTTTTACCTCTATCCTGGTACTGAAATCACCGGCTTTAGTTGCTTCGGTGGCAAGATTCAATTGCTTAATCTGTTTTCGTATTTTATCAGTAAATACAAGTGTAAGTATTAAAGCCAGAATCGAGCCCGCGACACCAATAACTATTATTACATAACGGATATTGGCCCGAAGGTCAGCAGCCTCATTAATTGTATTAAATACAAGGAATGATACCTTACTGTTGTTAGATGTACCCGGATTGAATATAGCCGCGACAAAGTCAGATGCTTCATTATCTGAAGCGTATACAGAAGATTTATCTTGTCTGTTTAATTTAGAATAAGCATTTTTAAGTCCACCTATAATATTACTATTCTTTTCAGAATTAGATATTTCTACGGGTGTACCATCCTATGACCAATGCAACATCCGCATTGATTTTACCGGAAATATCAGTCAGCAAGGCAGCAGAAATCAATCTGCCGTAATAAAAAGTTACCCCTTTTTCATTTGTAAAAGTATTCAACGAAACAAAAGGATTTTCCTGCAGGAATTCATTCAAATCGAAGCTTCCCTTTGGAAATATAATTTCTTTTTTCCCGGTAAATTTAGAGATGTTTTCTGACCCGGGATAAGTTTGAAGCACAAAATCTAAATTTTTAGTCAGCGACTTAGGAGATAGGGAACTGATTTCATTATTATCAATAATTTTATAAAAATCATCATCAGAATTCTGCTGCATGTCCCGGTATGTGTAAAGGAATTCATTGAGAGAATTCTGCAGCTGTTTCGACTGCTGTGAGGTGAGAACATTATACATAACCGAGTAGAAAGCAAAAGCAGCACTCCCCAGTATCAGTACAACAATGGTAAAATTAATGATTAATATTCTTAAACTGAGTTTCATAGTAAACCATATAAGAGTGAAATTTTACTAATTCTCTCGTTGAAGGACCTTACGAATAGTGATGAGAAGCTCATCAAAATCGTAAGGTTTGCTGATAAAATCGCTGGCTCCCATTTTAGCCGAGTCAATAGCACTTTTAACATCCGCATAAGCGGTAAGTACTATTACTTTCGTTTTTATCTCCTTCTTCTCGAGTTCTTTCAGTACTTCAAAACCATCTTTCCCCGGCATCTTGAGATCCAGCAGAATCAGGTCTACTGGTTTTTTCACAAGGAAGGAAAAAGCATCGTCTCCGGTATTAACATATTCTGCATCATAGCCTACTTCACTAAGCTCTTCTCTAAGGACATTACACAGGTTCGTGTCGTCATCAACAATAAGAATAGTTTCCATAACACCCGAATTATTTATCCTCTGTTGATGAATTGAGCTGATAATATTTGATTCTCTGCCTGTTCTTCAGAATGTCTTCCTTTATAGGATTCTCAACCCTTGGTCCGGCTAATCTTTCTTTCAAAGTCGGAACCAGTTCAGCTTTAATTAAAATAACCAGCTCCTTTCTTAGTTGTTACAGCTTTATCACTGCCGGTAAGATATCTTATACCAAACACCCACCAGGGAAGGTCTTTTAAGAAAGGAATTCCAACTCTTTCAGTTGGTTCTTTCATTTGAATAAAGACCACCGAGAATTGTTTCTTCGCCGTTAAGCATGACAACCTGAGTACTTGCTGAGGTTTTGCGTATTTCGGTTGTAGTCTCACCAGCCTGGAAAAGTGCTTCTTTCTACATTTAATTTTAAGTAGAGTATAATCTACTCCATCTTCAGTATAAACGATAAGGAGTTACTTCGATTATTGTTCCTGTCGGGAAGAATTTTTCAACCACATTACCCGCAAAATCTCTTTGTTTAACTGAAAAATCAGAACCAACCTGTATTCTGCCTTGCTGACCTTCTCTGACGATCACGTTAGGGCTTGCGATAATATTTCCTAACTGTTCAGATTCCAGGAATTTAAATGCAGCAGTTACATCCCCAAAGAAATTACCGCTTTGAAACGTACCATCACCGGTTATATTATAGTTGTTTTGCTGAACCTGAGTTCCGCCGGAACCAGTATTTGATTGAGGATTTGCTCCGGTATATAGTTCAGTTCCAAGATTAATATCCTTTCCCTGAAAGTAAAACTCTCCAGTCAATTCCTCTTTCTTTAGTGGCATTCTCGTCCTGCTCAAAGAAGACGGCTGATATTTTTACTTCACGGGAATCAACTGATGCATAATTATCAGGGGAGCGATCTTCAGCTTCACCACGCTTTTTGACTACTATTACATTTTCTTTTTCTTCATAGGTCAACCCCGCATATTGTACAATTACGACCAGCGCTTTGTCATATGGCATATTGTTTATTTCTATACCTATTGGCTGGTCAGAATCAACGGTAGAGACAATATTTTTGCCCGTGAATTTTTCGCTAACTTTACTAAGCAGATCAATTGCCTGATTAAACGGCAATGATGCAGACATAGTGACCAGTTCATCAGGATTTGTGTATCCTTTGAACTCTTTTTCAAGGTACTGCTGTGAGTAGGACTGGAATACCAGACCAAGCATCAAAAACAATGTTATAGTAAATGTTTTCATTTTTAATCTCTCTTTTTTAATGGCCTTTTTTGTCTTTTTTAGAATCTTCTTTTTCAAGTCCAAGGTCGACCTTATCTATGATGCCGCCCTTATTCAGAATGAAGCTTACACTGTTTCTTTCATAATCGATTTTGGTAAGGTATCCAAGGTAAACCTGTTCACCTTCCCATAACAAATATGTGTTCCCTTTGCTGTCGCCTATAAAGGCACCTTCGGGAACCAGAGCTAATAATTTCGCACCCTGAACATCAAGAAGGTTATCAAGATTAGGCGGAATTTCGTTTCTGATTAAAGGATAGAACGCATCATACAATGGTCTTGCAGTGAGATTATTCTCAACCATGGCTGATGTAGCGAAACGGCTGTCATTTGAATAATAGGCTGCAACATCAAGATTAAAATTGACCAGGAAATGCGGCATTCCTTCTTCATCTGTTTTAATCAGATTGCTGAGTGAAGCTGATTTTATTTTCTTCAGCTCTTTGCTTTGCTCAATAGCATAGATCAGACGCCAAACATCGTTATAAGCTCCTCCACCGCTGAGTTTATACTCATGGTAGAAGAAGTTTTTGTCAGGTTTCATGTCTGCGTATTCTATATCTATTGTGGTTTGTGGAGAATAGCTGTCGCTCAGATCATTCACAAAATCATAGAATTTTATGGATGATAAGTCTTTTGGAATGTTGAACTTCCTGGCTGCCAGTACAGAGTCGAGTACTGCAGCACGTACCTGAAGATCCTGGTACTGATCTTTCAGATCAGCTGTATTGTATGAATGCGCTTTCATCTCATCGAGTTTTGTCCTTCTCTCGTTGAGATCACCTCTCTGAAATACCAGGATATATACGCCGCCCACAACTAGTATAAAAACAAGCAGAGCGACCAGACCAAGTGTGCTTTTTAATTTTCGGTTCATTGTACGCTCTTCTTATTATTTAACAAACTAAAACTTATAGTGAATTTATACGCATTTTCATCCCGCAATGCTTCAAATGCCATACTCTTAAGAGTGGCATCCTCGAGTGAATAAGCGAATTTGGTAACAACATCTTTGTTTACTGCATAACCTATTAACACTACTTCCTGATTTGCGTTAACAGAAAGCTGTGTAAGCCACAAGTTATGTCTTGTTGCAAAGAAGTCAGAAATATTTTGCAGAACATCAGTCCAGACCCCGGTTCCTGCAGAAGCAGAATCAAGAATGGCCTGGGTTTGATCAAATCCTTCTATTTTTGTTTTCAGCTGGGAAATATCATTTAATATTTCCTGGTTTTGTCTCATCAGGATGGTTTCTTCGGTGATCTTCTGATTCAGTTCTCCGAGTTCAAGATGATTTTTGAGGATAGACTGTGTCATAATGAATGCTGCGATAAACAGAATCGGAAGCATGAGATAGCCATGCCAGGCAAACTGAATAAACTTCTGGTCGTCTTTTACATATTTAGGCAGAAGATTTATTCCTTTTGTTCCTTCTTCCTCTTCGTCTATAAATTCTGTTCCCACAGAAATCGGGACGCTGAAAGCAGAGAACTTCGATTTTGTTTCTTCATCAAGTGAAGATAAATCAAGGTCATCGAATTCAAGGCGGGAAACATTTGCCTCCGGGAAAGTACCATAGAAGGAGAGAATCAGATTTTCGGAATCATCTTCCCCGCAGACTATGATATTATCAAGTGACGAAATTCCGCCATTTTCCATCTCCAGCAGTATCTTTGAAAAATAAACATCATAGGTGTGAAGATTGGATGTTCCAATATCGAGCGTAGTTCCTATGTGTTTTAATTTTCTGCCATGCAGGAATATCAGCTTACTGTATTCTTTGCCTATATAGACAATAAGAGAATTATCATCAGGGAAGAATTTCTTTCTCTTTGATACATAGTATGCAAGTGATATCTCAGCACTCTTTACTGTTGGTATCTTATAATACCTCTTGTTATTATACCTGGCGAGAGAGTTGATAAATTTGATACAGCTGACCTCGCCGCCCAGAAATACAGACAAAAGGGATTTGTCTGCAAGTTCTATATATCCAAGGTTCTCGCTGTCAATAGAGACATTCTTAGCTTCCTGGATATCGTTAATGATTTCCTGGGTTACTTTAGCCGATTTAGGAAATTTTGAACCTTCAAATACATGGTAGAAAATAGCAGGTTCTGTCAATGCCGGGATAAATTGAGCATTGTTGAGATTTATCCCCGAAAGTGCATCATTGATTAAAGCTATTGAAGTTGATTCGGATTGAGGTGCACTCACAGGTCCCGTGCCTTTTTTCAACCCTTCTATTTGAAGATCTTCCGTATCGAGCTGGAGACCTCCCAGGGTGTCTTCTGATGCTAAAGCGGGCTGGGAAACAACATCAGTAGATGCCGTTTTTAGCACTTTAAGCTTGCCGCCCTCTTGAGAGAGTACAGCTGCTTTTAATTCTGTTCCTTCACAGTAGATACAAACTAATGGTTTCATTATGCTGCCGATAATATTTGATGTATTCTTGTTTTATTATTTGCGTATGCTATGGCTGTTTCAAGAGAAATTTTCTTCGTCAGATACAGCCGCTTTAGATCCTGTTCCAGGGTAATCATGCCCTGCTGGCCGCCCTGGTTTATCATCATATAAATTTCACTTACGTTATTATTCTTAATCGCCGCTTTAACACTGGGGGTAACAATTAAAACCTCTTTTGCAAGCACTCGTTTGCCGTCAAGGCTTGGCACCAGTTTTTGAGATACTATACAGACAAGGACATCTGCTAATCTGTGCCTGACACGTTCCTGCTCATGAGGATTAACTTCGGCTACAATTCTGTCTATTGTTTCCGATGCTGATGAAGTATGAAGTGTAGAGAAAACTTTATGACCAGTGTCAGTTACTTCGAGAGCGGACATAATTGTCTCAGGATCTCTCATTTCACCGATTATTATAATATCCGGATCCTGTCTTAATGATTGGATAACACCATCCTTAAAGGACAGAACATCACGTCCAATCTCCCTGTGACGGATGATGCAGGCTTTTGAAGTATGAACATATTCCACAGGAGATGCGATTATTACGACATGTGCCGGGTCAATCTGATTGTGAGCGTCAACTATGGCGTCTAATGTGGTTGATTTACCCGAACCCGTAATTCCTGTTATTAGAGTAAGTCCGTTTTTAATATATGTATGACTGAGTGTTTTTACTACATGTGGATGGAATCCGTATGAATCCAGCGGTCTTATGGTTGAATTAATTGCACGCATATTCAGAGCAAGAGAATCAAGGTCAAAGTAAGCGTCAGCTCTGAAACGAACATCTGCATTTTTTCTTGTATAATGAAAAGTGTAGCTGAAGTCCAGATTCCTGGTTAATGCAAGATGCTTACGCTGATTAACATTGAGCATATTGATTATAAATACTGCTGCTTCATCATCATTCAACTGGATAAACTCTTTTACTCTTTCCTTATCCCCATGAATCCTTAGCCATATATGTCCGCCGTTTCCATGCCCGCCAAGTTCAATATCAGAAGCATCCATCTCTATCATGCTCGTGAGGACTTTATTCAGATAATTTCTGAGCAAAATTCTTTTATCCGAATCGAGTTTTTCAATATTTTCAAGTAAATAGGATACCCGATCGGGTCCCTGAAGCACTGGTGGAATAGTATTACAGAAGTCCGTTAATACTTTTTTAATTTCCGGAATTGTTAAGGCAATATCTTTAGTATCTTTTGAAGTCATTTTGTTTAAGCATTTATTTTTGTAAACTAATTTTTATTCGTCTGTTGTAGCTGCGAGAACTTCCTGGATTGAGGTTAGTCCTAATTTCACTTTTTCAAATCCAGATTCTCTTAATGTCAGTGTCCCGTCAGCCTTTGCCTGGTTTCTGATCTTTTCTTCATCAACTTCAATACCAGAACGAACGATATGTTGTCGGATTTCTTTTGTAAAATAAAGTGCCTCGTGAATCGCTAATCTGCCCTTATAACCTGTCCCATTGCACTTTTCGCATCCTTTTGGCTCATAGATCGTATAATTCTTCCATTCTTCAATATTCAGGCCAGAGGCTTTCATTAGAGTTTCGTCAAAATTTACCACTCGGCGCTTGCAATTATTACATAAACTCCTTACAAGACGCTGAGCAACGATGATATTTATAGCATATGCTATAAGAAATGGCTCTATACCCATTTTATACAAACGGGATACAGCACTGGGTGCATCATTTGTATGAAGTGTAGAAAAAGTTAAGTGACCTGTGTTTGCAAGTTTAATAGCGACTTCAGCTGTTTCCTTATCTCTCATCTCACCAACAAGTACAACGTCGGGATCATGTCGAAGGATTGATCGTATAGCCTGATCGAAATTCATTTTATAACCAATTTTTAACTGGCGTGCACCCTGAATTACATATTCCACAGGATCTTCAACCGTTAATACATTAAGGGTTGGGTCGATTACCTGGTAAAGAGCTGCAACAAGAGTTGTACTTTTTCCACTTCCTGTCGGTCCGGTTAGTATAACCATTCCCTGAGGCTGATTAATTGCCTTAACGAAAGTCTGCCGTGAATATCCGGTAAGTCCTAATTTATCGAGGTCAGTGATAACTTTTCTATCATCCAGAATTCTTATTACAACGCTTTCAAATTTATTTTTAAGTTCAGTACCAACCATTGGTAGAACCGAAACCCTGAACCTGATAACATGGCCATCTATTTCTCTCTGGATAAAACCATCCTGTGCCCTTTCCCTTTCAAACCTGTCCATTCCCTTTGAACGATCTTTTACAACCGCTACAACAGCTTCGGGAAGGGTATTATCCTGTGTATGCCAATGCTGCAGGTTTCCGTCAATTCTTATCAAGATATCGGTTTTATTTCCCATCTTGGGAACGAAATGGATATCACTCGCTCCTTTCCGTACTCCTTCAATAAGAGCAGCCTCAACCAGGTTTATTAAGGCACTCTTATTAATTTCAGCATCAAGTTCATCTTCATCAAACGAATTTTCTTCATCTTCAATTTTAATTTCAGCATCCATCTCCTCCATCATTTTTAAGTATACGTTTTCCGGAGGAAGGATTGTGGAAATCAGTTTTTCATAATCTTTTTTACGTATAAAAACTATTTCATATTTCTTTGCATTTAACCCAAAAGCAATTTTAGGAATATTCCTGTCGGTAGGATCGATTGCTGCCAGGATTAATTTATCCTTGAGCCTTTCATCATACATGAAAGGAATTATTTTGTGCTCCAGCATCTGACTTTTAAGAGAATCACCGGCATTGGTGATCATGTGCTTAATTGATTCCAGTCTATTCTCAGGAATATCTTCCGGCCGGGTATCAAGTTCACGAAATGCATATAGGATGGCTACTTCCCGGAAAATGGTATCGTGTTCATAGCCAAAATCCTGAACAAGAATTTGTGCCAGGTTTCTTTTAACCTTGTTATTGTCGTTAGCCTTAGCATTCAGTGCCCTTTCTAAAGTGGCGGCATCAATAATTCCCTTTTTGAAAAGAAGGAAGCCGATTTTGTCGGTCATTTCAAGGTTAGTCTCAATCATACTTTATCACTCTGCATATAAGTTATGTTATTTGCCATTCCCGGAGTTTTGGGATGTACAGTTGCAGTTTCTGCGGAAACTAGTGTTAATAATATCATTACCACCATTATTATCATTGCAATTACAACCTGAACTATTTCAATAAAGTTCTTGAGTTTGTAAACTGTTTCAGCTTCATAATAATTTGCCAGCTGAAGGGATGTATTCTTTATAGTTCCAGTCTCCTCTCCGGAGTGCAATCTCGAAAGTGCAGTTTCGGTAAAAACACCTGATGCTGTAAAAGCATCGGTCATTCCTACACCTTTCTTCACCATGAGAGGTATCGCCACATTTTTAACGCGTTCCTCAAAATATTTATTGCCGGCTGCTTCGGCTGCTATTCTGATTGGTTCAATACTTTCAGCTGATCCGCTGTATAAGGTATAGAATACACGACAATAGACCTCGATAATCGTTTTATGGATCAGATTACCCACAAGCGGCAGCCTAAATAACATTTTATGAAATGCAACCATACCTTTTTTTGAAGTAGCCCATTTCCAGAAAATTATGGGGGGAATAATAAATAAGTGCTAAAAGTATATACATATTATCAATCATGAAATCGCTCATCTTTAAAGTAAAGGCAGTCATTGGAGGAAGTTCTATTTTAAATCTTACAAATAATTTGGCTGTTTCAGGAAAGATATAAGCCACATAGAACACTACAGCCAGGAAGAGAACAAATATTGTCACCAATGGAGTAATTAAAGCACTTCGTAAACTCTTTTTAAATTCCTGTCTTCGTTCAAGAAATTTAGCAGTGCTTTATAAATCTCTGCCATATTTCCACTTTTTGAAGCAAGTCCAAGCATATATGCAGTAAATTTCCCAAATACATTCTGATACTTCAGAAATGTTGCTTCACTATCGGCTCCTTTTTTAAGATCATTATTAACCTCTTTAAGAGTATCTCTTAAAGTTTTGTTTTCAGTATCATTCATCAGCAGAGTTAAAATTTCATTATACGGTAATTTCTGATCTAGGAGTTCCGAACTAATTTTAACGAAAGTTACTATTTCAGATGTTGGGAGGTTTTCTATTATAGTCTAATAATTTTTTATTTACAGAAATTACCTGGTAACCAAGCCTTGATAAAGCATCTTCAACTTCTTTTTTGGTATAAGCTTTCTGTTCCCCAGTTATTGGTTTCTCATTTCCCTTTCTTAACTTTATAAAGAAATGTAGATTTCTTTTCAATCAGTCTGATCTTTAATTGATTTTTTTCAGCAAGTCTTTGTATTTTTTTCTTTCCTTCAGTGAAAGAATTAGCTGAAAGAGAGCCATTAATAGCCTGTCCATTTAACTTTTCTGCAGTAAATTTTAGTTCTACCATGTTAAAATTACTTTTGTTGTTATATTTTCAGAATAATGCAATTCTCATTCCAGACTTAAAAAAGCATTTTTATCATTTCTTGGTAGCCTAATGAGTCCTTAATCGAAATAGTTACAACTTCATGATGTTCAAATATTGTCATCTCTTCAGTTATAATGCTTTGGAAATTGAGATTTGGGTAGGTGTTTTCAGAGACAGGGAATATATTAATAAAAGTAGTGTCTTAATAACGAAATACTGAAAAAGATCCCGAATGAGGTTTGATGACTGTAGGGTAAGATTAGCTATGACAGGAATAAAACGAATTTATAAGGTATTTTTAGCGATTAACCAGATTATAATTCTTTATAAAATCTTGATTATCTGGGTCCAGATTGATTGCTTTTGAAAAATATTTTTTAGCTGAATCAACTTTCCCTATAGAATAAAAATACACACCAAGATCATTTGCATATGAGGGGTTTTGTGGTTGATACTCACTTGCTTTATACATCAATTCTACCGCGTCATCATATTTTTTGTAATTACCGAAGTAAGATGCAGCTGATGAATAAATTTGGCTCTTTTTATTTAAATCAATAAAATTAATTTCTTCCAATTGTTTTTTAAATTGTTCAGCTTTTTTAACTTGCCCAAGTTTTAAATAGTTTTCAATCAATTTTATGAAATTTACCGAATTATCCTTCTCAAAAGTTATAACTTTTTCGATTAAGTGATTGGCTTTAATTAAATCTCCAGCCTTTTCATAGGCGAGGGCAGCTTTGTAATAAAATTCATTTGTTTTGGGTTTAAGTTTAATGCCTTTCTCTGCACAATTTGCTGCTTTAAGGAATTTCTTATTGTCAAAATAATAATACCCCAATCCCATCCAATAAGTTGCCCTGTTTGGATATTTTTCTAACACATGCGTCCAGAAAACCTCGCCGTTTTTATAGAATTTATTTTCAATTAAGCTAAAAATAAAAGTATAAGCGAAGAACATTGTTAATATGATCATTGCATAAATTTTTATTTGTGGCCTATTTTCAAAAAGAAAATTTTTATATGACTTGATAATTGTTAATAGGATGAGCAAGATCCCAAATGAAGGGAGGTAAAATCTACAGTCAATGTAATTGAATCCACCATCACTTGCAGGCATTCGAACAAATAATGGTGGTAAAACAAATATTAAGAAAAAAACAAATCCAAAAATAATTGTTTTTTTATCAATATTCTTATTAAAAAATAAGATTATTGCAATAGTTATCGAAATAATGCTCCCGATTATAATAAGAGTCACGTTAGCCATAGATAAAGGAGAAAATTGGAAAAAGTAAAATGTTTTGGCAATGTACTCAAAAGGGATGTTCAGATTTTTAAAAAAGGAAGTAATGTTAATCTCCCTCTTTAACTTTTATTGAAGATATAATTAACCTGCATACGAAATATATAATGGTCGGAATCGTAAAAGCTATAAAAAATACTTTTAAATGTTTTATTCTATAATCTTTAATCTTTTCCAGTATATGTTTTACCTTAAAATTACCCAGATAGATTTCAAATAATACAAAATAAAAAATTATAATAAATGGTACTAAAATCCCTGTTTCTTTACTAAACATTGCTAATAAACATAAAAAAGAAGATAAGTATAAAAATATATTCTTAGCCGTCTCACAATATTTAATAAACATTAAGAAGAGAAAGTAAAGCAAATAATGTAACAAGGAGATCATTTCTCCCGGCGATCCATGAAACCGCATTTATATTAATTGGATGGATACTATATAGTATTGCGAAAATTAATGACAGTACGTTTTCTTTACTTATTTTATTCAGTAGTAAATAAACTAAAAAAGACACAATAATATGTAATAATAGATTAGTAAGATGATACATCATTGAGGATTGTCCCGCTATAGCAGTATCAATGATAAAACTTATCATTACCATAGGACGATAGTAGTTGTCAAATAAATACCCTTCGGTAAAAGTATCAGGAATCTTTGATATAGAATTAATTTTGTGGTATTCTTGGAAGACAATTAAGTTGTCATCTAAATAGGCAAAATTAAACCATAAGTTTTGGCTATAAACTATACTACAAAGCACTAGTATTAACAAATAAGGGTAGAGTTTCCTCAATTTCATTACGTGTCTCTATTGAATTAAATAAAACCTTTTTCACATAAGAGTGGTCTCTAAAAAAATTAAGGTATAAAAAAAGGGCTACTTATTAGTAGCCCTTAAAAATAAAAATACAAGTATTCTTTAAGTAGTAATTGTAGATTTGATTTCATCTTTAGTAACTGTTGTTTCTACAGTCCAGGTATAATCTTTCGGATCTGCTGTAAATACGACATGGAACGAGTAGCAGTTGTGAATGCCCAATCTGCGTCTGTTGAATGGACAAGTTGATACTGGAAGTTTTGTGAATACTTCAGTATTAAAATCAGTAAAACTTCCACCATCCTCCCATAGAGTGGGTTTCTTATAATACTGCTGTGCTAAAGCACCGATATTTGTTCCCTGAGAAACTACTGAATCCTGAGTAGAAGTTTCAGCGTTTGCGTTGAATAAGTTGATACCAACTACTACAGCTATACCAACTACGATAACACCAAGTACAATTAAAAGAAGTTGTTGTTGACCCATTACAGATCTCCTTATGTTGTTGTGATTAGTTTATTAAGTGTTCTTCAATTAGTTACGATCAAAATTTCTAAAGCTCTTTCCTGATTATCAGGATTCGTGCCATCAGGTAATCAAGCGTTGTATACATTATATGATAAGCACGAATTTTATCTTCGATTTTTATTTACCGGTAATGTTTTCTTGTTAGAGAATTATTTACCGGATGCTTAGACAGCAGTTGGATTTCTTCAGTTTTAACTGTCTGTCAAAAGTTTTTACTCATAATTTCAAAGACGGTTTAGTAAAGAAAATAATATGCCAGTCCCTAATAATTGCACTTATAAAATGTTTATTACAGGATTTTAAGACGACATTTTTGGTGTTTGTAAGTTTTACAAGTAAAATTTTTCCAGAAGGATAGAAGTTCTACCGGATTATTAGCGTCATTTATGTCTTTTTCATTTCGGATGAACCCCGTAACGAACTTTTCCAGGGATGATCTCAATCAGATTACTGCTAATTCGTCGTTGACAAATTGAACTACTTGACCAACAAATTTTAATTTATGATTCTTTGCAGCTTGACCTTTTATTGAACCTCTTCTGAAGATATTTTCAGGTAACGTCGGGTAATTAAACAGATTTTTGTAAATTCATTGGGAATCTCTTATTATTCATTTATAAATTCTGTCCTATAAGATCTACTTTATTTAATTAACGAGGAGAAAAAATGGACCAGGTAACCACTATTTCCCCCGCTCTTCACTTTACTGTTAATAAGATGGCCGGTGATATGAACTTTGTCGGTATCTTCTATATTATTATTGGAGCAATAGAGTGCCTTACAATTATAGGTGCAGTTGTGGGCATTCCTTTAATCATCAGCGGATTAAGATTAAGAGAGTCATCTGATTCTTTTAGAATGTATTTAAATGCAGGTGATTCCGGAATGCTCGAAAGAGCTCTTGAGCGTGAAAGCCGCTTCTTCTATATTCAAAAAATCTTCATAATTATCTCTATCGCTCTTTTCGTTCTCTATATCGTTTTCTTTATTGTCTTCGGACTGGCGATGCTCGGGAACTTCCAGAATTTCAGATCGGTTTAGATTTTTTTATAAAGCATGGCATCTTACGCTATGAAGGCCCAAATTGCCTTAAAATTAGTAAAAGTAAACTTGGATGTTAAGTTTTATTCAGGATGATTGGAAGGCATCTGATCCGATAATCTGGAATTGGGCAGCTGCAGGCAATTGAGGTACGAGAGATTAAGTTGCTTTACGGCCTCAAAAGCAAGATCACACAATAAAATATTGATGAATGAATCATAGATAGTTTTGCTTTATTTCTTTATGTTTCCTAACAGCTTTAAAAACAATCAATTTATTTTAATAAAAGGAGTTAAGATGTTCAAAAAGGAAATGAAGACATCTTTAAGTAAATATTTCTCTGTTCTTTTTTTAATTACTTCTCTTGTTCTGATTTCAGCCGGTTGTGAGAAGAAAGCAGAAAAACCAGAAGGTGAAAGCACAATGAAGGATACGACAAATATGGCTCAGCCGGAGAATGATACGACGGCTCAGTATCCTGATTTAACCGGAACCTGGACAGGCACATTTGAGTCATCATGGGGCTACCCTCAAAATTACTGAACAAAATAATGAGAACTTTAAGGCCTCTCTTACTGTTCAGTACAGCGAACCAATGAATAAAACTATAAGCGGTACTATTGAATCAGATAATAAAATTTCCATGAAGGATGAAGAAAAAAGCAGATCACGAGGCTACTTATTCTGCCTCACTTTCTGAAGATGGTAAAAAGATAACCGGGACTTCTACCCTTCAAGATAAATGGAAACAAGGCGAATTTTACTTTTACAAAGAAATAATAACTGAAAGGAATAAATATGAGAAAATATATTTTTTTACCACTAACTATAATACTAGGATTTCTCGTAGCATCCTGTTCGGATACAACGACAAATCCTCCGCCTGTTGAAGAAACAGGATCGATATTCATTAACACAAGTCCGGTAGGTGCAACCATAACACTGGATGGAACAAATACAGGCAAGGTTACACCGGATAGTGTTACCAGTGTATCAACGGGACAGCATTCTGTAACATTAAGCCTAAATGGTTATAGGGATACAACTATCACTGTCACTGTTCAGGCAAATTTGCAGACCTTCAAACAAATTACACTTGTTTCTACATTGAGTACTACCTTATATGGTCCTGTTAAGATTTATGAAACGGCTGGAACTACTGCCAATCAACCCAGCGGAATTGATCTTTCTTCAGGGAATGCATATGGTGTAACCAGTACAGATAAAGATAAGGTAGATATCTATTATTCCACAAGTGGAACCGGAGGAACTCCTTATTTGGTACAAAGTGCTAATTTATATCCAAATTTAACTCGTGCAACAGCATTTTATGTTGGAAACGGAACTGATCTTAATGATGGCGAAGACTCGCCCACATATCCGCTTTCGGGATGGACTGATCATATGAGTGACAGAGAAAGTAATTACGTATTCTTATATGATGAGGACGGGAATTATTCAAAGTTGATAATTACAGATTATCATGCCGGCAGCGGACAGGGAGATCCTTCCTGGGTTGAAGTACAGTGGCTGTATAACAACACCGGAGCAGATAAGCGATTCTAATGTAAAGCCTTTCTTTCATTTTAGCCGTGGAGCGTTAGCTTCACGGCTTTTTTTATGCCTTTTAAGCTGAAGGTTAGATAATGAATAGTCGAATTCGTAAGCGAGTAGCTTCGAATCCCATATTAAAATAATCCCAACCTCGGGATACAGGGGAGAATATTTAATCCCTCTTAATATTCAACCTTATATCTTCAGATTATCTACAACTACCCGAATCCAGCACAAATAGAAACTATTAAAATCATTTTCGGTTTAATTAAAGTTACCTGTTAAGCACTGAATTCCGTTTTGGTTTCCTCCGTCGTTCCGAAGGTATTATAACGTAATCAGAGCGTATTCATAACGTATTCAGAACGTATTCAGAACGTTTTCAGAGCGTTTTCAAGATTCTTTTATAAGATCTTATTTGGTGAGAATGTTTTGAAGTACGAACCAGACATTTGCCGGCCTCTCCGCCAGTCTGCGCATATACCATGAATACCAGGCATCACCATAACTTATAAGTATGCGGATATTGTATCCTTCCTTGCTGATTCTGATTAGTTCCGAAGGTTTTATTCCATACAGCATCTGGAATTCAAATCTGTCGGGAGGGATATTATTCTTTGCTGCATAACTTTCTACTTCCGAAATGATTGAAAGATCATGGGTGGCAAAAGCAATCCTCACATTATGATCGTTTGCATAATCGAGAAGCCTCTGTGCAAGTACAATGTAATTTCTATCAACCGCAGCCTTTTCAGCAAAAGCTTTTTCCGGAAGTTCCATATATGCTCCCTTTACAAGTCTGATATTAGGTGATAATGGAAGAAGGTCATTTAAGTCATTCATTGTTCTCCGTAGATAAGCCTGCAGGCAAATCCCGACATTATCATATTTTCTTTTACACTGTTTATAGAAATCAATGGTTCTTTGTGTGTAGGAACTCTGTTCCATATCGATCCATATAAAGATTTTTTTCTCCTGCGCCTTTTTCAAAATAAGTTCGAAATGTTTTAACGCAGCTTCTGGAGATATATCAAATCCTATCTGAGTAAGTTTCAGGGAAATTTCAGAGGGAACCAGGGACTCCTCAATTTTATCCAGCACTCCAAGGTAATGTGCTGTAACTGTTCCAGCATCTTCCAGAGTTTGAATATTTTCTCCCAGTTTTGTAAAAACCGACCCAATCCCCATTTCCTTAAATCTTATAGCTTCGATAATTGCTGAATCCACATCTTCTCCGGGCATAAATTTCCGCAAAGCTTTTTTAACAAAAAAGAGCTTTGGTACATTCTGCTTCATCCATATATTCTGCGAAGCCCACAACAACAGGTTTCTGGACAGACTCATTTCTTTACTCCGGGGGAATTACTTTATAAGATAATATTTTCACTTTAATTATCCTCTGGACGCCGATAATATTTTTCAGTTTATATGTCTCCCCGGAGATAGCTCGAAAACTTATACGGGATTAAAGATTCGATTAATCGGCCCGGCAATTAGTAGGCATAGTATCCATCCAGAACTATAGAAGGGATTATGATTAGATATACAAATCATCCTTGTAATGCAATTCTTGTCGATTTATATACAGGAATAGAGTAACTTTAAGAGCATAATATCGAAATTTTCTCAGGTGGAGACAATGTTCAAACCTACACTTACCTTTTTACTGGCATTAACAATTTCTTTCCCGGTTCTATCTCAGGCATTAGATCATAATTATTTTAAGGCAAACGTAGAAGTGTACTTCAAGTTTCAGTTCAATTCCAAAACAAACCTTAATGAGTTATCCAGGATGGTTTCAATTGATAATGTTAAGGGAGATACTGCCTATGCTTATGCCAATGAAGAACAGTACAATAATTTTCTTAAAACGGGATATGAATTAAAAATTTTAAGTGCCCCGGGAAAACTAATTGTTCCCAGAATGAGTGATAACCCCCAATCAATTTTAGACTGGGATGTTTACCCCACCTATGAAGCCTATGTAGCAATGATGAACCAGTTTGCGTCAGATTACCCGGATATCTGTCAGCTGATTGACGCCGGCACTACTGTTCAGGGAAGACATATTTTGTTTGTTAAAATTTCCGAT
>CAVRHV010000011.1:0-59847 GCA_963721075.1 uncultured Ignavibacteria bacterium | reverse complement strand
CAGGTGCTCTAAACCAACTGAGCTAAGCCCCCGGATCAAAATTTAGGATGCTAATATAGTATTTTCTATTTGATAAAACAATAGTAAAAAAGCAGTTTTCAGTCTATAATCAAAGTATTTAGAACTCCGTATAATAATCTCATAATTCTCAACAACTAATGTGAACCACTTTAAATTCATTATTGATTTTGCAGCACTTGACTTATAAATAATTTTTATTATGTTTGTAAGTAAGTGATTACAATTTTATTAATTGGATTTTATGCCAAGAGAAACCACAGATATAAGACAGGAACAAATAAAAAAAGCGGTGCTGGAAATAATTGCTGAGGAAGGTCTCCACAATTTATCCACCCGGAAACTGGCAAAAAAAATAGGATTAACCGAAGGCGCTATATTCCGACATTTTGCAACCAAACGGGCGATTATAAAAGGGATTATGGATGATGTTTCCAGGGATCTGATCAGCTCGTTGAGGAATATAGTGATCAGTCCCGTTAAATCTGAAGAAAAGTTGTTCAATTATCTTTGCACTAACGTTAAGTATTTAAAGGAAAACCGTGGTATAACTATTCTATTGTTTTCAGAAGCCACACACCTGGGTGATCAGGAGCTAAAGGAAAAATTAAACCAGATTTTATCAGAACAAAAGCAGTTTATAATTAAAATTGTCAAAGATGGTATCTCGGAAGGTGTATGGAACAAAAAAGTAAATCCGGAGGACATTGCCACACTCTATATGGGAATACCAATTACGTATAATATTGAACTGGTACTTAACAAGAGTCTGGTGAATATAGATGATTTCTGTAAAAGAATGTTCAAATTAATATTGAAGTCGCTTATTAGATAAAAAAATTTGCATAATTATGTAAGTAAATGTTTACTTAATAATAAAGGTTGTCGTGAAATGTCAGATGAACTATCATTCCGTTTAATGGAGAAGTTTCTGCTGGGAACAGTAAATGAAGAGGGGAGGAAATATCAGTAATGTTATACGCAATCGTAGCAATAGTAATATTTGTGGCATCGTTCTTATTTTCAATGCTGGGATTAGGCGGAGCACTAATTTATGTACCGGTTCTGAAATGGGCAGGATTTCCTGTAAAGGAAGTCGCAATTCCGCTAGCTCTGCTGCTTAACGGTTTTACAACACTTATAGCGTTAATAGCATATTTTAAAAATAAGTTGGTAGATATAAAAGGGGGGTTAGCGATGACAATCTTTGCATTTGCATTTGCTCCCATCGGTGCACTGGTATCAGATAAACTGCCAGTTAATGTTCTACTAATCTTTTTTTCCATTGCGGTTTTTGCAGCAGCGGGAAGAATGTTTTTTATATCCCGTAAACCAGAACCGAAGGAAATCATGTCTTTCAAAAAGCGCGCAATTATTGGAGCTATAATTGGAAGCATTGCCGGCTTTGTAGCAGGTCTTCTTGGTATTGGTGGTGGTTTCATTATGGCTCCTCTTCTAATGTGGATGGGATATGAAACTAAAAAAGCCGCTGCCACTTCAGCCTTAGCGGTCACATTTTCCTCTTTTTCAGGATTCCTGGGTCATGCCGCACAAGTGCATTTTAACTGGACCTTAACAGCTACTCTAACTTTAGCTGTTATAATCGGGGCACTGCTTGGAAGTAATTTTATGGCAACTAAAGCAAAATCAAACAGAGTTAAACAAATCTTCGCCGTAGTGCTATTTGCTATAGCCGTTAAGTTAATAGTGGGAGTTATATGATGGACCGTGAATGTCTGATTTTAAAAGTTAAGAAAATTATTTTTGCTATGATTACTCTGCTTATGGCTGCCAGTTCCATTACATTCGCTCAGCATAAGGTCAACTGGAACGGTTATTTACAATACCGGTTTGCTGATAACTATTTGAATCAGACTAATTTTTCAATAAGAAGAGCAAAGTTCTGGATTGATGGTTTACTTGCTACTCACGATGGAATGTGGGGATATAAATTGCAAGCTAACTTTCTACAGAATTCTCATTATTTATTTGAACTTCAAGATGTACTTATAAATTATAAGATAAACAACCTTGAAATTACTGCAGGTCAGTTCGTACCTTATTTCAGTTTACAAAGGAAACAACCAGACTATATTTTACCGCTTGATGAAAGAGCAAACGTTGTTAACGCGCTTGTTCCGGGTGCGGAAACTATGGCTAGAGATATCGGCTTTGAATTAAATCTGAAAGATAATAAAACCGGTTTTCTCAGCCTGGGATTCTTTAACGGGAACGGAGCCAACAATGTGTCCAACCGGAAAAATTTTCTTTACATAAGCCACGGTAGTCTGTACCTTATTAACCATTCAGATTCTCAGCTTGAATTTGGATACAGCCTTTCTTACAGAAACGCTCACGAATTCCAATTCAGCAAAATCTTCGGCAATAATTTTTTATTTACCGGCAGCGATTTCCGTTTTGGATTCGAGGGAAAACTAAATATCTGCGGCTTTGAACTTCAGTCTGAATACATTGAAGCTCATCTCGGCAGTCAAAAAGCTGCCGGTTATTATGCTCTTGCGGATTATCTGTTCTCCTCGAAATATTTGATCACTTTTTCGGTTGAACAGTTAAATGATTTAAATGATCTAACGGTTGATAACCCCTGGTATTCTCTAGGCTACTCTTATCTTCTGAAGGATAACGAAATAAAGTTTACACTGGAAAACAAACTGCAATTTGCAACTGATAAAACTAATTCACTTACGACATTACAATTTCAATATTTTTTTAATCAAAAATAAGGAGAACTTAAAATGCACATTGAAGACATATCTACTGAAACGCAAATAAATCCGCAGGAATGGCTGGAATTTGGACAGAAATTCCACGGACATAAATGTCCCGCAATGCCGCTTGGTTTAAGAGTTGGGGCAGCCGCAATGAATAAACTTGGCGTCGAAAGGGCTAAAGACGGGCAAATAATTGCTTTTGTTGATTTAGGCGAAAACCATTGTGCAACTTGCTATGCAGATGGCCTGCAGGTTATACTGGGAACAACATTCGGCAAAGGCAACATAAAAAAAACTCACAAAGGCAAGTGGGCACTTATGTTGGTTGATCGAGCCTCCGGGAAAGCTGTCCGTGTTACACCGAAAGCAGAAGCAATGCTTCAAAACAAACAGTCAGATTTTTTCAAACAATACAGGGAAAAGGGAATTCCGGCGAGCAGAGTTCCTGGTGACGTCGTAGATCCCCTCATTACTAAAGTAATGAGTTCCCCGGAGGAAATGCTGTTAAATGTTTCCGATGTATTCGATTACAAATATGAACCAAAGAAAGACAATTTTGCGGGCTTCGTTTGTGAAGAATGCGGCGAAATGACAGTTGAAAGTTATGGAAGGATAAAAGATGGTAGACATGTTTGTATCGATTGTGCAGCTCAAAAATAATTTAAGACGATTATTCTGCATCGCCCTTATCTTCCTTAAAGTATGAATAACGGCAGGAATGATTCAGAGTGTAAGAGTTTATCAAAGTTTTTTCAGAATTTGCTAATAATTAATAGAGGAAAACAATAGGTGAGTGGAAAGACATATGAAGATTTATAATTTTATTTTAGGATTTTTTTTAATATCGGGCGGATATATTTACGCTCAGCAAAGCACAGATTTACTTAGTAAATGGGTCCATCCGGGGAATGACGTGATTAAAGAGAACGGTTATGAAGGGGCTCAAACCTGCACTATGTGCCATGAGGATGCACTGGATGAAGTAACGCATTCGGTTCACTGGAACATGGCTACACCTGTAAGAAATGTTCAGGGACTTCCGGATAGTTCAATGTGGGGAATGGTAAACCGTGAATGCGCCCTGGCGGGTTCTTCAACCCTTGCAAACTGGACAGCTTCTACAAACGGTAAATTCAGCGTGCAGTCAGCTGGCTGCGGCGTTTGTCATATCGGTGCTCTGCCCTCACCTCCCCTGCCGGGGATGCAGGTTACGGATGCACAAAAAAATACTGTTGACTGCCTTGTATGCCATGCTGAAAATTATGATTGGAGTAAGCGGGCAACTCTTGTTAAAGACAGCACGGGAACCCATTGGGGAGAAGATACGTCTCTAAAATCCGCACTGTCCATAACAAAACAGCCGACTAATGAAGCATGCCTGAGGTGTCACGAGCATTCTTTCTCAGACGATTATAAAAGAGGAACACCCTTCACTGCTGAAAATGATGTGCATGCTGCTGCCGGTCTTAGCTGCTTAACCTGTCATACCGCGGAGCATCATAAAATAGCAAAAGGTATGGATGAGTCGGATATGGTTGCGAATGATTTACCTGATGTGCCTGTGACCTGTTCAAACTGCCACGGTACTACTCCTCATAAGGGAATGTATGCTGAGACACTGAACAGACACACGGACAGGATTGCCTGTCAGACATGTCATATCACCGAAGCCAGCGGTATCGTTTATGAAAACTGGGGACAGCCGGTTAAGGATAATATTAATGGAAAGTACAGTGAACTCTCAAAGTTTGATAAAATTCCGAGTAATCCCGATTTATATGTTCCAACGGATGTAATAAAATCATCTCATCCTTCATATATATGGAGAGTTCCAAACACTATCGATCAGAAAAACGCTCAAAGCTGGATGGCATTTCCAACTTCCGACATAAATACAGAAGGTGCCAAAATATTTCCTGTCAGGGCACTGACACAGGTAATGCTTTTTGATAAAAAACTGAAAATGTGGCAGGCACCCGGTATGTCATTTCTAAAAAAAGATCCGGATATGGCGGAATTTCCACTGCTTCTGGCGCCTAACAGAGAGGTATACAACAAGACGGGAGACGTTAAACAGGCCATTGACGCCGGGATGAAACCATATGAATCAATGGGATTGAAATGGAGCGGAGAGTGGATGTCAATGGAGGTACCTGGTAAGTCTTATATTTCCGTGAACCACGGTGTGAAAAAGACGGTTCTACTATGCAGTTCATGTCATTCAACTGACGGAGTGATGGATTTTGATGCTCTGGGATATACAGAACAGCAGGTAAAACAGCTTGAAAAAACAAAATAGTTAAATAAAAAATCCCGTCTGATGAGTCAGACGGGATTTTCTTTTTATCATAATTTTTCAGCTTCTTAAAAGTTAACCCTGTAACTCGAACCCATCAAATAAACTAAATTTTTCTTGGATTTTGAAACCAAATCGTACCGATTAGGTAAGAAAGTAAGCTATTATTAAAAAAGTAAATAGAAAAAGATATGTGATTAAAATAAATAATAAATATAATGGAATTTTAGGCATCGCAAGAAAGGTAAATATCATCAATACTATACCCGCAATTCTTTCTACAAATCTAAATTCATAACCCGATAAAGTTATATATAGTTAGCTCACAATAAATAATGTCTACCAACAAATTTCAAAATGTGCTATCTTTTATTATTTTAATGATTGGGTTCCATAAATCTTAAATGGAGAGTAAATAATTTGATTATTTAAAATTTAAAAATGCAAACTGTTGATTCTAAATACAACCCCTATCTTTCAAATTTATTCAGTACAACCATCATTAAAGAATTCGTATCTACACACGATAGTGCTTTATTTTTTGAAGTGCTATCAAGATCCGGATTTATTGGAACAATTAAGAATAATCTCAAACTTGCAGATATTTATGAATCATTATATGATTATCTTTTAAAAAACTACAGGTCAGAGTATGTCTACAAAAATGCTATTGCTTTAAAGATTCTCTTGGGTAAACATTCTTTAAACACATCGACATTATTAACTGAATTAAGGGTCAACAATTCGAAAGCTGATATTGTCATCCTTAATGGCACCTCAAATGTTTATGAAATCAAAACTGAATATGATACCCTAGACAGATTAAATGAGCAAATAAGTTCATATCAAAATATGTTCGACAAAATTTATGTGGTTACTCATCCAGCACATCTTAATTCTATTAAGTCAATGATAGATGCTAGGATCGGATTAATTGAGTTATCTGATAACTATACACTAAGAGTAATGCGTAAGCCTATATCAAATAAGTCCAAAATTGTTCCAGCTAAAATATTCGACACATTTCGCAAAGATGAATACTTAAAAGCATTAAGATTAGCAAATAAAGAAGTCCCTAACGTTCCGAATACCCAAATATTTAGAGAATGCAAAAAAATCTTCAGTAATTTAAAACCAACCTTGGCTCACGATATTATGATTAATATTTTATCTGAAAGAATGAACAAGAATGATTTAATAAACACGCGGGACAAAATACCAAGATCATTAATGCGTTCATGGCTGGTAACTCCGTTGACCTATCCCCAGAGAGAAAAATTTATAAATTTATTGAATACTAAGTTCAATGAAATTCATCAGAAAAAACAAAAAGGGTAACCTATGTATTTTCCATACCTCAGAGGAAAACAGTATGAACTTTTAGCACTTAGAGACTTAATTGAATACGAGGTACTGAATTCTAAAATAACACCTATAATCGAACCAGTTAAGTCTAACTTAGGAAACTTATTGAGAGCTCTTAATAAGTTTATTGAGAAAGGTTTGCCCTTTGTCTTAATCATTAATCCCCAATATGGAGATTTAAAAGATCAACCTTTGAGTATAAAAAATGAAATAATAAATAAAATATTGAATGGATACAATCGCAATTATTACTTAGGATACATAATAAATGAACATACCAGGCCAGATGAGCTTGACAATTTTCTTTCTGCATATGCTAATAATCGGATTTATCTAATTCATTATGCCAGGTTCCAAAGAACTACGGACCTCACTTCGATTTTAAGAAATCACAGGAACATAGAATTTAATGCAATTATTGAGAAACGTGTTGGGGTGGGTTATAAGGAAAAAATAGCGCAAAATACAAGCTATTGTTTAATCGAAGATAATTTTATTAAAAAAAATAATAATGCTGAATATGGAGAGGCAGATTTTTTCTCTAGTCTATATAAAACGTATAGGGATGATGAGTTCGATGCATTTGGTGATTTTCTTATTTTACCAGATGAGTATTATGATTCTGGTGGACCCGCATATGCTGTTGCTCTCCATCTCAGCGAAGTAAATGATGAGGAAGAAATTTGGATTAGACACTTTGTTTCAGATAGTAATGGCACTCCTGTTGATCCCGGGGGTAAATTTCTTGAGGCATTAAGAAAGCTAATACGTTATATTGATGCAAATCGTACCAGGTTCGAATTTTCAAATGCGTGTATCGAATATAGAAAATTATTTCGCACTCGGCACTTTCCTGGATTAGGGGCCGTTAAAAAACTTTCATTAGAACATCATATAGAACTAATATCTACCTTGATCTAAAATGGGTAATTGCTGTACAGAATGTTTTCAAGATAATTATCTAAAAGAAGTAATAATTGCAGAAGGGGTGAAAGGAAACTGTGATTATTGTAATTCAAAAAATGTCTCTATATGTAATACTGATAAATTAAAAATATATTTTGAGCCATTCCTTAACTTATATGGAATAATCCGAAAATATACCACCGGCAAGAAGAAGCAAAAGGAAAGAAATTTATGGGATAGACTTACTAAAGACTGGGAAATCTTTGGAGTTAATAGATCTGTAGCTAAGAAATTATTGAAAGACATTTTGGATGAGTACAGAAATAATCCAATACTAAAAAAAGATGTGAGGAAGATAAATTTCCTAAGAGGAGAAGATCCAAACACACCTAAAATGGAAGACATCTGGGATGAATTTTCGGAAGAGTTAAAACATTCGAATAGATATTTCCCAATAAAAGAGATAGATAAAAAGAAATTAGTTAATCTGCTTCAGTACTTGGAGTATAAAATTCCAAAGAACAAATATTTTTATAGGGCTAGAAATTCATATAAAGGGGAGAAATATCAAATTAACGATTTAGGTTTACCTCCCCGGGATAAAACACAAAATGGTAGGGCTAATCCCGTAGGAATTTCTTATCTGTATTTAGCCTCAAATCTTAAAACATCGATTTCAGAGATCAGACCTTCTCTTTTGGATAGAGTTACTGTTGGAAAATTTAGAATAACAAAAGATCTTATTGTAATTGACTTAAGACATATTTCCCCATTCTACTTTGCACTTGATGAAGATTTCGAAAATTTATTAAGGGATATTAAATATTTAGCAAAACTCGGGAGCGCTTTATCGAAACCATTGAATCCGTTAGATACAAATTTAGAATATCTCCCCACTCAATACTTATGTGAATTTATAAAACGAAATGATTGGGATGGCGTTTTATATAAAAGTGCGTTATCTGATGGATTTAACTTGGCATTATTCACTGAAGACAAAGTGGAGTGTAAAAGCACAACACTTCATCAAATCCAATCCGTCGGTTATGATTTCAAACAAATAAAATAAAGTTATAACCTTCCAACAGATATTTTAGGCAACTTATCTAGAGCTTCAGATAACTTGGAATCAATAACTATAACATAGACCACTGTGGTTTTCAACTCCTTATAACCTAATAATTTTGAGATAGTGAATATGTCTACTCCTACAAATACACAACAGAATGCGTTGAAAGAGACTAAAATGAAATAAGAAATACTAAAGCGTGTTTTGTATGGAAATGGGGGGAAGTTTCCTTTATTGAATAAATTCAACTAACGCAAGGATGAATTCTGGAGCGAGCGACGGGGCTCGAACCCGCGACATCCAGCTTGGGAAGCTGACACTCTACCAGCTGAGTTACGCTCGCATATTTTTTAAGAACTACAATCGAAATTAATCACCAGCAGAATCTTATTCAAGATATGTATTAATTAATATTTTCTGAAATTTTATCCCGTCAATGTATCGGCTCATTTCAGCAATGTCATTTTTTTTGTCTGCATCTCGTTGCCCGTTTTAATTCTATAAAAAAAGACGCCGCTGTTCAGCCTGCTCCCGTCAAAATTAACTTCATAGGATCCGGGACTTTGTGTTTTATTAACCAGACTTGCAACTTCTCTTCCCAGAATATCATATACTTTAAGCGTAACAAATCCGTAATCGGCAATCCGGTATTTTATTCTGGTAACAGGATTGAATGGATTGGGATAATTCTGAGATAACTGAAAATCGCTAATAATCTCATCAGTATTAACTTCGAGAGCCGATTCGTCTATTAAAGCCATAATAATGCTTCTGCCGAACTGATCAGAACGCGTCCATACCGGATAAATTTTCCCATTATACGCAATGATATTCGTATAATCTCCGATAAATTGCTGGAATTGTGCTTCAAAAGCCGATTCGCTGATTAAATAATTCTCGAATGTTTCTCCCCCATCTGTAGATCGTGCAAGATAAACTTCGGTCATTGCGCTTATCGTATTCCTTCTATCATAATATACGATATAAATTATCCCTGTTACCGGGTCGATACACATCCATGGAAAGAATTGAGGTCTGCCGCTGTTGTCATCATTCACCTTTTTAATGCTGCCCCAGGTAGCACCTTTATCTGTCGACTTTATTAAAAATATATCAGGATTCAGGGCACCATTCCTCTGATCAGCCCACAATATGTAAACACTCCCGCGGTTTGGTGAACTGCTTGTATCACATATCGTCTGCGGTAAACCATTACCATAAATTCCGTCTATCTCATATCCCCACCCCCAGCCTCCAACTTGCTCTGCAACAAAAATATCCTCACCGAATGAAATCCCCCCATCAAATGACCTGTCCATTACAATTCCTTCCGGCCCGGCCCACGCAACATAAATTTCTCCGTCAGGACCGATAGCAGGGATAGCACCTTCAGTCGTGCTGTCATCATCCATACAGGTTCCTTCAATGTCACTGATTTTTTGGGCGGTGCTCCAGGTTTCACCTGCATCCGTCGAACGGGAAAACAATATTCTGCTTTTATATGAAGTATCTGGTTCAAAAAGTTTATCGAATTCGGTCCAGGCCGCATATATATTATTTTTATAGGAAGAGCTAACCAGATCGACAGACAGCCAATCTTTGTCTTCATGCTTTGGTCTGTTCAATCCTGTGTAGGTGCCGTCATTCCACGACAATCCCCCGTCAGTAGATTTTTGAATAACTATTCTGTCTGCCCATCTTCCTGAAAGCGGAGGTTCACCAGATAAATGACCGAAGTATAAATTGCCATTTAAATCAAAAGCTAAACTCGGGTCTCCCCATACACCGTAAGAGGAATACATTTTACCTTCTGCCCAGGTAATTCCTCCATCAAATGTCGAAAAGAAATAGGTGTTATTAGCTCCAACAACGATGTTCATCGGATTAAGGGGATTTAATGCAATACCAGGTTCGTTACATTGGGTAAGAGTATCACTGTTGATCATTATATTTTGAAACTGCGCAAAACAAACTCCGGGCAAAAATGAGACCCAGGCAGCGAACAGCATAAAGGAGGGAACGAGAGCTTTATTAAGATAAAGTTTTATGAAACTTTTCATTTTCTTCTCCCCAAAATATCTACTAAATAATTAGTTTATCCAGCAGGAAATTCTCACAGCATTTAACGTACAACTTTTTTTTCCCCCATGCGACATAAAATCATATACCCTCAGATCTTATCTGTTTTTTGTCCGGGTGAAACTTTCATTTCAGCGGATGCCGATTTGAATCTTTATTCTAAGTTTATATTTCAATATTTTACAAATCAACAAAGCGGAGAGTTTATTATGAAGGGCGGGAAAAATATAAATTCAGCAGCACTCACATTGTTTGTGAAAGATCTGGAGTTAAAAGGAGTTACGATTCTGATTACTGCTTCACTGATCATACCGTTTATTATTCACTTGATTCCCACCGGCAAACGGCATTCGATTGGGTGCAGTGCTGCTTCCGATGTTTTATGTGCCGTTAATAGCAGTAATTTTTTATAAATTCCGTACAGCTCTGATCGTAACCGCATTTGGTCCAGTCATAAATTATCTTCTTACCGGCAGTCCTCAATATCAATCTGTTCCCTTGCTTACTTTTGAGGTGCTCCTATTCGTCCTTATGCTTACGGTACTCCTTAAAAATAATAAGTTAATTAAAGTAAGTGCCCTGATCTCAATTCTGCCGGCTTTAATAGTTCCTCCGTTGGTTGTTCGGATTAGTGAGCGGTTCGGGTTACTCTCGTTGACCACTTATTAATTTCACTTAAGAATGCTATCCCCGGAATAATAATTTTATCCGTGCTGAATATTTTTTTGCTTCGTGCCAGGAATAAAGACTGATGCAGGATATTTCCTTCAAAGAAATTGTTGAGAGAATTAATAAATTAAAACTTCCGCAATTTGATCTCGTAGTTGGTATAGCTGAAGGAGGCCAGGTTCCTGCGGGTATTATCGCATATAAGCTTGGTGTGGAATTGAAGGTTATAAGAATCAGTTTCCGCGATGCTGCAAACACTCCCCTTTATGATAATCCTAAAATCCTTTCAGATATAAAAGATATTAAAGATCGACGTATACTGCTGGTTGATGATGTTTCAGTAAGCGGTAAAACCCTTCAAACTGCTAAAGAGACTCTGAAAGAAAATGATATCAGGACACTAACATTAAAGGGCAAAGCTGATTACGTGATATTTCCTGAGATTAGTGATTGTGTCAAATGGCCGTGGAAAGTTTATTCCGATAAATCAGAGAGCAGGTAGAAATCCTCCTGCGAACCGATTTAATCCCCTCAAAAAGGAAAGTCTTCTTTCAGATCAATTTTGTTATCGAGCTTCTCCTCAATGTTTATTTCTGCTGCCTGGTGAACTAAATTCCCTTCAACATATATAGCTTTGTAAGGTTTAGTGGGACAGGCAAATTCGCACGCGCCGCAGCCTACACAATACTGGTTCCTTACCTCCGGTATCTTCAGATTATTCTTGTAGGGCACCATATGCACTGCCTTGGTGGGACAATGTTCGGAACAGGCTCCGCAGGCAGTTCCTTCTGTTTCTACAATGCAGTTCTCTTTAACAAAAGTAGTTTTGCCAACCTGCGTGATTTTCTTTTTCTCAACAGAAAGCGGTTTGATGGCGCTGGTGGGACAAACTTCACCGCATGCGGTACATTCAAAATTGCAGAAGCTCGTCTTGTAATCCATATATGGCTGGAGAATACCAAGCACCCCATATTCAAGGAATGAAGGCTGAAGAACTTTAGTAGGACAAGCGGAAACACATAAATGACAGGCCGTGCAGTTTTCCCTGAAATCTGATATTGCCTCAGAGCCGGGAGGACTGGATACAGATTTCCTTATAACTGGTTTGGTACTTTCTTTTTTAGGGATGATCTTACCCTGAGAATACGCAAAACCTGTTAATCCGATTATGTAAATAAGTGTTTTTGAAACAAAATCTCTCTTTGAAGTATCAATCTCCTGCAGTAAGGGTATTTCCCGATTAAAAATACTCTGATATGAGATCGAAACTGAAGGACAAACATCAATACAGTTATAACAGGCAACACACCTGTCGAAATCGATCATTTTATTTTCATCATCGATGCATTCAGATTTGCATACCAGCTTGCAGGCTCCGCATCCTTCACACGAAACATGATCAATCTGCAGCTTATAAACAGATAATTTTGAGAAGAGACCCAACAGTGTTCCAACAGGACAAATTGTGTTACAGTAAAGTCTGCCTCTGGTATATGACAAATACACAATAACAGCCAGAAATAAGACCGGGAATATCACGAGCAGATCGGGGAAATTTTTAATCTCAATCGGATAAAGAAGATAGATATTAAGCTTCTCAAGTGAAAATGCCAGCAGATTATTCAACTCTGTCACAACGGGATTAAAAATACCTGTAAAAATTCTTCCGAAATTGCTGTATGGATCCAGTAGATTCACTACCAGAATAAATCCGGATAAAAAGGAGATAACTGTTAATACGAGTACAGAATATCTTAACCAGTTATTTTCTTTTCGATAAGTATATTTCTTCCTGCCTTTTAACTTCCTTCTGGTTCTTGATACAAAGTCCTGTAATGTTCCGATGGGACAGACAGTCGAGCAGTAAACCCGGCCCCACATAAGTACTGATATCAATACTATAAAAAAGCCTGCTGCAATAAGTGCGGGAGCGCTGATAAAATTTATTATTGAGGGAATAAACTGAATAAATAATATTGCGTCGGAATAAACAGGAGGTATCAGCTGAGCGATGTCAAGGAAAACAACGGCGGTTAAAATAAAGAAGAGGACAGACACAGCTCTCCTGATCTTCGATAAAGTGTCCGGTTTTAGACGGTTAAAATATTTTCTTATAGATCGAGAGGCCATCCAGCTGCATCGTGCCTATATTCATATCATTAGCAATTTTTATATAACCTATATCCGATGGATCTTTTCCAAATAATTTCGCAGCGGCAGCATCTGCAGCTACAATATCAGTAGAAACAATCAGTGATTTCATTGTAACTATATCCGCTCTTGATACTCCCCGCGGTCCGTTTCTTTTCATTACATTATAAGCATCCACTATGGTCAGATCAGGCTTCCTGAAAGCCGCAAAATCCGCTATACATTGATGAAGATCATTCTGGTGCCAGTATCCGCGATCCCATACAACCCCCATCAGGTTTTTCATTCCAATAGTCAGGTCTGTTGAGCCATGATTCTTAAGAACCGGTACATTTATGAAAACATCTGATTCAAGTATAAGTTCATGCACTTTGGCTTTCTTCAGCCTTTTACCCTGCTTAACTGTAACATCCTGGTAATATGATTCACTATCACCAGAAACCACTTTCGCCTTAGCATCCTTTGCAGCCTGTTCTATGCCGCTGTTTGAATATGTCCTTTTCCAGTTATCGCAGGTATGATCAAATACGTATACACTTTTAGCCCCGGCATCGTAGCAGTGCTTAATGATCCTGTTGATGAGTAACGGGTTTGTATTGCCGGCTCTTTCCGGAGCAACATCCCAGCCGATATTAGGTTTAACTACTACCGTTTGTCCCGGTTTCACAAAATTTCTTATGCCTCCAAAAGCCCTAATTGCCTCGTCAAACATAGCATCGGGTTCACCGCCTTTGATGGCTGCCAGTTGATATTTATTATCCTGCAATAGCGTCGTGGAGAATAAGGAAGGTACATTTCCCAGAGAAATGGCAGCTCCGCCTAACAATCCTGCCTTTAATGTCGAACCGATAAAATCCCGTCGTTTCATTATACTCCCCAATAAAGTTATACAACGAAAAAATATTGTTTTTACGGCTGATTATCAATACAAATCTGCCATAGGATAATGCAATCGTTATATTTTCGGGGAAGTTTGTTAACTTTGGAGCTGTTATACTATTATGATTGTTAAAACTATCCGGAAATATTAAATATGAAACCAATCTACCTTCGTAAAGAGTCAAACAATATTACAAGAAAAATTATGATGGATATGGCGTACCTGGCTAGCCACAAGAAAATACGTATGCCTAAATGGCTTTACGAGGATGGGCTTTATTTTTACTTCAAAAAGAATGAAGAGATTGATAAATATTTTTTAAGTAAAGAAAAGATTAAAAAGGAAGATGAAAATCATTTCTTCTTCGACTTCCCTTTTAAGGATAACCAGGTAGAGGGATTGAATATCGAAGATTGAAGTTTTAAGGGCAGGAGGAACTGAATAAGGAAAAGGAAATAAGACCTCGCCCGGCGATCAGGATGCTAACAGCAATCGCAAAAAGTGAAATTGAAAATTAAGAACAATTTACTGAGTATCTGTAGACAGGATATCAATTAGTTCATAATCGGGGTGGCCGCTTCTTACTCTCATACTGTTAGTCTGAAATTCTGATGACTGTCCTTTCGGAAGGTAACCTATCATTGCCCTTACGGTATCGAGTCCCGACTGATAAACGACTTCAACATTATTAAAATCTTTCTCGCTGATATTCGTTATCGTTCCCTTAATAACAGCATATTTTGGCGGGGCAGTAATCGGACCGCTTATATCCATACCCGAGGCCTGTGATACAACTACCTGATCTTTAACCTTGAAGTTTTCCGGCTTGTGAGTATAAAAATATATACCGGCACCAACCGCAACAAAAAAAAGAAAATATAAGAGTTTTTTCATATCCCACACCTTTTTGTGGTTAATATAATAAGAAAATACGATAGATCGACAGCTTATCCTTCAGAGATTATTCGTTCCGGATAGTCCAGGATTTAGGGCTAAAGCCCGGATGATGAATCATTCATTTCTGTCCGTCGGTTAAACCGACGGCAATCCATCATTAAACTATTCGTTCCAAAGGCATCAGGTAGAGCCTTATCTCATCATCCTTCTTTACAACCTGTTTATTAAACTCCTGAACCTTTGAGATCAGCTTATCCAGACTCTCCTCCTCCCTGAATGGGAGTAATCTCACAGAATCATGTCCGGGAAAAGTTCTTGTTCCGAGATGAGGAAAAGCTCCATGGCTCTTTCCGAGCACGCTCTCCCATTTTATATAAGAATCTATATCCAGTTCTTCCAGTAGAGCCATTATTCTTTCATCCAGCACATCGTGATAAGCTAAGAATGCTACTTTCATTTGTTTCCCTCCGAAGCAGGTAATTCATTAATTCCCCGTTCTTTTTTTGATGAAGATCTTCTGAAAATTTTATTAAATATCTTAACCACAGAAAAATCGTCGAAGATAGTATAAACAACGGGAACAATAAACAGAGTCAGCAGAGTTGAAGTCACAAGTCCGCCTATTACTGCCTGTCCCATCGGTGAGCGGAATTCAGAACCTTCACCGAATGAAAATGCTACAGGGAGCATACCAAAGATCATCGCAAACGTAGTCATGAGAATTGGCCTCAGTCTCGTCTGTCCCGCAAGCAGTGTCGCATCCCATCTCTCCATTCCTCTTCCGCGAAGAACATTTATGTAATCAACCAGCAGAATACCGTTCTTGGTAACAAGTCCCATCAGCATAATTATTCCGATCATCGACATAACAGACATTGAACTGCCGAAGGCAAGAAGTGCTATCACTGCTCCTATTATTGCCATCGGAAGAGAAAGCATAATTGAGAACGGATATACTACACTTTCAAACTGTGATGCGAGTACCAGGTATACAAAGATAATAGCCAGGGCGAGTGACAGAAGAATATTTCCAAACGACTCAGCCTGCTGCTGACCGCTTCCCGTCACCTGAATGTTATAACCGGGCGACAGGTTGATTTTACTGATTCTTTTCTGAGCATCACCAAGAACCTCTCCAAGCAGTCTGTCTGATAAGTTGGCTTCTATTCTTATTTCACGCTGCCTGTCGTAGCGGTTAATCTTGGAAGGACCTGTGCCTTTATTTATGAAGGCAACTGCATCAAGAGGAATAAGAACAGTTCCGCCGGTGTTTGTTTTATTTCTGCTCTTCAGTGTAAGATTAGCTACGCCATTGATTGTATTCCGGTTTGATTCCTGTACTTTTACTCTTACATTGTATTGTTCACCACCCTCCTCGAACTTGGTGGCATCTACGCCGTCAACCATTGCTCTGAGCGCTGTTGCAATCACAGTCGGATCCACTCCCAGTGCTGCCGCTTTCTGCCTTTCAACGGTAACACGTACCTCGGGCTTTGAAGTCTCAAGCGAACTCTCAACATCCACCGCGCCGGGAGTTGTTTTTACAATGTGTTCCACCTGATCGGCATATTTCTTAAGCAGCGTCAGGTCTTCACCCCTGACACTGAAAATCACAGGTTTCTGTTGGCCGCCCGGACCATTCGCCGTACCATAACTGATATTAGCCGACGGGATAGTAATCTCATGCCGGAGTTCATCTATGAAATCGAATACGCTGTAATCCCTGTCTTTTTTACTTACAAGCTTTACAAGAATGTCACCTTCGTTTACGGGGTCATTCCCCGCCCCTATAGTTGTAAGCACATTAACAACACCGGGTTTTCTCTCAACGATAGATTCTATCTTTTTTGCAATGCTGTTTGTCTTCTCAAGCGAGCTTCCGGGGGCTGCATCAATGGATATCGTAAACTCTCCCTGATCCTGCCTTGGAAAGAATTCAGAACCGAGGAGTCCCATCAGAAAAATACTAAGTACAAAGACAACAATGGAACCTACAACGACAATCAATCTATGCCCAAGAGACCAGTTTAATGCAGATTTATACTTTCCGCTCAGCCATTCAAAAAAGTGATTAAAGTAGTAAAGTGTTTTCTCAATTATATTACCGTCCGGCGATAGACTTTCGTCCTCCCGTTTAAGCCAGCGTGATGAAAGCATAGGAGTAAGACTGAATGCCACAAACAGTGAAATCAGAACCGCTATTGTAACAGTCATTCCGAACTCATAGAAGAATCGTCCCACAATCCCCGGCATAAATGCTACAGGAACAAAGACTGCGACCAGCGTCAGCGTCACTGCCATTACCGCAAGTCCAATCTCTTCGGTTGCAGCCTTAGCCGCTTCAACCGGCGACTCCCCTTCCGACATATGTCTGTATATATTTTCGATTACCACTATGGCATCGTCAATAAGTAATCCAACCGCAAGGGATAAAGCCAGCAGCGACATAACATTCAGCGTAAACCCGAGAGCGGCCATCAGAATAAAGCTCCCGATAATCGATGTCGGCAGTGCGAATGCACTAATTATTGTAGCCCGCAGATTTGCCAGGAAGAAGTATATTACGATTACCGCAAGCAAGGCTCCGTAGACAAGGTCAAACAACACATCATTTATAGAGTGTTTGATAAACTCACTGTTATCACGGGCAACCGTAATATGATAATCTTTCGGAATCTCTGATCTTAATTTATCCAGCTCTTTCTTAACACTTTCTGCAACCTGCACAGTGTTGCTGCCCGACTGCTTCCTGATATCGAGTCCTACCGCCAGATTCCCGTTCAGCCTGGTAATACTTGTTTTTTCCTCTGTAGTATCTGTTACTGTTGCAACATTATTCAGGTATATATTCTGACCATTTTTCGAAGAAACTATAATATTTCTGAATTCACTTACCTTGGTAAGTTTGCCCATCGTTCTCAATATATACTGCCTGTTTCCCTGCTTTATGGTACCGCCGGGAATCTCAACATTTGCACTTGATACACTCTGAATTACATCATTTATTGATAGATTATAGGCATGGAGTCTGTCAGCATCAACCGCGACAAGAATTTCTCTTTCAGCACCGCCCACGAGGGTAACCGAACCAACTCCCGATATATTCTCAAGACGTTTTTTAATTACATCCTTGGTAAAAGTGGTAAGTTCCTTTTCGGTTCTGCTGCCGGATACAGTTAAGGTTAATATAGGCTGACTGGAGGGATCAAACCGCTGTATTACTGGCTCGTCAACGTCATCGGGAAGCTGCGATCTGACTGCCGCCACCTTTTCACGCACTTCCTGCGAAGCTACCTCTCCTTTTACTTCAAGTTTAAACTGGATTGTAACGATTGATACCCCCTCCTGTGATGTTGACGTTATATGATCAACACCCGCAATAGGATTTACCGCATCTTCAATAATCTTGGTGACATCCGACTCAACCTGTTCGGGCCCTGCTCCCGGCAGGACCGTTGTTACCGTTACAACCGGAATATCAACGTTAGGGAACTGATCCACATTAAGTTTTATAAAAGAAAATAATCCCAGCACCAGGATGGCCAGAATTATCATCGTTGTAAATACGGGTCTCTTTATCGATACATCTGCTAATTTCATTTAAAGTCTGTCCTTCAAGGTCAATTTTATTTAATAATTGAAACTTTAGTACTATCAGAAAGGTTATTCATTCCTGCCGTTACCACCGTGTCTCCTTCATTCAGTCCATTCGCTATCTCGGTAATATTCTCATTTGTTAATCCTATTTTAACATTCACGGGAATCGCTTTTTTGTCGGTTATCTTATATACAACGTTTTTATCATTCTCAAATATCACTGCTCCGGTTGGAACGACAAGTACATTTTTCTGGGAAGCCAGGGTTATATCGACATTTACAAACATCCCGGGTTTGTACCAGTCGTCTTTTGTATTATTAAATTTTGCTTTAACCTGGAAAGATCTGGCGTCAGATGAAGCCGATCTTGATATTTCGGATATTTTACCGGTTACAGCCCTTTCTTTATTGAATTCAGAATATATTTTGACGGGATCATTCAGGTCTAAATTTGCCACCTCTCCTTCAGTGACATAGAACTTTAGGATCATCTGGTTAATGTTTGCAACAGTCGCAAGCTGCATACCGGGAGTTACCCAATCCCCGACATTTGCATTCAGATCTGTTACTATACCATTAATGGGCGATTCAAGATCCACAGTACTTTTCGATGCTTCAAAGTTTGCTTTGGCGACTTCATAAGCTGTTTCTGCCTGATCAAGCTGCTGCTGCGAAATTGCACCGTCATCATAAAGGGCTTTCATTCTCTCGTAGTTTTTCTTCGTATTCTCATAATTAGCCTGTGCCTGAAGATAATTTGAAGTCGCACCTGAGCGGTCGAGCTGGATCAATACCTGCCCCTTCTTTACATAACTGTTTACCTGTACTTTAATATCAATAACCCTTTCCGCGATCTTGGATACAATAGAAGCCTGCTCGATACCTTCGAGCGTTCCGGAATATGTCTTATTTTCGGAGATGGTCTGCTTTTCAACCTGAGTTACCTCAACCGGGACAGCTTCTTCTACCGCCGCCTTTTGTTCAGACTTATTTCCGCAGCCCTGAATAAACAGAATAGCTATCACTGCAATTGATAAATATTCGATAATTATCTTAATCATCAGGAAATTTCTCCTTTGGTTTTTGCTTTCATTTTGTAATAATTCCTAAAACTTTTTCCCATTCCGTTTTTGCAATAAGGAAATCGTATACAGCTTTTTCGTAATTAATCCTTGTCTGCGTAAGAGAGTTCTGAGTATCGAGAATTTCAAGCTGTGTACCCACACCCTCTTTATATCTTGTCTGTGCAATCTCAAGCGCACGCTGTGCCTGCTGAACGCTTTTTTCCTGTGCATGTATGCGGTCCAGCGCCTCTTCCATTTTTAACTTCGACTGCATAAGACCGATCTTCAATCCTGCCTCTGTTTTGTTTTTTGTAACTTCCAGGTTTTCCACATCAATCTTTGCCTGCTGAATACGTGCGCTCCGCTTGAAGCCATCGAAAAGAGTATATGTCAACGACAGTCCGACAGTTATAGTATTAGCCCAGTTATAGTTGCTGAAATCAAAAGTATTATCCTGTGTCTGCCAGTTGTAATTACCGAATGCAGATAAAGTCGGCAGATAGGCTGCCTGTTCAATATTAACATTCTCTTCCAGGATCAGCTTCTGAAGGGATAATTGCTGAAGCGCAGGATTCTTGTCTTTAAGTATTTCATTCGATCTCTCCATTAAGTCCGGCGAAACTTTTTCAACTTTGAACTCTCCTTCAACATCAATAGTAGTATTAAGATCGAGAGCAAGAAGGTTCTTTAAGGTGTTCTTTGCAAGCTGCAGGTTATTCCTTGCTTCAATAAGCATTGGTTTAACGTTTGCCAGCTGTACCTCAGCTCTAAGGTAATCATATTCTGAAGCTGCACCCTCTTTATATAATGCTCCCGTGTTTTCATAATTCGCCTGAGCTACCTTGTAGCCCTGTTCATTAACTTCAACGAGTTTTTTTGATAATAGTACATTATAAAAACTCTCTTTCACCTGTGCAATAACATCATCTTTTGCCGATTCATTTGTCAGGCTGGAATACTTTGAATACTTTTTCGCAATGCTTATTGCGGTTCCCAGCCGGGGATCAAAAATGGTCTGCGACAGTGTGACACCCAGGTTATAACTGTTTTTTGCTCCGATGGAAAAAGTCAGTGTATTCGGGGAAGGATTAAACGGAGTATTAGGCGGAATAAAAAGTACGGGCGATTTAAGGTTTCTCGTATATTGACCGGTGAAGCTCAGCTTCGGCCAGGCGCCAGAGTAAGCTTCGGTAATCTGCTCCTCTGCCTTCTGAACGCTTAATTGTGCAATCTGTATATCATAATTTTTCTGAAGTGCGATGGAAACGGCCTTATCAATAGTCAGCACAAGATCAACGCTGTCTGCCTGAGCGTAAATATTTGAAGCGGCCAGTAACATCACTCCGAAAATAAATGTTAATATATATTTCATTCCTTTTCCTGCAATCATCATTTTTTTCGTCTTTCCAGACCTTTTATAATAAAGTTTAACAAGTTTAATTTTTTTCTTTTATTCTCATTGAAATAATTCTCATCGTAATGAGTCATCTTCTGCCTGTGATATTCCCAGTGTTCTATGGAGGACGACATATCGATCAGATCTTCAGAAAGCTGTTTAAAATCATGGTCAATAAACTCCTTATTCCGGATTCCTTCTTCGAGAATATCCCGAATAATAATTTTCTGCCGCTTGATAGATACCTCGTAAAGTCGGGCAATCCGCTGAACTATTTCTGCCTGCATTGAAGTAACAAGTTGATAAGAGTTGACTTTTTCTCTCCAGAAATCAGAGGTAAGTTCAACATAAATCCTTAATTTCATGGAAGCTTTCTTTTCCTCATCGAGAGCGGCGCGCAGAGCACTAAAATATTCCTCTGCATCCATCTCAATTATCCCGCAGAAAATATCCTCTTTATTGGCAAAATAGTGATAAAGGGAATTCTTCTTAATGCCAACAAGTTCACCGATATCATCCATTGTTGTTTTACTGAAGCCGTACCGGGCAAAAACAGCCCCTGCTGCCTTCAAAATCTGCTCTTTTTTATTCTCTTTTGAGTCCACAAATAACTTCTATCGAACTTTAGATATAATTGTTCGAAACATACTAAAATTTACCTGCCGATAAAATACTATCCGTCAAGCTATTGATATAGAACAAATTTGTTAAGATTTTTTAAAAGGAAGTTGATTTTGAGAATAATAATACTTCCCTATTCTCATTTATAATAATTTAATTATTTGTTACTGCTAAAATATTGCATCAAATTAAATTTATTGGTTATGGCATTCTTGTTGACTTTTTAAGCGGGTGTTAACCCGGCTGTTATAAAGTTTCACTTTCATTTATTATATGGTTCAATGAAAGCCGATTTAAGTAATAAAAGTTCAGGTAATTCGATTTTTCAGAAAAATTTCTGGAATTACCTGACTAAACCACGTTTCGGCATCTTCAAAAAGTTTCTGTTTTCCTTCCTGTTCATCTCCATTGCTCCACTGCTTGTTTTCAGCTTCTATACTCTCATGAATATCAGTTCAGTCAGAAATGATATTATCAATCATGCTAAATCAGATATTGACCAGAAGACAGAAGAGACGATGGAAGTTCAGGCTGTACTTACGGCAAAAGCAGTTGAAAGGTTTCTGCGACAGTGCGAAAATGATCTGAGAGTGTTGAAACAATCTGATTTTACTCCATCCGATTTTCTTCAGTTCAGCAGACAGCATCAATCAGAAATCTGGATCAGGAAAGGCACAAATAAAAATCCTTATGAAGCCCATCTGCAGATCCCGTTATATAAAGAGATTTCATTTATTGACGAAACCGGTCAGGAAGAGATAAAGATAAAAAACGGAAGTATAGTTGCTACTGAACTCCTTAAAAACGTCTCTAATCCCCGCAACACAACTTATCTTACAGAAAATTACTTTAATGAAACGAGGAAACTAAAAAACAATGAAATCTATGTCTCACATCTTGCCGGATTCCACGTAAGTAAAACAGAACAGCTCGGGCAGGCTTCAACCCCTGAAGAAGCAGTCGAGGGGAAAAAATATGACGGTGTGATACGCTTCTGCACACCTGTTTACAAAGGAGGAAAATTGACAGGTGTTCTCGAAGTAGCTCTTGATCAGCGGCACCTTATGGAATTCACACAACATATCCTCCCTAACAATAAAACTTTTACCGTTTTTCCGGTTTACTCATCGGGAGACTATGCATTTATGTTCGACGACAGGGGCTGGATAATAACCCATCCAAAATTGTGGGATATACCCGGCGTCGATAAACAAGGGAAGATGGTTCCTGCTTATACCAGCCATTCATCCCGGAAGGATATAAACGTCGGGCGGATTCCCTTCAATCTCGACTCAGTTGGATTTATTGACAAATCATACCCATATGTAGCGGATGAGGTCAGGAAAAAACATTCTGGCTCTGTTACCACCACTAATGCAGGGGGCATTAAGAAAATGATGTCGTATGCTCCTATTTATTATAACAGTGGTGTTTACTCCCGCTATGGAATTTTCGGCGGGATAACAATAGGCTCCAACATTGAGCGATTTCATTCTGCGTCCAATGAAATTTCGGCTGAAATGAATCAGACAGTACTTTTTTTCAGAGATAATATGGTATGGATAATATTCATAACATTTATTCTTTCGGCTATTATTTCGTGGTTTGTATCGAGACATTTCACCAAGCCAATATTGTCAATTACCGAAGGAGCAAAATCCCTTGCTGAAGGAAAGCTTACAAGACCTGTAGAGGTAAACAGGAAGGATGAGATAGGTTTTCTCGGAAGCTCTTTTAACTACATGGCAGAAGAACTGAAAACCAAAAACCACGAACTTGTAGGCTCGGTTAATGAACTTAAAAAATCCAAGACTGAAATCGAAAACTATGTACATGATCTTGAATACCAGTTAAAAATATTTAAAAGCATCCTGCGAATAAGTAATATCCTTGGTTCTACCTTTGATCTGAAACGGATACTTAAATATATACTGCACAACAGCGTTGAGAGATTTGGATTCGACAGAGCTATTCTATACCTGCTTGATGATAGTGAAAAGCACCTGATCTGTAAGGAAGTATACGGATTCGCTCCTGACGATGAAAAAACAGCAAGGGCATCAAAATATCACCTTGATCATTATGACTGTATTGAAACCAGAGTGGCAAAAACCGGAAATATCATATTTGTTGATAACATTCATAAATATCCCGAGGCAACAGAACTTGATAAAAAAATAAGGAGGATATCAGGCAGCAAGTCTTTTGTATTCGTTCCTCTCAGGGTAAGAGAAAAAATCATAGGTATACTCGGGGCAGACAAACTAAAGACCAAAACAAAAATCTCAGAACTTGATGTGAGTTCACTCCAGATACTCGCCAACCAGGCATCCAGGGTTATAGAAAGTACCAGGCTGATGAATGAGATCATCGTCCAGAAAAACTTTAATGAAGATATCCTTAAATTCATGCCGGATGGCGTTATCACAGTTGACCATCAGGGGAATATAAGCAGTTTGAATCCCTGCCGCTCTCAGTATACTTCAGGCAGAATCCCGGCAGATTATTGGAAAGAATGTATGGGACCTGTTCTATACTAATCATTCAATGATGCAGGAAATCCAATCCTCACTATCTTATAACGGAGTTTACCGAGGGTATAACCAGGAAATATCCATCGGCGATAAACCAAAGTATATAAACCTTACAGCATCAAGAATGAATAATCCTTCAGGAGAAGTAAGCGGTTCGGTTGTCATTATTCAGGATAACACTGAAAAGAAACTTTTGGATGACCAGATACAGAAGATGGACAGACTTGCATCTCTTGGCAAGTTTGCTGCGGGCATAGCTCATGAAATCAGAAATCCACTAACGGGTTTATCATTATTCCTGGACGATCTTCACGATAAAATAAGTAACCAGCCGATGGTTTCGAAAAATATTCAAATGGGATTAGCTGAAGTCGAGCGGCTTGAATCTTTTGTTAATGAATTGCTTGATTATTCTTCTCCTTCCAGGCAGAAATCTGCTATGAAAAATATTAATTTCCTCATAGAAGCTACCCTCCACTTTATCGATAAACAGTGCAGAAATTCTAAAATTGTTGTGAGAACTTCATTGCTGCCCGAAATTCCGGAGATTTTTATCGACCAGGAAAAGATAAGACAAGCCCTGTTAAATATCTTGTTGAATGCTATTCATGCAATGCCGGATGGCGGGGAGCTCAATATCAAAACAGGTTACAAGAAAAGCAAACAAATTAAATTCTTTAATTTATCTGAAAAAAGGAGCGGCTGGGTGGAAATCAGTATTTCAGATACGGGACCGGGGATACCGGGAGATATTATTGATAAGATATTCGATCCATTCTTCACTAACAAAAAAGGCGGCACCGGTCTTGGCCTTTCTATTTCACAGAATATTATTTCTGAGCATAAAGGTAAAATAAAAGTTTCAAACTCTAAGTATGGAGGGGCTGTTTTTACTATATTACTGCCTGTTACAACCGTGCCAAAAGAAGAATCATTAGTGAAGGAGATTTAGTATGAGCTCGAAGACGATCCTTATAGTTGATGATGAAGAGTTTATAAGATTAAGTCTTCAACAAATCCTTTCGGAAGAAGATTACAATGTAATACTTAATGAATCAGGTGCAGAAGCACTTCGAACATTTACGGAAGAGGAAATTGACCTTGTGCTCCTTGATCTGAATCTTCCTGATATGAGCGGTCTTGAAATCCTGAGACGGATTAAGCAGCTTCAGCCGCAAATATTAACTATCATAATGACTGGTTTTGCTTCTGTTGAATCGGCCGTTGAAGCTATTAAACTGGGGGCATACGATTATATCAAAAAACCGTTCAAAGCTGACGCAATAAAGCTGATTACAAAACTTGCCCTTGAAACACAGTCACTGAAGAAAACAGTCTCGGAATTGATCGAACAGAAATCACAAGGGAAAAGCATTGAAAGTATTGTTGGTGAATCATCGGAGATAAGCACTATAAAAAATCAGATCATTGAGTATGCCAGACATGATTCTGCTACTGTCCTGATCACAGGACAAAGCGGAACCGGAAAAGAACTGGTTGCATCCGCACTTCATAATCTCAGCAGCCGCCGTGATAAGGAATTCATTGAAATAAATTGTGCATCTATTCCCGAAAATCTACTTGAAAGTGAACTATTCGGCTATGAAAAAGGTGCTTTTACAGATGCAAGAACGAGTAAAGCAGGGCTGCTTGAAAAGGCTGACGGAGGTACATTATTCCTCGATGAAATTGGCGAAATGAGTCCTCTGCTTCAGGCTAAACTGCTGCGTGTAATAGAGAACAAGAAGTTTATGCGTCTCGGCTCAACCAAGGAACTTAGTTCGGACGTAAGGATTATAGCTGCTACAAACAAAAATCTCAAAGATGCAATAGCCAGCAAAAATTTCAGGGAAGATTTATATTATCGCCTTAATGTACTCCGGATTGAAATGCCCCCTTTAAATTCAAGGGGTCGGGACATAGTACTTCTTGCAAATTATTTCCTGGAAGGATTTGCTAAAAAGTTCAATAAAAAGATCTCAGGCTTCTCTGATGACGCCATAGAACTTTTATTAAAATATGAATGGCCGGGCAATATCAGGGAATTAAAAAATATAATAGAACGCATCTGTATTCTTCAGAAACAGCCCGTAGTTGAAGCGTATCATCTTCCGGCAGAACTTACCGCCGGAAGCGGCGGAGCAACAGTTAGCCAGAAGAACTATAATCCTTTTGAATCCTCTTTCGAGGAGATAATACGTGAGACAGAAATTAATCTGATAACAAAGGCATATGAGCTTAGCGGCAACAATACTTCTCAGACTGCACGACTTTTAAAGATTCCCCGGGAAACCCTTCGCTACAAGCTGGAAAAGTATAATATCGGCAATGGTGAAATTTAGCCGGACATTGGCGAACATTCACCATCTCATCAGCTCAGGCGTATTATTTATTATCATTACAAAGCCTATTCCCCATCTGAAATATAGAACTACATGGCATTTCGTTTGAACCTGCGTGGTATTCGAAGATAATTTCGAACTTGTTTAATATTCACAGGAGGAAACATGAAAAAATTATTTGTTCTGCTTTCTGTTTGCATGTTCATTGGGTTAACCGGCAGCACTCTTGCGCAGATCAGTCTTTCGGGCGATCTGCAGGTACGTGCAAGGGACGATATTAAAGATAACGGTGACTATGGCGGTTACACCGACGATCTTTATTATATGATTCGTGCAGGACTTAATGTAAAAGCAGATATAGGAGATGGATTTTTCGGCAAAATGAGACTCGAGCATTATAACTATGCCGGGTACATCTATACTGCACAAAGCGGACTTGATAATTATACTAATGCCCCTATAATTCCCGGTTCAAATGATATCATCGCGCGTCCAACCGTTAACTTTACCCAGCTGTACCTTGGTGTTAATCGGGATAAGTGGGGTGTTGAAGCAGGTATTTATCCAATCAGCGGACTCGCAAATCCGATACTTGATATTCACTATATGCCGAACGTAATGGTAGACATACCTTTTACCCTCTACCGTCTTAATACACTTGTTGGTGTTCAAGGGTATGTGGCCGCAGGTCCCGGGAAAATCAATCTGTTTGTAAGTAACGATTATAACGGTAGTTATGCCGAGGATATAAACGGAAATGATCTTATGAACAAACATGATGCATATACTATCGGCGCTGACTATGATTTTAATGTTTCCGGCTGGAATGTACAGCCAATTGGGATTATCAGTGTTGCTTCTGATTCTGTTCCTAAACCGGTTTCATACGGTATAAACGTTGGGACACCGGATTTCTCAGGAGTTAAACTGGCTGTTGATGCTGCCGCTTCTTCACAAACTGAATCTGGTACCGCTAATTATGATGGTTTCTTGTAAGGATCAAAGCAGAAGTTAAGCCCGGTTTCGGTTCTCTTCAGGCCTGGTTTGATATCGCAAAAAGAACAGACAAAGATGTTCTTCTGCCTAATGAAACCGGGGATATGGCAGATATAGACCATAACTACACATATCTCTGGCTGCTCTACAATATCCCGATCTTCAGCTCAGAGCACGGTTCACTTACAATGACACCGAGAGTAAGAAGAATTACTGAAAAAGTTGATAACGATTATTTTAAGAAAGATTTTACCAGATACAAAATCGAACTCCTATTCTCAATGTCATTTAAATAAACAATTTTAGGTGCTGATATGAAATTATATAAACTACTAGCCGGTTTCCTTGCAATACTGCTGGCTGTCGGATTGAGCAGCTGCAGTCAGAAGGAATCCGGACCAATAAAAATCGGGGTTCTTCTTCCGCTTACCGGATCTCAGGCAAACTTCGGAGAGATGGAGAAAAATTCCTATGAAATGGTTAAAGAAAAAGTAAATGCCGATGGCGGGATAAACGGAAGGATGCTCGAATTCGTTTATGAAGATGATACAGGAAAGCCTGACGTGGGAAGAGCCGGTGCTGAAAAGCTGATCAACGTTAACAAAGTTCCCCTTATTACGGGCGGTTACAGTTCATCAGTAACATTCGCAGCCTGCGCAGTTGCTCAGCAGAACCGTGTTCCCTTCCTGGTATGTACGGGATCTGTAGATAAGATTACTGAACCTGATGCTTTTAACCTGACAACAAATGACGGCGATAAATTCTATGTCTACCGTGTGAATCCTCCTGTATCTGAATATGCATCGGGACTCGAGAGTATGCTTACTCAGGTCGTAAAGCCGAATAGTGTATATATTCTGCACGAAAATACTGCTTTCGGTACAGGCGGAGCCGAGGCGTTTCAAAAGACCTGCGAAAAGCTCGGGTACAAGGTGTTAGATGTAAAATCCTATTCAGCAGGTGCCGTAGACTTCAAGCCGCTTCTTCAGAATGCTAAGAAGGCAAATCCTGATATAGTATACATGATTTCCTATGTAATGGACGCTGCACTCCTGATGAAGCAGGCCAGGGAGATCAACTTTACACCTAAGCTCTTTGTAGGTGCAGGTGCAGGTTATACGATGCCGGCATTCAAGGAAAATGCAGGGAATGCTGCTAATAGAGTTGTTTCTGCAACACTGTGGCATCAATCGCTTCCTATCCCCGGAGCTTCAGAATATTATGATAACTATATTAAGAAGTACGGCGGAGATGGTCCTGATTATCATGGTGCTGAAGCTTATGCGGCAGGACAGGTTGTTGCCCAGGTATTGAAAAGCACCGAAGATTATTCATCAGAAGGATTAAAGAAAGCACTGGATAAAGTCGATATGCAGACAGTCTTCGGTCCTGTTAAATTCACTTCGTACGACAGCAAGATTCACCAGAATAAAATGGATACTTATGTTGTACAGTGGATTGACGGAAGCCTGAAACTTATATGGCCGAAAGATCTGGCTAATGCTCAGTTCGAATACCCGATTAACTGGGATGTAGTGTGGAATAAATAATGAGATTGTGTTTAACTAATGATCAATAAAATCTAAAGGCAGAGGAATGGAGCTGATACTTCAGTCACTTATTTACGGACTCCTTATAGGCGGGCTCTATGCGATAATCGGAATAGGTATGACCCTTATAATGGGCGTACTGAATATAATAAACCTTGCCCATGGTCAGATAATGATGGTCGCAATGTACCTTACGTGGGTTATGTGGCAGTTTGTCGGATTAGATCCATACCTCTCCATTTTTATTACTATCCCCGCGGTTTATTTTTTAGGGAAAGGGTATCAGCAGATATCTGCTGTTCCCTCTGATTAAAAAAGAATCAATACTTCCTGAAAACCAGGTATTGATGACCGTTGGAATAGGAATGGTTCTGGTTGAACTGGCCCGTTCAGTTTTTTCCAGCGATTACCGTTCTGTAAGAACAAGCTACACTGATGAGGCATGGCACCTCGGTAATATATCTTTAAGTGTGCCCCTGGTAATCGCCTTCCTGATAGCAATAGTTTTAACTATCGGTCTTTTCATACTCCTGACAAAAACCGATCTGGGAAGATCAATACGTGCAACAGCACAGGACAGGGATGCGGCAACTCTAATGGGAATAAGTGCCAAGAAAATAACAATCTTGACTTACGGGCTGGGCAGCGGATTGGTCGCCGCTGCAGGGACTCTCCTACTTCCCGTATATTATCTTTTTCCCGATGTCGGTCCCATCTTTACTGTTAAAGCTTTTGTTATAACTATACTAGGCGGGCTCGGTTCACCAATAGGGGCTATAGCAGGGGGACTTGTGCTGGGAATTGCCGAAACTTTCGGAGCTACTTACCTCAGTATGGGTTACCGTGATGCAGTTGGTCTTGTAATATTTCTCCTTGTGCTGGTATTTCTTCCCGGCGGTATAAAACAGTTAACTAAAATTTAGGTATGATGATGAAAGAAAAATCTGCCAGGGCATTCAGAATTACAAAGATTGAATGGATCATAATAGGAATCTCACTGCTTTTGCCTGTGATATTCAATTTTTCCCCTTACTTCCAGGGACTGCTTATATTTATAATGATGTGGGTTATCCTCGGAAGCTCCTGGAATCTGCTTGCCGGTTATACAGGGCTGGTATCTTTTGGCCATGCTGCTTATTTTGGAATAGGTGCTTATGCTGCAGCCCTTCCTTTTTTGCATTTCGGTATCTCTCCGTGGTGGGGACTTCTTACCGGCGGAATTGCAGCCGTGATTCTTGGCTACCTGCTTGGTATTGTAGTATTCAGGCTGAGAGGACCTTATTTCGCTCTGGGTACGCTGGCAACCGCTGAGATACTCAGGATAATATTCGGTGAAGAGGAATGGCTTACTAACGGACATACTGGAATTTTATATATGACCACCTGGGTCAGTAAATATCCTTATTATTATTTAGCACTTGCTCTTGCCATGGGAGCAGTCTTCTCTGTTAAATATATTATGAAAACAAAGTCAGGCTTTTATTTCCTTTCCATCCGTGAGGATGAGGATGCAGCTGAAGCCCTCGGGATAAATACAAAGAAATATAAGAATGTAGCAACGGTAGTCTCAACTTTCTGGGCAGGAATGGCAGGAGCATTTTACATGATCTATATGGGATTCATCGATCCTGAAGTAGTGTTTGCCCTGCATAACATTTCTATAATTACAATACTGGTGGGTATTATCGGAGGAGTTGGTACTATCTGGGGCCCGGCTGTTGGTGCAGTTGTTATGGTATTTATGCAGGAACTTTTAAGATCATCTATTTTTGGTCTGGCTCCCGACTGGTTATCGAGGTTCCACTCCCTTGCTTTCGGACTTCTGGTAATTTTTGTAATTCTTTACCTGGCGGGAGGAATTGTTGGTGACTGGAAACTGATTGCCCGTAAGTTTAGGCCGGTACGAACTGAGAGGAACAAATGAGTGCACTGACAATAACTAATTTAACTAAAATTTTCGGCGGATTAACTGCAGTGGATAATGTCTCCTTTGAAGTTGAAGAAGGAGAAATATTTGGACTTATAGGCCCGAACGGAAGCGGCAAAACAACTATTTTCAATATGATTAGTCAGTTCTATTCTGTGACCTCAGGAAAAATATACTTTAACGGGCAGGATATAACAAAAAAGAAAACGTATGAAATAGCCCGTCTTGGAATAGGAAGAACCTTTCAGGTGGTTAAACCTTTGAAAAGACTGACTGTAGAAGAAAATGTTATGGCAGCAGCATTTGCACGTGAATCGACATTTGCAGGTTCCAGAAAGGCTGCCAGGGAAGTGCTTGAATTTTGCCGACTCGATAATATGGCTGAAGTGAAAGCCGGCGGGCTGCCTATTGCCGGAAGAAAACGGCTGGAGATTGCCAGAGCACTTGCTACAAGGCCATTTCTTCTGCTTCTGGATGAAACAGCTGCAGGGCTGAATCCTTCAGAGCTTGATGAAGCCATCGATATTATTAAAAAAATAAGAACAGAACTTGGAATTACTGTGGTAATAGTTGAACACATTATGAAAGTGATAATGAGTATCAGCGACAGGATACATGCTATTGCCTACGGTGCAACTATTGCTCAGGGTACGCCTCAGGAGGTTGCGAAAGATCCTACTGTTATTGAAGCCTACCTCGGTTCAGATTATGCAGGAGAAAATAACAATGCTTAATGTAAAAAATCTGAATATGGGTTACGGCGATATGCAGGTACTCTGGGATGTCTCTTTTGAAGTAAACGAGGGTGAGATTGTTGTGCTTGTCGGCGCAAACGGGGCAGGAAAATCATCGACATTAAAAACAATATCAGGACTTCAGCGTCCCAACTCAGGCAGCATAGAATTTAACGGAAAATCGCTTACCACTACATCTCCCGAAGAAATTATAAAAGAAGGTGTAGTTCATTGTCCCGAAGGACGCCGTCTGTTCAATGAGATGACGGTAGAAGAGAACCTCTTTATGGGATCGCTTCACGGTAATGCTAAGAAGGAACGGATGAACACACTTGAAGAATGCTATACTCTGTTTCCAAGACTTAAAGAAAGAAGAAAGCAGCTTACCGGTACCTTAAGCGGCGGCGAACAACAAATGGCGGCAATCGCACGTGGACTAATGTCCCTCCCCAAACTTCTGATGCTCGATGAACCCAGCCTGGGTCTTGCACCGGTCCTCGTTCAGAATATCTTTGAGATAATTAAAGATATTAATAAAAAAGGAATGACCATTCTGCTGGTTGAACAGAATGTTCAAATGACTCTTAAATTCTGTAACCGTGCTTATGTATTAGAAAACGGCAAGATCTCTATCAGCGGAACCGGAAGTGAACTCCTCAACAACGAACATGTAAAGTCAGCTTATTTAGGAATTTAATATTAGGGAGATGAAATGATAGTCCGTAAATGGATGTCTGAAAATCCAATCGTTATAGATGAAAGCGCATCACTTTCCGATGCAATAAATCTTCTTAAACAGCACAAAATAAGACGGCTGCCGGTGCTGAAAAAAGGAAAGCTGATCGGTATAATCTCCGACAGGGATTTGAAAGAAGCCTCCCCTTCCAAAGTCACCTCACTTGATATCTGGGAACTTCATTACCTGATGTCGAAAATAAAAGTGAAGACCATAATGACGAAAAACCCTGTTACGGTTACACCCGATACAACCATTGAAAGAGCAGCAATTTTGATGTTCGATAACAAGATAGGCGGTCTTCCGGTAGTGAGTAAAGACGGAAGTCTTGCAGGGATTTTAACCGAGCAGGATGTATTTAAAGCACTGATAAATATAACCGGTGCAAGATTCGCTGCGAACAGGGTTTCAATTACCATTCCGGACGTACCGGGATCGATTAAAGACGTAATGGATATAATGAGAAAGCACAGTTTTAAATACAACAGCATCCTTACAACTCTTGAAGGAGTTAAAGAAGGTTTCCGTGAAGTGCTTATACGTTTTCAGGCTGAAGAGGAAGATCTGGAGAAAATCCTGGCAGATCTTAAAGCAAAATATGATTCAGTAGAATTAACAGTTGACTAAAATATTTTAATTTAGCCTGGATTTCAGAGAGTATAATAAACTGAAGGTGTTGACAAAAACGTTGAATCCCAACGGGATTTTTTGATGGGAAAAAGATCACTCCCTCTGATCGTGATGACAGAGGGAGTGTAATAACTAAATCGCGATTACCAGCCTCTTCTGCCGCCGCCGCTGCCGCCGCCGCCGCGATTTCCGCCGCCGCCGCCTCTGTGACCACCGCGTCCGCCGCCGCCGCCGCCGCCTCTGCGGTTATCGGTACGTGGACGAGCTTCGTTAACAGTTAATTTCTTACCTTTTAACTCTTTGGTATTTAATTCGCTAATAGCTTTCTGAGCCTCTGCCTGTCCCGGCATTTCAACAAATCCAAAACCTTTCGATTCACCGGAAAACATATCCTTAATAACTTTCACGCTTCTTACTGTTCCGTACTCAGAGAATAACCCCTGGAGATCATCATCGGTAACTTCTTTTGATAGATTACCCACAAAAATGTTCATGTAACTGTTCCTTTATTTTATTTGTTATTTATTATTATCTACCCGTAAGTGTTTTACCGATGAAGTAGACAATGTTATTTCAACTCATTTAATACCAAGATTGCAGGAATATTGAAAGGAAAAGGTATCGCCGTCTGCAAAAGACGGGCCTGTCTGAATTTCAGTAATTGAAGCAATCATTAGATTGGTACGATTAAGGTATCTGTAGTTTACTCTGCCGTAATATATCTACAAAATAATCCAGATCAAAGAGAATTAATCACTCCCGGATTATGCCGAAACTATAATTGAACCGATTTTTAAGCAAATGCTAAATATCTGTGACGGGTTCACCATGTTTATGAACCCAAAGATGTCCTTCCCTCATAAGTCCTTTAAGCGAGGATTCGAACCATACAGCATGAATTTCTTCATAAACCTCGGGAATATCATGGTGATCACCCATTTTGGTTGCCAGGCAGTAACCCGGCTTTAATTCATATTCTTCACCTTCAGAAACCGCACGACCTGATCCTTTAAAAATAACCCAGTATTCATCAAAATCGTGATAATGATTATCAAAATCGGTCTTTCTCGGATAGTCAGTGGGATCGCCGTCATTTTTAGGATTATCGCTGTTATCTATCGTAAAAATACCGTGGGTACCGGTAAGCCCTTCCCAGTGTCCTCCTATAACAATAACAACGCAGTCGGTTTCGGCTTTTACCTTTATGGTTGAGTTAAGGGATTCTATTTTAAATGTATGTCCCCGCTGGGCATAAGATATTTTACGATTAATGATCATTTTACAGATACCATCCCCGATAAAATACATTTCACGCTCAGAGGTAGAAATGAAACTTCTGATCTCTCCTTCTTTCAGATTTATCACATCTATAAAATCGAGATCGCTCCAGGAAGGCATCATATCTTCAGAGCATTTAAGTAAAGGCATACTTTGATTTATCCTGAATTCTTTTTGAATAATTTAAATAAGAGCAATGGCAAGAACTGAAGTCTGAACCGGGGTTAATAGATAATTCTCCTTAGTTCTTTCCTCCTATGACTCCTTTATAATTAAATATTCTAATTATATGAGGTAAAAGATAATCAATCTGCACTTTTATGCAAATCAATTTTTTATATAATTTTTACCTTTTTTCACTCTTGGATGATCAAACTTAATAAAATTTCGATAACAAAACATATCACAGGACAAAATTCAACATACCATTATCTTTAAATTTTATAACCCGATTAGTCGAAAATAAAGGAAGGAAAACAGTAAATACGATTGAATTTATCAGATAAACTTGGTTCCATTGGGTATAACCGAGCCATTCTTGCTCTTTCAGTTGCAAGAATGGCAGACGCGATAGGAAACAGCATTCTCTTTATATTGATCCCTTTATACGTGGCGAAGATCCCCGAAGAATTTGTTCACTTCCCTACTCCTGTACTTGTAGGAATCCTAATTTCTGTATTTGGTTTTGTAACATCAATATTTCAGCCTGTAATGGGGGCACTAACTGACCGGCTTGGCAGGAGGAAGATTTTAATACAGGCAGGGTTACTGGTTATCGGCATTTGTATTGTACTTTTTATTTTTGCCTCCCATTATTACCATCTGCTTATATTAAGGATAATCCAGGGAGCTGCGGTTGCCTTAACCATCCCGCCCTCACTGGCACTAATGACCTCAATAACAAAAAAAGAAACCCGCGGGGGATCGATGGGTATTTACAGCACATTCCGGATCATCGGATTCAGTCTTGGTCCTGTAATGGGCGGGTACCTTGAAAATAATTTCGGATTTAACGCTGCATTCTATGCAGGCGCCGGATTCATCCTCATTGCAATAATACTCGTTCATTTCTGGGTGGAAGAGGTGAGAGGTGAGGTTCCCGATTCAAAGAGGCGCAATTTCAAAATATTAGATACTGATCTGCTTAGTGCGGGAATAGTTGCTACTTCCCTTGCTACTTTCATGATGGCTTCCGCCTTTTCGATGGTAACTACACTTGAGAATCAGTTTAATTCACGACTTGATATTACTGCAGTAGGATTCGGGTTTGCCTTCAGTATGGTAATGATCGGCCGGCTTATTTTCCAGGTTCCTCTCGGACACTATTCTGATAAGATCGGAAGACGCCCCCTGATAATACTAGGTTTGATCCTGATGGGCATTTCAACAGCATTTCTGGGAGTTGTAACAAATTATATTGAACTGATTATCGTCAGACTTGTACAGGGAATTGCTGCCGCAGGGATCGCAGCGCCGGCTTTTGCAGTAGCAGCGGATCTCTCAAAACGAGGCGGAGAAGGAAGACAGATGAGTATAGTGACAATGGGATTCGGATTCGGCATTGCATTCGGGCCCCTTATATCTGGTCTTCTTGCAAACTTCTTCTTTGAGCTGCCTTTTCTTGTAATCGGAATTGTTACGGGAGCAGGTGCCTGGGTGGTATATAAATATCTGCCCGAAACAGTGAAAAAGCAGGGAGCATAGGGCATGGCGCGTGGAGTAGTGCTCTATATGCTTAGCCGGATTTTTTTTCGTTGTATCCCTTCTCTCCAAAAGGCTGCAGTTTTTCAATCCACATTTCTTCAAGCACTTTAAGGTCTTCCGAATAATCATACGATGGATCATCTTTAGGCTTCAACTCATCCAGAACCTCAAAACTGAAGTTCTCCTCCCCGTATTTTTTATAATCAGCCACGAGTTCCCTGTTGCTTTCCCCTCCGTATTTCAATCCAAACTTAAACCTATTAATCCTTCCCGGAAGATTTTTGCTGCTTCCTATCAGCACCTTATTATTAACAAGGTTCTTAACGATATAAATACCCATTGGCTGAAGGGTTTGCTTATAATTCTTCTTTAATTCTGATTTGTCTGACATAATTTATTAACCATTTATAATTATACAATTCTGTTCTGAAAGATCTCTCCCTTCGGTCGAGATGACACTGACGGTCCGGATGACATCTTCGATCCGGATGACACTGACAGTCGGGATGGCATAAGTCATCCCGACGTCAGAAGGGATCTTTTAAGTTCTCACGTTTACATACTAACCTGGTTTCCATCAGCATCAAGGAGGATAGGATCGCCCAATCCAAGATTTTTCAGCTGCTCCAGTTGAGTTGAAGCATCGCCGACAACCACGTAAATCATCTTATCCTGCCCAAGATATTTCTGAGCCAGAGCTTTAATTTTATCCTGTGTCATATTCTTCACAACTTCCTCTTCACTCTTTACATAGTCGAACGGAAGATCATATTCAGCGATATCGTCCAGCATCCCGAGCAGTGCTCCGAGAGTTTCAAATCTGCGGGCGTTGGATTTTATAAGTGCATCCTTAGTGAATGCAAGATCCTCATCGCTTATACCTTCACGGTATTTCGATATTTCATCCTTAAATATTTTCACAGATTCATAGGTAGCATTTGACTGCACTGCCGAATATGCCGTAAAAGTACCGGGATAGCTCGTCCCGTCTATGCTGGTCCTTGCTCCGTAAGTATAACCTTTCTCTTCACGTAGAATCAGGTTTACTATACCATTAAAGCTTCCGCCCAGTTTATAGTTCATAACAGTTGCAGCATAATAATCGGGATCAGTATAACGCAGTGATAATTTTCCTATTCTTATTTCTGACTGCTTCGCACCGGGAACATCAACGAAATAAATAACAGGTTTCGAAGGCTCTTCCGGGATCTTTATTTCCGGCATTACAACTTCCTTTTCTTCCCATTTATCTGTCAAAGAAGAAAATGTAGAAACTGCCTTATCCTTTGAAATATCGCCGACGATTGTAATATAATGCAGCAGACGGTGAGAAGTTTTTATTATAATAATCTTTCAGATCGTCCACAGTTATAGCTGAAACCGTTTCTTTAGAACCAAGCGTGGGATTACCAAGAGGATTATCCTTTCCATATATCATCATATCGAAAACATTACGGGCTATCCTTGCAGGATTCGAACTGTTGCGGTTGATTGTTTCAAGCGTTTCCTGCTTTATGCGATCAAATTCTTTTGCATCCCACCGCGGTTCGAGGAGTATCTCTTCCGCCAGCTTATACACTTCATCAAAGTTAGAAGCAAGAGTATTTACGCGCATTACTATACCTTCTTTGGTAGTATACATTCTTATGTCAGCCCCAAGCTTTTCGATGGCTTCCTGAAGTTCCAGCGGCGTTTTATTTTTTGTTCCTTCCATCATCAGATCGGATATAAGATTGGCAGTTCCGATCTTATCGGGATTATCCAGGAGCGCTCCGCCTTTGACAGTAAGTGAAAACTGGATAAGGGGCAGTTCTTTCTGCTCGATCCCGTAAATCTTCATTCCTTTGCCGGGTTCGCTCTCCCATACGGCAGGGATCTTAACTTCAGGATCAGGACCAGGAACGGGTTCAATATTCCTGTCGAAACTGCTGGGAATCTCTTTTACAAGCTGAACATCTTCAGTCGTGGTTTTTTCTTTTTCCTCTTTAGGAACTATTTTTTCCTCGGGAATAACAAACAGCTCCGAGTTTTTTGCAGCCTGATCAGCTTTTCCTTTCGGTACAAAGCTGGTCAATACATAGTTTTTATCTTTTACATATTTGTTATATACTCTCCAGACATCTTCTTTTGTAACATTAAGGCTGTTCTGCAGGTCGTCATTTATGAAATCAGGCGATCCTGCATATTCATTATAACTTGCCAGCTGGAATGATTTTCCGAGAATGCTGGAAATTGAGTTATAAAAATTCGTCTCGGTCTTAGCCTTAATTCTCGAGAGATCATCGTCGGTAAATCCCTCTTTCTCAAATCGTCCGAATGCTTCAAATATTGCATCTTCGACATCAGAAAGATTTTTATCGGGGAATGACCTTATACGCAGGTTAAATGTACCAGCTATTTCCTGGCTCGACTGATACGCTTCAACCGAAGGAGCAAGTTTCTTTTCTTCAACAATTACCTTATACAAAGGAGCTTTCTTACCGTCGGCAAGCAGACTGCTGAGTATATCCAGCGCATAAGAATCCTTTGTGTACTCCTCAACAGTCGGGAAAACCATCCTCAATTCGGGTGACTTTGCAAAATTATCCTCGAAATATGCCCGTTTAGTTTCATTCAAATTAACCGGCATGGGTTCAGGATCAGTAACAGGAGGAGATGATTTAATTTCTCCAAAATACTTTTCAACGAATTTTTTCGTCTGGTCTGTATCGAAATCACCTGCAATTACAAGGGTTGCATTGTTTGGTCCGTACCATTTCGAATAAAAATCCCTAACATCCTGTACGGTAGCATTTTGAAGATCTTCCATGGAACCGATTACCTGCCAGTTATATGGATGATTCTCCGGATACAGCAGTTTATTAATTATATAGCTTGTATTCCCATAAGGCTGGTTATCAACTCTCTGACGCTTTTCGTTTTGCACCACTTCCTGCTGATTCTCAAACGCTTCCTGTGTTACTGTCGGCAGCAGCCATCCCATTCTGTCGGATTCAAGCCACAGAACCATCTCGAGGTAATTCTTCGGCATTACTTCAAAATAAACCGTTCCGTCAAACCAGGTTCCTCCGTTCAGTGAACCTCCGTTACCCTGGATTTTTTTAAAGAATTGGTCCTGACCCACATGCTGCGATTCCTGAAACATCATATGTTCAAAAAGATGGGCGAATCCCGTTCTTCCTTTCACCTCACGGTTTGAGCCCACATGATACTGAATTGCAACTGAAACGATAGGATCAGATTTATCTTTATGAAGAATGACTTCAAGTCCGTTCGACAGTTTATATTTTTCATAATCTATTTTGAAAGTCTTATCATTCCCTTTAAATCCTGTAAATGCGAATGCAGAAATAAAGAGAAGGACAAATAAATTTCGAGGGTTCATTTTTCCTCCTTTTTTGTTCAGTAACTGGTTATTATAAAAGTTAAATACCTAACTCTGCTCCCGGTTTTTTAAGAGGTTTATTATGGTCTCCCTGTATAAAAATACAGGCAGGCTTAAACATCTCCCCCGGAGGCCTCCACCTACTCTCTAAACACTCTCTGCCCGGCTTACCTGTAAAAAAATACAGGCAGACTGGCTGGAAGTTCAATATTGCAAATAGAATATCAATAAAATCGTCAAATTTAAGAAGAATAATTATACAAGTGGTTTCATTTTATGATAGACAAACCATGGATGACTGTTATTCCAGTAATTCTGCCGCCATCCTACCGCTTTTTACGGCGCTTTCGATTGTGGAAGGTAATCCTGTGTTAATCCAGTCCCCTGCAATCGTTAGTCCATTAACCCGGGTGGCAGAACCCGGACGTTTGTACAAAATCTCATTCGACGGAATAAAAGTAGCTCTCTTTTCTTTAATCACCCGGTAATCAGTAATATCATCCCCCTCAATAAAGCAGAACTTGAAGAGCTCAATTTTAACAATATCAAATATTTCTTCTTTACTTTTATCCATCAGTTCATCGGCATCGCTTCTAACGAGAGTAAGATGAGAACCGCGATTAAAGATCCAGTGTATCCGTGAATCTATTAATCCGTAGAAAGTTCTTTCAAGATTATTCTCTTTCAGCCATATATGAACAGTAAGGATGGAGGAATACCTGTACCCCGGGTCAGCCGGTATATACTCCGCAGGGAGTATTCTCTGCAGACTAAAATATGGTACTGAGGATATTACATCTTTAAATTCTTTTAAAGTTCTCTTATTCGTAACTACAGATTTAAGTCTGTTATTCTCCACGATAAGTTTATTCACCTGTTCCCCCGTGATCACTTTTCCCCCTCTCTCTTCGATAAACGTAACCGCATTAATACAGTATGTTTCAGACAAGCCTTCTCGTGGAAGAATAATAGTCGAAGCCCTGTTGCCCTTATAGAAAATTTCTATAAGTATATCGCGAAAAACTTTAGCGGAAGCTTTATGAAGACTTGTATTAAGAGCGCCGGCGGCAAGTATTTCCCAAAAGGCTTTTTGTATTTCGATATTCTGATTCTCCTGTTCGAGCCAGTCGTAAACCGACATCCTGCCCAGATCACGGTCAGATGTAAGAGGCAGTTTAAGAAAGAACTTAAGCATCCTTAGTCTGTTTAACGGTGAGAGCGCTTTGTAGCTCAGCAATCCAAATGCAAGGTTAAACGGATAAATATCAGACTTTGACTTTAACTTTACCTTATGGAAGTGCGGAAGGAGAAAATTAACCTCCAGTTTATCCTGAATGATTAAATTTTCCTCTGCCGAGATCATTCTTAAAAACTGCAGAGTTTCATTATAGCAGCCCATCATAATATGCTGACCATTATCAATGACGGTATCTGTCGATTTGTCTTTCAGTGAATAAGCGCGGCCGCCAATTTTATTGGCTGCTTCAAGAACAAGAACAGATTTTCCTTTTGAGGAGAGATGAACCGCGGCTGAGAGTCCTGCAAACCCGCTGCCGATAACTATGTAATCATACATCAGTAAACCAGGTTATACTTTGCCCAGACTCCCAAAGAAATGCCCACTTTTTCAAACTTCGATACTTTTATGTTTTTGTTATAAACATCATAATTGGCATCGATGATTTTCTCGAGCATCTTATGGTAGATATGCTGCATAGCTCTTGCGGCAAACATTGCGGCTTTGTCGTCGAGATTAAGACTCATTGTCGCCTTATCGAAATACATCATTGCCCGCTGAACCTCATATCCCATCAAGTCTCTGAATTCCTCATTATATGTCCTGTTAATAATATCAGTATCAGAATAGTGAAACTTTGCAAGGTCTTCCTGCGGCAAATATATCCTTCCTTTTTCCGAATCTTTCTTAACGTCCCTGAGGATATTAGTGAGCTGAAGAGCGATGCCGAGGTTTATGGCGAAGTCTTTTGCGTGCTGTCTATCTTTATAGCCGAAAATTTCAATACATATCAATCCCACTGTAGATGCCACTCTATAGCAGTAAAGCATAAGATCATCGAATGAGTTGTATCTCTTTTTCTGAAGATCCATTTCCATACCCTTTATCAGCTCAAAAAATGGCTCCAGGGGAATATTAAATCCGGAAATGGTTTTACCCAGCCGGTTCAGAAGAGTATAGTCGGAGCTGCCGTTTATTGATTTTTCAAGCTCGACCCTCCATTTATGAAGCTTTGCAAACTTAAGTTCATCAGGTTCGCTGCCCTCATCGATAATATCGTCTGTTTCCCTGCAGAAAGCATAGACGGTATTCATCGCATCACGCTTGGCAGGCGGCAGCAGGTTAAATGCATAATAGAAGCTGCTTTTGCTCTTTTTCGCTATTTCTTTTGCTTCCTGCATCTATTTAAGTGATCTCACAAAAAGATTTATAAAATCGAACTTTGTTAAATGAGGCCGAATAAAAACGTTATAATCGTTTTGCCTTATTTTCTCCAGGATTGCCTCACCACCTAGAATCGTCCATTTTATCTCGTATTTGAGGCGTCCTGAAAGGAATTTAAGCAAATTCCTGCCTTCATCAAACATTAATTGTGTTCTGTTAACGTTGAACTCAATTAACCGTTTAAAATTAAGGTTTATTTTACTCTCCTCAAACATATTTTTATCAATTCCGTATTCCTTAAGTTCATTCTGCGGCAGATAAATTCTTCCCTTTTCATAGTCAATCCTGACATCCTGCAGAAAATTAGTTATCTGCAGGGCCGTACATATTTTATCGGAACATAAATCAGCGTCATCATTTCTGATAGAGTGGAGTTCCAGTATCAGTCTGCCCACCGGATTAGCTGAATTCTCACAATAAGCCAGAAGATCATCAAAATCACTGTATTCTTTTTTAGTGACATCCTGCCTGAAAGCTTTGAGGAGATTTGTAAAGTGTTCGGGGGCAAGGTCCTTTTCCCTGATTGTCTGATGAAGAGCCTTTTCATAATCGGAAGAATACTCCCCTTTCAGCAGGTGATTAAACCGGACTTCGAATTCATTAAGTCTCTGCAGTCTCTCTGTTTCATTCATACTGCCTTCATCTGCAATATCGTCTGCTGTTCGGGCAAACCAGTATATTATAGCAACATGCTTCCGGAGATCTGCCGGGATAAGGAAGGACACTACCGGAAAGTTCTCATAGTGTGTCCTGGCAAATTTCAGTGCTGCTTCATATGCTGATTTATTCACTTTTTGAGTATCCCGGGGCATTTCTTTTATTTTTTCATGAAACTATTTTTACTTAATTTTGTACCACGAATACAGAAAAATCACGATATTTTGTCAAAGCTGAACAATAAAATATTAAATTATAATCACTGCAGAAAATCTGACTCCCATGAACTGTCTGATAAATCGGAATTTGTCAACCTGAACTTGTTTCAGGTTCTGATTCGACTGACCAGATTCCGAAATAAATTCGGAATGACTGTTTTAGAGCCATCTCTTCAGGTTCACTTCTTCTATTAGACGCTCCCCCTGCTTATATTATTTTAATTTTTTAACTCCAAAACCTTTAGAAAACCAATGAGTAATCTCAAAGAAATAAATAAACGACGCACATTTGCTATAATATCGCACCCTGATGCAGGTAAAACAACACTCACAGAAAAGTTCCTGCTTTACGGAGGAGCCGTTCATCTTGCAGGTTCGGTAACCGCAAGGAAGAACCAGAGAAGTTCAACATCCGACTGGATGGAACTGGAAAAGAAACGCGGTATTTCAATAAGCTCAACTGTGCTCCAGTTTGATTACAAGGGATTCAAAATAAATCTGCTTGATACTCCCGGTCACGAAGACTTCTCCGAAGATACTTACCGTGTGCTCACAGCTGTTGATGCAGTAGTGATGGTAATTGACGCGGCGAAAGGTATTGAAGCTCAGACGAGAAAACTTTTCGAGGTATGCAGAAGAAGAGAGATACCTATATTCACATTTATGAACAAGCTCGACCGTCCTACCCGCGACCCTCTTGAGCTGATAGATGAGCTGGAAAGCATACTTGGCATAGGCGCTTTTCCGATGAACTACCCTCTCGGTACCGGCATCGACTTCCGGGGTGTATACGACAGGATGACCAAACAGGTCCATCTCTTTGAAAGAACCACGGGCGGTTCGTATAAAGCTCCCGTTGAAGTATTTGATCTTCAGAATCCTTTATTCAAAGATAAGCTGAGCGACGATAACTATGCTAAATTTGTTGAAGAACTTGAGATGCTGGATACAGCCGGCGAGGACTTTAACCGTGAAGCAGTACTGGAAGGAAAGCTTACTCCTGTATTTTTCGGAAGTGCAATGAACAACTTTGGCGTTCAGCTGCTGCTTGACGGGTTCCTCGATTATGCTGTTCCACCTGCACCGCGGAAAAGTATGGATAATGTTATAAAACCCGAAGACGATAAATTTTCAGGATTTATTTTTAAGATCCAGGCAAATATGGATCCAAAGCATCGTGACAGGATCGCATTCATGCGCGTCTGTTCCGGAAAGTTTGAGCGGGATATGCAGGCTTTTCATTCCAACAGCGGGAAGAAGATCAGGTTATCAAATTCACAGAAGCTGTTCGGACAGGAAAGGGAGACTGTAAACGAAGCATATGCGGGTGATATTGTAGGCTTTGTGGGTAATTCAAATTTCGGGATAGGCGATACAATAACCGAGGATCAGAACATTTTATATAAAGAGATCCCCCATTTTGCACCCGAACATTTTGTATTTATGCACAATCCCAATCCTTCTGATTATAAGAAATTCCGCGACGGTCTCGATCAGTTATTACAGGAAGGTGTAATTCAGGCATTCTACATTAAGAATGCAGCCCAGAAGATCCCTCTGCTTGGCGCAGTCGGCCCGCTGCAGTTTGAAGTTGTTCAGTACAGACTTGAGAGTGAGTATGGCGCAAAGTCACGACTGGAACAGACCAACTGGAAAGTACTGCGCTGGTTCCCAAATGATGTCACCGATGAACAATTGAACCAGCTGGTTCTTCCTGCAGGCGCATCGATAGCGATCGATAAAGACGAGAACCGGGTAATTCTTTTTACCAGTGAGTATTCAATGGGGTATTTCAGCAGCAAATACCCGGAAATCGAGCTGGGAGAAGTTCCGTTTGAATCTGAGATAGATGATCTGAAGAAAACCGGTTAGTGGTCCTCAACGAGGCTGCCTGAAGTCATTGCGAAGGAGTCTTCGACCGGGAAATCAGAAAGATCTCTCCCTGCGGTCGAGATGACAATTCTATTTCTAACCGTCAAAAAAGCCGTCTCAGAGTGTCATTCCGAATTTTTTTCGGAATTGTCAACCTGAACTGGTTTCAGGTTCTGATCATGATTCATTGTTGACAATCCAATACCACTCAATTTTTACTTCTAAGCATCCTGCTGTATAAGGATAATCCCGGATCAGTGAGGAACGTAAGCCACAATTTCACCCACGATTTATGGTACACCAGGTTATCATAAAATTCCGGTGCCGCTGCTTTTAATTCCGGCAGTTTATTCCATGGCACTGAAGGGAAATCGTGATGTTCATTATGGTAACCGACATTAAGCGCAAGAATATTCAACGGTCCGTAATAGCTGTAGGTTTCCTGCGGCGGAGCTACAAGGAAATGCTCCTGGATCCATCTCGCTCCAAGCGGGTGAAGTCCTATCGAGAAGAAAAATGAGAACACAAAATAAAGGAAGGAAACCGGACCAAGGAATATTATTACAAGGGCATCAAAACCAAATACAACCACCCAGTTTAACAACGTCCACCAGTTCATGAACTTAATCGCTTTCAGTCTGGGTGTTCTGAATGCCTGGAAGAAAGGAAACATGAGTTCCCAGAAAGACTTTCCAAGAGTTGTGTTGCCTATAAGTCGTGCTTCCCATTTACTTGCCAGATCGGCATCCATGAAATAATCTCCCTGATGAGAATGATGCATCAGGTGATAACTTCTGAAAGAGACAGAACTCGGCAGCACATTGGGGATATCAGCAATAATGCCTGCCAAATAATTCAGACTTCTGTTCTTAAAGATCAGGTTATGCGCGGCTTCGTGAATGAGAACAAAACATGCATGATTTGCAAATGCACCTACGGCAAAAGCGACGATAACAGCCAGCCACCATGCCTGCTCTCTCAGCAGGAATGCTATTGCGATCTGCAAAACCACAACAAATAAAATTAATATGAAACTAACAGGATATCTCCCTATAAAATCTCTCACTTCCGGATGGGCTTTTAAGATAGCCTTTGTTCGTTCTTTATGAGGTTCAGGATTGGTTGAATAGCTGAATTCCAGCTTTACTTTACTCATTGAAATGCGCCTAATTTGTATTTATAACATATATAAAATAATAATAACTTATGAGGAAATTCGCAAAGATCCCTCCCTCTGGCCGGGATGAGGGTTACATATATTGATGAATATTCCTGCAGGGTCGCTCCCTTCCAGCGTAGATATATGGGCAGAGATGAAAATATGGAGTCACTCTCTTACCAGTGTTATGCTATCCTCAAGACTGCCATAATTTGAATCTACATATCCGGTTATCTTTCCGCGAATCCTGTCACCCTGCGACCATTTTCCCGGTAAAACTGAACTCCTTATTACCCGGTTCTCTCATAATAAAGAAGAAATCAGGATAAGAAACAGTTCCGCCCACCGAATCGGCAGCTTCGTAATTCATAATAGTACCGCCTGAAAAGTACCTGAGATGAAAATGGCCGTTACCCAGAAACGCATTGTTAAATACGCTGTTTAACTGAAGCCTGATCTCAAGTCCTGAATCCAGTTCAAGATCAGAATAATTCCATTTTCCGTCGATAAGTGGTGAAATTTCAAAATAGTTTGTATTTATATCAAAAATATCCGGACTGTTCATTGACTCAATCTTAAGCTGATATTTCTTTGAAGGAATAATTTCACCGGGTATCTTCAATATATAACTATTAGTGTCAGGTATATTATTTACAGAATAGACGGACTCCCCCTCCCTGATAAGTTCAATTCTTATTTTCCCATCAATATTTTTTGATACCCAGCTGATATTAACTACTTCGTCATTTGTATATACTTCACCTCCGGCAGGGTTCAACAGGGTAACAGACTGTTCCGGACCGTAGGTATAGGAGGAGGAAAGTTCTCTTTCGCAGCTGAATGATACTAGTGCAAAAAGCAATAACAGTATTTGAGTTACATACTTTAGCATTCTCTCAGGCCGATTGGATTTTAATGTTCCTAAAGTATCTAATTAAGTATAATAAACTAATTATTGCAAGTACACTAAAAATACCCACCAGAGATAAATCCTCTGAAACATTTTTTATCACCAGCATAACTGCCATTGCTATCAAAGCAAGAGACAACAGCAGGATGAATACAAGAAGGACAGGAGTCATTACAAAAGCTATTTTCTTCTTTTTAATCAGCAGCACCGATAATGTAATCAGCCCCGGTAAAATAAAAGCAATATCAAGAACATGCACCGGGTTCACAAGAAGATTGTAATCCTCCACGCTTGCGGGAATTGAATTAGTGAATATGGCCGGAAGGATATCCGAGAACCACAGGAAATAAAACATTACGGCAATAAAAACGAAATAGGCGGCTGTTGACTTCACAGGTAAAGCGGCTTCAGTCCACTTCTCCCCCGCTGACCGTGTTAATTCGAATACCAATAAAATAAACAGATAAAAAGAAGCGCTAAGGGTAAAGCAATAGAATAAAAAAAGATTATTGAAATGTATACCGAAGCTGTAAATAAAAAATGAATACAGAATATATAATACTGTACCGGCAGAAATAAATAATGCTATTGTATTTCCCCTGACAGAAAAAAACATTGAAATAAGGAGCAGCGGAACAACTATAAAGAGGTCGAATATATCCTGTCCCATTCCCTGCACGGCCAGAGAAGTCGTTTCCCTTTGATAAGTACCCGCGATAAACCCTCCCGAAAAAGAAACAATCGTAAGAAAAAGAGCAGCTAAAACAGTAAGATAAATTATGGCTTTTGGATATTTCAAATTCATTTTTCTCCCCGAAAAATAATTTTATATGTATTGTTAACTTAATCATCAAAACAAGCCTTTTAAAGTCATTTATTTCCTGTAAAACATTTGTTTAAAGACCTTTGGTAGTTTATTTTTGTTTTGCGTTCAAAATTTGAATGAAATACTTAACAAAATTTAAAGGGTCAGGGTGCTATGTCTGAAGATAAAAAGATACTTATAGTTGATGACGATGCTATAAGCCGTGATATTATGGAGCAGCAGCTGAGGAAATATTATGAACTGGATTTTGCTGCCAACGGTAATGAAGCTCTGGAATTATTCAAAAAAAATAATTACTCGCTTATTGTGATGGATATAAACCTGGGAGCAGGGAAAAACGGCATTGAGGTAATGAAGGAAATAAGGGAAACACAGAAAGGGAGCAGCACACCCGTAATCGCAATTACCGCCTATGCAAATTTTGGTGATAAGGAATCGTTTCTTGAGGCTGGTTTCGATAATTATATATCAAAACCATGGACAGCCGAAACCTTACTACACGGTATTATCGATACGCTTAATATGTATAGTTAAAGCAAATAAATACTAACAGGGATCCTGGTTTATCTGAGTCTGAACCTAAGAAGTTACAGCAGCATTTTCTTTCAAGCCGCTCCGTTTCCTCGTTCCTCAGTCTCTCCAGTCTCATTGAAAACGTTCTAAATTTCGGAATGAATAAAGAGAGAAAGTAACTCCTTACAATATACCACCAGAAGCTTCTTTCAAGTAAAACCGGATCTATATTCTTTTCAATTTCCTTATGCGCTTCGCGTGCTTTGCTCCAGTGAAGACCTGCCTTATGATGGTGAATTGTATGAAAACCGTTGTTGAAAAGCATAACGTTCAGAAAGCCGGTAAAATTCCTTGAATGATTCCATTCAGATTCTTCATTAGCATGAACATGCTGGACATAGTTAAAGATAAGAACACTGAAGAGAGATACCTGCTGGGGTATTATCACAAAAAGAAGGGCTTTCTCCCAGTCAATTATCAGGGCGGCAGCTATCCACAAAATCAAAACAGCATACTGCGAAATAGCCACCCTGAACTTCCAGGGATTATTTTTTCTCATCTCTTTGAGATAGACGGCAATAGCCCTTTGCTGGTAGAAACCACTGACTGTAGGGTATGAAATAAGCGTCAGGAAATTATTCCTTTCGCTTACCCTGTAGGTGATAGAGTCGTCACCTTCACGGTTATTAAAACGGTGATGGTTTTTATTATGTGTGGGAATCCAGGCAAAGATGGGAAAACCGTAGAAAACTGTCAGCCACCAGTCGGTAAGCACATTCAGTTTTTTCGAGTTCCACATTGGCAGGTGGTTATGATTGTGAGTCATTACCGAGACTGACACAGACATAAACAGATAAACGGCATAGAAGAAGGGATTCATGCCTATCCACAACCACTGAGCTATAAACATCGCGGTTGTGATAAATATGTATGCAAGACTTCTGAAGTCTGCATTGTTTTTTAATTTAAAATTCATTTTGTCCTTTAATACTTAAAAGAAGTTAGGCTAATTCCCCTCTAATGTAAATACCATTAAGAATAATTATTGTAAAAGAAATGTAAAACATTCTATACAGAGAAGTATGCTATTGCGAAATTGTTGCTTCCCTGTTTGACCTAATAAAATCATCAATTTTAATGATTATTCCTCTTCAATTTCAGAATTTTGCTATTTCCTCCACAGACAGCTCCTGCTTATGACTCAATTTTACTTTGAATAAAAGACCAAATCAGTTTACGAATGTCTTATACTAACTATTAAGTAGTGAGTTATTAGGTAATTCGTTTTATATTTGAAATGATCTTATTTCATGGCGTTTTGACATCCAGACAGAATGATGAAAAATGTATTAATAATTGATGATGAACCCGATTTAAGAAATCTGCTTGCCAGATTGTTATCCCTTGAGGGTTATACAATTGATACAGCAGGTACGGGTAAAGAAGGGTTAAACATTTTTAAAGGGAGGAACATCAGATAGTAATAACCGATGTAAGACTGCCTGATGCTAACGGTATAGAGCTTGTTTCTGAATTAAAAAGCATAAATCCCCAAACCGAAGTTATTGTTTTAACGGCTTATGGTACAATTGAAGACGGGGTTATGGCTATAAAAAAAGGAGCCTTCGATTACATCGCTAAGGGTGATGAGGATAATAAGATACTACCTGTTGTAAAGAACGCAATGGATAAAGCCTCCCTTCACAGACGAATAGAGCATCTGGAAAAGAAGGTTGGTGAAAAATTCAGTTTTGATAATATCATAGGAAATTCAGCAGCCTTACTTAGAGCAGTCAATATATCAAAAAGAGTCTCAAATACTGATACTCCTGTACTGTTAGTAGGTGAGACCGGCACAGGTAAAGAAATATTTGCCCAGGCAATTCATTATTCCGGTGAAAGAAAAAAGCAGCCATTTGTCGCCATCAACTGCAGTGCTTTTGCTAAGGATCTACTGGAATCAGAGATGTTCGGTTATGCTGCCGGGGCATTTACCGGTGCTAATAAAAATAAAAAAGGATTATTTGAAGAAGCTGACAAAGGGACATTATTCCTTGATGAAATAGGAGAACTTGATATTACTCTTCAGGCAAAATTCCTCAGAGCGATTGAAACTAACAGTTTTATTAAAGCAGGCGACACAAAACCGGTAACAGTAGATGTAAGAATTATTGCCGCAACAAACAGGAATCTGGAAGAGGAAATCAAAAAAGGGAATTTCAGGGATGATCTTTATTACAGGATCTCAGTGGTTAAGATAGAAATTCCTCCTCTCAGGGAAAGAAAAGAAGATCTAAGAAATTTCGCTGAATATTTCATTGCCTTCTTTTCCAGAAAGCTTAACAAAAATATCAATACAGTCACCGACGATTTTTATTCAGGCCTTCTGAACTATTCGTTCCCGGGAAACATACGGGAGTTGAAAAACATTATTGAAAGGGCTGTTATATTATCAGACGGTCAGCTTTCGGCTGATCTTCTGCCGCTGGATGTTTCGGCATCACCGGCTGAAAACAATTCTGCCGAAAGTCTGGCAAATGTAGAAAGAGAACATATTCTGAAAATCCTTGAGTCAGCCGGCGGCAATAAAACCAGAACGGCCGAGATCCTTGGTATCGGCTTAACGACTTTGTACCGTAAACTTCAGGATTATGGTTTGAAATAGCCAGCTCGTTTCCGAAAATATGGGTTTATCTCTTCAATAAAGATTCTTAGAAATTCAAGTTCATCCCTGTCATTACTTATGTTATCGTCTATTCTGATACCTATTACTCCCACCGCATTTCCATTATCATCCATTACCGGACGATACAGCGCTTCCGCATTTCCAACAACGGATGTGGTCCTGCCGCCCGGTACTTTCATTGTGAAGGCTGCGTTAGCTGCGAGCCATTCCAGATCATCGGGAATAAAAGTGCTGGCAGGATGAGGTTCCCTTTCCAGCTGATCCGAATTACCTCGTGAAAAGAAAACCATATCAAATCCGAATACATTTTTAACCTGCTTAGCTATCCCCGAAAGCTTCTCATCGATGTCCTTTGCAAGGCAGAGATCCCTGACAAGATTGTACAACGCTCTTAATCTTCTTTCCTGTTTCAGCATTTCTTTTTTTTGGGTGTTTACTTTTGATGCCAGAACCCCGTTAGTTACTGCCACGATAAAGAACATAAACAACATCATTACATCTTCCGGCCTGGCAATATGCATTGTAAAATGAGGCGGAATAAAATAATAATCCCAGCCAAGAGCACTTATAACAGCCGATAAAATGATCGGTCCTCTGCTGAAATTAAATATCGGCAGAATGAATATTATCAGCAGCAATATCATTGAAACAGTTTCATATCCAATGGTATTCTGAACTGAATACAGCAATGTTATGAAGAAAAACAATATTACTGTGGAAATGAAGTACTGTTTCCCGATGCTTATATTTTTTTCTCTTTCCATGTTTTTCATAATTATCCTTTCTAAAGTATATATGACAAATTCTGTGCAAATCCATCGGTCTGTAATATTAGTCGCAAATTCACACATTATTATAGCTGCCCTTCCATTTTGAAAAATCACCTTTTCATATCGGAATGGTGTTCACCCGGAAATTTTCTTTATTTCTTCTGAACCGGGCATTAAATCAAACTTCCCTTAAATGGTACATTCGTTGCATTATTGAAGTTTTGATTTCTATAATAATGTGACTTAAAGAAGTGTATACCCGGATAAAAAACTGGATTTATAAAAAAGTTTCCCCTATCAGGATCCTTGTGCTGGGATTTGTATTCATCACGCTTACAGGCACATTGCTTTTAATGCTTCCTGAAGCGAGCGTAAACGGGACATCCCAATCCTTTGTAGATGCTCTGTTTACGGCAACATCCGGCGTCTCAACCACCGGTTTGATTGTGGTGGATACCGGAAGCTATTACACTGCTTTCGGTCAATGGGTAATATTGATCCTGATTCAGATTGGCGGACTGGGTTATATGGTTTTTATTGTTATGGTATTTCTCGGTCAGAAAAAAAATATTTCCATAAATGGCAGGAAGATCCTTCGTGAATCCCTGAGTCGTCCCCTGAAAATGGATATGACCCATTTTGCCGGAGTAGTATTCATTTTTACGTTTATAATTGAACTGATTGGAACTGCGGGCCTCTACATCTACTGGTCGTATTTTTTTCCTGCCTCACAGGCTATTTATATCAGCTTTTTTCATTCGGTTTCAGGATTTTGTACTGCAGGATTCGGACTCTTCAGCGATAGTATCACCAAATACGGCCATAGCACTTATCTGAATATAGTAATCGACCTGATATGTATTGCCGGAGCAGTTGGATTCTTTGTGCTTTATGATATTTATGAATATGCTCTTAAAAAGATAAAACGAATAAAACCCGCGGGTCTTTCCCTGCACAGTAAGATCGTATTAGTTATAACAGGCATTCTGATATTAGGCGGAATCATTCCCGTATACTTCTTTGAAGGCTCAAAGTTCTCCACCTCATTCGGGAATAAGGCTTTAGATTCGGTCTTCCAGGTAATTTCCGCCTCAACCACAACGGGATTTAATACCATCGATATCGGTTCGATGGCAAATCCGAGCCTTTTAATCATCATTATGCTGATGTTCATCGGGGCTTCACCCGGCAGCACCGGAGGAGGAATTAAAACAACTTCATTCAGCGTATTGATGAAGAACATTTATTCTGTTCTGCGCGGCTACAGGGATACTGTTTTGTTCAGGAGGAAAATAGGTGCCGATATTATATCAAGAGTAACCGTACTTACAGGAATTAGTCTTATCTGGATAACTCTGGTTGTAACGATACTCAGTTACACCGAGAATTCAACATTTATAAGAATATTATTTGAAACGGTTTCTGCGTTCGGAACTGTTGGGTTGTCGACCGGAATTACCGCGGGTCTTTCCTTAACCGGTAAAATATTAATAACCTTCACGATGTTTCTGGGCAGGATCGGACCGCTGGCATTAGGGTTTTCAATGCTCAAAGGAAGAGAGAAGAACGGTTACAGTTATCCCGAGGAAGAAATCTTAATTGGTTAAAAACAGGAGTTAACGTGAAACAGTTTGTTGTGATAGGTCTGGGTAATTTTGGTTTCAATGCAGCCAGGGCGCTGGCCGAAAAAAACAACCAGGTTCTTGCAATGGATATCAGTAATGACAGAATAGATGAAATTAAAGATTATGTATCCGATGCGGTTATAGCTGATGCAAAGAACCTGAAAGTTCTCAATGAATTTATAACCAGTTCCGTCGATGCAGTTATAATAAGCATCGGTCAGAGCATGGAGGCAAGCATTCTTGCTACTCACCATCTTAAAGAACGTAAAGTCAAACGGATAATTGTAAAGGCGATAAATGAAAATCACGCCAGGATCCTGGAGCTGATGGGAGCAGATGAAGTTATTCTTCCCGAAAAAGACATTGCGTTCGCACTTGCCCGCAAATTATCCTCTGCTAATCTGCTTGAACATATACCTTTAACATCTGAATTCAGCATTGTTGAAATAGCAGCCCCTGAAGATTTTATTGGTAAGTCTCTGAAGCAGATTAAGCTTCGTTCGCGGTTTAACCTTATGGTGATAGCGATTAAGGATATACTGCAGGAAAAATTTTTCCTTATGCCTGAAGCTGAATTCGTACTGATGCCCGACTGCCTGCTGGTGATAATGGGAAGGCAGGAAGATATTGAAAAATTTAAGGTTTAGGAGTCATATGTCTGACACTGGTATAAAAGCAGATCTCCTGAAAGATTGCATTACCCGCCGCTTTGAAATTGACAAAACCTTTGTGGATATTTCGGCTGTTGGATCTGATGACGTCAGGAAGATATACAGGTGTAATGTTCAGCTGGAAACTACTGAGAATAGTCTGAAGAAATTTCATCTTAGTGTTTACACTTTTTATCTTGAGGCCGGAGATGAAACCGGATTCAAATATGAAAATGTTTACTACAGTTATGCCGAGATTAATACTTTTCTTTCCCTGCTGGAAAGACAGATTAAAGAATCCGGCAGGAATTAACCGGTTAACAGTTTTATGAACAATATCAGAAGCAAGATTTTTTCCGGCGTTCTCTTCTTACTAATTATCATTATTGTTCTGAGTGCTGCAGCCGTAATTTTTATAAACCAGCTTGCCAAAAGTTCACGCGGGACTATAACCGATAACTACCGCACAATTAATTATACCACCCGGATGCTTACTTCACTCGAGGATATGTACAATGCTTATTCTGATTTGGATAAAACTAAGTATGGGGTAACTGATTCGCTGATACCCGGATTTAACAATGCTAAGGAAATATTTGAATTAAACCTTCAGGATGAATCTGCTAACATAACCGAAAAAGGCGAACTGGAACTGGTAAGCAAATTAAGAACCGCTTATACTTCATTCTTACATAGGATTGACCTTCGCGGAAATGATCCAGGCATTCCCCGAACAGAAATAAAAAACTCTTATGAAGAAACAAGAAAAATCATAATGGAGATCTATTCTCTGAATATGTCATCGATACTTGCGAAGAACTCTGATATGGAAGATAAGGCACGTGAAATAATAATATATGCGGTAATAGCCGGAGGAATAAGTGTGGTTATTACATTGTTGTTTATTCTTACTTTTCCATACAGGGTGGTAAAACCGCTTGAAGATCGTGATGCGGCAAAAACCAAACTTTTGTCAAATGTGTCGCATGAAATGAAGACCCCCATCTCTTCTATAAATCTGACGCTAAAACTTCTGGAAGATCAGCGGATCGGTGATTTGAACAGGGAACAAAGAGGACTTCTGCAGACAATCAAGGATCAGAGCAACAGGTTGAGCAAAGTAATAAATGAGATCCTTAATTTTTCACAGATTGAGACCGGCAACATCCGGATGAACGTTTCCGATACCAGACCCGAAGAGGTTATCGATTATGCCGCAACCGCCTTAATGATGCTGCTCTCAGAAAAAAACATTCAGCTCGAAACTAACATACAGAATGATTTGCCTTTAATAAGGGTTGATATTGAAAAAACTGTCTGGATACTTGTTAACCTGCTGAACAACGCCATTCGTTATTCTAGTCCCGGAGGCAGAATTATCCTGACTGCCGGAATAGTAAAGGATGCTGTACGTTTCTCAGTAAAGGATTTCGGTCCCGGCATTCTCCCCGAGGATCAGGAAAAGCTATTCAGCAGATTCAGCGAATTAGGACAAAAATCGCAGCGCGGATGGGGACTAGGTCTGGCGATATCAAAAGAGTTTGTAAGGGCACAGGGCGGCTCAATATATGTTAAAAGCACCCCCGGCGAGGGCAGCGAATTCTTTTTCGATCTCCCGTTCTGAAGATTATTTAGAAATCCCTTTGAATAAAGCAGAGTCGCTCTTAGAGAGATCTATTACTTAGCTTTTCTCGGGAACTGATTATCCATCATTGCCGCTTTATATGCGAAAAATGCCATCATTGCCGCGGCCTGTTCCAGATCATCTTTCTGCAGGCGGTCATAAACATCCATATTTGAGTGATGTGTACGGATATCATAGTCGAGCGGATCCTGGATGAACTGAAATCCGGGCAAGCCTGCATTATCGAAAGATAGATGATCAGTTCCGCCTGTGTTTGAAATGGTTATTGTCTGCGCATCAGGATCGTTAAACTCATGCAGCCATTCCTGAAAAATTGATCGCGCGGATTCATTTCCCTGCAGATGAATTCCTCTGAACCTGCCTGTTCCGTTGTCGTCATTTAAATAAACAGAGAAGTTTCTATACTCTTCTTTCGTTTCAGGACTGGCAGTAGAAGGATCAGCCGAGGCTTCACTATTATAGTCCGCAGACTTTTCCCCGAAGTGCCGATCAACATAAGCTCTCGATCCAAGCAAACCTTCTTCCTCGCCTGCCCATAAACCAATTCTTATAGTTCTTCCGGGAGTTAAATTAAGTTTTTTCAAAATCCTCATTGCTTCCAGGCAGACGGCACTGCCGCAGGCGTTATCGGTAGCCCCGGTTCCTCCATGCCACGAATCGAAATGTCCGCCTATCATCACAACTTCATCTCTTTTTATCGGTGCCCGGTATTTCCCCGATAATATTAAACGCGGAATCCGGTTGTGTGATTTCCGTTTTTAATTCCATCTGCATAGTCAGCTTCTCCCCTTTTTCGATCATTCTTATCATCCGGTTATAATTTTCAGCTGAAACGACAATCTGAGGTATTACCTGCGGTGCTTCCGGATCATAAACCGATAACCTTTCGCTGCTGCCTTCTTTTCGGGGTACTGATGCTTCATCGACAAAAAGAGTTCCGTCATCTCCTCTTGAATTTGTCAGCACTGCTTCAGCACCTTCGTCCATACAAAACTGAAGTTTCTTCGGTCCAAAAGTTCTTTCAATAATAAAATTTGCTACAGTTTCGGAATCGATACCTGGTCTCCATTGTTTAAATAGTGTGAATACCGAATCGAAATTGTCCATCGCCATCCTGGGGAACCTGAACCTTCTATGCCCTGCCTCCTGATATGCGTTTGCTAATTGAAGCAATGTTGAATCATTAAGTCTTTCGGCATCAGGTGTAAAATGCGGATGCAGATTTGTAGCGGGACTTATCAGTACGAACTTACCCTTCAGTTTTCCTTTATAGTCATCAAAATCTTTTTCTGAATTAACATTCAGCCAGACAACATCAGCGGTAACAGTGGAATTTAATGAAGGTGACCATGCAGCAGGATAAGCAATTAACGGGATAGTACGAGGTTTAGTAACTTCAGCGTAAAAACTTTTTAACGTCCAGCCCTTTCCTTCCGGTCCCCACTTTTCATAATGAACATTTTCCAATCCCCATTCCTTCATTTTGGAAGAGGCCCAATCCGCAGCCTGTTTATATTCGTTTGAAAAAGTCAATCGCGGCCCATATACATCTGTAAGATAGCTGGCAATTTCCATAACTTCAGAATTGCTCATCTCTTCATTCTTTATCAGCTGCGCTACTGAGTCAGTAACAGAATCATTATTCTGAGCGAATGAATCAAATGAGAATATTATTGATGTAATGAAAAGAAGTGCAATAATTTTTTTCATGTCCGAAGCCTCTCCCGATAAATGACAAAATAATTTAAAAGACGAGTGCTATTCCCCTTTTTCCAAACATTAAATTACGCTGAGCGGAGTTAATTTGCAATAAAGATTTGTCAGTTCAGCAGCTGCGGGGGCTATTGTTTTTTTATAATCAGATGCATTGCCTTATCGCCTGAAATATTATCAACACACTTATACCCCAATGATTTGAGATCCAGATTCATAAACAGATTCTCACCGCTTCCCAAAATTACCGGAGAGACAACTATATGCAGTTCATCTATTAATTGAGCCTTAAGATACTGACGGATTGTATTTACACCTCCGCCGAGTCTTACATCTTTACCTTTGGCAGAATCAAAAGCTTTTTCGAGCGCTGCATTTATCCCATCCGTTACAAAGTGGAAAGTGGTGCCGCCTTCCATCTCAATTGATTCGCGTTTATGATTAGTTAAGATAAAGACAGGAACATGATACGGCGGGTTTTCTCCCCACCAGCCTTTCCAGTTAAGATCAGGTTCGCCCCGATAAGGACTAAACATATTACGCCCTAAAATCCAGGCGCCGATATTCTCAAAGCCTTTTTCGGCAAATTCATTATCGACTCCGGTTGTGCCGCTACTCTTCCCTAATACGTTTTGCTGAAAAGTTTTTGTGGGGTAAAACCATTGATGAAGCTCCGGACCTCCAACTCCCAGGGGATTTTCCAGGCTTTGATCAGGTCCCGCCCCAAATCCATCCGCTGATACAGAAAAACTGGCAACACGTAATTTTTGCATATATAAGTCCTGTTAAAAATTTGAGTTAAAACCTAATGCCATCTATAATTATTAGAGGCACAAAGAAGGCATATTATTACTATTTATATCCGATCAGTAAAAATACAGGATATTCCCCTTGTGGTTTTTTAACTACACTTGCTGACATAATTTCAAGATCCTTAAAGCCCGCTGATCCTGCAGAATTCATAAATTCCACCCTATCAAATCCATTATGGAATACACCGGTATCTTCTTCATGAAAACTGCCGTCCTCGAGATCTATATCCGCTATTGCTATAAAACCGTTTTCATTCAGCATCCCATAAAAATTATGAAACATAGCGCCGATGTCCTTTACGTGATGCATAGCCATTGATGATATTATCCCATCAAACCTTGCATCAGGTTTAGACTTCGACAGATCCATTTCCAGTATTTCAAGTTCACAGTCGATAGTTTCTCTCTTAGCTGCTAATTCGCTGATCATCGATTTTGATATGTCAACCGCTGTAATTTTTCCGACCAGCGGAGCTATTTTCTTTAATAACAATCCCGGTACCGGAACCAAAATCCATAATATGCATTGTCTTTTCAAACTTAATATTACGCTTTATTGCATTTGCAATATTTTCAACATTATTAACTCTGTTGCTGTCCTTCTCGTAAGTCTTTGATTTTTCCTGAAAATAATCTTTATTCATATTTTTCCTTTAGTATAACGATCTTTCTGCGCGATTCTGCCTGAAATCTTCAGAAACTTAAGGTCAGAACAAATCGGCATTTATAAAAAACAATAACTTAAACCAAAACTGAACAAAAATTTGTGATGATTTATTCAAAATCATCACCCGGGAGAATATTTAATTCCCAATAGCCAGGCGGAGTTCATAAATAATACTCAAATATTGCACCTTACCTCTTTATCCGGGCGAAGCGATTGATTGGCTGGTTATAAGCGTTTTATAATCTTGGTTTTATTTTCCCAATTTAAAATATTCAATGATTTTTCTTATAGCTGAGTTAATTTTTCTTATATCATTAGTGATGGAATCTTTTTCAAATTGACTTGTGAAAGTTTTAATTGTTTTTATATCTCTTTTTACAGAGTCTTTTTCGAATTGGCTGACCTTACTTTTTAATTCAACAATTAGGCTTGACATTTGAATATTGATCTTCTCTGTTTGTGAAGAATTACTCCATACATCCTTTAGCTCTTTCCATATATCGTTTAATTCTTGATCCAGCATATCATCTACCTCAATAATTTATTTTAATTTATAAGTTATACACTTTAATAACGTCTTTCTTATCCGTTTCATTTTAACAGCTATATGATTCTCTGTCAAATCCGTAATTGCAGCAATTTCTTTATAAGGCAACTCCTCCAGATATAAGATAACAATAGATTTATCTATTTCATTCAGAGTAGAAATGCAAGATTGAAGGGCTTGATATTTTTCTTTCTGAATTTTATCCGGTGTGTTTTCTGATAGCGTAAAATGTATAGATTCTAATCTAACTGAATTGTTGTTGCTCTTTTCAAGCTTCATTTTTGAACTATAACAAACGTTTAGTGCAACTTTATAAATCCACGTGCCTATGCTGGATTTACCCTTGAAAGTAGATAATGATATCCAAATTTGAATTACCACTTCTTGGAAAAGGTCTTGAGGCTCTATAGGAGTAACTGCATAGATCTTGCATATTCTGTAAATTTTATCTTTGTTCTCTTCAATTATCTGTATAAAACTTTGCTCTAGTTGATTTTGCATATGATTATTTATAATCTCCTATTACTAATGTATTAGTAACAAGATTTTCTGAAATATGA
>CAVRHV010000010.1:0-35157 GCA_963721075.1 uncultured Ignavibacteria bacterium | reverse complement strand
TTAAGAAAATGATTGAAATAAATCTCACCTCTGTGATTATCGGGACTCATAAAACTCTAAAAGTTTTTAGAGGCCTGAATACGGGACAAATAATTAATATCGGCTCTCTTGGCGGAATTGTACCAATGCCCTATTCATCAATTTACTGTTCAACGAAATTTGCTCTGAGGGGATTTACGCTTTCACTGGCTGAGGAATTGAAAGGAACGGGGATAGACATCAGTTTAATTTCCGCGGGATCAGTGATTACCAAAATGCTGACTTATGAAGCACTTGACGAGCACACAGCAATGGCTTTTGTGGGAAAACCTTTATTTCCCGGCAAAGTTGCCGACTGTGTATTGCGGGTTATTCTTAAACCATGTCCTGAAGTAATTATACCTGCGAGTCAATCTATTCTTTCAAGACTGCTTTCCTTTTCACCATCTGTCTTTTCCCGACTTTACATTGTACTGCACAGAATCGGGAATTTGAGAAAAACATATTACATAAATCGTTACTGCGGCTCTGGTTTGAACGGAGGGAGAATAAAATGAATTCAACAGCCATCAGATACTACCCTATTCTGTCTTTCAAATTTATAAAGGCGTACCTCATTACAATGAGACCATATCTTATGTTTGTGTCCGGTATAACCGGGATTGCAGGTATGTCTTTTGCCGATAATATCGATCTCACAAAAACATTTTTAATTTTTGCTGCGGGTTTTTTATCGTACGGATTTGGTCAGGCATTAACCGACTGTTTTCAGACGGACACGGATAGTATTTCATCACCCTATAGACCTCTGACTCAGGGCATAGTAAACAAGTTTCACTTTTTAGTTGTCAGTTGTCTTGGTTTATTATTTTGTATTTCAATATTAACCTTTTATAACACGATAAATATACTCCCCGGGATTATTGCCGGTGCCGGACTTGCCACTTATACTTACTTTAAAAGAAAATGGTGGGCGGGACCGCTTTATAATTCATGGATTGTTGTAGTTCTGTTCCTAATGTGTTATTTGGCCGGGACGGAGAAAAATTACATATCCTTTGATAATCCGGTTCTTCCTGCCTCGATTCTAACTGTTTTCTTCGGCTATGCTAATTTTGTGTTAACCGGTTACTACAAAGATATTGAAGCCGACAGAGCTACAGGCTACAATACATTGCCTGTTGTCTACGGCAGAAAACTTTCTTCGGTAATAAGCGATGTTTTCGGCTTTATCCCCGCAGCATCAATATTTATAATCCTGTTTATAAAGGTAGCAGATTTTAGCCCGTTCAGTGAATTGATTAAGCCCCTGGTCTTTGCCGCTGCAGGTGCCGGAGCAGCAGTATTTTCACAGATAAACCTGCATTTCGTTGAATCAGATGATGAGGCACATAAATCAATAACTCCCTGTGTACACAGCTATATACTCTTACTTTCAGGTATTGCGGTACTTAATAAACCCGATTGGTTCATTCCGTTAATATTATTCTATACGCTCTTCCTTGTAATTATGAAAATAAGACCTGTTAAACAACAGATATAGGAGACAAAAATGCCGGTAATATTAAATAAAAATTCAGGCGGCGGAACAGCCGCAAAAAAGTGGAACAGTATCTTCCGTGAATTAAAATTGGATGAATCAGCTGATCCTTTTAGTCCCGAAGAAAATGTTTCATTCGATGAGTTTATTCTGGATTCAGTGAAGAAAGGCGATACCGGATTCATCATTGCCGGAGGTGATGGTTCAGTTAACTATTTTCTGAATAAATGCATCAATTTGCTGGGACGTGAAACTCTGCAGCAGATAAAACTTGGTGCCGTCGGCATCGGATCGAGCAATGATTTTCATAAATCACTTCACAACGATAATAATTTTGAAAAGATCCCGGTTAAACTGAACTTTAACGAAGCTGTCCCGCGTGATGTCGGCTGCATTAAATTCAAAGCCGGGGGACACATATACAAAAAATACTTTCTGATTAATTCAAGTATAGGTATAACAGCAGAGGGAAATCATTTTTTTAATCATCCGGATTTCATTTTACGGCATCTTAAAAGAATAAGCACCCAGGCTGCCATTAATTATGCTGTGGTTAAGAATATTTTGACCTACAAAAATTTCAAAGTCAGAATGGAGGTAAACAATGAAACATTCACTGCAGATATCTCAAACCTGGGAATTATTAAATCGCCATTTTTTACAGGCAAGCTTAGATTTCAGTCTGATCCTTTGCCTGATAATGGTCTTTTTGATGTTCATTTATATGAGTCTTTATCGAAAATAAATTTTCTAAAGTTGTTCGCTAGTCTCAGAAGAGGCAAGTCTGATAATTCCTTCAACAAAAAATTCTGGAGAACAAACAGAGTGGCAATAACTTCTGAACTGGAATTTGCGGTTGAGTTCGATGGCGAAGTAATTACAACAAAAAGCGCAGAGTTCACTATAATACCGGGATTAATAAAAGTATGCACGAATTAAACGAGATATCCGAAAACAAACTGATCAACAGTCTCATAGCAGGATTAGACAGATCCCCCGATCAGTTAAATAAACCCCACGAGAGTGATGCAGAGATTATCCGCGTCGGGAATCTTAATCTTGCTGTCTCGACTGACAGTATCTCGGAGGAAATTGAAACGGGATTATATGATGATCCGTATCTGATCGGCTGGATGATAGTAACTGTAAATATGAGCGACCTGGCCGCTGTCGGAGCATCTCCTGTAGGAATTCTTATTTCAGAAATGATCCCACGGGATTTTGGTTTTGACAAGCTGCAGCATATTCAAAAAGGAATATCCGATGCCTGCAGAAAGTATAAAACTTATGTATTAGGCGGAGATACCAATGAAGGTGAAAACCTGGTATTAACAGGAACAGCAATAGGTTTGACTGATAGTGAAAAGTATTTGACACGCGTCGGATGTACGAGCGGAGATATCCTTTTCTCTTCAGGAAGACTGGGTACAGGGAATGCTTTTGCAGTTTCAAAATTACTATCAGGAACAGCTGCATTACCCTACAAACCTAATGCAAGAATAGAAGCAGGAGGTGTAATAAGAAAATATGCCTCTGCGTGCATGGATTCAAGCGACGGTTTAATTGCTTGTCTTGATCAGCTCATACGATTAAATGATGTTGGTTTCGAATTAAAATCCGACTGGCAAAAAGTAATATCTCAAGACGCTTTTGATTATATGAATAAGCTCAATTTGCCTCCCTGGTTATTATTAGCAGGACAGCATGGTGAATTTGAACTGATATTTACGATCCCAAAAGTGTTAAAGTATTCATTTCTTGAAGAGGCATCGGCTAACGGATTTAGCCCCGTAGAACTGGGATTCGTGAGTAATGAGAATGTGCTGAAGATTCCCGTTTATGAGAAAACAATCCAAATCAACACAAAATTCATCAGAAATCTTCCGATCCAGACAAAAGGTGATGTTGAACTCTACCTTAAAATGCTTATCGAATATGATTTTCAGCTTAAAAATAAACCTTCCGGTGTTTTTACAAAACATTGACATTTCTTTGACAACCACCTCCCCTAACTGAATTAGATTATTACCAGCAATAATGAATGTCTAACCATAGAAAGGAAACTTAAAATGCTGCAAAGTAATGAATACACAGGCGGAGAGAATTTTGATTTAAGAGACATTCTCATAAGGGGAAGAAAAATGAATCTTAAAGGCAAAACTGAATTCTTTGACTCATTTCTTGAAAGTTTGATAACGAACAGGCAGATGCTGAACCTAAGATGTATTTCAAGTCCTGCCGACCGCACCGTAACGATTGTAGACGAATTCACGGGTAGCATTAAAACTATGCTGATGTTCGGGTCGAATAATTACCTGGGACTGGCAAATCATCCATACGTCAAAGAATTTGTTTCACGGATAATTCAGAAATACGGAGCCGGAATAGGCGGACCTCCTCTGTTGAACGGATACACTGTTCTTCACCGTGAGCTGGAAGAAAAACTTGCCGCACTGAAAGGCACAGAGGATGTATTAATATTTTCCAGCGGTTACGGTGCTAATGTAGGACTCGTGTCAGCATTAATGAACAATGAAGATCTTGTAGTATATGACTCATACAGTCATGCTTCATTCCACGATGGTATTAAACTTTCGGGAGTGCAGGCCGTTCACTTTTCCCATAATGATATAGATCTGCTCTCGCAGACTTTAGAGCAGATGGAAACAATGAAATATAAAGACCGTTACGTAGGAGTTGAAGGCGTTTATTCGATGGACGGCGACGTTGCGCCGCTGGATCTGATTGTCCCGATCTGCAGAAGAAATAATGCAATTCTTATTGTAGATGATGCGCACGGTACCGGAGTAATGGGATCAAAGGGGTCAGGTACCGCAGAACATTTCGGACTGGAAGGTAAAGTAGATATTACCATGGGAACTTTCAGTAAAACATTTGCGGTTACCGGAGGTTTTGTAGCTGCATCAAAATCAATAATAAATTATTTAAGATTCTTTGCAAGATCTTATATGTTTTCGGCTTCTCTTCCACCTACAGTCGCGGCTACTGTTCTCGCAGCTCTGGATGTAATGGAGAAAGAGCCGGAGCTACACCAGAAACTGCAGGATAATATTAAGTACACGGCTAACTGCCTCAGACGGCTCGGGTTTCCTGCAAATACATTAACACCGATATTCCCGCTGAGAGTCCCTGCAGAATTGAATATCAGGGATGCATCATTCGAATTTCATCGCAGAGGCATCTTTATTAACTCAATTGAATATCCCGCGGTTCCAAAATCTCAGCAGAGATTCAGGATAAGCATAATGGCAACACATACAAAGCAGGATATTGACAGGTTAATGGAAGTTATATCGGAGATATGGAAAAATAGTAAACCGCAGCAAAATATGAGTATAGGCCCGGCCATTAACAAAATTATGGTTAACTGATAAGAAGGAGGAACTAAAATGAGAAAGCCAAAGCTCCTTATAATAGTATTATTCCAGAACCTGCTTGACGAAAAGCCATATTATGCCCGCAATCCGGCCCCTCCCCTGCCCGGAATTCTTCTTGCAGGTTTAACTCCCCCCATAGTAGATATTGAGGTGCTCCACGAAATGGTAAGGCCTATCGACTACAATACTGATGCAGATTTTATTGCGCTAAGCTTTATGGATTACATTGCACCTCACGCTTTTCAGGTAGCTGAAAGATTCAGAGTAATGGGCAAAATAGTTGTAGGCGGCGGAAAATTTGCTTCTACTTTTCCCGACGAAGTTGAGCCTCACTTCGATTCCATCCTTGTGGGTGAAGCACAGACTGCCTGGGCGCAGATGGTTCAGGATATGGTGGAGGGAAAACTCAAAAAAAGATACGAGGCTGGTCTCACACCCTCTTTAGAGAATATTCCGCCACCAAGGTACGATCTGGTTGAAAAGAAATATTTCTCTCCCATTGTAACAGAAGCGACGCGCGGATGTCCCCATCCCTGTACATACTGTCAGCTGAATATCGTCAGAACGCCGCACAGGAAAAGGCCCGTAAAAGATGTGATAAGAGACCTGACAAACACAAAGGGATTACCATGGTATAAGAAAAAAATGGCAATGATTCTTGATAATAATCTGGGGGGCGACATTAAATATGCAAAAGACTTGCTTAATGAGATTGCCAAACTAAAGTTCTGGGCGGTCGGGGCGCAGTACAGTATTGAATGCTTAAGGGACGATGAGTTTGTTGAGGCGCTGGACAAAGCAAACTGTAGAATGTCTTTCCTGGGTATGGAATCATTAAATGAAGAAAGTCTGAGAGGTGTGCAGAAAAAGCAGAATAAGGTGGAAGAGTACAGGGAATATTTCGATAAGCTGAACAGAAAAGGAATATTAACTTTTACAGGACTTATGTTTGCTCTTGATGAGGATACAAAAGAATACTATGAAACGCTTCCGGAAAAACTTGAGGAAGTCGGGTGCAATGTAATTCTTCCATCCATCTCCATTCCCATTTACGGTACGCCTTTATATCATAAAATCAAATCAGAAGGAAGACTGACCGATGAGGACATAACACATTATGAAGGCGATCATGTTCTCTTTAAGCATAATAATCTGACAGAGAATGAAATATATGAAGCTTACAGAAGAGTAAATAAAATATTCTATTCCTGGAAAAACATAATCAGAAGATGGTTAAAATTTATGCGTAAACAATCGGTTCAGGAATCACTACCGCAGTTCATACTTAAAGTCGTTATTTCTACAGTCATTTACTTCAAACTTTCGATCTTTCAGAAGCACCATGCACAGGAAAGAGTATTTAGTAAAGCAAAACATTGTTATCAAAATCACACAACATCGCATTCAGAATTCTGTTTATCAAAAAATCATGGGATTTTATCTATTTTCAAGTGATTATTTGTTTAGAAAATTTCTTTATTCCTTGAAAGATAAAAATAAAATCCCCTGGACATTATTTGCTGCAGAATTTTTGGGTACAGCAATCTTAGTCGGGGTAGGCCTTTCGTTCGTGATACTTAATTTCGGAAAAGGGAGTCCGGTATTAACTTTAATTCCCGATCCCGGATTGCGCCGTGCAATTACAGGATTCTTATTTGGTTCTACTGGTGCACTCATAGCCGTATCCTGGATAGGAAAAGAAAGCGGTGCACATATAAATCCGGTAGTAACACTTGCTTTTCGCGTGAAGGGGAAAATCGGTTCGGTTCACGCAGCAGGTTATATATTTTTTCAGCTGATCGGCGGCATTGCCGGGGCCTTACCTCTTCTTTTCTGGGGTAATATAGGGACATCTGTAAGTTTCGGTGGTACTTTTCCGGGTCAAAATTATTCTGACTGGTCAGCTTTAGCCGGAGAAACAGTCACCACCCTTTTACTTGTATTCTTGCTTTTCATCTTTATCGGACATAAGAAATTAAAAAGCTTTACGCCTCTGCTGTTCCCCATACTTTATGCGATTATGGTGTTTGCAGAGGCACCTGTTTCCGGCACCAGTACAAATCCGGCACGCAGCGTGGGACCTTCAGTTATATCCGGTAACTGGACAGCATGGTGGGTTTACTGGGTTGGACCAATTGCAGGTGCATTGATGGGAGCCGCCATTCATAGATTAAAATTCTTTAAAAGGTTTGAGGTTAAAGTTGCGAAGCTTTATCATTTCGAGCACGACAGACACGGAGTCTTTGCAAGAAAGAAAGAGAATAGAGACAGATAACAGCATCCGTGTGCACGACCTAAATGCTGCCTGAGCCAGATTTATTTCAGCAGAATCATTTTACCTGTAGAGCTGAAATGTTCCCTGCTGCTGATGGCAACTGCATCAAATCTGTAAAAGTATACGTTGCTTGCTAATCCCGGATCATTTAGAAAGATTTTTACGCTGTAAGTGCCGGCGGATCTTTCACCATTAACTACGATTCCTATTTCATTTCCAAGGATGTCGTAAATTTTAATCGTCAGGTAACTCGCTTCCGGAATAATGTATTCTATTGTGGTGGAAGAATTAAAAGGATTGGGATAGTTCTGTGATAAGTAAAATGAATTTATCTTTTCAGTTTGCTCATTGATACCATTTGTTATGAAGTGGTAGCTTGGTGGAGGTGTTGAATATCGGGGAAACCAGGTAACTTGCGGATCACTGAATATCCCTGTTAATATTTCAAAAACAGGCTGACTCGCGGGCAGATCGCAATGTTCTATATCGGGTATATAATAAGTATGTTCTGATATTTGATTATTGATTAGTTCTGCACTCCTCACCGGCACAGTATAATCTCCGTTAATATTTCTTGATTCTTCAATGGAAATCCAGTTTAGAGGCGGAGGACCTACAACAACCCTGTTCTTACCGATTGTCCACTGATTAAAGCCCACAATATTAAAGATATTTATTTCCCCGAGATCAACGGTATCAATTGATTCCTTAAATGTTTCAGAACTATCAATCAATGCATCGTTGAGATTCTCACCAAGAGATGAAGAGTAAGTTCTTAAATAATTAATCAGCCCAATATAATCCGCATAATCCCCCCCGGGCATCTGAAAACATTCTGTATAGACGTCAACATCCGATGAAATGCCGTTAGTGATATTGGTATTAAAATATGAACCTGAAGGAATGAGTTCATAACAGGAAGGTAAATTCCGCGCTAAAGATCTCACTACAGGCTCTTCTATAATGTAATCGAGCCATTCAAATAACTTCCCTTTCATCATCACCGTCAGTATTTCGGGCGCCCCAAGATGAGGGGTACCGATAAATACTATATTTCGGATGCGGGACTTATCAAATAACTTAATACAGGTTTTCGCAACTATACCGCCCATACTATGTGCTGCCAGGTTAACTGACTGTGCTCCTGTCCAGTTTAAAACACTGTCTATGAAACCGGATAGTAACGCAGCGTTAGAAGAATTAAACTTTCTCCAGTCGTACGTATAACAAAACAGATTTTCACCTTCGTTATGGTTATCATCATAATTATCAAGCACATACCCTGCTGCTTCAAGATTGTTGAAGAAACCTTTAAATAAGTCCATAGGAACATAGTTGAGTTCATTCCTGAGGGTGTTGGCAGTGTCATTTCGTAATGGGGATACCTTAATATTATAATTGCCGGCCGGATCGATTCCATTTGGATTCAGCCAGAGACTGGCGACCTTAATACCTACCCATGCTTTTTCATCAATGGTAAGTTTATCGTCATTATTAACGTCATCGTAGAGCGGTGAAGCCATAATACCAGGGACATATATTACCGGGATTATATTATCGGTTGATTTACGTGTTATACTATGAGAATTCTGCGAAAAGGTTAGTGAAGATAATAGTACGATTACGAAAAGAAACTTTAACAAATTTTTCATATGAGTTAATTACTTTTTCCTCCAAAATTCTATCCTGATCAATTATCAGATAGAACCAGGGATCCCATAATTAACGAAATTTCCCGCAGCCCCGGTAATCCTGTGTTTTATCTGTTGTTAAGTTAGTGGAAAGCAATAAAATAGGCAAGGAGCAACTTTTAATTCATCGATTCGTGTTTTCATTTTGATAAAATAACCAAATGACTGGTATATGGTTGATTTTCTTTTTCAAATATTATTTTCAATCCAGCTTCGGAAGCAAGTTTTTTAATTCCCCCGTTTGCCATAAAATTCTTATAATTTTTATAGTGGTCACTCCCGGCAGCAAATTCGACTATTTCGTTAAGCAGATTCCAAAAACCTTTTCTGTTTGGAAATAAATAGTCACCGATAATTATCTTATCGGCTAATTCAGACATAATCTTTAACTGTTGAACTCTATCAGATTCATCTATTTCGTGCAGGACATAAGTCGTCACTGCAAAATCAAAAGACCCCGACTTTTCCAACCTCATTTCGCTTAATGAAATATGTCGGAACGAAACTTTGTCAGCTTCATATTTTACAAGGTTGCGGTTGGCCCGAATAATATTCCTCTCTGAAATATCAATTCCTAACACTGATTTACACTTATCAGCAATGAAGAAAGAAAAACGCCCTGTTCCGCAGCCAACATCAATAATAGTAGAATCAGGTTTGATATGTTTACCAATCTCCCTGAAAAGTCTGTCCTGATTGGGAGCAATAAATATATCGTAGAACCAGCCATCATACCAGTGATTTTTGTTTTCAGTCATCTAAAGCAAACTTATACCGAAATGTATTAAAAATTGACATGATCCCGCTTAACTTCTTCTAATCTCTATTCAAAAGGTTAATGTAAGTATTACCGAAAGAAATAGCACTTAAATTTTAAGAGCTAATCATCGACTAAATATTATACGGTATTCTGTTCCGTTTTCGTTGTTTAATTCAATTGATCCATTATGCTGATCAACAAGTGCGGAAACTATTTCCATTCCCAGAGTAGTTGTATTTTGGATGTCAAAATTTGAAGGAAGACCTATACCATTATCTTTTATTGTTAATTCAAGCTTATTGCTGCTGCAGGGATTTAATTTTATTTGTAATTCGCACTTGCCTCCGTTTCTGCTTACACCATCTGGAAATGCGTATTTAAAAGTATTGGAAATCAGTTCATTAATTATTAGTCCTAAATTTAATGCCAGATCAACATTTATTTTAATGTCCTCGATGTTAATATCAAGATCAATATTATTTGAATTATATCTAAATGAGACCAACAGACTCGAAACCAGTTCATGGATATATTCAGAAAAATTTATATGCGACAGGTCTTTTGATTGATAAAGTTTCTCGTGAATAAGAGCCATTGACTTAATCCGACTCTGACTCTCTTCAAACATTTTGCGTGTTTCATCGTCTTTAATATAAGAAGATTGAAATCGAAGTAAACTTGAAATTACCTGTAAATTATTTTTAATGCGATGGTGAATCTCTTTTAACAATGTTACTTTTTCAGTCAGAGATAATTGCATCTGTTCACGAGCCTGTCTTTTTTCTGTTATATCATAACAGGAACCTATGTATCCGACAAAATTACTTTCGGAAGAAAATCGTGGAATACCTGTATTCATTACCCATCTATACTGTCCATCATATCTCATTAAACGATACTCACAATTAAACTCTTTTCTTTCTGAAAGAGCCATATCATATTCTTTCTGAAATTCCTCTTTATCTTCAGGATGTACTGAATCTATCAGGTCCCTTCTTTTTTCCTGTTCAAGTGTACGTCCAGTAAAATCCAGCCATCTTCGGTTACAGTAAATACATGATTTATTTTCATCCGACATCCATATCATAACCGGCGCATTGTCAGCCATATTCCTGAACCTTGCCTCACTTTCCAACAACGCTTGTTCGGCTTTTTTCCGTTCTGTAATATCTCTTGCTAAAGCGCAGTAATAATTTTTTCCTTCATATTCCAGGAAGTTAAGCTCAATTTCCATAGGAATTTCATTGTTTTCTTTCGTTATAAAGGAATGCCCTTCTGTAAGAGTTTTATTTTTTGTTTCTTTATATGTTGCTAAATCAAAATCCTTATCAATCTTTGAATAAGGAAATCCAACTATTTCATCTTTTAAATAATTCAGTTTTTTAATTGTTGTATCATTTACATCTGTTATATATCCCTCAGTATTTATCCAGATCATAAGATCATCCGCACGGTCAACCGAAAATCTAGTTAACCTAAGAGCTTTTTCTTTTTGTCTCAATCTCCCAAACAGAAAATCGAAAGGGTTTTGCAAACCAACCACAATTATAGCTCTGTACATGAGGTAGAAGGAAACTATCCTAAGTAAATGTCCTATCAGGTTGAATAATCCGACGGTTGATACATATAGTGTAAAACTCAGCTCGGAAACAATAGTTATAATTATTGAAGCTAAGATTAAATTAAAGATATACCCGTCGAAATCGTTTTTCTTTTTTACAAGATTATATATAGACAATAATAATATCAGCGAAATAATGTATTCACTGACTTTCTTAAATGCCGTTAACCCATAGCCTTCTATGTAACATAGCGGGAAAATCCTCCAGTAAAAAATTGTTATTATTATTATTGTTGTTATCAAAGCGTACACATAAACTATATTGAAAGTTCTTATTTTTTTACCGATAAAAAACGGGGCTGCCAGTAATGTTATACTTTGCAGAAACCGGGAAGCAATCCAGATTTGGGTGGGCAGGTTTGCCGTATGGCCTGGTATTATTTGAACACCTGTGTAGGTGAAAGTATGGATTAAATCCAGGAAAGCAATAAATAAATAAGCGATTCCGATTACTATAAAAAAATTATTATCGATATAGCGGCGGGAGTTCCAGATGAACATGAATATGCCGCAGGAAATAATTATACTAAAACTTTCTGCTAAGCTGTGGAATAGCAGATAATCTTTGATACTTATCAGATAGAGTATTAATGCAACAAGGATTCCAATCAGAGAGAATCTGATAAAATTTATTTTATGATAATTATTGAATGTCCCCTTATCAGTTATATTATCATTCCCATGTTCTTTTTCCCTCAGCATTTTCTAAAGTTATATTGCACTATTAATATTGAATACCTAATAGGGATATATTTATCCACACTGTGGAATGTTGAAAACAATTATCAAAATTTAATCTTTTTGGTTATATATATCAATCAAGTACCTGCAATATCAAACTATTTCCCTCTACAGTTAACCAATCCTGATCTCAGGTTTTTTTTAAACTTGCTATTCAAACCAGGCATAAAAATGATCATTTAAGCTCTGGTGGTCTCCGGAATTAGTCGGTACATTGCCGGTACAAAGTCAGTGGGAATTTAAGACAGGCTTTAAAATCAAAAAGCCTCAATACGGCTTGTATTAAGGCTTTTTTGGCGGGGCCGACGAGACTCGAACTCGCGACCTCCTGCGTGACAGGCAGGCGTTCTAACCAACTGAACTACGACCCCGAAAACTGTTTAAGAACTTTTCAAAAAAGAGATTCAAATATATGCCAACACTATCCTAAAATCAACTCTTAAATGCGGTAAAATCACTTTTTATTGACCGAATGATATCCCTACCGATTTGGCAGCAAATACCGCCTGGTCATCCGGTTTTACCAGCTTCTGCCTGGCTATCGCATCCTCGATTAGCACATTTTTTATTTCATTACCTTTCAGCGCTACCATTCGGCCGAATTTCTTCCTGCTTGCAAGATCAATTGCAAATGCTCCGAATTTGGTTGAAAGGAGCCGGTCATATGGAGTAGGACTACCGCCTCTCTGCAGGTGTCCAAGCACCGTTACCCTCGTCTCTCTGCCGGTATCTTTCTCTATTTTTGCTCCGACAACTTCACCTATGCCGCCAAGCTGGTTGGGATCGTGTCTTTTTATATCCTGTCCCTTTGTTATTAACTCACCATCCTCAGCTCTGGCACCCTCAGCCACGCAGACAAGACTGAATTTCTTCCCGCGGAGCTCTCTTTCTTTTATTTTATTCGCAATCTTATCCCAGGAGAATTGTAATTCAGGTATAAGTATTATATCTGCACCGCCCGATAATCCGCCGTTTAATGCAATCCAGCCTGCATATCTTCCCATTACTTCTACTACTATTACCCGGTGATGAGATGAAGCAGTTGTATGCAGCCTGTCAAGCGCCCACATTACAACGTATACAGCTGAATCGTGTCCGAAAGTCATATCGGTCGCTTCAAGATCATTATCAATTGTTTTCGGAACTCCTATAATATTTATGCCCATTTTAGATAGTTTATTGCATATATGCATTGTTCCATCACCGCCGATTGCAATCAAGGCATCAAGATTCCAGGCCTGGTAGTTTTTAAGTGCGTCTTCTGATTTGTCGCGAATTTCTATTTTCCCATCTCTGTCAACCGGCCAGTGAAAGGGGTCGCCTTTGTTTGAGGAACCAAGTATTGTCCCTCCTCTTGCGAGAATGCCGGAGACATCATCGTTCTTTAATTCTTTGGCTCTGCCATCAACAAGCCCTTCAAAACCATCCATTATTCCGAATACGGTCATCCCATAATCCTGTGCGGGTTTTGTAACTCCGCGGATAACGGCATTCAGACCGGGACAGTCCCCCCCGCCCGTTAATATTCCTATTCTTTTAACTTTTGCTGCAGGCATTTTGCTCCTTGATATAATACAATAAAATCCAAAACAAAAATAGATTAGCTTTAAATATAATAATTTTTTTCCGGATGAAAGGAATAAAGGGGAAGAAATGAATAACTTCCGATTATCGTTTGATTATTTCAACACCATCATCAAACGAAGAAATTTTCTCATAGAATTCATCGGAAAGAGGGGTTGATCTTTTTGTGACCGGGTCAACGTGTACAAGGACGCCGCCCCCTTCTGCAAGGATATCACCGTTTCTTTTTCTTTCTACTATATGCTCAAATCCAAAGCTCGAATTTTTTATGTAAGATATTCTTGTATAAATATTTATTTCGTCATCGAAGAAAGCCGGTTTAAGATAATTGATTTCATTTCTCGCCATATAAAACAGACGGTTATCGCTGAATATCCCTTTCTCAGGCAAGAGACCTGCATCTTTAACATAATGAATTCTCGCCTGCTCAAAAAAATTCAAATAAACGGCATTATTAAGAATGCCCAGCATATCTACTTCGTTAAACCTGACTTTTACAGTATATACATGTTTAAAATTGGATTTATGGAATTTTGGTTTCATAGATGTAATTAACTTCCTTTTTTTGATCGTATCATTGATTCTATAAAATCCCACATTTCTTCGGGTACAGCTTCAAGCATATTAAACTGCCCGGCCCCTTTCAGCCATTCACCTCCGTCAATTGTTATCACTTCGCCGTTAATGTAAGCTGAGAAATCCGATACAAGGAAGGCGGCAAGGTTTGCAAGTTCCTGATGTTCACCTACCCTCTTGAGAGGCACCTTGTTCTTAAAATCAAATTTATCTTTCAAGTCACCCGGAAGAAGTCTGTCCCAGGCTCCTTTTGTTGGGAAAGGTCCCGGCGCAACAGCATTTGTCCTGATCCCGTATTTTGCCCATTCAACAGCAAGCGACCTTGTCAATGCCAGCACTCCCGCTTTTGCACAGGCAGAGGGAACCACATAAGCTGAACCTGTCCACGCATACGTAGTGACAATATTTAATACCGTTCCTTCAGATTTTTTATCGATCCAGTGTTTTCCGAATGCCAGTGTGCAATTATAGGTCCCCTTCAATACTATATTGATAATTATATCAAATGCACGGTTGGAAAGTCTTTCGGTAGGACTAATAAAATTGCCTGCAGCGTTATTTACCAGCACATCCACTTTTCCATAGCTGTCAAGAACCTTACTTAATAAATTTTCAACCTGCTTATAATCAGACACATCACATTCTACCGGCAGAACTTTTCCTTTTGCTGATGCTTCCAGTTCTCGGGCTGTTTCGGTAAGTACATCAATTTTTCTGCTGGCGATAACTACTTCAGCTCCCAGTTCAAGAAAATATTTGCTCATTGCTTTACCGAGTCCTGTTCCACCACCGGTAACGACAATTACTTTTCCTTTAAGGGACTCTTCCTTCATCATTGGCTGTGTGTAGTTTTTCATATTTTTTCTTAATTGTAGTTAAATATAAAAACAGGCTGACTGAAAATAAAAAAATCATCACAATATTTTCTGACAGCCTGAATGTTATTTGAGATATATTAGATCAGAAGCAAAAACTGTTAGCCTCAATTAATTTGTCGGCAATACTTCTTCTCAGTTTAACAGTATTAACAGGTTCAAGTTTTGTGAATCGTTTTAGTCCGAGCAGAAGCATTTTCAGCTCATCGCCCTCTGCAAACGCTGCAATTGCATGCTTGCCGTAAAGATTAATTTTTTCAATTGCTTCGTTGACATATACCTTTGTCATATCTACGTATGGCCGGAGCTCTTCACCTTTCTTTGTTTTGGATAATTTCATAGCTCTCAGATAAGCTGATTCGCAGGCAAATACTTCAATCATCATATCGGTGACGTTCATAATTATTTCCTGTTCATCTTTCAGTTTCTGCATAAGCTTTTGTACTGCACTGCCGGCAATCATCAGGATCGCTTTCTTTGCATTATTAATCGCTTTCTTCTCAGCTGAAAGTAATTCCTCCTCACCATTTTCAAATGAGGGAACCGACATCAATTCTTTTTGAATTGCCATTGCTGGTCCCATCAGATCAATTCTCCCCTTCATAGATCTTTTGACAAGCATATCAACAGTAAGCAGACGATTGATCTCATTTGTGCCTTCAAATATCCTGTTAATCCTCGAATCCCTGTAAGCTCTTGCAGCAGGATACTCTTCAGAATAACCGTAGCCGCCGTGCACCTGGACCGTCTCGTCAACCACATAATCAAGCATCTCGGATCCGTACACTTTAAGCATGGCACATTCAATTGCATATTCTTCAGCAGCCTTCAGTGCAGCAGCTTCATATTTTTCTCCTTCGGCCTGCAGTTCTTTTATTTTACCATTGATAAGATCGCTGACCCTGTATGTTGCTGATTCAGAAACGAAAATTCTCGTTGCCTGTTCCGCCAGTTTATGTTTTATAGCTCCAAAACTGGAAATAGGCACTTTGAATTGCTTTCTCTCATTTGCATACTGGATCCCGATCGAGGCTACTTTTTTTGCACTTCCAGTGGTCATCGCACAAAGTTTAAATCTGCCGACATTCAGAATATTAAATGCTATATAGTGCCCTTTACCGATTTCACCCAAAACATTTCCAACCGGCACTTTAACATTATCCAGGAATAATGCACGTGTGGAAGAACCTTTAATACCCATTTTATTTTCTTCCTCGCCGCGGTTAAATCCTTCCGAATCTGAATCTATTATGAAGCATGTGAATTTGTCGCCGTCAACCTGAGCGAAAGTGATCAGGATGTCTGCAAACCCGCCGTTGGTAATCCACATCTTTTGTCCGTTCAGTATATAATATTTCTTATCATCAGAAAGCTTGGCAGTTGTTTTCGCAGATAATGCATCCGATCCTGATGTCGGTTCAGTTAAACAGTAAGCTGATTTAAGTTCACCGCTTGCCAGTTTCGGGAGGTACTTCTGTTTCTGTTCTTCAGTTCCGTAATAAAGAATGGGAAGTGTCCCTATCCCTGTGTGAGCTGCAAATGAAACTCCGAAAGAATGACTTTTACCCATCTCGATTGCGATTGCAGTATTTGAATTAAAATCCTGACCTAATCCGCCATATTCTTCAGGAACTGAAGTTCCGAGAAGACCCAGCTCACCGGCTTTTTCCATAAGACTGGTTGTAAGATTAGGTTCCTGCTTATCGATTGCATCCAGTTTCGGCCAGATCTCTTTATCAACAAATTCTTTTGCTGTGTCAGCCATCATTTTCTGATCTTCCGATAGATCCTCCGGTATAAATATCGATTCCGGGTCAGTTTCCTTAATTATGAATTCCCCGCCTTTAAGGACTTCTGTTTTAGTTGTCATGTTTTCCATAATACTTCTGATTATTTATTTATAAATATTTGTTTCATAATTATTACTAGTTCAGGAGTTCATATACTGCTGCAACTCCCTGTCCGCCGCCGACACAGGCAGTTACCATTCCATATTTTTTCTTTCTGCGTCTCAGTTCATTGAACAGCTGAATTGAAAGCTTCGCACCCGTGCAGCCAAGAGGATGTCCCAGGGCGATTGCACCGCCGTTTACATTCAGCTTTTCCGTATCGAGTCCTGCCGTTCTTATTACTGCAAGTGACTGGGATGCAAATGCTTCATTTAATTCTATTAAGTCAATATCATCGAGTTTCATATCAGCCTGTTTAAGTGCTTTTGGTATTGCCGCAACAGGACCAATTCCCATGATCCGGGGATCAACGCCTTCGACGGCATAAGATTTTAGGACCGCAATAGGTTTAAGATCCAGTTCTTTCATCATCTCTTCTGAGACAACAAGAACAAAGGCCGCTCCGTCCGATGTCTGCGATGCATTTCCTGCCGTAACCGTGCCGCCTGCAGCAAAAACCGGTTTAAGTTTAGCAAGTGCTTCAAGAGTTGTATCCGGTCTGGGTCCCTCATCTGTATCAACAGTATATTTATTGCTCTTCTTTTTACCGTTATCCAGGAAGATCTCTTCGACTTCTACCGGAACAATTTCATCTGTGAAGTACCCTTTTTTAATTGCATTTACAGCTTTCATATGAGAATCGTATGCAAATTTATCCTGATCTTCACGGGATATTTTATAATCTCTTGCTAATTCCTCGGCAGTTAATCCCATTGCCAGATAATACTCCGGGTGCTCCGTTGCAAACTTATAATTCGGGGAAAGTTTCCATCCGGTAGTAGGAACAAGCGACATTGATTCGGTTCCTCCGGCAATAATACAATCAGCAATTCCCGTACGGATCTTCGCTATTGCGATTGAAATTGTTTCCACACCTGATGCACAGTAACGGTTCACAGTCATTCCCGGAGTTCTCAGCGGCAGACACTGCAGAGCTATCATTCTGCCTATCTGCAGTCCCTGCTCTGCTTCGGGTACTGCATTCCCTACGATCAGATCATCGATACGTTTGGGATCAAGCTGCGGAACTTTACTGAGCATGTAATTAATTACATCCGCTGCTAAATCATCAGGACGATAATTCCTGAATACACCTTTTTTGGCTTTACCGACTGCCGATCTGTATCCGGCAACTATATATGCTTCTTTCATAATTGTACTTCTGTTTTAATAGTTAAAAAAATCATTATTAGTTTCTTAACGGTTTTCCCGTAGTAAGTATACTCTGGATCCGCTCCATCGTTTTCTTTTCACCTATAAGGCTCAGAAATGCTTCCCTCTCGAGATCAAGCAGATATTGTTCGGAAACAAGAGCCGGGGCAGTTAAATCACCACCGCACATTACGTAAGCCAGTTTCTCAACAATTTTCTTGTCGTGTTCACTAATATATCTGGCATTGTAGAAAGAGTAAGCTCCAAGCAGCAGAGTTGAAAGAGCCGATCGTCCAAGAACTTTGATGTCGTTTCTTTCCTGCGGCTGAACATAACCGTTGGCGTGTAATTCAAGGACGGCTTTTTTTGCTTCCAGAATAACTCTGTTCTGGTTCAGGATATATTTGTCCCTCCCCGCTTTGAATATTCCCAGTCCGAAGGCTTTCTCTGCAGAAGTGGCGACTTTGGCCATTGCAATGTTAATGAACTTTTCCTGCAGAATAGGTAATTCAACAAGACCTTCCTGATAGCTGTCTGATGCACGGAGAGTCATTTCTTTGGTACCGCCGCCTGCGGGTATAATACCTACTCCCACTTCAACAAGGCCGATATATGTTTCAGCTCCGGCAACCACTTTATCAGAATGAAGACAAACTTCGCAGCCTCCTCCAAGGGTCATTCCATGAGGAGCAGAAACAACCGGTACGGCAGAGTGCCGGATTCTCATAGTTGACTTCTGAAACATTCTTACCGCCATATCTATCTCATCGTACTCCTGCTCGGTTGCAAGCATAAACATCATAGCCAGGTTTGCTCCGGCAGAGAAATTCTGTGCATCGTTTCCGATTACCAGTCCTTTGAAATCCTTTTCAGTAATATCAATTGACTTCGTGATCGCTTCAAGGATCTCCGAGCCGATTGAATTCATTTTTGTCTGAAATTCAAGGTTTAGTACTCCGTCGCCTATATCATGGAGTGTTGCGCCGACATTTTTCCATACAGGTTTATTACAGCGGTAATTGTCGAGAATAATAAACTCGCCTTTTCCGGGAATGTTTTTATAATTGCCTGCTCCGATATCATAATATTGTCTTTTCCCGTTTTCAACTTTATAGAATGAAGTGATGCCTTTGCCGATCATATCATAAACCCATTGAGCCGGTTTAAGATCTGATTCTTCCATTGTTTTTATTGTGTTTTCTAGTCCAAGCACGTCCCATGTTTCGAAAGGACCTAATTCCCACCCAAATCCTGCGCGAAGCGCATCGTCAATTTTATAAACCTCATCGGCAATTTCAGGGATCCGGTTGGATGAATACTGAAAGATCATAAAGTAAAGCTTCCTGAGAAACTCTCCGGCCTTGTCTTTGGAAAGTACGAGAGCTCTAAGTCTCTCATTCAAAGTATCCATTTGTTTAGCCGCCGTAACAGATGCGTGCTTAACTTTTGGGGAAGGTTCATATTCAAATGTATCGATGTTCAACTCAAGGATTTCTTTATTGCCCTCTTTGTCTTTTGTTTTTTTATAAAAACCCTGACCTGTCTTGTCGCCCAGCCAGTTATTGGCTACAAGTTTGTTTACAAACTCCGGTATATGGAATAACCCGCGGGCCTCATCATCAGGACAATCTTTATAAACGTTGTCAGCTACTTTTACCAGCGTATCTATTCCTACTACATCTGCAGTTCTGAAAGTAGCTGATTTTGGCTTGCCGGTGAGGGGACCTGTAAGTGTGTCAATTTCCTTAATTCCAAGGCTCAGGTCTTTCATTAACTTAAATACAGCCATAATACTGAAGACCCCGATCCTGTTGGCAATAAACGCAGGAGTATCTTTACAAAGAACGGGAGTTTTACCCAGGTAGACATCACCAAAATACATAAGGAAATCGATCACTTCCTGCTTTGTCTTCGGTGTTGGAATAATTTCCATTAACTGTAAGTACCTGGGGGGATTGAAGAAATGAACCCCGCAGAAATTATTCTGAAAATCCTCACTTCTGGACTCAAGCATTGAATGTATCGGAATTCCTGATGTATTCGAAGTGATAAGAGTCCCCTTTTTTCTGAATTCTTCAACCTTATCAAAAACCGACTTCTTTATATCGAGATTTTCGACTACGGCCTCAATTATCCAGTCGCATTCATTAAGCCAGTTCATGTTATCTTCAAAATTGCCTGTCTGGATCCTTGAAGCAAAGGATTCGTCGTAAAGCGACTCCGGCTTTGCCTTCAGAATGTTCTTTAAATTCAGATTGACTATCCGGTTTCTTACCTCCGGACTATCAAGTGTTAAACCTTTATTTTTCTCTTCATCTGTCAGTTTGTTTGGAACTATATCCAGAAGAAAAACACTGCAGCCAATATTTGCAAAATGGCATGCAATCCGGGATCCCATTACTCCCGATCCCAGCACTGCAACTTTTTTGATTATCCGATTCATAAATGATCTCAGTTATTTTATTGAAAAACTATTATTTATTAACAATGTTTTAATTTCATTTAACCTTACTAAACTTTATCAGGCCATCTCCATCTTTGAATCCTGATTGTAGATTTCCTCTATAATATCTTTATACTTATTGCTCACTACATCTCTTTTAACTTTCAGGGTTGGGGTAAGCTCACCATCTTCTATCGACCATACATCAGGTACAAGAGCTATCTTTTTAACCTGCTGAATACGTCCGAATCGCCGGTTACACCTCTGAACTTCCTTCCAGATCCTCTCCTTAACGATGGATGATGAAGCAATTTCCTCATTTGTCTGCAGATCTATGTTCTTTTCTTTTGCCCATTTTCTCAGAAAATCAAATGAGGGTTGAATAATTGCTGCTGCAAATTTCTGATTTTCACCTATTATCATTATATGTTCGATGAAAAAGGATTCTTTCATCTTGTTTTCTATGGGCTGAGGTACTATAAACTTACCGCCGCTTGTCTTAAATATCTCCTTGAGCCTTCCGGTTATTGTTAGATAGTACCCTTCTCTAATTTCCCCAATATCACCTGTATGAAACCAGCCTTCTTCATCAATTGCCTTTTTTGTTGCTTCAGGATCGTTATAGTAGCCCATCATTAGATTAGGACCTCTGCCCAGAATCTCTCCGTTTTCAGCAATTTTTATTTCAACATCAGGAATAGGAAAACCTACTGTGCCGAAATGGTTCTCTCCTTTTTCAAAACGATTACAGGTCAGCACGGGAGAAGTTTCCGTAAGACCATATCCCTCAATTACCTGGATACCTGCCGCCGTAAACACTCGTGACAGTCTGGGCTGTAAAGCTGCTGCCCCGCTGATTATTCCTCGTATCTCACCCCCGAGAGCTTCAACCCATTTACTGAATACTATCTTCCTGGCAAAGAAAAGTCTGAATCTGTAAAACCAGTTATTTCTGCCCCAGTCATCGTAATGGAGACCAAGATTTACTGCCCATCCAAAGATTGCCCTTTTAACAATGTTAAGCTTAAAACCCTCAGCCATTATCTTTTCAAATATTTTTTCAAGCAATCTTGGAACGGTAATAAAATAGTGGGGTTTTACTTCCTTTATATTCTCTCCCAGCTTGTCCATATTTTCCGGATAGTTGATAGATGCGCCAAGGATCATATAGAAATAAGCTGCGGTGCGTTCAAAAATATGACAGAGAGGCAGGAAACTGATGGTTCGCTTGAAGTATTCGATGGGCATTGCTCTGGTTAAAGAGTTAACATTCCCCATAATATTTCTGTGTGAAAGCATTACGCCCTTGGGAATCCCGGTGGTGCCGGAAGTGTAGATTATAGTTGCGAGATCATTCTCGGTAATACCTTCTCTTATCTCATCAAGTCTTCCCCTGTAACTTTCATCGGCCAGTTCCATTATCTGCTTCCAGTTCCGGGCATTCTTAACTTCATCAAAAGTATAGATCTCTTCGATTTTGACCTTTAATCTTTTATTTACCCTCTGGACTTTTTTATACAATTCTTCATCTTCAGCAAATACAAGTTTTACCTGAGCATCCTCAAATATATACAGGTAGTTATCTTCACTGGTATTCGGGTATAAAGGAACAACTATTCCCCCTATCTGCAGCACTGCAAGATCAACAAAATTCCATTCAACACGATTTTTGGATATTATCCCCACTTTATTGCCGGGCTTACAGCAGAGTTTCAGGAGGGCAAGGCTCAGGTCATTTACTATTTTATTTACTTCCCCGGTACTGTAGCTTCTCCAGGTCCCGGTTACTTTATCATTGAAAGCCTTCGGATTCGGGTAATGCTCTAATTGATAAGGAATTAAATCGATCAGCCTGTTTCTAGATAACTTCGGAAGTTCCATAATCTTTCCCCATTACCTATGTTTAATATTTGAATAAAAAAATAAGAAGAACATAACAAATTAGCAAGCGAATATTCGCTAATAATGAATTTTTGCTATTCATCGATTATATTTTGTATATTTAATCAAATAATGTCGGCCGGTGTGATACGAAATACTCTATGAAATTATCTGAAAATAATATAAGACTGATATTCGGATTAAAGCTGAAGCAGCTGAGACTGGATAAAAATCTGTCTCTTGCTGAACTTGCAAAGAGAACCTCCCTTTCCTCATCTTATCTGAATGAGATCGAAAATGGAAAGAAATACCCCAAGTCTGAAAAAATAGCAGTACTTGCAGATGCGCTCGACGTGTCATATGACAAGCTGGTGTCACTTAAACTGACAAAAAATCTTGCACCGGTCAGCGAACTGCTTGAATCAAATATTCTTGAGCAGCTGCCTCTGGATCATTACGGAATTGATATTAATAAGCTCCTGCATCAGATATCGCTTGCCCCGCTTCAGCTCAGTGCCCTTGTATCTACTTTAATTGAACTGGCAAAGGGTCTTGAAATGTCCCAGAATAATTTCAGCAAGACAGCGATAAGAACTTATAAGGAATTAAACGATAATTATTTCCCTGAACTTGAAGATGCGGTAAATAAATTCCGGAAGAAAATACAGTTTGAGTATCAGGTTCCGCTAAAATTTAATGTCCTTCGTAAAATAATTGAAGAAGAATTTCACTATGAGGTTAAAGAACGTGAAATATCCGGTTCAGAGGAATCCAGTATTATAAGAGGGATCAATATTCAGAATGGAAAGAGGAAAAAGATCCTTCTGAATAAAAAGTTAACAGATTCACAAAAAGCTTTTATTTTAGGCAAAGAAATAGCCTACAATTATCTTAACATTACCGAACGTGCTCATATCTATTCAAACCTGAGACTCGATTCTTTTGATGAACTGCTGAACAATCTCAGAGCCTCATACTTTGCCACTGCATTCATTATTAATAAAGAGTATTTACTTGCTGATATAAAAAAACTTTTCATCAATAATTATTTTGATGACAAATTTCTTTTGTCGCTTCTCCGGAAATACAATGTCTCAGCGGAAATGCTGATGCAGAGAATCACCAATTTGCTGTCCAGGTATTTTAATATTAATACATTCTTCTTTCACAGGTTCAATTCAGAGAAAGGCTCTGATACATATACTCTTTCCAAAGAAATAAGGCTTAATACAAAGGAGAATCCCGGAGGTTATAATACCTCAGAGCATTACTGCAGAAGATGGCAGTCTGTAAATGTTATCAGGAAATTGGAGAATTATCAGCGTAAGAGTAAGAAAACCGGTCAGGTGTTTGCAGGCATTCAGAAGTCTGTATTTATTAACTCCGCTAATGAATATCTGACCATCTCTATTGCAAAGGATTCAACGCTTCTGAAGAATACCAGCTACAGCGTTACACTCGGCTTCCTTATGAACAAAGAATTAATTCAAAGAATATCATTTGCAGAAAATCCGGATATTCCGGTTATTACTGTTAACGACACCTGCGAACGCTGCCAGATAATGGATTGTAAAGAAAGAATTGCCGAACCATATGTGTACGAAAACAAAGTTCGTCTGGGGAAACTTCAGGATACTTTATCGAAAATTATAGAAGAAGAATCCACCTAATTATTAAACTTCCCTGTCACCGCTTTCGAACTTTTCAATAATTGAACGGTTTTTCTCTGAAACAGGTATCGTTTTATTCTTATTATAATCAAATGAAACAAGCTTTGTAAGTGCTCTGGCAGCAATCTTTCTGCTCTGCCCATTCACAACTACGATCAGATGTTCAACATCTGAACTTTTATTTCCTATCTTCCCGGTCCTTGTATAAACCTCCACACTATCTCCAAGTCTGATCTGCTCGAGGTAATCTATTTCTATTCTTGCAACTACCGCATCAAATTCAAGCTTGTTAGTGTCCATATTCAGAACATGGTGATAATATGCAAGTCTTGCCTCTTCCAGGAATGATAAATAGGCAGCATTATTCACATGGCCCATTGCATCCAGATCGCTGAATCTAACTTTTATGGGAATCACATGTTTAAATTTTTGTATATCCATAATATTACTTAAAGACATCTCTTATTATTTGCTGTGCTTTTTTTACTTCTTCAAAATTAACATCCAGGTGAGCTATTGCCCTTAACGAATCAACCTTTCCTACCGAGATCAGTAATCCTTTCTTTCTGCATTCTTCGATTGCTTTTTCTACTGTAACCTTTAATGGTTTGAATATAAGGATGTTGGTCTGAACCGCATTCATATCTATCTCAAGGGAAGGAATCTCTGAAATTGTTTCAGCAAGCATTTTTGCTTTCCTGTGGTCTTCTTCAAGGCGGTCAATATTATTCTTAAGTGCGTACAAACCTGCCGCCGCGATGATACCTACCTGCCTCATTCCCCCTCCCCAGGCTTTCCTGACACGGAATGCTTCCTTAATAAACTCCTTTGTACCGCCGATAATAGAGCCGACCGGAGCGCCCAATCCTTTTGAAAGACAGCAGGATATAGAGTCGAAATGCTCCGCATAGTCTTTTACGGGAATTCCCGAAGCAACCGAGGCATTCCATATTCTTGCACCGTCAAGATGAGAATAAAGATTATACTTTTTAGCAAGCTTCCTGAGCGCAATAATATTATCCAGAGGCTGGATTGCTCCGCTTGCCCGGTTATGGGTATTTTCCACTTCAATGACTTTTGTCCTGGCCATATAATATGCACTGGCGGGTCTGATAAACGGTTCAACCTGTTCAGGAGTTATAACCCCGTTCTTACCCTCAATGGGAGAGATTTGTATTCCGCTTAAGGCAGCGGGTGAACCGGATTCATAGTTAAAAATATGCGCGTCTCTTTCACAGATTACCTCATCACCGGGATTCGTTAATACATTAAGACAGATCTGGTTTCCCATCACTCCGCTTGGAACAAAGAGCGCTGCTTCCTTACCAAGGATTTCGGCCGCATATTCCTGCAGCTTATTTACCGAGGGATCTTCCTGGAAAACATCGTCGCCCACCTCTGCCTCATACATTGCTTTCCTCATCCCTTCAGAGGGACGGGTAACAGTATCGCTTCTTAAATCAATAAATTTTTCTGCCATTTTATTACTTTTTTTTCTGAATGTTAGAACTTAAAGATTAAACTTCACTTTTATTTTTTTCAAAATGAATATGCCGACTACCCAAAGGGAAAATACAGAACATAAAACCGGTAAAATTGAATGTGTTTTAGTATAAAATGTTTCAACGGTTTCCAGCGGTACGTCCTTTACTATAATATCTTTTGTGAACATTTCCGAATGTGCTTCCGTAATACCCAGCGGATTTATGAAGCAGCTAATACCGCCGTTAGCCGCACGAAGAACGGAGCGGCGGTTCTCTACAGCACGGAGAACCGATATTTCTTTATGCTGATAGGGACCGCTTGAATTGCCGTACCAGCTGTCGTTAGTTACAACAGTAATAAGCTGGGCTCCCTTCCGAACAAAAGCCGACACGAAGTCAGGATAAATGGATTCGTAACAGACCAGCCCGTTTAATTTTAATGTATCCTCCGCACCTTCGTTTTTAATTTTTAAAGGCAGCTTAAACACAAGAGTATCTTTCCCGACATTCCATCCGGAAATACCTACTCCCCACTGAAGAAGATCTGCAAGGAAAGGAAAAGTATCAACGTATGGAACACGCTCACCAAACGGAACGAGCTTCATCTTTCCGTAACGCTGAATGTGTGTCGTATAAGGTGAGAAAAGGAATATCGCGTTGTAAGTTCTGTAGTAATATTTTCCGAGCTCACTGTATTTAGCATCTTCCGGAAGATCCGGTCCTTTTTCATAATACCTTATATCCGGCATCCCGGTAAGTATCCACACTTTCTCTTCCCTGACAAAAGTATATATCGAATCGAGTGAACTTCTGTATTGCCCGCTGAGCAGAAAAACAGGCAGAGCTGTTTCGGGCCAGACCACAAGTTCGGCACCTTTCTTTACTGCTTTACGCGACATATTAAGGTACATATGGGTAAGATCCTCTACACTGCCGACGCTCCATTTTTCCCATGGATCCAGGTTCGGCTGTATTAGTCCTACCCGCACAGTCTTATCAGATATCTTAAATGTATTTAGTCTATACGCTCCATAGGCTAATATGATAATGATCAGCGCAGCACTGATCCCGAAATAGATATATGAATATTTCCTTTTCAGTGAATAAAATGAGATAGCTTTATACAGTAATACATTTATATAAACGACCAGCAGGGTTAAGCCAAGGGTACCGACTATATCAGATATCTGGATAAAAGTAATAAAATGAGGGAGTCCGTTTCCCAGTGTGAGCCAGGGAAAGCTCAGCTCTGTAAGCATGTAGACATACTCATAGCTAACCCAGAACAGAGGCAGAAGAAAGAGCGTTACCGGGAGAGGAAAAATCTTCCTTGAAAAATATAAAAGCGTTGAAGGTATAAGAAAAAATACCGGATTCACAAAGAGGAGCAGAATACCCGATATCATGAGGAATGGATCTGCCTTCGGCTGCCAGCTTCCTACCCAGTAAATAGTTATTAATCCGAAAACAAAGGCCATCAGGTATGTGGCAGAGTTGATCTCAATCAGCCTGCCGCGTCTTTCGATCACAATTAAATAGGGAACTAATCCGATAAGCATCAGAATTGTAAACGGAAAAGGAAAGGGAGGAAATGAAACTCCGAGGAAAATTCCGCTGATGATCAGCAGAAGTCCGATCCTTTCTCCTGAGTTTTTTTTCTTCTTCAGATATGAAAGGTCTGTTTTTCCAGAAGAATAATCTCAATGCTCAATTTTCCTTTTCTTAAGTATAAATCTTAATGCAAATAGTGCCACTGCAATTCCGGTAACAATCCAGGCTATATTACTATAAGTTGAGAGCCAATTGTCGATCGTCTCAATATTATTCCCGAATATAAGTCCCAGATAAATAATAATCGCATTCCAGATGAAAGCGCTGATACCCGCAAGTATAGCGGTTTTTCTGAATTCAAGTTCGCTCAATCCGGCAAAGAATGATATAACCGATCGTGTCCCCGGAAGAAATCTGTTTGCCAGTATTATCCAGTAGCCCCATTTCTTAAACCACACCTCCACTTTTGTAAGAGCCTCTATTGAAATAAATTTTATTTTTCCTGCCTGGATTACTTTCCTGTCAAGCTGCGTCCCGATATAGAATAATGTCATAAATCCAATGACACTGCCTATAGTAGTAATAATAAGTGTAGGAATAAAATGAAGTTCTCCCGTTCCGATTAAAGAACCGCCCACAACAATAACAAGATCACTTGGCGAAGGGGGAAATACATTCTCAACAAAGGAGAAAAAGAATAAGGCTACATAGATCCAGAATGGAGTGAGCTGAGAGATGAATTCGAGGACATGTTCAATCATACTTAAATATCTTTAATTAGAAGCACGGTTGTAAAAACTGCAACTCCTTCTTCCCTGCCGACAAAACCCAGTTTTTCATTTGTGCCTGCTTTTACCGATACCTGGTCCAGTCCTACTCCTAGTATCGAAGATATATTTTCCCGCATCTTCATAATATGCTTTGCGATTTTCGGCTGCTGAAGCGAGACCATTGCATCTATATTCCCCAGAGTGTAGCCTTTCTGCTTCACCATCTTGTAGGTCAGTCTCAGGAACATCGAGCTGTCGGCATCCTTGAATTCAGCTTTCGTATCGGGGAAATGCTGCCCGATGTCGCCCAGTGCAAGCGCACCCAGCATTGCATCGGTAATAGAATGAAGGAGGGCATCGGCGTCCGAATGGCCAAGCAGACCCTTGCTGTGGGGAATTTCTATCCCGCCAAGGATGAGCTTACGCCCTTCCGTAAGGGCATGTACGTCAAAACCGAATCCGGTTCTGAATTGCTGATTCAATACCTTATCTCGAAATGTGTAAATTCATTTTTACTTTCTCCCCAATCGATCTTGCAGTTTCTCACCGAAGCGTGTGAAGGGCCAACTTTTATCCTATTAAATAATTCTTCAATCTTCGCTCTGCTTCCCTCAACTACAGTAAGGACTTCACCGGAATATAAATTCTTTGTATAACCAGTCAAACCAAGATTTTCGGCATTTTTAATAATAAAGTATCTGAATCCAACACCCTGCACCAGTCCATTCGCAATTATTTCAGCACGTTTCTCGTTGTTACTCATACTGTTGTTCGCTTTTTTTATCAATCACCTCAGAGACCAGAAGTCCTGAAAATATAAGCGCTCCTCCTATCAATCCAAAATTAGAAATTTTTTCTCTCAACACAAAGAACGCAACCAGGGCAGAAAAAATAGGTTCCAGCGCATAAATAATTCCCGCCCTGGCAGGCAAAATCAGCTTCTGATACTTAGTCATTATAATAGTAGTTACGATGGTTGCAAGTATTGATGTATATCCCACGGCAAAAATTAAATTGGCAGTTAATTCGAGGTGGGGAGTTTCCAGACCGAAGAAAGCCAGAACGAAAGCAGCCAGTATTCCGCAAATGCCGGTTACTGCAATCTGGAGGAATACCAGTGGTTTATAATCATATTTTTTACTCACAATATCGAGATAAACCACATAGAGTGAGAAGAAAAACGCGCACAGAAGAGTAAAGAAATCGCCTATATTAAAACCTTCTCCGATTTCAGTGAACACTGATAATATTGAAGTACCCGTACTCGAGAGTAATACCAGTCCTGCTACCGATAAAATAATACCGGCAACACTTCCTCTCGAAGGAGGCCTTCTTTCAATTATTATCTGGAGAAGCGGAGTAAAAATAACGAAGGTGCCGGTTATGAATCCCGATTTTGTAGCCGAAGTATAATTCAATCCGATTGTCTGCGTAGAGAACCCCAGGAAATAAAACATACCAAGCAGAATACCGCCGAGCAGTACGGGTTTGGTAATGCCTCTTAACGCTTTGAACATAAAGGGAAGAAGGATCAGAGCGGCAAAAGTAAACCGAAGAGAAATGAAAACGAGAGGTGAAGCATCATGCAGGGCGGTCTTAATGATTGTAAAAGTTGCACCCCAGATGATGGTAGCGGTAATAAGAGCAATTTCACCTTTGAACTTCTTCATACATAACAGGAGTAAGTACCGGCGACTTACCTGCCTTTCTCTTTTTCGCGGGAATAACCAAATGAACGAAGCATTCTTTCATCCGACCGCCAGTTTTTTCTGACCTTTACGCGAAGCTCGAGGTATACTTCCCTTCCCAGAAATTCTTCCACGGCCTTGCGTGATTCTTCTCCAAGTTTTTTTATTGCGGTACCCTGCTTACCTATTATAATGCCTTTCTGACTGTCTTTTTCTACAACGATCTCGGCATCTATATAATCCTTGTTAGCTTCTCTTTCCTTAAAGTCATTTATTACCACTTCAATCGAATAAGGAATTTCCTCACGGTACAGGTCGAGTATTTTTTCCCTTATAATCTCTGAAACAAAAAATCTTTCATTCTCATCGGCAACAATATCCTCGGGATAGAACTTTGGGTTTTCGGGAAGGAGATCTACAATCTCCACAAGGACTTTCTGAACATTATAATTAACGCTGGCTGCCAGAGGGATTATGCTTTTGAAGCTGCCTTTATTTTCAAACTTCGTCAGCATTACAGTTACAACTTCCTGCTGAATTTTATCAACTTTGTTTAATGCAAGAATGACCGGGACATCAGAGTCGAGTATCTTCCTTACTTCCGGAAGAGAAAGTAGTTTATCTCCTTCAGGATCATCACAGACATCTATCATAAGGATGAATATATCGGCATCTTCTATCGACCGGTTTACATCGTCCATCATTTTTTCCTGAAGCAGGTAAGCCGGCTTCAGAATACCTGGGGTATCAAGGAATATAACCTGGTAATTTTCTTCAGAAAGAATACCGAGGATCCTTTTGCGCGTTGTCTGCGGCTTCTCATTAACTATAGATATCTTCTGTGCCAGAAGCGCATTAAGTAAAGTCGATTTCCCGACATTCGGCAATCCCAGTATTGCAACGTATCCTGCTTTTGTACTCATAACTTTTCTTTAATTATTATTCAATTACTACCGCTGTACCGCTTGCACTTACCATCAGCATATTTCCGGTGCCGCCGCCTATAGTTTCGTAATCAAGGTCGACGCCGATTACAGCATTTGCTCCCATAGCCTTTGCATTTTCAATCAGTTCAGCTATAGCGATATCTTTTGCTTTGCGAAGCTCCTTTTCATAAGATGCCGAACGGCCGCCAACTATGTCCCTTATACCCGCAAAGATATCCTTAAAGATATTGGCACCCATTATTGCCTCACCTGATACCAGTCCGAAATACTGCGTTACTTTCCTCCCCTCAACAACGTTTGTTGTGGTTACAAGCATTTTCATCCTCATTTTTTTATGAAAACATCATAAAAATAACAAAAAAGAGGGAATTTATTGTGAGTATTCTAAAATTAAGCAATGGTTTGTTTCAAGAGAATGAGCATATGTCATTTCGACCGTCAGGGAGAAATCTTTTAAGTAAGATCGGAGGACGATCGATAAATCTAATTCAGTTTATAATTTGGTTAGTTTGGCTTTTGCCTGTCTGTGGCTGTCGAAGAAGAACCATGCTGAGATTATTATGGCAAAAGAAAAGATGAAACCGATTATTGAGACATTTCCGGAAGTAAATAATGTTTTTATCCCGTCAACCAGTTTTTCAACGAGAAAAACAAGACTATCCATTCCGGAGCTGCTTTGCTCAGAACTGCCTCCGAGGGAAAGGATATAAGAAGTCAGGTAGCCGATAATGCCAAGACTGATAAGAACAAATACTGATGAGATAGAGAAGATAAAATATTTTTGTCCCTTTGGCGCTGTTCTCCTGACGATTTTCTTCATAAGCATTGAAGTAAAATCAGCGGAGGTTTTTCTTTCGGGATAGTTCTTAAGTTCACTATGAACAAGCTGCATTGCGAGAAGGCGTCTTTTAGCGTCCTGTGAGTCTTTTAAGATTTCCTTAACCTCTTTCAGCTCGGCGGGACTCAATTCACCATCGATGTATCTATTCAAAATCTCGTCGGTTAATTCCTTCATAGCAGCTCCATTGTATAATTATTCTTAAGGACAATATCCTTAAGTGCATTCCTCGACCTGTGCAGCAGCACTTTTACATTCGAAAGCGATTTGTTGGTAACTTCCGCAATCTCTTCGCAGGTCATTTCTTCAAGATAAAACATTGTAATTACAGATGCATAATTTGCCGGCAGTTTATCCAGAAGTTCATCTATCAACTTGCTCAATTCTTTTTTTTCGGATTGTGCCGTATATGAATCATCCGCAATATTTAATTCTTCATCTATTGAAGTCATTTCTTTCTCAATTTTTCTCTTTTTAGTCGATAACCTTGTCAATGCAGTGTTATAGACAATCCTGTAAAACCATGTGGAGAATTTAGCTTCCTGTTTGAAATTTTTCAAACCATAATATGCTTTAAGAAAAGCATCCTGCAGAACCTCCTCCGCTTCCATCGAATCTTTAAGCATACCGCACAACAGCGAAAACGCCTTGTTCTTGTATCGGTCTACCAGTATTTCAAAATCGGATTGATTGCCTTTCCTGACAGATTCGATGATCTCGATATCGGTTAATTCTCTCATCTAAGCATTAGACCCGGTTACTGGAAATTTGGTTACAGACAGGGGAAATATATCATATAAAATAGTTAAAAAGGGTCATAAATTCACACGACCGTTTGTCGTGGACGATTGTGTGCCGCCTCGATACGGCCGCGTGATTGTTTCGTATAATTCCAATCATCAACTCAAACGACCGTTCCTGTATGTCCTCCGGTAGAATCATAAATCACTTGGGAATTTATGTAACCTTTTTCACGGCCGTCCGGTCAGAACCGTTAGAAGCAGGTAAAGTGCCTGTGTAACCTGGAAACGATAAATCCGGTCTTAACAGAAAAATAAAAAAGGTAATAATATGGCTAGTGAAGTAATTGCAGTATTCATCCCGATAATGATGGTTCTTGTAACGGGACTCGTGCTTGTAACCTATTTCTATCTGCGTTCGAGGGAGCGTCAGATGCTGATAGATAAAGGTTTAAGCGCAGATTCAATTAAGGAATTCTTTGAAAGTAAAAAAGATCCCTACAGACTGATGAAAATAGGTGTAATAACAGTAGCATTTGGTATTTCTCTCGGTTTCGGCCTTATGCTTCAGGATATAACAGGCAAAGACTACTGGACACCTTTCTCAATCTTTACAATTACCGGTCTTGGTTTCGTTGTAGCAAACATCCTGGCGAATAAATACAGGAATATCAAATAAAGATCTATTTAACCATCCTGAGGCGGCATATGAAAAGAATATTTATGATGAAAATAGCAGTTATTATGCTGCTGGTTTTTGGCTGGTTTCATTATATACCGGGTGCAGGAGCAAAAGTAGTAAACGGGTATACATATAAGATGGTGGAAAATACACTTGGATATCCTGAGAAAATTGAGCATCTCGATAAAGTGACTAAATGGGTTTACACATTAAATAATGGAAAGAAGATCTTATTCTTTGAGAATGGGAAATTGGTTATAACTTACAACCGCGAGTTATAAATGGAGTGAATTTGTTAAATAAGATTTAGTCAGGTTTAAACCCCGGGAATTTCTTTCCGGGGTTTTTTTGTAATATCATTACTGTTTATTTTATCAGCAGTATGACAAAATGGCAGACATATTTGTTACCTGCTTTTAGTCCCGTATTTATCTGCCTTTAGTCTGCCTTTTGAACTCAAAATGAGACAATAAAAAAACAGCGAAAAATCGATATTTTCCGCTGTTGAAAAAGTACACGGTATGACAAAATGTCACGTTCTATTTTAAGATTTCTCAGCCGCCATAGCCTCGGCTACTTCAGCCTCCTGAGTTTCCAGCCACCGTTCTGCATCTATCGCAGCCATACAGCCTGAACCTGCAGCTGTGATCGCCTGTCTGTAAGTTTTATCTGCAACATCTCCTGCAGCGAACACGCCCGGAATATTAGTATAGGTCGAACCTTCTTGTACCTTCAGATATCCGGTTTCATCCATATCCAGGATACCCTTAAAAAGTTCTGTGTTAGGTTTATGACCGATGCCAATAAATAATCCATCGGCTTCCAATTCCATTGTTGAAAGATCTTTGGTATCCTCAAGGATAACTCCCGTCATCGTTTTTTTACCGCCTTCAACTTTGCCGATAACTTCTTTTACAACTTTATTCGTCATAAACTTAATCTTAGGGTTATTCATCGCCCTGTCGATCATAATTTTAGAAGCGCGGAACTCTTCTCTTCTGTGGATGATCGTAACTTCAGAAGCAAACTTGGTAAGGAAATTAGCTTCTTCCATAGCGGTATCGCCGCCGCCAACCACCAGTACTTTAAGATCCTTAAAGAAGAATCCGTCGCAGGTTGCACAGGCTGATACACCGTAACCCATATAAGTTCTTTCACTTTCAATACCGAGCAGTTTGGCCGATGCTCCCGTGGCAACAATTACGGCATCTGCTGTATATACTTCATCGTATGACTTAAGAACGAACGGCCTTTTGGAAAAATCAACTTCGGTAATCTCTTTATAAAATGATTTAGCCCCGAAACGGTGAGCCTGGTTACGCATAACATCCATCAGTTCAGGACCCATAATTCCTTTTTCAAATCCGGGATAATTCTCAACCTCCGTAGTGATCGTAAGCTGACCGCCCGGCTGCATACCTTCAAATATCACCGGGTTCAGGTCGGCTCTCGCATTATATAATGCGGCCGTGAAACCGGCAGGGCCGGAACCGATAATAATTATCTTATAGTGGTTTTCATTTTTTTCTATATCGGACATTTTAGCTCCATAATATCAATAAATAAGAAGTATATATTAGATTACTTTCCGGTAGAAAAGTTTCGGAATTAAATATTCTGCTTATAAATTTACAAATTACTACATTTAGAATTAAGGGTTTTTTTCAGCCAATAGAAAATTTGCGTTCCTTCGTAATCCCTTTAATTTCGTCCTCTTAACAGGGCTCACCGCATATTTTCTCTTAAATGTTTCTTCATCCATTTCTATCACGCTTTTAAGTGAAATTTCTGTCTCTCCCTCAGCTGGTCTGAACTCTTCAATATTACAGACCTCACTGAATTTAATATTCCAGGGACAGACATCCTGGCAGATATCACATCCGAATATCCAGCCGTCAAATTTTCCCTTAAATTCCGGGGGAATTTCTTCCTTATTCTCTATCGTAAGGTATGATATGCATTTATTCGAATCGATGATGTATTCATCGACAATAGCGTGAGTTGGACAGGCATCAATACAGGCTGTGCATGAACCGCAATGATCGGTTATTATCTCTGAATACCCGAAATCATAATTTGTAATGATATTTGCTATAAAGAACCAGCTGCCAAGATCGGGATTAATGATATTGGTGTGTTTACCCTGCCAGCCGAGTCCTGCTCTTACTGCCCATGCCTTATCCATTACCGGACCCGTATCGACATAAGAAAGTGATTTGAAGTCAGGATCAATTTCACTTAACTGAGTTTCAAGTGTTTTAAGCTTATCCCAGATTATGAGATGATAATCTTTTCCCCAGGCATAGCGTGAGATCTTACCTG
>CAVRHV010000009.1:0-37387 GCA_963721075.1 uncultured Ignavibacteria bacterium | reverse complement strand
GTTGAAGTAATTTTTATGAAATCTGTTATTTTTCTATCTCTATTAACAATTAGTCTGGTTCTGGTCTCTTCTTGTAAGAAGGATAATCCGGTTATTCAACCCACTCTCGGTAACGGACAAGACACAACCAGCCATAACTTTACATTCCAGACCTGGACATTTGGCGAGCACAGCAGCAGTGCTCTTCACGATGTAGCTATAATTGATGATAACAATATCTGGGCTGTTGGTGAGATTTATTTAAATGACTCAACAGGACAACCAGATCCACAACCTTATGCGGTAGCACATTGGAATGGAACTGAGTGGGAACTAATGAAAGTTTCATACCACGATTATAATCAAACCGTTAAATATCCAGGACCTTTATTTTCAGTCACCTCCATTAATGGAGAAATTTATTCTGTATCCTATGCTAATCTATTAAAATGGACAGGAACTGATTGGATAGAAAAAGCCTTTTTTATTAAACAGATACCTTTTGAGGGACAAGTTTTAAAAATCTGGGGCAATGATGAAAATAATATTATTTGCGTAGGTAGAAATGGAGCGATCTATAAATATTTTGGATCTGATTGGGAAAAAATTGAAAGTGGAACGGATTTAAATATTTACGATATTCAAGGAAAATTCAATACTGATAATCGATTGGAATTATGTGCGGTTGCTGCCAATCAGGGTGTGAATACTGATAAAAAAATACTTAAGATTCAGGATGATTTAGTAACGAATTTATCAGTGTCGGGGATTAATTCAAGTATAAAAGGAATATGGTTTAAACCGGGTGAAAAATATTATGTGGTTGGCAGCGGAATGTTTACTAAAACTGATATTTATTCCAGTGATGGATGGTTAGCAATATGGCAGGGTGTTACAGAATCTTATACAAGTTCAATTGACGGCAATGATTTGAATGATATAGTTGTCTGCGGTTCTTACGGGGAGATGCTCCATTATAATGGAAATAACTGGAAAAGTTTTAAGAGTGAACTGCAATTGCAGGCAGGCACTTATGGTGAAGTGAAGATAAAGAATAATTTAATTATAGCAGCGGGCCATAAATTGTCCCAAGCTGTTATTTCAATTGGACGAAGACGATAAATCAATTAAAAATCGAAAGGTGATAACTTAATTTGTGAATTATAAACCCACCCTGGAGCTAACTCCAGCAGGATGAGTAATTTCACCATCCTTAATTCAGGTAACCTTTCTTATCGTATTAACGGAAGAGGAAAACCAGCCTCGGTATTATACGGAGAATTAATGGATATTAACATTGCGGATAAAACCATTAAGAATTAAATTCCAGTGTCAATAATAACCTGTGAAGGGGAAATGAGAAATATCTTCACAATAACAGCCCTTATTTTATTAGGAATATGCTTTACCTCCTGCAAGAAGGAAAATAACCCTATCCCGCCTGAAGAACAGCCGCAGGTAAATTTAACCCTGGAAGACAGAAGCTGCACAGAAGCCTGGATTAAACTGAGTACAGGCAACTTACCCTTGCCTTCAGATGTTGATCTGTACAGAGACAGCAGTCTTGTTGAAACGATAAACCTGACCTCAGAGGACACAGTCCTTTATGTTGATTCACTTCTCCCTAACCGTACATACGGATACCAATCAGTTATTCAGTCAACCGGTCAAGCAAGCAATCAGCTTAGTGTGAATACACTGGATACAACCTCACATAACCGGAGCTGGGAGGTATTTTATTTCGGAGATTACCAGCATAGCAGCATAAGAGACATCGCAATAATAAGTGAGAATGATATCTGGGCTGTAGGTGAAATATATATAGCTGATACAACTCAGAATGGTTACACGATGTATAATGCTGTGCATTGGGATGGGAATCAGTGGGAATTAAAAAGAATCCAAATATCTATAGATGGAAATCTACCGGTGCTATTAAACGAATTTTTGCTTTTTCTTCAACTGATATTTGGTTGGTCGGGAGCTTTCGTGAAACGTGATGGACAAAATTGTAATTTCTTATCTATACGGGCATTCTGTTGGGCCTGGAGTCCAAACAAAATCTGGGGAACAAGCAGCAATGATTTATATGTTGTCGGAAATTCTGGAAATATTGCCCATTACCAAAACGGGCAGTGGAGCAGAATTGAAAGCGGAACAACAGTAGATCTGCTGGATATATGGGGAAGCAGTGACGGCACTCTCTGGAGCTGCGGGTATACAAGCAATTACAGCACTACTGTTCTTTTAAGGAATTCGGGAAGCGGGTGGGTGAAAGTATTTGAAGGAAGCGCTGGTGAACAGAATAACGGATATACTATTAACCAGATTGCCGGGGTATGGAGTAAGAATGATTACAGAATATACTTGTTGAAAAGTGACGGAATATTTTTACAAGCTAATAACAATGAACTTTTCCTTCAAAAACAATTAGCAAGTTTCATCTATGGCAGTTACGATATAGATGGAACAGATGATAACAATATATTTGTAAGCGCATACAGATTTGTGGGTCACTGGAACGGAATGACATTCCGGGAATATCCAGCTATATACCAGGAACACAGAAAATATTACAGTATCAAAGCAAGGGGCAATACTGTTTGTGCAGGGGGAACGATAATAGCTAAGTTCTGCATCTGTTTGCTGAAGTCGGCGGATAATAGTTGAAGCTTGCGGATAAAACCATTAAGAATTAAATTCCGGTGTCAATAATAACCTGTGAAGGGGAAATGAGAAATATCTTCACAATAACATCCCTGATTTTATTCGGATTATGTTTTACCTCCTGCAAGGAGGAAAATAATCCTATCCCGCCTGAAGAGCAGCCGCAGGTAAATTTAACCCTGGAGGATACAAGCTGTACGGAGGCGTGGATTAAACTGAGTACGAGCAGCCTGGCATTACCCTCAGATCTTGATCTGTACAGAGACAGCAGTTTTGTTGAAACGATAAACCTGACCTCAGAGGACACAGTCCTTTATGTTGATTCACTCCTGCCTAACCATACATACAAATACCAGTCAGTAATTCAGTCAACCGGCCAGTCGGGCAATCAGCTTAGTGTGAATACACTGGATACAACCTCACATAACCGGAGCTGGGAGGTATTTCTGTTCGGTGAATATGCACAAAGTATCATAAAAGACATAGCAATAATAGATGAGAATAATATCTGGGCAGTAGGTGAGATATATATGCTGGATTCACTTGGTCAGCAGGATCCCAAAAGGTATAATCTTGCTGTTTGGAACGGAAATAACTGGAAAATAAAACGTGTCCCCTATTATTATCAAGGCCAGCCATTCTACAACCCAATCCGGTCGGTTTTTGCATTTGGGGCGAATGATATCTGGTTTTGTGGAAATGGATTAATCAACTGGAATGGTAATCAATATAATCCTGTTCCTATACCTTGGGGTCCTTACTGGATGAATAAAATCTGGGGAACTTCGGATAATGACTTATATGTAGTTGGAGATAATGGGAACATAGCTCACCACCAAAACGGCAATTGGAGTCTAGAGGAAAGCGGAACAACAGTAGATCTGCTGGATATATGGGGAGGCAGTGACGGCACACTGTGGAGCTGCGGATATACAAGTAATTACAGCACTACTGTTCTTTTAAGAAATGCGGGAAGCGGGTGGGTGAAAGTCTATGAGGGGGACGGCCTGGACCTGAACAATGGATATCACATAGGCCTTATTGGCGGTGTCTGGTCAGCAAATGACCATAGGGTTTATTTAATGGACAATGTCGGGGTATTCCTTCAAAGAAATAGCAATCAACTCAATCTGGAAAACGAGATAATCAATTTCACTCATTTCAGTTACGACATAGATGGCACAGATGATAATAATATATTCATATGTGGGGACTGGTTTGTTGGTCATTGGAACGGAATGACATTCCGGGAATATCCGGCTGTATACCAGGAACACAGAAAATATTACAGTATTAAAGTAAAAGGCAATACTGTTTGTGCGGGGGGAACAGATTATAACGGGCCCATCTTTTCAAAGGCGGTAATAATCCTTTCTAAATAATTATGCAGAGCTTGGGGATGGCTAAAGCCGGGGAGTTGATTATAGCTTAAGTCTGTTAACTAAAGTCAACGGTAATCCGTCAACGGTAATGGCTAAGTTCTGAATCTGTTGGCTGAAGTCAACCAACACTCTCAAAAAAATCTTGCTGAACTGGTTTCAGGATCCAGATTCCGAAATAATACTGAAATAAATTCAGCATAAAACCCGGAATGACATTTATGAATGCCTGTTACAATTCCTTTGAAGGTGAAGATTTCGTTACCTTGGCGTTATAAGTGCTGTCAGAGAGATGGATCTTGACCTTCGACTTGTCGAATACATCGTCGGATAGCTGCATCGCAAGGATCTCCGCGTAACTCTGGTACTGTTCGCTGTTGATCATCTCCGGAGGAACGCAAAGACATATTTCATATGTGCTGTCTGACTTTGTAAGTCTCGCTTTATGCACCTCATCATTGAAAATCGCGCACTGGTTTATGTACTTGCCGAGGAGATCAACTTTATCAACCGAAACAGTATTATCGTAATAAAGCTCTCCTTTATCGAGCTGCTTTTTCTCGTATTTGTCGCTGCTGCAGCCGTATAAAAACAGAAGTGAAAATAAAACCGTAACTGAGATAGAGAAATATGTAGTAAAATTATTTTTCATTGCCTCCCTCTCAACGTAAATGATGGTAATAGAACTTAATAATAGAATATAGTATAGTCAACGGGATGTGATTGTGATATCACACCGTGGGTTAAAGATTTCTCCCTGCGGTCAATGACATAGCGACGTTCGGAATGACAGCTGTGTGGAATTGGAAATGGCTAAAGCCGCTAGCCAACGGTAATAGCTGACCGGAACAAGGTCGGAATGACATTTTTTAAGATTTCTCCCTCGGTCGAAATGACATACTGACGGTCGGGATGACGGTAAATAATTCAAAAAAAACTTGTTACTAAAGAGGTTCTTTTCGTATAATTCGAAAAGCAGATTTATAATGCTCGCATAGGAGAGAAAAAACATATCTTAATTCACCCTAAAGAATAACGGAGGCCAGATGTTTAAAGGACATCCAAAAGGACTATACGTACTCTTTTTTACTGAAATGTGGGAGCGGTTCGGGTTTTACACGATGCTCGCGATCTTTGTTTATTATTTAAGCGAAAATTTCGGATGGGACGCCGCTACTGTTACCAACGTTTACGGGATCTTCATCGCTTTTGTGTATTTCACGCCAATCCTGGGCGGCTGGATAGCAGATAATGTGCTGGGCTACGGCAAAACTATAATTATAGGAGCGATTACAATGTGCATCGGGTATGCACTTATGGCTGTTCCTACAGATACGCCTTTCCTTCTTTACATTGCCCTGGCTGTTGTCTGCGTCGGCAACGGTATGTTCAAAGCGAACATTTCCGTACTGGTCGGCAACCTTTATGCTCATTCATCAGGATCATTAAAGGATGCCGGTTACAATATATTTTACATGGGAATCAACATTGGCGCTTTCTATGCTCCGTTTGCTGCTGCAGGGGTAAGAGAATTCTTTATGGAAAATTTCGGAACGACCCTTGCGCATGGTTATAACGCCGTATTTGCCGTAGCATCTGCGGGAATGATCGTTTCGCTGCTGGTATTTACCATTTTCAGAAAATATTATGCTGATGCCGACTATCGTTCTAAAACACAGCCGAATTCAGAGAAGGATGTCACCCTCACCAAAAAACAGGAAAAAGACAGGGTTGTTGCGCTGCTTACTATCTTTGCAATCGTAATTTTCTTCTGGATGGCTTTCCATCAGAACGGCGCAGCCCTCTCGCTTTTCGCAAGAGATTACACTTTCAGCACTGTGCATAAATTCACTTATATCCTTTTCGATGTTGTAGGTCTCCACGCCGTTGCTGGCCGTTATTCTGGGAGGAGCCGTTGCTCTTAACAGGAAGACCACGGTTAAAACAAAGGGCATCGGAAGTCTTTTTGTACTGGTAGGACTGATTGTAATAATTTACAAACTTAACAGTCTCCCCGATACCAGCTCGATTGCACCCGAACAGTTCCAGTCATTTAACCCTATGTTCATTGTTCTGCTTACCCCGGTAATTGTGGGTTATTTTGCCTGGCTCAACAGGAAGGGGAAGGAACCATCATCGCCGGCCAAGATCGGGATAGGAATGCTGATAACCGCAGTGGCGTATATGGTTATGGTGATCGCATCAACAGGACTTCCGCCGGTATACTCTATAAGCGGCGGAACCTCTCCTGATGCTGTTTCTCCGTTCTGGCTGATAGGCACATATTTTACACTTACGCTTGCCGAGCTGCATTTAAGTCCTATGGGACTCTCATTCGTCTCGAAGGTTGCCCCCGCAAAAATCAAAGGCCTGATGATGGGAGGCTGGTTCGGCGCCACAGCTGTTGGTAATTATCTGTCGGGTTTTGTGGGCAGGTTTTACCAGAACTGGGAGCTGTGGCAGTTCTTCCTGCTGCTGGTGGTTACGTCATTAGTCGCGGCAGGGCTGGTAGTGATATTCCTGAAGAGGCTGAAGACGGCAACGCAGTAAACCCTAGATCTTCTCGGGGTCGGGGATAGTCATTTCGTTAAGGACGTTGCCCGTATTAAGCGTGCCCGAAGGCTCAAACAGCATAAGATGAACCTCTTCATCCGCCGCAGGCTTATGCTCAACCCCTTTAGGCACAATGAAGAACTCACCCTCTTTCAGCTGAACCGTTTTGTCTTTAAGATGAATTTTCAGCTTTCCTTTTACTACCAGGAATAATTCATCCTCATTATCGTGGTGGTGCCAGATAAACGATCCTTTAAGCTTAGCGATCTTAACGTGCTGCCCGTTCAGCTCACCGACAATCTTAGGCTGCCAGTATTCCGTAACGGACGAAAGCTTCTCTTCAAGGTTAACCTTATTCATTAATTACTTCCTTCAATTAATCGTCTGTGGTAGTTTATCTGTCCCAGGTGATAATCGAAATGGTTACTGAGATGAATGAGCGCCATCCCGTATTCCAATATCTTACCGCCGAGCTTATCCGGGAAAGGTTTATTCATGTCCTTGTCATTAAGCTTGGGCAGCGACTTCTTAACGACCTCAATCAGCGCATCGATACTGTTATTCAATTCCTCTCTCGGGACGTTCTTATCCGCAAACTCCGCCGGGCGGTTTCTTTGATATCCCGTTCCCCCGATAATGTGACCCACGAAATGATTAACATTTCCCAGGAGATGAAGACACAGGTTTCCGGCTGAATTAGATATCCCTCCCTTTACGATCCACATGTCAGCTTCATCTTTATAGAGGTTAATCTCCGTTTTTAACTTATTAAGCTGCGTTTCAAAACTTTCCATCATCCATCCTGACAACATATACTGCTCCTTTATTTTGTAATTGCGTAAAGACGGACGTCAATAAGATCTCCGTCTTTCATATACATATTTCTTCAGAGTCCCTTCATATTGAAAGCCGCATTTCTCCAGCACCCTGCACGAGCTGGGGTTATGCTCAAAAACCGTAGCCTCGATCCTCTTATGTGAAGCGATTCGAACCCATACCGGCAGAAGCTCCTCACAACCTTGCTCATAATTCCCTTATTCCAGTAATTCCTTCCAAGCCAGTAGCCCATCTCATCCTTATGAGAATTAAGACCGTACTTCATATGGAAGCTGATACCCCCGATAAGCTGCTTATCCTTTGTTCTTATGGCAAAGTTAAGGTCCATGCCCGATTTCTTTCTGGTTTCCTTTACGAACCTGAACCACCATTCGGCATCTTTGGCAGTATAAGGGAAAGGGAGGCGAAGAGTATTGTTGTAGATCTCCCTGTCGGAAAGAAGTCTGATCAGGTTATCCTTATCTCTCTTCGCAGGCTCATCGAGATATATATCATCATCGACCAATATTTTCATAACCGGTATGAAATCCCGAAAATTTCAGAGATTATCAGTTAATTTACGAAGCGGCGGATCAAAATTCTCATTAAAGAACTCGAACGGTATCTCATCGCCTATCTTATCAACCACACCCGATTCCTCGATCGTATCCTGGTAAGTATCGTAGCAGCTCAACGAACGCCGCATCGCCTGCTTCATGTCCTCATCCAGCTTCAACAACGCAGTCGATCATTTCGGGGGGAGACTGTTTAAGAGCGAACATCTCGCCCTGCCATGGAGAAAATCCCTTATCCACTATCGTATTAAACGCCAGACGTTTCAGATAACCGTCCCCGGAATCCTTCAATTCAAGAAAGACCCTTTTAATAACCGCGTGCATGACGAGGTGATCAGGAAAGCCGCTGACGCCGTGGACCGGATAAGACACAATCACATCCGGTTTAATCTTCTCTATATGCTCCTTCACTGCCTTCTCGATCTCGCGGGGATCCATTTCAGGGAGACCGCTGTCGGGCAGATCGAGCACAAGCATTCCGTTAAGGTTAAGCGTTTCCTTAACCTTCAGCATTTCCTTGAACCTGATCTCACCCATCTCCTCGATGCTCTTTCCCAGTTTGAACCTCTGCTTAGTTGCCCCGCCGCGGGTAAGAGTAAGAAGAAAAACCTCGTGGCCCTCCCTTATCTGGTCGTACATGACGGCAGCAGGGCCAAAAGACTCATCGTCGGGGTGGGGGTAGACGTACAATATCCTGAATTTTTTCATGCTAATTCAGGTAATCAATTTTCTTGATCTCGGTATCATAGATCTTCCACTCGCCGTTAGACTTATGGAGAGTATGCACGCCCTCTATCCTGTTATCCCTGAAAGTAGGGCCTTTGACCTTTTTAGTGATCTGAACGAACTCAACCTTCGCCTCATCGTCCTTAAGCTCAGTCACCTTAAGGTCCTTCACCTGGTAATTAAGATCGTAGGTACTGAATATCGTATTCATCATATCCTCAAGATGGGCGTAATTTTTATTATCCTTATCCATTGTACTTATATAAGCGGCAACATCCTCATCGTTGCCGGCCTGGACATTTTTCATTATCACGTCCTTTACGGCCTGCTCCTCAGCGTTCCGGTCGGAGCCGCAGCCATTCAATAAGAATAAGGATAAAAGCAGAAGATATGCATATTTCATTGAATTCTCCTTGTAGGGATTTATAATATATACTTAGAGAATTAATTTAACACAAATAAAAAAAGCCGCAAAGTCCAAAATGCTTTACGGCTTTTTCATGATTCCCATTTTAGCGGGCCCGCATCGTATCATAATCTGATCACTCGAATCATCTGTTAAAACACACAGTCAGGAACCACAAACCTGTCTTCATCATGCAGAAGAACCAGGGTACAACAATAAAGTATATCAGCCGGCTTTACTATGTCCGCTGTCAACTTACCATTTAATCTTTAGACGCTGTGACCGGAGGAAAGGTTTAAAAAGAAGTGCCGCTTATACAGCGGCATTGGAAAGGACAAATGACTCTGTGATTTAGCTATCATAAACACCTGTCGTTACATCTTCACTCAAGTCGTCGGCTCAAACATCGTATCCGGAGTCATTTCATATTTTGCTATCTGCCAGGTAAGATGCAACCGTTATGCCAGAGGCCGGGAACGAAAAAACAGCGTTAAAGAGAAGGCAGCCGCGGCGAAATGTGACAGTTAAACGAAGCCGTTTCGGGGGGTATGAATAATCTGCAATGCCCGCGAAACCAGGGCGAACAATTTACCAAACACCCGCCGTCTCCCAGACAGGACAGGCAGGAGTGATGCAGAACAAATGCAGGTGAGCTAAAGTCTCCTGGCTGCGACCACAACGGTCTTAAGATTCTCCACAACCCCTGTGTTTTTATTAATCGCTTCGAGAAAAATTATGTAAATCCCGATCCTTAAAGGAATGCCGCTGTCTTCCAATCCGTCGAAAATAACTGAACCATGTGAGGAAGAGGGCATATTATTTTCAAGCGTACGAATTAGTCTGCCGCGGCTGTCGAAAATTTTTATCCTTATCTGCGCAACCGGCTGTGAAAGGGAATAGTTTATTATACAGTAATCCTCATATCCGTCATTGTCCGGTGAGAATGGGTTGGGAGATACCGAAATTCCAGACTGTCTGTTATTGTTCACTGTGTATATACTATTCTGACTGCCGGGCGTTGAACCCGGATAAGCAACAGATGTACTCCAGTTCTGTGGATAGTTTCCGTCAAGTCCCGGGTTGATCCTCTCAAGTGATTTATTTTTTGTAATGTTAATATTCCTGTTATGCCACTTTGAAGAATAAACGATTGAATCAATAATATTTCCGGCTGGGTCTTTCAGCAGGATGAGTTCGCCTTCATTCGACAATGCGAGATCTTTGGTGCCTGTCAGATTAAAGCCGCTCAGTTCATCAGGTGAATAAACAGAAAAAATAGTCGAATCTGCTGCGAGTAAATAATACCCTGCAGGAGGAAGGCTGAAATATGAATCTGAAAGTCTGAATGCTTTTCCAGCCGATTCTTCAAATGTCCATCCGCCAATGTTAATTGTATCGATGCTGTTATTATAGAACTCCACAAACTCACAGTTATCAATTCCCGGGTCATACATTATCTCGTTAATTACAACCGAATTTTTATCTCCAGGCGGCGCACCGGATAAAGAATTTTCTCTCCCCGGAGTGCATTTTTCAGGACTAATAGAAGAAGCCCATCTGCCGGTTCCTCCGGACGTGTCTGCCGTGTTTATCCTTTCGAGTGAGAAACCATTTTTCCCGCCCCATGAGGATTTGTAATGGATACTATCGATTATCCCTCCTCTGAAGTCATAAATTATAATGTAATCTTCCGTATTACCAAGAGCACCGAAGTTTGTCACGAGCACATCCTTAACTCCCGGATGAAATGTATTGAACGAAGTATCCTTTGCAATGATCGCAAAATGCCCCGCAGGCAAAAAATAATCGCTTATCTGTAATTAAACTCCCTGAAACTGCTTCGGGTTTATCTCCTGCCGACCAGTCTTTCAGATTTATAGTATCAGGTGAGATATTTACTATCTCAAACCATTCCGGTTCACCGTCTGCCGGATCATACATAATCTCATTTATCATTGCTGTATGATTTCCATAACCTGGACCAACAACCCGCTCGCGGTAATTGTTCAATGTATCCTCATCTCCCGGGAATATGACTCTTACGGCAGTAAGCACCTTGTGTGATAAATTATCGAGGGAAACCAGAAGAGGTAATCAAGAGTGAATCATCCGCGTTAAGCGATAACCCTTCCTGTAAAGAAATTAACTTATCGGGGGTATTATTGGAATCGCTGTCGATATAAAACTCTGCAGCAATTCCGGAAGCATTTAAACGCCCTTTATTCTTTATCATTGCTGTAATAAAAACGTTCTCACCCTCCACAGGGAATTTCGGGTCCGAAGAAATACCGGTTATTGAGATATCTTTATTCTTTGGGGTAATGCTATTTACTCTTCCGGGTGTACTTAGCTCAATATCTTCTGATGATCCCCAGTTTGAGGAGATATTCGTTGAAAGAGAAACCGAGACTCTTTCTAGTGAATATCCCTGCTTTCCTCCCCACGTGCTGTTGAAATAGAGAGAATCCATTATCTGACCCCGCTCGTCTTTTAAGACAACACCATCTGCATCATTATTTAATACTGGAAGATTTATAACTTCAACCGGAGAAGGAATGATGCGATGATACTCAGAAAGAGATGAATCTTTCGAGAGAACCATATAATTTTTTGGAGGGATAATCAGATTGGAATCTATCCTGGTACGGGAAGGAGTAGTGATCACATCGCTGATAGTCCAGTTTATTAAATCGATTGAATCGGTTGATTTATTGTAAAGCTCTACCCATTCAGGCTCGCCTCCTTCCGGGGAGTACATAACTTCATTTATGACGAGTGCGGCGGGAGGGTATCCCGGATAAATTTTCAAAATGACATAATTATTACTTGTATCCATATCATCAGCAAAAAAAGCTTCTGCCCAAAAAATATGGACTGCCGAAAGATTACCTGCGGTATACTCCGGATCTACTATTGCTGAGTCACCCGGAAGAAGGAATAAGCCATCTAGAGAAGTCAGCAGTATATCAGGAATGGAATCAAGATCAGTATCTTCATACAATCTTAAAGAATACGAAGCTGCGCTAATCCGGGGTTCTTTACCTTTACCTGAATAGATACATCATCTCCGAAAACAGGAAAGGGAGGTGAAGGAACAATGCCTGCAGCACAGATATCTTTTTCTTTTGGAGTTAAAGAATTTATATAGCCGGGGGTCGCTTTATATCTGCTTATTGAACTGTTCCAGTTTTGCGGATCAGTTGAAGAACTGTCTGCGTACTTTCGTTCCAATGAGACGCCGTCACCCCCACCCCAGTCGGGGCTATATTCAAGCGAATCGATTACCCTGTTAAGTGAGTCGAGCAGCATTATTTTGTCTCCCGAATTATTTAAGGCAGAGAAGGATTTAATAATAAGCGGAACAGTTATATTAAAGTAATCTCTTATTGTACTGTCTTCGGCAATTACCGCGAATTCTCCCGGATACAATATGACATCATCAGGACAAATTGTAGTCGTATCCCTGGAATCTGCCAGCCTGTGATCTCTGAGGTCAACCGGTATAGTACTTCGGTTGAGTAATTCAATCCACTCGGGCTGAGGACTCACAGGATCATACATAAATTCATTTATGACAAGATCATTCCTGAACTCGTATACCTCCATTCCGCGGAAATCTGTAAAAGCTGTATTGTTAGTTGTGTCGTCATCGGGGGAAGCGGTCATAACAGCAATGAAATAATTTTGTCCTTCTTCGAAGTTCATCGTATATAAATTAAATATAGTTGAGTCGCCCGAAAGTAAAGGGCCCGAATTACTTGATGATATAAGTTCTGAAGACTGTGCGATCGAATCTTTATTCGCATCATGGTAAAGTGACATGGTAAAAGCGGGTGAGGTGTTCAATCCCGGGTTATTCACAGTAATTTCAAATTCTGCCTGTTCTCCAATAATGGCATATTCTTCTGTTTCAAACTTTAAGATTTTAAGATCGTGCTGCTTGGGTGTTCCTGAGTTTATCTTTCCCGGTGTTGCTTTGTAGATACTTTCACTCGTTATCCAGTTCTCTTCATAAGTGCTGCTTTCATCAACAGAAATACGTTCAAGTGATTTTCCTTCGTCACCACCCCAATCAGGTAAGTAAACCAGACTGTCAATTGTAAGTCCCAGTGAATCTTTAATTACAACTGCATCTCCGGTATTGTTCAGGGCAGGGAGACTGAACTTTATAATCGGTGAAGGAACCTGGTAGAAGTTGAGTACTGATGAATCCCTTGTTAGAACGATAAAGTCCCCGGGTGAAATAAAAATATCCTCATTTGTTATTAGTCGTGACGAACTTAAATCGCAGAATATCCACCCGTTCAGATTTATTTCCTCTGATGAGCGGTTATAGATCTCCACCCATTCCGGTTCTTCCGGAGAAGGGGCATACATAATTTCATTAAGGACAATATCATTATAGCCTGTTCCGGTTGGATATACGGTAAAATTTTTCCAGGCAGTATTATCGGATGTGTCCTCATCAGGACCATAGATAACTTTGGTTATAATGCTATAAAACCCTTGCGAGGCCGAAATAATATCTGTCACCACAGATAAAGAATCACCGGGCTGCAAATTGTTATATGACTGTGAGAATATCTCTTCGCCGGATTGTGCAATTGAATCGAGGTTTACATCATTATAGATATATACGGAGAAATCATCTGCAGTATTCTCCCCTGTATTTTTTATTTTGGAACTGATATGAATATTATCACCTTCAAAAGGAACAAGGGGAGATATACCAATAGAATTTATTTCAAGATCGTAGTTTACAGGGGTGACAGAATTTCTAAATCCGGGTGTGCCGTTTGCAGAAATCGAGTTTAACCAGTTTATCTGCGAGCTGTCGGCTCCAAAAAGTGTTTTCTCATCTGAATGAGCCTGCAGATTATCCGCGGAGTATGTATATACATCAAGTGTATCGCTATTGTCAGAAAGAAGCCAGATAGTTCTGTTCGAAGTGTTTGCCATTCCGGTCGTTCCGAAATAATTATCAATGATTTTAACTATCAATGCTTCAGGCGGAACGAGATCTTTGTAGAGCCCGTTCTCAATATCATAATCTGCTTCAAAAATAACAGCATAACTTTGTGCAGGAAGGATCATTCCCTGTCCTGTTCCCGTTATATAATCGGGTGATGAGTTGTAGTACTTTATACTATATCCGGTAAGATCTACGCTTGTTGAACTGTTATTGTAAATCTCAATGAATTCATTATCACCTGAAACAGGATAGAACATAATTTCATTAAGCTCGAGTGAAGTTTGCGCGAAGCAAATATATGTGCCTATCAGAAAATAGAAGAAAACCCTGGCCATCTCCCCGGGAACCCTTTAAATTTTAATTTGTACTGTTCGAAATTAATAAAATTTTACTAATCTTTTTTCTTCAGGGCTTCGAGGTGCTTGCGGGAGAGGTATTCGAAGAGGATGTCGGGTATAATCCCTATCAGCCTCGTGCCCAGTACGGTGGGGAGGGGGAACTGGATGATCCTCTTTTCTTTCTTTATGCCGTCGATTATTATCTGCGCCGCTTTCTCCGGCTCCATAAGGAGGGGCATACTGAATTCGTTCTTGTCGGTCATCGGGGTTCGTACAAAGCCGGGTCGGACGGTGATTACCCTGATGTTGTGTTCTTTGAGTTCTATGCGCAGACTTTCGAGCAGCTTTGCTGAAGCCTGCCTTGCTTGCGTTGTAAAAACCGCTCCTCGGGAATCCTCTTGTGTCGGCAAGACTGGATACTCCTACTATCATCCCGCTCTTTTTTGAGATGAAGTGCGGGATCAGCTTTTCAAGGAAGTAGAATTTTGAGGTGAGGTTTACTTTAATGATCTCTTCGCCTTTTTCGGCTGAGAAGTCTTCTGCATCCAAGCGGTAGCTTGTGCCTGCGTTGAGTATGAGTATGTCGAGGCTTCCGAATTCTTCCAGGACTTTGCCGACTGCGGCGTTGACTTCTTCTTTTTTTGAAACATCACATTGTATGGGGAGTATAATATTGTCAGAGGTACCGGCCGTCTCCGCAATTTCTTTGAGCTTATCCATACTTCTTGCAAGCAGCGCGATGCGGCAGTTTTCTTTTGCAAGGGCTATTGCCATATGGTAACCGATGCCGCTTGAAGCGCCGGTGAGTAGTATTGATTTCCCCGATAGATTCATAGTATTCCTTCTGAAGAGTTATTCTAATCTAAGGAATTAAGGTGAAAGTTTTTGTGAAGGGATCCCAATAGTATGGGGCTGAAGCCCGGAGGACTCTGGGTTACCAGTATATGTCACTTGACTGAAGTCAAGTGTAATAGAGCGGGAGGGGGTGTCAAGAAATAATTTTTAAACTTTTGTATTATCAATCTAATTGTTATTTTGCAACAAAAATTATTCCAATGTTTTTCAATAGTAACATAGTTCCGGTAGAAGATGTTGAGGTGAGAAAAGAGGTGTTAAAAACACGCTTTTCGTGCGATTTGGAGAAATGCAAAGGCGCCTGCTGTACGTTCGAAAGTGAGTTCGGGGCTCCTCTGCACGAGGAAGAGGTGAAGATAATGGGTGAAATTTTACCGATTGTGATGCCTTATCTGCCGGAAGAGCATCAAAAAGTGATCAAAAATGAAGGTTTTTATCGGTACAAAAGTAGAGAGTTAATGACCCATAGTCTCGATAATAAAGCCTGTGTTTTTGTTTACTATGAAAACGACATTGCGAAGTGCGGAATTGAGAGGGCTTTCTTCGACGGCAAGACGGATTTCAGAAAGCCAATCTCGTGTCATCTTTTCCCGATAAGGATCTCGAAGTTCGGAGCTGACGTACTGAGGTATGAAAAATTCAGTGAATGCAGTCCCGCACTTGAAAAAGGACAAAAGGAAGATATAACAATAGCCGAGTTCTGCGGGGAGGCCCTGCAGAGAAAGTACGGCAGGAAATGGTATTCAGCTTTAAAGGACAAAATAGAATAGAACAATGTTAACACTCAGCCAGAAATTATCGCAGCAGCAGAAGCTTTCGCCCCAGCAGATCCAGTATCAGAAGCTTCTGCAGTTAAATACACTCGCCCTTGAGCAGAGAATTAAAACTGAACTGGAAATAAATCCTATCCTCGAAGAGGTGATGGATGAGGAAGTAGAGGTCTCCCAGGAGAAGGAGGAGAAAAAGGAGGATGAGGTTGAGGAGTATGAGGATTATGATAAGGAGGAGTTTGAGCTTGAAGATTTTATGAATGATACGGACTTTGAGGGGGACAGGGTAAACCGCAGTAAGGACGATGAGATATACCAGCCTCTTGCGCCGGCAAAGGAATCGTTAACCGAGCATCTTCAGAATCAGCTGACCATGCTGAACCTTGAGGATGACATGTTTATGCTGGGTGAGGAGATAATAGGGAACCTGGATGCCGACGGCTACCTGAAACGGAGTCTTGAGGATATTGTTAATGAGCTTGAAATGTTTGAGCATGTTAAGATCTCTAAAGAGGCTTCGGAAAACCTTCTGAAGAAGGTGCAGCATTTTGATCCGATAGGTATTGCTTCGCGCAGTCTGCAGGAGTGCCTGCTGGTTCAGCTGAAGTATACGGAGCACGACGAGTATTATACTTACCTTGCCACGCAGCTGCTTGAGCAGTGTTATGATGATTTTACCAAGAGAAGGTTTGATTCGATAAAGCAGAAGCTGAATATGTCGGATGAGACGCTTAAGATTACGATCGACCTTATCCAGGGCCTTAACCCGAAACCGGGCGAGGGCAATATTGAGTCGGTTGAGATGAACCAGATTACGCCCGACTTTGTAATTGAAAAGGTGGACGACAATTTCGTGATAACGCTTAACGACAGGAGCATGCCTTCTGTAACTATCAGCAGAACGTATCTTGAAATGTTTGACGCCAACAAGAGATCGAAGAAGACCCCGAGGGAGAAGGAGACATATAAGTTCCTGCGCGAAAAGTTTGAGTCGGCCAAATGGTTTATCGCCTGCATTCAGCAGAGAAGAGAAACTCTGATGAAGATTATGAGGGCTATACTTGAAAGGCAGTACGAGTTCTTCGATAAGGGTCCCAAGTTCCTGACGCCGATGATCTACAAGGACATTGCCGAAGAGATCAACATGGATATATCTACTATAAGCCGCGTGGTTAACGGCAAGTATGTGCAGAGCCCTATGGGCATTCACGAGCTGAAGTATTTCTTCAGTGAAGGTCTGGCGACCGACAGCGGCGAAGAGGTATCAAATAAGCATATCAAAGAGCGCCTTAAAGAGATCATAGATTCAGAGGATAAAAGCTCGCCCTTCAGCGATGATAAGCTTGCGGAAATTCTCAACGATGAGGGTGTGCACATTGCAAGAAGAACAGTAGCCAAATACCGTGAACAACTAAGGATACCTATTGCGCGCCTGCGCAAGGCACTATGACGGTTGTTCCTGATATCCTGCTTATTATATCGGCATTCGCACTATTCGGTTTTCTCCATTCACTACTGGCTTCGTCACGTTTTAAAAAGAAGCTGGTAAGGGAGGCGGGCAGCTGGATAGCTTTTTACCGCATTGTTTACAACCTGATAGCGGTCTTCTTCTTTTACCTGATGTACGAACTCCTCCCGAAACCCGACGTAATTATTTATGATCTGCCGACTCCCTGGGATCTTATCATTCTTATTCCGCAGTTTGCTGCTGTTGCAGGCATAATATGGACGCTGAGATTTTTCAGCGGAGCGGAGTTCCTGGGCATAAACCAGGCTGTGAGGTGGTTCAAAGGTGAATATAAAAAGGAAGATCTGGATGAAAGGCTGACACTGAGGATTGAGGGTCCCTACAAGTATTCACGTCACCCCCTTTATTTTTTCAGCATCATTTTCCTGCTTTTCCGGCCCGTAATGGATATCTTTTATCTCACTTTTTTTCTATGCATTGTTGCTTATTTTTATGCAGGATCATTTTTCGAAGAGAAAAAGCTTGTTGAAACATTCGGGGAAGAGTACGAAGAATACAGAAAGTCCGTCCCCCGCATATTTCCCTTCAGGTTCTCCGGCAGGTGATTTATTGCTGTTAAATTTGAACAGTTAAGGAAGGCTGTTTAAATTGTATGAACATAATATTTTGAATAAGGAGCGAACGTAAGAATGGAACAAATGAAAGCGACAACAATATTAGGAATTGTGCACAAAGGTGCTGCTGCACTTGGCGGCGACGGGCAGGTTACCCTCGGTAATACGGTGATGAAACATAACGCGATAAAGATACGTAAAATTGCGGACGGAAAAGTGTTATGCGGATTTGCGGGCGCTTCTGCCGATGCTTTCACCCTTGTGGAACGGTTTGAGGACAAGCTTGAGCAGTACAGGGGAAATGTGTCGCGCGCGGCGGTTGAGCTGGCAAAGGACTGGAGAACGGATAAGTTTTTGCGTAAGCTTGAAGCGATGCTGGCGGTAATTACGGAAGATAAGGCGCTGGTTGTAAGCGGCAACGGCGACGTGATTGAACCTGACGATAATATTGTGGCAATCGGTTCCGGCGGAATGTATGCGCTTGCTGCAGCAAAGATGCTGACAAAATACAGTTCTCTTTCCGCTGAGGAGATAGTTAGAGAGGCGCTGAAGACGGCTTCGGAGATCTGTATTTACACAAATGATAAAATTAACGTTGAAGTAATTGAAAGTAAGAAATGAGTAAGAAATTAAAAAAACAAAACAGAGAATATACTCCTACCCAGATAGTGACTGAACTGAACAGGTTTATAATAGGGCAGCACGACGCGAAGAGGGCTGTTGCCATCGCTTTGAGGAACAGGTGGAGGCGGCAGATGGTTGAGGATGCTATAAGGGAGGAAATACTGCCGAATAATATAATTTTAATTGGACCCACCGGTGTAGGTAAAACGGAAATTGCACGGCGGCTTGCGAAACTGGCGAACGCGCCTTTTGTGAAGGTTGAGGCTTCAAAGTTTACTGAGGTTGGTTATGTGGGGCGCGATGTTGAGTCGATGATACGCGACCTTACAGATTACGCGGTTAACATGGTTAAGGCCGAGAAAACCGATGAGGTGCAGGAGAAAGCCGATGAGCTGGCCGACGAAAAAATCCTTGATATACTGATTCCCCCGGTAAAGAAACCTGCTCACGCGGGGGCGGGGAACACCGAGGAGGAAGTGGACAATGAAGCCTTCCAGAACCAGAAGACGCGCGAGTGGATGCGCGAGAAGCTGAAGAAGGGCGAGATGGACGATAAGATGATAGAGTTTGATGCGTCGGCGAATTCGAATATGGGACTGCAGGTACTGGGACCGCTGGGACTGGATGACATGGGCATCAACTTTCAGGAGCTCATGGGAAATATGATGCCTAAGAAGAGGAAGAAAAGGAAAACGAAGATCTCTGAAGCCAAGAAGATAATTGCACAGGAAGAAGCGCAGAAGCTGATCGATATGGAGAACGTACAGAAGGAAGCTATTGAGCGTGTTGAGAATTCGGGGATAGTGTTTGTAGACGAGATTGATAAAGTTGCCGGCGGCGGCGGAAAGGGCCAGGGTCCTGACGTATCCCGCGAAGGAGTGCAGCGCGATCTTCTCCCCATCGTTGAAGGATCGAACGTGAACACAAAGTACGGCGCGGTAAGAACAGATCATATATTATTTATTGCTTCGGGAGCGTTTCACGTATCGAAACCTTCCGACCTGATACCCGAGCTTCAGGGACGGTTCCCGATAAGGGTAGAGCTTAAGAGTTTAACCGAGGACGACTTTGTTCAGATACTGACCCAGCCGCAGAACGCGCTGCTGAAGCAGTACCAGGCAATGCTGAAGACAGAAGGAGTTGAACTGGAGTTTACAGAAGATGCGATCAGGGAAGTTGCGAGGATTGCAACAGAGGTTAACGACCAGGTTGAGAATATCGGCGCTCGTCGTCTTCACACGATACTTACAACGCTGCTTGATGAGATATTGTTCGACGTACCCGACAAGCTGCCGAAAGATAAAGTGGTTATCAGCGGCAAAGATGTTAAGGATCGGCTGGAGTCAATCGTAAAGAACCGCGACCTCAGCAAATACATACTATAGTTTGTAATTCGGGTCCGTAGTGTCATCCTGAATTCATTTCGGGATCTCACTATCATCCCAGTCATCCTGAATTCATTTCAGGATCTGATATATTATTCTGATAAACATCGTAGATGTTCCATTATTGTAGACAGCAGCCAACCCCAATCCCACCCCTTTCCAGTCATCCTGAATTCATTTCAGGATCTGATATATTATTCTGATAAACATCGTAGATGTTTTATTATTGTAGCCGCCAGCCAACCCCTAATCCCCCCGATCTTCGTAGAAGATCCACATCTTCCCTCGCACCTATCCTCCCTATTAACCGCTCATCAATAATTTCTCACCTCTCTGGAAAATTCCACCGTTAACCCTCCCGCAATACATAACTTTGGGTAGTAACTTTTTATTTACCCTGATAGTCTGAACTAATGGTTACTTGAAACTACTGTTAATGTCTACTTTATTGATCAATGTTATTCAAAACAATTAAAATAGACAACGAAACCGAAGCAATTGCTTCTGGCATTCTCCTTGGTTGCAGGAGAATGATAAACAATTAAACTTGAGGGTTAAGATGAAGATAAAATATTTACTGCCTGTTTTGTTCATTATACTTCTTTCAGTACCGGCTTTCGCGCAGGAAGAAAACAGCGAAGCTGATACAACCGACAGCTGGGACTGGAACGACTGGAAAGATTTCCACCACGATATGGATCTGCTTGATGTTGATTTTCACGGCAGCCCGACGATCGTTCTTCGTTACGGAATGTCGGATATGAGTCTTGATAATTTCTCCGGCAAGTTTGCCGATCCCAATCTGCTTGAATTAAAACTCGGCTACACCGACGAGAAAGACTACAAGTGGGAGGAAAACATAATCGATTACGATTTCAAGTACCTGTATCTCTCGAATATTTCCACCGATATAAATAATAGTACTGTTACAGCACCCGAACTGAAAAACAGCGCATGGAGATTCGGACTCGGAAAGGCTTCCGGTTACGGTTATAAGATAGGAAGCGGAGCCGTAATTCCTTACTACTCATTCGATCTTTCCTGGTCGAGACTTGATCTGCAGGATCAGGCCGTAGCTGCCTCCGATAAGACTTTACTCGATAACTTCGATGGATCCTTCAGGTTCGGAACCAATGCGGAAGGCGGGATAAAGCTGAAGGTGATCCCGATGCTGACATTCGATGCATCCTACGAGAGAGCGATTATATTCCCGAGACATTTATTCTGGAAGTGGGCGGGAAGTGTTGCGATCGAAAGTATAGGACAGTTTATGGTTGACGGTTTCGTTAAAGAGATTATGCACTCATCCCCTTACGCCGGCCCTATTATGAGCTTCATTCTTAAGAACGCATTATCATATGGCATTTACGAATTAAGGCAGGACAAAATGAACTGGCCGTTCTCCAGCGCCGCACCCCTTGCCTACGATCAATTCAAATTCGGCTTCACAGTAAACTTCTGATCAGTTTAATACATCATTTTTTATTCGGATGGGCATCGAAACCCATCCGGATATTATAATATTTTCCACTGTTTATTTACCTGAGCAGAACCATCTTCTTAGTCCGGGTGAAATTTCCGGCCCTCAGCTGATAGAAATAAACACCACTCGGCAGGTTCTCAGCATTAAATTCAATTTCATATTCACCTGCTTCCTGTTCCTTGTTTATCAAAGTCTTTACTTCTCTGCCTAATAAACTGAATACTTTTACTGATACTTCAGACCTTTTGGGTACCTGGTATCGTATTGTTGTTGAAGGGTTAAAGGGATTCGGGTAATTATCAGCCAGACTGTACGATTTAATGTCATCTATGAGCTGATTTATTCCGGTAGGAGTATATTCCATTATGTCCCTAAAGTCATTTACCCAGACACTCTGATAGAGATCCCAGTTCTGCCGCGACATTTCAACAAGATTATTCGCCGCATCATATACAAAAGTATTTCTCCAGTAATTCCTCCAGATGGTACTGTAAGGATCCCAGGACAGCCTTAATTCTTCAGTGACAATATTTCCATTATATGTATAAACATACTTTGTCACACTATACCAATTTGAACCATCCGGGTAGGCTATCACACATTCAATTAATTTGTTTTCAGCATCATAAGTATAGATTTCCCTGAAGTTATTTATCCATTGGGAACCATTCCAGTCTTTATGAACTTCCTCTACCAGGTTATTATTTGTATCATAAGAGTATAGGGTCTGCGTCCAATTCACCCAGCCGCTGCCATTCCAGTCCTGGATTAAATAACTGGTTTTGTTATCCTGCAGATCATACTGATTAGAGTACTTTCTTAAGTTTTCCCATTCAGAACCATTCCAGCCCTGGTTCAGCTTTTCTAATAAATTATTATTTACTTCATACGAGTACAGTAATTTCCCCGCATTCACCCATCCAGAACCATTCCAGCTCTTCCATAAATCTTCTGACAATAAGTTATAGTAGTAGGAATAGAAATTCTTAAACGAATTTATCCAGCCGGAAGCATCCCAGGTTTGATTCAATCTATCAATCATATTATTATCTATATCATAACTATAGGTAATCCGATAAAAATTGTTCCAGCTCCCTGACGACCAGTTCGAGGTTAAATCTTCAATGCGGTTATTGCTTAAATCATAGGTGTAACTGTGCCTTGTGAAATTCACCCATTCAGTGTTAACCCAATCTTGGCGGATACTATGAGTAATAAGAAATTCTATTGCAGATGATTTCTTTTCATCTTTTGAAAACTGCTCCTGATTTATACGGATATAATCCCCGGTTTGAGGCAGTATTTGAAGAGGGAGGAGAAGGATAAGGAATACTGGAAACGCAGTTAAAGATTTCACAATGATAACCTATGGAAATGATAAAATAATGATTAACTCAATTTAGTCCCGGAGTTTATTCATTAACATTGCGGATCATTTTTTGTCGTGCCCTTAGAAACCCATAATTACGTTTACAAAATAAATCCTTACTCAACAACATTCAAATATTTATTGCTCCTAACATCAAATTCCCGTAATTTCAGATAGGTTATATTAAGATACCCGGGGTTATTAATAAGACGGGACACTATAAGGGAGCTTCCGGATAGCAGTATGATAATATTTAAAAGACAAATAATGCATGCTAAACCGTATGAAATTCAATTTCAGCGGCCTTAGACTATAGTTTCATCGTCAAAAATAAAAATAAAGGCGGAGGCTAATTGAAAAGCGTTATTACTTATACTCATTATTTTAAGAAAAGAGATTATGAAATTTAAGTATGTCGTTATATTGTCTACTTTCGCGCTGCTTAGCATTTTCGCCATCTTCAAATATTAATTTGTATCCTGTCGTCCAATGACGTATATTATTATACGGTAATTATTGAAACTCCCGTTTTTACCAAAAGAATAAATTCCATTCTACCGGATGAAGATTACAGAAGATTTCAATCGGAGTTAATTCTTGATCCGGGTAAAGGAAAAATCATAAGGGGAAGCGGTGGATTAAGAAAAATAAGGTATAAAACTCCCGGTAAGGGTAAAAGTGGAGGCGCGAGAATAATTTATTACTGGATAGTAAATAAAAAAACAATATTGATGCTGTTCGCCTATTCTAAAAATGAACAGGATGATTTAACTCCTGCACAATTAGAAGTATTAAAGACATTAGTAGAGAAGGAAATAAAATGAAAGATGAATTGTTTGAAGAACTGAAGGAAAGCATAAAGCAGGGGGGTAAAATACTGAAAGGGAAAAGTAAACCTTCAAGAAAATTTGACTTTGACAATCCTGACCCGAAAATGATTCGAAAAAAACTGGGATTATCACAGAGTAAATTTGCCACTCTTCTGGGCATAAGCACCTCTACACTTCAGAATTGGGAACAGGGAAGAAGAAAGCCGGAGGGTCCTGCCAAAGTTTTATTAAACGTTGCCGCAAGATTTCCGGATGCAGTTCTTAATACTGTGTATAATCAGCCTTAAGTTTAGTCATCATCTTTATGGATCGGTGAGGATGGTGGCCTTACGCCCTATAATTACACAACATTCAAATATTTATTGCTCCTAACATCAAATTCCCGTAATTTCAGATAGGGTTATATTAAGATAGACAGGGTGATGAATAAATCGGGACACTATAAGGGAGCTTCAATATGAAACATAAAATATTCACTTTTATTAAGCTTGCCGGCCTGCCATTATTCTTATTTGTTTCGTTCTCCTGCATACCAAACTCAATAAAGCTTGTAAAGGAAACACTTAATCCCGGCTTAGGTAACAAATGTATAATATCCGGATATATTTTGGATAAGGACACGCAGGAACCTCTTATCGGCGCTAAGATATTTTTGAATAATAATGAAAATGAAACCCGAACCAATGTTGATGGATTTTTCACCTTCAAGGACCTGCCTGCCGGTGTATATAAAATAAAAGCAGAATATGTGGGATATAAAACTGTTTCCAAATTACATTTTCGTGCAAAAGATAATTATGTGTATGAATTAAATATTGAACTTGAACTTGAAGCAGATTTGCTTTAGCGGACAGGATGGAATTCATATTTGAGAAAGCAGTAAGGATATAATATGAACTTAAAACTACTTATAACTGGAATTGGGTTTATAATAATTAGTCTCCTGCATTTAATTATGAGAGATAACTATCTGGAATTCAAAAGGAATCATTCCGGAGCTTATTTTAATGAAGTGCAGACCAGGAATGTGATTGCAATTCTTATCATTGGATTTTTCATATTCGGAATTATTTTTATTTGTGTTTCATTTTTTTATAGATAACGTAAGTGTCAGCGTTGATCTACTGATATTCCAGCGAAAAATCAAAATTATAAGAGTGGTAGAAAAGGAGTGAATTATGGATATTGTTGTCAGGGAAGCGAAGGAAACCGATCTACAGGCATTAATCGCTTGCCACAAACGCTTTATGGAGCATCATATTGCAAATGATATTAGATTTACTCTTCGAGAAGGGGCAGCTGAAAAATGGGGCGAGCAAATCATTTCGGCAATAAAAGATTCGGATACACTTGTTCTTGCAGCGAAAAAAGGGAGAACATTTATCGGATGTGCATATGTTATTATTAAATCGGGGGCAATGGATTTTGGTCCTGAAAAGATTGGCTATATCTGTGATGTGTTTGTGGAAAAGGAATATCGGCGTGCAGGCATTGCAAAACAATTTCTCTCAAGAGGAATGGATTGGCTGAGACAGAGAGGAATAAGCACAATTGAAGCCAGCTGGTCAGTTCATTCGGATGAAGCGAAAAAAACCTGGCCGGCACTTGGATTTGAACCAATCAGCATCACAGGGCAAAGGCAATATTAGTAATAGTATTTCAACCACCTGCCTTAGCATCCTTTATGAGGATTAAGGTTACTGTTGTTTTAGTTGCTGGGGGTCATTAAGTTAACGTTAAAATGAGTGTAAAGGAGATCGCAATAATATTTGTCTAGTATTCTTATTCATGAAAATATAGAGGAATCTAAGTGGAAGGAGTTCGTTCTTTCTGTAAGTCACTCTTAAAATTTTCGCTATTAATTATTCTTTTAACCGCTTCGATTAATTGTGGTGTAAAGGATAAGAAGTATTATACCCACCCCAATGCATATCTTGTTGACCAGTTAGCAAATAAAAAAGTAATAATGCTTGCAGATTTTGCACATGGACTTGCATTACCGTATAAAAGTCTCATTACTTTGTTAAATGAATGGATAGACAAAGTTAAAAGTGGTGAATCTCAGGTTTATAAACTTTCTTTAATCCTTGAAGCGGATACACAGGAAGTTGCAATACTAAATGAGTTTATAGCAACCGGAGACTGGAAGCCGTTTATAGATTATTGGCTGCCTTACAATACTATGGAATGGCTTGAGTTCTGTGCGGATCTAAGATCATTGAAGCAAAGAATAGATAGCCTTAATACAGATTCCCTACATAAAATTAGTTTTACCCTCTTTGGAGGAGAACCGGGTAATATTTTTGATGATCCACATATACTAATGCTATCAAAAGAAGACGGCTCCAGATATTTTGTTAATGTAAGAGACAGTTTGACAGCAAAAAATATAATTAAACACTTAAGAATAATGAAAATAGTAAAGCAATAATATTTTATGGAAAGGCACACCTCATTAAACACTATGTAAGTAAAGACATAGCCGGAGCCTTACCCGAGTCTGAATCTTACGGATATTATTTAGCACATTACCTTAAAAAAGAGTTCGGCGGAAGTTCTGTATTAACCGTCAATCAATCACATGTAAATGAAGCACTAATTAAAGACTCTCCTTTTGCAGCGTCGAAAGATTCTAACATTTTTGTCCTAAGTAAGGATATACCATGGAATAATCTTCAACCAGGGAATTATGACGGATTTATTTTAAGGTATGAACAGCCTGCCCCGTCGCATAATCTATCTTGCATTTTTAGTAAGAACATAATTGACGCTGATATTAAACGAATGCAATTACTTAAAGAATATTTGCCCGGGTATTTGGCAAAAGGTTATTATGATAAGGCTTAAGAGTCTTTTGAATTATTAACTGGTTTGGAATTTAATGAGACACTTAAATGGCAAAAATGGATTAATAAAGATAATTACGATGGAATTTCGAGGATAGATTCTAAGGAATTTGAAAGTTATATTTTTAATAAATACTATGATAATCCTTCAGATAATAAGATCAAGTTAGAACTTTATAAATTAGGCTTCGGACCTGCCATAATGGGAGAACAGTTAATCCCAGAATCTGAATGGAATAATGTCTGGAATAGAGCCCTACCGCGAATAAAATATCTTAATTCGGTTGGATTATTATGGGTAGGCACTTCTGATGAAAAGCAAAAGGCTGAAAAGTACTTGTCAACAGTTGTCGGGGGGGTCAAGGCCGGACAAGATTTAAAGCCGGGAGATTATCTAAAGTTGTACAGGACACATTATGACAAAGTGGATTACTAAGCCGAAGTTACCTGACCAGCTTTGGTCTTCATAGAAACAGTTAAGATATTTTTCTATCTGAAATTAACTTTAAGATTTACAATCTCAGTTCGGCTGCCGGTGCGGACGGGAGGGCCCCAGGTGCCGACGCCGCAGGTGACATAATACTGCGTGTTTCCTTTCTTTAAGTAGCCCCAGTCTTTCTCATAGATCATCTGAGTTATGTAGTTCAGCGGCCACAACTGCGCGTGGTGTGTATGTCCTGATAATTGAAGATCGACATTATTCTGCTCAGCTTCTTCGAGTCCGAACGGAGTGTGGTCCAGCAGGATCACAGGAAGATCCTCATTTTTTCCCCGCATTATCTCGTTCAGTGGTTTTCGGGGTTCGCCGGTGAACTGCTTCTTACTTCTGTCATCGCGGGCGGCAATGTAAAAAGCGCTGTCGACTATAACCAGTTCATCCTGAAGCAGCTTTATGTTGTGAGAAGTTATAAACTTCGCTGCGTCTTTTATTCCAACGATATATTCGTGGTTCCCGGTGCAGGCGTATGTTCCGTACTTTGATTTCAGCCTGAAGAAGGACTTACCGATACCTCGTGAGTCGAGCCAGTCGGATTTCTCATCAACAAAATCTCCCGGTATTAGCACGATATCAGGATTGAGAGAATTTGTCCGGTCAATAATCCTGCTTAAGAACTTCTCGTTGTTCATTGCAGTAAGGTGAATATCAGCGAAGGAAACTATTCGCAATTCTTTCAGCGGGGAGGAGCCCTTGTCTAATGTAATCTCCAGGTTCTTAACGGTCAGTATTCTTGTATTGATATATCCTGCTGCAACTATAACGGAAGCCAGCACTATTACTATTATGAATGCTCCGAACTTCCAGGCTTCATAATTATTAACGATCGATGCGGGGAAGATCGAAAAGAAATGATTTAATAAACGGAGTACATCCAGAAGCACCAGGCTCAGTACAAAATAGAGCATAAATGCAAACCAGAATGAACCGATCCACTGCAGCGTATCATACACAATAGCAGGAATGCGATCGGTAAGGAATTTTGAAATTATGTAGGACAATGAGATAAAAAGAAAAACAATTAGATAAACGATTTTAAGATGTGGAAATATCGTAAGGGCCTGCCAGCCGCGGATGAATATGTAATAGTTTATGGCTGCATAGACAGCAAAAAAAATTGAAAAGAAAACTACCATGCTGCTCCTGAAATTAAGTTATTAGATGCTGAAATAAATTCAACATGACAATCTGACAGATGCTGAACTCCCGCGGAAAGTGTTGCCGATAAACCGGGGCAAGCGAGGCGCGCCGGGACTCCTGCCAACGACATACCTGGAAGATTTCTCCCTGCCGGTAGAAACGACATAGAGATCTGGCAACCGAGATGACCATCGTGTCGAATTTACCTGAATTCTTTTTGACATTTTATTGTAATAATTACCTGACGTTTTTATCTTTCTGCAGGGAATTATTTTCAATTTCTCCTATAATGTTAAATGTGACGGATGGCACCAAAATTGCACAATTTCTGTCGAACGTTCAAAATCAAAGGAGCCATAAATGGAATATATTGAAATAGGAGTAGTCCTCTATCTTTCTATTCTTGTTATTATTGCCCGTACAAACTCCAAAAAAGTTGAGAGGCAGATGAAAAAATTCAGCATCGATAGGTAAATACCGGCTAAATTTTTATCAAAATTTTATTTTACAAATGGTGAGAATGTTACGGTCTCACCTTTTGTGTTTTAAAGAAGAATTACTCCTCCGCCGAGACAAACATCATCATCATAAATAACAGCAAACTGACCGGGAGCGATCCCTCTATCGGATTTGTTGAGTGAAATTACAGCTTCGTCGTTTCCCTGGTAAACAATATTACATCTATAAAAGTTCGCTCCATGCCTGATTTTTACCAGGTATTCTTTCCCTTCAGCCGGTGCCTCATTTATCCAGTTGAATTTCCCTGCAGTAAACTGATCCCGCGCGCGGTCGGCAGTATTCTCGTGTGAGATATAAATCTTATTCTCTTTGATGTCTTTTTTAACCACATACCAGGGGCCGCCGCCAAGTCCCAACCCTGATCTTTGTCCTATTGTGTAGTAATAGTAACCATCGTGTTCGCCCATAACCTTGCCGGTGTCGATATCTACAATCTCGCCCTTCATTACGCCAAGGTGATGCTTGATAAATTCGGCAAACTTTATTTGTCCCAGGAAGCAGATCCCCTGGCTGTCTTTTCTCGCTTTATTGGGAAGGTCAGAATTCTCAGCAAGTTCTCTTATTTCTGATTTATTAAATCTGCCGATAGGGAACAAGGCCCGGCTCAGCTGCTGCTGTGTAAGGTATGCTAAGAAATATGTTTGATCCTTCACGGGATCCGGCGATCTCTTAAGCGTAAATTTTCCGTTGCTCTCAACCCTGGCATAATGTCCGCTTGCTACCTTTTCAAATGACGGATCGATCTTGCTGTAAAACTGACCGAACTTGATAAGACTATTGCAGAAGATATCGGGATTGGGAGTGCGGCCTTCCTTTATTTCAGTTAAGGTGTATTTTACCACTGTGTCCCAGTATTCATTCTGGAGAGGAAGGACTTCAAGAGGAACATTCAGTTGTTCGCAGACGCCGCGAGCGTATTCGAGGTCCTCTTCCCAGGGACATTCGCCGAGGAACGAGAACTCATCCTGCAGCCAGATCTTCAGATAAAAAGCAGTAAGATCGTGGCCTTCGTCTTTTAGTAATTTCATGGCGACGGAGCTGTCGACTCCGCCGGATAGTAATACGGCTATTTTCATAGTTACATTTGCTTTTGTCACCCTGAACCGGTTTCAGGGTCTTGTGATCCTGAGTTTCCGAAATAATACTGAAATAAATTCAGCATAAAATACGGAATGACGGCGTTTAGAAAGTATCCTCAATTCCAAAAATATTTTATTTATTAAAATACGGAAAGGGGCGTAAACTATTAAGTCAAAATGGGAGGTTATTTCTTCTTCTTGTCTTTATTGTCACCCTTTTTATCGTCCTTTTTGGTCTTTAATCCAACCCGTTCCACTACATCATCATAGACGGGGCGCGGCACTTTGCTGAGCAGGATCGTCTGAAGTTTATCTGCGTTCCGCAGTCTGTTGAAGAATCCTATGCAGACCTGGTTCTTCCTGTCGCATACTTTCATCACTCCCGAAAGCCTGCCGTCGAATATCCCTCCTGTCAGCGATTCAATATCGCTGTAGTAAATAGTGAATTCCTTCTGCGAAAAGAGAAAATCGGTGCAGACTATCTTCTCTTCGTCAGCTTCAATTTTGTAGGGCACAATTTTATAAAGAAGCAGATACTGCCTGTTCAGGAAATAGATCATCAGCAGAAGCAGGATGACAGGAATGAGATAGAGCAGGTTCTTGTCAATGTATACAACCGACGGAACGAGGTAGATAGAAAGAATGATAGTTACGGGAATATTTCCGTAGCGGTATAGAAACTTATGAAATCCGGGGTATGTGAATGTCTGCATCGTTAAATCAATTAATTAAACAGTACAAAATAAGACTTTATAATGTTTAAATCTTTTATGACTTAAACAATGCAGACAGCGGAAAATTAAAAAGAAAGTGATCAATCAAACTTGATATTAACGGGATTATTAAGCTCAACCTTAACTCCCGGCAGATTTTCAACGATCTTTTTGATCTCTTCAAGATTTTTAGGATTCTGCTGCTTGAACATTTTCAGCTTTTCCGGGTTATCGAGCAGGTCATTAAAATTTATATCGAACAATGTTACGCTCGATCCGTTAACATAGCTTGCGTTGGTCTGTGTTATAGTACCGTTTACATCCAGGGTAAGTGAGATTCTCATATCCTTCATCAGCTTAAGAAGCTCGTCCATTCCCTCTGTGCTTGATGCGGTATCCTCCTGTGTGGAAACCTCATTAGAAACATCCTGGTCATTCATCGAAGGAAGCCGGATGGTCAGCTCTGAAGGTTCTCCGGGATTGAAATTGAAATGAAGGAATTCATGGGCCGTATCTTCTTCAAACTCCACACCTTCCATATCGATTTTGGAATTCGGGTTCTGGTTTATCTTCAGATCATTTATATTACTAAAAGCATAAGTTACGTTATATCCTTCTTTTCCGTCCTTCTTCACTTCCTTACCGCTTACGTACCTTACACCGCTTCCGTATTTGGCAGTGTCGGCAATCAGCTGATCTTCCTTGAATAAGCTGAAGGATGCCGTATCTGTTCCGGTGGAATCAAATGACGCTGCGAATGCCGAAATCATCTGCACGACCTGGCTGCTCATTAAAACGGATTCTTCAAGTGTTCCTGATCCGTCTTTGTTCAGGTGGATGGTGGTATTTACTTCGAGGCAGCCGGTGAATAAAACCGCAGTTAGCAGGAATAAAACAACTTTGGTAAAGGTTTTTTGCATATATCTCTTAATAATTTGTGTATAATAGCTTAAGATAATGAATGGAAGGATAAAAATGAATTGGAGGATTGAGCGACTGAGTGAATTTGCGGACCCGACGCAGAGCGGGCAGGTTGAGCGGTTTGGCAGATTCACGAATAAACTCAATCCCTAACAATTTTATTTCCACAAACAAATCCTACAGGAGGTTTGCGGCCAGTTCTGCCAGTACGGATCGTTCGCCCTTTTCGAGGTTGACGTGGGCGTATTGTTTTTGTCCCATAAAATGATCTATCAGGTACGACAACCCGTTCGACTGTGAATCAAGATAAGGATGGTCAATCTGATATATGTCACCCGTAAATACGATCTTTGAACCTTCGCCTACGCGCGTGATGATGGTCTTCATTTCGTGAGGAGTAAGGTTCTGGGCTTCATCGACTATAAAAAATATCCTCTGAAGACTTCTTCCTCTTATATACGACAGCGCCTCAATCACCAGCTTATTATCCTTGATCATACTGTTGATTGCCTGATGCTGCTTGTCGGTTTCGGAGAACTGATCCTGGATTACCCGCAGATTATCCCAAAGCGGCTGCATGTACGGTTCAATTTTACTCTGCACATCACCGGGAAGGAAACCAATATCCTTATTGCTTAAAGGAACGATCGGTCTGGCAACATAAATCTGCCTGTAATTCTTCCTTACATTAAGAGCGCTTGCAAGAGCAAGAAGTGTTTTGCCCGTTCCCGCTTTGCCGGTGAGTGAAACGAGAGGAATATCGTTATTGGTCAGCGCTTCCACCGCGAAAGTCTGCTCTGCATTCCTCGGCTTTATTCCGTAAATAGTATTTTTATCTACCTTCCGGAAAAACTCCATCTCCTTATCAAGGTATGCGAGCACCGAACGGTTAGGGTTTCTGAAGATATAATATTTATTAGGGATTGGTTCAGTATGAAGTTTTTTAAGGATCTTCTTTGCCTCGATTTCAAACGGAGCCTGGAACAGCTTGATTATCAGATCGTCATCAAAATCCTCAACCACTTCCTTGCCGCTGTACAGCTCTTCAACGCTGCCAACACGGTCGGTTGTATAATCCTCTGCATGGATGCCGAGTGCCTTTGCCTTCATTCTCAGGTTTACATCCTTTGTAATCAGGATTACCGAAGCGGGATCTTTCACTTTCTTAACGGTATCCATCGCCACCGAAAGAATGCGATGATCGGGATTATCCTCGGTAAAGAGTTCTTTTATCTCGGAGCTGATTCCGCGGGAAAAACCCACCCGTACTTTTCCTTTACCCTTGCCCAGCGAAACACCGCCGTTAAAAATTGCCGTGCCGGTAAGGGAGTCGAGTGTTCGTGCAAATTCTCTTGCGTTGAGGTTTATAACCTGGCTGCCCCTTTTAAAGTGATCAAGCTCTTCTATAACCGTAAGAGGAATTACTACATCATTCTCCTGGAATTGAAGTATTGAAGTTGAGTCGTGCAGAATAACATTCGTGTCCAGGATAAAAGTCTTTGGAGCTTTCTTGTTTTTCATTGGCTGTAATGAGGGTTGTGTTTTTAATGATAGAATGAAGCTGGTTATTTAATGCGTTGAAGATCCCCAATGAAGTTTTTAGTTGAGAAAGATAGTTAATTATCAAAATTTCCCGGATTATTAAAACTCAAATAAATTATTGTATGAATTTATTTTTGACCAATATAATAATCAAATTAATAAATTGTAAAATTGATACTATAATCTCTTTGCTGTATATTAACAATTCAAATCGGAAAACAATTGACCAGCAAAAAATTAAAATTCATAAATATTTTCTGTTTAACTGAGTTTTTTAGCCGCTCATAGAGTGGCTATTTTTTTATCTGAACGGCCGGCTGCAGCAAATCTTCGTAATTATTTCCCTAATGGCCGGCTTCTTTGAAGAACCAATAAGTAATCGAATAAGAAACACCCGGCTTAATGCGCCCGATATGGAAAAGACCGCAGTAAGCAGGGCCATATAAGAAAACATTTGAAAGGTTACGACTTAATGAGAGGCACAAAAAACGCAAAACTGATACTCGAAGACGGTTCCGAATTTTCAGGATTGAGTTTCGGATATGAAGGGAGCACAAACGGCGAGGTGGTCTTTAATACCGGTATGGTCGGCTATCCCGAAACAATGACCGATCCGTCTTACAGGGGTCAGATACTTGTGTGTACATTCCCGCTTATAGGAAATTACGGCGTGCCGGGTGATGAAAAGGAAAACGGAATGCTGAAGAACTTTGAATCGGACGCAATCCACTGCCGCGCGCTTGTAGTGGCGGATTATTCCGAAGAGTATTCACACTGGAACGCGGAGAGATCATTAGGCGACTGGATGAAAGAGCAGAAGATTCCCGGGATATCCGGGATCGATACAAGGATGCTGACCCGAAAGCTGAGGGACCAGGGAACGATGCTGGGTAAGATTATAGTTGAGGGAGGTTCTGATCCCGGATTTCAGGATATAAATAAACTTGATCTTGTTGGTGAGGTCTGCGTAAAAGAACCGGTTGAGTATAAGCGAAATGGGAAGAGAGTGGTGCTGGTTGACTGCGGTACAAAGAACAACGTAATACAGGCTTTCCTGGGAAGAAATATATCTGTGCTGCGGGTTCCGTATGATTATGAGTTTCAGAAGGAAGTAATGGACGGAATAGTTTTGTCAAACGGTCCCGGCGATCCTAAAATGTGTACTGCAACAATTGAGAATGCAAAAAAAGCAATGGAAAGGAATATTCCTATGCTCGGGATATGTCTCGGCAGTCAGATACTGGGACTCGCGGCCGGGGCGAACACTTACAAATTAAAATACGGTCACCGGGGACATAATCAGCCGTGCAACGAGACAGGAACGAAGAGAACTTATATTACCTCTCAGAACCACGGGTACGCTGTGGAAACTGAAACACTTCCGGAGGACTGGCGGGAATGGTTCGTGAACGACAACGACGGAACTAACGAAGGAATTATTCATATATCAAAACCATTCTTTGCCGCGCAGTTTCATCCGGAGGCTTCGCCGGGTCCCGACGACAGTGAATTCATCTTCGATATGTTTGTGAGGGCGCTATGATGCATAAAAGAGGAAAACCAAAGAAAGTTTTAATACTCGGTTCCGGTGCGCTGCAGATAGGGCAGGCAGGCGAGTTCGATTATTCGGGCAGCCAGGCAATAAAGGCGCTGAAGGAAGACGGTATCTCTACAGTGCTTATAAATCCCAACATTGCTACAATACAAACCTCCGAGGATTTTGCCGATAAAGTTTACTTCCTCCCGATACAGACAGGATTTGTAGAGAAGATAATTCAGAAAGAACAGCCCGACAGCATACTGCTTCAGTTCGGGGGACAGACGGCGCTGAACGTCGGTGTTGACTTATACGATAAAGGAATTTTAGAAAAGTATAACGTTAAGGTGCTCGGCACTCCCGTTGAAGCAATTAAAGATACGGAGGATCGTCTTCTCTTTGCCGACCGAGTACGGGAAGTCGATCTCAAGGTCGCTTTAAGTAAAACTGCACAGTCGGTAGACGAAGCAGTTGCCGCCGCGGAAGAAATCGGATTCCCGGTGATGGTGCGGATTGCATATGCACTGGGAGGATTGGGTTCAGGGATCGTAAACACAAAAGAAGAACTTATCGATAAAGCCCGCAGAGCGTTTGCCTTCACAGGTCAGATCCTTATTGAGGAATCGCTTTACGGCTGGAAAGAAGTTGAGTATGAGATCGTGCGCGACCGTTTTAATAACTGCATAACCGTATGCTCGATGGAGAACATCGATCCTATGGGAATACATACGGGCGACAGCGTTGTTATTGCTCCTGTGCAGACACTTTCGGCAAGGGAGAACTTTAAGCTCCGTTCTATAGGTATAAAGCTTATCCGGCATCTGGGAGTAGTTGGCGAGTGCAACATTCAGTATGCGCTCGATCCGAACTCGGATGACTACAGGATAATTGAAGTAAACGCGCGGCTCAGCAGAAGCTCGGCGCTTGCCTCGAAAGCAACGGGATATCCTCTTGCTTTTATTGCTACAAAGCTTGCTCTCGGATATGCACTTAATGAGGTGGAGAATATTATTACGCAGCAGACATCGGCTTGCTTTGAACCGGCACTCGATTATGTCGCATTAAAATTCCCACGCTGGGATCTGCAGAAATTCAAGCTTGTTAATAATGAACTGGGGTCGGAGATGAAGTCGGTTGGCGAGGTAATGTCGCTCGGCAGAACCTTCGAGGAAGTACTGCAGAAAGCAATCAGGATGCTGGATCTCGGTTACCCGGGCTTTACGGGACATTCGCTTGAATTCGAAGACCTAGATCAGGAACTTGCGCATCCATCAGATAAAAGAATCCTTGCAATTGCCGTCGCCTTAAAAAAGCGATACAGCATAGATAAGTTACATTCTCTTACAAAGATCAACCGCTGGTTTCTTTACAAGATGCAGAACATTATAGAAACAGAAAAGAGATTAAGCGGGAAAAAACTTACACAGCTTGATGAAACTCTTATGCGCGAAGCAAAGATGAACGGCTTTTCTGATCTGCAGATATCGCGGCTGATAAATGATGAAGAACTGAACGTAAGAGAGTTAAGGAAAAAACTGGGAGTGATCCCTGCAGTTAAGCAGATCGATACCCTCGCCGCGGAATATCCTGCGCAGACAAATTATCTCTATACTACTTATCACGGTAAAGAAGATGATATACAAACCGGAGAGCCCAACCAGATAATAGTACTTGGCAGCGGGGCGTACAGGATCGGTTCGTCGGTTGAGTTCGACTGGTGCTGCGTAAACGCCGTGATGGCATTGAATAAGTCCGGTAAGCGCACGATAATGATAAACTATAATCCCGAAACGGTAAGTACCGATTACGACATCTGTGACAAGCTCTACTTTGAGCAGCTCACCTTTGAACGCGTGATGGATATTTATGAGAGAGAGAACGCCGAAGGAATTATTGTATCGATGGGAGGACAGATACCCAACAACCTTGCGATGAAACTGCACAGGGCCGGAGTAAAAATCCTGGGCACCTCTCCCGAGCAGATAGATAATGCCGAGAACAGGCATAAGTTCTCGCAGATACTTGACGACATTGATGTTGATCAGCCGGAATGGAAAGAACTCACCGACCTTGAGAGCGCCAAACAGTTCGCACAGAAAGTTGGCTACCCTGCACTTATAAGACCGAGCTATGTTTTAAGCGGTGCGGCAATGAGCATAGTTCTGAATGATGAAGAACTTGCGATCTATCTTAAGAAGGCTGCCGATATAAGTAAAGAACATCCGGTTGTAATCAGCAAGTTTATTACTGAAGCGCGTGAGATCGAGGTTGATGCGGTTGCGGAAGACGGCGATCTGTTCTGTTACGCTATAGCCGAGCATGTTGAAAATGCAGGTGTTCACTCGGGTGACGCGACCATTGTGCTTCCACCCCAGAGGACTTACCTGGAAACAATGCGCAGGGTTAAGACCATAACAAAGAAGATAGCGAAGTCACTGCAGATTACAGGACCCTTCAACATTCAGTTCATTGCAAAAGATAACGATGTGAAAGTAATAGAGTGCAACCTGCGTGCATCGAGAAGCTTCCCATTTGTTTCGAAGACACTGAAGATCAATTTTATAGAGATCGCAACAAAGCTGATGCTCGGTGAAAAAGTGCCGAAAATAGATAAATCATCCTTCGATCTCGATTACGTCGGTATCAAAGCTTCGCAGTTTTCGTTTACCAGGCTGAAAGGCTCCGATCCTGTAACCGGGGTTGAAATGTCGTCTACCGGTGAAGTTGCATGTCTTGGCGATGATTTCAATGAAGCGTTTCTTAAGAGTCTCTTATCAACGGGACA
>CAVRHV010000008.1:0-96344 GCA_963721075.1 uncultured Ignavibacteria bacterium | reverse complement strand
TATTGCCATCTTATAAGCTATTGCGGTTTCGGGAAGCGGAGTTAGGGTATCCATTAATATATTATAAGTCCCTTTTCCGGTCAGTTCGTCAGCTACTTTTTTCATCAGCGCCAACGTGGCTTTCATCAAGGCTGAACCAAGACTTAAACGGGCAACCCCCAGATCCTGAAGTTCGCTTACAGACGGCGGCAGTCCTCCCCCAATCCCGGGATTCGCAAGGATATTTATAGGTGCATTAATTTCCTTAACCAGTGTCGCTATCGTTTCTTTATCCGATACGGGCTGCACAAAGATGCAGTCGGCACCGGCTTCCCGGTATTTATTGCCGCGCCTTATTGACTCGGCTAATTTTTCCCGCGTAGAACCTGATGAAGTATAAAATGAATCCGTTCTTGCATTAATTACCAAATGAAAGCCCAGTGAATCTGATAGTTCACGAATTGCTGATATTCGTTCGCAGAATTCTGTCTCATCAATCAGGGCCGGACTTAAATCAATACTGTCCTCAATATTTATTCCAGCTATACCTGTTGCTATTATCTTCTTAACAGAATCAATTACTACATCAATATTGTCTCCATACCCCGCTTCTATATCCACAGTTACCGGCACCTTCACGCCATTAACTATACCCTTTATAGCCTGAAGCATCTCTGATAAAGTTATTACCTGGGAATCGGGATACCCGAATGAAGCTGCTATACCCATACTTGTTGTTGCCACCGCTTTGAAGCCGCAGGCTTCCACTAATCTGGAACTTCCGGGATCCCACGAGTTTAACAGAACAAGTATTTCCTTATCCTGATGATATTTCAGGAACAGTTCGGCTTTTTCTCTCTGAATATTTGAAACCATATATGGTCCTTTTTAATTATTTAATATAAATAAGGCGGTATTGCTGAATCCTGCGTTCAATCTAAATTGTATACATCATTTATTGTCCACGGCAATAAAACAGACTGAATGTTTTCTGTATTACTTGAGCAAATTTATTTTGTCCGGGTTGTATCTGAAACGGCAATATTTTTTAATAATCTTTCAACTTCCCTCCTTCCCCAATTGGGCATTAAATCGTTTTCCGGTTTAAACTGATTAAATTTTTCAAGCGATTTTTCCAGGTATGGCTTTGCCTTTTGCGGCCCGCCGCCGAACTGTTCCGGTGTATAATAAATTCCGATCCCTACCAGGTAATCCGGTCTTGGATTCAGTGAATCAATTTTCACTGCCTTTTTGAAATACTGGTCTGACATTGGTCCGTATTTCGACCATCTGTTCATTGGATCCACCTGCATCCGTGCCTGGGCTATCATTCCTTTTAAGGTGTAAATTTCAGAGTTATTAGGTTCCAGTGAATCGGCAGTCGAAATAAATTTGTCTGCATTATCCAGGTAACCATCTTTTTTTGCTGCTATTGTGTCAGAAAAACTTGCGATTGTATAAGCCAGTGATGAGTTATAATAAGGAAGCCATTTATCTTTTTCAGCCAGCGCGATTCTTTCAAAGCCATTCGCAGTCTGTAGAAAGTCTTCAACAGTTTTGGCGGAGTCCATCATAGAAAGATTTTTCTTCATAGCTTTTTCATAGCGGTCCTGAGGATGAATACCGGCAAAAGCAGCCAGTGATAATAATATTACAAATAATAGCCTCATTTTATTCTCCTTTGATTAATATGGACTTGTTTCCCCGAGGGAAATAAACATCCCGATAAAAAAAGATCTCAGTTCGGGGGCGACAACAGGCATTCTGATAGAACCGTCGGACGAATACCTGTAGTTATATATATTATTGTAACCGAGAAGGTTATCCAGTGAAGCATATATAACGGTAAAATTATTAAAAATATTTGTAAGTAAACTTATATTAAAACTTAAGTTCTGATAGGCTTTGGTCTTGTCTTTTAAGAATTCCGGGTTATTCGGATTGAAATATGGTCTTCCGGTAGCATAAGAATAAGTTAATCCAACACTTGAGGCGATTTCGGGAACCCATCGTTTTACAACAACCGAAAAGGTATGCGGAGTTGCAAATGTCGGCTGAGCAAGAACCGGGTAATTCCTGTAATCGCGTTTTGTATCAAGGTATGAATATGAAATCCAGTAATCCGTCAGGTCAAATGTCTGTCTGTCGCGCCAGAAAATATCAATTCCTCTTGCGTATCCCCTGCCATAGCTTCCAAATTGAACATCGGGTAAATTCATTTGCGGATAGGTATAAACATTCCCTTTTGCAAGATCAGAATAATTTTTATAGTAAACTTCTACTCTGAACGTTATATTATCCCCAAGATACTGGTAATTGGCGATATAATGAGTTGATCTTTCAAAATTAAAATTCTTTGTATACAGAAGGAATTCCTTTTCCGGAACTTCATAAAAGTTTCCATATGCAAAGTTCAATTGATCATAGTTTCCAAGCCGGTAAGCGGCAGAAATTCTGGGCGCAAGATTCGATTTATTAAGCAGCTTTGAGTATTCGGATCTGAGTCCGATCCTTAATGCGATATCATCAGTGAGAAACATATCGGATTCGACAAAGCCCGCACCAAATACTTCATTCAATGTCGTAGTGTACCTGTCAAATAAGTTCCTGTAATTATAATGCAGGATCTCTCCCCCGAACAGAATATAGGATTTGTTTATTATCTCTTTTGAAACCGTGACTTTTGCGGTATTAAGTTTTTCGTCATTTACCACTCTATCGGAAGCCAGATCAATCTTCTGGTTGTCATCACTGAAAGAGTACCCGGCAAAGAAAGTCCAGTCATTTCCGAAAATTTCCCGGTAATTAGTATTCAGAAAATAATTATAATCTTTCGAACCGAAATATTCTTTCGTGACAAGGTCGTCAAGATTCAAGTTATATAAAGACAGCCTTCCGTTGCTGAAGCTTGAAAAGACTTTAAGCATTCCTGTATCGGAAGTTTTTTGCCTGAGATTCACAGAAAGATCTATTCCTTCGGGAGCACTGTTCCAGTCAGTTCTTTGTTTGAATGTTTGATAATATGGCGACAGGTTAAAATAATTGGCTTCAAAAGCCAGAGATGTATTTTCCCATCTTTGAACATGAGAGCCGCCGAGTCCAAGCATCATAAGACTTAAAGATGTCTGTGTTTTAGGAGCCAGGTCCTGTGTCTTTAAAACCAGAACTGATGATAGTGCTTCGCCGTACTGAGCTGAATAACCACCGGTACTGAATACTGTCCCTTTAAATAAAAAAGGAGAAAATCTTCCGCGTGAGGGTATGTCAGGTACCTTGGAATAGAACGGGTTCTGAACGATCATTTCGTCAATGATTGTTTTTGTTTCATAAGCTGAACCGCCTCGGACAAATAAGCCTTCTGTTTCACCTATTTGCTGTGTTCCGGGGAGAGTTTTCAACGCGGAATACGTATCTGCCATAGCACCTGCAGTTGTTACAATATCCAGAGGTCTGAGTATTACTGCCTTCTTTTCGTCGCTTGCTTCAAAGGAACCTGCGGAGATTACAACTGTTCCAAGCTCGGTTGATTCTTCCTCGAGAACTATATCGACGTTTTCAGTTCCTCCATTAAATGATATGGCTGTTTCACTTGTTTTATAACCGACAAAACTAACTACCAGAACAGCCTCTCCTGTTTCATCAGTGGAAAATGAAAATGTGCCATCAATATCAGATGTAGTGCCGTCATAGGTATTTTTGATGTAAATATTCGCCCCGGGTAAAGCTGCTTTATTTTTATCTGTAACCCTTCCGGTAATTTTTGTCTGCGCAAAGGCAGGCAGAGAAAATATTAGTGAAATCAGACAGAAAGCGAATAAAAATTTTTGCATAGGAGATAAAGTTCTGAATTGATGTGAACAAAATAGCAAAAAAATAGCAACTTCCTTTACGATAAATTGATTAAAAATGATTTTCCCCGGGTAATTATCCGTAAGTCTCCAGTCTTAATTTTCAGCTATGTTTCTTTTCTTGTTTTTCAGTAACTTGGTTTAAGTTCAATAAGGATTTTTGCAAGGAAGATCCTTAAAAATTCAAGGGAGAAATTCAGATTTCAAAAAAATAATTCAGAGGGAGATTATGAAAAGAAAGATTACTACCACTATTATCTCATTGCTCTTCACAGGTTTCTGTTTTGCACAGACTATTATTACGCCGGGAAACGTCAGCGGAACCTGGTCACTTGCCGGAAGTCCTTATCTTATTACGGGTGATATTTCTGTTGTTTCCGGATCAACATTAACAATTGATCCGGGTGTAACAGTAAATTTTCAGGGGCATTATCAACTGACTGTTAACGGCAGAGTACTGGCTTTGGGAACGCAAAACGATACTATCAAGTTTACTGCTCAGGATGTAACCACCGGCTGGCATGGGATAAGATTATTTAATTTGAATACTAACGGGATGGATAGTTCAAAATTTATCTATTGCCTGTTTGCCAACGGAAAAGCAACAGGATCAACCGAAGCTGAAAATAGAGGCGGGGCAATCTACGCAGAAGCTTCATCCTCCATTCTTTTCCAAAATTGTCTGTTCTTAAATAATTATGCGGCATATGACGGCGGGGCGGTTTGTCTGCTTGCAAATTCAAGTCCTGACATTCAATATTGTACTTTTGATAACAGCACGTGCGATTTTTACGGCGGGGCTTTTTACATAGACGCATCAAACCCGAAAATTAAGAATACACTTATGACAAACGGCTATGCAACTGCTTTCGGAGCAGGAGTATCCGGGTGGAACGGAGCTATGTTCAGACTGGAAAACTGCCGAATAGTTAATAACTCGGCCGGTGCAGTGTGCGGTCTTTATACCGCATCGAATAGTGCTCCTGTAATTATAAACTGTCTTTTCTCGGGTAATATAAGTACATATGGTAATGGCGGCGCAATGGGATTTTCAGTTTCTGATCCCACAATTATAAACTGTACATTAGTAAATAATACTGCTGGTCAGACAGGTGCGGGGATCTGGTTTTATCAAAGCACCGGTTCAGTTCAAAATTGTATTGTATGGGGAAATAGCCCCGATGACCTGGCATTTAATCAGAGTACGATTGTAGTAGAATATTCTGATATAAACACAGTAATTCCGGGAACCGGTAATATATCCGAAGATCCTCTTTTCGTTGGAGGGGGCAATGACCCCTATGCTATACAGGAATTTTCTCCGTGCAGAAACGCCGGGACACCCGATACCACCGGTTTATGGCTGCCTGATCTCGACCTCGCAGCTCATCAGAGAATATCAGAAGACACGGTTGATATTGGGGCTTATGAATATGACGTCCCTGTACCTGTTGAATTGATCTCCTTTACATCATCGATAAGCAAGAATACCGTTATACTAAAATGGACTACCGCAACGGAGATTAATAACAGTGGTTTTGAAATTGAAAGAAGTGATGACAATATCAGTTTTAATAAGATAGGATTTGTGTACGGCTTCGGCACTACAACAGAAAAACAAAACTATACATATTCTGATCAGCCTGACAAAGCAGGGACATTTTATTACAGACTGAAACAGATCGATATCGCAGGAGGTTACGAGTATTCAGATATAATAGAAGCAGATCTGCCTGTTCCGGCCAAATATAGTTTGAAGCAGAACTTTCCTAATCCCTTTAATCCGACAACAGAAATTCAATACTCTGTTTCGCAGAGAGGTAATGTTGTATTAAAGGTATATGATGTCCTCGGTAATGAAGTAACTACGCTGGTGAATGAAGTAAAGGAACAGGGAGTTTATACTATTAAATTTAATGCTTCCAATTTATCAAGCGGAATTTATTTTTATCGCATAGAGGCTGGTTCTTTCACAGAATCCAGGAAAATGATTTTACTCCAATAATAATCTGCGATAAATTTAATTTCATATAATATTTGCCCGGCAGAGCCTACGCTGCCGGGCAAAATCTTATCCCTCTGCCTTCAGTTAGTACTTATATACACGAAAGCAGTTAACAGGAACCGATAAAAAGGGCGTGTGATACACTTCATAATGTTCGATCCAAAACTTCATAAACTTTTGAATGTCAATATTTGAGGAGGGCACCATTTTTCTATAAGGAGAATAATATGTCCGGGGAAAAAAATGAATTTGGGAAAAAATCAATTGATGATGTATTAAAAGAACTAAATACAGATGTTAATAAGGGGTTGACTGAGGCCGAAGCCGGGGAGCGCATTAAAAAATACGGACTAAATGAAATGCCCGAAAAGGAGGAAACTTTTCTGCATAGGGTTCTTCGCAGATTCTGGGGACCGATTCCATGGATGATTGAGCTTGCCGCCATACTTTCAGCTGCTGTACAGAAGTGGGATGATTTTGGGATAATCACCGCACTGTTATTTGTGAATGCCGTTATCGACCTCTGGCAGGAGAGCAAAGCCCTCAGTGCTTTGAGCGTTCTTAAACAGAAACTGGCAAAGAAAGCAACTGTGCTGAGAGACGGGGTATTCAAATCAGTGGATGCAAAAGAGCTGGTGCCCGGCGATATTATTAAAATTAAGATAGGAGAGATAATTCCCGCAGATGTAAAACTGATAGAGGGTGAGTATATACAAATAGATCAGTCGGCTCTTACAGGAGAATCACTGCCGGTTACAAAGCATGCAAATGATACAGCATATGCAAATTCAGTTGCGAAACAGGGGGAGATGATCTCCGTTGTTACTCTTACAGGTCTAAATACATACTTCGGTAAAACTGTTTCACTTGTTGCAAAAGCAGAAAAGGAACAAAAAAGCCATTTCCAGAAAATGGTCGTAAAAGTAGGTAATTACCTGATATTTGTAACGCTGTTTATGGTCGTTCTTATAATACTGACGGCTCTATACAGGCACGAAGATATGATAAATATTCTCAGGTTTTCGCTCGTACTAACGGTTGCCGCAATTCCCGTGGCATTGCCGGCAGTTCTGACGGTTACGATGGCAGTGGGAGCCATAAATCTTGCCAGGAAACAGGCCGTGGTAAGCCGGCTGGCATCTATTGAAGAACTTGCAGGAATAGATGTATTATGTTCAGATAAAACGGGTACATTAACAAAGAATATAATGTCGGTAGCCGACCCGGTAACGTACTCCGGTTTTAGTGTTGATGATCTGATGCTTTATGCGGCTTTATCCTCAAAAGAGGAAAATAGTGATCCGATAGAGAAACCGATATTCGATTTTCTCACCGATAAAAACCTATATAATAAATTAAAAGACTACAAGCTGGAAAAGTTCACACCTTTCGATCCTGTACATAAAAGAACCGAAGCTGTTGTTGTGAAAGACGGCAGCAGGTTATATATAACAAAGGGAGCTCCCCAGGTAATACTAAAATTGTCATCTAACGATACGGATTCTGATTCGGTTAACAGGACGATAAATGAATTTGCGGAGAAGGGCTACCGTACCCTCGGAACCGGAATTAAAAAAGAGGGTGAAAAGAATTTCCGGTTTGTCGGGATTATTCCTTTGTTCGATCCCCCGAGAGATGACGCAAAAGAGACAATCGCCGAGGCGGGAAAACTTGGACTTAATGTTAAGATGGTAACCGGCGATAATGTTGCAATTGCTAAACAGATCTCAATGCAGCTGGGATTAAATCCAAACGTTCTTGAGGCCGATGAATTAAAGAGCGGTGAAAGTCTTAAGCTTCTTAAGATGAGCGAGATACTTGCAGAAACTATTCACAAACAGATAAATCCCGATCTTCCTGAAGATAAGGTAAAGGAACTGGCGAAAGAGGTTAGTAAAGAATTTACCAATGCTATTGAGGGAGAAGATTCCGGATTAAGAAGCAGTAAAAAACACGACTCCGATATGATCAGAATTATAGAAGGTGCCGGAGGATTTGCCCAGGTGTTCCCTGAAGATAAATACACTATTGTTGAGCAGCTTCAAAAGGGAGACCATATTGTGGGCATGACAGGAGACGGCGTTAATGATGCACCGGCTTTAAAGAAAGCAGATGCAGGAATTGCTGTTGCAGGCGCTACTGATGCTGCAAGAGCAGCGGCCGACCTTGTCCTTATGGCGCCGGGAATTTCTGTAATAATTGACGCCATAAAACAGGCACGTGTGATATTTGAAAGAATGAATAGTTATGCGGTTTACAGGATCGCTGAAACAATCAGGGTGATTTTCTTTATGACTTTCTCAATCCTGATATTTAACTTTTATCCTGTAACAGCTATTATGATAATTATACTTGCCCTGCTGAACGATATACCGATCATTACAATTGCTTATGACAATACTAAACTGGATCCTTTTCCTGTTAAATGGAATAACAGAGAACTGTTCGGACTTTCTACTATGCTTGGACTGGCGGGTGTCGTTTCTTCATTTTTTATTTTTTATTTGCTTGAAACTTATTCGAATCTTTCCCAGCCGCTTATACAATCTGCAATATTTACTAAATTAATTATTGCCGGGCATGCAACTATCTTTAATACGAGAACCAGCGACTGGTTTTTTAAGAAGCCTTATCCTTCAAAACCACTGCTGCTTGCATCACTTTCTACAGCTTTGCTCGGACTGCTGGTTGGAGTATACGGAATATTTGTGCCGGCTATAGGATGGAAATGGGGCCTGACTGTTACCATTTATGCCCTGCTGTGGTTTTTGTTTAATGATGCAGTAAAAGTATTCTTCTACAAAAACTTTATCCAGAGCAACAGAATATTTCATAAATTCTTCAGTCAGAAATAATGACCTTCACGGGCAGGAAATAAATTTGCGGGATTACGCTGCGGGTTAAAGATACCTGTCCTGGTCTATTTTCCCGTCAACCAGATGAATTATTCTATGAGTTTTTGAAGCAAAATGTTCATCATGCGTAACATTTATAATGGTCTGGTTATTTTCCCTGTTTAACTTTTCAAAAAGATCGTAGATATTTTCTGAATTTTGGGAATCAAGATTTCCGGTAGGCTCGTCTGCAAGGAGCAGGATAGGATCGTTGCTAAGAGCTCTGGCGATGGCTACTCTCTGCTGCTGCCCTCCGGATAGCTGGTTCGGTTTGCTCTGCAGTTTATCCCCGAGTCCAAGCTGTTCCAAAAGTTCTTTTGCCTTCTTTCTGGATTTAGGAATTGAGGTCCGCCCGCGTGCAAGCATCGGCATCATTACATTCTCAAGAGCAGTAAATTCCGGAAGCAGGAAATGAAACTGATAAACAAAACCAAGTTTTTTATTGCGCATCTCCGCAAGTTCTTCCTCTTTCAGCGATGATATCTCTTCACCGTCAAGATAAACTTTTCCTTCAGTCGGTTTATCCAGTCCTCCCATTAAATAGAGCAAGGTGGTCTTGCCGGATCCGCTTGTTCCCGTAATAGAGGAAAACTCACCCTTTTTAACTTCGAAACTAATATCCGGCAGAATAACGTTTGAAATCACTTCGCCGTCACTTTTATTAACAAGCGTTTTTCTTACATGTTCTAATTTTAATATTTGATCACTCATTATCTTTCACCACGCAGAATTTCTATTGGATTAATTTTAGCCGCTTTTCTGGAAGGACTTATCGAGGCTATTATACTTACAACAAGAGCAAACACAGAAGCCAAAACATAATACCAGATACTCTTCCCCATCAAAAGTCTGTCAGAACTGATTGTACTTGTTTTTGATGCTGCAACAGGAATAGAGGAAAGGATCTGGATCATAATAAACCCGAGCAGACAACCGATTGCGGCGCCTATTACTGCAACAAACATTCCTTCAATGAAGTAAATCAATGTGACCTCGCTCTTTTTAAATCCCATGGATTTCATAACTGCGATATCTTTAGTTTTTTCCAGTACACTGGTAATTAAAACATTTGCCACTCCAAATCCGGCTACCAGTATCACAAAGAAAACAAGGAAGTATACGATCATTGATATCATCCTGTATAAAGAAATTACACTTGCCGCCTGCTCTTTCCAGGTTACTGCCTGATAATTTGTCTCCTTTTCAATTTCATTTGCAACCTCGTTATCTTTTGAAAGATTGGTTATCCTGAGATATAAATCGGTTACCTGATCCGGAGGGTATTCTCCTATATTCTGTACCAGTTTCATATTAGCATAAACATTTCCGTCAATATCATTTATTCCGGTTGAAAATATACCCACAACCTTTACACTGTAGATCCTGTCATCTGATGAAATGATCTGCATCCTCTCCCCTGTTTTAATAGTAAAGTCCCCGGCTACAGAATTCCCCATCAGGATACCGTCGGGTGTTTTTTGCAGCTCCGAAAAGTTACCATCTATCATATTCAGACTTAACTTTGAAATTTTATCCTGTCGTGCAGGAATTATTCCGAACAATTGTACCGGCTGACTGAGTGTGCCGAATATGCCTATCGAATTGATTGCTACAATCGGGGAGATAGTTTCTATGAGAGAACCTTTTTCTATTATACCCGTAATTTTTTTATAATTCTTAATTACCTCTTCATCCTCCCTTTCAACATTCTTAATAAAATTAAGAGAAGTAAGAGAATCTCTTTTAACGAGAAGATCCGGAATTACAGGATTAACTTTTTCGCCTTTTACAATAACGTGCGGTGCTATATCAACTATTTTCTGAATAAAGCTCTGAAGCAATCCGTCCATTAGTGATATGGCAGTTATTAAGACCATAACTGCAACACCAATACCGGCAATAGTAAGAAATGCCTGTCTTTTTCTGTTGACCAGCTGCTTAAATGCGATAAATATCAGATGATAATTCAAATATTTCATCAAACTCTTAAATTACTAACAGGATTAAGGGCGGCAGCTCTTCTCGCCGGACCATAACTGGAAATTCCGCTGACAATAACTGAAAACAATATTGTAATGATATAAGAAAAAGTGGTTTGAACGGTTACAATATGATCAGATTTTACAACAGCGCTCTCGCCGTAACTGAAAGGTAATGAAGAGATAAAATTAGTGAGAAAATGTCCGGCGACTTCTCCGATAAGTGATCCGGTTATTCCTATAAACAGTCCCTCCAGGATAAAGATCATAATAACTGAATTTTTTGACAATCCGAATGACTTCATTATTGCAATGTCCTGACGCTTTTGCAGGACAAGGGTAATAAGTACATTTGCGATACCGAAGCCCGCAACTATAAAAACAAACACTACCAGGAAAAGAGTAATATTATTATTGCGTTCAAATAATGAGATCAGATTTGCATTAGCTTGTTCCCAGGTCTCGGTTTTATATCCGGTAACCTCACTTATATTTTTTGCGATGTTATTAACAGTCTCAAGTGAAGTAGTATGAATTCCTATTGAAGAGACAACATTTGAACCCAGGTTCATAATATTCTGGGCGAGTTTCAGATTTACATATGAGTTATTATTATCGACTGCAGAAAAGCCCGAAGAAAATGTACCAACGACTTTCAAAGTATAGCTTATTCCCTTCTCGCCAATAACCTTCACCATATCATTATATCCGGCTTTTATTTTTTTAGCGAGACCGCTCCCCAGGATAATTCCGTTAGATGTATAGCTCAGCTCTTCGAGGCTGCCGGTCTGCATATTTTCAGCTAATCTTGCTATTCCCGATTCCCTGGCCGGAATTATTCCTTTAATAAGGCACTGTCTGTCGAGAGTTCTGTATCTTATAACCCCTTTCGTTATTACATTAGGTGAAACAGCATCTATCCCTTTAACACCTTCCATAAGAGAAATTATCTGCGTATAGGGTTTGATCTCCTTTTTTTCATCAGGAACTATTCTTGAAGATATATAATATTTATCGTCTGAATGAGGAGAAGACCTGACCAGCAATCTTTCCTTCCCATTTACTTTTTCTCCTTTTACGGTTATTAATGGAGAAATATCAATAATCTTATTCTTAATATCACTTATTATCCCGTTTGCAAGGGCAAATGTCAGGATCATAACCATTGATCCGACAGCAACACCTGCTATAACAAGAATAGTCTGCTTTCTCTTGTACGAAAGATGCTTAAGTACAATATTAAAAATTAAATATAGTCTTTCCCTCATTTAACGACTTCTACTTTTATACCATCCTTATAGCTCTCTTTTGGCTGTTCAACCAGCAGCGTTCCTTCACTCAAATTTCCGCTTGTTAATTCCGCATATTTCCCTTCAGAATTACCGGTGGTTATTTTTTCCGATTTAAGTTCATTATCGCTATTTATTACAAAAACGAATTGATCTTCCTGTTTTTGAATTATAGAAGTACGCGGAACTATCAGCACATTCTCGAGTTCACCGGCCAGAACATTTATTGTTGCAGTCATTCCGATAAACAAATTATCGGGCCGGTTCTTAAGCTTAACATATATGCTCGTAGTCTTGGTAGCAAGATCAGTTTTGGGCACGATCCGATATAAATTCCCATCAAACTTCTTATCCGGGTATGCATCAAATGCAACTATACTATTCAGTCCCGGCCTCAACAATGAAACATCCTGTTCATCAACATCACCCCTGATCAATATTGAGGGGGGTGCAAGTATTGTAAAGCACTCAGCATTCGGCATCAGGTTATCACCAAGGTTTGCTGCAACATCGATAATTTTTCCATTAAAAGGGGCTTTAACTTCTGTCTTTCTCAGAGCCTCTTTTGCTATATCAAGTTCAAGCTGAGCCTGATCAACCTGTAATTTGGCCAGATCATATTCATTTTTCGCATCATCCATTTCTTTTTGTGTAATACTTTTAGATTCAATAAGGGCCCGGTTTCTTTTAAGATTCAGTTCTTTTTCACTAAGATTTATTTTTGCTGATTCAAGGTCATTTTCTGCCTGCTCATATTTTAATTTCTGGTCACTCTGATTAGTCGTGAGAAGCAGTTCCCCTGTTCTCACCGCATCGCCTTCTTTGGGCTTAATAAAAGTAACTATACCGCCGGCCTCGCTTCTGAGGGTTGCAAGAGAATCAGCCGTAACGCTGCCTGTAGCATATACGACTGTTTTAAGGTTACCCCGGTGAATTTCAACAGCCCGTACCTGTTCATGGACAAAAAATGATCTGTAAAGAAAATATATTATTATTAATGCAGTAATCGAGAGTAAGACGATATAACTTTTTTTCATAAAAAAACCTTGTTGAATTTAGATTTGTTTGGAACCGGTTTACATTCCGGCACGATCATATAATACTTCAGGATTTTCAGATGCCGGTTTTGCTGTATGCTCCATTAACAGAAGAGCTTCTGAATATTTCTAGTGAGTGAATCCTTCCCATAAAAATCTACTAACCCAAATTAATGAAAAACTTCCTGAGGTTCATCCTGGAATCATCCCCTAATTAAAATTGCTTGCAGCAATTTAATGAACATTCAAAAAGGATTGAAGATTGTTATGTGAATTTCAGAAGGCAGGTTTTAATGTGTAATCAAAACCCCGGAACGGATCATTCCGGGGTTATAGTTTTGCTAATTATTTAATGCTTAACTGACCGCGGATTGCTCCGGCAGGAAAATCGGTACTATGTACCTGTACATAATAACCGGAAGGGTTCTTTAAAATATCGGTCATTATACTTTTATCAACGCCGGTAACAGTTCCGCTTAATTCACCCGAGGAGGTTAGAGGAACCACAACAGGTCCGGAGGAACCGGAATCGGCTTTATGAATATGAATGCCTGTAATATTTTCAACATTAGAAACGGTAATTTTATAAGTTATTTCTCCCTGTCCGGGATTAAGTGTGATATTCGCAGTGCCTGTACCGTCATTATCGCCTGGACCAGGAACAACATTACTTCCTGATAGTTGCGCGGTTAAAGGTCTGCCGCCGTGATCCTGTGCTTGTACGGGAGAAAGATAAACAGCAATAGTAAGTATAAACAGTACAGATAGAATTCTTGTCGTCTTCATAGGTACATCTCCTTTTCTAGTTAACTTAACAGACGTCGAAAAGTAATTAATACCCTATCCAGTATTTGTGTTCAGAAAACTGTCTGTGAGATACATCTCCGTTTATTGTAACTCTGTGATAAAATCCAAACCACAGCTGTCCATCATTTTTATGCTGCTTCAGTACCAGGAGCAAATACCGTTAGAAAATCACCGGCAAACTGTTCAAACGATCGCGCTGTCCGTCCTGTTAGTATCTCAACATTATTAGTCGTAGAGGCAGCAAAGTTTTTGCTGAATCCCTCTGACAATTCCACATACCCATCGGCAATCCATTCAGGGAGGCCCATACCGACCATTGCCTGTCTGGAAGCTTCACCGGGCACATTTAAATATTTAACCTCCTTACCAAGTTTTTCAGAGAAAATGGAAGCTATATCATCAAAAGATATTGCCTGCGGTCCGGTAAGAATATAACTTTTACCTTCCAGACCTTCTTTAGTTACTGCGTTAAAAGCGGCTTCTGCTATATCTCTTACATCTATCATACCCAGCTTACCTTTACCCATATCCCAGTAAATTACACCGTCAGATGAAATTGTACCGGCGGCCATCATTAAATTCTGCATATAGAAAGTAGGTTTCAAAATTGTCCATGGCAGACCGGAGGACTTGATCAGTTCCTCCGCTTCAAGTCCCTGCTTAATAATACGACTTTCAGGACCCCACATCGAATGCCTTATTATGTGCGGTCTCCCGCCTGTTTTCTTAACTGCATTAAGCACATTCTTTACCTGCTGCAGCTGAGTTGGTCCGTTCCATGTCAGCAGATATATTTTATCGATATCTTTTACCGCCGGAACAATACTTTCTTCTGCATCAAGGTCGCCAGTGACCACCTCTGCACCCATATTTCTGAATGATTCACCTTTTTCAGCATCCCTCACAAAAACCCTTACATCCGCATCTGCATTAATCAGTTTCGGAACGAGCAATGAACCGGTGTTTCCTGTTGCACCGGTAACCAGAATTTTCATATGTCTGTTCATAATTACACCTCGTTATAAATTATATACACTTAATTTTACTTAACGGAATGAACAGGAATATTAAACCTTACCTTTCGTATATTCTTCGAGGAAATACACTTCCGGCTGTGATACAACGCCCGCATTTCCCATAGTATTTTTTAATTCGCTGCTGTTTACGAACTTCTTTGCATTTGCAATGTTATCCCACTCAAAAATTGCAAGCAGATTATCAGGTTCGCCTTCCGGATGAAGGATCTGGTAAGACTTTTCACCACCCGCCTTCCTGGTGTCAATAAATCCGTCAAATACTTTTTTCCAGGCAGGATAATCCTTTACCTGGTGTTTTATAAATAAGTACGACATTTTGGTCCTCCGTTGTTTAATATTGTTTTGTGATTCCAGTGGAACCGTTAACTCATTACGAAGATAATCTCAGGAGGGGTCCGGTTTCATTGACTTTGGTTAAGAAATATGAGGCTTTACTGTAAGGCGTTTTCTGAGCCGGCTTAAAGACTCCGGTTCAATACCAAGATAAGAGGCGATAAAATGCATAGGTACGCGTTGAAAGATCTGCGGCTGTTCTTTCATCAGTTGGATATATTTCTCTTCGGGGGTTGCAGATTTGGCAAAAGTTAGTCTTTTTAAAGTGTAATAATGATTACGATTTATCTTATCATCGTGGAACTTTTTAAACTTTGGGATCAGACCGCTGACACGTGACAAATTCTCGCGCGACAGGATCAGCAGCTCGCAATCTTCAAGGGCCTGGATAAAATAGACTGTCGGTTTTTCCTGAAGAAGGCTTTCCAGATCGCCAATAAAGTAATCTTCCATTGCAAAATTAAGAACGGTTTCCTTTGAATGTTCATCAATTATATATCGCCTTAAGCACCCCTTATTAACGTAAGCCACAGCGTTGCAAAAATCACCCGGCATGAGATAATGTTCCTTCTTCCTCAGTTTTTTCAATGAAAGAAACCTGAGAAAAAGATCAGTTTCCTCATTTGTTAGTCCTGCCTGGTTTTTAAGAGTAGTTACGAGGTTACGGGCCTGATAATTATCGGGAAGCATAATGATTCCCGAAAATAAGATTCCTGTTCATTTTCCTGCATAAAGGTTTAATGAAAAAATCCATAATACTGATAATATTTAAAGTTAAAATCCTATCCCGATCAAAAATTCTGTCAAATATCACATCTCTGACCCATGCGGGTTCTCATAAAAAAATAATTAATTCAATTTACAATCTCACCTGCCATATAATTATAACAAACGCAGCGTTGCTCCTTTTTAAATAGAGATCGCTTCTATGTTTCTGTTGAATTTCAATTTTAAAAAACATATAATATTATTCGTAAAAATCGTTTGTTATTATACGAGAAAGCTTGATTTGGACCCCAATCTCAGTCCTCTGACTTCACTGTTTAATAATTCATCAATTTAGCTGAAAAATCCCTGTTGAACCGTCATTTCTCCGTCCATAATCCGGGATAACTACGAAGGAAAAGTGCTAAAAAAGGTATCTCAGTTCTCTGACTTCACTGTTTAATAATTCATCAATTTACCTGAAAAATCCCTGTTGAACCGTCTATGAACCGTCTTTTCTCCGTCCATAATCCGGGATAACTACGAAGGAAAAAGTGCTAAAAAAGGTATAAGAGATACCCCAAAGCGGCACCACCGAATACGATGTATGCAGAATTTATTCTTTTGAAAGCTAAAAAAGCAGCTGTGCTTAGAAGAGCGATAAGAGCGGCTCTCCAGCTGAAACCCGCAGCCGTCAATATTACCTCAATACCCAGTTTTACAGCCACGACAAACATTACTGCGAGTGCACTAACATTGACTGCATCAAGAAATTTAGAGAGGTAGATAGATTTCCTTATCCGTGGAATAATGGGATTTAAGATTAAGACGAAAACGAATGAGGGAATGACAATTCCAACCGTTGCTAAAACTGCACCGGAGATTCCTGCAATCTGGTAGCCGATAAAAGTAGCAGAGGAAAGGAGCGGACCGGGAGTAAATTGACCTACGGCAATTGCATCAAGAAGCTCTTTCCTTGTGAGCCAGTGAAGTCCCTGTACCAGCTCACCGTTAAAATACGCCACCAGAATGTAACCGCTTCCGAACCAGACGGCACCAATCTTAAGGAAAGTTAAAAATAATTTTGAGAGTGATATAGTTGTTTTCTCTACTGTCTGTAATACAGTATTAAGCATAAAAACAGGAAGCAGGATCAGGGGAGAAAATGAACTAAGTTTTGTTCTTTTCCGGGAAATTAAAAGGAAGAATGCTCCGAATATTCCTCCTGCCAGGATGGCGTAAATTTCATTCAGACCGTATAAATTTAATAATGACACGATAACAGCAATCATTATCAGCTTCATACTAAGAACAGACTTCTCCTTCTTAACAGCTTTGACTCCCAGCTTATAAACAGCATTAAGGATAATTATTATCACAGCAGGCTTTATACCGTAAAGAAAAGGTTCGACTGCAGGCAGACTTCCATAGAGAAGATAAAAGTACGCCAATACTCCGGTGATTACCACAGATGTGAACATAAAACTTAAACCGGCAATAAATGCCCCGATGAGCCCTTTCTGATTATACCCTATATGGATAGCCATTTCAACGGCGTTAGGACCGGGGATTAAATTAGTAGCACCAACAAGGTCGAGGAAATGCTGCCGGTCAATCCACCCGCGTTTGGACACCACCTCGTCTTCGAACATTCCGATGCTTACTGCAGGTCCCCCAAATGCTATAGTCCCAAGCTTCAGGAACAGTTTAGCTAATTCAATCATATCAGCAGTTATTAACTTCTTACCTTCCCTGGTGGAAGAGGCCTCCCGGTTTGGAATACTTCATTTTCCGGAAAATCTTTTTGGATCTGCATTGCAAGGCGCATTGCATTGTACGCTTTTTCAGTTCCGTAAGGCGCTTCATTAATAATAATCAGATATTTCATAGTCTTCCGTGTCTTATCAGGATTTGAATTTTTAATTGACGATACAAAATTAAAAATCCGCCGGACAAATATCCGCTGTTATCAAATTCAAAACACGGGGAAGGTAAAGGAGGTACTAAGTTCTTTTAATCAGGATCAGGGTTGCATCATCGTCCCTGGAATGACAATAAGTGGAAAAGTCGGCCTTAATTCCATAAAATATCTCTCTGGCTGAAAGATGCTTGGAACGAATCAGCTGCTGTTCAAGCCTGTCCTTAACATAATTCTGTTCGCCGTTGTCCTGCTCGGTAAAACCGTCGCTGAAAAGAAGGAGTATATCACCCTTTCCCATAACATTGATGCTGTTAAGGGAATATTTTGTTTTGTAACCAATGATGCTCTTTGTCTGTATACTGTCGATATCAGCTTCGGAAGGCAAAGTTCCTATTGGTACAAAATTGATAAAATTATGATTATCGATATTTACTATTCTGTTAAATTCATTTGAAAATACCACAGGCAGCGGATGAGCAGCTGAAATGAAACTGAACCTTCCGTCGTTCTGTATTTCTCCGTATATAAGTGTTAAGAATTTATCTATACTGGATGACTGGTGAAACCTCTGGTTGATAGTTTCAAACAGATCTATCGTTATTTCGCCGAACAATGTAAGCTCATAACTGGCTCCCACAAGGAATGCCTGGTGCAGCATAGCATTAAGAAGATGATCTGTTATGCTGTGACCTGAAACGTCCGAAAGCATTATACCGGCTTTATCTTTCAAGCCCCGCAGCTTATTAACTATATCAATACGTCCGGCAGTTTCAGCCCGCCTGATCCTTTCAGGCAGATTGAATCTCTTAGCGAAATCAACATAAATTATATGATCACCGCATACCTCCCCTGACAGGGGAATTGTCTCGCCGTATATATCAAGACCTCCAATTTCCGGGATCTCTCCCGGAGAAGGTATAAGATTTTTGGCAATTTTCTGAAAGTTTAATATTTCGCTTCTATCGTCAACGTTCTGCATATTTTACCGTAAATGTGAACCTTAAAGATACAACTTTTCCCGCTGGTTTAAGCAATTATTAGATTATTAAATCATTAATTAAGTATGAAAAGACTTCATTTTCCGCAAACTCATAAATCCCCATATGCCAAACCCCAGGCCTAACTTCAGAAAAATGAGGCCTATGAATAGCATAGGCAGATACCAGAATATAAGAGACTGATCGGGTTCACCAATTCTTTCAATTACAGCTTTCAATATATAACCGATCGTAAGAAACAGTCCGATCAGGACAGAAACTATACCGAAGATTACAGCCAGGCTGTACTTTAATTTATCCGATTTGAACAGCATAAGTAATTAATAATTCTTCTACGATGGAAATATATTATTTTACAAACTTTCAGGGAAGTCTTTATTTGGGAAACGATCTTTATCCTTATTTCAACAGAAGAATTTTTTTGGTCTGGAGAAATCCACCCGCTTTAAGTCTACAGAAATAAACGCCGCTGGAGACTGATCTGCCATGGTCATCTTTTCCATCCCATACTGCGGTATAGGTTCCGCCTGACCTGAGATCATTATAAAGTGTTCTTACTCTCGTTCCAATTACATCATAAATCTCAAGATTTACCCTGCTTTGTTTCTTGATAATATACCTGATATTCGTCTCCGAATTGAAGGGATTTGGATAGTTCTGCATCAGTCCATATTCCAGAGGTTCCGCTGTTTCCTGGTAATCTTTGATACCGGTAGATATGTCATAGAGTGACTGAATATCTGCATACGAAATGGCATAATTGTAAATCCTGATATCATCCAGCACACCGTTAAAGTTATACTGGTTGTTACCCGGAAGAACCTGTCCCATCATAAGGTCAATATTCGTAGTTAAGATCTGTCCTGAAAATGTTGTGAAGGCATCGAGCTCGCCGTTTATGTAAATCTCATAATCACTGCCGTCATAGAGGACAGTAACATTATAGAGGCTATCCTGAACCAGTTCTGTTTCCGAATCAAGGTCTTTTGTTCCGGTATTAGTCTTTACCGTCCATCTTATATGCTTATTCGTCAGAGAAACTTTCCACCTGTTTTCCCAGTTACCATGTGAAAGAGGGTAAGATTCTCTTTCGTAGAACTGGCTTACCGTGATCCAGAAATTAATGCTGACTGAATTTTGAAAGTTGAGACTTGGACTGCTGGGAACCTGTATATAATCATTAACTCCATCAAACCCGTAGGCACTGGATGGATTGCCATGCCGGTCGGGTACGAGAACAGCGCCTGATACAGTTCCATTATTGTTAAATCCGCTGGCATCATCTGCATTGCCGTTAAACGGATAATATGCTACCAGATCTCCCGACTGATGAACTGAAGTGTCACGTACTGAAACGCCGATACTATCAAAGGCTTCTCCACCCCTCCCGTCGCTCAAAAGACAGGCAATATAATAATTACCTTCTGTCACCGGAGCTGTCCAGGTTACTTCTGCTCCGGTTCCATTAATTGTCCCGGAACCCGGATACCATGTATAGGTTAAAGTATCACCGTCAGGATCAGAGGCATAACAGGTTACCTGAGAAACAGAGCCCGGATTTATTTTCCTGGGGTGCGCTGTCATTCCCGTTATAACCGGATCAAAATTAATAAATTCAGTTACATCGATAAGAACAGAATCTGATGCAGTTCCCCCCTGTCCATCATTTACTGTGCAGATAATCAGGTATGTGCCTGCAGCGGCAGGCGCCTGCCAGCTAATTTCGGAACCGGATCCTGTATAACTTCCGCCTGATACCTGCCACTGATACGATAATGGATTACCGTCTATATCTTCAGCAGTACAGTAGATATTTGTTGAGTCGCCGAATACCAGCAGTGTATCTTCAGACGAGAGCGATTTTATCCTTGGCGGATAATTTGTAACAGGCTGGCCAGAGAGGTAATCGATAACAATACCATTTACATATGCTTTATTAAGATCATAGGTTATTGTACTTCCCAAAGGAATAATTACTGCAATTACAGCACCATCAGCAGGAATAGTAATCTGCGTATTACCGGTAGCTCCTCCTATTAATATTGAATTGGAGACAGCATCATAAATATCATGTGAACCTGATCCGACGTCAATGGTGATCTGTTTGCCGGAAGTGTACGGATTATAGTAAAGAAAGCTCGGGTATGCATTCGAATGGAAGTAATCGGTTTTTAAGAGATCAAGCTGCAGAATCTTACTGACATCGGTCGTATCAATGATCCCGCCTGCAATACCGATATGCGAAGATCCGTAAAGTGCAAGGTTGGTTAGTCCCCATCCGCCGCTGATCGCATCACCGGTTGCATAGGGACTGGCTCCGCCCTGCGACTGACGCAGTGCTTCGTGTCCTATATATGAATACGGATCATACTGATGAGCCCATTCTTCACTATCCTGGTTCTGATCAGGAAGGTAATTCGGGTAAAACAATCTGGCGGCATTTGCAGCATTCAGCACCCATTTACCTATACCTCTGGCGAACCTGTCGTCATACCGTGTTAATGGTACCAGCGCTCCGATCTGTTCAAATGTATTCATCAGGAAAGCATAATCGTTTGAACCATTTACCTCACCGATAAGACCATCTACATCATAACCGCCCCAGGTACCGACAATTGCTCCCCACTCCCTGAGCGGGCCTACGTCAAAACACCAGTTTACCAGTTTAGTAATGTTGTAGTCTGTCCCGAGTTCAGCATTCATTCTGGCTGCGGCAAGTACACCGTATGGCAGCTGAAGTTCATATGAAGGATTAGAATTGAGTGAATTGAGAAACTCCATACACCATTCTGCTCCAATTCTATAATCTTCATTTCCCGTTTCCTTGTATGCATTGTAGAAGATCCATGCAAGAGCTCCCGCAGCTTCAGGCTCGGGAACGCCTGACGCATAAGGCGTCATGGTCATTAGGTTAAAAGCCCGGTAATTCATATCAGGAACTTGCCAGGGAGTAGGACTCCCTCCCATTACAGCAACTGCTTCAAGCCAGCGGTCAGCTATCTTTGTTAACTGGTAGGAAAATTCACCATATGGCGGGTACTGATCATAAAGCTGGTAGAAAAATATATTCGGCATAATATCGTACCACCAGTCATCCCAATTGCTTCCTGAAGGGTGGTTAAGGTAAACATCTGCCCCGTTGTCCTTACTAAAATATTCTTCACTCATCAGCACAAAGTTATTCCCGTTCTGATTGCTCTTATCAATACCGGCAAGCGTAGCACCCGTTACCGCGGGTATCAGGTTAATTGCTTCAGAGGAAGATGGGACAGTGGTCCCAACTACAGTATGAAGTCCGAAACTGTTATGGTCAGGATAATTAATCGTATTTGTGTTCAGCCAGATCAGCGGGAGATATTGCCCGGTCAGGTTAAAATCAAAGACAAGACTATCATATCCGGCCGCCGCCTGCTTCCAGTCGCGCATTTCATAAGGCGAAGGCATATTCGGCATCAGTTCAACACGGTTAATATTTATCTGCTGGGCATAGACCTGACTCAATAGAAAAAGGGCTGCCAGTATAACCCCCGGAAAGCTCAATGATTTATGTTGTAATTTCATATCACTGCTCCAGGTAATTATTTAAAGAATATATCCTTATGTTCTCCCCGCCGATTCTCTTATTGCCTTTTATAATCTTCAGTTTTTTCTTTTCTCCGGGAAGCAGAATAAAACCCCTGTCGCTGAAAGTAATACCCGGATGATAGACATCTACGAAGAATGCCGTCCGGGTAGTAGTAAGTACTATAAAGTCTGATCCCGAACCTCCCGGAAGCGAAATTTTTATAGCCGGATCAGCCAGGCCGATATGTTTCCATTCTTTTTCGGCATAAAAGTTCCTGTGGATAATATTTCTATCCTCGTCGTACAGACTGGAAATAATAACCAGGTTTTGAGTATTTGATACCTTCGAAGTATTTATTTTATCAGCTTCAGTATATTTTCCTTTAACCGCATAGATATTCTTTGATCTGGTCAGGATAATTTTTCCGGTAAGAGTGTCCAGTATTTCAGTTTCAATAGTAAACCTTTCGATCTCACCCTCATTTAAAACGAAGATTTTCAATACTGAACCCGACTCTCTGAAATGAATAACAGTATCGGAAAAGGCTTCTTTAACAAAGTAGTAAGCCATTTTGGGAATAATTGAAGAATCAATCAAAGACCAGCTCGTCACAGGCCAGCAGTCATTCAGCTGCCAGATAAGACTTCCGCCTGTAACTTTCCTGTTTCCTCTCCAGTGTTCAAGACACCTTTTAAGTGCTAACCCCTGGTTCAATTGTGCAAGGTAGATAAAATCATCCCAATCCGTTCTAACAGGCAGGTGAGCCACCAGAAAACGTATTACTCTTTCAGGACCTTCAATTTGTTTATTATAATACTCAAATGCCGGCGACTGAATTTTTCTTTTTCCGGCCGGCAGTATTTTATTAAAAGTATCTAAACAGGCAGGACCCTGAAAACCGAATTCAGTTACAAACAGACTATTGTCATTTGCCACATGTGAGTAATCGATCCAGTTGCTCCAGATATCCCATTGATGCCTGTTGCCTGAAGTCTGTGAATTGGGATCCTCATCTGTTCCGAAAGGTGAGGTAGGCCGGTATGGTAAATCAGGGCTAAGCGATTTCATTAAAGCGGGTATTACCTTATGAAATAAATTATACCCCGGCATTTCTTTATATGACCCGGAAAGAGTTCTGTACCAGATCCATTCATTCTCGTTATTACCGCACCATAAGGCTATGCACGGATGTGTCCGCAGCCGCTTAACGTTCTGCGTTACTTCTTCAGATACGGTTTTAACAAATTCATCATGTTCCGGATAATTTTCACAGGCAAACATAAAGTCCTGCCATACAAGCAGACCAAGTTTATCGCACAAATGGTAAAACTCATCATTTTCATAAATCCCACCGCCCCATACACGTATCATATTCGCATTTGCCTCTGCTGCAAGATTTAAAAGTTCAGCATATTTCCTCTCTTTTACGCGTGGTAGAAATGAGTCGGCCGGTATCCAGTTCATCCCCTTCATATAAATAATTTTATTATTAACTCTGAAACGGAATACAGATTTATCCTTTTTGCTGAGTTCCAGATCAATCTTCCGGATACCTACTTTCTTTTGTTCTTCATAAAAAATTGTCCCTGAAGCATCGCTAAGACTGACAATCAGATCATATAAATTCTGTTCCCCACTGCCGTTCGGCCACCATAAAGAAGGGTTATCAATTTCAAAACTTACATTGTGTTTCTTTTTATTAACATTCCTGATTTCTTTATGGTAGAATTCATTATCTCTGCTAAGTATAATTGTCGCCTTTACAGGTTCTTTTGTATAGACCTCAGCTTCGAGTCCTATTTTAACCCTTGCTTTCCTGCGGGTAAGCTTCTCTGTAATAAAACTGACGGAAGTAATTGCAGCTTTTTCTACTGCTGTCAGATAAACAGGACGCCAGATTCCGGTTGTTGGATAAGAGGGTCCCCAGTCCCACCCGAATGAATACTGAGCCTTTCTTATATAAACCCTGAAGGAATCTTTTGCAGTCGAGAGTTTTCCGTATTCTTTTTCACGCTTAACAGCCAGCTCAAGCGGCGACTCAAATCTTAACTCAAGGACATTTCTGCCTGAATTCAAAACCTGGTCAACATTAAATTCATATTTAACAAACATATTCTCGGTACGGCCGATTAATTTATGATTGAGGAATATGTCTGCGGCAGTATCAAGCCCTTCAAAAACTAATTTTATTATAGAACTTCTGCTGAGTCCTTCGGGATATTTAAATTCTGTTCTGTATGTCCACGCGCTTCTGGTTATCCAGTTATAATTAAATTCATTCCGTTCTTTAAAAGGATTATCAATAATGTCGGCATTCAGCAAGTCAGTATGGATTGTTCCGGGAACTTCAGCAGGAATCCAGTTCTTTAGTTTTTTGCCTGGAAAGTCCTTTTCCCCTTGCGGGCTGCTCGTAACTTTAACACTCCAATTATCATGCAGGTAATACTTTTTACTCATTCTAAAATTATTCAAACTCCATTCTAATTTCTGCTTCCGTATTTTTGAATGTGAATCCAAAGCTGATACTATATACTCCGTCGCTTTCGGTTACCTCAGGCTGTTCAATTAACTGCTGACCATCAACAAATACCCCGGAAGGTTTTGCAGGTGTTATAACAGTGACCATATCAGCATGCCCGGGAAAACTTCTGAGCGTCAGGTTGAGCACACCTGAACCGGCATCGTACCCGGCTGACTCAAGCTGCGACCGGCAGTCTGCAAGGTAGGGCGATGAAGGCACACCTGTCTCTAATGCTATATGTTTAAATTTTCCACTATATGGAATGACTGCTGTGGGCAATTCTTTCCCGTCGTAGAGTATCTTTTTAAATATTTTCCGCTGCCTGTTACATTTAATTCAGCCAGACTTCCGCTAGTGTAGAGATCCATTAAAACAGGGGTTTCACCCGGATTATACGGGTCAAGATGTATGTTCCATTCATTTTCCTGAACCGCAAACAGATGGTACAATGAATAAAGATACCAGCCGGCGGCCCAGAGGAACTGCGGCTTATCAACTGTTCCATATGCAGCGGGATCGTTGTAATTTCCATCCCTGACTTCGTACATAGCCGGCTGTCCGTTCGGGCCTTCCATAACGCCGTCGATTGTCATTATGTTCCTGATAAATGAATACGCTTTATCCTTTTTTCCATCAGCCATGAGGGCCAGTGCATACCAGGCATTTCCGTGAGGCCATATTCCGCCGTTGGCATAAAGGAACGGATCTCCCGCTTCATTCCCGACAAACTTCAGGTAGCTTCCAAGCTTATCAAAATCCATGGGGAAAACATTATAAATACCAACCTTTTCATCGAGCAGCTTTTTACCCGCAGTCTCTACAAGCTCATCCGTCCTCTCTTTACTCAGCAGACCGTAATGTGCTGCCAGAAGTGAACCAATGTAGTAGTGCGTATCTTTTTTGCCAGGTTCGTAATAATTTATAAGATATTTAAGACTGTCATCCCAGAGCTTTGCATTCAATTGGTGCTGCATTCGGTCGGCCATAGATTCATACTCGGGCAGTTGATTAATGTTATTTCCCAGAACCGAAGAAATGAAATTATATTCTCTGATAGCTTTAATGGCCAGCACGGTCATATATGTTCTCTGGCCATAGATCTTGCCTATGTCCCACCAGTCAGGCATATTCGACCACATCAAGTCATCGTCACCTTTGGTCATAAGCGCCTGCTTCAGGCTCTTCTGTATATAGGGATAAAGAGTCCTTACAAATGTCGTGTCGCCAGAATGACGAAGATATGTTCCGGAGACTATAATCAGCCAGAAGTTATTCCAGTTGTCATGTGCCGCATACTCGGTAACAAAGGCACTGTCCTTCCAGTAATACGCATGAGGAATGATCTTATCTTCATCAGCATGCCGGATAATAAAGTCCAGATCCCTTTTAACCCTTGCAGTATCAAAATTCACCGCGGCCAGATCAGTTTTAAGTACGTCGTGAGTAAAGTAAAAATTATACTCGGCCGGACAGGGCATCGGGGTAAATTCGCCGTCTATATAATGTGTATTTACCTCGAGAATTGCTTTAGCCCAGGAAACCGATTTATCTATTACAGAATCGCCCGATCTAAGTTCCGTTCCTTTATAAACTTTGTTCAGTACCGCCTGCTCATAATTATTAACTTCTTTTTGATAATTCTTACTAAGATAATCTGCGAGTTCTTTTCCTTCGTCCTGTCTGCACATGCCTATGACCTGCACAACAGTCATGGTTTCACCGGGTTTGAGAGTTTTACGGTAAAGGAATTTAGCTGCAGGACGGCTTTGATTCTCCCGGGGTATAAATTTATTATCTAATTTTTCCAGGGTCATCCAATCATTACCGGGATTAGTTAATCCCGTAAGAGAACTTGCGGTACTGAAGGAGGCAGGTTTTTCACCTGCATTAATAATAATGATCTGTGCTTTCTGTGTTTGCGGATCATCAAAATTTGTGAAGACTGCAGAATTGCTGCTGTCGTATTCAGTCCATGCATTATTAATAAAATTAAATGAATGACTGGTCCTTAACGCAGTCTCAAGATCCGTATAGAATTCGAAAGGAGTATTTTCCTTTTTTTTATTTATAATTTCATATTTAATAACCATCGCAGGTTTTGAACCCGCAAAGGTATAAGAGACTTTAACAGTTTTCTCGTCATCCTCCTTATGAAATACAACTGAGTAAGGTGTCAAAGTAAATTCAAATGGTTCCCGACCTATGAACTCCTTTGGACCGTTACCCACTTTAAGACCAAGCTGCATAATAAAAGAAGTATCGCGTTTCCAGTAATCAGTACTTTCATCAAGACTATTTGCCACCGGGTAAAAGAAACTGATCCTCTGAAGAAGGGGTGAACTATGGTGAAGTTCAATTCCCGCAAAAGGTCCGCCTACTTCAATCTTTGCGTCTCCGCTATAATCAACTTTTAGCCTGTCGTCCGATATCTGTCCCCTGCAGGCAGAGGAATTCACAAGTACAAGCACAAAAACCGGCAATAAAAATTTCAGTAAATTCTTTAACATGTTAACCTCTTTCAGATGTTAATTCATTTAAAAGAGCCGACAGACTGACCTTTGCAAAGCTGCCCGCATAATCAGATACTGCATATGGAATGATCAAATCGTTGCCTTTTACAATACTTCCGCAGCTGTAAACCACATTAGGTACATACCCCTCTCTTTCCTTTTCATCGGCATATATAAGAGGATCTTTAAGCCGTCCGATTACCTTTCCGGGATCATCGATATCAAGCAGCATTGCCCCAATGCAGTATTTCCTCACAGGTCCCACCCCGTGTGTCAGCACCAGCCACCCTTTTTCCGTTTCGACCGGAGATCCGCAGTTTCCCTGCTGCACCATCTCCCAGGTAAAGGCAGGTTCGGATAATAACTTTTTTGAGTTCCAGAAAAGCAGATCATCTGAATACATTATGTAATTATTCTCATTATCCTGTCTCGAAAGCATAACATACTTCCCGTTTACTTTCCGGGGAAATAATGCCATTCCTTTATTCCTGGCCTCAGATCCAAAAATTTTGTTTATCCTGAAGTGCAGGAAATCTTTTGTTTCAAGGAGCTGCGACTGGATCTTCTTCCCGTTGTAAGCTGTATATGTAGCATAGAATGATATACTGCCGTCTTCTCCGGTAAATCCAACAAACCGTGCATCTTCTACCCCGTTGGATTCCGCCGGGCTTCCCGGAAAAATGATCCTTTCACTTAAAGGTATTTCTTCATTGTAGAATATTTCATATTCTGAACGGCTAAAAGACAAAATTTCTTCGGCAGCTTCAGCGTTATTTTTACCGGCATAATTCGGATCCGACAGGATTCGTTTAAATGCAATCTCAAGCTCATTGAGCGTAAAAGTGTTCCCAAGACTCCCGAGAATCTTTCCAGAAAATTCACCGCCTAAATTAAGAGTCTCTATTTTCCTAATGAACAATTCCTTTTCATACACCGGGTTAGCTGTTGATACCGGCGCGGAAACAAAACGGGCAGGATCATCAACCGTTATTTTATTATTACTGTCGATAATCCCTGTGCGAAACACGATCGAGGATATATGACCTTCACCAACTGCACGCAGACTCAGTATATACCTTCTGCTTCCGTCCTGGAGTCCCGACTGATCAGGATCCCAAACAATTGAAGGATTGAACAGTGCAGCTGACTCGAGAGAATATTCCATTGAAAATATAGCGCCGGCAAGAAGTTTCCGTTCTCTGCTAAACTCCTTCTTATCCGGAAAATAAGAAGCGACCTGGTTATAACGTTTCAGAAAGAAATCCTCTGTATTCCTGTGCCTGTTCTTAAATTCGATGTTGATCTTATCCAGCTCATTTTTTACATCCTGTTCAGTGAGATTCAGCAATCTATTAATGATGTTCATCTTTTGGTTTACGGATGAAGGCTCAAGAGGACGGAGCAGTACTTTTTCAGGGTCTGGTTTTAAAAGCAGCCGGGTCTTTTCCACTATCATTTTCAGATTATTCCAATCTTTGTTTGATAATACTATTGCTTAATCCATATTGTTCAAGCATCTGCATCGAGAGCAGGGCTTCTATTGTAGATTCCGCTCCGGAATTTAAATTGACTTCATCGGCAGAATTTATGCCGTCAAAACAAATTCCGTTAGAAGGATTGTACATCCGGGTATTTGCAGGATTTTGACCGAAAAACCAGCCAGCTATCTTTGCAGCTTTGGAATAAAAGGCTGAGTCGCCTGTTAATGAGAATGCCTCCAGGCATGAAAATATCATAGGTCTTATCCCGTAAGCTATCTGTGAAAATCTTTCCTCCTTAGAGAAATTATAGCTGCTTCCTGCTTTTGTAATTTCAAAACTGTTGAGAAAATTCTTTTTCAGCAGATAATCATAAAAGAAATTAATCTCCTTAATTGCAGCAGACCGAATGTCAGTTCTTTTTAATATTCGGGAAGCCTTTAACAGCGCATATGACTGGCTGCTTCCGTAGGCATGCCAGATATTCTGCCAGCTCAGGAAAGCACCGTACGGAATTTCTTCAGAGCCACCTTTCTGCATAAGAAGGATACCATCGCATAATGTATCGGCATACCTGAGAACTACAGAATCCTTAGTCTGCTCAAATACATTTAAGAAAGCAAGCAAGAGAACCGCAGCCTGGTCTGAGGCACTTTCATCAGGCAGCCATTCAGGAATTTCTACACCTTCTACACTCCTTGTTTTCTGCTCAACCGGAAAAGATTTTTCTGCTGCATTTACTGCTTTGCCTAAAGACGCAGCTATCCTGCCGGACAAATCCGGGTCAATTTCTTTAAGTATTCTATAACCTTCAGAAAGAGCCCACATTGCGCGCCAACTCCACCAGCCTGCAATATTAATACTATTTTTGTGAGTCTTGTTTATAGTATTATCGTCAAAAATGAAATTATAGAAAAAGCCGTTATCCGACTGCATAAACAGCAAGAATTCAATTAGTTTTTCAGCCTTTACAAGTGCTGCAGTATCTTTTCTTAAATCATACTCTTTGAGGTAAAAAACCGCAGCACGGGCAGCATCGTCAACGCAGGCAGCTCCTTCATCATCATCAGAGACCCATTTATATGATGGATAATCGCTGTATATGTGGATAATTCCCATAACTTTATCATTAACATTTATCTGCTCGTAAAGAGAGTCAAGGTGAGCTGAGTTTACCAGCGAATCTTTACTCTGCATCTGTTCATTTGCAGATTCGCAGGAAGAAAACAGAAACAAAGTGGAGACAGTTAAAAGTAAAAATCTAACTTTAATTATTTTTATATACATAAAGACACCAGGTATTCTTTCGATGTAACCGCAAGGCTTACGTTAGTATCTGCACCTGAGTAGTAAATTTTTAGTTTACCATCCGGTTCGGATATCCAGCCATTGGAAAACACCACATTCATAACATCTCCCGTTCTTTCATAATCATGATCAGGAAAAATAATCGGTTCCCGGCTTCTTCCTTTTACAACCCAGGGTTTTTCCAAATCAAGCAGAACAACTCCAAGTTTATAGATTGAGCTGGCAGGAAACTCCCGTACTCCATGATAAAGCATCAGCCACCCTTCTTCTGTCCGAACCGGATTACTCGAAGAACCAATTTTATCGGCTTCCCATGTTCCGGGAAGCGGCTGCATCAAAACACGCGGCGAGCCCCAGTGAATAAGATCGGGACTTTTGCTGATCCATATATCTTTTCGATTTCCGGCAGAGGGTCTGTCAACTTTCCAATAATAGCCGTCTATCTTTTCAGGAAAAAAAGAGCAGTCTTTGTTGGATGGTTCACTGATCGGTCCATGTACGATAAAGCTTTTGAAATCATTTGTTTCAGCAAGCATAACAAGCGGCTGATATTGAGAGTAACCGGTGTAAGTAATATAATAACTGCCGTCAATGGGGATAATCCTCGGATCTTCAATTCCCCATTCAACATATTCAAAAAAATCCTTGTGATCGCGCGGCGTAAGGCAAGGTTTATCTGCAACCATAAATTTTATTCCATCAGTACTCTCAGCCAGGGTAAAAGAGGACCTCCCATCTGGCATCTCTGTTCTGCAAAGCAGCAGATAACGATCCCCTATTTTAACCGCACCTGCATTAAAAATCGAATTAACCCTAAACGGAACATCTCTATTCGTCAGTATTGGGTTACCCTCATACTTAACTATCTTATTCATTAATGATACTCCTTGTTTTTCCATTTTGCTCTTGTCAAACCTATCTGCTTCAGGACTCTGAGTTCCTGTTTTTGAATTATTAAGTAGCATAATTATTTTATTCCTTTAACCCTGTTGAAGTCATACTTTGTATGAAATATTTCTGGAAGAACAGATACGCCAGTACTATCGGCAGGGCAAGCATTACTGCCGAAGCAAGTTTGACACCAAGCTGTGAGTCCGCTCTGCCTCCCACAGAAAAGAGTGTAACAAGCTGGGGCATAGTCATTAAACTTTCATCGCGGATAACAATCAAAGGCCAGAGCACTTCATTCCACGAAGCCATAAAAGTAATAATTGCTATCGTTATTATAGCGGGCATCGAATTAGGCCATAATATCCTGAATATTATCTGAAGCTCATTACAGCCGTCTATCCTTGCGGCATCTATCAGGCTGTCGGGTATCGTCTTGAAATACTGCCTGAACATAATTATGCTCAGGGCATTGATGAGGTACGGGACTATAAGTGCAAGATATGTATCAATCCATCCGAATTTTACCATAATTATGTACTGTGGTATAAGCGTTATCTGGAAAGGCAGCGTCATGGTAAAAATGATTATATAAAATATTAGCTCTCTTCCCCTGAAGGTAAGCTTTGCCAGGGCATATCCGATCATTGATCCAAAAACAAGCACTCCGATAGTGATAGACAGAGAAACGATCATACTGTTCACAAATGCTCCGCCTATCGGTATCTTGTCAAACATCTGTGAATAGCTGCTCAAAGTCACTGAATCCGGCAGGAAAGTAAGACTTCCGATTTCTTTTTCAGGCGAGAATGAACCCATTACCATCCAGTAGAATGGATAAACAAAGGTCAGTGCACTGATAGTCAGTGCAGCATAGAACAATATTTTTTTAAGATATTTCAATTGTTTTTCTCTATGAACTTTTTCTGAATTACCACAACCGCAAGAATGATCAATGCAAAGAACAATCCCAGTGTAGCAGCATATCCCATATGGTAATAAAAGAAGCCCTGTTTGTAGATATAAAGTACCGCCGATACCGTACTGTTCAAGGGTCCCCCGCCCGTCATTATATATGGTTCAATAAATAATGAAAAGCCTCCGATAGTTGAAAGAATAACTACCATAAATATCGTAGGATTTATCATGGGAAGGGTGATCTTAAAGAATTTCTGAAAATGAGAGGCTCCTTCGAGATCAGCGGCCTCATAATATTGTACAGGGACTGTCTGGAGTCCTACCAGGAATAAAATTATATAGAGCCCGACATTTTTCCATGTCGCCATCAGTGCAATCGAAGGCATAGCTATTTTGGGATCGATCAGCCAGCCGACCTTATCAAGGCCTATAGATGTCAGCAGTCTGTTAAGCAGACCGGTATCGAAGCCGTATAATTGCTGCCACAACATTGACACAACTACACCTGAAACTATAACAGGCAGGAAAAACGCCCCCCGAAAAAGTCCCCGCAGTCTAATATTCTGATTTAAGACTTCAGCAAGAAAGAGCGCAACAATAATCTGCAATGGAATATGAATGACGAGGAATATAAGTGTATTAAAGATTGATTTGAAAAACGTTTTATCGGCAAACAATTTAACATAATTCGTAATTCCTGAATACTCCATCGGAGAAATTATATTCCATTTGTGGAATGTTAGAATTATCGAAAAGACCACAGGGAACGAAACAAACAGCAGGAAGTGTATTATATAGGGTGAAACAAGCAGGTAAGGTAATATTTTTTTTCTGTTACTCATTCCTGTATTTTATTTTATAAACAATAAATTTACTGCATCAGCGGCATCTTTGACCGCCTGTTCAGGAGTCTTCTGACCGTAAACGACACACGCTTCATATTCCTGTGAGATTAAATCGAAAACTTCTTTCAGTACGGGCGATGCATCTGTGCCTTTTACGTACCTTGCCTCTTCCGCAAATACTTTCATCTTTGGATTTTTACTGAAATAGCTGCTGAAAAAAGGATCTTTCTCCAGATCCTTACGCCTGGGAAGCTGGTTGGTTAATTCCAGGAGCTTCAAATCCCCTTCTTTATTTATCAGTGTTTTAATATAATCCCATGCAGCCGCCGGATCTTTACAGCTTTTAAAGATTACAATGTTCTTCGGATCGCCGTATGTATAGACAGGACCTTTATGGTCATCGGGCACAGGCAGAGTTGTGTAATCATAAATAAACCCTTCAGGTTTATATTTTTCGGCGTGAGCGATTTCCCAGGGTCCGGTAAAACGTGAGGCAATTACGCCCGACAAAAAAGGATCCTGCCTGGCTGACAGTTGTTCTTTTGCAAAGTATTTTTTCTTATATAAAGTCTGAAGAAACCTGAATACTTCAACCGCATATTTATTATCAAAAACAGCTTTATCATCTTTAACCAGAGGTGCTCCGCCGGAAGCGCCAAGATAAAGGGGATAAAAATCAAAAAATCTCTGCCACCAGGTAACAAGTACCTCCGAGTATCCGAACCACCTGTCAACATAACCGTCGCCATTGATGTCCTTCTGAAATTTCTTTGATGCGTCAAAGAACTGATCATAGGTTTGCGGAGGATTTTTCAATCCGAGGTTGTTAATTATATTAACATTATATATAAGCATGATAGGATTTATTTTCCACGGAATCTGGTATATATGTCCATCCTGTGAAGTGATTTCTTCAATCACAGAACTATCACATCTGCTGTACATAAAATCCATGAAGCCTGCCAGGGTATCGAGTGCGACCAGTACACCTGCCTGGGCATAGGCTTCAACATCCCCCTGCCACATATTAGAATAAATATCCGGAGTAGTATTGCCCACAACCGCAGCAAGAATGATCTCTTCACTTGATCGTCCCTCAGGAACAGGCTGAAATTTAACAGGGAGTTCAGGTCTGCCGCTGTTCCATTCTGCAGTACGTACCTTTGCAAAACTTATTTCATCTGAGTTATTAGAACACCAGTAAAGAAGGCGATTTTCATTTTTTTTATCGCTGCTGCAGCTATTCAAAGAGAGCAGAACCAGACTAAAAATTATAATTAAGGGGATCTTCATTAATTATTCCCAGCTGATCCAGTCATTATCTATAGAGGGATACAATGTTCTTGGTATCAAGTTGCCTCTTTTAATAAAATAAATGTCGATGGCTTTCCTGTCGTTTTCAGATGAGACCTTAATTTTATCAAGTATGTCTTTGTTAATAATAACCTTATGCTCCTGTCTGAGCTGAAGGACCTTATGAAGTACTTTCTTCGAAAGCTCTTCACTCATAATATCTGATTTTGATTTTTTATTCTCCTTTATCAACTTAATTTCATCTGAGTTAAGAGCAATAGATTTTTCCAGTTTGTTCCGGTAAGCACTATATGCTATCTTATCTCTCCACCAGGATGTCTGTTTTTTGACCCAGGGAGATTTAGTATAGCCTTTATTCTCCGCTGTCTTTGCCAGCATCCTGTCTCTCGCCATAATCCAGACCAGATTTTCCAGAGAATATGAGAAACTGTTTAAATCATCTTCGGAAAACTTAATATACTCCGACCTGTCCCTGTACCATTCAATAAAATCGTCCAGCGAATATTCATAAACCGATCCTGTGACCAGTATTATTCCTGGATATTTGTCGCCTCGTTTGAGACCCAATGCCGACAAAGCTGAATCCAGTTTTCCCTCGAGTCCCCATTCCTGATACTTCTCAGACGGCAGTACAAATTTTCCCAGGTAGGATCTTAACAGATTAAATGCATCACGCTTAATTACCGGATTTTCTTTATCGAAAAGACCTTTAATGAATTCATCCGACTTTATCCCCATTTTACTTTTCTTAATTCCCTCTTCAGATTCCGACCTCAGTTTATTAATTTCAGCTTCGCCATTGATAAGACTTCTCTGAATATTATCAACCTTTATAATATACCATCCGTCATCAGTATGAATCGGAGGAGGAATAATTCCGGCCTGCAGAGTATCGAGGATGCCGGCGAGAAGAGGATTCTTCATATATATATCATATAAAGTGCCGGTCATCTTCCTGTCGTTAATAAAAACAGAATCATTGAGCTGCCCGTTGAATAATGAATCAAATGATGCCCCATTTTTTAATTTCTTCAGCAGACCTGCCGCGGAATTTTCATCGCGGCTATAGAGCCATCTTATATCATATTCTATAAGCTTTTTTTCAGTGACCCTGTCTATTTCATCCTTAGTGATCTTAACATCCGGAAGAATTTCCTGTCTGAACATTTCCTCGGAAGCCAGATCCGCTTTATAGTCATTATACATACCCTGTACGTCATTCTGCTCCATTACACCGGTTTTATAGCCTTCCAGTGCAAGAAGTTTTTCATTAATAAGATATTTTAAATGAACAGACTTTGAATTCTTTTCTCTTTTAGGAAAGGCCGGACCAAACTCGTAAGAATAATAAAACTCCTCTGCAGTTATCTTAATTGTATCAACCTGCGCTACAATATCCTCCTTACCAACGCTATCCTGTTTTGATTCAAGAAACAGATCCTGAGCACATATAAAAACCGCGTTACACAGAAAAATCAGGAGTAAGAAAATTTTCGTTTTCATATCGAGAACTTACGTGAAAATAGAATCCGGATTAAAACCTTATTCCGATTGAAAAATTATGTACATTATCGAGTCGTCCGAAATCTCTGAAAGCATAATCGAAATAAACGGTGGCTACACTCAAAAGCATCTGCGAATTTACTCCTACCCCGAGCGATAAACCTCCTTCAGAATCTTTCAGGAACAAAGAATTATACCCGCCCCGAAGAGATAAAATATCCATAAAGGTAAATTCCGCGCCCACATTCAGGCTCTGGTAGTCGTTATTCGGAACAAGGGCATCAGCAGATACATACATTTTATAATCATCTTCATTTAATACAGGTGTAGAAACACCAATCTGGAAATAGAGCGGAAGATCCCAGGAATCAAGATCTATATTCACAGGTATATTGTCGTTCGATCCCTGCTTCGTTTCATCAACCCTGATAAAATATCTTGCATCCCTGCCCTGCATGCGCATAGGTGTTCCAAAATTTGACAGTACGGCTCCTATGGTTAGACCGCCAAGAAGATCGGTTCTGAAAATGGTTCCTGCATCGATCGCAAAAGCGGTAGCATTCATATGCCAGATAGACTGCTGAATATATTTTGCTGTAAGACCTACCGAAAATCTGTCGGTAAGATATCTTGCATATGAAAGCCCGACTGCAATATCACCGGCACTGAAATATTCCCCAGTTCCCTCCGGCTGTTGGACAGTTCTCACCTTCATGTCAGACATAGATAGCGATGTAAAGCTCAACCCGATATTTCCGAAGTCACCCAGATTCAGAACCAAACCTGCAAAATCAAACCTGGTATCTGCAATCCAGTTCGTATGAACCAGCACTACTTCGTTGCGGGATCTGGAGGCAATACCCGCGACATTCCAGTAAAGCGCTGAAGCGTCATCAGCACGGCCGACGAATGCACCGCCCATTCCGTTCGCCGCAGCTCCAACCCCTATCTCAAGGAATGCAGCTGCAGTGGTACCGGTCTTTGAAACATTTTGGGAATAGATATCCCTTTCGCTGAATAAACAAATCAGCGCTATTAAAATCATTGTTAAATGAGACAGATTACGCATGGCATCCTCTTGCAATAAATTTGAAAGATCTCATTATTTTATTACCGCAAATTTTCCAATGTACTCTCCAATTCCGGGTGCAGTGACATGAAATGCATAAACCCCGAAGGCAATATCCATTCCATCCTTCGATACAAGATCCCAGACTTCCTGCCCGTCCGAAATCGTACTGTTATGCTGTATGGTATTTACAAGTTTTCCGCTTATAGTATAAATTCTGATAGTACACTCCTGGGGCAGATGAATGAAGAAAATTCTTCTTTCTCCTCTGCCAACCTCTACAGTTGCCGGTTCCCAGGAAGCAGCGCCGACATATGGATTTGGAACGACTGCGATATTAGCAAGATCTTTTGCCGCCTGCGATTTATCGAGTCCCTGTGCTTTAGTTTTGAACTCATAAAACTCACCGTCACGGAATGGCTTCGTATTCACAAAACTGTAGACATCCCCCGGCTGGGGAGGTTTTTGATCTTCCTCTGCTATTGAAGTATCCTTAAACAGAGTAACGGACCAGCTAACGTGAAGATTTGAAAATCCTGTTGCCGGCGCACCAAGCGAATCACCAAAAACAAAGAAAATGGCATCGCCTGCATTAAAAAGTTCATCGTGATTTTGATCGCGGAAAATAAATTGAAAGTGCTCATTGTTCTCGGTGACATTTTTTACAATTATGTTTGATTGTATAGGATTACTGAACGATGTAGCAGGGAACGAAAGATCTCCCTGTCCGGGTTCAGTGAACGTGATCTCATAATCCGCCGGGTAATTAATTTTCTTACCAGAATAGGCCGGCGCAAAACGGGAATCAAATCCAAGCTGTACAACATAGTTGCTGTTTCCTGATTTCCAGTCTGATTTATCATAATCAATGCTGACAACTGTATCACTTTTAATATCGATAGTAAATCCGTCGAGTACAGGGGACTGTTCGTTAACTCCTTTTATATTCTTTTTGTTTAGTAATGTATCGTTGGTGACAGCATTGATAACTGAATAATCCGGATGTGCGGAATTGTGATAAGGAGCGTTGTCATAAAATTCCAGTCTATACGTATTATTATTTTTTATGGAATCAGGGTTAAGTATAGAAATAGATATCTTTCCCGTACCCGGACCACTGCCTTCAAATGATTGTATTTCCGGCGCGATATAACCTGCTGCCGGGGCTCTTGGAGTTACCACCGCAGTGTTTATATCTGTAGTAATATTCCCGCTTATATCCTTTTTCAGGATAGTGGTTGTTTCTGAAGGAGGAATTCCTTCGAAATTCCCTTCTATTGTTACAGTTTCAAATCCCTTATCGTAAGCTGCAACAGCATAATAATATGTCTGGCCATTCTGTACAGTAGTATCTATGAATGAATGCTTTAATCCGGAATCATCTCCCAGATAGAATTTTGCACCGTTCACATCAATAGGATGAAGTCCCGTTACTCCGTCAACAAGGTCAAACTGTGCAATCGGGGACCTGTATATTGGTTTACCGTATGCATCTGTAATGATCTTATCCTCAAGGAAATTAGGTTCAGTAGAACGATATACTCTATAGCCTTCAAAATTTATTCTCTGATAAAATTCGTCAAAAGTTTTCTCAGCCCGATCATCCCAGTACAAAGTGACTTTATGATCACCCGGTACCGCAGTAAGAATTGGTTTTTCAGGAGGTTTTGCAAATCTATAATTAGCATTATAAATCTGCTGAACTGTTTTCTTTCTCCTGAAAATATCGCTTGTATTTATTCCGAAGATCATCGACATCGAAAATCTTTCGGTTTCACCTGTTTCTTCATTCTGCCCTGTAATTGCTGAATACGTATTGCGGCCGTTCATACTGAACAAATAGCTTGAAAAGTAATTGGCAAGGTTGACGTTCTCAAGAATCTGCCCGTGCGGTGAAGGTAATGCAGACAGCACCTGCCAGTTTTCTTCATCATTATCAAGTTCATACTGGTGGACAGGATAAATTGCGAATCCGGTAAGACCTAGCTGATCGGATTCATCTTTATCGAGAACTCCAAAATTCGGTTCTCCCTGGTCGGGCCGGCCGTTCCCTTCCGTACCGTCAGGATCAGGTCCGGTATAACCCTCATCATACGGACCGATTCCGTCGGTTCCAACATCATCCCGAAGCGCTTCTCCTTCATCCCAGACACCATTTTCATTCAAATCAAAAAAAGATCTCCAGTTAGCATTCTCATCGGCATCCCAGTGAGGTCTCCATGAGTATCCGTAGAAAGCTGAAAATTTTAAAGTATCCTGTAAGGGATTTCTTAAAAATGGATCCTGGTCAGGAGAATTAATAAAATTAACTGCGAGGTTATCTCTCTTCTCGTCTGTGGGTCCGTCCTGATCGTTATCTATATTGTCATCAGGTACACCGGGACTTTCAAGGAATGCATAGCCGGCATAACCCACGGGTGTCCAGTTGCCCGGACTTCCAAACGGTACTGTTGACCAGGCATATGATATATCCAGAAGTTCATTGTAATCACCTGCATTATTAGAGGAGTTGTCGTGTCCTCCAATCCCCCAGTCCACATACTGTGCGAATAAAGTTTTCGGGTAATCATATGTACCCATATTAGTTATCTCATAATACCAGAAAATTGCATCCTCAGCGAGTACCTGCGACCACTGAAATCCTCTTGCTCGCACCTGCATACCTAGTCCTCCTCTTGTCGGGTCATCGGCATCCGGGTGAAAATTATGTTCGAGCAAATATTGGCGATCTTCGTCATCATCAAAGACGAAATACGTTTCTACATCTGCATTAAATACTCCTTTACCGAAAAAACCATTCCAGCTATTATTCCAGTCGGCAGGTCTGTCAGGCCATGTTGTCGGCCAGGTAGATGCATCATCGCTGCGGGCAGGTGAGCTGTTATATGGATTGGAATAACCCGGAAGGGGCCACCAGCCGTATGTTACTCCTGTTGAAGGATCATAACGGGTGAACTCATAATAATTTGTTTCAAGCGGATGAATGAGATTTCCGGCAGGGTCTTGTGCTTCAGCCTGCACTATAATAGCAACACCGTCCACATATGTGTGGTTGGTTCCTTTGGGCCAGACGCCGCTCCTGCTTGGTTCATTTTCCCAGTCTGCTACTTCACCGAAATTATAATAAACAGTAGCAGCTAGATTTCCATCCATAAAGCCCTTTTTCGTCTGGTTATGATCGCCTTTGTTTTTATCAACAATCCTCTGACCGAAAACAAGACAGGGATAGATCAGGAAAACTGTAATCAGAATTATTAAGCTGGTATTAATTCTTTTTAATAACATTCTTACTCCAATAAAAAAATCGGCTAAAATGATACTTCCGCCCCGATAACAATCTGCCTGGGCGCTGAATAAAAATCGGGTCTTGTAAAATATTCCTGGATGGTATTAACACCTCTGGGAGGAGCCTGGTTTCTTGTAAGCTCCAATGTATATCCTGCTCTGCCTGTATCACCGAATACATCATTCTCATTCAGGGTATCGAAAAGGTTGTAAACTTTTGCAAAAATCGAGAACTGCTGTCCCGCAATATCAATGTATTTTGTCAGGTATACATCGACATCATAATAAGGTGGTTTGTTATCGCTGTTTTCCAGTCCTGTTCTTTGATTCTGCAGGGACGGCGTATATGGCAGACCCGATCCGAGCCGGCCGATAAAGCTGGCAATATAATTCCCGGGCTCACCCAGAGTTAGTGTGAACCTGAGAGTATGTCTTCCATCCCAGTCAAGAGGCACAAGCTGTTTGTTTGCTTCGATAGGAGGATTTGCCTGAGCATTATTAAAAGCTGCATTAGGATCAGAAGCACTTCCTTTGGCCACCTGGAAAGTATAATCTATTGCAGCGCCTAATCCACCACTGAACCTCTTCTCCAGTGACAGGGTAATTCCCTTTACGGATCCATAATCCCTGTTTACCAGCTTACTGAATTTTCTGAATTCATTCTTGATATATATTTCTGTTCCCAGCAGGTTCCTTATATCTTTATAATAACCGGTTATAGTCATTCCGAGATCATTTGTCAGAGCCTGCTGCAGACCAATCTCATACATTATTGTCTGCTGCGGTTTAAGATCGGCGTTACCTATTACATTGCCGATATTTTCGGGAAAATCACCGGTAAGAGGAATTCTGAAATTAGGATTTCGGTACAGGTTCTCAAACGGGGGTATCTGGAAGAAATGACCGTATGATATGTGTATAGCTCCCTGATCTGAGATCGGGTATGAGATTCCTATTCTTGGACTAAACTGATACTTGGCTGAGGCATTCACCATTAATGAATCAGGGAACGGAGGCTGAAGCTCATCAAGTTCGTTTATTTTGTTGGGGTTCTTAAGGTACTGTCCATCTGGCTCAAAGTAGTCGAACCTTACTCCGGCATTAACAATAAGATAATCGATCTCAATCTTGTCCTGAATGTACCAGGCCGCCTGATATGGATTTGCATGATAAGTGTTGTAATTAAAAGCTCCGGGTGATGGAAGCATAGGTTTGAAATTTGAAGTTGCATCGATTATTATCTGAAAGTCCTCGTACTTCAGATCGTGACGTGTAAACTCAACACCTGTTTTTATCTGATTAATATTATCAATCTGCCATGAAAAATCAGCCTTCCCGGTTAAACTTGTTGTCGTATGATTAAAATGCCAGTTCTCCGTACCTCCGGTATAAAAAGCGTCGCCGCTGACATCTTTTTTTCTATCCGGATTAACATAGCGCTGGTCAAGAGGATTCTGATAAACATACTGTTTATACTCAGACTGCAATGCCGAGGCCGATAAATCTATAAAAGCAGAATTGCTTAACAAAAAGGTGTAACTTGCTATTCCCAGTATACTCTTCTGGAATTTTTTATAATCGCCGTCAGGGTTCAACTGGTAAAGATGATTATAATCTTTATACTGATTGTCCTGGTAAAGTCCGGTTAATACTATTCCTCTTCCACTGCCGACATTTATGCTCAGTTTACCCTGAAGGGACAGCCTATGACTGTAATTCATAGGAACATAAGCTTTATCACCTGTAGCGCCGACATACCAGTCAGCAGGATCATTAGCCGAAAAGTTAGAGGAGTCCTGGGGGTTAAATATCCTGTGTCCATAGATATAACCCTGATCGCGATTGTATCTTCCCGAAACAAAAAACTTTAACAGGTTTCCAATGCCCGGGACAGGACCGCTAAGATTTCCTTCCAAATCATAAACATCGTTTGGACTTATATGATTTATGTACTGAAATATCCCTGTATGAGAGCTGACATAATCACCTGTGTATGCAGAAATATTTCCTGTAAGTTTGTCTCCGGCAATCTTTGTTACCTGGTTAACCACACCGGATTGTGCATCACCGTATTCAGCATTAAAAGTTCCTACGAGAACCTGGACTTCCTGAATACTGTTAACCTCTGCCGAAAGGGATGATTGTCCCGAATAAACATCATTTACCGGCACACCGTCTATCAGGTAACGGACTTCATCACTCCTGCCGCCCCTGAAATGGCCGTTAATAACTCCGGCCTGAAGGTTAACAACCGATGCAACGTCTTCAAGAGGAAGCATAGAGATATCGTCACCGCTCACTGTCTGTTCAGTTGAAGTAAGGTCTTTTCTTACAATCGGTTTCTCCGCCGTTACTACCACATTCTCGAGTTCAATTGATTCGGGGTTAAGTTCAAAATCTATTTTGGTAGTCTGATCAACTGATACTTTTACATGTTCAAAAGTAACAGAAGCGTAGCCGATCATTGAGGCTTTTACCTGGTATTCTCCCGGAGGGATATTCAGAATAAAATAATTTCCGTCAATGTCTGATGATGATCCCATCGAAGTGCCTACAATCAGAACATTTGCACCTATTAATGCTTCGCCCGTGCTTTTATCAATAATTTTGCCGGAGATCTTGCCGGTTGTACCTGCGAAGACCTGACTAGCTGTCATGCATATTAACACGGACAGAACCGACACCAGTCTTTTAATATGGTTATTCGTAGTGAACATTACATCCACCTGTTTTTTCCTGAATAAAAGATTAATTAACTACATCGTGAATAAAAACATAGGGTGCTGAATAATCAGCACCCTTAACTACATTTCTTACTTAACCTGCTCATATAAACTTATTATGATTCCTTTATGTGTCGGTAAACTTCCCTGGTCCAGCACATATCCTTTCAATGGAAGTATCTCTCCGGTTTTTGTTCTGTAAGCATCTAAATATTTCCTTATTGAAGTCAGGCTTCTATTCATTAAAACACTCAGCTCTGCTCCGCTTAGTAATCCTCCCTGTGCCTTGGCGGCCTTCAGCAACCTTACCATTGTCTCTATATCTCTTGCTTCCCGGTGTTTATAATTACTGTTACGGTCTCCCTTCTTATAGAAGATTCTTCTTTCTACATCTTCTTCGGTTATCAGTGGAAGTACTACTGTCACTGCCGCATAATCTTCCGTCTTCTTACCATAATTCTGTCGTTGACCATCATCCTTCGTCGTTCTGAAAACTATTTCTCCGATCCCTACCTGGTTGCTTACCGGATAATATTCCCTGTGCAGATCTTCTATATCGTCTGCCAGCATATCCAGTACTTTTCTTGACCCCAGTATCTTATATTCATTCTCCAGCAGGTTTACTATTGCCTGATGAAAATTCCTTTTGTTTATGCTTTCATACCTATCTCTTGTCTGATTTAAACTCATAACAAGCCTCCCATCATAGCTGCCAGAGGCTCTGAATGCTTCTTTACAGTTTTTTTTATATGCTCTCTATAACTGTTTCTTTCTATCAATAGCTTGAGATTCTCTCTCCTTGTTTTGTCTTTTTTGCTTTCCTTCAGCAACTCAACGTACTGTTTTACTAATCCCTCACTTAAACCCGTTACTGCACTTATATCTTTTACTCTGTATATCCCTTTTTTTTGTGCCATTACGACTTTTGTAAAACTTTCTATGTATCTCTTTATTGCTCCTATCGAATGTCTGGATCTTAGTTTTATTTCACTATAGGTCATCCCATCTAACATCATACTTATTATTTTTACTTTATGTGTCTGGCATCTGCCTATATTATGAATATATCCTCTGGTTACTACTTCTATTCCTTCTTTTTTTATAATCCTTATATCTCTTTGAATAGTCCTTACTGTGCATCCTAAATATTTGGATAAATCTTCTTGACTTACGACTCCTTCCTGTTCTATCGCTTCCTGGCTTATCCTCTGCAGCCTTACTCTCCGCAGCTCTACTCTTCCATTTTCCCTTAAAACTTCCAGGTCTTCTATACCGTTATCAATCGTCAACCTAACTCTTTTCTTTTCCATCTTCTCTATTACTTTTCCCGATCTTTCCTCTATCCCGATTACTGTAACTTCTATTTGTCCTTCTCTTAAATTATTCTCCCTTATTAAACATTCTTTGGCTGTTATTAGTATTAATGAACTTAACTTCGGAGAGAGTTCATATGAGTTTTCTAATTCCCAGATGAACTCTCCTTCCGAACTTTTTATTTGCTGTCTGTTTATTAAGCTTCTTCTTAAATTCATTTATCACCTCAGTTTTTTGTTAATTTAATCTTTTCTGAGGCGACATATGTCGTTATTTAATCAGGATCATTTTCTTCGTTTGTATGAAATCACCTGCTTCAATCCTGTAGAGGTATATACCGCTGGAAACTCTGGTTCCATAGTTATTGTCTCCATTCCATTGAACTCTATGGATTCCATTATTCTGATCAGCGCTCACCAAAGTTTTAACCTCTCTACCCAGTATATCATATATCTTCAAAGTAACGTGAGATACTTTAGGTATTGAGTAGCTTATGATAGTAGTGGGATTGAACGGGTTCGGATAATTCTGGAATAAATTATACGATACAGGCTGGAATTCTTTTCCTTCGGTAACTCCGACGGGAACCTTTGTTACCTCAAGTAAATCCATCCATACAGTACCGGAAAATCTTCCAAGCGGATGTAATCTGACTGAAATTGCCTTTGCCGTTTCTCCAGCCGGGGGATCAGGCACAATCAAATCAACATGATACTGCATCCAATCAAACTCAGTTGCATATGGGAACTCGAGTGGTACGTCAGGGCTGGCTGCATAATCTCCGAACCCTGCATTATTTCCCATAGTAGTATGGTAGATTGCTGTAAGTGAAACACTCCAGGCATCACCTACTGCAATTGCGGAATCGGGCTCCAGATTAGCGCCCTTAACCCAGACACTTACTCTTATCGCATCTCCTGGCTGAATATCACCAAGTGTAAATTTTTTGGTTCCCACAAAGCCGTCATGCGATCCGACAGGGATATCAAATTTAAGCGAGTAATTTCCATCGTATGCATATTCATCAGTTACAACTGTATTTTCATATCCTGCATTTAATACACCATCATTTCCTCCGACCGGCGGCAGCCAGTAGAACCAGCCTGTCGGCACTCCTACTGCTGTGTTCCAGTCCTGTCCTGCCCAGCCTCCGTTTCTTCCTACGAATATATAGTCATCTGTCCATACGGTTCCGGTTGCATTCTTTCCTCCTACAAACCTGATGATCGTCTTGAATGCATCCTCCGGTAGTATAACTTCTCCTATTGCTGTGGTATCTGCTACCCAGCCGCTCGTGCTGGCTACACTCTGATCCAGCTCAAATTTCTTTTCTCCTATCACAGCATCTAAGCTGTCATAGAATGTATAAGCTACATACCACTTCTCATCCTCATTGACAGGATTGGTATTTACCCCTGAGGTCATATAGTACATTCCGAGCTTTATATCGACATTAGCATAATGTCTCTGCGACCAGAGGTCAACCATATTATCCGATTGCCACATAGCTGAGTCTGTTGTGGCTGTTTTTTCAATCTTCAGCGATTTACCCATTGAACGATATTCGTCAGTTGCCCAGGTTAGTGTTGAATTCTCAGGCTCAGAACCTTTATTCCAGTATGAAGGAAGATCCTGTTCGAAACTTCCGATAGAATTGAGATCCGGAAGATCCAGTTTTTCAATATGGAGATCATCCATCCAGACAGTACCTGAGAATCTGCCGAGAGGATGAAGTCTTACTGAAATCGATTTTGCTGTCTCACCAGCCGGAGGATCCGGTATTGTTACATCGACATAAAACTTTCTCCAATCGAATTCAGTAGCTTGAGGGAACTGGAGCGGGATGTCAGGGCTGGCTGCATAATCTCCGAACCCTGCATTATTTCCCATAGTAGTATGGTAGATTGCTGTAAGTGAAACACTCCAGGCATCACCTACTGCAATTACAGAATCGGGCTCCAGATTAGCGCCCTTAACCCAGACACTTATTCTCAGAACATCGCCCGGCTGTGCATCATCAAGAGCATATTTAATTGTTCCGACAAAGCCGTCATGCGAACCTTCAGGAATATCAAATTTAAGCGAATAATTACCTGTATGTGCATACTCATCAGTAACAACTGTATTTTCATATCCTGCATTTAATACGCCATCATTTCCTCCGATCGGCGGCAGCCAGTAGAACCAGCCTGTCGGCACTCCTACTGCTGTGTTCCAGTCCTGTCCTGCCCAACCTCCGTTTCTTCCTACGAATATATAGTCATCTGTCCATACGGTTCCGGTTGCATTCTTTCCTCCTACAAACCTGATGATCGTCTTGAATGCATCCTCCGGTAGTATAACTTCTCCTATTGCTGTGGTATCTGCTACCCAGCCGCTCGTGCTGGCTACGCTCTGATCCAGCTCAAATTTCTTTTCTCCTATCACAGCATCTAAGCTGTCATAGAATGTATAAGCTACATACCACTTCTCATCCTCATTGACAGGATTGGTATTTACCCCTGAGGTCATATAGTACATTCCGAGCTTTATATCGACATTAGCATAATGTCTCTGCGACCAGAGGTCAACCATATTATCCGATTGCCACATAGCTGAGTCTGTTGTGGCTGTTTTTTCAATCTTCAGCGATTTACCCATTGAACGATATTCGTCAGTTGCCCAGGTTAGTGTTGCACCTGAAGGGGCTGACGTCATATTCCAGTATGAGGGCAGGGTCTGCTCAAAGCCGCCTATATCGTTTATACCGCTTTGAGCGAACAAAGCCGATTGGAAAAGAATGATGGATAGAAATCCCACCCACCATCGTATGACTGTATTGACACCTTTCATAGAACCTCCGGTTGTTAATTGTATATTATTTGTTGTTTAATACTGCTATTCGAACTATTGTGAAAAATGCTGTGAATTTCGTTTAACGTAATTCTCTCGGAAATAAGGTTCCGGACATTAACTTTTCCTGCTGCCAGCAGATCAACTGCCGGAGCAAAAGTAAATGGATTCAGATAGGAGTTAAAAATCAGGATCTCGTTCCTGAATAAATACTGCAGGTTGAATGTAACTTCATGATCTGAAGGAGCAAGGCCGAATATTACTATCTTTGTGCCCTTTCCCGCAAGTCGTACGGCATGCTCTACCGTTTCACTCTTCCCTACACATTCAATAATTACATCAATCCGGGAAGGCTGGTTATCCTTTATTTTAAGATCAAGATCGGGCTCGAAAGGATCATACGCGAAATCCGCACCAAGTTCTATCCCTGTAAGCCGCTTGGAAGCATCTGGTTCCACAAGAGTAACGTCAGCCGCACCTGCATTTTTGGCCAGCTGCACCATTATTAATCCTATTGTACCCCCACCGATAACAACAACCTTATTTCCCGGTTTGATATCCGCATGCTGTATTCCCCTAAGACAGCACGAGAGAGGTTCTGCGAACGAAGCAAACGAAAGATCAAAGTCACCGGGGAGCATATAAACCTGTGATTTCGGAACAATTACATATTCTGCAAATCCTCCATTTAATGTGACCCCAAGTGCTTTATGATTTTCGCAAAAATTTATTTTTCCAATTTTACAATAATCGCAGTATCCGCAATGAATATTAGGATTAACGGCTACATGGCTGCCCACGCTGAATTCAGAATCATTATTACCCGTTTCTGCAATTATCCCGCTGAATTCATGACCAAGAATAACAGGAATACTTGATGGGGCTTTGCCTTCGTAGATATGTCTATCAGTACCGCATACACCGCAGCAGGCTACTTTGATCAGTAGCTCATCTTTCCGCAGAGAGGGGAGTTGGTAATCTTCTACGATTATGTTTTTATTGCCGGTAAATAATGCCGCCAGCATATTTTCTCATTAAGATTTACAGAATGAAGTAGATTTTCTGATGGTTAATTCAACAGGAACTACAATTTTTTTTGGTAAAGTTTTTTTATTCTTTAAAGAGTTTGCCAATAATTTTAGTGCTTCCACCCCCAGCTCTACTTTGGGAACACTGATAGTGGAAAGAGGAGGGTCAAGTAAAAGATCTGCTTCTATACCATCGAATCCTATTACTGAAACATCATCGGGGATCCTGTAACCGTTTGTTCTAAGGTAATGCATAACTCCTATAGCTAGAGTATCATTACCCGCAAATACGGCAGTAACATCTTTATTCTTAGTAAACAATCGTGCGGCAAGGTCAATGCCTGCATGCCTGCCCTCATAAGCTGACCTGGTAAAGATTAGGTTTGATTTAACAGGCAGACCAGCCTGTTCAAGGGCTTGCTTGTAACCATTTAACCTGTCGGAAAAGCTTGGATGTTCAACATCACTTGAAACAAAGGCTATATTTTTATGTCCCAGTTGAATCAGGTGATTAGTCGCCTGTAATCCGCCGTCGATATTATCGATTAGAACAAGAGGGTAACCATTATGTGCAGGAATATAATCTACGAAAACTGTGGGGATCTTATAAGAAGCTAACCTGTCAATAAGTATATGAGGGATTTTTCCGGCAATTATGATTCCGTCAACACTTTTATTTTTAACAAAGCGTGGTAGAATATCTTTTTTATCAAAATTTTTTTTCACTGAAGTAAGTAGTATATAATAGCCTTCCTGCCTTGCCTCAAATTCTGTCCCTAGAAATATTTTTGTGTAGAAAGGTTCGCTTCTAAGAAAATGGTCATCAGTTAAAATGAAACCTATATTACCTGTCTTACCGGTAGCGAGACTCCTGGCCGACTTTGAAGGCTGGTACCGAAGTGATTTAATAGTCTTTTTAACTCTCTCTTTTGTTTCGGGCGAAATACTTTTGGTATTATTAATTACATACGAAACGGTGGCTATAGAAACACCTGCCTTTTCGGCTATGTCTTTTATGGTGGGCTTCATTTATACCTGGTTAAACGTTTAACCAGAACTTAGTCTATTTAACCTTTTATGTCAAGGCTCCTTATAAATATTTTACAATTAAATACCTGCTTCTGCGGATTTCTGATGATCTATAAGCCTTTCTCTGATTTTCAGGTTAAAACTCTGTTTTATATTTTAACGAAAAAAATAAATAATCTTATGATATCAACTAAGGAAATAATACCGTTTATTAAATTTTTAGCCGGGGAATCAGCAGGAATAATAAAAAATTATTACCGCCTACCTGTTGAGATTGAAACTAAAGCAGATAATTCTCCGGTAACAATTGCAGATAAAAAGACGGAAGAATTTCTCAGAGAGGCTATACTCAAAGAATTTCCCGATCATGGTCTGCTGGGCGAGGAATTCGGAGAAGTAAATCCGGGTGCCGAATATAAATGGGTACTGGATCCTATTGACGGGACCAAAAGTTTTATCAGCGGCACTCCCCTTTTCGGAACACTGATTGCCCTTCTCCGGAACGGCAGTCCATTACTGGGAGCGATAAATCTGCCGATACTTAATGAGCTTATGATCGGTGACGGAACTGTTACTATCTTAAACGACAAACCGGTAAAGGTACGGGAATGCGGAAATATAGCTGAAGCAGCTTTATTGATAACTGATCTTAAATCGTTTGGTGTGAATTCAGAAAAGGGGTTACAGAAGCTTGCCGCAAAGGTAAAACTAATGCGGGGATGGGGCGACTGCTATGGTTATTACCTGGTTGCCTCAGGCTTTGCCGATATTATGATAGATCCTGTTATGTCTGTATGGGATACAATGGCTCTGATTCCGGTTATCAGGGGGGCCGGTGGAGTTATTACCGATATGCAGGGAAATGATCCTGTTAAAGGAACGAGTACTATTGCAGCTTCCGGGAGAATTCATCAGGAAGTTGTGCAGATATTAAATGCGAGGAATGTAAGAAGTATAAGCATCCCCAATCTGTTTAGGCAATTGAGGATGCTGTCAATGAAGTAATATTTCTGGTTAATTCTGCTTTGCCGCTTCAGGAAATTCCTGTGCCATCAATATCTCTTTCTTTGGTGATTGACCATCCGGTCTTCAAACCGACTACGAAATATCCCATAACAAGAATACCGAAAGCAAAGATCGTATCGCCGATTACCCGTAACCATCTGAGTGTATCAACTATCGGCGATTGGTTAAATTCGGCTGAACGTGCATACCAGTATCCTTTTTCAACACTTGCCCAGGTCTGCATCAAGCCTACGGGAAGAATACTTATAAGGATCATAAGGGCGAGACCGATGTTAATCGTCCAGAATGAAAGCCCGATAATCTTAGTCTTCCATACATAACGCTGGGTGAGTCCGCGGAGACAGAAGAGCATGAACCCGAGTCCAAGCATTCCGTAAACTCCGAAGAGAGCGGCGTGACCATGGACAGGAGTTGTTTCCAGTCCCTGCATATAATAAAGAGCTATAGGAGGATTTATAAGGAATCCGAATAATCCTGCTCCGACAAGATTCCAGAAGGCCACAGCTATGAAGAAATAGATAGGCCATTTATATGAAGCGACCCATTTACGGGCACGGCTGAGCGTAAGGTTTTCGTATGCTTCAAATCCTATCAGAACGAGGGGCACTACTTCAAGGGCACTGAACGTTGCGCCGAGGGCCATTACCGATGTCGGGGTGCCTGTAAAATAAAGATGATGGAACGTTCCGATAATTCCACCCGAAAGGAAAATTGAGGTTGAGAAAAGAACTGCAGTAGTAGCGGATCGTACGCCAAGCAGACCCATTCTTGTGAAGAGGAATGCTATTGCAACCGTTGCGAAAACTTCAAAGAAACCTTCAACCCAGAGATGAACAACCCACCATCTCCAGTATTCGGCAATAGCGAGGTTCGTATGCTGCCCCCACATAAACCCGGCAACATAAAATACAGCAATAGCCACACTTGAAATAAGGAACAATCCCAGCAGGTGTTTATTCTCATCTTTCTTCTGAAGAGCGGGACGCATAGCCCTGATCATTATGAACAGCCACAGGAACAAACCTACTAATAAAAACGACTGCCAGAATCTGCCAAGGTCTACATATTCATATCCCTGGTGCCCGAACCAGAAGTTAGTTTTAAAGCTCAGCATCTGATGAACGCCGAGATACTCTCCAACCATCGAGCCGCCTACTATTATTATCAGGGCGACAAAAAGAAAGTTTACCAGACCACGCTGATATTTCGGTTCATAACCTGAAACTGCAGGAGCTATAAAAATTCCTGTTGCGAGCCAGGCTGTGGCAATCCAGAAAATGCCGAGCTGCTGATGCCAGGTCCTGGTAAGAGAATAAGGAATAATCTCGGAGATCTTGATGCCGTAGAATCCTGCACCTTCTACTCCATAATGAGCCGTAATTGCCCCGAACAGAACCTGTGCGACCACCAGCGCACCCACTATCCAGAAATACTTAAGAGTTGCTTTCATTGAAGGAGTAGGCTGAAGTGCAAGAAGCGGATCCCATTCAGGAGCTTCGTGGTGTTCCTCTTCCTGTTTTCTTCTTGAAGCGGCGTAGTACCATGCCAGTGCCCCGATACCCGCAAGTAATAAAACAAAACTTATTACTGACCATACTACCACCATCCCTGCAGGTTTATTGCCAACCAGTTCCTCAGCGGGCCAGTTGCTGGTATAGGTAACATCAGAACCGGGACGGTTAGTAATACAGGCCCACGAGGCCCACCAGAAGAATGCATTCAGTTCTGCGAGACGCTGCGGATCCTTTACAGCATTTTTCGGAATAGCATAAACCTCTCTGAGGTGGTCAAGTTTAGGATCGTTTGAGAAAAGTGAGGTAAAATGTTTACCGACATTCTCAACAGCTTCTGCTCTTTCGGAAGAAATTGTAATCGTACCCGATGAAGCATCGTAAGTATTTTTTCTTAACTCATCTTTAAGACTTTCTTTTAGTTCAGCCTGATAAGCGGGGTTCAAGATCATCATATTTTTGTCCCATATTTTTTCTCTGCCCTGTCATTTAAGTATCCATATAGCCTCGCGATGGATCCAGTCAGCTGTCCAGTCGGGAGCAATATAAGCACCATGTCCCCATACGGTACCCATCTCCTGTCCTCCCATCGACTGCCACACATTCTGTCCGTTCTGTATATCATCTTTTGTAAAAACAACCTCGCCATTTGATGTAACAACTTTCTCGGGAATTGGGGGAGCTTTCCGGTATATCTCAGTTCCGAAGTAACCCAGTACAACGAAAGAAAGCACTATAACCAGACCCAATCCAATCCATAGTTTTTTATAATTCATAAGATTACCTGTTTATTTTTCATTAAAGGATTTTTTCTCAAACAATTCTTTTTCACTTTCCCGGGAGCCGGCAATAAAATAAAACATATTTCCTACTGTACCGGGTGATTTATCTCGCATGAGTTTATTTTAGTTTAGAATTTCTCTCCTTTCGCCTCTCTGATATGGCTTCCTACCGGTCTGATCCTTCCCCAGATCGCATAAAAGAAATAAATGATGGCAGCTACCTGGAATAAGGAGAATATCGTTATCATCCAGCCGGTCCATTCCATAAATATGAAAGCCGCAATAACCTGAAAGATAAAACGAAGTGCGGTTGAAGCTGTCATTAACCAATAGGATATTAATATCTTATCAGGGTCATATTTTTGATCTTCTTTTTGAGCTTTGGGAAAAAACCAGAGAGCCACGCCCATGATCATCATCATAACTGAACCGACAAGAATGATATGCGTATGTGCGGACTTCAGTTCAATACCGTATCCGGCGTGAAAGACATTCTGTGCAAGCGACATATACACCCCCGTCAGAATTCCGGTAATCAGAAAAACTATGCTGGTCTTAATGAAATATCTGACTGTAGTAAACATGGCTGCTAACTAAACCACTTTTTTGATGTTTACTTTCCAGACTTCCGGACCCGACTCTATATACTCCCAAGAAAACTGTCCGCTCCTCTCAGCCGACATTTCATAAAACAAGGGTTTAGGATCATGATCATTGATCAGGTGAAGAGTTTCACCTTTTGACAATGAATCAAAAGTTGAAAATATAGAAGGGTGTTTTTCCCGGGGTATGATTGGTCTTACATCGAGTGTCTTTACATTATTGTTCATATATCCTCCGGATAAAATTCTTAAACTACGGGAGATAATTTAGAGGAGACAGGCAAGGAATTCCTTGACTTAAGTCAGATTTGCTTCGATTTATATTAAGGAAAGTTTAAGAGGAAATTTCTTTTAGTTTTTTAAGGTCCCTGATGAAGATTTTTTTACCCTGCACCCTTATGATCTCATCGTCCTGAAGTTTTTTAAGCGATCTGCTGAGGGTTTCGGTGATTGTACCGAGGTAACCGGCTATAGTATTCCGGGAAACAGTGAGTTTAATAAATGGTTCAGGAAGCTTCGCTGTTCCGCCTGCTTTAACTTCCTGGATCAGGTACTTCGCCAGTCGTGAAGTAACTTCTTTTGAAGAAAGTTCTTCAATCTTCTGCGTGAGCGACTTCATCCTTTTAGCAAAGCCTGCCAGCATCTGGAAGCTTATCTTCGGGTTTCGTTCGAGGAGACCGATAAACCTTGAAGCGTTGAAAAAAAGCAGCTCCGAATCCTCAAGTGCCTCAGCTGAAACAGGATAGGCCGTACCTTCAAAAAGCGGAATGTCCGCAAAGGCCTGCATAGGTCTCACAAGGTGGATAATCGTCTCCCTTCCGTCTTTAGAAACCTTAAATACCTTTATACTGCCTTCAATCAGAATATAAAAGCCCCTGTACTGTTCACCCTCCATAAAGAGCATCTGATGTTTATTAAAGGCAACGCGGGTACTTTCTGAAGTTATCTCCTTTAATTGGGCTTCAGATAATTCAGAAAACATGGGTATTTCCCTGAGCATATTTTTTCCGGCTGCCTTTTGTGTCATTTCTTTTAAGTAAAGATAATAAATCGATGGAACAAATTGATCGTTGGATTCCTGTCATCAGACGAAAGAGAAATTCGCAGCAAATCGGTTATGGATATTTTCTTAAATTAGTGTATCAATATCGAGCCAAAAATGAACCAGAAAGATCTGAATAAACTGATTGAGAATTTGCCGGAAGTTCCCGGCATTCTCCGAAAAGATGAATTTTTTAATTCTGCAGTAATTATCCCATTTGTGTTAATTGAGGGAGAATATCACTTGCTGTTCGAGAAGCGTGCAGCCAATATCCGTCAGGGGGGTGAGATATGTTTCCCCGGTGGTGAGTATGATCCGAAACTTGATAAGAATTTTACCGAAACAGCAGTAAGGGAAACAGTTGAAGAACTTGGAATTGCAATTGAAAAAATAAAGGTGCTTGGAATACTGGATACTTTAATAGGACCGATGGGGGTGACAGTAGATTCCTGTATAGGGATTCTGGATATAAATAGTATCGATGAACTGGATTTCGATGAATCGGAAGTTGAGAGCGTATTTCTTGTGCCCGTTTCATGGTTTCAGAATAATCCTCCTGAGGAATATTTTGTTCAGCTTGTTGTTCATCCACACTATACAGATGAAAAAGGTAATGTTGTTCAGCTGCTACCCTCACAGGAACTGGAACTACCCGACAAATACAATCGCCCCTGGCGGGCGGGAAAAAGAAAGATATATGTTTATAAACTTAAAGAAGGAGTGCTTTGGGGATTAACGGCGGCGTTAGTCAGAGAGATTGTTAACAGGCTAAAATAAAAAAGGGCACCTGTAAGGTACCCTTCTGTTTTATATAATTGTGTACCAGAGTAAATCTTCCGCCTTCACAATTTCCTTCGGCAGACGGAACTGCGGAATACCGTATACAAGAACTCCGCCTAATTCGTGAAGGGCTTCGAATACTGTTACATCATGACCCATCTGAACAAGATCGCCCGCGCAGCTTAGTCCCGCAGGACCGCTGCCGATAATTGCGACCTTCTTACCTGTTTTAGGTTTAAGTTCGGGAGTCCGGATTCCCAGGTTAGTTCTTTCATAGTCGGCAACAAATCTTTCAAGCCTTCCAATCGCAACAGGTTCATTCTTTTTACCTACAACACATTTAGCTTCACACTGTTCTTCCTGGGGACAAACACGTCCGCATACAGCAGGAAGCAGGTTATCTTCTTTTAACTTTGCGGCAGCTCCGGCAAAATCGCCTTCTGCAACAAGAGAAATAAAATCGCCTATCTTGACATGAACAGGACATCCTTCAATGCAGACCGGCTTGGGACATTGTATGCACCGGAGTGCTTCCATCTTCGCAAGTTCTTCCGTAAAGCCGAGGTTAACTTCTTCAAAATTACCGCTTCTTAAAATCGGATCCTGTTCCGGCATCTGCTGCCTCTGGATCTTCATTCTATCTTTTCTTGATATTTCAGCCATATTATATCTCCGTTCTGCTTTCTGCCAGTTCAGCTTTTTTTAATCCTTCATTGAAGGCTTTGTCATAATTACAAAGATGATCCAATGCTACTTTCTCATCTTCAGCGTATGTTCTGTTCCTTCTGGTAAGAGTCTCAAAATCTACCAGGTGAGCATCGAATTCGGGACCGTCAACGCAGACAAAGACTGTCTTATTATCCACAGTAGCCCTGCATCCGCCGCACATACCTGTACCGTCAACCATAACGGGGTTAAGGCTGACGACTGTTTTTATACCGTAAGGTCTGGTTGTTTCGGCAACCGCTTTCATCATCGGAATAGGTCCGATTGCAAGTACAAAGTCAATCTTCTTTCCGGAATCAATTAATTCCTGCAGCTTCTGAGTTACAAAGCCGTGAAAGCCGTAACTGCCGTCATCGGTAGTAGGATAAACTTCATCGCATACCTTATTCATTTCATCTTCAAGAATGACGAATTCTTTTGAACGTCCGCCTATAATTGAGATGGTATGGTTGCCTGCATTCTTTAATGCAACAGCTGTAGGATAAGCTATTGCAGTTCCAACCCCTCCGCCTATACTTACTGCAGTACCGAAGTTCCCGATATGGGAAGGTTTGCCAAGAGGACCAACAACATCCTGAATAAACTCACCTGCTTCAAGCGAGTTAAGCAGTTTTGTTGTTTTCCCAATACCCTGGACGATGATAGTGATCGTGCCTTTTTCAGGATCAGAATCGGCTATTGTAAGAGGTATCCTCTCGCCGCCGTCCTTAACCCTGATGATAACAAATTGTCCCGCCTTTCTTTTAACGGCGATCTTCGGAGCTTCAATTTCGAATCTCTTGATTTCCGGAGCAATAAATCCGGCAGAAATTATTTTATGCATCTTTCTCTCTTTATTCTATTATAAAATTATCAAGTTCCTTTTAGTAGCTATGCTCTCCCAGCTGAACTTTACCTTTGAATACCCTGTATATAAATATTGTATATCCGATTACAAAGGGCATTCCTATAAGAGCTATAATAAGCATTGTAAACAATGTTCTCTCGGTTGATGAAGCATTGTAAATAGTGAGACTGTTTGCCAGGTCAGTAAGTGAGGGCACAAGTCTCGGGAAAAGACTGACTGCCATCAGTCCCATCATACAGGCGATCGTTAATGATGAAGCAAAGAATGCGCGCCCGAACTTTTCCGATTTGAGAGCAACAGGGATATAAATAACAGCGGCGAGCATTACAATAAACAGGATCCAGAACAAAGGACTGCTCAATACTGATTCAAAAAGATATCCTGCTTCAAAAAATGAATATATTGTTGTGAGCACGTATAATGACACGAATGCTATCCATAAACGGGGTGCAATGTTTTTCATTTTTTCCAGATGCTTATCTGAAGTCTTCATTGTCATATAGATGGAGCCATGCATCGTAAAGAGAACAAGACTGAGAACACCCACAAGAATGGAATAAGGATTAAGCAGCGTAAAGAAGGTACCGGTAAACATTCCGTTTGCATCAATAGGAATACCTCTCAAAATATTTCCTACCGCTACACCGAATAATACCGCAGGAAGCAAACTGCCCAGATCCGAAAGCCGTATCCCATGTTCTTTTCCATCTTTCACTTTCAACCTTACCTCTGAACTCAAAAGAAACAGCGCGGAAGATCAACGCAAAAAGCAGAAGCATTAAAGCGAGATAAAATCCGCTGAATACAGTGGCATAAACTACCGGGAAGGCAGCAAACAAGGCACCGCCGCCGGTCAGAAGCCAGACTTCGTTACCATCCCATACGGGACCAATTGCATTAATATTTATTCTTTTCTCTTCTTCACTTTTGGTGAAAAGATGAAGAACTCCCACGCCAAGATCGAATCCGTCAAGGATTGCATAGCCGACCAACAAAACTGCAACAAGAAGAAACCATATTGTATTTAAGTCCATTACGCGGCCACCTCCTTTTCTCCTTTGGTATTAAGAAGGGCAGGTCCATGTTTAACTTCCCTTACAATCAGATAGACATATAAAATTCCGAGTACGATGTATATCAATCCGAACATTATTATTGAAAAGAGAATATTACCGGCCGGGACAGTTATGGAAGCAGCCTCACTTGTTCTTAAAAGTTTATAAACTATCCACGGCTGTCGGCCAACCTCAGCTGTAATCCAGCCGAGCTGACAGGCAAACAGCGGAAAAGGTATAGCCCAGAGTAAAACTTTAAGCAGCTTTTTGTTTTCCCAGATCGTCTTCCTGTAAAGCGACCATACGGCCCAGAGCATGATCAGGATGAACAGGATTCCCAGTACAACCATGTTGTGGAATGATACGAAAGTTAACCAGAGCGGCGGAAGATTTTCTTTTGGAAATTCATTTATGCCCGGGATCTTTGCATTAACATCTCCGAAGGCCATCCAGCTGAGCATTCCGGGAATCTCGATTGTTCCGTGAAGCTGGGGAGGAGGTGTAGTAGGAACAGCAAACATTACCAGGGGAGCTCCTTCCGCAGAGGTGTAAAGACCTTCGATTGCGGCAAATTTTTCGGGCTGGGTATGAGCCACCTGTTTTGCGTGCTCGTGTCCGAACGGGAAAAGTTCAAGCAATGAGACTACCAATCCGAAGATGACAGCGGTTTTAAGAGATGATCTGAATATTTCGGTATTTCTCTTCTTAAGAAGATACCAGGCAGAGATACCCGCCATAAAAAAAGCACCGGCAATTAAAGCAGCATCGAAAGTGTGAAAAAATCTTATGAGAGTAGAAGCATTAAAAACTGCATCGGCGAAGCTGGTGAGTTCGGCTCTGCCGTTCTGTACAATAAATCCTGCCGGAGTCTGCTGCCAGCTGTTTGCAACGATAATCCAGAATGCCGATATCGTTGAACCAACCGCAACCATCAGGGCAGAAAACCAATGGACTCCTTTTGATACTCTCTCTCTTCCAAAAAGGTATAGTCCTAAAAATCCTGATTCCAGGAAGAAAGCAAAAACGCCTTCCGCCGCCAGGGGAGCACCGAATATATCACCTACGAATTTTGAATACTCTGACCAGTTAGTGCCGAACTGAAATTCCATTACGATACCTGTCGCTACACCGACAGCAAACGTAATGGCAAGCAGTTTGGCAAAAAATTTCCCTATTTGCTGATAAATCTCGTTCTTTCTTTTCCAGCCGATAGTTTCAACTATAACCAGCAGCCACGATAAACCTATAGTAATCGGCGGAAAGAAGAAGTGAAACCCCACTGTAAGTGCAAATTGCAGACGCGCAAGCAGAACTGCATCCATTTATATAATTGCCTCCGGGATTCTTTAACTTTATGTTTTTAAGTGAACTTATGAACTGTTGTACTTTTCAACAGTCCCTGCTGTACATCAAAAAAGGATCAGCACACACGCTTTATCAATGATTGTGCCCTTCAAATCCCCCTAAAAACTTCAAAAATCCATTAAAATGATGTGGTTTATTCCTTTTTTTTTCAGAAATGGGAATGATATTTTTTGAAATGATATTGAAAAGCAGACTAACTAAGGATCTTCACTAACTCAAAAAGAGCAGATCCCGATTTTACATTTTTTAAGGGCGGAAGATCGAGGAACTCCTTTCGGATCCGGTTTACACCTGTCAGAATATTCTCAGTTTCTTCTTTATACAGGGTACAAAAAAGTATAGCAGATTTCAACGAAGACGACCTCACTCTTATAGTCTGCGGCGAATATCTGGAGGGATGAATATGTATGAATCTTCCCTTCCTCTCTCCAAAGCGCAGAGTCCATCTTGAGTGATCTTCAATTTCAACCTCTCTGAAATCCTTCCCTTCCTCCCGGAGCCATTTGCTGTAGCTTGTTATTTCTGAAACGTTCTGCTTATTCATGTATGCTGTTATTGATCGGGCAATCCCGGAAGGCGTAATTTTTCCAAGGTACAGATCCATCAAAGAACCTCCGATTAACAGGGTCTCTTCCCTCAGCAGTTTCTGAGGGAAAGGAGAATATTCTCTGTACCCGGCAATTTTCGATTTAATAAAACCGGCATGATGCTTCCAGCAGTTCAATAGAATCGGTTCCGGTACATCGCAGCTTACATTATAAGATTTCATTTAGAGGAATTTCTTTAAGACTATTAAACACCGGCACGCCGCAGGCTTCGAGCTTTGCTTTTTCCTGATGCCCGCCCGCAATGAGTATGCATTCCGCCCCGATTTCCTCAGCTACTTCAAAATCGTGAACAGTATCGCCTATGAAAAGGGTTTCTCCCTTACCATTGCCAAGTTTTTTCATTAATTCTTTTCCGTTATCGATTTTGCTGGTAGTATAAATATGGTCGAGACCCACCATATTTGAAAAAAATTTATCCAGTCCGAATTGTTTGACAATTTCTTCCAGAGAATGCTGAGAGTATGCAGAAAGAATCGACTGCCCTATTCCTTTTTCTGAAATCCTTTCAAGTATATTCACAGCACCATCGTGCAGGCTGCATTCACCCTTTCTGACCTCATATTCATTCATCCATTCCTGTCCCAGTACTTCGAAGGAATACCTGGAAAAATCCAGTCCTGCTTTTCCATAATAATCTTTCACTGGAAAAGTAAAGATACTCCGGTAGCTTTCTAAGGTTAGTTCATTGAGATGACGTCTAACGAGGATACCATTTATAATCTGCCTGCAGACTTCAACATCATTGAACAGCGTTCCATTCCAGTCCCATATTACATGCTTAATCCGGGGCATGTCTATCCTTCAAAATTCGATGATGGCAAATATATTGATAAGGCCCGAAATATTCAGGCCGGTACCTTAATGCGGTCTAAATCAGGAAAGACCTGCCATCTCTTCTTATGAACCGGAAACGATCAGCGAATTAGATAAACTGTTCTTGGGAAACAAATCCCGACCGGGGGAGAACTGCGAAAACGTCTGAGGTATCCCAGACACATAAAAATCATCTGATTTTACTTTGCCTGCCTGAAAGGGCAGTAATACGGTCAAACTACCATCTGAAAACGCTCTGAAAACGTTCTGAATACGTTGTGAATACGCTCTGAATACGCTCTGAATACGCTTTAAATAGTTACTTCCTTCAGCCGAAAAGCCTTTTCCAGGTCACGGTATTTAATATTAACGAAATGATGTTCTCTATTAAGCCCGGCAATCACGATACGATTATGTCCTGCGGCACAATGCTCAGGTTAATTACTTGCTGATCATTAAATATTTTGTTAAGTTTTCGACCGTTCAAGTAAAATGGTCGAAAAATGAATGATAACAGTCTGAAGGAAAATGAAATCCTGGAAGCTGCCAGGAACCGCTTTGCACATTACGGATTTTCAAAAGTTACGATGGAGGAGATAGCCTCCGATGTAGGAATGGGAAAAGCATCACTTTATTACTATTTCCCGACAAAAGAAGATCTGTTTAAGTCGGTAATCATAAAGAACAGAATTTGTTTGCGGAAGAAATTGAGAAGCTTTTCTGCCGAAAATATCAGCCGAAATAAGCTCAGGAACTATGTAAAAAAGAGGCTGGAGTTTTTCCATGAACTGGTCAACCTCAGCACGCTTAATGTGAACACCTTTGTGGATATTAAGCTGATGTTTAAGGAATTGTTTGAGGATTTTGAAAAGAAAGAACTTCAGCTTCTGCAGAGAATTCTGGATGAAGGGAAAATGAACGGTGAATTTGAAAGCCGGCTCAGGCATGAAACAACTATAGCTTTTCTTCACCTGCTGCAGGGACTAAGGCTGAGGATGATAAAGTTCATTAAAGATAACAGGATGGAAAAAGAAAACTACGACGAACTGAGCGTTGAAATGTCGGTCTTTGTAGAAATATTTATAAAAGGTATAAAAGCCTGAACATGAAATTTATAACAGGAGAAATATAATTAAATGGCAGTTAACACTGAAACAGAACAGTTAAAAACAGGAGCCGGAAAAACACCTGCAGACGGCAGGAATCTGAATGGAGAAAAGCCAAAATCAGGTTCAATATTTAAGCAGAAGAGAATCTGGATACCGTTTTTTATCATAGTAGCGCAGGCGTCATCTTCTGGTTCTGGTATAAGGGACAACTGGGATTTGTCTCTACCGACGATGCATTCATCGACGGTGATAAACTCTCGCTGGCCTCTAAAATGCTCGGCAGGGTAACTGCTCTCTATGCAGACGAAGGTGATAATGTTCAAAAAGGTGAATTGCTGGTTCGCCTTGATTCTACCGACCTTATAGCGCAGCGCGAGCAGGCAGTTAATGCGCTTAAGCTGGCTAACGACAACATCCAGCTGGCAAAAGTTAACCTTAACAAAGCTGAGCAGGACTTTCAGAGAGCGAAGCAGCAGTTCGAAGGAAATATAATTCCCAAAGAGCAGTATGAACATTCACAGAGTGCTCTTGAGGCGGCAAAAGCAGAATTCAATATTGCAAATACTAAAATAGGAACAGCCAAAGCTCAGCTTAATGTTATAAATACGCAGCTGAATAATACGGAGATATACTCTCCTATGAGCGGGGTTGTTGCAAAGAGGTGGGTGCTGAAGGGTGATGTAGTGCAGCCCGGTCAGCCTATTCTTTCAATCTATAACCTGGACAGTATCTGGGTAACGGCTGATTTCCAGGAGACCGATCTTGCCGCCATTAAAGAAGGAGCGGATGTTGAGATAGATGTTGATTCATATCCGGATCATAAGTTCGATGGGAACGTTCTGCAGATTGGTTCAAACACTGCTTCGCAGTTTGCATTGATACCTCCTTCGAATGCCGCCGGCAACTTTACAAAGATTACCCAGCGTATACCTATAAAAATATCTATTCATCCCGAGAATGTTTCTAAAAAGGACTTCAGACTACTTCCCGGAATGTCTGTTGAAGTAAAAATTAAGGCAGCAAAATAATGGCCGGTAATTTCAGAAATAATTCGGGAGGCCTTGGTCTTCAGGATCATCCGTCATACCGGTGGTTTGTCCTTGCCAACATTATGATCGGGACGTTTATGGCCGTGCTTGATGCAACCATCGTGAACGTCGGACTGACCAAAATGATGTCGGCTTTCGGTACAAGTGTCGATAAGATTGAGTGGGTATTAACTGCATACCTGCTGGTTTTTGCGGTTGTTCTTCCCTTCGTCGGGCTGGATTGCCGATCACTGGGGTCATAAGAAATCGTATCTGCTGGGATTGTTCCTGTTTACTTCAGGTTCGCTCTTCTGCTCTCTCAGTTCCAATGAAAATATGCTGATAATGTTCAGGATTCTACAGGGCGCCGGAGCTGGCTTCATTATGCCGGTAGGTATGTCAATCATAACGCATGAATTTCCGCCTGAGAAAAGAGGAATGGCTCTCGGTTTCTGGGGTATTGCATCTTCTTCTTCTGTCTCACTTGGTCCCCTGCTCGGAGGCTATTTAATAGATACGTTCAGCTGGCATGCAATATTTGATGTGAACGTACCTATCGGGATTTTTGCAATGCTTGCAACTTTAGTAATACTGAGAGAATACAAAACAGAAAGCGCAAGGTCATTTGATCTTCTTGGTTTCGTTTCGATGACAACATTTCTTGTATTCCTTCTGCTGGCATTATCTGACGGCAATGCTTCCTGGAATACCGGGGGATGGACATCGAATTTCATTCTTACCTGTTTCGGAATCGCCTTCGTAAGTTTTGTGGTTTTCCTTACCACCGAGCTTACAGTTAAACACCCGATAATTGACCTGAGGATCCTTAAAAACCGAAACTTCGGAATGGCGAATATTATGCTCTTTATATTCGGACTGGCTTTCTTCGGAAATTCATTTCTGCTTCCCCTGTATCTTCAGAATTCGCTCGGATACACTGCATTCCAGACTGGTCTTATGTTTCTACCGGTAGGACTCATAATGATGTTTATGTCTCCCGTAGCCGGATGGATGACCGACAAGCTCAATCCCAAAATACCTATCTTCATCGGAATAGTTCTGACATTCCTCAGCATGTATCTTTATAAAGATCTGACTCTTGACACCGAGTACTGGACGCTGATGGTTCCCCTTATAATCAGAGGCTTCGGACTTGGTTTTATGTTCATCCCGTTAAGCACGATAGCAATAAACGATATCTCCCGGGAAAAAATGGCACAGGCTACAGGGTTATTCAATACTATCAGGCAGGTGGGAGGAAGTTTTGGAGTTGCAATCCTTGGTACTCTCCTTACAAGGAGAGTAATTTTCCATTCGGCTATGTTCAGCCAGGCAGCTGATCAGTCATCAACGGCTTTTCAGCATACACTTTACGGTTTGAGAAGTTTTGTTCAACAAACTACGGGCGGTTCCGGCACGGAGCTTATGGCGAAAGCAAAAGGACTAATAATCCAGAACATCTCTTCACAGGCTTTCGTAAGAGGCATCGACGATGACTTTCTTATGGGTGCTCTTATAACACTATTAATTCTAATTCCGCTGTTCTTTCTTAAATACCATAAAAAGAAGAACGCGCAAAAAATTGAGATAACCGAATAACTACGAATACAGGAAATTAAATGAACAGAATATATTTCAAGATAATCTCCTCTATAACTGCATATTTATTAATAACAACTGCGGGCTATGCTCAGTTACAAAAGCCTCTGACATTGAATGAAGCAATTCAGCTGACGATAAATAATTATCCGCTCATAAAACAGCAGCAGGAAAAACTGAAAGCCGTTGATTACAGTATAGAGCAGCAGAAAAGCTTTTTCTATCCCAATGTTGAGGGACAGGCATCATATACAAGGATCGGTCCTCTCCCCTCTTTTAATTTCGGAGGTGAAAAACTGGTTCTTGCCCCGGCTAATAACTATAACCTGAATGTCGTTCTGAACGAACAGCTTTATGATTTCGGAAGAAGAAGCGCTTCTGTTGATGTTGCTTCCTCATATAAAAAGTCGGCATCTGACAATATAGAACTGGTTAAAACGAACCTGTCATACCAGACACTGCAAATATTTTATTCAATATTATTTTTAGAAAAAAGCATTGCGGTAAAGGATACCCAGATAGCTGCGTTAAATGCTCATCTCGGGGTGACCAACAAAAGAATTGAGAGCGGTTCTGCGACAGATTATGACGCACTAAGTACACAGGTTAGAATTTCGCAGGCGCAGAGCGAAAAAATAGGGCTGCAAAATCAATTGCAACAGCAGAAGATAGCTCTTAAGCAGTTACTCGGAAAAGAACAGGATACTTCGCTGACGGTAACAGGAGATTTTTCTCCTCCATCTCCTGCAAACAGTACAGATTCATTAATCACTGCTGCATTCCGGCAAAGGCAGGAACTGAAGCTCGCCGAAGATCAGCTGAACACCTCACACCTTCAGGAGAACCTTGCGGGTCTGGGGGATATGCCGAGTCTGAATGCCACTTTAAGCTACGGAATTAAAAACGGCTATGAACCTAATCTTGATGCATTACGAGGAAACTGGGCAGCTGCATTATCTGTACGAGTTCCGATTTTCAACGGATTTATGACCCGGTATAAGGAAAGCGAAGCCAAAGTTAATACCAATGTTTCAGAGCTGAATATAACAACGATTAAAAGAAATATTATAAGCGATGTTCAGCAGGCCGCTGCAGGTCTTAATTCAAATCTTGAACAGCTTAACACAACATTAACCCAGGTTAATTTTGCTAAACAAACGGTCAGCAGAGCAGAAAGTCGTTATAACAGCGGGGTCGGGACAAATCTTGATCTTCTTGATGCTGAAACATCTCTGGCCGAGGCAAGATTCTTTTACCTGCAGAATCTGTATAAAAGCATCTTAAGTTCCTACCAGCTTAAAAAAGCTGTTGGCGACGCTATTTATTGAGAAGATCAGGCTAAAATATTTTCTTTCTGTCTGCTGCCGGATAGCGATGCTTTGACATAAGATTCCCGCAGTTCCTTAACGGCTTTTTTAAGTCCGTGTATCAGCTCTTCACGGACTTCCTCCCTGGCTTCCCGAAGTCCGGCCATTCTGGTTTCAACAAGTTTTATTTCAGGATGAAGAACTTCTATATACTCGTTGAAATCTGTTTTAACTGAAGAACGCAGTTCAGACCAGCGGGACACGAGGTCACAATACTTTTCATTCCATTCTGCCAGCTGGCTCAGCAGGTCCTCAAATATGATTTGTTTTTTATCCATGATACCCTCCCCGGTAAATTTAATGGATAATAACAGCTCAGTAAGAAGAGATATTTGCTTATAACAAGAATTTATTCTGTTCTGAATTAAAAATCAATGATTAATGATTGTTATATTTGAAGTGCAGGAATAATTTAATTTGAATTCGGGGAGAAATATGGACTCTTTAGAAGCAATCAAAACACGAAGAAGCGTAAGAAAATTCCAGGATAAAAAAATTTCCGGGGATTTGGTTAAAGAGATAATTAATTGCGCAATGTATTCGCCTTCAGCGTTCGACTACCAGCCATGGCACTTTATTGCAGCGGATAAAAAGGAAATATTCGAAGATATTCTCAAAGCCGCATCTCATGCCGAAATGATAAAAGAAGCATCTCATGCGATAATAGTATGCGGCGACAGAAAGCTCGAGGAAAACATAGGTTTATTGATACAGGATATCTCGGCAGCAACCGAAAACCTGCTGCTGGCTGCTCATTCATATGGACTGGGAGCAGTCTGGGTAGGTATTTATCCGTTTGAGGAAATTGTGGCAGGTATAAAGGAACTCTTCAAACTACCGGAGAATATTGTACCTGTTTCAATGGTAGTGATGGGTTATCCCGGTGAATCACCGGCACAGCCCGAGAGATATAAACCGGAACGCGTACATTTTAATAAGTGGTAAAAAAAGGCTGCCTGATTGGCAGCCTTTCATAAAATCATTTAAGCAGAAGCATCTTGTTAACCTTGACAAAACCTTTTGCCTCCATTCTGCAAAGGTATATTCCGGAAGCAAGGTTTGAACCATTAAAATTCAGTGTATATGTTCCCGCATTCTGATAACCGTCTACAAGTACCTCAACCTGCTTGCCGAGTGCATCATAAACGATAATTTTCACATTAGAAGCTTCCGGTACTTTATACTCTATTGTTGTAGTCGGATTAAACGGATTAGGATAGTTCTGCGCCAGATCAAAATCGTGAGGCAGCTGATTATTATCATTTCCCGCCGCAACAACACCGCCGAGAGCCTCAATTGAAGCTTTCAGAATACCATATACGAAAGCCGGGTTATGAATACCGTAGCTTCTGTCTTCCGCAACCATCAGGTAGTCGTATGCTGCCTGAGCCTGTGTTAAAGTAACGGATGAATCATTAACTACTACATTACCGTTTCCATCCTGGGGAAGCATTGACTTAAGCTGATTCATAAGTCCCTGAACTTCAATCTGTAGTCCGTTTGCAACGCCATCACCGTCGAGATCAGCATTTCCATTCACATAATACTTCTTATCGGAAAAACTGTTTCCTATATCTCCATGACATGGGGAACAGGCCTGCACATTATCAACGCTGTCGTGTGACATACTGAAGGTATGTGAACCCACAAGTATTATATCTCCATACGGATCCAGCGTTCCAGGGTACATATGACAGGTTACGCAGGCGTCACCCGTAGCCGCAAGGTGAGGCGATGAGGGAATATTCTGTCCAAATGTAACAGCATTCTTTGCCGAAAGAATATCTGCCTGCGGGCCATGATGCGGCCCGTAATGAGTACTTAAGTTATTAAGGTAGTCGTTTGTATATTCAACCGCATCCTCTCTGGCTTTATGGCAGTTCATACAAATTGTACCATTACCCCCGCCTTCGACAGTTTCACCATCAGAAAGTGTAACATCCATAGTTCTAAGCTGGTGAGGATTCTCAGCACTATGCGGGTCGTGGCAAACTGCACAGGTTATCGGTACAACCTTTGCAAGATCCTGCGCAATAGGCTGCTTGCCCGATTCAATATATTCCACGAAGCCGGCACCGTTATGGCACTGAGCGCATGCCGCTCTGGTCATTCCATGTTCAAATGTTGCGTGTTTGGAGATCCTCCACTGTGAGGGGAAAACATGATGTCCGCCGTCGTGACACCAGGCGCAGTTTTCAGCTGCTAAAGTAACCGACATTATATTAGCGGCTCCATAGTGTTCACTTCCGGGACCATGACAGCTTTCACACTGAATCCTCCCCCGCTGCATTGCCAGAGGATACTGTGCAACCATCTGGTCATAAACACCAGGATAGAGAGAATCCGGAAAAACAAACGGAAAGTCATCAAAACCATTATTATCAGCATTTTCGTCATATCCAGTAGTATGACACTTTATACAGCTGGGTCCATAGTGGCTGCTGAGAGTTCCATTCAGACCTTCTTCAAATATCATATAGTGACCGGTCTGCTGCCATTCATCCACCTTTTCACCGTGGCACCTCCCGCACTTAAAAATACCTCCTGTATATCCTAAATATAAACCTGCATTTATTGTAAGTGTATCAGATGCAACAGATCCGTCTGTAAAATCTATTTTATATGTTCCCGAGGAATCCGGTATAAATATAATTACCTGATTTGAGTCGGTAAGGTTTGTTGATGTACCAAATTGAGGATTGGATCCATTGGGTTTCTGGATAACATTCCACTGCGGATTAGTTAAATGCGCACCATCCATGCTGACCTCAAGGTACATTTGCGTATATATACCCACATTAGTAAGACCATTATAAGGTATATTGAACATATCTGTTGAATCGGCATCAACCTGTATAGGGGAGCGTCCGTATGTGTCAATATGTGCGGTTTGCGGAAAAATGAGTATTGAAGAAAGGAAAAAGATAAACAGTAACAATTTTTTTTTCATCGCCTGTCTCCATAAGAAGCTTCTTATTTAAATTCTGCATTGATTTTGAATTTATCTGCATGTTAATCTCAGAAAAATCGATAGAAGTTTGTGTGATTAATATTACCGTGGGTTCCAGAAGAATATAAAAAAAGGCTGCTCAATGAGCAGCCTTAGTATGCTTAGTTCAGAGGTATTTTCAAGTTATATTACTTGAGTAAAAGCATCTTGTTAACTTTAACAAAGCTTCCTGCTTCCATTCTGCAGAAATAGATTCCGGATGCAAGATTAGATGCATTGAAGTTTGTTTTATAAGAACCGGCACCCTGGTATTCATTAACCAGAACGGCTACCTGTTTTCCAAGAGCGTCATAAACAACTACTTTTACATTAGAACCTTCGGGTATCTGATACTGAATAGTAGTTGTTGGGTTGAACGGATTAGGATAGTTCTGTGACAATACGAAATCTTCAGGCATATCGCTCTTAGCATAATCAACAGCTACTGTTCCGCCTAAAGCTTCGATAGAAGCCTTGAGAATTCCGAATATATATCTTGGATTGTGTACGCCCATACTTCCGTCATCTTCTACCATAAAGTAGTTATAAGCAGCCTGAGCCTCGGCTAATGTTACAGAAGAATCGTTAATAACTACGTTACCATTACCATCCTGAGGCAGTAAATCATGAAGCTGTTCAAGCAGGCCTTCAATTTCTATCTGAAGACCATTAGCAACTCCATCGCCGTCAAGATCTGCTGTACCGTTTATATAGCAAAGCTTATCTGAGAAGTTAGGACCAAAGTCACCGTGGCAGTCTGTGCATGCAGCGACATTATCTACGCCATCATATGACATATTGAATGAGTGTGAACCTACCAGGATTACATTTCCATTTGCATCAGAACTTGCCGGATACATATGGCATCTAACGCATGCATCGGTAGTAGCTGCTAAGTGCGGTGAACTTTCAATGTTCTGACCGAATGTTATAGCATTTTTACCTACTAATAAATCACCCTGGGGACCATGATGAGGTCCATAGTGTGTGCTTAAGTTACTTAAGATAATTGTTTGTATAATCTACGGCATTCTGACGGGCTTTGTGGCAGTTTATACAGATAGCACCATTACCGGCTCCGGTAATTTCATAACCATTTGTTAAAGTAGCAGTCATTGTTCTCAGCTGATGAGGATTCTCAACACTGTGAGGATCATGGCAGACTGCACAGGTAATCTTAGTTACTTCAGAATAGTCGCTCGAAGGAGGTGTTTTTCCTGCTTTGATATAATCAACAAATCCTGCACCATCATGACATTGTGCACAGGAAGCTCTGGTTTCGCCGCCGGATTTGGCAAACATAGCATGATCTGAAGCTCTCCATTGAGCCGGATATACATGGTGTCCTTCATCGTGGCAGAGAGCACAGTTCTGAACGTCGAGAGTAACTGACATTACATTAGCAGCACCTACGTGCATACTTCCTGGTCCGTGGCAGCTTTCACACTGAATACGTGCGCGAAGCATTGCATCAGGATACTGGGCAACCATATTATCGAATTGTCCAGGGAATAAGGTATCGGGGAATACGAAACCGAAATCATCAAAACCATTATTAACTGCATTAGCATCATAACCGGTTGTATGACATTTTATACAGGTCGGTCCATAATGATTGCTTAAGGTACCGTTCAAACCTTCTTCAAAAATTGAATAGTGCCCTGTCTGTTCCCACTGTGCTGTTTTGTCAGCATGGCAATCCTGGCAGGCATGATTCGGTAATACAGGGTAAGAATACTGGTATCCGAGATATAAGCCCACTTTAATTACCAGAGGATCAGAAGAAACTGAACCATCTGAAAAAACAATTTTATAAGTACCTGATAAGTCAGGTTTGAATTCTATTACCTGTTCTGCGTCAGACAGGTTAACACTGGCTCCGAATACTGGATTAGAACCATTTGGTTGTTCTACTACAGTCCAGGTTGGATTATCAAGAGTAGCATCGGTTAAAATAGCTTCCAGATACATCTGGGTATTTTCACCAACGTTTGTCAGACCATTATAAGGAAGTTCAAAGATATCTGTACTATCTCCTTCCGCCTGACGGGGATCTACTCCGTATGTCACAACTTTGGCAGACTGTGAATAGAGTAATACTGTGCTGAAAGCTATCATAAACAGTATCAACGTCTTTTTCATCACTTTTCTCCCATTAGATTAATATTGAGTTAAGGTTGTTTTTAGTTTAGTAATCGAACGAATCGAATCTTCTAATTCATTATCACTTAAAGGCTTCAGGCCATAAAAGTGTATTCCTACCTGGCTTACTTGCTTACCCAGTTCAATTCCTGAATCTGAGGTAATAAATACGATAGCCATGTCGGGATTTAATTTCTTTACATTTTGCAGGAGATGAGCTGTATCGGGTTTAAGAAAATCATCGTCTACGATCAGTATCGAAGGATGATTTGTATGGATAAATGAGACCACATCAAGCAGGTCATTGCTTTTGTTGTAAACGAGAAGTTGATTCTTTCCCTTGACTTCGGGTTTGTCAATCAACTCTATCAGACTGGTATCACTACTAATTGTAACAATTCTCATCAGCCCCGCAATATCAATGTGTATGCCATTTCTACAATAGATTGATACCCCTCAACCCCCTCCATATTCTAAGAATTTCGCTGTTTTTGCCGTATTTTTATCCAAAACAAATTATTTAATATGCGAATAACTTCTCTTTACTGAGAAAGAAATATCCCACTGTGACATCAATGTCCCTATAAAATCGAATAAAAATGCATTATTATTTTTTGGCATAGTTTATCATTACTGTGTTTATTCGAATGTAACTGTATAATTTTTCAATAATATTCTAACTCAGATTTGTTTAATATTTAATTACTTTCCAGAATCAGATTGAAGGAGTGAAGGCACTTTTTCGGGGATATATATGAAATCCATAAAGACCAAATTTATTTTCTTTGCTCTTGTTTTAATTATTCTAAGCGTTGTAATCCCGGGATATTTTCTTATCTCACAATTTCGCGAGAATTTCAATCAGCGCTCAGTTATGATGCTGGAGACAACTCTGAACCTTATGAACTATACCCTCGATAACGCAATGATGCAGGGAAACCAGAAAAATATTCAGTCAATGGTTGATGATCTCGGCAAAAGGAAGGGAATAGACCATATCAGAATAATTAGTCCTGACGGCACGATAAAATATGCCTCATCCAGGAAAGATATCGGCATGGGACTTCGGAGTATCCATCCTGGTCTCAATCCTGATTCACTTGCATCCGGCAGGATTAATCTGCTTAAGAATAATGAGTATCACGCATTTTCCCCGATTTATAATAAGCCTGAATGCCGAAGCTGTCATACCCCAAATATTATTGCCTATCTGGATGTCGGAGCGAATCTTACCCCGGCTGAGACAAAGTTCTATACCGGAACACGGCATATGATTTTTCTTGGAATTGCAGTATTACTTATTATCACTGCCGGTTTTTATTTCATTTTCCAGTCGTTTATAAACCAGCCCCTTCAGAAATTAATATTCGCGATGAGAGAGGTAAAGGGAGGGTAATTTATCGGCTCATCTGGCGGTAGAAAGAGAAGACGAATTCGGAACAGTTAACCGTAACTTTAACCTTATGGTGAACAGACTTCGTGATTCACAGGAGGAGATAAATAAGCTCCACTTTGAACAGCTTCAGCATGCTGATAGACTAATTACACTTGGCGAGCTCACTTCAGAAACTGCACACGAAATTAATAACCACACCGCGATAATTATGTCACGCGCTGATTACCTTTCATTTGAAGCCGAACAGAATAATAAAATTATGGGTTATTCGGATGATATAAACGTTATTCTCAGCCAGACCGAAAAAATATCCGAAATAACAAAGAACGTACTTCAGCATAGTAAAAAAATTGAGAAGAATTTCGGGGAGGTAGATCTTTCTGAGGTTGTTGAAAATACTCTTACTACTCTTAACCCGATACTGAAGAAGAAAAACATTAAATTGTCAAAGTCAATAATGCCTGAAAAAGCAATAATAACCGGAGATGCTCTTCAGCTTGAACAGGCGCTTACAAATCTTGTGATAAACTCTCTGGATGCAATGGACGGCGACGGAAGTCTGATTATCTCACTAAATGCTGAAAATTCTTCATATGTACTTTCAGTTAAGGACAGTGGAAGCGGAATAAAGGAGAACATCAAAGATCAGATCTTTTCTCCTTTCTTCACGACAAAAACCGGAGGCAAGGGCTCGGGTCTTGGTCTTTACATTGTTAAAAATATTTGTAAAAATCATAATGCTGATATAACTGTTGTCAGCAATGAAGGAGAAGGGACTACCTTCAGAATTAAGTTTAACGGAAAGAGCAATTAAAGATGAAAAAAATATTAATTATTGATGATGAACAGGAAATGCTCAATAGTCTCAATAAACTGCTTTCAAGGAACCAGGAATATGATATAAAGCTGATTGATGACTATCATAAAGCAATGGATAAAGTAGCTAAGGAAAGCTTTAATCTTATAATTACTGATCTTAAAATGAAAGAGTATTCCGGTCTGGATATTCTTAAAACAGCCCTGGATAATTTTCCGGATTCAAAAATTATAATGATTTCCGGATATGGAACAATTGAAACCAGCGTTGATGCAATGCGGAACGGTGCATTTGATTTTCTGGAGAAACCATTTACTTCAAGGAAACTGTTCGATTCTGTTGAGCGTGCGCTGCAAAATGGTTCACAGCCGGATGATTTAAAAGATGAAGATGTAAGGACAGAAATACCGGGACTTCTCTATAAGAGCAGCAAGATGCAGCAGATAATAGGCTATGTAAAAAAGATTGCTCCCGGAAATATGAATGTTCTTATAACAGGCGAAAGCGGTACAGGCAAAGAGCTAATTGCAAGGGCAATTCATACAATGAGTAAAAGGAATAAGAATCCCTTCGTGCCCGTAAATTGCGGAGCACTGCCTGAACATCTTTTTGAGAGTGAGTTGTTCGGCCATGAAAGAGGGGCATTCACCGGGGCTGTAAAGACCAAACCAGGTCTTCTTGAGTTTGCGAACCAGGGTACATTTTTCTTTGACGAGATCGGCGATATGAGTTTGTCACTTCAGATAAAACTCCTCAGGATGCTTGAGGAAAGAAAGATCCGCAGAGTAGGGGCAAGTAATGAGATTGAGATAGATGTACGTATCATTGCCGCCACCAATAAAAACCTTGAAAAAGAAGTCGCCGAAAAAAGATTCAGGGAAGATCTGTATTACAGGCTGAATACAATAAGGATAGATGTACCTCCTCTGAGGGAAAGAAGGGATGATGTTATCCTGCTGGCAAAACACTTCCTGGCCGATCTTTGTTTACGCGACGATAAACCCGTACCTGTCATTTCCAAAGAAGCCGAAACAGCTATAAAAAATTATTACTGGCCGGGAAATGTAAGAGAGGTTCAGAATCTGATAGGTCGTGCATATTTCCTCAGCTCAAACGGCATAGTTGAAAGAGCTGACCTTCCGATACCAGCATCCAGAGAAGAAAGTGACGCCGACAGATCATTCCTTAATCCTCCCTACAAAGAAGCAAAAGAAAAGTTATTAGAAAAATTCGAGGTCGAATACCTCACTCACCATCTGAAAAAGAATAATGGAAATATAACGAAGACCGCAGAGGTATGCGGACTGGACAGAAGATCAATCCACAGACTCATAAATAAATATAATATTATCTACCATGAAGAGGAGTTAAAAAATTAAATACAGGGGCTTAACAAATATAAATTCTTATATCTGGATATTTTTTTCCTTAAGTTAGCACACACACGATCTTTTCATTGAATAATTCTGGGGAGTTATATGAAAACGAAGTTTCTTTTTTTGTAGGCAATTCTATTTTCTTTTCAGACCCTTCTGTTCTCACAGACCTCTGTTATTCAGCAAATTATAGATAACACTAACAGCGATTCACCCAATTTTTCAATCCCGGAGAAAGTATTCTTATTGCTTGCTCCGGGATCTGTCTAACCCAGTCACTTAAACTCCTGCCCCTTTTTATTAACTTTCAGATGAACACTTAGATAAGCAGCTAAATCCATTGAGAAATTTATTTAAATCTGAGAAATCACTTAAAACTATTGCGGTATTCGAGTTTTCAAAAGGAATACTGGTTTTGATAGCCGGGTTTGGTGTACTCAGTCTTTTAAATAACAAAATACAGGAAAAATTTGAATATTTTGTCAGCCAGTTCAATTACAGTCCCCAGGGAAAAATCACCAGCAGTATCTATGGAGCTATAACCAACCCAAAGGATTCGCTGCTGATTATAATCGCATCTTTTGCAATACTATACTCATCCTTAAGATTTGCAGAGGGTTATGGATTATGGCACCAGGCAAACTGGGCCAAATGGATAGGATTGATATCATCTTTGATTTACCTACCGTATGAGATCTACGACCTGGCAAGGCACCCCGGGATTTTACCGATAATATTCATCATTATTAACCTTATCGTAATCTATATACTCTATACCACTATAACGATAAAACATAAACCGATTCCGGGCTCCGACGAATACGAAAGGCAGAAGAGAGAATAAGCCTCTGATTATTGAACAACTTCTTCCTCACGTGCTGCAGTTTTATTTTCAAGTTCAGCCACACGCTTTTTCATATCAAGAACACTGTCAGGGTTCAGTGAAATTGAATCAATCCCGGTCTTAACAAGAAAGTCTACAACTTCGGGGTAATCGCTGGGAGCCTGTCCGCATATACTAACCTTGGTATTATTTTCATGTGCTTTTTGAATAAGCATTTCGATCATCCGTTTTACAGCTTCCTCCCTTTCGTCAAATAATCCCGAAAGAATAGATGAATCCCTGTCTACTCCAAGGGTAAGCTGGGTCAGATCATTACTTCCTATCGAGAATCCGTCGAAGCGGCGTGCAAATTTATCGGCAAGTATTATATTAGAAGGCACTTCTGCCATTACAAAGATTTTGAGACCGTCCTGTCCCCTCACCAGTCCGTTATCTGCAAGAGCTTCCAGAACTTTATCGGCTTCATCAAGTGTACGGCAGAAAGGGATCATTATAACGATGTTTGTTAACCCTATCTCTTCTCTGGCCTTTTTAATAGCCCTGCATTCAAGTTCGAATCCCTCGCTGTAGTTCTCGCTGTAATATCTCGAGGCGCCTCTGAACCCAAGCATCGGATTCTCCTCATCAGGTTCAAACTGTTCTCCACCGATAAGCTGCGCATATTCATTTGTTTTAAAGTCGCTCATTCTCACCACAACATCATGAGGGTACTGAGGCGCAGCTATCTTAGCGATCCCTCTGGAAAGATGCTCGATGAAGTAGTCTTCCTTATTCTCAAATCCTTTAGTAAGTTCCCGTATCGTTTTCTTAGCATCTTTATCTTCAAGTTCATCGTAATGAACAAGTGCCATCGGGTGAATCTTTATTATATTATTTATGATAAACTCCATCCTGGCCAGTCCTATCCCTTCATTAGGAAGTCTCCACCATCTGAAGGAAGCGGAAGGACTTGCAATATTCATCTGAATACGGGTTTTGGTTTCAGGTATTTCTCCCAGCTCAATATCTTCTACTTCGAAGTCTAATATTCCATCATATACAAAACCGTTCTCACCTTCAGCACATGACATTGTAACCTGCTGATCATCTTTAAGTGTTTCAGTTGCTTCGCCTGTACCAACGATAGCCGGGATACCTAGTTCGCGACTGACAATAGCGGCGTGTGAAGTTCTTCCCCCATAGTCGGTTATAATACCCGAGGCTCTTTTCATCACCGGCACCCAGTCCGGATCAGTCATTCCGGTTACGAGTATAGCATCATCCTCAAAACGATCTATCTCATCGGCGCTTTCTAATACGAGAACCTTTCCTGCGGCAATTGCATCCCCGATGCTGCGGCCTTTAATAATAGGTTCTTTTCTCTCATTCAGCTTGTAGGCTTTCATAGATTGTGATGTTTTCTGCGACTGCACTGTTTCAGGCCGGGCCTGGACGATAAATAATTCTTTCATTTTGCTGTCTTTAGCCCATTCTATATCCATAGGAGTTTTGTAATGCTTCTCAATAACAGAAGCCCATCTGGCGAGTTTAATAATTTCCTCATCCGTAAGTACAAAACTTCTTTGTTCCTTCTTTGAAGTTTCTACATTTTTAGTGTTTCCAGAATCACCCCTTGAATAGATCATCTTTTTTTCTTTATCGCCGAGCTTTTTTTCTATAATCGGAACAGCATCCTTATTCTCAAGAAGTTTTTTGTATACCTGGTATTCATCAGGATTAACAGCGCCCTGAACAACATTTTCTCCCAGACCCCAGGCAGCGTTTATTACCACCACATCCCTGAATCCGGTTTCGGTATCAAGTGTGAACATTACCCCCGAACCTGCTTTATCAGATCTGACCATTTTCTGAATTCCCACAGATAGAGCTATCTTCATATGATCAAATCCCTTTTCATTCCTGTAGCTGATAGCCCTGTTAGTGAACAATGAAGCATAGCAATTCCGACAGGCTTCAAACAAGTCATCCTCCCCTGAAATATTCAGATAAGTTTCCTGCTGACCAGCAAAGCTTGCATCCGGGAGGTCTTCCGCTGTAGCGCTGCTTCGTACAGCAACATCAACATTTTTAGTTTCATACAAATCACTCAAATCCCTGTATGCTTTAGATAGGGTCTGTCTTATCTCACCAGGGAACTCATTCTTCTGAAATAATTTCCTGATCTCCCTGCCTGTATGTGCCAGATTGGAGTTATCGCCTCTAAGTTTTTCAAGGAGATCTCTGATTTCTTCTTCCATTTCATTCTGCCTGAGAAATTCGCGGTATGCATCTGCAGTGGTAGCAAAACCATCGGGTACTTTAATACCTTCATGCTTAAGCGAGGATATCATTTCACCAAGGGAGGCATTCTTACCACCAACTACTTTTACATCATCTTTATTAAGGCTGCCGAGCCAGCGAATAAACTTCCTGCTATCTTCCATATTTTATAATTCCATTATGAATATAATTTTCTTTGTATTCTGTCATATTCCCTTCCTATGTGACCGTCAATTTCATTTATCTCATCTCTTATTGTTTCAAAGTTGGTGCTGCCCGGATTCTTTAATTCCTCAACCTTAATTTTCATTTCATCCAGTTTCAGCAGCATATCCACGAATTGATCAGAAATATTATCTGAAGCATTATTAAGCCTGCCCTGGAGTCTGACAATTTTTGATCTCCATTCTGCAATCCTTTTTTCTCCCTTCATTATTTCTTCATCCTGAAATGCCAGCATTTTAACCTCCTGAATATTTGCAATAATTTATATTCCCCATGGATATGTATCAGGTGTGTGCAGTGTTTCACCCGGAGTTTCTTCCAGCGGGTGAAGTGCATTAGTCTCATCGAGATAGATAAATGCATCATACCTGTCAGGCAAAACTGTGGGCAAATAATTTCCATTACGTTCACGAGAAGGGTTATAAACAACTCCGATAGCTCTCTGCTCTCGTATCCTGTACATTTCTTCTTTATCCTCAAGTTCATCAGTTATAAGCAGCCTGTTTTTATCGCCTGATTTATGAAAGATATCTTCCCAACTGTTCTGTTTTGCTATAGGGACATCCATAACCTCCATAGGCGATCCCCATTCTTCTCCTGCGATAACATTACCCTGGTAAGAGCCGAATCCTATTAGAACAGTGTCATCATCACCGTGTCTTTCACGAACTATCTGTCCCAGGTTTTTCATTCCTGCCTTGGCCATATCTGTAGCACGCGCATCACCGATATGCGTATTGTGTGCCCAGATAATACATTTTGAATTTTTACCATAGTAATCCTTAAGACGATCGAGAGTGTCAGCCATATGGTTGTCGCGAATATTCCATGAATCCGGTCCGCTGCTTACCATTGCACGATAGTACTTTTCAGCATTAACCAATACAGAAGCATTTTGCTCTGCGTTAAGAGCTCCTTCAGGGTCTGAATCAAATGATTTTATTTTTCTTCTGATATCTGTAAGCAATTTAACGACCTCCTGTTCACAGCTTTCAGGAACAAGTCGTGATTTGATAGCATAGTTTTCAACATTCTCACCATAAGGTTCAAAACATTTGTAAGCATCTTTTGCCAAAGCGGCAGCTTGAGGATAGCTATCCTCAAGGTATTTAATTATTACCTGCATTGATTCCCAAAGACTGTAAACATCCAGTCCGTAAAAACCGACTTTCTTCTGGCGGCCCGAGTTAAAATTTTTCAGCCATTCAAGAAGTGCAACTATTTCCCAGTTCGCCCACATCCATGAAGGCCATCTTTCAAAGTGATATAGAAGCTCAGAAGCATTATTTTCAGAATTTTCATAGTTCTTTATATAGCGGTTCATTCTGTAACAGTCGGGCCAGTCCCCTTCAACAGCTATAAAGTTGAAGCCTTTCTCATTTATAAGTCTTTTTGAAATTTTTGTTCTCCAGGTATAGTATTCATGAGTTCCGTGTGAGGCCTCTCCCATCAGAACATAGTGTGCACTGCCCACTCTTTCCAGCAAAGGATCGAGATCATTATAGTTATTCAAATCGGTTGAAAAATTGTCAACATAACTTATGATATTCTCAGTAGTATTTTCTTTCAGTTCTATTCTGCTCATATCTTCCTTCTTTTTAAGCTTTAACATCGATATATCTTCTTCTATAAGAATCTTCCAGAAGATTCATAACTTCCTCATCTGTCGTTTGCGAAAAATCATCATACCATTCACTAACGCCTCTGAAGACTGCGGGAGTGTAAGCGCAGATTATTTCGTCAACTTCCGATTGAAATTCATTGCAGGTATCTTCAGAAGCTGTCGGAACAGCAACAATTATTTTGCTCGGATTATGCTTCTTTAAAGCTTTAACTGCTGCTTTCATACTGGCACCTGTAGCCAGGCCGTCATCAATAAGCACTACTGTTCTGTTTTCAATAATTGGGAAAGGACGGCTGCCCCGATACTCTTTTTCTCTTCTCTGAAGTTCCACTTTCTCTTTTTGTATTGCATCCTGAATTGTTTCTTCGGATAGGTTAAGTATATTTATGACATTATCGTTCAATATTTTCACCCCGCCTATAGCAATTGCCCCCATAGCGAGTTCTTCTCTTCCCGGCACACCAATTTTTCTAACAATAAAAATGTCAAGCGGGGCACCCAGTTTCTTTGCAGCTTCATATGCCACAGGAACTCCGCCTCTTGGCAGCGCCAGCAGTATTAGATCTTCTTCTTTAAATCTTTTCAACTCTGAAGCGAGCAATCTTCCGGCATCATATCTGTCCTTAAATAAACTCATCATTCTATCCTTTATTATCAATAAATAAAGAAAAGAATAAATGTTTGTGATTAGCGAAACAGAAATTGAAGGTTGGGATAATGGGTGAGGCGGATAACCTTAAATCAGGTTAAATAAGTAAAAGTATTCAGCTGCCTGGTTTTTGTTAATGAGCACAATTCTTTCGTCTCCGGGACTTTTTACCAGTTTTTCATCAATTTCACCTGTTGTGAAGATGAATCATTTTTTCGGTGTTTGAAACAAGAGATTCTGTAAATTCTTTAACAGCTTTCCTTGTTACAACTTTTGTATTCAGACATTGAACAGCTGCTTTAACCTCTACTGAATTTTTAATAGTAGATGCGTATAATCGCATTTCATCAGGATTGAAAGCCGTTTTAAAGCTGACATTCTTATATCCTATTCTTCCCAGCAGAGCTTTAACTTTATGCGAAAAATCGTCGGTAGTAAGGTTAACAATATAATCGAGATGTTCTTTTTTCATTGTCTCAACTGAAGATGGGTCTTTAGGTTCGACCAGTTCCAGTACTTCAAGCCAGTCCTCGTTAGTGAATAATGCATACATACCTTCAGAACTGAGGAGGTCGAACATATTTTTGTTATCGAGTCCCTTCTCGATAAGTTTCATCTGAATTTTTTCATCTATGCTGTTCTTGATGAAATAGTTATATACATTCAGACTGGTCTTATTATTCTCAGTTGAATTTAACTTTTCCTCTGACTGCCAGGTAGTTACAGGACTCCACCACTGATCAAAATGGATCAGATAGTGCACGTTATCAAGATTGAATTTGGCGTTGAGCGCCTTCATACCAGCCAGAAAAACCGTAACGGATTTATCCCTGACAAATTTTTTCACAGCATCTTCCATCTCTTTAAGAGAAATGCCGGTTTGATAGACAACATACTTTATACCGTTTTTTGCAAAAAGCTTCTCGAGTCTCTGTGTACCCTGACGGTCGTACTGTGAGTATATCATGACTTTCTTTCCGCTCTGCTGAATGCTTTTAACCTGATGCAGAAGCAGATCAGACTTAACGCTTGATTCTTTTTTTCCGTAGAAGTTGCCGATCTGAGTGAGCTGATGGATTAATGTAAATACATTGGACTGAACCAGGAATGGATTGCCTGCCTGTACAAGATCATAAATCTTTTCTCTTCCGGATTCCAGAGCCTTCTCATATTCCAGTCTTTGTTCAGAATCCATTTCAAGCCAGTAATCCTGTTTAATTTTAACGGGAGATTTTTCTGCAATTTCTTCCCGCGTTCTGCCAAAGCTGTCGACAGGTTCTTCGGTATTAGCAATCAGGGCTATCTTATCTTTCAATTTTTCAGTTGGCAGTCCGCTCAGCATCCACAGGTATTTTGGAGCAGGTTCAAGTACTATGTCGGGAAAATCTTCTAATTCATCTATCACAAGACAGCTTCTGCGATTAAGCTCATTCAGAGATATGAACTTTTTCTCAATTGCCTCACTAAACAATTTGTGATCTATAATTTTAACAGCTGATGGATCCTTCCACTCGTGCTCACTATTGTCGTGAATTATGCTTGCTGTTATTGAAGGCGAGAACTTTTGCAGGTGATCATACCATCCGCTTAGCTTTGTGCTGCTTAATAACTGATTTCGTTTATCCCATCCAATGTCTTCTTTACGACAGACGATTAATGCATTAGATATATCCTTTTTCCTGAAAAGAATCTGCAGAGCTCCGATAACCTCGAGTGTCTTTCCGGTACCGAGTTCATCATTGAGAAGCACTTTTTCTTTTTCCGTAAGGAAATCCGCCGCGGGTTTCTGATAGTCATAAAGGAAATCGTATATCTTTGCTTTTTCCTCTGTACTGAAATTCATTACAGGCTGCAGGATGACTTCAAGGTCCCTGGAAAGCACATCTTTACTCTCATCGATAACATCTTGCCGGCTGCTAAACGAAAAACCGTTCGTTTCAGAAAGGATTTTATCAGTTATTTTTACACCCTGTTTAACTTTAGGGGCAGCAATCCTGATATTCTTGACGGAAAGTATTTTCAGTTTATTTTTTACAGCTGACGGGATCTTAAATTCAGCAGGTTTATCTCCGACAGTAATTTCTCCAAAGTCGACTTTGCTGATCAACTTTTTCTGATCCTTAATAGAACCGAGGAGTTTTTCCAGCTGCACGACCTCAACCTTTTTTACCGAATTAGATTTCTGCAGAGGCTGAAATTCAATTACCCTGTTTTCAGCTTTGTTCAAAGGATTTATTATGTTATCGGAATTCAGAAGTTCAACCTTCATTACCTCTGTTTTAAGGTTAGAGAGAAGATCCAGAACTTTAACCTTATCGTTAAGTCCGACGGTAATAGAGTATACCTTCTCTCCGGGCACCAGCATTGGAAAGTTGAAAAGCCTGGGAACAAGCAGGTAAAACTCACGGATAAGTATTTCAGACGAAGGCCCGGAAACCTTTTTAGGTTTACCATCGCTTAAACGAAAGATAGCACCTTTTCCTGAATCCGAAACCGACAGCGAGTACGCAATATCTGCTTCCTGGAGAATTTCCTTTATCTCCGATAAAGAAGTTTTAGGGAAGCTGAAGAATACCTTGCTACTCTTCTGTTTCTGGATATTAAGCTGTTTAAAGGCTTTTGAATATTTTACTTTGGGGAGATCAAATGAGTAACCCCTGGTTGAAGGAAGTTCAGGCCAGACATTAAGGTTATCCGTATCAAGAACCGATGTATAGATGTTGTCTATATAATAATCATCAGTATCCGGTTCTCTCAGCCATTTATTCCAGTCGTAATGCTCGGGAAATTCAAGCTTACTGACTGATTCTGCGACCTTCTTCCTTACGACTCTGTACATTAGTCACTTGTTTTCTGTAAATGGACCTGTTCGCAAGCTTGTTTCAAGCGGTCGAAGGGCTCAAGGAGATTCCTGTTTTCAGCAACCTCGTTTAAGAGATCTTTTATTTGTCCAAGTTCAGCTTCATATTTCTTCGAAGTTTCTACGAACATCTTTCCGCTGCCGTTATAGGCCTTGAGTTCCTGAGAACCTTTACTTGTTTTAGCAGAAAATCGTCATCTCCGGAAACTCTGACAACTCTGACGCCCTGCTTGTTATTTGCTCCGAGGAAAAGATTATCTTTTACCAGTATTATATCAATCTCTTCATTCAGAGCATTTATCAGGGGGACTGATATTAATTCTACCAGGATGTGCTCAAGAAGAACGTCTCCGTATAAAGTTTTCTGGAAGTTGGTAGTTTTTATCGGAGCCGTTACCCTGAACTCCAGCGGTTTTGTATCCGCATCGGTGACAAGAATTGCGCCCATAACACCGCCATTATCATCCGGCGCGTAGGTTTCGAGGAAACCAATTTTTCCTATAGACATTGCTGCTGCCTCTCTTTGTTATTTATTAACTATTTTATTTAACACTGTATTAATCGTATACACAAATACTGTCCGACATTATTGACGTCACTTTCATCCGGATGCCGTCTTTTGCCGGAAATCTAAATAATTGCAGGGATTGAGACACAATTAATATGCCGATATAAAAATGGCGTGTCTTATTAAAAAACGCGGATAATTAAAATGAAACAGTCGTCGATTTTTCGACAATAATCCAAATTGATGTAAATTTGTCTGTTATCTTTGCTAAGACTTAAATATTTTACCTGTAATTCGACAATTACCTAATCTGCTGATGAAAATATTTTACTTTCTGGTCCTTATCCAATTTATTATCGGAACTGCTTTCGGACAATATCCCCTTCCTACCGAAAATTCCATTCTATTTTCAGGATCAGGAAACTGTGCCGACTGCCATACAGGCAACGGAGATGTATTATCGCTAAATGGTGTGGATATTTCACCTCCCACTTACTGGCGTTCAACTATGATGGCAAATTCCAGCAAAGATCCCTTATGGAGAGCAATGGTTTCCGGTGAAGTGAATGAATTTCCGTCATTGCAGGACACAATTGAGACGCTTTGTACCAAATGCCATGCTCCGATGGGATATACCCAGGCTCTATATGACGGTCACACCAAATACACAATGGCTGATCTCAGGCTGGATCCTCTTGCAAATGATGGAGTTAGCTGCACTGTCTGCCATCAGATAAATCCTTCGAACTTCGGGCAGCAGTCATCTTACTCAGGTAATTACATAATTACCGATGACAGTCTGGTTTATGGGCCATATGAGTACCCCGATACATTTTTTATGCAGCAGTTTATCGGATATACTCCTACTTATGAGCCGAAATCACTGACTTCGGATTTATGCGCGACATGCCACACCTTATTTACTCCCACACTTGATGAGCAAGGCAATATAGTCGGTGACTTTCCGGAACAGACCCCCTATCTTGAGTGGAAAAACAGTATCTACCCGGCACAGCAGGTCACCTGTCAAAGCTGCCATTCGCCAAAGATTTTTGATCCTATTGATATTGCCACAATTCCTGAGTCGGACACTACACACAGATCGCCTTTCTGGAAAGAAACGTTTGTCGGTGGAAATACTTTTATTTTGAAGATGCTGCGCGACTACCCCGATACACTGCAGGTAACCGCAGAAACCAGTCATTTTGATACTACACTGGCTTTTGCCGAAAGGAATCTTAAAGATCTTTCTCTTAATCTTTATGTGGAAGCTGAACAGATTAATGATTCGCTGACCGTGAGCGTGAAGCTGCAAAACATAACAGGACACAAACTTCCGACCGGAATTCCTTTAAGGAGAATGTGGATCCATCTTAAAGCTTCCGATGAAAACAATAATAAAATTTTCGAATCGGGAAGCTGGGACAGTTGAAGGCAGGATAAACGGAATGGATCTTCCATTTGAGAAGCATTACAACGTAATAAATCGGGATGATGAAGTGCAGGTATATGAAGCAGTACCGATAGATATAAACGGAAACGTAACCTATACCCTGCTCAGGGCATCAACTTTTATCAAAGATAACAGAATACCGCCCCTGGGATTTAAGTCATCACATATCGAGTTATGATACTACCGCTGTATATGGTTATGCTGTGAATGACCCTGATTTTAATAAAGCTAACGGGAATGAAGGCACAGGCACTGATGTTGTGAAATACAGAATACCGGTTAATGAAATATCTGAGATGAATATTACTGCTGAGGTATGTTATCAGACTCTGAAACCGGAAGTTGCCGAATACCTTGCCGGAATGAATTCATTGGACATAAACAGGTTCAGCCGGATGTACGAAGAGGCGGATAAAAATCCGGTTATAATGAAAAGTAAAGAAATACATTTTAACGTCACCGGTAATGATGATCAGAAAATTTCCAGTCTGGATTTCAGTCTTGCACAAAATTACCCCAATCCTTTTAATCCATCGACAAAGATAAGTTTTACTCTTCCGCATTATGAAAAAACATCACTCATTATTTATGATGTACTTGGGAGAGAGATCAGTGTACTGCTTAACAGAGAGATGAGTGCGGGCGAATACGAAATTTCTTTTGATGGTTCATCACTGCCCAGCGGCATATATTTTTACAGGCTCACTTCAGGAAACTATTCACAAATCCGTAAAATGCTTCTGGTGAAGTAGTATCGCTGATAGAAAGAAAATCTTGTTTATGAGAGCTAAAATTTATATAATAAAGAAACGAAAAACCTTTCTATATCTTTAAACAAATTACTTACTCCTCGGCCTTTGTTCGGCCTCTGGCATCTCGGCCTTAAACCCCGAGACTACTCCGGCATAAGAAGGAGCAAAATCTGATTGAATCGGATCAGGTAATAATGTCTATCATTTGAGTAAAAGTTTCATTTTGAGAATTTTGTTCAATAGGGATCTATTACAAGGGTCTCACAATCCAGGTTTTTCAAGCAAATATTAAAGAATTAAGCTTAGCTTACCCTGTTTCGTTTTGGCACATATATTGTGAAATTCCTTCGCAAAAAGATCTTTTAATTATTGTAACTCTTCTACATAAAAGGCATTGGCGATGAAATTCTCTTTATTTCTCTTCATTCTTATTTTAACCGCATTATCATTTAATGAAAATTATTCCCAGCCAGCCAGCAACGGCTGGAGTTTGGGTTTCGGAGCAACCTATCCCAGGTTTGTAAGTGTATCAGGAGACGGATATTCGGCAAATACAAACTTCGGAGGATATTTGTCTTTCGAGAGAAACTTTTCGGAATATATTTCTCTGAGGTTAAAAGGCGGCGTCTATCATATGGAATCCTATTATTACAAGGAAAATATAGCTAATCTTCAGAAAGTTAATGCCTTTGCTGCAGATCTTGACCTGTTATATACGATTTTACCTTGTGAGGATCTTACTCCCTTCATACTGGCCGGAGGGGGATTTATCGGCTCAAAATCTCAAAATTCTTTTAATCCTGAGCTGAACGATTTTGTAGCAGGCTATCAGGTGAATCTTGGGCTTAGGTGCATTTTGGAATATGTCTGATGAGTGGAAGCTCAAAGCAGAAATGAATTATCACACTGTTTCACATAACAAGCTGGATGGTAATTACAGCGTTAATGAACAGGATAAAGGTATACTCGGAGGGAACGGCGATACATATATGACATTTGAACTAGGCTTTATATGGCAGTTTTCACAGGGTGAACCTTCTACCATCTGCAAAAAAACTCCGGAAGGTATAAGAGAAGTTTTTGTAACCGACACAGTGTATAAAGAAGTTCCTGTAGTAAAAATAGAGAAGGATACTCTGTACCGTACAAAGCCGATGCTGTTCAATGTAAATTTCGATTTCGATAAATCTAATATACGTGTAGAATCTTATCCGATACTTGAACATGCACTTGATGTATTGAAAGAATACCCGGATATGAAAGTGGTTATATCAGGACACACTGATAGTTTCGGTTCGGATGAATATAACATTAAGTTATCTGAGAGAAGAGTTAATTCGGTTTATGATTATCTTGTTTCACATGGTGTTAGTAAAGATCGCATCACCAAAGAGGCATTTGGTGAAAAGAGGCCGCTGCGTGAAAATGATTCGCCGATAGACCGTGCGTTTAACAGAAGGGTTGAATTTAAAATAGTTGATTAAACGATTAAACCGGAATGTTCGGAATAGTATTTCAAGAGAAAGCTTTATTTATTCACAAAAAAATAGAATATTGCAAATAAGAATTATATGAATTAAGGGGTAAATAAATCTAGTTGAGTTATTGTAAAATATATATTGGTGCAAAATGGGCAGACTGAAACTGTTAGCGGGGTTAATTCTGTTTATTACATTCATAAACTACCCTCAATCTTATATCAAGAATGATATTCATCCTTTTTCACAGTCTCTTTTAGGCACAGCTGCCGGCGGAATAACAATCGGAAAAACCGATTACAAAGATGTAAAGCTGGGCATAAACGGAGTGCTCTCAGCAACCTATTTTTTTCCAGCGATGGATGAAAACATACTTGGATTAAGACTCTTAGGCGGTATTGCAACGGTGAAGGGAAAGGACTTAACTAAAACACCCACGACTTTCAGTACGGATATATTCTTGCTGAGCGGCTCATTGCTCTATTCTTATGCCGTAACTCAGGATTTTCTGCCTTATGTTGGAGTGGGATTATCGTTTATTTCTTTCAGCCCCAAAAATGATAACGGGCAACTCTTAATAAATAACCGGAACAGCGTTTATGCTAGAAGTACTTTTGGCTTCAACGCGGAAGCAGGCATAAATATTCCTGTCAGCCAGCAGATAAGTTTACAGCTGAATTCGGCTCTGCATTTTGTATTTAATGATTATCTTGATGACCAGGCGCTCGGCAAGAATAAAGATTTCTTCTCAACAGTATCACTTGGAATTTCATATGCTTTCTTAAGCAGCCGGGACTCAGACGGCGACGGCATTTTAGACGCTGATGATAAATGTCCTCAGGAACCGGAGGATTATGACGGATTCCAGGATCAGGATGGATGCCCTGATTACGATAATGACGGTGATGGTATACCTGATATTAAGGATCAGTGTCCTAATGAAGCAGAAGATTTTGATGGATTCCAGGACAATGATGGTTGTCCCGATCTGGATAACGATGGAGACGGAATTTTAGACAAAGATGATAAATGTCCAAATGAAGCAGAAGACTTTGATGGATTCCAGGATCAGGATGGGTGTCCGGATCTTGATAATGATAATGACGGGATCCCTGATGTAGATGATAAATGTCCGAATGAGCCGGAAACAGTAAATGGTTATCTGGACGACGATGGATGTCCTGATGTTGCCCCTGATTCACAAAAAACAGCTCCGCAAAAAGAGACTGTAAACCAAGCCTCCGATACATTCACCCTTCAGGGAGACGATATTTTCTATACCAACCGTGCTGAAATAAAACCTGATGCATACAGAAAACTGGATGAAATTGTGGCTAAGATAAAGAAAAATCCAAATGCGAACTGGAGGATTGAGGGACATATGGACAGCCAGGGTCCTGAACAATGGATCAGGACAATGTCGTCAAAACGCGCCGAAGCAGTCTATTATTATTTCATTTCGCACGGACTTGATGCTTCAAAATTTACGATTTATGGTCTTGGAGATAAATTCCCGGTAGCCAACAATACGACCGAGGAAGGAAGAGCAAAAAACCGCAGAATAGTAATTGTAAAAGAGCAGTAGGTGATTAATTTCACACTGCTCTTTTTCTGAGTGAATAAATTTTTTCGCACCTCTTAAAAATATTTCCGGTAATTCTTACCAACGGGAACATAACCCTTCCAATATTAGTAAAAATCAATGATTATTTCGCAGGTATGATTTTTGTCACTATAAGGACAAGTGTGTTGATAGTCTATTTAGAGCGGAGAAATTATGGCAGTAAATATTCATTCGAGAGCAGCAGAACGGAATTTCGAAATAACAGAGAAACTAAAACCTATTAATGTTGATTTAGCTGCTGTAAGCGTAGGAGAAAAGAATAAAGGGATATTAAAACTATCTCTAAGCGTGACGTATTTCTTCGTTTTAGTTTATTTCCTGGTTCAATTGCTTGCCTAAGAAATTTTATTAAAACTAAAAAAAGCTCTGAGAACATCAGGGCTTTTTTTATTTTAAAATAAATTATCCATTTTTTATTATCTTCTTTCCTGAACATTTTGTATATAAATTCAGGCATTAATTGTTATCCCATTTAATTTCCACGATTGATATATGGTGGACAAAACTTGATTTACCTTCCGACAAAGTGAGTAAATTTGAAGGCTATCTTGATGAAATTGAAATCAGACAGATTAATAAGCAGAAGTTTGAATGGCTGCGGAACAGATCTATAATAACAAGAGGCTTTGGTAAAACTGATAATAAGCAATTACCTGAACATGGATCCTAATGGAGTTAAATTCAGTTATAACGATTACGGAAAACCTTTCATTGCCAACGATAAAAACAAACTCCAATTCAATATTTCCCATTCTGACGAAGTGGCTGTATTTGCATTTTCACGCTATGATGAAATTGGGATAGATATAGAAAAGATTAAAGAAATACCGGATATGGAAGGAGTAGTAAATATTTGTTTTACCGATTATGAAAAAAACTGGTATAAGGCCAGGCTTGATTCTAATGCAGAATTATTTTATAAGGTATGGACAGCAAAAGAAGCTTTCATAAAGGCTATAGGCAGAGGGTTTTCTTATAATCCTAAGAATATAGAGTTGACATATGAATCAGACAAGCAATTTCTGATCAGCAGAATTATTTCAAAAGAATTTGCTGAACGAAACTTTACGGTTAAGCTTATTGAGATTCAACCCGGTTACGTTGTTTCCGTGGTATACGAAGGAGAAAAAGAAATTAAGATATATCATTGTGATTAAATACACTAAACCTGGCTTATCAATAGTAAGTGTATTAAAATGTTACAGTGATAGATAATATCTCTTATCATGAGAAAAATATTTATATAAAACCCCTGATTTATAAACGGTTAGAGGGCATATATTTTGATCTAATTTTAATAATTCCCAACTGAATAAAGATAATAAATTGAGGGTCTATCAGAGGTATTTGCATTATTAAAACACCAATGTCTCTCTCAGTTTAAAAAATGTAAGGTTAAGCTTTATATGTATAATATGCGTAATTACGACTCTCATGGATCTGAAGAGATTACCCACGATACACTGACAATCCACAAACTATTCGAAAAACAGGTAACTCTGCGACAGTTCTCAGATGCAGTAATCTATATCTCGGAAAATTCCGGAGAAAGGAAAGTTATCTCTTATGGCGAATTGAACCGAAGAGCGAACCAACTGGCACATCATCTTATTGCTCAGGGCGTCAAACCAAATATACTTGTTGGTGTTTGTTTAGAGCGATCCATCGATCTGATCATATCACTACTTGCAATCTTAAAAGCAGGAGGAGCATATTTACCAATTGACTTAAGCTATCCCGGAGGAACGTCTCTCATTTATGCTTGAAGATGCGAATACTTCCCTGATTTTGACTCAAAGGAGCCTGACTGAAAAAACACCTTCATTAACCGCAACTAAAATTTATGTTGATGAATTTAACTACAACGATCAAAATACAGCTAATCCGGAAATTGCATTAAGTGGTTCAGATCTGGCATACGTTATTTATACTTCAGGTTCTACCGGCAAACCTAACGGCGTGATGGTCACACATCATAATGTTGCAAGGCTATTCAAGGCTACTCAGCCATGGTTTAGTTTTGATGAAAATGATATATGGACTTTCTTTCATTCATACGCATTTGACTTTTCTGTCTGGGAAATCTGGGGAGCTTTGATGCATGGTGGCAGATTAGTTATAATTCCTTACTTATTAAGTCGTTCACCCGAATGGTTCTATGATATTCTGATACGGGAAAAAGTAACTATTTTGAACCAAACCCCATCAGCATTTTATCAATTAATCCAGGCCGAAGAGATAAAAGAATGGGATAATGAATTATCCCTGCGTTTCGTGATATTCGGCGGTGAGGCGTTAAACCCGGCTGCATTGAAGCCATGGTTTAAAAGACACGGAGATAAAAAACCGCGATTGATAAATATGTATGGTATCACTGAAACGACTGTACATGTTACCTATCGCCCGTTAACAACACAAGATACAGATGCAGGAAGCGTAATAGGAATTCCCATACCTGATGTTCAGGTTTATATTCTTGATGAAAATCTCAACCAGGTCAAAACAGGTGAATATGGGGAAATCTATGTGGGAGGAGCTGGATTGTCAAAAGGATATTTAAATCGTCCGGAATTAAATGAAAAGCGTTTTATAAAAAATCCTTTCTCAGAAAATGGTAACGGACGATTGTATAAAACTGGTGACCTGGGACGACTACTAGAAAATAATGATATAGAATATCTGGGCCGGTTAGATCACCAGGTAAAGATCCGCGGATTCAGAATTGAATTGGGGGAAATTGAGAGTATAGTCAGGAATTATACCGGAATCAGAGATTGTGCCGTTAAGGTACATAAATATTCGGATGATGTTGTCAGCATAATAGCTTACCTGGTTTCGGATAAAAATATTTCAACTGATGCTTTAAAAGAAAACCTGAAACAATTCCTGCCGGAATACATGATCCCTAATGCTTATTATATTCTGGATAAAATTCCGTTAACACCGAATGGCAAGGCTGACCTCAAAGCTCTTCCAGTACCTGAACAGCTAGTTGTCTCCGGATCAGGTAAAAAAACCAATTACGAGAATGATGAAACAGAAAGCAGGCTGAAACAGATATGGGTAGACTTACTGGGGTATAAAAATATTGGTTTAAATGATAATTTTTTCGATGCCGGAGGTAATTCTCTCTTAATGGGAAGATTGCAGTTAAGGGTTAACAAAGAATTTCAGGATAATATTTCAATCGTTGATTTATTCAGGTATCCCACTATAAGTTCTCTGTCTGATTTTATTAATAAAAAGGAAAAGGCTTCTGTCCGAACCGTTCAGCATGTAAAAATCGGCAGACATCCAACAGAAAATGATATTGCAATTATTGGTATGGCCGGGAAATACCCGGGCGCCGATAATATAAATGAGTTCTGGCAGAATCTTGTAAATGGAGTTGAATCAATTTCATTTTTTACAGATGAAGAGCTTGAATATGTCCCTAAAGGAAATCTGAATTCTGAAATTAAGTTTGTCAGGGCCAGGGGATATTTAAAGGACGTTGACCAGTTTGATGCTGAGTTTTTTGGTTTTAATCCCAGAGAAGCCGCAATTATGGATCCGCAGCATCGAATATTTCTTGAATGTGCCTGGGCAGCATTAGAGGATGCGGGATATTGTTCTGAAAAATACAAAGGCTCTATAGGAATATTTGCTGGCTCAAGTCTGAATACTTACCTTATGTATAATGTGCTTAAAGATCGTGAATCCGCTGAGGAAATGGTTAGCTCATATCAGATTGCCGATTATACAACACTTACAGGAAATGATAATGCATTTTTAACAACTAAAATAGCTTATAAATTAGGACTAGGCGGTCCTGCAATAAATGTTCAGACAGCCTGCTCAACATCTCTTGTTGCATTAGAACAGGCCTGTCAGAGTCTGATTTCCGGACAGAGCGACATGGCATTGGCGGGTGGAGTATCAATAACATTTCCGCAAAAGAGAGGCTACTTTTTTGTTGACGGCAGCATTGGATCAATTGATGGGCACTGCAAACCCTTCGATGCTGATGCAACAGGCACTGTATTTAGCCATGGAGCCGGAATTGTCGTGCTGAAGAGACTAAAAGATGCAATAAATGATGGCGATTCTATTTATGCAGTGATCAAATCAGTCGCTGTAAATAATGATGGTTCGACAAAGGCGGGATATATGACTCCTAGTGTGGATGGTCAATCGGAGGTCATTTTAAAAGCCCAGAAATTAGCAGGCATCGATCCTTCTACTATCAGATATATTGAAACACATGGTACAGGCACTCCGGTAGGTGATCCTATCGAAGTAGCAAGTCTGGAAAAAGCTTTCCGCGAATCTACTGATAAAAAACAATTCTGCGGAATTGGATCAGTGAAGAGCAATTTAGGTCATACTGATGCCGCCGCCGGTGTAACCGGTTTAATAAAAACTGTACTTTCTTTGCACTATAAATTGCTTCCCCCTACACTTCACTACAGAAATCCTAATCCCAGGATAGATTTTACAAATTCGCCTTTTTATGTTGTGGACAAACTTACCGATATCAGGGAAAGCAATAGACCTTTAAGAGCCGCTGTCAGTGCGTTCGGAGTCGGAGGTACCAATGCTCATGTAATACTGGAAGAATTTCCTGAGATTTCTTTTTCATGTGAAGAGGAAAGAGATAAATACTTAATCATAGTTTCCGGGAAGACAGAAAATTCGCTAAACGGAAATATGAATGTTTTGAAAGACTATCTAAAGAATAATCCCGATGAAGCAATAAACGATGTGGCTTTCACTTTACAGACAGGAAGAAAAGAATTTGAATGGCGTCAGTTTTTTGTAAGCGATACTTGTGTAACAGCGGCAGAAGAAATAGACAAAATCATTAGTTCAGGGTTAAATAAAGCCAGGATAAATGCAAATGATAAACCTCATCTTGTATTTATGTTTCCGGGTCAGGGCGCTCAATATGTAAATATGGGTAAAGGCCTATACTTAAGGGAAAACATCTTTAGTGAGATAGTTGATAAATCGGCAGAGTACCTTATGCCTCTTCTGGGTCTGGATATCCGGACTCTTTTATTCCCGGAAGATAATAGTGAGGAGGCTGCAAAAAATCTTGAACAGACCGTATATACACAACCGGCATTATTCATCATTGAATATGCACTTGCGCAGTATTTACTAAGTATTGGTGTACAGCCGGCGTATATGATCGGACATAGTGTTGGTGACTATGCCGCTGCATGTCTGGCAGGAGTTTTTACTCTGGAAGATGCCCTTTATATTATTGCAATGCGGGCACGATTGATGCAGAAACAGGAACCCGGAAGTATGCTTTCCGTAAGACTTAGCGAATCGGCGATTAAAGATTTCCTTAATGATGATATCTCTCTGGCAGCAGTAAATTCCCCAAACCTTTCAGTACTCTCAGGACCAACTGATAAAATTCAAAGTTTAGCTGAAAAACTTTCCGAATTAAAAATTGAAAACAGAATGCTCTATACTTCACATGCCTATCATTCAGCAATGATGGAGCCAGCAGCGGAGCTATTTTTGTCAGAGTTTTCTAATATTAAACTTAACAAACCTACGCGACCATTTATTTCCAGTATGACTGGAACATGGATTACTGATGATCAGGCAAAGGACCATAATTTCTGGGCATCACAGATACGTAATACTGTCCGCTTTTCTGATGGGATTACTGAACTGCAGAAAAAAAATAATCTGGTAATGATTGAACTTGGGCCCGGGCGTGCCCTGTCAACAATGGCCAGTCAGCATCGTAACAATGATATTAAGCAGACTACAATAACAACTTTAATAAAGCCTTCAGAAACAGATGATGACAAAATAAATCTACTTACTGCTGTTGGAAAGTTATGGTTGTCAGGAATTAAAATTGAATGGAATAATTTATATAAAGGGAAGAAAAGAAAAAGACTTCATCTTCCAACCTATCAGTTTGACAGAAAAAGTTATTGGATTGCACCTCCTGCTGTGAGAGATAACCGCGGGGAACTTAATAAAACACAGGTGCCAGGTAAATTAAAAAAGGTAGTTAAAAAGCCTAAAACAAAAAAGGTGGTACAACAGAGTAATATGACGAGGAAAGAATATATCATTGATATACTTAAAGAGGTTCTTGAAGAACTCTCAGGTATTAGTAAATCTGATCTGGATGCAACTAAGAGTTTCTTTGAGCTAGGATTCGATAGTTTGTTTATGACTCAGGTGAGTCTGGCATTCCAGAAGAAATTTGAAGTGAAAATTACACTCAGGCAGCTGATGGACACAGCTCCTACAATTTCTGCTATAGCCGATTATATTGATAATAAGTTACCTGAGGATAAATTTATCCCTCCTCAAGAGGAAATCGTTATTGAGGAAGAAGGTGAAGAGATGATAGAAGAGTATGAAGAATCATCACCAATGGATCAGAATAAATTCCGGATCACAAGACTTAGGTGGGGATCGTTCTATAGAGAATCTGATTCAGCAGCAGATGGAACTGATGAGAAGACAGCTTGATCTTTTGCAGGGAAGGAAAACAGAACGTATTCCGGAGTATGAGCCAGATACTAAAAAAAGTATTGCAAAATCACCTTCGACTGCTCTGATCGACAAAAAAGAGAGTGCAGATGATAAGACCCTAGAAAAAAGAGTATTTGAAAGATTCGGACCATATAACCCGATAAAAACAAATAAAGACGGAACACTAACAGATAAGCAGCAGAAGTATCTCAATAGGCTGATTAATGATTATACAAAGAAGACAAAAAGTTCCAAGGAACTGACTCAGCAACACAGGTCCCATTATTCGGACCCAAGAACCGTCTCCGGCTTCCTGCCCATTTGGAAAGAGATGACCTATCAGGTTATAACTAATAAATCTGAAGGATCAAAATTATGGGATCTTGACGGCAATGAATATATAGATGTCATTATGGGATTTGGACAATATATGTTTGGTCACAATCCCAAATTTGTTAGAGACGAAATTGAAAAACAATTAAAACTGGGATTTGAAATCGGACCGCAGTCTCCTATTGCAGGTGAAGTCGCTCATCTAATTTGCGAATTTACGGGTATGGACAGGGCTGCTTTCTGTGTAACAGGTTCTGAAGCAGTATTGGGAGCCATAAGGGCGGCCAGAACGGTTACGGGAAAAGATAAAATAATATTTTTTACCGGCGACTATCATGGAATAATTGATGAAGTGTTAATAAAAACAATTGTAAACGGAGATCAGGTCAGAACGATGCCGATAGCACCTGGTATTCCGCGTGAAAATGTACAGAATACTATAGCCCTGGAATACGGAACAGATGAGTCTTTAAGGGTAATTGAAAAACTTTTACCCGAAATTGCAGGTATTATGGTCGAACCTGTGCAGGCAAGAAGACCTGATTTTCAGCCGAAGGAATTTTTACAAAAGTTACGTAAAATAACTGAAGATGCTAAAATCCCCTTAATATTTGATGAGGTAATTACCGGCTTCAGAACAGCTCAGGGCGGTGCTCAGGAATGGTTTGGAATAAAAGCAGATATAGGAACTTTCGGTAAAGTAATTGGCGGCGGATTTCCTATTGGGGTAATAGCCGGGAAAAAGCTTTATATGGATGCATTTGACGGAGGATATTGGCAGTACGGTGATGATTCCATACCTGAGGCAGGAGTTACTTTTTTTGCAGGAACATTTGCAAGACATCCACTTTCTCTTACAGCCTGTAAGGCTGTACTGACATATCTTAAATCCCAAAATGGAGATTTACAGAAAAATTTAAATCAAAAAGCAAAGAAATTAACGGAAGAGCTGAACACATTTTTAATGCAGAGGAATGTTCCGATTCGGATGATGAACTTCAGTTCTGTCATTTACTACAGTCATCCTAAAGATCTGAATTATTTTAGTCTGCTATTTTATGTACTGAGGCATAAAGGCATTCATATCCTTGAAGGTTTCCCAATGTTTTTATCTGAAGCTCATAGTGATAAAGACATTCGGTATATACTCGAAGCATTTAAGGAAAGCGTAACTGAACTTCAGGATAACGGCTTCTTCCCTGCCCCGCTTGATAGCAATATAGGGAAAACACCAGCAGAAGAACTTAGGTCTATTGGTTCGGATATGAGTACTGAGGCAAGAATTCCACTTTCCGAAG
>CAVRHV010000007.1:0-253074 GCA_963721075.1 uncultured Ignavibacteria bacterium | reverse complement strand
TTTGCTTGCATCCAATATGCCATATCGAGAGTAAACTGAGTCATTGGCGGCAGCTTCATATTATATCTTAAAAATAATTCAGCGGTTGCTGGAAAAATATAGGCGACATACCAGATGACGGCAGCATTAAGAACAAGTACAGTAACCAGAGGAGTTATTAAAGCACTGCGCAAACTTCTTTTAAATTCATGCCTTCTCTCAAGAAATTTTGCAGTTGCCCTATAAACCTCGGCCATATTACCGCTTTTGGAAGCAAGCCCAAGCATAAAAGCAGTAAAATAACCAAAGATATTTCTATGCTTCATGAAAGCAGCTTCACTGTCCTCCCCCTGCTTAAGATCCTTGCTTATCTCTTTTAGGGTTTCTTTAAGGACTTTATTACGGGTATCATTTATAACAAAGGAAAGAATTTCTCCGTATGACATTTTCTCGTCCAGCATATCAGAGCAGACTTTAACAAACATTAAAATATCTGCTGTCGATGGCTTCATTTGAATGTCGACAATTTTTTTGTTTACACCTACTACCTGGTATCCGAGAAGAGTTAATGCCGAGATTACTTCCTGTTTATTAAAGGCTTTCTGTTCCCCCATCACCGGTTTTTCATTTCCCCTGCGTACTTTATAGACAAAAGTGCTTTTCCTTTCCAGCTTTTTTATGCGGAAATTATTCTGCACTGCAATCAAGTTAGCTTTTTGTTTTGCAGAAGAAACAGAGTCGGCGGCTATTACGCCGCCAACTATCTGTCCATCTATCTTTTCTGCTGTGAATTTTAATTCAATCATTTATTCTGTACTATTGATTACAACATTAACAGTATCTGCGAGTAACGTGTGTGTCAACCGTCCACTTATAGTTAAGGACAGTTTTTGGTACTCCCTGTATTTCAAGCGATGCAGTAGCATGGAGCTCACAGTGTAAGTACCGTTTGTCGAATCCTCTAAATTAGGATGTAATTTAAAAAATTTAGTATCGAAATCCAGTAAATTTTAATCCACCGCCGCCCATTGATTCGGGTTTTTTGAACCATTCCTGAGCATTGGATGCTATAATTTGACTGTGTGCTACTAACTCATCCTTAGCACCTTCTTCAGCACCAACGCCGAAATACTGGATACCAAGTACTACAGCTACTCCAACCAGGATGACACCGAGTACTATGAGCAATAATTGTTGTTGTCCCATTAGGACCTCCTCTAAATGTTTGTGATTGTTATTTGGTTATAGTTAATTTAACAGAGAGTTCGCTTGCTACCCTCACATCCCTCGTTAAAACTTTTATGTTCATTTTTTTATTGTACATCGAGTATTTAGTAATACAAAACTATGCCAAATTTATTATTAAGAATTCTTTATATTCTTTGAATCAAATTGTCTCAAAATGTCTAACAATCCTTAAATGAGATAATACCTTATTCCAACCAGGATATTACCCTATAATAATCCAGGTAAGGGAACCAGGTCGGCGGGCCGGTTGCCAAACGCTCATCAAAAATTACATGTCTGTTGTAACCTGCTGTTAAAGTATTATTACTAAACTGAGCAACTACTTCTTCTTTACCAGCCGTCATTGAACCTTGCAGAAATATACTGCCAAGTGGAACATTAGCTGGAGAACTTCCAAGCCCCTGTACTTTGAATCCACCAGAATTGCAGAAGATACCGCCATCGATCTGGATATCTTTATTCACGACATTGTTTTCATAGCCTCCTAAATTCCCGGACGTCGAGACCAGAATATCATTAGTAGCAATGATACCAAGCATATCTAAAGGTTTTCCATCCGCATCAAGTGATAGCGGATTAACCTTATAACCTCCTTCACCATTCGGAACCATTGGATCAGTATTATAAACCATATCCCCTTCAAGGTAAACGTTTCCTGATCCACCTCCGGAACTTCCTTCTGCTACTACTGTTATATGCCCGCTGAGCGTACCAGACATAAATACATCAGCACCTTTATGTATATATCACTCCCCTCGGAGCCAGTGTAGAAATGGAAACGGTAGTAGGCGCGCCATATTTAGTGCTATCCTGTCCTGGATTAGTACCGCCGCTGCTGGTACGCGTCCTGTATGTCACAGTGCCATTGTCGTGGAAAACCAACCAAAGATCTTTAGTAAAACTAGCTCCCGGGCCTGCTAAAGTTGAATAATCCGGATAATGCATGCTCTTTAACCAGCTAACTTTAATTCCCTCTTCATAGCCTCCCAGGAATTGAGGATCCGAGCCTGATCCCATATCTTTAATTCCTTTAAGAGTTGTCACTTTTCCAAAGTATACAGGACGTCCGTCAACAACAAGATATTGATTTGAGTGAAATCCACCCCACACTGTGTCACCAGTTATCCAAGGTCGCTGTATAACACTTCCTGTGGAAACTGAAGGAATGAACCAGGCATATTTGGCGAGCGAAGTCTGATCCCTCATCAACTTCACTTTAACAATCTGGTCCACACCCATAAAAGTACCAGTAGATTTTAATGTTCTTTCAACAGGACCCAGCGGACTAAGTTCAACATTCATAACACCATTTTCAAAAGGTCTGTCTATAATATCAGAAACCCATTGTGAGTCTGCGATAACATTGTGCAACCCTATATTTGCTCCGCTTACTGCAATATTATGTGCAATTGTAGTTTTATAATACGACACATGATTCTCAGTGGATTTTACGGCTATACCGCCCCAGAAATATCCCATTACAAGAAATATAATAGTAAATCCAATAACTAATATTAACAATGCTTTACCTGACATATCATTCCTCCTAACGCTTTATATTTCTTGATGATAATCTTATCTGTCTCCAGAACGCCTGTCGGAACGGATTATTAGCGGCATCATATGATGCTGTGTTTTCTACCTGAATATCAATCTGCAATGCTGTAATACCTGTGGGTGTTCCGTCTACCCAGATTTTAGGCAAATCTGAGGGTAATATTTCTGCAAGTGTTGTACTGCCGGAGGCAGTAGATGAATCCCTAAAGTATCTTATTCTGAATTTTGTAACACCAAGGTTAACACCCCTTATTGTCTCATTATTAACAATTCTGTAGAGCATCCTGTCATTTGGATTAGGAGTGCCGGGTATGTCTGCAGAACTAAGGAAATATTCCACGGTATCAATAACTCCGTCGCCATGCGGGTCATCATACGGCGGCTCCATTATATCTGTTAAAAATTTTATCCTGCTCGTATCGGCAAAAAGTATTGCATCCTTCTCCGGATGGGGCAACGCAAAAGGATCCTCACAATAACCTATTTTTCTGAAGTCATATTCCAGTACCTCTACTGTTGTAACCAGATTTTGCTGAACAATCAGTTCACCAGAAAAATTATAAGTATTGCGGGTGGCATTATCATTCATCCTGAAGAGCGTAAGCAGAAGGATGCCGCCTATTATCATCGAACCCATTATATCTAAAATTACTGATGTTCCCATATCACTTTTTTATGGTAAAAAATTCCAATAACTATATACAGATGACATAACCATTGTGTCGCTCATGGATTTACTCGAGACTATTACGGTGATCTTTTTATGATAAGTCTGGGTATTAACTGAATCATCCAGTGCATTATCATTCACATACACAACATTACACTTCACATTGAAGATAGCTGACGGCATTGTACTATCTACATATTTATAATTATCATAATCATCGAAATCATTAAATGTTTTGGGATCGGTAATAACCTCTCCGGAATCAACTCCTAAATTGGCAGCGGAGGTAAAAAAATTAGAATTATATACAGTAGAAGAGTCAACATAAAAAACCTGGTCAAATCTCTTTTTACTAGCATCTTCAATTACTGATGAAGCAATGGAGGTGGCTGTAATCCCAAAGTTTGAATCATACATTACATCTTCAGTAGCCAGAGTGGTTTTATTAGTATTCATAATCAGAATAGTTAATAAAATCATTGCGCCTAAAGCCAGTATCATCTGTATGTTTGTCATTCCCTCACGCGAACGTTGTTAAAAAATAGTTTTTTATAGTAATTCTGATCCCTCAATCAGAATTTTCTTGGGCTGTTTAACTGATTAGATTCCGAAATAAATTCGGAATGACAATTTTAAAACAGCTCTTTTTATTGTACAGCTTTCTTTAAGAACAAATTTGCAGCGATTTTGGAGAAGTTAGGAAGGAGTATTTGCCGGGTTCCCAGGAAGATTGAACCGCTTAAAAATGGATTTTCCGAGGAAGCGATGAATTTCAGAAGATAACTGTCATCGTTATCTTCTGTTGTTATAAGTTCAACCACTTCGTCTACTTTTATACCGAAGGTTTTTTCAAGCTCATCTTCTTCGCTGTGATGTCTGATTATTAAAACCATTCGATGATCCCTGTTCAATTTGACAGGCAGATTAAAATTTTCCGAAATATCTATGATCGGAATATTAATGTTATATAACGTTACGTATGCTGCCCCGTTGGAACCACTGTCTTTTATATGCTCAAATTCTTCTGATCTTTTAATAACATAAACGTCTTTAACATTAATGCAGAATTCCACTCCGGATATTTTGAAAATTATTATTCCAGGTATGACTTCCACTAATTGAGAAATATCCATTTATCCACACATAATTTAGATTATTGGACAGGCAATTTGAGTGCCATCACAAAAGATACGATTTCGTGACCTAATGTGATTGCTGCAATTGTTGAGTGTTCGATTTTTAGATTTTAAAGTTCAAAATGTGATCCGGTATAAAGAATGCCCCTAATATTTATTGAAAGAAATAGTTGGTTCTGACAAATATCAGATGCTAATGTGTTAAGCTAATTTAATGGAATGGATGTGTTAATGAATCAGATGCGGCTGTATTATTTCTTTATGCCGTAGGTTTCCAGTTTATTGTATAGTGTGGTCTTGGCGATCCCTAGTATTTTGCAGGCTTCTCTTTTGTCCCAGTTAACTTCTTCCAGAACAATCTTTATGTGGTTTTTCTCAAGCTCGGCCAGACTCATTTCGGTATTAGAATGAATATGATCTTGATTGTTCTGATTTATTCCCCCAAATAAAATACAGTCCTTTTCAAGAATGTTTCCCTTGGCCAGTATTACTGCCTGCATCAGGGTGTTCTCCAGTTCTCTTACGTTTCCAATCCAGTCGCACGACTGCAGCAGCTCCATTACTTCATATGGTATTATCGTTACATTTTTGCCAAGCTCAGTATTTATTTTTCTCAGAAAATGCGTTATCAATGCGGGTAAATCGCTCTTTCGTTCGCGCAAAGGGGGGATTTCTATGGAGAAAACTTTCAGCCTGTAATACAGATCTTCTCTGAATTTTCCCTGATTGACCAGGTCAGCAAGATTTTTATTCGTTGCAACGACTAACCTGGCTTTCATAGGAATAGGCAGCTCGTCACCGACTTTCTCAAATTCTTTTTCCTGGATAACTCTTAATAACTTTACCTGCAGACTGGGAGATATTTCGGATATTTCATCAAGAAAGATTGTTCCGTCTTCGGCAAGTTCAAATTTCCCTTTTTTGTTTCTCGTTGCATCCGTGAAAGATCCTTTAACATGACCGAACAGCTCGCTTTCAAGCAGAGTTTCTGTCAGGGCCGAACAGTTTACAGCAATAAATGGCTTCTGACTGGTTATTCCGGAACTGTGAATAATTTTAGCAACCAGCTCTTTTCCTGTACCGCTTTCTCCCTGAATCAGTACGCTAACCCTGTTGGATGAAACTTTTCCTATCTTCTTATATAATTCGTAAATGGCCGGACTGTTTCCAATAAGGATGCTTTCTTTTCTCGACTCGTACTTTTCTTCACTAATATTGATAGACTTTCCTTCACCAAGATTCCTGCTTTCCAGCGCTTGTTTAACAACCTGAAGAAATTTTTCCATATCAAAAGGTTTTTTGATAATGTCATAGGCATTGAGCTGCATCGACTGAATAATGTTGCTCATATCAGCATATGCGGTCATTATGATCACCTGAATAGAGGGGTCAAATTCTTTCACTTTTGCCAATATTTCAATACCGGAGATATCTGGTAACTTCAGGTCGGTAATCACAAGGTCCGGCTTGAGAGCTGATAATTGAGCCAATCCTGACCCACCATCGGGAAAGAAATTTAACCTGGTGGTTATCTTTTGTAGAGCCACTTTCAGATATTCTCTGAATAGAGGATCATCTTCTATGACGATTATTTTACCGGACATCTATTTTAGACACACTTATTGATTATAATACATAGTTCAGTTCAGAACTCAAAAATTCACAGGATTCCTGAAAAAAATAGGCAGCATAGTTCTTTAGCAAACACCATCCCTTACTATTTCCTGAAAAAATATACTAAAATTAAAGATAATTTCCTTTAATTATTTAATAAATCGTGCCAGTTCTTTAACCTAAAAAGTTACAAAATTTTACCTCTATGATTTTAATAATGAATGAATTCTATATAAAGTTGGGACGATGTCTTAATTTAAGACATCCAAATACATTAATAATTATCGGTATATCAACCTGAATACGTGAAAAACAGAAAAATCAGATGAAAATGGGGTTCTGCAACATAGTATTAAATTGAAGCTACATACTTAATACAGATTCAGAAAAAATTATAAAAACCTGCGACTTATTTAATAACCACCCCCTTAGTGATTTTATTTTATTGCAGTCGTTCGTTTAATCAAATTATTTATAACATCATTGAGGGATAAAATCATGAAAGCTATTTTATTTGTTCTGCAGGCTTTTGTCCTTGTTTTCTTTCTCGGCTGCCAGGAAAGCAATATTACAGATCCGGGTGCAATCGATGACAGTACCCCGATCGTTCAGAGTTCTCAAACACTCCCAGATGTTTCTTATAAAAATTTACCAAACTGCTACCCGAGATCAATAATTGTTGATCAGGTCATTTATGATCCAACCCATCCCGCAAATGTATCAGAGCCAATTAAGGGAATAATCAAGTACAATTATAAATCAGTACCGATGTACTCTGCTCTTGGGACTAATCAATACAGGGTTCAAATAGACCTTTTTGTTGATCTGATTCTGGATGCTGCATGTCCGCGAAGTCATGGCTGTATGAAAATTGCAGCTGCAACAACAGAAACTGTTAACTTTTATACAAATTATGACCAGGTAAAATATTTTGAAAAAGTATTCAGAGTTAAGAATACCTGCTGCGGCGATATGAACCTGGTACTGAAATTTAATGCCGGGAATCAGGATATTAGTCTGGTTTCAATGAGTCTGAAGAAATTTTCCGTTCAACAGATGACTACAATTCCACTTTCTAGTATTATGGGGGTTATAATGGCTGCAATATACTGACCCTGCTTATCCGAAATAAGCAGGGTTTTTTATGATTTGGTCGGGGTGGAGAGATTTGAACTCTCGACCTCTTCGTCCCGAACGAAGCGCGCTAACCGGGCTGCGCTACACCCCGAAACAAGCACACAAAAATAGTTTCTTTAGTCCCAAATTCCAAAAATATGGTAGTGATCACTTTACTTTTCACGGGAATTCTCTTAAGTTTTGAGCACTTAATTATAAACCTTTAAATCTATCCGGAGAGGTGGAGAAGGAATGGACAAAATTAAAATAACTAAAACTGATAAAGGCAGCCTCCAAGGAAATTTTCCAAGGAGGATTTTTTATATATGAACGTAAAAGCAAAAGTAGTTGACCAGGAAGGTCTGAACCGTATAATAACCAGGATAGCTCACGAAATTCTTGAGAGAAATAAAGGAGCTAAAAATCTCGTCCTTATAGGAATGAAAACAAGAGGCGAGTTCCTGGCTAACCGCATTTTTGAGAAGATTAAATCGATAGAGAATATTGAACTGCCTCTCGGGGTGCTCGATGTTACTCTATACCGGGATGATTTCCGCACCCGCTTAAAGCAGCCCCAGGTTTCCGTATCTGATATTACTTTCGATATAAACGAAAAGATCGTGGTGTTGATTGATGATGTTCTCTATACGGGACGCACTGTAAGATCGGCCCTTAACGCGCTCATGGATTACGGCAGAACGGCTTCTATTCAGCTGTTTGTGCTGGTGGATCGGGGACATCGTGAACTTCCCATCCGGGCAGATTACTGTCGGGAAAAATATTCCTACAGCAAATTCTGAAGAAATTAAAGTTAAAATGCAGGAGATAGACGGCGAGGATGCGATCTATCTCGTTGAAAATAAAGAAGGATAATTAATGGCATTATCAGGCAGACATTTACTTGGATTGCACGGGGTTCCCAAAGAGGATATCCAGCTTATACTCGATACGGCAACTACTTTCCGGGAGGTTCTTGAAAGACCGATAAAGAAGGTCCCGACCCTCCAGGGCAAGACGGTTGTGAATCTTTTCTTCGAGAACTCTACCCGCACCAGGATCTCCTTTGAACTTGCTGAGAAAAGGCTTTCGGCCGATTCGATAAATTTTTCTGCTTCCGGCAGCAGCGTCAGCAAAGGCGAAACTTTTAAGGATACTATGCGGAATATTGAGGCTATGAAGGTGGACATGGTTGTAGTCCGGCATTCGGCTGCAGGCACCCCGCTCTTCCTTACGAAAATCTGCGATGCTAATATCATAAATGCAGGCGACGGCATTCACGAACACCCTACACAGGCTCTGCTTGATATGTATTCTATAAGGGAAAAGCTAGGCAGACTGGAAGGCGTAAAAGTCTGCATCGTGGGAGACGTTGCCCACAGCCGTGTTGCTCTTTCAAATATATACGGGTTGAAGACAATGGGAGCCGAAGTTTCTGTCTGCGGTCCTTCCACAATGATACCGCGGTATATGGAGGAGCTGGGAGTTAAGGTAATCTACAATATCGACGAAGCAATACAGGAAAATGATGTTCTTAACGTTCTCAGGATCCAGCTTGAAAGAAAAGCCAGGGAGTATTTTCCTTCTATTCGTGAGTATTCAAAATATTTCGGAATTACCACTGAACGTCTGGAAAAGAACGGCAAAGATGTGCTTATTCTTCATCCGGGACCCATTAACCGCGGGGTTGAAATTTCATCGGAAGTAGCAGACGGCATGCATCAGATCATTCTCAAGCAGGTTACAAACGGCGTTGCAGTTAGAATGGCAGTGCTCTACCTTCTTGGTACTTTAAATTAAGAGGAATAAATGAAAATTATCTTAAAGAATATAAATCTTCTGAATCCTGACCAGGGATTGAATGAAAAGGGAACTGATTTATTAATTACTGATGGCAAAATCACAGGGATCGGGAAGATATCAGATAAAGAAGCTGATGACGCAAAGGTTTTTGATTTTTCGGGAAAGTTTGCTGTGCCGGGACTCTTCGATATGCACGTTCATCTCCGGGAACCCGGAAGAGAGGATGAGGAAACTGTTGTGACCGGCTGCGATGCCGCTGCAAGCGGAGGCTTTACGGGTATTGCCTGTATGCCTAACACAGAACCCGCAATCGATTCGGCTGAAGTTGTTACCTTAATCAAAGAAAAGGCCGCAAATCATCTTGTGGATGTTTACCCTGTAGGCGCCGCTACTGTGGGGCGAAAAGGTGAAATAATATCTCCAATGGCTGAACTGGTTGAGGCCGGTGCTGTGGGTTTTTCAGATGACGGCGTTGCAATAAAAACTTCCGCTATGCTCAGAAGATCATTTGAATATTCCGGTATGTACAATGTTCCGGTAATAGAACACTGCGAGGATGAATCTCTGACAGGCGGCGCAATGAACGAGGGAATAAATTCTACTACACTGGGACTCCCGCCCGTTCCTTCTGTTTCTGAAGACATAATCGTCAGTCGCGATATTCTGATGGCTGAATATACGGGAGGAAGAATCCATATCGCGCATATAAGCACGAAGAAGTCAGTGGAGATGGTGAGAGATGCAAAGAAGAAGGGGGTCAGGGTTACCGCAGAAGTGACTCCTCATCATTTCAGTCTTACCGACGATGCAGTTAAAACATATGATACAAATGTGAAAATGAGTCCTCCGCTAAGAACCCAGGCAGATGTTGATGCCGTAATCAAAGGTTTGAAAGACGGTACCATTGACTGCATAGCCAGCGATCACGCCCCGCATTCTCCGGAAGAAAAAGAAGCAGAGTTTGAGTTTGCGCCAAACGGCATACTTGGACTGGAAACCCAGGTGGGATTAGCCTTGTCTGAATTGGTTGCCAGGAAAGTTTTATCCCTTGAGCAGCTGGTTGAAAAAATGTCGATTAACCCAAGGAAAATTCTAAACATTCCGGTGCCGAAATTTGAGGAAGGGGAGACTGCCAATATTACAATCCTCGATCCTGATGCAGTCTGGACAGTAGATATAAAGAAATTCAAGAGTAAATCGCATAATTCTCCATTCGATAAAAGACTAATGACCGGTAAAGCTGTCGGTGTGATCAACAAAGGCAAGATGTATCTGGCTGACTCTGCTGAATTTGTAAATCTCTGATACATTTCCCGGACATTCTTTAGTCAGGATACCATCTGCATTTCCGGTGTCCTGAACATCTCTCATCAATTCAATATTGAAGAAATTTAACATTTCTTACATATCCTTTTATTCATTCATTTAAAGTTACTTTCATTCGTACCTTCTTATGTGTCTTATACTATCCAGCTATATCCCAACTGCGCTTCAACTCCGCTTCAACTCCGCTTCACCTCCGCTCCAACTCCGCTTCAACTCCGCTCCAACTCCGCTCCAACTACGCTTTACCTGAAGGTATCAGCAACTCCTCTAAATCCTATATCAGCCCACAATAAAGAGGCATACCGTTGTTCCGATCATTTACTTTCAGATTAAAATTTTTATCAAATCTCTCTAATCGACTATACTCTACTGTACAAATTTCTATACACACAAAAGCTTGAAATCAGCCATTTTTCGCAAAAAATAAGCAATTTCGGGTGGCATCTAACTTGCCATAACAGAATTGTATTACATAAGGATAAAGGCCATGAAAAAATTGATATATTACCCGTTGATGCTTTTAACATCGTTTATTCTTTACTCATGTGGAGTAAATGACCCATATAACAGGGTTGACAATACACCGCCCGCGGTACCGACCGGTATTACCGTGCTAAATGGAGATAACCGCGTGGATCTTTCCTGGAATAACAACTATGAGCGTGACCTGGCAGGTTACAATGTTTATTATGCAGACAGCTATGATGGTAAATATACTTTGATCGGATCTACAAGCGAAAATTATTTTGTTGACTATGATGCCTCAAACGGAATAACAACCTATTATGCGGTTACGGCATATGATTATAATGGGAATGAAAGTGAACTGAGCTATGATGTAATATATGCTACTCCAAGACCGGAAGGCTTCGATCAGTCTATTTTCGATTACCGTCGTTTCCCGGATCTGGCGGGTTATACATTCAATGATTACAGCGTTGTACCTTATGATGACCAGACCGCAGATTTCTTCTTTGAAAATTACCAGGGCACTTATTACCTCGACGTATGGGATGATACCGATATTCAGGATATGGGAGTTACTCAGGATATCTGGGATATCGCTTATGCACCCGACGGAGGCTGGAGTACTACAAAAGATGAAATTGCAAAGGTTGGACACACTTATGTTATCTGGACATGGGACAATCACTACGCAAAGGTCAGGATATCTTCAATAACTTCAACAAGGATAGTATTCGATTGGTCTTTCCAGCTGGTTAAAGGCGAGACGATGCTGAAACCAAGAAAACCTGCGGGTGAAAGAAAAGAATTGAGCAGACCGATGACAAGAACAATTGCAGCAGTGTCTGAATAATTAAGAATAGTTCTTTGGAGGCCTCGATCGGATTGATTCGGTCGAGGACTTCCTAATAATGACAGTAGTGGAAAGAGTAATATATGATTTTGTCAGAAGTAGATTTTTAATGTGGCTAAAGCCGAGGATTCAATGCAGAGTGAGTAAGGATCTGAAACCGTTGGCTAAAAGCCAACGGCAAATTCGTAATGACAAGAGACAGGATTCGAGGACTCTCTCATAACGACAAATGACAAGATGATTATAGATTTAGGCTGGAAGTTTGATTAAATTATGGCTGAATAAAATGAAGAAAAGTTTTTACATACTATTAAGCCTTCTCTGCCTGAACTTTGTAAACGTTGTTTATCCGCAGAACTTTAATTCTAATTCAAACTCAAAAAAGAACACACAAAGTGAAAGCTACAGGATCTTCACTGATATCAGCAGCGGAATAGCTGACCAGGATGTTGAATCTATAGCCAGGTATTTTTCTTCACAGACTTATTTAAGTCTTTCGAATGGTATAAGCGGCTATTACAGCTCAAACCAGGCTTATTATGTACTTGAGGATTTCTTTAAGGTATACAGGGTAACTGCATTCAGATTCGACAATATTCAAGCTGATTCAAACAACCCATATGCAACCGGAGAATACCAGTTTGAATACCGCGGTAAAAGAGATATAGCGCAGGTATATATTGCATTAAAGAAAACAGGTAAAAACTGGAAGATTTCACAGATTACAATTAATTAATGCCGATTAAAATTTTTCAGATATTTGAAGGCGATAGGAAGTACTTTGCTATCGTCTTTTTTATTTTACTTCTAATTCTTGTCTCGGGAATATTAACCCCCATCTATATAAGGTTTACTGAAAATGACTGGCCTGAAAAGCTCACGGAAGAAATTCAGGATATAGAGTCATCAGTCAATTCTATCCTGAAACAGAAAGAATCGAACCTGCTCTCCGTTTCTGCCGGTATACGAAGTAAACTGAAAACAACACTTAGTCCCGGAAACTCATCCTACGGTGCGCTGATTAAGCTTGTCAACGATGATATGTACAGTGATTATTCTGTTGAAGTGCTGGCACCGAACGGCAAAATGATTGCCTGGAACCGATCGATCGCCATAGGCCAGGATGATATTTTTCCTTTAAGTTTTCCGGTCGGCGAAACCCATTTTTATCAGGGAGATCTTGTTACCTATCTTTCAGTTACCGATACAGTCCGAATTGAGAACGATCTCTTTTATTACCTTGTCAGTCTTCCTATTGAAAAAGATTATTCTTTGCAGAATCAATATTACAATGAGCTGAATTTTACAAAGGAAATTTCAGAAAAATACCTTACCAGATTCGACGTTAATTATAATCCGTTCACCCCAAAATCCAGGGACGGAAGAAAATACTCTTTCGATCTTATAAATAATAAGGACAGTAAGATCGGTACAGTCAGCTTTTTTAAGCCGGGTCTGGACACATACATAAGTTCTATCCAGAATACAACCAATCAGTTTCAGTCGGTTCTGGTTGCAGTTGCTTTATTTTTCATTGCATTTGGATTCAGAAAAGAATATAAAAGCATTAAATATCGGTCAATAAGACTGCTGGTATTTATCTTTTACTGCAGTTTATTCAGAGCAGTCATTTTTATAGTAGGCTTTCCTTCGCATTTGCTTGAGGGTCCGGCAGTTGATCCGGCAAACTTCTCTTCAGCATTTGCATGGGGAATTGTGAAATCGCCCGTAGAACTGATAATATCCTCTATTTTTATTCTTATTATTAGTATCCGTACCTACCTGTATGTGATCGATTTTATCAGAGATCCCGATTCGGTTAAGTATAAAAAGTATTCTCTCTTCGGCATATTATTTATTCCCACTGCTCTGCTTTTCTTTATGACGTTCCGCGGACTATACGCCTCGATGAAAAGCGTTATCTTCGACTCAACATTGAGATACTTCCAGGAGGCAAATCTTATTCCTGATTTTATATTTCTTGTAATGAATTTTGCCATCCTGCTTATAGGGCTGACCATAATTCTTTTCCTGATCTCATATTTCCTGCTGCTCTTTTATACAGTACCTGAGGAGGATGAAAAAAAGCGGAGACTAATATTCTTTTACTCTCTTTTAGGATTTGAGATAACCGGATTTCTTTTTATCTACATTCAGCATGAACCCCTGATTAATTACACACTGGGATTCGTGTTTGTACTGCTTGTTTTCCTGGTTCTTTACTATATACTATTCAGACGTCTCAACTCGCTTTACAATTTTGTTTATGCAACACTGGCTGCCTCAGTTATAACTATTACCCTGCTTAATTTTTATAATCTGCAGCTGGAGAAAGAATCGCTCAAGACGAGCGCTCTTGAGATTAACCGTCCCGATGATAACCTTCTGCATTTCCTTCTGAACGAAACGCTTACAAGTGCGGTAGATAACCCGCAGGTCAGGAATTCTTTTTACATGCTGAATTCCAATTATAACTCACTTGCATTTATTATATGGAGCAACAGCTCTCTTCAGCGCGAATCTATAAATTCTGCTGTTATGGTTTTTGATAAGGATATGAATCAGATCGGCCGATTCGGTATAGGGATACGAAATGATTTTAAAATGCCTGCACAGCTTGTTAACTATACGGGTAATGAACCTGCAATTGCTGAAATGGCGGCAGATCAGGGTCCCGCCGGGAAGATCTTTGCGGGTATTGTTCCGGTGAAGGAAAGAGGAATTATTTCGGGATACATCGGGGCTGTGCTGAACTTTACGCTTCAGAATTGGGGAGCGAGGAATATTCCCGATTTTCTGGAATCAAAGAAGAACATAATAAACTCCGTTCTTGATCTGCGTCAGCTTAAGATCTTTGAGTTCAGGAACTCGAAGTTGATACAGGTTTACGGAGATATATATCCTTCGCGCGACCAGTATGAACCAATACTAAATGCAAAATTTTCACAGGATAATGAAGCCTGGATGACGATAAATCTGAATGGTGAAAACTACATTACATATGCATTAAAAACGAATGAAAATGGAAATCATATAATAACTGCTGTTTCTCTTGTAGAAAAACATATAACCTGGAATCTGTTCAATTTCTTTAAGGTGTTCCTTGTACACAGTATATTCATCCTGATATTATTTATTGTATTCTTTTTAATTACAATTTCGGAATTTAAGTACAGCTTCAGAACCCAGCTGCTGATCGCCTTTCTTATTATATCGATTATACCGGTCATAATTCTTGCAATTTATAATCGCCAGATAGTGGCCGACAGGAGTCAGGCTGCAGTTTTTAACGAACTGAACGAAGATCTAATTACCTTGAAAACCATGTCCGGTCTCAGGTAGAAAATAACGGTCAGAAATCAATTGAACAGGCATTTGAAAACGCGGGAAGAGAACTCCGAATCTCATTCTCTGTCTATGATAATACCAACCAGCTGTTCAGTTCAAGAAGCCAGTTTTACCAGGCAGGACTCTTCGACAAAAAGCTTGATTCAGACGTTTATTATCACCTTAACTACCTCAGCTACAGGGAATACCTCACTAAAGAAAGAATTGAGAACTATACTTACGATTCCTTTTACAAGAAAATAACTATTGAAGGGAAAGATTTTACAATCGGGGTGAATGATGCGTTCAACAAAGTCCATCTTGGCTTTTCTCCTATTGATGTAGATGTTTTCCTTTTCGGGATTTATTCCTTTGCCACAATCCTTATCATTATTATAAGTACAATTCTTGCAAATAAAATATCCTCCCCTATAAGAAGACTTACCAGGGCAACTGATTCGGTGGCTCATGGTGATCTTAATGTTCAGCTGGATCTTAACGAGCGCGGTGAGGTAAGGGAGCTGCTTGAAGGCTTTAATGCGATGACCCAGGAGCTTAAACGCAATGAAATCGAGATGGCTGAGCTTGAAAGAGAAAATGCCTGGAAGGAAATGGCCAAACAGGTTGCTCATGAAATAAAAAATCCCTTAACCCCGATGAAATTAGCGGTTCAGCAGCTGATTATTTCTTATAAAGATAAAAATAAGAACTTCGATTCTATCTTCGAGAAGGTTTCAGGCACAGTACTTAATCAGATTGATAATCTCAGCCTTATAGCATCAGAGTTCTCCAGGTTTGCCCGAATGCCTAACTTTAAGCTTGAAACAATGGATATCATTCCTGTTATTAAGGATGCGCTTGATCTGTTCCTTGAGGAGGATGTAAATATCGACTTTTCTACCGGCCTCAGTGAGGCTGTAGCTGAAACGGATAAGTTTCAGCTGAGGCGACTGATCATTAATATGCTCAGGAATTCTATTCAGGCTGAAGCACAGAATATAAATTTATCACTTAAAAATGATGAAGAATATTTTATTCTTATCATTGATGATGACGGTAAAGGAATCGATCTGCTGCACCGGGAAAAGATATTCGATCCCGGTTATACAACTAAAGAAAAAGGAATGGGTATCGGCCTTAAACTTTCAAAAAGATTTATTGAAGGTATCGGCGGTACGATTTCTCTTGCAGAAAAAAAAGACAAGGGTACAAAATTCAGAATCCTTATCCCCCGGCAGAAACAAAACAGTTAATTATATCATTTAATGGATCAGCTTACTACACATCAGAAGAATGCACTTAATTTTAAAGACCACATCTCCTTAACTGCGAATGCCGGTTCGGGAAAAACATTTGTGCTTTCCCGGCGTTACCTTGAGATTGCAATTTCACTGAATGGTTCAATAGGACAAATAGCAGCAATTACATTTACCGATAAAGCTGCAAGTGAACTTTATAAAAAGATAGCTGAATATATAGAAAGCCGCTATGATAGTTCCGGTAATGAAGATGAGAAGAAGCTATTAAACCGTATAAGGAGACAGCTGGTTTCAGCCAATATTTCAACGATCCATTCTTTCTGTATTGATATTTTAAGACAGTTTCCTGTGGAGGCAGGTCTTGATGCGAACTTCCAGTCGATTGACCAGATTACCTCTGATGAGCTGATTGAACTTTCGGTGGAAGAGGTATTAAGAGAATCACTATCAGGTACAGGCCCTGCAGACGATTCAAAATACCTTGTCAGATTCTTTCGATCACGACTTGTCCTTGCCTCTCAATTGAGTTCACTGGTAAAAGAACGAAAAAAAGTATCCGATCTGCAGGAAAGGATTTATAGTAAGAACACCCATGAAATACGCGATTTTTTCCACGAATCATTTCTAAAAACAGCAGGAAAACTGATTGAAATAGGCGAAAAGGAATTCATCAATTCATTAACCCTGATAAATGAAACTGTTCTATCACATAAAGCAGATAATGAAAGAGCTCTGAAAATCCGGGACTTAATTGAAGATTTAGAGCAGGGAAGCGATGCTGCGGATAAGATCAGGGTTCTGGAACTGATCAGAAGTCTGGGATTTACTTCAAAATGTGAAGTCAGAAAACAGAGTTACCTTGCCAGCGGAATGCGGGATAATCTAAACGATAGAATTACTGAAGCTGAAAGATATTTGCAGGATGTATCAAAGCTGAAGTATCCTGAAAACTCTGAACAGAGCGAATTAAGTCTGGCAAAGTTTGGTAAATCAATTATGAACCTTTTCAGCTGCTGTGTGGAGAGGTATGAAGCAAAGAAAAGAGAGAATGGTTTTCTTGATTATGAAGATATCCTGATCCTTACGAAGAATCTGTTGAAGATCCCGGCTGTTAAGGCGGAGCTCTCAAATAAGTACAGATATATTATGGTTGATGAATACCAGGATACCAACGAGATCCAGTACCAGATATTCCTTCCTATACTCGACTATCTGAAGGAAGGAAACCTTTTTGTGGTAGGAGATGAAAAGCAGAGTATTTATATGTTCAGGGACGCTGATCTGGAGGTTTTCAGAGTTACCAAAGAAAATATAAGTTCTGCCTCGGGTGAAAAATCTCTGCTGAGTCTGCCCGACAGCTTTAGAATGGCTCCGGGTATCTGTCTTTTTGTTAATAAGCTTTTTAGAAATCTTTTTTCCAGTCCGAACAATCTTTTTAATGAAGTAAACCATTCCGATCTCGTCTGTGCCAAAGGGGAAGAAACAGAAAGTATGATTGAAATAATTATCGGGACTTCGGGTAAGGATGGAGAGAAAACCGAATCATTGGACGAAGCTGAACTGGCTGCCCGCCGAATTATTTCACTGGTTAAAGGGGCAGATGGAAGAGATCCATTAGACTGGAAAGACATTGCTGTTCTTGTGAGAAAAAGGAAATCTTTCATGCCGCTGGAAAAAAAGTTCATTGAGAAGAATATTCCATTCAGCATTGTAGGCGGCAAAGGATTCTATCAGCGTCAGTCGGTATATGATATATATAACTACTTCTCATTTCTTCTGGACCCCCGGAATGATACCGCACTGGTGGGAATTCTTCGTTCACCTTTCTTTAATATTTCAGACGACCGGATCTTCGAGCTCATGCTGTACGATGGTAATACCTTCTGGGAAAAATTGTTAAAGGCCTGTTCGTCGGACGAGAATCTGCAGGCTATCTGCGAAAAGCTTAAAGGTCATCTGGAAGAGGCAAAGGTTTTTAATGCCCCAAGGCTGCTGCGGAGGATCTTAGGTGAGAGTGGTTACCTTGCAGTGCTTTCGCAAAAAGCATCAGGACAGCAGGAAACAGCAAATATTGATAAGCTTGTAAAGCTGACCATCACTTTCCAGGGTAAGGGGTTCAAAACAATGTATGATTATGTTGATTTTCTGAAGAACTCAATTGAAGAGATGGAGGATGAAGCCCAGGCAGCAATCGCAGATGAATCTGATTCGGTAAAAGTGATGACCCTTCACCAGGCGAAAGGTTTGGAATACCCGGCGGTTTTCATTTATAATGCTCATGAAACTACTAATACGGATAGAGTAAAGAAGGGGAGTATTCAGATAGATAAGGATTATGGTCTTCTGACAAAAGTGCCGGTTAACGATGATTATTTCGGAGAATATGAATCACCCCCCATAAGTTCTCTGTATGATTATATCTCTGCTAAAAAAGAAGCTGCTGAATTAAAAAGATTATTCTATGTCGGCGTGACCCGTGCAAAAAATTATTTATTTATAAGTGCCGAAGATAGTGAGAACTATAAAGCAGACTCCTTTATGGGACTTCTTCAGGAAGGCCTTAAGATTGATTTCACACAGGATGTATTCACATTTACAGATCGACTTCAGTTTCTGAAGAACGAAGGGGGGAAGTTTGAAAATTTCTCGAGAGAACTATCAAAAGAGGTAAAGATCGTCAGGAGTGTTGATGAAGCAGTTAATGATTCGGTAAATGGTCCTAATTCTTCAGAGCCTAATGGTGTACTGATTAGCAGAACTGAGGATTATCCGAAGATGGAAGTGATATCAGCAACCCGGTTCGCTGTTTTCAAACAATGTCCGTTGAAATACAGACTTACCTTTGAGCTTGAGATGTCGGGACTTATGAAAGATTATATTAAGTCGCTTTCGGGAACGAAAATCAAAAAATCCGGTTATGAATTAAGTCCTAAGGAAGAGGTTCAGGAAGAAGGATCCGAAGAGAAAAGAATTGTAACAGCCGAATGGAAAGGGAGCATAATTCACAAAATATTACAGAAAGACAGACTAAACCTTTCGCCGGAAGAAGTTGAACAGATAATACGAACTGAATTTGATTCATCGGTTCCGGGCAGCATCACCTCCTTAAGCAGTGAAATATCGCGAAAGCTGTCGGAATTAAATAAATCTGAAGTTTACAAAAAGATCTCTTCTTATAAGAATTCATTTAATGAATATGAGATTTATGTAAATGATGAGGACTATTTCCTGCATGGGATAATAGACAAGCTGATAATTGAAGGGAACAAAGGTATTATTATCGATTATAAAACAGACTCAATTAACAAGGAAGAAATTTGTGACCGTGCCTCACTGTATTTCCATCAATTGAAATTTTATTCCTATATTGTAAGTCGTTTCTTTAAAGAATTAACATCCTTTGAACTCAGGTTAATTTTTATCAATTTTCCGGGGGAGGACGTTAAAGAAATTATCAGCTATGATGAAGCTTACGCATTTGGAAAACAGGTAAGGGAAATGGTGTATCAGATAAGAAAAAATAAGTTTGATCAGAATCTATCTCATTGTCAGGATTGTAATTTCGCAATAAAAAATTCAAGCTGTATAGTTGGGCGGGCATAAATAATAATGTCTACAGATAACAGAATGGTGTAAAATGCACAGAAAAATCTCATATATACGCGATCTTGAAACCATTGAAAAAGAACTGAACAGCAGTTCCGGGGGTATCCTCGCTTTTAATATCGACGGCGAGAGGCCAGTACAGTATACGACGACTTTCCTCTACATTGATAAAAATATCTACTTTTTTCTTGATAAGGATGATGAGGTTTACGAGAAAATAGGCTTTAATGGTCCTGTAAGCTTTACCATTATTAAAGATGAAAGACTGAAGAAAAACAGGACTAAAGAAGACAGTTATTATTTGTTTTCAGCTACTGTAATAGGTTCAATAAAAATTGTTGATGAAAAGAAGACGATAGAAGATATCAAGGGAAAATACATTTCGAAATATTCTCTGAAAAAAGAGACTGAATCCAAAACTGCAAACCCTAAAGAACTGATCATGATAGATTCAGAAGAAATTCAGGCGGCTGAAGAAGAAGGAATTTAGGGTGAAGTATTATATCCTGCTTTTTTTAACGGGTGTTATTATGGCAGGATGTTCATCATTGGAAAACATTTACTACGACGTACCTGCTGAGTTAAAAAATCCCCAAAAGGAACAGGAATATATCCTGGATTCATCCCCATATTTTGCAAATCTCAAATTCTTTCTCGATCCCGGACACGGAGGAGAAGATAGAAAAAACAAAGGACCCCGGGGTATAGCAGTTGAGGCAGATGTAAATCTCCGGGTGGCATTATACCTGAGACAATTCCTGGAACAAGCCGGTGCGGTTGTTCTGATGTCGAGAGTAACAGATAAAACTGTGGGACTGAAGGACAGGTCTTTACTGGCTGATAAAAGCGGGGCAGACATTTTCATTAGTATACATCATAATGCTCCTCCGACCGAAGGCGACGATTATACAAATTACACTTCTGTCTATTACCATGCTAAACCTGATGATTATGAGTTTGATGCCTGTGATCGGGACATTGCAAGATACATCGAAAGAGACCTTGCATATGCTATGAGGAATTCGGGAGGGCCCGGTTCTTTCGACGGAACATATTCAGATTATAATATTTATCCCGGTGAAGGATTTTCTGTCCTAAGAGAAACACATATCCCTGCAGTGCTTGTTGAGTGCGGATTTCATACACACCATATTGAGGAACGTCTCCTTGCTATAGACGAATTCAATAAGATAGAAGCCTGGGGAATTTTTAAAGGACTCTATCGTTACCTTAAAGCAGGTATACCGGAAGTCAGGGCTCTAAATAGTGATACGCTATACCAGACCGGCGATATTAACCTGGCCTACAGTCTGGCTGATAACAGCAGTATCGATTCCTCCTCAATTGAAGTTCTATTTGATTCTGTTAAAACTTTAAATTATACTTTCAGTAAGCAATCAAATACTCTGAGTATAAATCTGCAGAATGTTAAACCGGGATTTCATGATATTAAGATTACAGCTGCGAACGAAAACGGCAACCATAATTTCCCATTCAAAAAAAGAATACTTGTAACGGAATAACAGGATAGTTAATGCTGAATTATGTCTGGCTGGGTCTGCTGGTTCTGGGTATTGGAACCGCTTTAGTTACCGATATTTCTAACCAGAGCTCGCATAAATACAGGAATAATGAACCTTTTCAGGCGGAGATATTGCTTCATAGCGAGGTGGATTCTACCGGCAGGGGAACGTACAAGGGCAATATATCGATCGAAAAATCACGATTTAACAGCTTTTATGCAGTGCATACCGATAGTTCTATCCTCCTTCCGGCTACTGTAAACCTTAACCCGGCCGGGCATAAAGGATCAATTGTTATTGATGTGGATAAATCTGCTCCCGAAATCTGGCAGAAGATGGCGAAAGCATCAGGTGAAGATAATGAACTCACCGGTACGATTACTTATAAAAAAGAAGGCACCAATACACTCCAGGTACGGGTTATTCTTGAAAGTATTTCCTTTCTGAAACTTAAAGATGTCACCAATGCTGCTTTAGACTATGCGGGCACCGCTGTAAATATTGCGATCGGCCTCATTGGAATTATGGCACTCTGGCTTGGAGTAATGAAAGTTGCAGAAGAAGCAGGACTTATCTCTTTAATTGCCAGGTGGCTGCGGCCTGTTATGAAAAGACTTTTTCCTGATGTACCGGAAGATCATCCTGCAATGGGATCAATGATCATGAATATTTCTGCGAATATGCTGGGTCTCGGAAATGCTGCAACTCCCTTTGGACTTAAAGCCATGGAAGAACTTGACACCTTAAATCCCGATAAAGGTACCGCAACCAATTCAATGGTAACCTTCCTTGCGATAAATACAGCCGGACTTACACTTATTCCCGCTACGGCAATTGCTGTTCGGGCGGCCGCCGGAAGCAGTGATCCCGCAATTATTATAGGAACATCGATATTCGGTGCAGCCTGTGCTACTACAGCCGGAATAACCGCGGCAAAGGTACTCCAGCAATTCCCGGTTAAAGAAGGATTTTTTAACTGGATAAAAAAACATCTCCGTGGAATTCTGATCTTTTTATTTATTGTCCTTCTAATTGTTCTGGCTGGTGTAACCGGTATCGGGACGCTCCTCTCGGGATTTTCAAATGTCATGAAACCGGAATATTTCAAGAGCTTTATTGAAGTCTTATCGATTGTTGCTATTCCGGCCTTAATTATTTTATTTATTGGTTACGGAGCCCTGAAAAGAATAAGGGTTTATGAACAATTTGTTGAAGGAGCCAAAGAAGGATTTAATATTGCTGTAAGAATAATTCCCTACCTGGTTGCGATGCTGATGGCAATCGGAATCTTCAGGGCAGGAGGGGCTATGGACTGGTTAATTTATATACTAAAGCCCATTACAGATTTTATAGGTATGCCTGCAGAAGCACTGCCAATGGCCCTTATGCGGCCGCTTTCCGGAAGCGGATCTTTGGGAATAATGACAGAAATTATTAAGGTTCATGGTCCCGATTCATTTATAGGAATAATGGTTTCAACTTTCTTCGGCAGTACAGAAACCACATTTTATGTCCTGGCAGTGTATTTCGGGGCTATAAATATAAAGAATACAAGACACGCTCTTCCTGCAGGTCTTATCGCAGACATTGCCGGAATTCTGGGTGCGGTATTCATAGTTAGAATGTTATTCGGACATTAAAAAATAAGGTATTATGAAAGTTTTCATCACACGGGAGATACCCTCAAAAGCATATGAGCTGTTAAAAAGTAAAAATATTGATATTAACATATACAGGGAGAATAAACCTATTCCTTATGAACTTCTTAAAAAAGGGGTGAGGGAAGCAGACGGCGTTATATCATTACTAACCGATAAATTTGATAAAGAGATAATCGACTCAATGAATAGATGCAGAGTTATTGCAAATTATGCAGTTGGATATAACAATATCGACGTTTCTTATGCAAATAAAAAAGGCATAACCGTAACGAATACTCCCGATGTGCTTACCGATTCAACGGCCGACCTGGCTATGACCCTGGTGCTTGCCTGTTCCCGCAGATTGATTGAAGGAGAGGCAATGATGAGGAAGAACAGGTTTAAAGGATGGGAACCTAAACTGCTTCTCGGAGTTGAGCTGAAGGCCAAAACCTTTGGTATTATCGGGACAGGAAGAATCGGAACTGCGGTTGCAAGAAGGGCCGCAGGTTTTGGGGTTAATATCCTTTACTACGATGGAAGAGAGAACCCGGAAATAGAGTCGATGGGAGGCAAAAAGGCTGCACTTAATAACCTTTTAAAGAGATCTGACATTATTTCTCTGCACCTTCCTCTTACGGAAAGCACCTATCATCTTTTAAATAAGGAAAGACTTAATCTTATAAAGGAAACTGCTGTATTTATAAATACAGCCCGTGGAGAAATTGTTGAAGAAAAAGAATTGATCAGGATGCTGCAGCAGAAAAAGCTTTTTGCGGCAGGCTTTGATGTATACGAGAACGAGCCATCAGTAAATCCTGATTTGCTGAAACTTAATAATGTAGTTCTGCTTCCTCATCTAGGAAGTGCAACAACTGATGCCCGGAATGAAATGGCGCAGCTCGCAGCGAAGAATGTCATTTCGGTATTAAATGGGAAAGGTGCAATAACACCGGTTTTGGTATAGAAGGGGTTCAGATATCTGCTTTTATCAGATAAGATCACTTAAACATCGATTATTAGCCTGAATCCTGGAAAAAATTGATACTATCAATCTTTCTGGCTAATTTTGAATAATAAATTGGGAAATTCAAGTATGATAGTTGGAATACCAAAAGAACAGCTTAATGAAGAAAAAAGAGTTGCATTAGCTCCTGCAGGAGTTGACGCTTTAACCAGAAAGGGGCACACAGTATATATTCAGTCAGGTGCCGGTGAAGGAAGTCATTTCAGTGACGAGGATTACGAAAAAACCGGTGCTAAAATAGTATACACTGCAGATGAAATTTTCGGAAGAGCTGAACTTGTGCTGAAAGTTACTCCTGTAAATGATGCCGAACTGGAATTATTCAGAGAGAACCAGATATTATTCTCATTTCTGCATCTTGCTGTAGGGAAAAAACAGACCATTGAAAAGCTGATGGAGAAAAAGGTAACAGCTGTTGGATATGACCTTGTTGAAACGAACAATCGTCTTCCGGTACTTCAGGCTATGAGCGAGATAGCGGGACCCATTTCTATTCAGGTTGCCAGCAGGTATCTTGAAAGCTACCCCAGAGAAGGAAGGGGAATACTTCTTGGAGGTATAACCGGCGTAGCTCCGGCTGCGGTTGTTATACTTGGCGCGGGAGTAGTTGGTACTACTGCCGCAAGAGCGGCATTAGGAGTAGGAGCACAGGTTATAGTACTTGATAAAGATCTTGGCCGTCTGCGCAAGATAGATGAGCATTTTAGAAAGAAAATAACCACAGTGGTTGCAAACCCATATACAGTAGAAAGAGGCGTTAAATTTGCGGATGTGCTTATAGGTGCAGTATTGATAAAGGGTGAAAAAACCCCGCATCTGGTTAATGAAGAAATGGTTAAGGAGATGAAACCCGGGGCAGTAATAGTTGATGTATCTATTGACCAGGGCGGATGTATTGAAACCAGCAGACTTACAACTTTGAGAGATCCCGTATATGAAAAATACGGCGTCATTCATTATTGTGTACCTAATATGCCGGCAATAGTTGCACGTACCGCAAGTTATGGATTAAATAATGCATCTCTTCCTTACATTCAGAATATAACTGATAATGGTCTTGGCAATGCACTGATGGGAGATGAAGGTCTTGCGAAGGGGGTCTGCACGTACAACGGTTACTGTTCTAATGAACAGATTGCCAGTATATTTAATGTAGAGTTCAGAAAACTCAGAGTTTTCTCAACTAATTGAAAACTATTAGAATCGAAGAAGTTAACGAAATGACACCACTTGAAGAATTAAAATCGAAGAATACTATTCCTACCAGTCTGATCAGTTCATACAACAAGAAGATTGTTACTCCCGAAGAAGCCGTAAGAGTGATAAAATCAAAAGACAGAATAATTGTGCAGGGCGGGTGCGCAGTGCCTCACACACTTATTAATGCAATGGTTGAAAGGAAAGACACGCTTTATGATGTGGAAATCCTGCATATACTGACGGTTGGTGATCTGCCTTACCTTAAGCCTGAGATGGAAGGGCACTTCAGGCACAATGCCTACTTCATAGGCGGAAATTCACGTAAAAGTGTTAATGAAGGAAGAGCAGATTTTACTCCCATTTATCTCTATGAATACCCGCTGCTTTTTACAAAAGGAATAATACCCGTAGATATAGCTTTTATCCATGTGTCACCTCCGGATGAACATGGTTTCTGCAGTTACGGTGTTGATGTTGGGCCGATCAAAAGCCCGGCTGAAAAAGCAAAGGTTGTGATTGCTCAGGTAAATCCTAATATGCCAAGGACGCTTGGGGATTCATTTATACACATTAATAAAATCAATTACATAGTAGAAGTTAATGAGCCTATACAGGAGCTTCCGCAGGTAGACAAAAATATGCCGCCGCAGCTGGAGAATATTTACCGGAATATAGGTTCACATATATCAGAACTCATTGATGACGGTGCTACACTTCAGATGGGTATTGGCGCTATTCCCGATTCAGTCTTAAGTTTTCTGTATGATAAAAAAGCTCTGGGAATACATTCGGAGATGTTTTCGGACGGAATAATAGGACTAGTGGAATCCGGTATCATTACAAACGAAAAGAAAACTCTCCACAGGGGAAAGATCATCGCAGGATTTGTTCTGGGTACGAAAAAGCTTTTTGATTTTATTGATAATAACCCTCTGATTGAATTCCATCCGCAGGAGTATGTTAATGACCCGTTTGTGATTGCCAAGAATGACAATATGGTTGCGATTAATTCTGCAATTGAAGTTGATATAACGGGGCAGGTCTGTTCAGATACCATCGGTTCAAGGCTGTACAGCGGTTTTGGCGGACAGGTGGATTTTATAAGAGGAGCAGCTCACTCTGAGAACGGCAAGCCTATCATTGCTCTCCCTTCAACAACCAAAGATGGGAATATGTCAAGGATAGTTACCCAGATTAAACCGGGAGCCGGTGTGGTAACAAACAGGGCTGATGTACACTATGTAGTGACAGAGTACGGTGTTGCCCAGCTTTTTGGTAAATCCATAAGAGAACGGGTAAAGGAACTTATAAGCATTGCACATCCGAAGTTTCGTGATGAACTTCAGAAATATGCACATGAAATTAAATATATTTAGGTATGATAGCTGTTATTGGTGATGTGCATGGTTGCCTGTATACAATGCAGGAGTTGGTAAAAAAGATAAAAAGTCTATATCCCTCCATTCAATTATATTGCGTTGGCGACCTGATCGACCGGGGAAATTTCAGTTTTGAAGTACTTGAGTTTGTTAAAAATGAAGGAATAAAATTTACTCCCGGCAACCACGACTATATGTTTTACTATTTCATTAAAAAACCTACAACGAATATGGGAGCCTCGTGGATATACAACGGATTTGAGAAAACCATTTCTTCCTACGATAATAAGTTTGAAAAAATTTCCGAACATCTCGATATCATAACGCAGGCGCCATTATTTTTTAATCTACCCGAATGCTTCATTTCTCATGCCGGAATTTCTTCTTATTTCAGTTCTACCCTTGGTTCAGATCCTCTCAAAGATATTGAAAAGCTTGATGAAGAAATGCACAACAGTATCTCAAACGAACATGGCATATTATGGACCAGGGATGAACTCCTGCACCTGGGAAAGCTGCAGATTGTAGGTCATACCCGAAAACAGGATGTAACTTTCCAGAAATGGAATAATGTTGCATACATAGATACTTCAGTATATACGTGCAATAAATTGTCGGCGGTAATAGTTGATAACGGCGAGATAATTGCCAAACATTCTGTACCTACTAACAATAAAGACATAGATTAACAAATAAAGAAATGATTCGCTGCAGGATCAGACCGGCTGAAAAGGGTGACCTTGAAGAAATCCTTAAATTATACCAGGGACTTACCGAAGATCCCGAAGACAAAATTTCACTCCGTGAAGCTGAACAGAAATTTGAAAAGCTAAACACATACCCCGATTATCACCTCTATTTAGCCGAATATAAAAATGAAGTTGTCGGAACATTTGCCCTGCTGATTATGGATAACCTTGCTCACAGGGGTGAACCGTCAGCCATTGTAGAAGACGTAGTTATCAGGAAAGATCTTCAGGGCAGAGGTATTGGTAAAGCTATGATGAACTTTGCTATGGAAAAGAGTCGTGAGAGCGGCTGTTATAAAATGGTGCTTTCAAGTCACCTCCGGAGAGAGAATGCGCACAAGTTTTATGAATCGCTTGGTTTTAAAAAGCATGGTTACAGCTTCGTAGTTGAATTAAAGAAATGAAAGTTATATCTCTTTCTAATTTATTTATTAATTACACCGGATAAACAATATAACGGGGGAGTTTGGTAATTCAGTTTTAAATGAATTATCTTATATTGTGAAAATGAAATTCACCGGAGGATAAGATGTTTCGCTCTATTTACCAAACATGCATCCCGGTACTTGTGCTGATAATTTTCGGGCTGCAGGTTATCTTTTCATCTCCAGATACCTATGCACAGGGAATGTTCAAAACAGCTGACGTTCCCGGCGGCAGCGGGTCTACTACTCAATCTCAAAATACAAGCGACGACGGCACGACCTTAATAATTGTAGGTGCAGTTATTATCGCAGGCTTCCTTGTCTATAAGCTTGTTATAAATAAAGATGAACCAAAGAAAGAAGAAAAGCAGGATTCAACTTCTCAGCAATCTTTGCGTTTAACTCCGGAGAGAATTTTATCGGGATCTAAACATGCTCCTTCTTTAGCAGATATGCCTGTTAACATCTATATGGGATTTCAAAATTCAGATCCTGTCTTGTGTGAAAGAAAATTCATAATGGGTATTTCCTATAAATTTTAGCAAACTAATAATCTGAAACCTTTTCAAATGTTCGTGTCCGAATTCTTATTCTCGGTATCTAAAACCTTTCTTATTCCGGAGAAACGGTGAAAGTATCTTTAAAAAAGATTTATTCCCGACTCTCCCTGCGAACTACCTCTCTTTTTGAAAGAGCTAAAATGACCGAGCATACCTTTATGATTGTTATAGCAATCATAATAGGGGTTTTAGCAGGATTCTCGGCTATCGGCATAAGGGCGATGATAAAATTCTTTTCTGATCTTTCATTCCCTGGTTCAGGTAACCTGCTTCAGAATATTATGGACACTCCCTGGTTTTGGATTCTCATCATTCCGATAATAGGGGGAATCATAGTCGGGCCAATTATATATTACCTGGCTCCCGAAGCAAAAGGCCATGGCGTTCCCGAAGTGATGCAGGCTATTCTGCTTAAAGGGGGACAAATAAGAGGAAGGGTAGCTTTTGTTAAGGCCGTAGCTTCAGCTATTTCGATTGGTACAGGCGGGTCGGTGGGAAGAGAAGGACCTATTATTCAGATAGGTTCGAGCCTTGGATCAGTAGTTGGTCAGTTTTTGCGAGTCTCGACCAAAAGATTAAAAACCCTGGTAGGCTGCGGAGCCGCTGCGGGCATAGCTGCCGCTTTTAATGCTCCCATTGCCGGTGCTCTATTTGCTGTTGAGATTGTGTTGATGGACTTCGCCGTTGCGCAATTCTCCCCGATAGTTATCTCCTCAGTAATGGCCACGGTGATTTCACATACTTTTGAAGGTAACTTTGCGGCTTTTATCGTACCCAAATATCAGCTGGCCTCTCCGGTAGAAATTGGATTTTATTTTATTCTGGGTGCTGCATCTGGTCTGGTTGCATATCTCTTTATAAAGACACTCTACTATTGTGAGGAGATATTTGATAACCGCATAAAAATTCATGAAAGCTTCAAACCCGCACTTGGCGGACTCGGCATAGGTGTAATAGCTCTGGCTTTTCCTCAGGTAATGGGAGTAGGATATGATTCCATAAACATCGCATTATATGGGAAGATGATCTGGTATGTGGCTTTGATATTAATTTTTATGAAAATATTAGCCACCTCTCTAACCCTTGGTTCCGGTGGATCCGGCGGTATCTTTGCACCCTCACTATTTATGGGCGCTATGCTAGGTTATTTCTTCGGGACTTTTGTGCATTCCTATTTCCCTGATATTACTGCATCTCCCGGCGCGTATGCACTGGTTGCGATGGGAGGACTCGTTGCGGGGACTACGAGGGCCCCAATAACCGCTATTATAATTGTCTTTGAACTGACTAATGATTACCACATTATTCTCCCCTTAATGATTACATGCATAATGAGTATGATTATTTCTTCAAAATTATCGAGGGAATCTATATATACATTAAAACTGGTGCTCAGAAATATTGGTTTGAAAGAAGGAATGGAAACCAATATTATGGAATCAATTTATGTAAAGGATGTATACCGAAAGGAATTCGAATCAATACTGATAACAGATAATTTCAGTCAGATTGTCAACCGTATTATAAGGGGGAAAGAGGCCGATTTTCCGGTAGTTGATTCTGAAGGACATGTGAGCGGAATGATTTCAATTCATGATATAAAAGATTTTCTGTACGAACGGGAGTCGTTGCAAAACCTTTTAATTGCCGGTGACATTTTCAATCCTGAATTTGAAACGATCTCCCCTGATGATAATTGTCAGAACGCACTTGATAAGCTGCGTAAATATTCTTTTGACGGACTGCCGGTTGTTGCCGACAATAATTCGAGAAAAATTATCGGGGTAATCTGGAGAAAAGATATTCAGGATGCATACGATCGGGAAATAGAACGAAGAGAACTTACATCCAATCTTGCAAGTCTGATAACCATGAAAGAAGAAGAGCCAATGGTTCATTTTATGGAAGGTTATTCGATAATAGAAATAGCACCTCCAAAATCGTTCATAGGAAAATCAATCAGGGAATTGAACATCCGGAGACAATATGGGGTAGATGTATTATCAGTAAAGATCAAAGAGAAAAAGGGAGAGAAAATAAACGCCATTCCAAGTCCTGAATACATCATTAAAGCTGATGATACTCTTATCATTGCAGGTGAAATAAAAAATATAAATTTTGTGCGAAATCTGGGATAAAAAAATCATCCTGAGACACTGACAAAATGTCATACTGTAGAGATATCCAACAGGCGAAAAATGCATTTATTCATTGTTTTCGAACTGTCTCATTCTGAGTTCAAAAGGCATGTAAAAGGCAGATAAAAGGCAGTCAAAGAAAGGGTAAACAGTGAGTCTGCCATTTTGTCATACTTGTTGATAAATTCAACAGAGACAGGATGAAATATTCAACCTGTTTCCCATCTTCCGGACCTTCCCCCTGAAAGTCAGATTTCTTCGAAAAAATTTTATTTGGTAATAGAATTTATACTATTTTGTAATCAACTATCTATTAAAATAAGGATTGGGGATGAAAACTTTCTTGTTTTTTATTGCTGCATTCTTTTGTTTATCAGTATTCAGCTATTCTCAGAATTTTAAGCAGGTAAAAATTTATTTGAATAATTCTTCAGATGCATCTATACTGGCTTCTACGGGAGTTGATGTTGAAGAAGGATTTACGGATAAGGATAATTCAATTTCTTTATTTCTAAATGAAGATGAATTTGCTCAGCTGCAGAACAGTGGTCTTAATTATACAATGCTGATTAATGACTGGTCTACCTACTATAACTCTTTGCCCGTGATGACGGAAAATGAAAAGCAAGCCGTGATAAACCAGAGCAGATCGGATTACGGAGTTGATGGTTTTGGTTTCGGTTCGATGGGAGGATTTTATACATATGCTGAGATCGCAGCAAACCTTGATTCAATGTATGCCCGGTATCCTGATCTGATCACACAAAAATATTCTATCGGGACAACAGTAGAAGGAAGAACGATCTGGGCCGTAAAAATTTCCGATAACCCTAATGTTCAGGAGAATGAACCTTCCGTAGGATTTGATGCACTTATTCACGCCCGCGAACCCGCCTCAATGTCAAGCTTAATGTATTTTATGTGGTACCTGCTGGAAAATTACGCTACAGATCCATTGGCCACATACCTGGTTAATAACAGAGAGATATATTGTGTTCCCGTGTATAATGCAGATGGTTATGAATACAACCGCCAGACGGACCCGAACGGGGGAGGAATGTGGCGAAAGAACAGGAAGAACAGCGGAAGCGGATGCTACGGGATAGATCTTAACAGGAACTATAGCTATCAGTGGGGATATGATAATATTGGATCCAGTCCTGATCCTTGCGATGAAACTTATCGGGGCAGCGCACCTTTCTCAGAACCCGAATCACAGGCTATAAGAGATTTTGTTCTCGATAAAAACATTAAGACATACTTTAATATGCATGCCTTTGGCAATGATTTACTTTATCCCTGGGGCTACATAAACCAGGCTTGTCCCGATGAAGAAATTTATGTTGACTTCTGTACTGATATGGTTAATGGTAATGGATTTGTATATGGTACAGGCGGCTATATTTTAGGATACAACTCAAACGGCGCTGCCAGGGATTGGCTCTATGGTGAACAGACAACCAAAAACAAAATATACGGCTACACTATTGAGATAGGAACGAGTTCAGACTATTTCTGGCCCTCGCAGTCAAGGATATTTCCTATCGCGCAAAATACATTATGGACTCTTATTTATAATTCTCTTGTTGCAGGTGAATATGTGACTGTGGAATCGCCGGGATACGATAACCAGTATTTTAATCCCGGTGATCAGGTTGAAATGGTCCCGACGTTTAAGAATAAGGGTTTGTCTTCAGCTTATGGCTTTACATCAGAACTTTCTTCTTTAAGTCCTGATCTGACTGTGAATAACGGCACCACTGCACTTGATTCTATTTCGGCACGTTCGACCGCAGCGGCACTAACGCCCCTAACATTCACTATTTCTCCTGATGCACAGGTTGAAGAAGAGATTTCCCTCGTGCTGACGAATTATTCTGAGGGTGAGTTCATAGGAACAGACACATTGACAATAATCATTGGAACACCCGAATATGTATTCATCGATTCAACCAACGATCCCACAAACTACTGGACAATAACTTCTACCCCCTCAACACCGCACTGGGAATCAACGACAGCAGCATTTTATACTCCGCCTGTATGTTACACCGACAGCAAGGATGGCAACTACTCGAGTAACGCTACGGTAACGATGACGCTGACAAATGCAATTGATCTATCAGAAAACGTAAATCCGCGTTTATCTTTCTGGACAAAGTATTCTCTCGAACCAGGATGGGATTACGGACAGGTCGAAATTTCAACAAATAACGGAAGCACCTGGACTCCGCTTGGAGGGGAATATACAATACCCGGTTCAGGATCTTTTCAACCTCCAAATGAACCATTATATAATGGTGAGCGGCCGAATTGGGTTCACGAAGAGATAAGTCTTGCCGATTATAACAGCAGTCAGGTCAAAATAAAATTTGAACTTAAAAGTGATGGCTCCATAAATGCCGACGGATGGTACGTGGATGATATCGGAATCCTGGTTTATACGGCTGTCCCGGTTGAACTGACATCATTTACAGCTTCCATTGATAATGATGAAGTATTGCTGAGATGGGTGACCGGTTCCGAGCTTAACAATAAAGGCTTCGAGATACAGCGATCATCGTTCGGCCAAAAATGGGAAGTTATGGGATTTGTTGATGGACAAGGTTCAACTTCAGAAAAGATGGAGTACTCCTACACAGACAAAAATCCTGTTCAGGGTAAAGCTTTTTACAGGCTGAAACAAATAGATTATGACGGATCATTCAAAGTTTATGGTCCCGTAGAAGTGAATAATGAGTTAACGCTGACTTATTCACTCAAGCAGAATTACCCTAATCCATTTAACCCTGCAACGGTTATTTCTTATCAGCTGCCGGAGAAAGAATTAGTATCTTTAAAGGTATTTAATTCTCTGGGAGAAGAAGTTGCTATACTGGTTAACGATATTAAACCGGCAGGGAAGTACGAGGTTAATTTCGACGGCAGCAAACTGTCCAGCGGCGTTTATGTATATCGAATAAGTGCAGGATCATTTAACAGCGTAAGGAAAATGATCCTTATTAAATAAGCTGTTAATAGTCAGGGTGTTTCAGCCTGGTTGAGAGTTATTTCTTTTCTCAAGAAGTGAGGCAATATACCAGCAGAGAAGGGCCCAGCTTATACCTGCAATCCATCCGGCGAGCACGTCGGTGGGATAATGAACGCCAATATATACTCTGCTTATGCCTATCAGAAATGTGAGCAGGAGGGCTACAGAAATAATGTAGATCTTAGCCTTCCTGTTTTCTTCAATTCTGCTAAGGAGAGTTGCCTGAGTTAAATAGACAATTGCCGACATCATTGAATGTCCGCTGGGAAAACTTAATGATTTTTCCTCCAGGAGATGCGTCACTACAGTTGGTCTTGTTCTCCCTATGAATTCTTTTAATCCCCATACAAGAAGCGCTCCCCCGATCGTAGCAATGAGTACTAGTCCGAGCCAGTAATATTTCTTCCTCAGCAGCAGATACCCTGTTACAAATAAAGTAACCAGAACGATAACGGTTCCGCTTCCCAGGGAAGTAATATCTTTCATTGCATCCGTTACCCACTCAGGAAAAGCAGGAGTGGAAACATCGCCCGGCTCCCGAAGGGATTTCAGTATATAATTATCAAAATGCTGCGTCTCGCCTTCTACAACCTCATCGGCTATACTTATGAATATCAGAATACCTGCAAGTACAGTCAGGACTATAAGAAGCACCTTCACTTCATTTAAGCCTGATTTTTCTAGGAAATTCCTGAATCCTTTCTGCATGAAATGTCCCGGATTTTTTATAACTTTAATTTCTAAAGAAGAACAACTACAAGATATATGAAACGAACACAATCCTCAAACCAGAGTACCACACTGAAAACCAAATCACATAAAAACAATTCCTTTAAGACCAAACTTGATATTGCTAAAGACTGGCTGCCAAGATATACAGGAACGAAGATAGATGAGTTTGGCGATTATATGCTGCTTACCAATTTCCACAATTATGTAAGCTCTTTCGCAGATCAATTTTCCTGTGATATCAAGGGCATAGGCAAGCCGATGCAGACAGCTACCAATTCAAATGGACTCAGCATTATTAATTTCGGAATGGGATCTGCTAATGCAGCAACAATAATGGATCTGCTGGTAGCAAGGAATCCTAAGGGCGTATTATTTCTTGGTAAGTGCGGAGGATTGAAGCGTTCCACTGAGATTGGTCATTTTATTCTGCCTATTGCGGCAATAAGGGGTGAAGGTACCAGTGATGATTATATGCCGAAGGAAGTTCCCGCCCTTCCTTCATTTAAGCTTCACAAGTTCGTTTCAGAAAAACTCATTGCAAGAAATCTTGAATACAGAACAGGCGTTGTCTATACAACAAACAGAAGGGTATGGGAATGGGATAAAGCTTTCAAGGATTATCTTAAAAGACTTTCAACTATAGGAATTGATATGGAGACAGCCACACTTTTTATAGTAGGACTTGTAAACCAGATACCGCATGGTGCCTTACTCCTTGTTTCAGATATGCCGATGGTTCCCGAAGGTATAAAAACTACCGAATCAGATCGTTTGGTCACTGAAAACTTTTCGGAACTCCATCTTCAGCTTGGTATTGAAGCTATGACGGAGATTGACGAGAAGGGTGAACAAATTAAGCATTTCAAATATTAATTAAGTTTGTTATTTATAACCGCGAAATTTTGAAAAGATGGAAACCCTATGAAAAAAAGTGCACTTATTCTATTGATCTTTGCAGCTTCACTAATCCTGCTCCAATCCTGCTCAAATGAAGTTAAAATAAAAGAAAAGTTTTCCACTGAACCCGTTAAACCAAAAGCGGGAGAAGAAATAACTGTTGTCTATAATCCTGATAGCACAGGATTGAAGGATGCATCTCAGATCAGTCTGGTTGCTTATCTGTACAGTACAGATCTGGATGAAACCAGGCAGGTTGAAATGCAGAAATCCAGAGAGGGCTGGAAAGGTAAAATTGCTACCACGGATTCGACCAGGGGTATCCTGATAAAATTTAAGAGTGGTGAAGATATTGATAATGATCATAAACTTGGATACCGGGTTTATATGTATGATGATAAGGGCAATGTGGTGCCCGGCAGTTATGCAGGATATGCGTCTGCTATTTATACATGGGGCAGCTATTACCTGGATATGGACAGAAATTTTGATTCATCGCTGTATTATTTCAAAAAAGATTTTGAAGCCAACCCGGATATTAAAAATGATTATATGGGGCCGTATCTGGGAGTGGAGACCAAGCTTAATAAGGATAATGCATCTTCAATTATCATAAGGGAATTATCGGGATTGTACTCTCACGCTGATAAGGAAAAAGATTATGTCGTTCTTGCAGAGTGGTATGACAAGGCCGATATGCCTAACAGAGCCGATACTTATAAGAAGATGCTTGAAGACAGGTATCCTCAGAGTCAATTTGTTCAGGGAGAGAAATATGAAGCCTTTTATAATGAACCTGATTCGTATAAAAAGCTTAAAATGCTGGAAGAATTTGAGACAGCCTATCCTAAGAGCGATTATCTCACAAATTTCTACGATGCCATGGCAGTGAATTATTTCCAGAAGAACAAGTATAAAACTCTATTAGATTTTTTTACTGCTAACGCTTCTAAGTTCTCTACCTACAGATTTTATTCGATTTCCACAAAGATGCTTGAAGATAATAAATATCCTCAGATTGCACTTGACATCGCAAACCTGGGAGTTGAACGTTCGAGACAGGAATTGAATAATCCTACCGGGCAACAACCCAAATATCAGAGTAAAGAAGAATGGAAAGAAGACCGGCAAAGTATGCTGGGGATGAATTTATACGCGTCTGCCAAAGCTTTATATACCCTTGGAAAGGTTGAGGAAGCCGAAGCACCGTTGAACGAAGCGAAAAACTTAACCAAGGGGCAGGATGAAGATGTAAATCAGCTGTATACTAAGATACTCGTTGCCAATGGTAATACTGATGCGGCAAAAAATGAAATAGAAGGATATATAAAACAGGGAAAAGCAACTCCCGAAATGAAATCCATGCTTAAAGAAATTTATACAAAGGAACACGGTTCTTCAGCAGGATTCGATTCATATATTTCACAGTTTGAATCAGTAGGGAAGCAGCTCCTGGTAGCCAGACTGGAAAAAGAGATTATGAAGCACCCCGCCCCTGATTTTACTCTTATTGATCTTAACGGACGCAGGGTCTCACTTAAATCACTGAAGGGAAAAACTGTGGTTATCGATTTCTGGGCAACCTGGTGCGGACCTTGCAAAGCTTCATTTCCGGGGATGCAGAAAGCTATTGAGCTGTATCAGTCCAATAAAAATGTCCAGTTTCTTTTCATAAATTCATGGGAAAACGCCGAAGATAAAAAAGAAAATGCTAAGGAATTCATTGAAGAGCATAATTATCCTTTTCATGTACTTCTGGATAATGATAATAAAGTAATTGAAGACTACAGGGTCAGCGGAATCCCTACAAAGTTTGTTATTGATGGGAACGGCGATATAAGGTTTATGAAAGTCGGGTTCTCAGGGAACACTGATGAGATGGTAGACGAAATTTCAACAATGATCTCTATGGTGAACTAGGTATCAGGGCACCGGGCAAATTCCGATGCTCATCTGGTAGATGAAAGCTGCAATAATTGCCATGATTACCAGAGCTTTTATAAATATGATAAATCCTTTCTTCATATGAGAGTTGAACCTGAATTTTTATAAAAAGTTTCATTAACACAAAAAAAGGCTGTCAGATGACAGCCTTTTTTGAGTGAATTAAATAAAATATCTTATGATTTCATTCTGTTGCCGTGTTCTTCATGGATGAAGAGCCAGCTGCAGATCTTTCCAATATTTATTTCCTCGAAATTATTCCAGTATTCTTTTGTGCGGACATGCTGCGAACTTGTATCGATATCGGGAATACTATTAGCTTCTTCGATTAATTCTTTCAGTCTGTCCTGCCACCTTTTCATATTACTTGCACGCAGGTCAACCCAGCCTTCACTGGCCCAGGTGTTTATATTCTTATCGTTGATATCCACAATATTGTCGCCTCTGAAAGCGGGTATCTTAATAATACTTCCGCGGAGGAGTGAATCCCCGCCCGGCATTAGTACCGGGATCCCTACTGCAAGCATTTCATTCCTAAGTTTATCATCATTTACAATGATATCTAAACATCTCTTTGAGAGTTCATCCGGGGTTTTATCAATGATATCCTGCATTGTCTTATTAAACAGGCGCATCAGGTGTATCTCGTATAAGAGTTTTGAAAGTCTGGGAGGACCCAGAAGTTCAAATGCCACACTATGATTTCCATGTTTTTTCTCAAGTTCCGCAAGCTTTTTAACTGCCATATGCTGCATATATCCTGCGCGGTATGTTGGTTCCAGCGTCGCGTGATCAAGAGAACTTACAATATCGTGACCCGTATTTCCGCCCTTAATTTCAAAAGTTGCTACATCGGCAATTTCTTCGGGAGTAACAAATTCCATTTGTTTCTGGGCAGTAATGGTTTCAAATTCACCCCGGGAGAAGATCCCGTTCTCACCTGTATCAATAAATACTGATTTAAGAGTCTCACCGGTTAAAGGATAATTCACATCTGAGCATATCTGAAATTTATCTTTAAGAGGTATCGCCCGGGTAACAGGTATATCTGCCAGTTCGATGGGTTTGCCTCTTCTTTTAATCTCGCCGAACTCAATGCGTTTCCAGGCTATTGCAGCCGTCGGTTTTATTTCTTTGGTGATCGGGTCCTTCAGGAGTTCTTCCCATCAGGAAGAGTAACAGGGTATGAGCACCCGCGATGGATGATTTACTCAAGAGAACACGCGAAGGTTTCTCCTCACTATGTGTATATGGAATGTTTAGTCCCATTCCTCCTGTACCGCTGGTTCCTATTTTTAGGTATACTTTGGTGCCTATCTCACTCATTGAACTGTAGAGCAGCTGTACGTGCCTGATCAACTGAGGTATGTACTCAGTGCAAAGAAGTTTCTCGGTTTCTTCCACAATACTGTCGTAGTCTGCCTTTGAGTTAATAGCTCTTTTAATGCTTCGATAGGTAGTATAAACATCCTGGTAGGCTATGGCCGTTGCCGTATTGATAGCATCGATAATAATATCTGGTTTGTACTCGGTAAGCAGTTGATACACCGAAGATTGGTGCAGGATATCTTCGCTTAATTCCTCCATAATATCCATCATCAGGATTTTCCTTTTGGAAGGATCGTCAAGTATTTCCTGTCTGCTTAATTCCTTGAATTCGTTTCTGACGAAAATATCTCCGCCCCATGCAGCAAACAAATCCTTATCCTTATCGGGAAATTCTTTTCTGTGTTTCTCTACCGCTTCCTGTGCTTCAGATAATCTTAATGATGAAATGATTATTTTTTTTGGATCTTCGGAAACAAGCTTTCTTATTAACGCACTGCCAACCAATCCCCAGCCGCCTAATACAAGTATGGTTTTATTCTGTATCTCCATTATAAAAATCCCCGTAAAATTGAAAAATAAATCATTTTCTAAATTAAGCTAAACTGGATTGCAAGGCAATCTATTTATGATACAAATTGAATATTCCGCAGCGCCGGCTAAAAGCGGGGATGTATTCCGAGTCATAACTTCTGAGTCATTTATTTAATTTATACTTATAAAATTGATTAACTTCTGAGGGAATGTTAAATTTAAGATTCATTTTGCAATCATTTGAAATAGAAGGAATTAAGGCGGATAATGAAAGTTTCTGAACTATTAAATCCGGGCGTGATCATATCCGATCTCAAAGGAAATAAAAAAGAAGATGTAATAAACGAACTCGTCGATCTGTTTAAGGGCGACAGCAGGGTGCAGGATATAGAGAAAGTCAGGTCGGCTGTACTTGATAGGGAGAAAATTATGTCTACCGGAGTTGGAAAAGGATTTGCAATTCCCCATGGTAAGACGAATTCCATTTCAGATATAATCGCAGCATTTGGAAAGACTCAAAATCCTGTTGATTACGATGCACTCGACAATCAGCCTGTACACCTGGTCTTTCTTCTGGTTGGTAAAGATAATCTTGTAAGCAAACATATTAAACTGTTAAGCCGGATCTCAAGGATGATGAACAAAGACGATTTCAGGAACAGACTTCTTGAAGCAGGTTCGGTTGAAGAAATACTGGATATTTTTCAAAAAGAAGAAGAAAATTATTTCGAAGTTTAATACTTCCGTATAACATCTCTGAAAGGATCATTTCTGTCCAAATGATAAAAGCAATAACCGGCACAAAAGACTTACTATACCCTGAAACGCTGAAATGGAAGTATCTTGAAGACACTATAACCCGCATATTCAGAAACTTCAACTATAAAGAAATAAGAACCCCCGTATTTGAAGAGACTGCGCTCTTTGCCCGTGGTATTGGTGAGGAAACGGATATTGTAGGCAAAGAGATGTATACATTTATCGACCGAAGCGAAACCAGTGTTACCCTAAAGCCCGAAATGACGGCCGCAGTGGTTCGGGCATTTATAGAACATTCTCTGGGGAAACAACAGCCGCTTTCAAAACTCTTTTATATTTCCCCGATGTTCCGCCAGGAACGTCCCCAGGCCGGCAGATTAAGACAATTTCATCAGTTCGGTGCAGAGGCAATAGGAAGCGTTTCCCCAATGCTTGATGTTGAAATGATACAGATGGTATACGATATTCTGCGTGCGCTTGGACTTTCAGACCTTACAGTAAAGATAAACTCTCTTGGAATTCCGGAATCAAGAGAGGCCTATAAACAGAAGCTGCGTGAATACCTGAGCGATAAAAAAGAGAAATTATCGGAAGACAGCCGTAAAAGATTTGATAAAAATATCCTTCGTATATTCGACAGTAAAGTTGAATCCGATCAGGAGCTGCTTAAGGAAGCACCGCTCCTGCTTGAACACCTTGATAAAGAAAGTATTGAGGATTTCGAGCTTGTTAAGAATTTACTTAAGAGCGCAGAAATTCCTTTTGAAGTTGATCCCAAACTTGTGCGGGGTCTCGATTATTACACACGTACAACATTCGAAATTGTCAGCGGCAGCGTTGGTTCACAAAGCGCGCTTTGCGGAGGCGGCAGATACGATCTGCTGATAGAACAGCTTGGCGGGGCACCCACTCCGGGTGTAGGCTTTGCCGCGGGAATGGAACGTATACTGCTTGCCTGTGAAAATGAGAACACAATGAACATTCCGGACGACAGGCTCGATCTTTACATTGTAAGAATAGATAAAGAATTGACTTCAGAAGTTTTTAAGATAGCCGTAAATTCGCGTAGGTCAGGCCTTTCTGCTGATTTCGATTATCTTGACAGAAGCGTAAAAGCCCAGATGAGAGAAGCCAATAAGCTCAATTCAAGATATGTCCTGTTTATAGGCGGTGAGGAGTATAAAAAAGGCCAGGCGAACCTGAAGAATATGAATACCGGAGAACAGCAGCTTATTGATCTCGGTGAAGGTGATATTTTAGCAAAAAGTGTGAAGAAATAATGTCCTTAAAGAAACCTAAATCTATTCCTGGAATTCCCAAAACCAGAAAAAAAACTACGGAAAAGTTAAAGGAGGCAGTACCTTCGAAACAAAGCGGGGAAATTGAATATCACTGCAGCTTTTACTTTTTTTATAATCCTTCAAAAAAAATCCAGCAATATGCCGTTGAACTTGAAACAACAAGGCTCTTTTCAGTGTTAAACTACCAGTTATCTGTGAATGGCAGAAAAACAAAGAATGTAATTGATATAAGCGTGCTTGGTCTTAAGGCTACCAATAATTATACGAATGAACCGGGACCAGCATCGGGTGTGCTTTATTTCGATGAATTGTATGGAAAGCATACTATAAATATTATAAAACAGGATGGAAGTATTAACACCGCCGTTCTGAATTTTAATATATTCAAAAAAAGTATCGAACTGATTGAAGAATCGGTTCCGGAAAAGGAAAACAACAGCAGGTTCTGTACATTCAGGATAGCTGACGAGAAATTTACATTTGCCTGAAAGGTTAAAAATCAATGTATCCGGAATTATTTAAAATAGGTCCTTTTACTGTATACAGCTACGGACTAATGCTTGGCATAGCATTCATCGTTGCCAGCTATATACTTACAAAGGAATTTGAAAGAAGGAAACTTAATCCCAACCTCGCTACCGAAATAACACTGCTTGCAATTGTTTTCGGGATAATCGGCAGCAAACTGTTTCATCTCTTTGAAAACTGGGATGCTTTTTTGCAGGACCCCGTTGGAATGGCTTTCTCTCCCGGCGGATTAACATTCTACGGAGGTCTCATCCTCGCTACCCTCGCGATCTGGATTTATGTAAAAAGAAAGAAAATTCCTTTTCTGGTGATTGCAGACGCAACTGCACCGTCACTGATACTTGCGTATGGAATCGGGAGGATCGGCTGTCATCTTGCAGGCGACGGCGATTACGGGATCCCGACAAGCCTTCCCTGGGGAACGAATTATGCAAATGGTACGGTTCCTCCTTCCGTTATGTTCAGAGGGACAGATATAGCTAAACATTTTCCTAATGGCATTGTTCCTGATAATACACCTCTGCATCCTACACCAATTTACGAGTTTATTGCGGCGGTAATTATTTTTGCTATTCTGTGGAAGCTGCGGAAAAAAGACTGGAGCGACGGAAAGTTATTTATGGCATACCTCATCTTTGCAGGTGCTGAAAGATTTCTCGTGGAAATAATAAGATTAAATCCCAAAATCCTTTTCGGTCTCACAGAGGCACAGCTTATTTCTGTAGTTATGATTATTGTCGGAACGTTAGGATTCATTTATCTGACTAAACGGAATAAACCGAGATTTGTCCCGGTTCCTCTGAAGACACCCGGCAAAAAGAAGCCTGTAAAAGAGGTTTCCGCTTAAATGAGTCTGATTGTTGGAAGAAAACCTGTTCTTGAGGCAATTAACTCGGGAGAAAAAATAGAGCAGGTTTATATATTGTTCGGACAGAAAGGGGGGATCGTTGATGCAATCCGGATTGCCGCCAAAAAGAGGGGAATAAAAGTAAACCAGATAACTCCTGAAAAGTTTAAAGCTTTAACCGATCATCCCAATACACAGGGGATAGCAGCGCGAAAGTCAACTCATAAATTCTATGACGCCGGCGAAATAATAGCATCAGCTAAAAAGAAACAATATCCGCTTATTTTGCTTCTCGACTCAATTCAGGATACTCATAACCTTGGAGCAATACTCAGAACTGCAGAATGCTCGGAAGTTGACGGGATAATTTTAACCAAACATCACAGCGCCCCGATAAATGAAACTGTGGTTAAGACATCCGCAGGGGCTACAGAGCATGTTAAGATTGCACAGGTGAATAATCTTGTTCAGGCGATAAAGGAACTCAAGGACAATGGTTTCTGGATTATAGGGTCATCCCTTGAAAATTCTAAACCTTATACCGAAGTCGATTATAAAATACCTGCCGCGGTGATTGTTGGGAATGAAGAAAAAGGGATGAGGAGACTGACAGCAGAAAACTGCGATATTCTGGTTAATATTCCGATGAAGGGGAAAATACAGTCTTTGAATGTTTCTGTAGCCGCCGGGGTGCTGCTTTTCGAAATTCTCCGCCAGCGTACAGTAAGTTAACCTTTAACTCTCTCCTTTTAATTCATTAAATTCTTTAGCGAACATTATTTCGGGGGCGAAATGGGCAATTCAAATGAAAACTCCTTATCCAGGAATTCCTCAGAACAATATTTAAACTGCACGAAATATTATAATAGTTAAAAGAGGGAAGGGCATTATGAAAAAGATATTATTCTTTGCTTTAGTATTTCTCATCGGCAGTTCATATTCACAAACCTTTTTTTCGTTAGATGGGATAGAAACACCGGAGGGGGAAACAATTCTTCTTTACCATTTTGGAATTCCTCTTTACCGGGATAATGCGCCGGTATATAAATACAATACGGCTACCGGGTATGAGAAGAGAATAATGAATGCTTTTTTTGGAGGCGGATCAAATACCAGAAGCGTGAGGGATTTTGAATTCTTCCCTGGCGACACTGCCAACTTCATAAACTGCGGATGGGGATATATGCCCGATAATTATGCTTTTGTAGCTTATAATGATTCAGCTGTAGCAGGCTTCCAGTCAACTTTTAATCATGTTGATATCTCGCAGCAAAATCCTTCACTAACTTATGCCAGCGATGGATCGCTTTACAGGAGTTTTGACGGAGGGTTATCGTATCCTGAAGATTCCATTCTTAATTTTAATATGATCTCTGTTTCAGATTTTAACGATAATGAAATGTATGGGATCGATTATAGTAACCGCCTGATTAAATCTTTTGATGGAGGATATAACTCGGTAATTGTAGATAATCACCCCGTATTTGAAGATTTATATATGAACGCTACTTTATTTTACGATTCCGGCCAGGTTCATATATATAGGATAAATAGTATCTCGTATTCCTACTACGCTCTTTATGTTTCGGCCGATAATGGTAATCCTTATAGCTGGGAGCTTAAGCAGCAATTCCCGGAAGCCTTCACTTTCTCAAATGATAAATCACAAAGCGGCACCTGTTACCTTGGTTACTATTACCACTTATATAAATCAACAGATTTTGCTGAAAGTTTTACTCCCTTCCATACGTTCGAAGAGAGGATAGCCGGCATCTATCCCAAGCTCGGAACCCAGATTCTCTACGTTGCAACTCAACATCATTTATATAAGCTGGAAGACGATTCTTTAACAACTTTAAAAGAAATTCCTCCGGATCCTGATCTTGTAAACTATTATCCCCTGCAGGTCGGCAACCTCTGGGTTTATGATGGGTATATCTGGGCATTCCCTGATTACGAAACATATCAATTTGTAAGGAAAGTAACAGATGAGGTGTTAAAACCGAATCAGAAGACTTACTTTGAGATAGAGGAATATTTTGTCGGAGGCGGATATTCTACTAAATATTATGAGAGAATTGACTCGGCTAATGTTAAAGTCTACCGGTTCGATGAAGATTCTGTTCAGAGCGGACAGGAATATCTTGTTGATGATCTAAGGGCTGAGGTAGGGGATACGGTCAGAAATTACAGGTTTTACCTGACTCCATATGCCGTAATATATTCTGCAGATACAACTTTTTATCAGGCAGAAACACATTTTAAGAGATACAACTCGGAATCTTTGATAGGAAATACTTACGATCTCGTCAAATACTTTGGACTTACCAGGCTCCTGAATACATTTGATTTCGGCAGTGATGACAGAACATTAAAAGGTGCAATAATAAATGGTATACTTTACGGCGATACAACAACAACAGGAGTTGATGATGAGATAAATTCCGTAAACTCTTTCGGCCTTTCTCAGAATTATCCCAATCCATTCAACCCGGTTACAACTATAAATTATTCTATACCCGGTGTCTTCGCAACCGGAGGAAGAAATCCCCTGGTTACGCTGAGAGTTTTTGATGCACTCGGAAGAGAAGCCGCAGTACTTGTAAATGAAGAAAAATCATCCGGTAGTTATTCTGTTAAGTTTGATGGAAGTAACCTGGCAAGCGGAATTTATCTGTATCAGCTCAGAGCAGGTGCTTTTGTTCAAACGCGCAAAATGATTCTTCTGAAATAGGTCTTCCAGGGTTCTTTTACATAACTTTGACATTTTTTTGACAATTCAGGTAGCTCGTTTCGGTATTATGCAGCCGGTAATACTAAGGAGATTTTGAAATGAAAACCTGTATTTGTATCTGTATTTTATTCTCGGGGATTTTATTGTTAAATGGCTGCGCCCCTCAGCAGATTGAGGAAACTTTGTATCTGGGTGATGCAAAGATTAAGGCTCCTATAACTACGCCTCCTCTTCACCTTAATATAAATAGTAATCCTGGTGAAATTACATTTTCACCGAAATTTTCAGTTACTAACAGCAGAAATATGCTTGCCACCAGTGATGAGGTATTCACAGGAACAGTAGATCTTCCTGATGGTTCCATATACAGCACACGAAGTAAAAACATCGAGTGGGTTTACAGCAGATATTTATTCGGACTTGATATGGACGTCAAAGTATCCAGAGGATTTGCAGTTTTCGGCGGGATATCCTTTTCTAATGATAATTATATAGGGGGAAATGTCGGCATCGGCTTGTTTAGCAATATGTCAAGTCCGATTGTAAGGTTCGACGCAGGATTAACATTTCAAAAATATAAGTATGATGCCGTCACTGTTATTGACCGGGTTGTGGTTGACTTCTGGGGTGATGAAACAAAGAGCCGGTACTTATTTCACGACGTTGGTGATGAAACTAATATAAATCCTTTCTTTACAATAACATTTAATTCAAATAACGACTCTGCCCTCGTAAATTATTTTGTTAACACCGGATATTTTATTCAGCAGCTTTTAGATTTTAGTCCCGGGACAACCCGTGAAGAGGATCCTCTTTTCTTTACTACAACTATTACAACAGATAAAAGACCTGACTGCTCAGCCGGTTTCCTCTACCTTAACCCGGGTGTCTCTCTTGGTCTGAGTCCCAATATGAGGATTCTTTTAAGTGCAAAATTCCTGAAGGAAGTAAATCTGCAGCTTAATTCAGGAAATATAATTGTCGTTCCGAATATACAGTTTGATTTAAGACTTTAGGGAAAAATTTATCGGGTAAGCTTTAGGCTGCTGCCGCCAGGCAGCAGCTTCGATATTTATCACGCCTTCTTCATCGTGTAACTAAAATTATCTCGCTGTTATAATAATGTGATAGTTATGGTTCATATTGTCCACCAGCGACAAAAGTTAATATGAACTAAAAAGGAGAGCATTATGAAGAAAGGACTTTTTCTTTTTACTGCGTTGTTTTTCATTCTTATTCAAGCTGCTTTGATTGCACAGGTTGATCCTGATACAGCGATGAAAGCAAGTATCGACCGGTTCAGTATGGAGGCCGGACATTTATTTGTGAGAGATACCTCAAATAATCTGCCCGGACCGAATGAGCCTATAAATATGGACATGGAACCATTCAGAAGCATGGGTCTTGGTCCTGACGGCGAATTTTCAACCTATTATAATTTTGATGTTCAGCCGACAACGCCTGCACCGATTTATGTGCTGTTCAGAGATGGCGAACCTTCCCCGGTACCAAACCAGCTGAATATAGTAGATGATATTCCTGGCGATTCTGATTACTGTGATTTTTGGAGGGTGAACAAAGTTACGGTTCCGCAAACTTATGTAGCAAACACTATTGTGAGTTATCAGCAGATAGTCGATGGCGGATATCCAATAATGGAGACCGATAATCTTGTCAATTGTCCTATCGTTCCCGATGGCTCATCAGCTATGCTTAGATATAATACCGCTGAGGATACTGCTTTATCCAGGGGCTGGTATGATTCAACTGTTGTTTATTACTTCAATTTCTCGGAAGCACCTTTGATGGTTGACGGCAGCGGTATGGTTCCTCTTTCTCCCATTTTTGTGTCATTTAATATCAATCCGGGAGAACCCGGAGGCGGACCGCCTTCAGGATTTATGGCCGACTCAACCGGCAGAACTCATAATGTACCATCTACTTTGCCGGGTGATGCAGCTTATTCCCCGCTATGGGAAGTAAACATTTACGATAATGCAGATTTTGGCATGGTTCACGATCTTGCTTCCGCCCTTATGGCTAACATACTTGTTTCAGGGGCAGCCAATGTAAACTGCCCTATCGTCAGTGTTACTAATCCAACTGCGGTAGAAGATGAGCAGAATTCAGGTCCTGTTAATTACAGCCTGAAACAAAATTATCCTAATCCTTTTAATCCGACTACAAATATTAGTTACAGTATACAGAAGAACGGATTTGTCAGTCTGAAGGTATATGATGCTCTGGGCAGGGAAGTGACTACGCTGGTTAATGAAGTAAAACCCGCAGGAAATTACCTGGTTAATTTTAACGCGGCGGGACTTGCCAGTGGAATTTACTTCTACAGACTGCAGGCTGGCGGTTTCACACAAAATCACAAAATGATCCTGCTGAAATAAGATCAATAAGCTTTTAATAGCGGAGTTGAAGCGCAGTTGGAGCGCAGTTGGAGCGCAGTTGAAGCGCAGGTGGAGCGGAGTTGAAGCGCAGTTGGATCTTATTTAAGCTTATATGTGTCCCTGATCGGGCGTGAAGAGAGATATTTTTCTTTGAAACCGGGTGAAATATTCCCGGTTTTATGATGACTCTCCCACTATTATTTGATTCCTGGAATCCGGAACTCTCAGGAACGATTGTGATCTTTATGACAGCAGGAATTAAGCAGGGATTAGAGAGCGACGGAAACTTATAAAATCGGATCTTGAAGTATTTTGTCCCGGTGAAAATTCTTCCACCGGGACGACTATATATTAGAAATAAACTGATTATTTTTATATGTAATCCGGGCGCGGAAATCCGGCTTGTTTATTTCCTTAAGGGGGGACCCGCACGGTCTAACTTACCTTGACTGCCGGAAGCCAATTCTCTATATTTGAAAACGTTTTTTTTGAAAAATTATAGAGATTTTTGATATTTTGAATCAGTATAAGAAGACACTCCTGCCTAACGGTATTAAAGTTCTGACAGAAACCATACCTTATGTAAAATCATTTTCGCTCGGATTCTGGTTTAACATCGGTACACGAGACGAAAATTTCGGCAATAATGGGATCTCTCATTTTATTGAACATATGCTGTTCAAAGGTACTAAGAAGCGTACGGCAGGAAAGATAGCTAATGAAATTGAATCAACGGGCGGATATCTGAACGCGTTTACCTCCAAAGAGCATACCTGCTATTATGGAAGAGGTCTGTCGAGCCACATTGGAAAAACATTTGATGTTCTGTCTGACATGATCCAGAACCCTACATTTAAACCTGTTGAAATAAAGAAGGAATCCAGCGTAATCGTTGATGAATTGAATGACATTGAAGATAATCCTGAAGAATTAATATTCGATAAGTTCGAAGAAGTTGTTTACGCGGGAAACAGTCTTAGCCTTCCCATAATCGGGACGGAAAAAAATATCCGCGGCTTTAATCAGAACGACCTGTTTCACTTTGTTAAAGAAAAATACGGCTTTAACAAAATGCTGATTGCAGCATCCGGAGCAGTTGAACACGATAAGATCATCAGGATGGTTGAAAAATATTTCACAAGAGATCTCGGAACTTCCGGCGTAAAACGGAGATACTATAATCATACAGATATTCCCGCAAAGGTTGAATTAATCGACAAGGAAATTCAGCAGGTGCATGCCATAATAGGCAAATCAACCTACGGATATAAAAGTGAATTAAGAAATAAAGTGGCTGTGCTTACCCAGATACTTGGAGAGGGAAGCAGTTCAAGACTGTTTCAATCTATCAGGGAAAGAAACGGCATCGCCTACCAGGTAAACTCATTTCTAAATTCATTCTACGATGTTTCAACATTCGGCGTATACCTTTCAACGAATGAAAAAATGATGGATAAAGCTCTGTCTATAGTCGACAGAGAATTCAGGAAAATGAGAAATAATAAAGTCTCTGAAAGAGAATTGAAGAAGGCAAAAGAAGCAATGAAAGGGCATTTTCTCTTAAGCCTGGAAAACACTTCAAACAGAATGTTCAGAATGGCTCAGTCGGAATTATATCATAACAGGATAAAAAGTACCGATGAGATTATAAAAGATATTGATTCAGTTACCAGGGAAGATATACTGGAACTGGCAAACAGACTGCTTGATGAAGACACTTTTATAAAGATCATTATAAAATCTAAAGATACTTTCCTGAAATCTGCAGCCTGAGTATCGGAGAATTATTTTAACTAATTTTTAATTTAGCAGAACAATAAAATGAGCAAAACAATAAGACCTGCGGTAAGAACAAAAAATATTACGTATGCCGTACGTGATATTGTTGTACTTGCAAACGAAGTTGCAAAGACGGGTAAAGAAATGCTTTATCTCAACATAGGTGATCCGAACCTGTTCGATTTTGCTCCGCCGAGACACATGGTTGAAGCAACATACAAGGCAATGCTCAGCAACTATAACGGATATTCACCTTCATCGGGAATCAAACCGGCTCTTGATTCAATCGCTAAAGAAGCAGATCGGAAAAATATTAAGAATGTACAGGATATCTTTGTAACTACCGGTGCAAGCGAGGCAATCGACATCTGCCTTACAGCTCTGGTAAACGAGGGAGAAAATGTCTTAACACCCACTCCCGGCTATCCTCTTTATACAGCTATTGCCAGTAAACTCCAGAATATGGAAAATCCATACTATCTTAATGAGGAAAATGGCTGGCAGCCTGATCTTGATGACATACGCAGCAAAATAAACGATAAAACCCGCGCGATCATTATTATAAATCCGAATAATCCTACAGGATCAAACTGCAGCGTGGATACGATGAAGGGCCTTATAAAAATAGCAAAGGATAATAACCTCATCATATTTGCCGACGAAATTTATGACAAACTTTTATTCGAAGGTGAAAAACATACTTCAATAGCCTCGCTCGACAGCGAAGCCCCGATGATCACCTTCGGCGGCTTATCCAAAAATTATATGGTTCCCGGCTTCAGAATCGGATGGGGCATTGTTAGCGGTGACAGGGCTGTATTAAAAGATTATATAGAAGCAATTAATAAGCTGCTTCGCGCCAGGCTTTCCGCCAATCATCCCGAGCAGTATGCGATCCCGACGGCATTGGACGGCGATCAGTCGCACCTTGTAACAGCTAATCAGAAATTGACCTCAAGAAGAGATATGACAGTCGAAATGCTTAATGCAATACCGGGAATTTCCTGCGTGAAACCGGAAGGAGCTTTCTATGCATTTCCAAGACTTCATATCAACACTCCGGATAATATCTTTGTTGCCGAACTTATCCGGGAAACGGGCGTTGTTGTAGTACCTGGCTCCGGTTTTGGTCAGGTTCCCGGAACAAATCATTTCAGAGTGGTTTTTCTGCCGCCCGAAGATGTTCTGATGAAGGCATATAATAATATTGCCCGTTTCACTGAGAAATTCATTGAAGAGCACGAAGCTGTCGGCAAATAGTTTTTATTAACAGATTATAAATCACGATTTCAGGAGTAAATACTCAGAATGCCCAAAATAGTAATAGATGAAAAAGAAATAGAGTTCACACAAGGACAGACAATTATTGAAGCTGCGAGGGATAATGGTATTACCATACCTCATTTCTGCTGGCATCCCAAACTTACAGTGTCAGGGAACTGCCGTGTTTGCCTTGTTGAAGTTGAGAAGATGCCTAAACTTGTGATTGCCTGTTCAACGCTTGCGGCTGATGGTATGGTAGTACATACAGCTTCAGAAAATGCACTGGCAGCCAGAAATGCGGTAATGGAATTTCTCCTGATAAACCATCCGCTTGATTGTCCTATCTGCGATGAAGCCGGTGAATGTAAACTGCAGGATTATGCATACGCACACGGCGTGGGTGAAAGCAGATTTGTTGAAGAAAAGAATCATAAGGATAAAAGAGTTCCTCTTGGTCCTTACGTTATGTTCGATGCAGAAAGATGCATTTCCTGTTCACGGTGCATTCGTTTCTGTGATGAAATTGCAAAAGATCCCGAGCTTACATTTATAAAACGCGGCGACAGGGTTACTATTGTTACATACCCCGGAGAAGAGATGGATAATCCTTATTCGCTTAATACTACGGATATCTGTCCCGTTGGCGCACTTACAAACCGTGATTTCAGATTCCAGGCCAGAGTGTGGGATATGTCTGCTACTAAATCTATTTGCGTCGGATGCTCAAGAGGATGCAATACTGAACTTTGGGTTAGAAATAATAAGGTCCTTCGCCTTACTCCCAGACTTAATGAAGAGGTTAACAGTTATTGGATGTGCGATCATGGAAGAATAAATACTTTCAAATTTATTAACGCGGATGACAGGGTAGATGGGGCATATATCAGAAAAGATGGTGCTCTGGTTAAAGCTTCTTTTGATGAAGCTGTATCTGCAGCAGCAAAAGAACTCAAGGGTTTCAACAAGGATGAAATAGCATTTATCGGTTCAGCCCATGCTACAAATGAAGATAATTACATGCTGGCAAAACTCGCCAGATCGATGGGCTCTAAGCATATTGACTTTATGAGAAAAATTGATCCTTCCTTTGAAGACGCAGATCCTCAGGAGAGAGGATATTACTCCAAATTCACTTGGTGCCGAACTGACAGGAGTAGTTCCGGGTAAAGACGGATTGAACTTTGAAGGAATTTTAGACGGAATCGGTAAAGGAAAGATTAAAGCATTGTACCTCATTGAAGATGACCTCGTTAATGAGCGGCCTGAACTGGAGGAGATCTTTGCTAAGCTTGATCTGTTGATTATGCATGCGACAAATATGAATAAAACAGCTTCACTGGCAGATATTATTCTTCCTGCTGCAACTTATGCTGAGAAGAACGGCACAATGGTCAATTTCCAGGGAAGAGCTCAGAGACTAAGACCGGCAGTTGCTACTATAAACATTGACCGTGCCCTTGAAGGTATGATGCTTAGCCGGCTTGATAAATTCGGAACTAAGTTCGACCGCTGGGCCGAGAAAAATAAGCGCGATGCATATTCTACCTGGAAACTCCTGGTAATGGTTGCTAATGCTGCCGGAAATAAGCTGAAGTTTGAAATGGCAGAGGAAGTTTTTGAGGAAATGGCAAGAACTATTGATGCGTTTAAGGGACTGGACTATGATGATATCGGAGAACTGGGTGCTCAGTTAAAGGGAAAATTCACAAAAGAACCAGTAAAAGTTTAACGGAGAATTTATAGTGAACATCTGGGAATTAGTTATAATAAGTCTGATAAAAATTCTGGTCATTGTAACCGTAATGCTGCTGACGGTTTCATACCTGGTTTATTTCGAACGCAGGATCAGTGCCTGGGCTCAAAACCGCCTCGGACCAAACAGAGTTGGCTGGGAAGGGGTATTCAGCCCTTTGCAGACGTTCTGAAGCTTCTCCTAAAAGAAGATATTGTGCCGGTAATCGCTAATAAACCAATTCATACACTTGCACCTATTATTGCACTTTTTGTTGCATTCACAACTTATGCAGTCATACCAATTGCCGGTACTCTGAATGTTTTAGGATATTCCATTCCTCTGGTAGTAGCGGATATAAATATGGGAGTTCTTTATGTTCTTGCCCTCACTTCATTAGGAGTTTATGCGATTACTTTTGCTGGATGGTCTTCAGGAAGTAAATACTCACTGCTGGGCGGAATAAGATCTTCGGCTCAGATGATTTCTTATGAAATATCGATGGGATTTTCGATTGGAGGAGTGATACTTCTTGCTGAATCACTTCGTCCATATGCAATAGTTGAATCTCAGGGCGCCTGGTTATGGAATGCATGGATTCAGCCTCTCGGTTTTATAACCTTTGTTGTTTCCGCATTTGCTGAAACGAACAGGCTTCCGTTCGATTTACCTGAGGCTGAACCGGAGCTGGTCGGAGGTTTTCATACCGAATACAGCAGTATGAAATTTGCGGGATTCTTTCTGGCGGAATATGCCAATATGATTATCGCAAGTGCAATGATTGTTACCCTTTACCTCGGCGGTTATAATCTGCCGTTCGTAAATGTATATTCGTTAGGACTATCGAACGGCCTGGTTATTTTAATACAGGTTATTATGTTTTTAATAAAGACGGGAGCACTTTTATTCTTCTTTATCTGGGTAAGATGGAGTCTGCCGAGATTCAGATATGATCAGCTGATGAACCTTGGCTGGAAAGTAATGTTTCCGCTGTCTTTGATCAATATTATATGGGTGGCAATCCTTATAATGGTATTTAATCTATAATATATATAGATATAATTGAATTTTATCTGTTATTTAGTTATTCATTAACAATCAAGATTTTGAAAACTCGGAGATTTGATGGCCGCTAAGAAGAGACAAAAAGATCTGACCTTCTGGGAAAGGATTTATATTCCTGAAATAGTGAAAGGACTAAGCCTGACACTAAAGAATATGTTTAAGCCTAAATTTACTATGAAATATCCCGAAGAGAAGTTTATTCCGGCAGCTTCTTACCGCGGCAGGCCGGTACTTGTGATGGAGAATAACGGGCGAAGAGAGATGCGTTGCCTGCGGTTTATGCTCCAGGGTTTGCCCTGCACTGGCTATTGAAGTACAGGCAGGTGAAACTGACAGGGAAAAAGAACGTTATCCCGAAAAGTTCGAAATCAATATGATTCGATGCATTTTCTGTGGTTTTTGTGAGGAAGTTTGTCCGGAAGAGGCAATAGTTATGAGTAAAGATTATGAACTGGCCTTTTCAAACAGAGAAGAAGCGATTTACGGAAAAGATAAATTGCTGGTTCCGGTCGATCAGCTTCAGGACAGGATTGACTTTCTGAGGCACTATAAATAGTTGAAGAAGTTCTTTTTTGTTCTTAACTTCGCACCCCCATGCATAGATGGTTTTACATATTATTTCTTATTCTCGCAGCAATTCCTGTTTTTGGACAAAATTCCCGGGAAATTGGCTATAAATTAGCCTTTCCTGATAACATTCCGGCTAGCTCTTCTTTTGATATCTCTATTGTTGCTTCCAATCCATCAGAACAGTCAGATAAACTGATTTTATATTTTGCTCTTTCGGGAAATATAAATTTAAGAAATCTTGAACTCCGTTCTTTCAATAAAACTTCCGATATTACCTGCAGACAAATAGCTTCGGAGGATCGGGACGAGCGGTTGATCAGGGCGGAGATTGATTTTATAAAAAATCATATTGCATCCAATGATTATTTTCAGCTGGTCTTTTCGCTGAAAGCGGATAATGCGGAATCAGGATCTCTTAAATTTGCCGGCATTTTTAAATCCAAAGATGCTATTCTTGGTTATTTGCAGTCCTCTTCATTGAATACCACTGATACACTCAGATTCTCCGGAGTTTCTCTGAATTTTTATAAACCTCAGAGATTTGCCGGAAATTCTCTGCAGATGCCTCCCGGATCAGAGTTCTCTCTAACTCCCAATATGAATGAAAAAACGGATAATCTATTAACTGAGTTCTGGATAAAATTAAATAATAAACAGACTGATTTTCTGAATATTATTAACAAGCAAACCGGTGAAACTCTCTGGCGGATATCTACGAACCAATTCCAGATGGTTACATTTAATTCCAAAGACCGTTTCAATGTTGATCTTGTAAATCCCTCTTTCATAAGTCGCGGCAACTGGTATCATATTTCATTGGTATCGTCATTTATCGATCATAAACTAATGTTTTACTGCGGTAATACCCTGGTTGGAAACCTGGAAATTCCTTCATTTCTCCAACCGGCAGATTTGCGATGGATTTTCAGGAATAATACACAAAAGAAATCTTTCCAGATTGATGTATTGAGATTACTTGATTTTCATGATGATATTGAATCATCTTTTATAAATAAAAACTACCTGAATTTCATCTCGGGAAACTCCCATGTTATTTGTCAGTATAATTTTGATAATGAAGATGAGATCTATAATTCACGCAATGAATCGGGAATTTCTTATAATTCGGTCAATAAAGTAAAGTCTGATGCTCCGGTTTTTGCACGTGCACCTGAGATAAATATTGAACCTCTGGGAAACATGTATGAACTGACCTGGAGCGGGGGAGATTATAAACAGGCAAAGACCTATATACTTCAGAAATCCATTAACAACTCAGATTTTAAAGTAGTTTCATCGGTCGATGCTGATAATTCATATAATAAAAAATATTCTCTGCTTGACGGTAAAGATCCTTCGGCAGAAATAGTGTATTACAGGATTAAACAAATAAATAAAGATGGTTCAGAGGTTTTTACTTCGCAGGTTAAAATAGGACAGGGTGTAACAGAACCATTTGTTGTCGAGCAGAATTATCCCAATCCTTTTAATCCCCGTACAAGTATTGTAGTTGATTTGCTGGAGGATTCAGATGTGGAAATAACTGTATATAACCTTGAAGGAAAAGAAATTACAAAATTATTTAAAGGTTTCCTTACAAGCGGTGCACATAAATTTTCATTCGACGCGTCAGAACTTCCATCAGGCGTATATCTTTACAAAGTCTCTACTCCAAGTTTCTCGAACACAAAGAAAATGATTCTTACCAAATAAACCTCATCTCTTTATTCTTCTGGAATTCTAACGCGATTTACTTTTTTACAATTTAGGTCTATATTTGGGCTGCTCTAAATACTGATAAAAAAGGGAAATGCTCTCAAAAATTTACTCTAGTGCAACCTACGGTATCGATGCATACCTGGTTGAGGTGGAAACAAACGTAGAAAAGAAAATACCCGGGTTTACAATTGTTGGTCTCCCTGACAGCGCTGTAAGGGAAAGCAGGGAAAGAGTATCAACATCCATCAAAAATATAGGAATAGAGTTTCCAAAGAGAAGGATAACTGTAAACCTTGCGCCGGCCGACATTAAAAAAGAAGGAAGTTCATTTGACCTGCCGATAGCTGTCGGATTACTTGCAGCTACGGAAGGTATAAAAGAAACCGACTTAAGCGACACTGTCTTTTTAGGCGAACTGGCTTTTGACGGCAGACTGAGACCTGTGAAAGGAGCTTTGCCGATTGCAGTTGAAGCCCGTAAACGGAAAATTAAACGAATAATCCTCCCCAGAGAATCAGCAGAAGAAGCTTCCATTGTAGACGGGATAGACGTATACGGAATGGAGGATTTATCGGAGGTTATTCAATTTCTTAATGAAGAAATCCGTAAAGAAAAAACTGAGACAGAAGTTGATTGTCTGTTTTCAAAGGTAAACCAGTATCATATTGATTTTTCAGATGTTAGGGGTCAGGAGAATGTAAAGCGGGCGATTGAAGTTGCCGCCGCCGGTTCTCATAATATTCTTATGATAGGACCTCCGGGATCGGGCAAAACAATGCTGGCGAGAAGAATTCCCTCAATTCTTCCCCCGATGACCTTCGAAGAAGCGCTGGAAACGACAAAAATTCATTCTGTTGCGGGTATCCTGTCAAAAGATCAGGCTATAGTTACCGAACGTCCCTTCAGAAACCCTCATCATACAGTATCTGATGCGGCAATGGTAGGGGGTGGTTCGTTTCCCAGACCGGGAGAAGTCTCATACGCCCATTACGGTGTTTTATTCCTGGATGAACTCCCTGAATTCAGGAAGAATGTACTGGAAGTCCTGCGGCAGCCCCTTGAGGACGGGAAGGTTACCGTCAGCCGGTCAAAACTTTCCCTGGAATTTCCGGCCAATTTTATGCTTGCTGCAGCTATGAATCCCTGTCCCTGCGGATATTATACGGATCCTTCGAAAGAATGCACCTGCGTTCCTCCTCAAATTCAGCGATATATGGCAAAAATATCGGGTCCTTTGCTTGACAGGATAGATATCCATATTGAGGTGCCCGCGGTTAAATATAAGGACCTTTCATCGGAAGCGAAGGGTGAATCTTCAGCGGAGATCAGGGAGAGAGTGATAAAAGCACGCAAAAAACAGCTCGAACGATTCAAAGACTTAAAAAATATATATAATAACGGGGATATGGGTTCGAGAGAAATCAGGCAGTTCTGCAAGCTGGATTCTGCCGGATCGGATTTAATGAAAATGGCTATGACTAAACTGGGTTTTTCCGCCAGAGCTTATGACAGAATTCTGAAAGTAAGCAGAACGATTGCAGATCTTGAAAATTCGGAAAATATACTACCGCAGCATATAAGTGAAGCGATACAGTACAGAAGTTTAGACCGGGAACTCTGGAACCATTAATAGATCAGGTCTGTTTTCCGCGAATTCTTAATGCACCCCAAATTGCTTTTTAATTGATTGGGCGAATACTTATATTAGCGGCTCTACTTCTAAAAAGTCTCGATTTTCTAAGAAAACAAAAGATATTCCCCCTTTTTAATTTGCTTTTTATTTTAAATAGAAATATATTTGTTGCTCGTTTCGAAAACTGGGCGGACGCCGGAGTTGGAGAGCCGGGGCGGACTGTAAATCCGTTGGCTGACGCCTTTGGGGGTTCGAATCCCTCGCCGCCCACAGCTAAGAAATTTTGTTAAGGGAATAACTTATTCATAAATGGTTCCCTTATTTTTTTGTGCGGAAAAAATAAATCCAGTTCTTAAAAATTTTGTTTAGTGTTATGCGGGAGTAACTCAGTTGGCTAGAGTCACAGCCTTCCAAGCTGTTGGTCGCGGGTTCGAGTCCCGTCTCCCGCTCTGGAATTGCTGCTGACGTAGCTCAGTTGGTAGAGCACATCCTTGGTAAGGATGAGGTCACCGGTTCAATCCCGGTCGTCAGCTCAAAAGAGTTGACACGTTAGTTCCGGGATACTGATTTGTCGGCTTGAATTGTTAAAGTATTCCTGATTGATCAGGACACTTCATATCACTGGTTAGATTGAGACAACCTAAAATTAAAATATTATGAGAGATATAATAACTTTAGAATGTACGGAGTGTAAAAGAAGAAATTACACTACGACAAAAAATAAGAGACTGCACCCAGGCCGTGTTGAGTACAAAAAGTACTGCCGCTGGGATAAAAAGCATACTGTTCATAAAGAAACAAAATGAGTTTGCTACGTCAGTAGCTCAATTGGCTAGAGCAGCGGTCTCCAAAACCGCAGGTTGGGGGTTCGAGTCCCTCCTGACGTGCAAGAGTTAATTTAGGAAAGTTTTCTGGAATGAAAGAAAAAATTGTCAATTTCTTTAATGATGTAGTTAAAGAAATGAAAAAAGTGACCTGGCCCACTACTGATGAACTAAAAGAGTCAACTGTAGTGGTTATTGTTGTTTGTTTAGTTATTGCAGCGTTTACGTACATCATAGATATGGCGATAAATCAAATATTTAAAGGAATTTTTTAGTTAGCATTTGGTATGGAATTTAAATGGTATGTAGTTAGAACATTTTCCGGTCACGAGAACAAGGTTAAGACCCTTCTCGAGAACGAACTCAACGATAACGAGCAGCTTCGCGCCAAGATCCAGGAAATTCTCGTTCCGATGGAGAAAGTTTTCGAAGTAAAAGACGGCAAAAAGAAAAGCAAGACTAAAAATTTCTTCCCGGGTTATATTCTTGTAAATGCTGATCTCGACAACCAGGTTAAAGAATTTATACTTAATACTGCTTCTGTTATGGGATTTCTCGGAACCAGAAACAACCCGAATCCTTTACAGCCGGAAGAGGTGAAGAGGATAGTCGGCAGGATCTCCCAGGATGAAAGCAGCGAAAGAATGGAAACTATTTTCAGGACCGGGGATCTTGTGAAAATAATAGACGGACCATTTAATAATTTCTCGGGTACTGTACAGGAAGTAAACGAAGAGAAAATGAAAATAAAGGTTATGGTCTCAATCTTCGGAAGAAAAACACCGGTTGAGATAGATTTTGTTCAGGCAGAATTAGAAAAATAATTTTATCCGATAGGTAAACAATATGGCAAAGAAAATAAGCGGATTTATTAAGCTACAGATTCCAGCAGGTAAAGCTAATCCTTCACCTCCCGTTGGTCCTGCATTAGGCCAGAAGGGTGTGAATATTATGGAATTCTGCAAACAGTTTAACGCAAGAACGCAGGATAAAGAAGGTTTGATAATTCCTGTGGTGATTACTGTTTTTGCAGATAAATCATTTACTTTTATTACTAAAACTCCTCCGGCTGCTGTTTTATTAAAACGTGCGGCTAAAATTGAAAAAGGTTCAGCTGAACCTCACAGAAATAAGGTGGCAAAAGTAACTAAATCCCAGGTTAAGGAAATTGCAGAATTGAAGATGCCGGATCTGAATGCGTTTGATGTTGATCATGCGATGAGTATGGTAGCCGGAACTGCAAGAAGTATGGGAATAACAGTAGAAGATTAAAAATTTTATTATGGTATAGCAATGCAAAATTCAAAAAGAAACAAAGACATACTAAAGTCGGTAGACGTTAAAAAAGAATATTCTATTATTGATGCCGTTCAGGCTTTGAAAGAAAGTTCTAAAGTTAAGTTTACTGAATCGGTTGACTGCGCGGTAAGACTTGGCGTTGATCCGAGACATGCTGACCAGATGGTTAGAGGAACAGTTACATTGCCTAATGGAACCGGCAAGGAAGTTAAAGTTCTTGTAATTGCCAAGGGTGCCAAGGCTCAGGAAGCTCTCGATGCAGGAGCCGAATTCGCAGGATTCGAAGAATATCTTGAAAAAATTAAAGGCGGATGGACTGACGTTGATGTTATTGTTGCTACCCCCGATTCGATGGGTGAACTCGGAAAACTGGGAAGGATCCTTGGTCCTAAAGGTTTAATGCCGAATCCTAAAAGCGGTACTGTAACACAGGATGTTGCCAATGCCGTAAAAGAGGTAAAAGCCGGAAAAATTGACTTTCGTGTAGAAAAAGCCGGAATTGTTCACACATCAATTGGTAAAATGAATTTTGAAGCCGAAAAACTTGCTGAAAATGCCAGAGCTTTCCTCAATACAATCGTAAAGCTAAAACCGGCATCAGCAAAAGGACAATATATAAAGAGTATTTATCTGTCCAGTACGATGGGACCTGGACTGAAGATCAGCAAAGAAGAAATTGTACAACACTAAAAGTTTACGCACTCATAAAATGCTTCTGGCCGATCCGATTAACATAAAATCTGATACGGGAGAAAAATGAAAAAGAATGAAAAGGTAGATATCGTAGGCGAAGTTAAAGAGCTAATCGATAACTCCAACGCGGTGTATCTTACCGATTATTCCGGGGTTACTGTTGCAGATATAAATGATATCCGTACTGAATTCCGGAAAGAGGGAATTAAGTATAAGGTGTTCAAAAATACCTTATTCAAAAGAGCCCTCGATGAAAGCGGTAAATACGCAAAGCTGTCCGATCATTTAGTTGGAATGACGGGCTATGCTTTTGCAACTGCCGATAATCCGGTTGCTCCTGCAAAAGTTATCAAAAAGTATTTTGATAGCATTCAGAAACTTTCTATGAAAGCCTGCTACATAGAGGATCAATACTATGATGGGAGCAGTTTGAATGAACTGGCTTCTCTCCCTTCAAAGAAAGAGATCATAGCTAGCATTATGGGAAGTCTGAATTCGCCGGCATCCGGTATAGTCGGAGCAATAAATGCTGTGATGAGAGATCTTGTCAGCGTAATAGACGAGATTTCAAAACGTGAAGCAGCATAACTTTAACCAAAGAAAAAATTTATTAGGAGAAATATAAAATGGCCGAAAAAGTAGCAGAAATAGTTGAAAAGATTAAAGGATTATCTCTGTTAGAAGCAGCTGAATTGAAGAAAGCATTAGAAGAAGAATTTGGCGTAACTGCAGCAGCTCCTGTTGTTATGGCAGGCGGCGGAGCTCCGGCTGGCGGTGCAGCAGCAGTAGAAGAAAAAACAGAGTTTGACGTAATTCTTCAGGGTGTTGGAGACAAAAAGATCAACGTTATTAAAGTCGTAAGAGCTCATACAGGACTTGGACTGAAGGAAGCTAAAGACCTTGTTGATACAGCTCCAAAGCCTGTAAAAGAAGGTGTGTCGAAAGATGAAGCTGAAAAACTCAAAAAAGAGTTTGAAGAAGCTGGTGCAACCGTTCAGATAAAGTAAATCACAAATATTACCAGATATATTTACTAAAGTAGTAAGACGGGTGAAGTCCGTCTTATTGCTTTTTATAATTTTTTGTACACGTTGTTTAAGGTTCTGCTCTGAAAGTAGTATAATGAACATTAATAGGAGGTTTTTAATTTGAATAATAATAGAATTTCCTTCGGTAGGATTGAGAGTGTTATTGAGTCTCCTGACTTGTTGAGTATCCAGAATGATTCTTTCGAAGATTTTGTGCAGATGAGGGTTCTTCCCTCAAAAAGGGAAAATAAAGGTCTGCAGCAGGTCTTTTCTTCGAATTTCCCGATCTTCGATAATAAAGAAATCTACAGACTTGATTTTATTGAGTATTATATTGAAAAACCAAGGTATTCTGTGCAGGAGTGCCTTGAGAGAGGTCTTACTTTTTCAGCTCCGCTGAAAGGTAAAGCTGCGTCTCTCTACCAAAGATCCCGAAACTGAAGAATTTGTAAATAGTGTTGAACAGGAGGTCTACCTTGGTAATCTCCCGTTTATGACAGAAAAAGGGACTTTTATTATTAATGGTGCGGAGCGTGTTGTTGTTTCGCAGCTTCATCGTTCTCCCGGGAGTAGCATTTGCTCAAACAGTGCATCCGAACGGTACCCCTATTTACTCGGCACGTATTATCCCGCTGCGCGGATCTTGGGTCGAGTTCGCTACCGATATCAATTATATAATGTACGTATATATAGATAGAAGGAAAAAATTTCCTGCTACTACTTTGCTTAGAGCATTAGGATATGCTTCTGATGATGATATCCTTAACCTCTTCCATCTTATTGAAGAGATAAATGTTAAAAAGGCAAAACTTGATGATTATGTAGGAAGAGTAGTTGCGAGTGATATTTTTGATATGTCTACCGGTGAGATCTTCCTGACAAAGGAAAGCACTCTTACCGAGGATGATATTGACAGACTTAAAGAAATTGAAATTGATACCTTAAAGCTGGTTATTAAAGATACTTCTCCCGAGCAGGATCTGATCCTCAATACTTTGCGTAAGGATACGGCACATACCAAGGAAGAAGCCTTATTTGCTATATACCGTCAGCTGCGTTCAGGTGAAGCTCCTGATCTTGATACTGCACAGGGCTTAATTGATAAACTTTTCTTCAACGATAAAAGGTATGATCTTGGTGATGTCGGTCGTCATAGGATGAACGACAAACTTAAACTTGATATGCCCGAAACAGTAACGATCCTTACCGTTGAAGATATTATCGAGATAATGAAATACATTATCAGATTAAGAAACGGTGAGCAGTCGGTTGATGATATCGATCATCTGGGAAACAGAAGAATCAGAACTGTAGGTGAACAGTTAGGACAGCAGTTCAATATAGGTATGGCTCGTATGGCCAGGACGATTAAAGAACGAATGAATATGCGGGATACTGAGAATTTTACCCCTCAGGACCTGGTAAATGCCAGAACGATCAGCAGCGTAATAAATGCTTTCTTCGGTACAAACCAGCTTTCGCAGTTCATGGATCAGACCAATCCTCTTGCTGAAATGACTCATAAGAGAAGAATGTCTGCCCTGGGACCAGGTGGTCTTACCAGAGAGAGAGCCGGATTTGAGGTTCGTGACGTTCATTATACTCATTATGGACGCCTTTGCCCGATTGAAACGCCTGAAGGTCCTAATATCGGTTTGATCTCTTCCCTTACAATTTTTGCAAGAGTTAACCGTTACGGATTCCTTGAAACTCCCTATCGAAAGGTTGTAAAAGGTAAGGTAACTGATGAAGTTGAATATCTTACTGCCGAACAGGAGGATCAATTTACAATTGCTCAGGCTAATGCGCCTATAACCGAACAGGGAAAATTCCTGAATGAAAGAGTTAAGTCGAGGTTAAAGGGTGAATTCCCGATTGTAACTCCTGATAATATTCAATATATGGATGTTGCTCCTGCACAGATTGTGTCAGCAGCAGCAGCATTAATTCCGTTCCTTGAACATGATGATGCGAACAGAGCTCTCATGGGTTCAAACATGCAGCGTCAGGCTGTTCCTCTGCTTCGTCCGGAAGCCCCGCTTGTAGGGACCGGAATGGAAAAGAAGGTTGCTACGGATTCTAAAGCAGTTATCATCGCTGAAGAAAACGGTACTATAGATTACGTTGATGCAACCAGGATAACTGTTAACTATGATATAAATCCTCATAGTATAGAAGCATTAACTACTTTCGTCGATAAGAAAAGCGTAACCTATAAACTCACGAAGTTTCATGGAACCAACCAGGAAACAAGCGTGAATCAGCGTCCTGTTGTTAAACAGGGACAAAAAATCTCCAAAGGCGATGTTCTGGCAGATGGTACTTCCACAGATCAGGGAGAGCTTGCTCTCGGAAGAAACGTTCTTGTTGCTTTTATGCCCTGGCGCGGATATAACTTTGAGGATGCTATTATAATAAGCGAAAGAGTTGTAAGCGAGGATATTTATACTTCGATTCATATCGAAGAATTTGAGCTTCAGGTAAGGGAAACAAAACGAGGTGAAGAAGAGTTAACCCGTGAAATCCCGAACGTAAGTGAAGAAGCTGTTAAAAATCTCGACGAGAATGGTATAATAAGAGAAGGTGCCGAAGTTAAAGAAGGAGATATTTTAATTGGTAAAATTACTCCAAAAGGCGAAACCGATCCGACACCGGAAGAAAAACTGTTAAGAGCTATATTCGGAGACAAGGCAGGAGATGTTAAAGATGCATCCCTGAAAGCACCTCCCGGATTGAAAGGAACTGTTATTAAAACAAGGCTCTTCAGCAGGAAGAGAAGAGATAATGAATCAAAGAAGCAGGAGAAGAAACTTCTTGATAACCTGGAACAGGAACATAAAAATAAAATAACTGATCATTATAATAAGCTTGTTGATAAATTAACGAGACTTACTGACGGTAATACTACTACAGGAATACGCGATCTTGACGGCAGTATAGTCCTAAGAAGCGGTACCGGAATTAAAGATTCTACATTCTCTTCAATGGAGGATATTACTAAACTCGATTACACACTCGATTGGTTTGAATCCAAGAAACTTAATTCGCATATCAGTACTGTTTACAAAAACTATTTTGATGTTCTCGCTGAGCTTGAAGAAGAATTTAAGCGGGAAAAAATTAAGATCACCAGCGGTGATGAACTTCCTCCGGGAATAGTTCAGCTTGCAAAGGTTTATGTTGCAAAGAAACGTAAACTTTCGGTAGGTGATAAAATGGCAGGACGACACGGAAATAAGGGTGTCGTTGCAAAGATAGTTCCGGCTGAAGATATGCCGTTTCTCCCTGACGGAACACCGGTTGATATTATACTAAATCCTCTGGGTGTGCCTTCAAGAATGAATCTTGGACAGCTTTATGAAACTGCATTAGGCTGGGCCGGAAAGGTTCTGGGAGTAAAATTTGCGACCCCTATCTTTGATGGAGCTAAGATTGAAGATGTGGATTCATGGCTTGAAAAAGCAGGACTCGAAAAGGGAAGTAAGACAACTCTTCTTGATGGCAGATCAGGAGAGAAATTCCATCAGAAAGTCACCTGCGGTTATATCTATATGCTGAAACTAAGCCACCTTGTTGATGATAAGATTCACGCAAGGTCAATTGGACCATATTCGTTGATTACTCAACAGCCTCTTGGCGGTAAAGCGCAGTTCGGTGGTCAGAGGTTTGGAGAAATGGAGGTCTGGGCACTTGAAGGTTATGGTGCTGCTCATATTCTCCAGGAAATCCTGACCGTAAAAAGTGATGATGTTGCCGGTAGAGCAAAAGTATATGAAGCAATAGTGAAAGGTGAAAACTTACAGGAACCAAATATTCCTGAGTCGTTCAACGTGTTGATTAAAGAGCTTCAGGGACTCAGCCTTGAAATAAAAATTAATTAACACCATAAGAACAATTTTTCACTTAGAAATTAGGAGATAAAAAATGGCTTTTAGAATTCAAGAAAATGCAATGCGTGATATAAACAGTATCACAATTAGTCTTGCTAGTCCCGATGATATTCTTACGAGATCTTATGGTGAAGTTACTAAACCGGAAACGATAAATTATCGTTCTTTTCGTCCTGAAAAGGATGGTCTCTTTTGCGAAAAAATATTCGGACCAACACGTGACTGGGAGTGTTTCTGCGGTAAATATAAGAGAATACGTTATAAAGGAATCATTTGCGACAGATGCGGTGTTGAGGTAACGCAAAAAAGTGTACGCCGTGAAAGGATGGGACATCTTGCGCTTGCCGTTCCTGTGGTTCATATCTGGTTCTTCAGGGCTCAGCCTTCAAAGATCGGTAATATCCTCGGCATAAGCCTGAAAGAGCTTGAAAAGATTATTTATTATGAATCGTATGTTGTTATTAGTCCCGGTCCTACAGGCTTAAGTAAAAAGGATCTGATTTCAGAAGATCAGTACTTTGAGGTATTGAATTCTCTTCCTGCCGGAAATGAAAAACTTGATGATGACGACCCGAAGAAATTTGTAGCTAAAATAGGCGGTGAAGCTGTTAAGGAAATGCTTAAACAAACTAATGTTGAAACATTATCCAAAGAATTAAGAGCACAGCTGAAAGAAGAGACATCACAGCAGAAGAAATCAGATATTCTGAAAAGATTGAGAGTACTCGAATCTTTCAAGGAAGAGGAAATAAAAGTTCCTAATAAACCCGAATGGATGGTTCTTAGCTATATCCCTGTTATTCCGCCTGAACTCAGACCGCTGGTTCCGCTTGAGGGTGGAAGATTTGCAACTTCAGATCTTAACGATCTTTATAGAAGAGTTATAATAAGAAATAACAGGTTAAAAAGATTAATTGATATCAAAGCTCCGGAAGTTATTCTCCGGAATGAAAAAAGGATGCTGCAGGAAGCCGTTGATGCACTCTTTGATAATTCCAGACGCGGAAGTGCTGTAAGGAGTGATAATAACAGACCTCTTAAATCTCTCAGCGATATGCTGAAGGGAAAACAGGGTCGTTTCCGTCAGAATCTGCTTGGTAAAAGAGTTGACTATTCCGGCCGTTCTGTTATTGTAGTTGGTCCTGAGTTAAAACTTCATCAGTGCGGTCTTCCGAAGGATATGGCTGTTGAGCTCTTTAAACCTTTTATAATCAGAAAACTTATTGAAAGAGGACATAATAAAACTGTAAAGAGTGCAAGAAAGGTAGTTGACAGAAAAGACCCCATCATATGGGATATTCTCGCAAAGATTATCGAAGGTCATCCTGTACTGCTGAACCGTGCGCCTACACTTCACAGACTCGGTATCCAGGCATTTCAGCCTACCTTAATTGACGGAAGAGCTATTCAGCTTCATCCGATGGTATGTACAGCATTTAATGCTGACTTTGACGGTGACCAGATGGCTGTTCACGTTCCTCTGTCATATGAAGCTCAGCTTGAAGCCGGTTTATTAATGTTAAGCAGTCACAATATTCTTTCACCCCAAAACGGCAGTCCTATTGTAGTACCTACTCAGGATATCGTTCTTGGATGCTACTACCTCACAAAATATCGTGAGGGAGAAAAAGGTGAGGGAATGGTATTTGGATCAATGGAAGAGGTAATAATTGCTTACAATTCCAAAGTTATTGGTCTGCATGCAAAGATTAAAGTAAAGATTGATGGTGAATTTATCGAAACCACTACTGGTAGAGTTATTTTCAACCAGATAGTTCCAAAAGAAATGGGATATTTTAACCAGCTGCTTATAAAGAAAACTTTCGGTGGATTTATAGGCCAGATGTTTATAAAGCTGGGAAACAAAGTTACAGCCAAATTCCTTGATGATCTGAAAGATACTGGTTTCAGATACGCTACTGCAGGTGGTTTGTCAGTCAGCTACGGTGATATGATCATTCCTGAAGAAAAAGTAGACCTTATTGGGAAGGCTAATAAAAAGGTTGAAGCAATACTGAATGAACACGAACAAGGTGTTATTACTGATGCGGAGCGATATAATAAGATTATTGACGTATGGACACATACTACGAATGACGTTGCCCGTGCGCTGATGGAAAAGTTGAAAGCCAATAACAGCGGTTTTAACTCTTTGCATATGATGGTCGACTCAGGTGCTAGAGGATCTCAGGATCAGGTAAAACAGCTGGCCGGAATGAGAGGTTTAATGATGAAACCTCAGAAAACCCTTTCCGGACAGGCAGGTGAAATTATTGAGAACCCGATCGTTGCGAACTTTAAGGAAGGTTTGTCGGTACTTGAGTACTTTATATCCACCCACGGTGCAAGAAAAGGTCTTGCCGATACAGCTTTGAAAACTGCTGACGCAGGATATCTTACAAGAAGACTTGTTGACGTTTCCCAGGATGTAATTATTCGGGAGATCGACTGCGGAACTATCCTTGGAATTGAGATTACAGCACTGAAGGATGTTGAGCAGGAAAGAGAGCCTCTGGGTGAGAGAATCACCGGACGTGTTGCTCAGGAAGATGTTTATGATCCACGGACAGATGAGATAATTATTCCGGCAGGTGAGCTGATAACTGAAGAGATTGCTGAAAAGATAGAAGATTCAAATATAGATTCTGTTTATATCAGAACTGTATTGACCTGTGAAGCCAAGCGTGGTGTTTGTGCTAAATGTTACGGAAGAAACCTGACCACTGGAAAACTTGTAGAGATTGGTGAGGCTGTTGGTATTGTTGCCGCCCAGTCAATCGGCGAGCCCGGTACCCAGCTTACTTTGAGAACCTTCCATCTTGGAGGAACTTCTTCAAGAATTGCAAGTCAGTCGCAGGTTGAAACAAATACTGAAGGTACGGTAAGATTTGAACGTATTACTTTTGTTGAAAAATCGGATTTCTATGGAGCAGTAAAGGTTGTAACTGGCAGACGCGGTGTGATAGGAATATATGATGAAAATAATCGTCAGCTTGAAGAAATATGATGTGCCTTATGGCGCTGAACTTATAGTCAATGACGGAACAAAGGTTAAAAAGCGTCAGCCGCTTTATAATCACGATCCTTATAATGCAGTTATTCTGACTGATATGCCAGGACTCGTAAAATTTGTTGATCTGATTGATGGTATTACACTTCAACAGGTTACAGATGAGCAAACCGGACACGTTCAGAAGGTAGTTATAGAATCGAAGGACAAAAATCTGACTCCAAGTATCGCAGTTGAAACAGAAGATGGAGTAAAGAAATCTTTCAACCTCCCGACCAGATCGTATCTATCGGTTGAAGAAGGTGAAACTGTTCCTGCAGGAACAATCCTTGCGAAAATTTCCAAACAACAGACCAAGAGTCGTGATATTACCGGTGGTCTGCCGAGGGTAACTGAGCTTTTTGAAGCAAGAAGTCCTCAGGAACCTGCAATCGTTTCCGAGATAGAAGGAACCGTTAAATTTGGTGCAAGGAAAAAAGGTTCCCGCGAAATTATTGTAACTGCACCCGACGGATCTGATGAAAAGAAATATAATGTGCCTTTAGGAAAACATATCCTGGTTCAGGAAAATGACGAAATTCCCGCTGGTGAAAAAATCACAGACGGACCTATTAATCCTCATGATATCCTGAAAATTAAAGGAACAAGTGCTGTGCAGGAATATCTTGTAAACGAAATTCAGGATGTTTACCGCCTCCAGGGTGTGAAAATCAATGATAAGCACATTGAAGTAATAGTTAGACAAATGCTTCAGAAGATTAAAATAGTATCTCCCGGAGATACCAGATTCCTTGAAGAAGATATTGTGGACAGAAATGAATTCATCGAGGAGAATAATAAAGTATCTTCTATGGCATTTATTGAGGATAAGGGAGATTCACGTTATAAAGACGGACAGCTGATACCTAAAGCAAAAATCAGGGAAATAAATGCTGATCTCAAAAAGAAAAGCAAAAAACCCATAGTTTCAAGGGATGCTGAACCAGCTACCTTTGAACACGTTCTTTTAGGTATAACTCAGGCTGCCCTTTCTACTGAAAGCTTTATCTCGGCAGCTTCATTCCAGGAAACAACAAAGGTTCTGGCAAATGCTGCTACCGAAGCTAAAATAGATCACCTGTTAGGGCTTAAAGAAAATGTGGTTATGGGACACCTTATCCCGGCAGGAACAGGATTAAAGAAATATAATAATATTATTCTGAAATCGCAGGAACCGGCTCCTGAAGCTGAAGAAGCGGCCCCTGCTGAAGAGGAAAAAGAGGTTCAGGCTTAACGCCTGACAGAGCTGAATTCAAATCCGGCTCACTTAAAAAAGGAGCCGGATTTTTTTATCCTCTGAAATTCAAAAAGAATAAGTATTTCAACGGTATTTCTTGACTAATTTTAACATAACAACTATATTTGAAGTCTGAAATTTTTTTAGAATGATAAGATTTAGGAGAATTTTGTGCCCACAATAAATCAGTTAGTAAGGAAAGGTAGAACTCAGATTTTAGCTAAAAATAAGGCTCCGGCATTGGAGGCTTGTCCTCAGAAAAGAGGAGTCTGTACCAGAGTTTATACTACCACTCCTAAAAAGCCGAATTCTGCTTTAAGAAAAGTAGCCAGGGTAAGGCTTACCAACAGTATGGAAGTTACCGCATATATACCCGGTGAAGGGCACAATCTGCAGGAACATTCGATTGTATTAATAAGAGGCGGCAGGGTTAAGGATCTTCCCGGTGTAAGATATCACATAATCCGCGGTACACTTGATACAAGCGGAGTTGAAGATAGGAAAAAAGGTAGATCCAAATACGGCGCTAAAAAACCAAAAGCAAAATAGACTATGAGAAAGAAAAGAGCACAAAAAAGATTCGTGAAACCAGACCCCAAGTTTAATGATGTACTTGTGGCGAAGTTTATTAACTCCCTGATGTTCGACGGAAAAAAATCGAAGGCAAGAGACGTAGTATATGATGCTTTTGATATGATCGAAGACAGGACAAAAAAGCCTGGATTAGAAATTTTTAAAAAGGCGATAAATAATACCCAGCCTCTTATTGAGGTTAGAAGCCGCAGAGTCGGCGGAGCAACATACCAGGTTCCTACTGAAGTAAGACCTGAAAGAAGATCAGCTCTTGCTATGAGATGGTTAAAAACTTATGCCAGGGCGAGGAATGAAAAATCCATGTCGGGCAAATTAGCCGCTGAACTTATTGCTGCTTCCAATAACGAAGGCTCTGCAGTTAAGAAAAAAGAAGATACACATAAAATGGCGGAAGCAAACAAAGCTTTTGCTCACTTTAAATGGTAAAATTTTTTGAAAACGGATAATTATAAATAGAAACAGATTAGGTAAAAAATGTCAGGCAAACATACGATAGATAAGGTTAGAAATATAGGTATAATGGCGCATATTGACGCCGGGAAAACAACTACTACCGAGAGAATATTGTTTTATACCGGTCGTCTGCACAGGCTTGGTGAAGTACATGATGGCGCTGCTACGATGGACTGGATGGAACAGGAAAAGGAACGTGGTATTACGATTACCAGTGCAGCAACAACCTGCTTCTGGAGTGATCACCAGATCAATATAATTGATACTCCCGGTCACGTTGATTTTACAGTTGAGGTTGAGAGATCTCTAAGGGTTCTTGATGGTGCCGTTGCGCTTTTCTGCGCAGTGGGCGGCGTAGAGCCTCAGTCGGAAACTGTCTGGAGACAGGCTGATAAGTATAAGGTTCCGAGGATTGCGTTTATTAATAAGATGGACAGGACCGGCGCTGATTTCTTTAATGCCGTTCAGATGATGAAAGACAGACTTGCTGCTAATGCTATCCCGATAAACCTTCCAATCGGTGAAGGCGATCTTTTTTCGGGAGTTATCGATCTGATTTCTTTTAAAGCAAGAATGTATCATGAAGAAACTTTTGGTGCGACGTTTGACGAAATTGAAATTCCGCACGATTTATTAGAGATAGCGAACAAATACAGAACGGAAATGCTTGAAGCTGTCTCGGATGTAGATGATACGCTTCTCGAAAAGTATCTTGAAGGAAAAGAAATTACTGAAGATGAAGTTAAGAATGTACTAAGAAAAGCTACGATTGATTTGAAGATTATTCCGGTGCTTTGCGGTTCAGCATTCAAGAATAAAGGCGTTCAGAAACTTCTTGATTCAATTGTTGATTTTCTTCCTTCTCCGATAGACTTTAAGGAGATAGAAGCACATCATATCGGCATAAACGATATGGTAAAAAGAAAAATTGATGAAAAAGAGAAATTTACTTCGCTGGCATTTAAAATTATGAATGATCCTTACGTGGGTAAACTTACTTTTTTCAGGGTTTACTCAGGTACATTAAAAGCAGGTTCATATATTTTTAATGCTGCCAGCGGAAAAAAAGAAAGAATAAGCCGTCTGCTGCAGATGCATGCAAATCATCGTGAGGAAGTTGATGAAGTTCGTGCAGGAGATATTGCGGCAGCTGTTGGATTGAAATTTACAAAAACTGGTGATACTCTCTGCGCTGAAGAGGATCCGGTTGTTCTGGAAAAGATTGTCTTTCCGGAACCTGTTATCCAGATCGCTATTGAACCAAAAACCAAAGCTGATCAGGATAAACTCTCAGATTCACTTGTGAAATTATCTGATGAGGATCCTACTTTCAGAGTAAAAGTTGATGAAGAAACAGGACAGACACTTATCAGCGGTATGGGTGAACTTCATCTTGAAATTCTGGTTGATAGAATGAAGAGAGAATTTAAAGTTGAAGCTAATATAGGAAAACCCCAGGTAGCTTACAGAGAGTCGATTACCCAGACAGTTAATGCAGAAGGAAAGTTTATTAAGCAGTCTGGTGGTAGAGGAAAATATGGTCATGTATGGATTGAACTTGGTCCTAATGAGCCAGGCAAAGGATATGAGTTTACGAATGCGATAGTCGGAGGTACAGTTCCAAAAGAATATATTCCTGCAGTTTCAGTCGGAATTCAGGAAGCTATGAGAAACGGTGTAGTTGCCGGCTTCCCTGTAGTGGACGTTAAGGCAAAACTCTATGATGGTTCTTACCATGATGTTGATTCTGATGAGCTTTCATTTAAAGTAGCCGGGTCGATAGCCTTTAAGGAAGGCGCGAGAAAAGCTAAACCGGTACTGCTTGAACCAATAATGGACGTTGAGGTTGTAACTCCTGAAGAATATCTTGGTGATGTTATGGGAGATCTTAATTCCCGCCGCGGCAAGATAGAAGGATTTTCAGCCAGGAAAGATGCCCAGGTAATTAAATCCACAGTACCTCTTTCTGAAATGTTCGGCTATGCAACTGTGTTAAGATCAATGACACAGGGACGTGCAATTTATACAATGCAGTTCTCTCATTACCTCGAAGTACCTAAATCTATTGCTGATGAGATTGCTGAAAAATCATTAGGTAAAAAATCATTAACTGTTTGACAATTTTTAATAAAAGAAAAAAAATTAAAGGAGATAATTAGATGGCAAAAGAAAAATTTGATAGGAGTAAACCTCACGTTAATATAGGGACAATAGGTCACGTAGATCATGGTAAAACTACATTAACGGCTGCCATCACAATGGCTCTTGCTAAAAAGGGCTTGTCACAAATAAGAACATTTGATAGTATCGATAATGCTCCTGAAGAGAGAGAAAGAGGAATCACCATCGCTACTGCTCACGTTGAGTACTCGACAGAAAACAGGCATTATGCCCACGTTGACTGTCCAGGCCACGCTGACTATGTAAAGAATATGATTACCGGTGCTGCCCAGATGGACGGCGCTATACTTGTAGTTGCTGCTACTGATGGTCCTATGCCTCAGACAAGAGAGCATATCCTCCTGGCACGCCAGGTTGGTGTTCCGAAAATAGTTGTGTTTATGAATAAAGTTGATATGGTTGATGATGAGGAATTATTGGAGCTTGTTGAAGTTGAGCTTAGAGATCTCCTTAACTCATATGAATTCCCCGGTGATGAAACACCTATAATCCGCGGTTCTGCCTTGAAAGCTCTCGAAGCTGCTTCAGGTGATGCTCCATCTGATGATCCGAGACTTGAGTGTATATGGGAGCTTATGAAAGCTGTTGATGAATATATTCCTTTACCTCCGAGAGATTCTGATAAACCTTTCCTTATGCCTGTTGAGGACGTATTTTCAATTACCGGCCGTGGTACAGTTGCTACCGGAAGGGTTGAAAGAGGACAGGTTAAAATTCAGGAAGAAGTTGAACTTATAGGGTTAGGAGTTCACAAGAAAACAGTTGTTACCGGTATCGAAATGTTCAGAAAAGAACTTGATGCTGCTATGGCTGGTGATAATGCCGGTATTCTTTTAAGAGGCGTTGATAAAAATGAAATCGAAAGAGGAATGGTTCTGGCTAAAACCGGTTCTATAACTCCTCATAAGAAATTCCAGGGCGAAGTCTACATTCTGTCAAAAGATGAAGGCGGCCGTCATACCCCGTTCTTCAATGGATACAGACCTCAGTTCTATTTCAGAACTACCGATGTTACCGGAGTTGCTACGCTTCCTGAAGGAACTGAAATGATTATGCCTGGTGACAGAGTGATGTTGTCGGTAGATCTGATCTCTGAAATCGCTATGGAAGAAGGACTGCGTTTTGCTATTCGTGAAGGCGGAAGAACAGTTGGTTCAGGAGTAGTAACTAAGATTATAGAGTAATAAAATAAGAATCACTCTTAAAGGGAGTTCTTGAACTCCCTTTTTGTGTGTTGAAAATAAAGGAGATTATTAAAAGTGCCTGGTCAGAAGATAAGAATTAAATTGAAATCGTACGATCATATCCTGATCGATAAATCGACTGAAAAGATCATTAAGACTGTTAGAAGTACAGGTGCGGTGGTATCAGGACCAATTCCTCTACCCACAAAAAGGACAGTCTATACTGTTTTAAGATCTCCTCATGTTGATAAAAAATCTCGTGAACAGTTTGAAACACGGGCACATAAAAGAATTATTGATATCCATAATTCGAATAATAAAACAGTTGATTCACTTAGTAAGCTTGATATCCCTGCTGGAGTGGATATTGAGATTAAGCTTTAATGATTTTTTGGAGTTAAGATGTCCGGAATTATAGGAAAGAAAATAGGAATGTCGAGTGTGTTTGACGCTCAGGGAGATTTAATCCCTGTAACCGTTATTCAGGCTGGACCTTGTAAAATAGTTTCTATCCGTACAAAAGAGAAGGACGGTTATGAAGCTTTGCAGCTCGGATTTGGACAGAGAAAAGAAAAGAATATCTCTAAGCCTGTTAAAGGACAGTATAAGAAAAATGAACTTACTCCGGCTGCCGTCTTGAAAGAGTTTAAGTTTACTTCAATTGCCGATTATAAGATCGGTGACGAAGTAAAAGTCGACTTATTTAAAGAAGGTGAAAAAATAAAGGTTAGAGGTAAGAGCATCGGTAAAGGATTCCAGGGTGTTATGAAGCGCCATGGATTTGGCGGTGTAGGCGGTACTACCCATGGACAGAGTGATAGATTAAGAGCTCCCGGTTCTATCGGTGCAAGTTCATATCCGTCAAGAGTCTTTAAAGGTCAGAGAATGGCTGGAAGAAAAGGGTATGAAAACGTTACTACCACCAACCTGAAAGTTGTTAAAATAATTCCGGAGCAGAATCTGATTTTGATAAAAGGAGCTGTCCCCGGAGCGGTAAACTCTTATGTCGAACTTATTAAGCCGTAAACCTGGTAAAGACAGGCTGAACAAACAGAAGTAATTTTGGTATAAAAATGAAAATTGATGTATTAAAAATAGATGGTTCTTCTACAGGCAGACAAATTGATTTGTCTGATGAAATATTCGGAGTTGAGCCAAACAGTCATGCAATGTATTTATCCGTGAAATCTTATCTCGCAAACCAGAGGCAGGGAACACATAAAGCAAAAGAAAGAGGCGAGGTTAGAGGCGGCGGTAAAAAACCCTGGAAACAAAAGGGAAGAGGCGGTGCCCGTGCAGGTACAACTCGTTCACCTTTATGGGTTGGCGGCGGAACCATTTTCGGTCCCAGACCAAGGGATTATCGTCAGGATTTACCTAAAAAAGTTAAACGGCTTGCAAGAACTTCTGCCCTTAGCTCGAAAGTTAAGGATGAACAGCTGATGATTGTTGAAGATTTTAATTTCGATACTCCCAAAACAAAGGAATTTATCAATATTCTTCAGGCATTGAACGCTGAAGGTAAAAAGGTATTGCTTCTGACTAACGGAAATCAAACCAGCGTATATAAGGCAGGAAGAAATATTCCGAAAGTGAAAGTGCTTGAAGCCGATAAAGCTTCAACTTATGATATTCTTAATAACCAGATTTTAGTCCTGCAGGAAGGTGCTGTTAACGTAATCTCCAAAACCTTCGGAAATGGCGGAAAGGTAGAAACCGATGCATAATGTTTTAATTCGTCCTTTAATAACCGAAAAAATGACTAATATTTCTGCGGATCAGCCTGGTAAATATGGATTCATTGTTAATCCTAAATCAAATAAAGTAGAAATTGCTAAAGCAATTGAGCAGAAGTTTAATGTACACGTTACAGAAGTAAAAACAATGAATCACAGCGGTAAAACAAAAACCCAGTTCAGAAAAAGCGGCAGGTTTACCGGAAAGACCGCAAAATTCAAAAAAGCAATTGTAACGCTTAAAGAAGGCGAAACAATAGAATTGTTTGAGCAAGTTTAGAGAGAATAAGGATTTTATAAATGGCTATTAAAAAATTAAAACCAGTAACTCCGGGATCAAGATTCAGTTCAAAATCTTCTTTTGATGAGATTACTAAGTCTACTCCTGAAAAATCTCTGACTACCGCTTTGAGAAAGAGCGGCGGAAGAAATAATAAGGGAAGAGTAACTGCCCGGCATATTGGCGGCGGTCATAAGAGAAGATATAGGATCATCGATTTTAAAAGAGATAAACATGGCGTTCCGGCTAAAGTATTCTCCATAGAGTACGATCCTAACAGAACTTCCAGGATTGCACTGCTTCATTATGCAGATGGTGAAAAAAGATATATTCTGGCTCCCGAAGGATTAAAAGTTGGAGATACTGTTTCTTCCGGTTCAGGAAGTGAGATTTCTATAGGAAACTCGCTGCCTTTAAAAGAGATGCCTCTTGGAAGTTTTGTTCACAATGTTGAAATAAAACCGGGAAAAGGCGGACAGATAGGAAGAAGTGCAGGCTCATCGATTCAGCTGCTGGCAAAAGAAGGAAGCTATGCTCAGCTTAAGATGCCTTCAGGTGAAGTTAGGTTGATAAGACTTGATTGTATGGCTACTTACGGATCTGTTGGAAATTCCGAACAGGAAAATATCGACCTGGGTAAAGCCGGCAGAACAAGATGGCTTGGAAAAAGACCTTATGTTAGAGGTGTTGCAATGAACCCTGTAGATCACCCGATGGGCGGAGGCGAAGGAAAGACTTCAGGCGGCGGTCACCCGGTTTCTCCATGGGGACAAAAAGCCAAAGGTCTGAAAACCAGGAAACACAAAAAAGAATCAAATAAGTTAATTATTAAAAGACGTAATAAGTAGAGAGCTGTATGCCAAGATCGGTAAAAAAAGGTCCGTTTGTAGATATTAAACTGGCTGACAAAATAAACAAGCTGAACGAAACCAATCAAAAGAAAATTATTAAAACCTGGTCGCGTTCATCAACCATTATACCTGATTTTGTAGGTCATACAATAGCTGTGCATAATGGTAACAAAATGATTCCCGTGTATATAACCGAAAATATGGTCGGACATAAATTAGGCGAATTTGCACCGACTCGTATTTTCAGAGGACATCCGGGAACAAAAGCAGAAAAAGCTTCAAAGGCAAAGTAAACATAACGAGGATTTTAAAGGAATGGAAGCAAAAGCAATAAACAGATATATTGGTTCATCTCCCAGGAAAATGAGACTGGTTGTCGACCTGATCCGAGGCGTTTCAGTTGAAAAAGCAATTGAAGTCCTGCATTTTTCTACGAAACATGCTTCAAAAGATGCAGAGAAAACACTCAGATCGGCTGTTTCAAATATTATGAACCTGGACGATTCAACCAGGATTGATCCTGCTGACCTTTTCGTAAAGGAGGCTTTTGTTAACCAGGGACCAACATTGAAAAGGATTTCGCCTGCTCCTATGGGCAGAGCTTACAGGATAAGAAAAAGATCTTGTCATTTAACAATTGTAGTAGCAACTAAAGCATAATTTTTAGGAGGTTAATTTTTGGGACAGAAAACAAACCCTATCGGGTTAAGAGTTGGAATCATCAGAGGATGGGACTCTAATTGGTATGAAAATAAAAGTTACGCTCCCAAGCTTAAAGAAGACGAAAAACTGAGAGCATACATAAGAAACCGCTTGAAAAAAGCAGGCATTTCACGTATTGTTATCGACAGAACCTCCAAAAACATTATTCTTACAATACATACATCACGCCCCGGCGTTGTTATAGGAAAAAGCGGTAAGGAAATTACCCAGCTTGAACAGGAATTGAAGCAGGTTACAGATAAGGAAGTTAAGGTACAGATATCAGAGATAAAAAGACCTGAGCTTGATGCTTTCCTGGTTGCAGAAAATATAGCCAGCCAGCTGCAGGGAAGAGTATCCTTCAGAAGAGCCATGAAAATGGCAATCACAGCAGCTATGAGAATGGGCGCCGAAGGGATTAGAATTATGTGCGCAGGACGTTTAGGCGGTGCTGAAATGGCAAGAACTGAACAGTACAAGGAAGGTAGAATTCCTCTGCATACCCTGAGAGCTGACATTGATTACGCAAATGGCAGAGCTGAAACCATATACGGCTCAATTGGAATTAAAGTTTGGATTTGCCGTGGAGAGATCCTTGGTAAAAGAGTTACTGATTAATAAAGATATCCGGAGTTTTTAATTATGTTAATGCCCAAAAGAGTAAAGTACAGAAAAGCCCAGCGCGGAAGGATGGCCGGTAAGGCTTATAAAGGAAGCCGTGTATCCTTCGGTGATTACGGACTGAAAGCTATGGAGCCTCACTGGATAACAAGCAGACAGATTGAAGCCTGCCGTGTTGCCCTGTCAAGAAAAATGAAACGTGACGGTAAAGTATGGATCAGAATATTCCCAGATAAACCGGTTTCAAAGAAACCTCTTGAGACGAGGATGGGTAAAGGTAAAGGCGCACCTGAATTCTGGGTGGCAGTTGTAAAACCGGGAAGAGTGTTATTCGAGGTGTCCGGAGTATCAAAAGAACTGGCAGAGGAAGCTTTGAAACTTTGTTCGTATAAACTGCCGATTAAAACTAAAGTTGTTTCAAGACCAGATTTAAGTTAATGAGGTGTTTTAATGAAAATTCATGAAATAAGAGAAATGAAGACCGAGGAGCTTAGAAAGCGAATTGAGGAAGAAGAAAGAAATATAGTTGATTTAAGGTTTGCTCATCAGTTAAAACAGTTAACTAATACTGCCAAACTTGGTCTTGCAAAGAAAGATATTGCTAAACTGAAAACTGTTCTCAAAGAAAGAGAAATGGCTGAAGCCAGGTCTGAGAAAAAAGAAGGAGTTGAGGCGTAAATGGAACAGCGTCCATTAAGAAAAACAAGGATAGGAATTGTTGTTAGTAATAAAATGCAGAAGACCATTACTGTAGCAATTGAAAGAAGAGTTCCTCATCCTCTTTATAATAAATATTATAAAAAGACGACAAACCTTATGGCTCACGATGAAAAAAGTGAATGCACCATAGGCGATAAAGTAAAAATAATGGAAACACGCCCCCTGAGCTCAAAGAAAAGATGGCGTCTTGTAGAAATTGTTGAAAAAGCCAAGTAAAGGAACAGGAGAAAATGATACAGGAAGAAACAAATCTTGTGGTTGCCGATAACTCCGGCGCAAAAAAAGTCAGATGCATCCGTGTACTTGGCGGCAGCGGAAGAAAATATGCCAGCGTGGGCGACCTTATTGTAGTTACAGTAAAAACTGCTATTCCTAACGGGACTGTTAAAAAAGGTGAAGTTTCACGAGCGGTTATTGTTAGAACAAAAAAAGAAGTTAGAAGAAAAGATGGTTCTTATATCAGATTTGACGAAAACGCTGCAGTTTTGATAAATAATATGAATGAGCCTAAAGGTACACGTATTTTTGGTCCTGTCGCCAGAGAATTAAGAGAAAAACAATTTATGAAAATTGTTTCATTAGCACCTGAAGTTTTATAAGAATTGGATGAAAAATGAAAATTCGTAAAAATGACAATGTAATGGTTATTTCCGGTAATGATAACGGAAAAACAGGGAAAGTACTGAAAGTTTTTCCTAAAAATAACCGGGTTATCGTTGAAGGAATTAATCTTAGGAAAAGACATACAAAACCTAGTCAGAAAAGCCCTCAGGGCGGTATCATTGAAAAAGAAGCTCCGATTAATGCTTCCAATGTTATGCTGCTTGATCCTAAGACTAATGAACCAACACGACTTGGTTCACAGGTTATCCTGGATGAGAACACCGGTAAAAAGAAAAGAGCTCGTATAAGCAGATCCACCGGAGAAATGGTTTAATTTTTTATAATCACCTTAAAGCGAATTAGTAGAAATGGCTGAAAAGAAAACGAAAAAAGAAACAGAGGCTAAGCAACCGAAGGCCGCTAAAAAAGGTAAGGAAGCGAAAGCAGCAGCTCCGGCACCGCAGATTAAAATTAAGACGAGGCTTGCTGACACGTATAAAAAAGATATTGTTCCTGATCTTATGAAAAAATTCGGGTACAAGAGCGTAATGCAGGTTCCCCATCTTCATAAGATTGTGGTTAATATGGGCGTTGGCGATGCAGTAACCGATCCAAAAATACTGGATGAAGCTGTTAAGGAATTAGAGACCATAACGGGTCAGAAACCCAGCATTCGTAAGGCTAAAAAAGCGATATCGAATTTTAAGTTGAGGCAGGGTGTAAATATCGGCGCTATGGTAACTCTTCGCAAAGAAAGAATGTATGAATTCCTTGACAGACTTGTAAACATTGCACTGCCGAGAGTAAGAGATTTCAGAGGTTTATCTGATAAATCGTTCGACGGCAGAGGAAATTATTCGTTAGGAATAAAAGAACAGATTATTTTCCCGGAAATAAATGTAGACAAAATCGGGAAAGTAATGGGAATGGATATTACTATTGTTACCACTGCTCAGTCCGATAATGAAGCTTATGAACTGCTTCAGTCATTCGGATTTCCATTTAGAAAAAAAGAGATTAAAACAGCTTAACAGGAGAATTAATGGCTCGAAAAAGTCTTATTGCAAGAGAAGAGAAAAGACGCAGAATGGTTGAAAAGTATGCGAAGTTAAGGGAAGAGTTGAAAGAAAAAGGCGATTATGATGAATTGCAGAAAATTCCTAAGAATGCTTCACCCGTGCGGCTTCATAACAGATGTATGTTTACAGGAAGAGCACGCGGATATCATCGTAAATTCGGAGTGTCGAGGTTAGTGTTGAGGGAAATGGCCCTTAAAGGTGAAATTCCCGGATTAAAGAAGTCAAGTTGGTAAAGGAGAAATAATGGCAGTCACTGATCCCATAGCAGATTTTTTAACAAGAATCAGAAATGCATCAAAAGCTAGAAAACTCAGGGTGGATATCCCTGCTTCGAATATGAAAAAAAGTCTTGCTGAAATTCTGAAAAGTCAGAATTTTATAAAAGATTACTCAATTGTTGAAGACAATAAACAGAATTTAATCAGAGTTGAACTGAAATACAGCAACGGTTCTCCTGCAATAAGCGGTTTAAAAAGAATCAGCAAACCTGGTCTCCGTGTCTATAAAAATTCTAACGATTTACCCAGAGTTTTAAATGGATTAGGTGTTGCAGTTATTTCTACACCCAAAGGCCTGCTGACGGATAAAGATGCCAGGACGCAATCAGTCGGCGGTGAAATAGTTTGTTATATCTGGTAAATTTATTGAATGGAGTTTGAAAAGTGTCAAGAATTGGTAAAAAACCTGTAATGATTCCTAAAGGAGTTACTATTGATCACAAAGGTAACTCTGTAAAAGTTAAAGGTCCTAAAGGTGAACTTGAAGGTACCTTTGATCCAAGGATCAGCATCGAAATAAAAGACAGTGAATTAACTGTAACAAGGCCGAACGATACAAAAGAAATTAAGGCTCTTCATGGTTTAAGCCGGGCATTAATTCAGAATATGGTACAAGGCGTTACCGAAGCTTACCAGAAAACGCTTGATATAGTTGGTGTGGGATACAGGGCGGAGCTGAAAGGCAAGAACCTGCTTCTTAATATCGGTTTTTCGCATCCTATTTACTTTATTCCTCCGGATGGAATAACCCTGCAGACTCCGACACAGACTCAGATTGTTATTTCCGGGATTGATAAACAGCTTGTCGGTATGGTAGCCTCCAAAATAAGATCTATCAGGAAACCAGAACCTTATAAAGGTAAAGGCATTAAATATTCAGATGAACAAATCGTGAGAAAAGCCGGTAAAACTGCTGGTAAATAATTTTATTGGAGATATTTAGGAAATGATTAATAGAAATAAGAATAAAAGAGTTCGTTCAAAGACAAAAATCAGGAAAGTTATTTCCGGTACTCCTGAAAGGCCCCGGCTTACGATTTACCGGAGCCTGGATAATATTTACGCCCAAATTATTGATGATACTACCGGAAAAACCCTCATTTCTGCTTCTTCTTTAACAAAAGAACTGGCAGATGATTTGAAGAAAACCAAAGGGAAAATTCAGCGCAGTAAAACCGTTGGAAGTTATATTGCAAAAAAGGCACTGGAACAGAATATAAATACGGTGGTCTTTGACCGCAACGGTTACCGGTATCATGGCCGCGTTCAGGCAGTTGCTGAAGGCGCCAGAGAAGCAGGATTAAAATTTTAGAAATGTTGCCGGATCGTCTAATGGTAGGACTACGCCCTTTGGAGGCGTCTGTAGAGGTTCGAATCCTCTTCCGGCAGCAACGAAATTAAATAACCTGGTATTTTAAGTAAGAAAATAAAAGAAGTTCGGAGAAGAAATTTGAAATCTGTAAAGTCAAACGAGATTGAAGGCTTAAAGGAAAAGGTCGTTCACATAAATCGTGTTGCTAAGGTGGTGAAAGGCGGACGTAGGTTCAGCTTTAATGCGATTGTTGTAGTTGGGAATGGAGAAGGTACTGTAGGAGTCGGCCTGGGTAAGGCAAATGAAGTTACCGATGCGATATCAAAAGGAATTGACGATGCCAAGAAGAGCCTTGTGAAGGTTTCGGTTATAAAAGGAACGATTGCACACGAGATTATCGGAAAGTACGGAGCGGGCAGGGTTCTGCTTAAACCAGCATCACCCGGTACCGGACTTATTGCCGGCGGCGGCGTGAGAGCTGTACTTGAAGCTGCAGGTGTTCAGGATATACTTACTAAATCACTCGGTTCAAGTAATCCTCACAACCAGGTTAAAGCAACTCTTAATGGATTATTAAGCCTGATCGATGCCAGGAAGATGGCCCGTAAAAGAGGAATTACAACTCAAGATTTATTTAGTTCTAAATGAGGCTGATGATGAGCAAATTGAGAATAACTCAAACCAGAAGCGTGATTGACAGACCTAAAACCCAGAAATTAACTATTGAGGCTTTAGGACTGGGAAGACCGAATTGGGTTAAAATACATAATGATACTCCTCAGATAAGAGGAATGATAAATAAGGTTTCACACCTGGTTAAAGTAGAAGAAATTAAAGAGTAATAAGGTTTTAAGATGGATATTTTAAGCAATTTAAAGTACGCAGAGGGTTCGAAGAAGAATAAAAAACGTGTTGGCCGCGGCCCGGGTTCAGGGCACGGAAAAACAGCAGCGCGTGGTATGAATGGTCAGCTTTCAAGATCCGGTGCTAAGAAAAAAGCCTGGTTTGAGGGTGGTCAGATGCCTCTTCAGAGAAGAGTTCCTAAATTTGGATTTACCAATATATTCAGGGTAGAGTACCAGGTTGTTAATGTTCAGGATTTACAAAAGCTAGCTGATGCTAAAGAGAAGGTTGTAAACCCCGAGAGTTTAAGAAAGTTCGGCCTGGTAAAGAAGAAAGATCAGCCTGTTAAGATTTTAGGTACAGGTGAACTTAAAGCTAAATTACAGGTTGAAGCTAATGCTTTTAGTAAGTCCGCCCAGGAAAAAATTGAAGCTGCTGGCGGCTCAATCAAAAAGATTTAATCCGGTTTTAAATGTCAAAATTCACAGATACATTCAGAAATATCTTTAAGATACATGAACTTCGTCAGAGGATTATATATACCCTGGCGCTGCTCACTATCGTAAGGCTCGGTGCTCACATCACTATCCCTGGTGTTGACGCCGCTCTTGTTACCCAGAGCATGAAAAATGCAACCTCGGATAACCTGTTCGGTTTATACGACTTGTTTGTTGGAGGTGCATTCAGGAATGCCGCAATATTTGCACTGGGAATTATGCCCTACATTTCGGCTTCCATTATACTTCAGCTGCTTGGAGCAGTGGTTCCATATTTCCAGAAACTCCAGCAGGAAGGTGAAGAAGGAAGGAAGAAGATTACTCAGCTTACCAGGTACGGAACAGTGTTGATTTCAGCACTACAGGCCTGGGGAGTTACCGTCAGGCTGCTTAATATTAATGTTCAGGGTATGCCTATAGTTCCTGTTCCGGTTCAGGGTTTCCTTTGGACCTTCAGTACGATAGTAATTCTGACTTCCGGTACGGTATTTATGATGTGGCTTGGTGAACAGATAACGGATAAAGGAATCGGTAATGGTATTTCACTTATAATTTTTATCGGAATTATTGCACGTTTCCCGTTTGCTGTCCTTGACGAATACAGACTTATAAATTCGGGTCAGAGAAATATTGTAATTGAAGTTGTTATTCTTGCGTTTATGGCTCTGATAATTGCAGGTGTCGTTTTGGTTACACAGGGAACAAGGCGGATTCCTGTTCAGTATGCTAAGAGAGTTGTCGGAAGGAAAGTTTACGGCGGTGTTACGCAATATATCCCGTTGAGAGTAAATACCGCGGGTGTGATGCCGATAATCTTTGCCCAGTCAATTATGTTTATTCCGAATACTGTTCTTTCGTTCTTCCCGGATAATGATTTTCTTCAGTCAATTTCAGGATATTTTCATTATACATCTCCTGTTTATTCAGTAATATATGCGTTAATGATTATATTCTTCACCTATTTTTATACTGCAATTGCTTTCAATCCGAAAGACGTTGCTGATAATATGAAAAAGCAGGGCGGGTTTATTCCGGGAATCAGACCCGGTAAGCAGACATCGGATTTTATAGATAATATTTTAACAAAGATTACTTTACCGGGATCATTTTTCCTGGCTATTGTGGCGATATTACCGGCTTTCGTCTCAGCCTGGGGCGTATCGGGACAGTTCTCTCAGTTTTTCGGCGGCACCAGTCTGCTGATTATTGTGGGTGTTGCCCTGGATACACTTCAACAGATCGAATCACATCTGTTAATGAGACATTATGATGGCTTTATGAAAACCGGTAAGTTAAAAAGTCGAAGATATTAGTGATTTATATAAAGACAAAGAAAGAAATAGATTATATAAGAGAGAGTTGTAAGATAGTTGCAGAAACTTTACAACTTATGAAGGCTAACGTAAGAGTCGGTATTACAACTAAAGAATTAGACCAGATAGCTGAAGATTATATTTTAAGTAATGATGCAAAAGCCGCCTTCAAAGGTTATTCACAGGGCGGTTCATCGATAGATTACCCGGCATCTATCTGTTCGTCAGTGAACGAGGAAGTTGTTCACGGAATACCGGGACCCCGAGTTCTTAATAATGGTGATATTGTTTCTCTTGACGTCGGAGTTTATAAAAACGGCTATTACGGCGACGCAGCACTTTCTGTTGCTGTCGGTGAACTTACCGAAGAAAAGAAGAAACTTATGGATGTGACTGAAAAATCCCTCTATAAAGGTATTGAGGAAGCACAGGCCGGGAACCACGTGTATGATATCTCATACGCGGTTCAGACATATGTTGAGGCCAATGGTTTTTCAATTGTCCGGGATTTGTGCGGACATGGAGTAGGAAAATATTTACATGAGGATCCATCCATACCCAACTTTGGAAAAAAAGGCACCGGGGCTAAGTTAAAAAATGGCATGACCCTGGCAATTGAGCCAATGGTAAATGCAGGTGACTACCGTGTACTTACAGCTCAGGACGGCTGGACTGTATTGACGAGGGATGGTTCACCTTCTGCTCATTTTGAGCATACGATTCTAATATCGGATAATAAAGCAGAAATACTTACTGTTTGTTAAATGGCAAAACAAGGACCAATTAAAGTTGACGGAGTGGTAACTGAAACATTACCAAACGCTCACTTCAAGGTCAAACTGGATAATGGGCATGAGATTCTTGCGCATATTTCCGGTAAAATGAGAATGCACTTTATTAAAATACTTGTTGGAGATAAAGTATCCGTTGAATTATCTCCATACGATTTAACAAAAGGTAGAATTACCTATAGATATAAATAGCGGAGCTACAATGAAAGTAAGAGCATCAGTAAAAAAAATATGCGATAACTGTAAAGTAATTAAACGCAAAGGCGTGGTTAGGGTTATTTGTAAAAATCCTAAACACAAACAACGTCAGGGTTAATTTTTTTAGGAAGGAGAATTTAATTGGCTCGTATATCGGGAGTAGATTTACCCAAGAATAAAAAAGTTTTATTCGGCTTACAATATATATTTGGTATTGGTCCTTCAATCTCTAAGGAGATTCTTTCAAAATCGGGCGTTAATCCCGATAAGAAGGTGTCAGAGTTAACTGATGAAGAGATAGCCCAGATAAGAGCTACTATAACTGCTGATTATAAGGTTGAAGGAGCGCTTCGCTCGGACGTTCAGCAGAATATTAAGAGATTAATGGACATCGGAACATATCGCGGATTAAGACACAGAAGAGGACTTCCTGCCCGCGGTCAGAGAACCCGTACAAATTCCCGTACCCGAAAAGGTAAGAGGAAAACTGTCGCCGGTAAGAAGAAAACTCCGACTAAGAAGTAATTGAGATAACTGGAGGATATAAATTGGCTAAAGTAGTAAAGAAAACTAAGAAGAAAACTCATGTGGATGCTAATGGAGTAGCTCATATTAAGGCTACTTTTAATAATGTGCACGTGACATTAACAGATATTTATGGTAATACCATCTCCTGGTCTTCCGCAGGAAAGAACGGTTTTAAGGGATCAAGAAAAAATACCCCTTATGCCGCACAGGTTTCCGCCGAAGCTGCCGCGAAAGAAGCATATGATCTAGGATTACGCAAAGTTGAAGTGCTGGTAAAAGGACCCGGATCGGGAAGGGAAGCAGCCATCAGAGCATTAAATACAGCTGGTCTGGAAATATCATCTATTAAGGACGTAACGCCAATACCTCATAATGGATGCAGACCTCCTAAGAAAAGAAGAGTTTAAATTTATTTTGGAGAATTAACTAAATGGCAAGATACACAGATTCAGTTTGCAAATTGTGCAGAAGAGAAAGACAAAAGTTGTTTTTGAAAGGACAGAAGTGCTATACTGAAAAATGTCCTGTGGAAGTGAGAAATTATCCCCCGGGACAGCATGGAAATTCAAGAAGATCAAAGGTTTCGGAGTACGGAATTCAGCTGCGCGAAAAGCAGAAAATCAAAAGAATATACGGATTGCTGGAAACACAGTTCAGAAATTATTTTGAAAAAGCAAATAAGGCTAAAGGCATCACTGGTGATAACCTTGTAAAGATCCTTGAAAGCAGGCTGGATAATGTTGTGTTCCGTGTTGGTTTTGCTTCCTCCAGAAAACAGGCCAGACAGCTTATAAGACACAGACACATAATAGTTAATGAAAGACTCGTAGATATTCCGTCTTATATTCTTTCGGCCGGTGATATAATAAAAGTTAAAGAAAAGAGTAAAAAACTTGACGCCATCCATGGATCTTTGAGAAGAGTTAAAGATTCTACTTATTCATGGCTGTCAATTGACAAAGCATCCCTGTCGGGAACATTTTTGCAGGTTCCGGAAAGAGTCGACGTTCCTCTAAATGCTAATGAACAGTTAGTTGTTGAGCTTTACTCAAAATAATAATTAGAATTTTAAGATTAATCTTAGAGGATAACTAAATGAGTGTTTCATATTTAAAAATGCCCGAAACTGTTGTATTAGATGAGTCAAGTTATTCGAATACTTATGGTAAATTTTCATTACAGCCGCTCGAGCGCGGTTATGGTGTAACGCTTGGCAATTCACTGAGAAGAGTATTACTGTCTTCCCTTACCGGCGCAGCCATAACCTCCGTTAAATTCAGCGGTGTACTGCACGAATTCACTACTATTGAAGGTGTGGTGGAAGACGTTTCTGAGATTATATTGAACCTGAAGCAGGTACGTATGAAACTTCTCAGCAAGAAACCTAATAAAATCGAAATATCTTTTAATGGTGAAGGCGAATTTTCCGCCTCAGATATTCAAAAAGCCAGCAATGAGATCGAAATATTAAATCCCGATCTGCATATCGCTACACTTAATAAGAGTGCAAAGTTTGATATCGAACTCAGAGTTGGTAAAGGAACCGGTTATGTTCCGTCTTCAGAAAATGTTTCTCCGGATCAGACTATAGGTGTAATTCCGATTGACTCAATTTTTACACCGATCAAAAATATTAAGTACGATGTTGAGAATGTCAGGATCGGGGATAAGAATGATTATGAGAAGTTAGCATTAGAAATTTATACGGATGGTTCAATTACTCCGGACGACGCGCTTACACAGGCTGCTAAAATATTAAGAGATCATATCCAGCTCTTCATTAATTTTGATATTGAGCAGGAAGAAGAACAGGCCGTCAGCCAGAAAGATACAGAATTTGAAAGAGTAAGAAAGATCCTTTTAACTTCTGTTGATGACCTTGAATTGAGTGTCAGATCTCATAACTGCCTGAAAGCCGCAAATATTAAAAATCTTGCAGAACTCGTCAGAAGAGATGAATCAGAAATGCTCAGATTCAGAAATTTCGGACGTAAATCGCTTGCTGAGCTGATGGAGATCGTAGAAAATATGGGACTTGAGTTCGGAATGGACGTAGACAAGTACCTTAAGGAAGAAACTGAAACAAACTAATCTTGAATTAAAGGCTTATCAATGAGACATAGGACTAAAGGAAGAAAATTAAAAAGAACTGCAAGCCACCGTGCTGCTTTAATGAATGCACTTGCAACTTCATTGCTGAAGCATAAAAGAATAAGAACTACTGAAGCGAAGGCAAAAGAAGCCAGAAGGCATGTTGAAGCTCTGATTACGAAAGCCAGGAAAAACGACCTTCATTCAATGAGACAGGTGATGAGTCATATTCATGATAAAGAAGTCGTAAAAGAACTTTTCAGTGAGATCGTTCCCAAGATAGGCGATCGTCCAGGCGGATACACAAGAGTTATTAAGCTCGGCAACAGGATCGGCGATGCTGCGAGTATGGCCATACTTGAACTGGTTGATTATAACGATGTTATTAATGCAAAAGCCGAAGAACAGAAAGAGAAAAGAGAAGAAAGACGGGCTAAGAAACAAGCTGAAAAGGGTCAGGAGATCCCTGATGCACAGGTGGTTGAAGAAACACCTGCAGAAAAAAATAAATAAAAAGCTTAAGATAACCAATAAAAAGAGTAACCGGGTTTCCGGTTACTCTTTTTTAGTATATAGCAATGTTTGAACAACAGCAGTTTATTAAATCTGTTTATAATATAAAAGAATTACCCCGGGAAAGATTACCCGAAGTGATTTTATGCGGCAGATCGAACGTCGGCAAGTCCTCTTTTATCAACTCTCTTTTCAACAGGAAGAACCTGGCAAAGATAAGTTCTACTCCCGGTAAAACCAGATCGATCAATTATTACAGGATAGACGATAATTTTTATGTTGTTGATCTTCCCGGATACGGTTATGCAAAAACCAGTCTGAAAGAAAGAGAATACTGGGGGCGGATGGTTTCTGAATATATATCCCGCTCGGGACATATTACCCTGGCTATTCACCTGATCGACAGCCGGCATAACCCAACTGATCTTGATATAAGACTTAATGAATTATTAAGGGAATATAATATACCATATATTGTATTGCTGAATAAATCAGATAAGCTCAAACAGTCCGAAACATCAGCGGCTAAGAAAAATATCCGGCTTATTTTTCCTGAATTAATAGACGGTGAAAATCTCCTTCTACATTCAGCGGTTAAGAAGACCGGCAGGAAAGAAGTTATCAAACATTTGTCGAAATTGTTTTATTCATAGAGAGATAAAAGTCCGCTGAGTTTGCTATTATTAAAGAGTAAGTATATATTTACTTCAATTTTTATCTTCCAATTTTTCACTCGAATATGGATCGAAGACAAAAGAAAAGAATCCTGATTTTCTCGCTGGTTCCTGTTCTGGCCGCTGTTTTATTCCTGACGGATGATCCCGTAATCAGGCTTATTACTATAGCAGTTATTATTATTTACGTTGCATTTATTATATTCCTCCGCGATTCAATCCGATTCGACAAATCATTTACCTCCCTGGATTCTGATGAAGATCTGCCAGAGATGTCAAGCGAACCAAGACACGATTTCGAAGAATCGTTCAAAATAATCTCCGGTAATAAACCCGAAATCATAACTGCGGATAACTATGTGCCGGAATATAATACTTCAAAAACCACCCTTAAACCTCCTGACCTGAAGGAAAGATTTGAGGAAATAGCTAATGAAGCTCTTCCTGAAGAGGTCGGGCATGACGGTCAGTTTGGATTTGTTCTTGAAAAAATGCTCACCGTCATTAAAGAAGCCTACTCTGCCAACACAGCGATCTTCTTCTGGTATAATAAAAAGAAGGAGAAATTATCGATTGAAAGATATGTTTCAAATTCAGAAGAGCTTGTTAACCGGAAGCTGGATATTGAAGATGATATTCTTAGTAAAATTGTACAGAAAGGCGAGCCGGAACTGCTGAGTGATATTTCCCCCGCTGCTGAGGCTGACGTTATAAGATATTATACAGCTGTTCAGGGCATAAGAAGCTTTGTTGGAGTTCCCCTGTTTTATGATAAGTCTCTCATAGCTATTATTGCCGTAGATTCAAAAGTCGGCGATGCTTTCGGAATCGAAACGATATATGCGCTCGGAAGGTTCGTCCGGGTGATAACAATGATAATATCTATATTCGAAGAGAAGCATGCCGATAATGTTTCACAGCAAAGACTGAAGGGACTTCTCAACCTAATCGGACCGGAGAGCAAATTTAATTCTGACTCAGAACTTATTCAGACGATTTATAATTCAGTGGGATTCCTGTTGAATTGGGATGCATTCGCATTCGTTTATTTCTACCCTGTAGATCAGAAATTTAAAACTGTCAAAATAATTAATAATACTTCTCTTAAGTATATTGGCGAAAGTCTCGAAATTGATCTGAACGGAACTCTTGTCGGTAAAAGCATTATAACAGGTATTCCGGTAAAGATTGATGACACATCCGGGGACCAGTACAAAAGATATTCAAAGGCTGAGGATGTTAGTTTTGACGGATCTTTCCTGGCTATGCCATTGATCTACAATAATCAGAACTACGGAGTTCTGTGTTTTGAAAGTCTTAAAAAGAATGCATTTTCAAATGCCGATGTTCAGTTCTTAAAAAATGCAATGAACATTTTATCATTTGTTATTTATTCATATTCAACACAGGCTTTACTGAAGAGCTATCTTGCAGTGGATGTTGAAACCAAGGTACTCAATACCGATACCTTTAAGGAAAGACTTAGCTCCGACCTTATTAAAGCCGAGAAAGTACAGGCTCCGGGCGCTGTGGCCCTGATAAGAATTGATGATTTTCTGGAGCAGGAATCTTTATTTGACGGGAATCCTCTGCCTAAAGTGCTTTTAACTGTGGCAGAGACCATAAGAAAAGAAATGACGCCTCTTAATTTGTTCGGCAGGATAGGCGAGAAAGTTTTTGCGGTATATTTCTTTAGTTCTAATACAAAGGAGGTATTCCTCTGGGCAGAAAAGCTCAGAGTCAAAATTGCCAGGAAGCCAATCGCAGTAGTCTCCAAACAAACTACTTACACAATTTCTGTCGGAGTTGCATCTTCAACAGGTAAGATCGATGTTGATGAAGTTCTTCATAATGCCGACCTTGCTCTTCAGAAAGCGCTTGAAAGAGGCGGTAATACCGTCAGGAATATTAACTAAAATCTTACTACAGCAAAGTGAATAATTTTTTTCTTATTATCCTCGATGGCGTGGGAATAGGTGAATTACCGGATGCTGATAAATACGGCGATACCGGCAGTGACACTCTAAAACATATCTGTGAGTATTCTGATCTGAAGCTGCCAAATCTGCAGAAACTTGGATTGGGAAATATAGCATCTTTAAAGGGTATTCCTCCAGCTACAAATCCTCTGGCTTCCTTCGGAAAGCTACAGGAAGTATCGAAAGGCAAAGATTCTACAACCGGTCACTGGGAGCTTGGAGGATTGTATGTTGATGTTGATTTTTCATACTTTCCGGAGGGCTTTCCTGATGAAATTATTGATAAATTTAAAAAACTAACAGGCTGCGGCGGAGTGCTGGGCAATAAGGCTGCTTCTGGTACAGAAATAATAAAAGAATTGGGGAAGGAGCATATTGAAACAGGCTATCCTATAGTATATACATCGGCTGATTCGGTATTTCAGATTGCTGCGCATGAAGAGATCATTCCTCTGGAGAAGCTGTATGAGATCTGCAGGATAACCAGGGAACAGGTACTAGCCCCACCATTGATGGTTGGAAGGGTTATAGCAAGACCATTTACAGGTGAGCCGGGAAACTTCAGCAGAACCACAAACCGCAAAGATTATTCTCTCGATCCTCCCGAAAAAACTATCCTCGATCTTCTGCTGGAAAAAGGTTTCAACACAGTTGCCGTGGGTAAAATAAACGATCTGTTCAATCATCGGGGCATAAGTCATCCCCGAAAAACAAAATCAAATGCTGAGGGCTGTAGTGAACTTCTTAAAGCTTCGAAAGATTACTCGCACAGCTTTGTTTTTGCAAATCTGGTGGATTTTGACGTCTATTACGGACACAGAAATGATCCTGAAGGTTTTGCCAATGCCTTGAAACAATTTGACGATTTTTTACCTGAGTTTCTTATAAATCTTGACGATGACGATGCATTAATTTTAACCGCAGATCATGGAAACGATCCAACTACTCCCAGTACAGATCACAGCCGTGAGTATGTACCATTGCTTTTTTACCATAGGAAGTCTGAAATAAGAGACCTTGGAATCCGAAAAACCTTCTCCGATGTGGGTAAAACCATAGCAGATTACTTTGAAATTGACAATAATTTAAAAGGTGAAAGTTTTTTAGGTTAAAGACAGGTAAAAAAGAAGCATTTCTAATCACACATTGAAGCCCAATCATAGTCCAGGTGATTGTATTTTTTATAAATGAAAAGTATATTAACCCAGTTTATTACAGTAAATGAACATAAGGATGAACCTGTATGTTTTTAGGAAAAGTAATTGGTACGGTCTGGTCAACAAAAAAAGATGAAAATCTTGTCGGGGCCAAATTTCTTATTGTAAGACAGCTGGATCTCGAGCTGAATGAAAAAGAGCATTTTGTTGTTGCTGTCGACAGCGTTGGAGCCGGAGAAGGAGAAGTGGTACTTGTTGCCACAGGCAGTTCATCAAGACAAACCGAATTCACTAAAAATAAACCTGTTGATGCAGTAATAATGGCGATCGTTGATAAACTTGACGTAGCCCTTAAAGAATACCTTTCGAATCAGGAAGCTTAATAGAGTTCAAAATTAAGGATAGTTAACCAGCCCGAAGATTAATTAAAATGGTATAATAATTGTTTCTTGGAAAAGTAATCGGCAATATATGGGCAACCAGAAAATACAGCGCCCTAAATAACTTTAAACTGATGTTTGTTCAGCCAATCAATTCTGAATATAAGAATACCGGCGAACCGATTGTAGCAGTTGATACTGTGGGAGCCGGTCCCGGGGAAACTATAATTTATATAACCGCTTCAGAAGCAGTAATCCCTCTGCCTGTAGATATGGCTCCGGTTGATGCTTCTATTGTCGGTATCGTTGATACGATTAATACATAATTATCGGGAGATATTGCTGTGAGGATAACAAAGCAATTTACCAATAGAGAAAGTCAATCGCTTGATAAATATCTTCAGGAAATCGGAAGGGTAGACCTTTTAACGCCGGATCAGGAAATTGAGCTTGCTGTAAAAATCAGGAACGGTGATCGCTCAGCGCTTGAGAGACTTACGAAAGCAAACCTGAGATTTGTGGTCAGCGTAGCTAAACAGTACCAGAATCAGGGACTATCGCTCGGCGACCTTATAAACGAGGGCAATCTGGGTTTAATTAAGGCGGCAAAGAGGTTCGATGAAACCAGGGGATTCAAATTCATCTCTTATGCTGTCTGGTGGATCAGACAGTCGATTCTGCAGGCTCTTGCAGAACAGTCTCGTATTGTACGTCTCCCCTTGAATCGTGTAGGTGCGTCTAAACAAAATCGGAAAAGCATACAGCAATCTTGAGCAGGAATTTGAAAGAGAACCCAGTGCACAGGAACTTGCTCAGGAACTAGATATGGATGTCAGCGAAGTTGCCGATAATCTGAAAATTTCGGGCAGACATGTCTCAATGGACGCACCATTTGCCCAGGGAGAAGAAAACAGGCTCCTTGATGTTATTGAAGATGATCAGCAGCCCTCACCCGATTATATTCTTATGAATGAATCACTCAAGAGTGAGATTCAGCGGGCTTTATCAACCTTATCTAATCGTGAGGCTGAAGTAATTCAGCTTTATTTCGGATTAAATAAAGAACACTCGATGACACTGGAGGAAATAGGAGAAAGGTTCAATTTAACAAGGGAAAGGGTCAGACAGATCAAAGAGAAAGCTATTCGCCGCCTCAGGCATGCTTCCAGAAGTAAAAATCTGAAAACATATCTCGGCTGACAAATGTCCCTCAATTCATTCAAAAACATCCTGATTCTGCTATTTTTTGCCGCTGTTACAACTTTTATGGGGTGCTCGTCTTCTTCCTATACTTCAAGGTATGACCGAAATAATAAGGAAGAGGATTCTACAGAACACCAGCGCTTTTCTGATAAAGAAGATTTTACTCTCCCTGACGACTCACTGGCAGAAGAAGGTGATGATGACATTCCGGATGACCAGGGAATAGATATAACCTCCGTAATGAAGCAGCTTAAATCGGATAACTCATCAACTGATATAACTGCCGATAATAGCTCGATGAAAGAAAAATTGCTGATGGAGATCATTAAATATCTGGATACACCCTATAAGTACGGCGGCAATTCAACTAACGGGATTGACTGCTCAGCGTTTACACAAACGGTATATCATAATGTCTTATCTCTTGATCTGAACAGATCTGCCAGAGAACAGTATAAACAGGGAATGGAAATAGATAATCGTGAAGATCTAAAGTTTGGGGATCTGGTTTTTTTTAATACACGAAGGCGGGTCCGTCCCGGCCATGTCGGCATCTACATAGGGGATAATCTTTTCGCCCATGCAAGTTCCAGAAACGGAGTAATTGTCTCTTCACTTGATCAGGATTATTACTCAAGACGCTTTATGGGAGGAAGAAGGATTGAAGATGATGGTATTTTTTAATACGAATTACTTTCCGTCATAACACTGCATCAGAGATTTTTATTAACTTGTATTTTTTTCACCCATTCAGGAAATCTAATGAGCCGTTACTTATCTCTCCTCATTATCTCAATCATTTTCTATGCTAATACAGTCTTTCCGGGCAATCGGGATAAAGATTCTACAAATACAGATCTGACTTCTCCTACGGCGTATCAGCTCATAAAATACGATTTCAATAAGAGTTTAAGCGACGGATGGGATATTCTCAGAGCTCCTGCGCATTTTACGGAAAAGGACTGGGTTATTACCGGATCAATACTCGGAGGTACTGCTCTTTCTATGCTTCTGGATGATGAGGTCAGAAATGCAGTACGGGAAAACCAGACCAACTCACTTGATGATATAACTAAAGCCGGGAAGTATTATGGAGAAGTCGTTCCAGCGGTTTCACTCTCGGCCGGGATATATGCCGCTGGTCTGATTTTTAATGATCGATCGGTTTCTCTTACCGGCAGGCTGCTTGCAGAATCTCTGCTCTATGCCGGTACAATCAATGTGCTGCTGAAAATGATTTTCTCACGGAGCCGGCCGTATACTAATAACGGCAATGCTGATTTTGGCAATTATAATTTTGATAACGATTATTATTCACTTCCTTCAGGCCATACAACAGTTGCTTTTACAGTCTCCACTGTCCTTGCTGAAAGGATAAACAATATTTATGCGACGATTGGATTGTATGGACTTGCAGCATTAACAGCTTACCAGAGAATATATTCAGATAATCATTGGTTTTCAGATACTATCCTGGGGGCAGCAATCGGGGTAGTTATAAGCAGGGCAGTGGTAAATCTGAATGAAGCTGATCCGTATGAAAGTAATATCCCCGAACTAACAGTGTTTCCATCTAACGATGGATTCAGGATGGGACTTAATTTCAAATTTTAAGTCGTCAGGAAAGTGGAGAGGCTACTTTCGAAACTGATATGCCTGCCGAGAAAGAGCCCCGGGCTAATAGATTACTCTTCCAGAATTGGAGAAAATAGTCAGATGATTCAATTGGAATTAGTTGTAAGTGATTATAAAATATGAAGTTACAAGAACCTTATTTGACAGGAAAAAATAAAAAAAACCGGATAATTTATCCGGTTTTTTTCATATCAATGGTAAAATCAGAATTACTTAGCTGCAGCCAGAGGTTGAACCGCAGGTCATACATTTGAGGCAGGTCCCGTTCCGAACCATAGTCATGCTCTGACACTCGGTACAGATATCTCCGGTATATCCTGCTTCAATAGCACGTCTCACCTTGGAGGTCATACTATTGTTTACCTGGGCCAATCCCTCCGGATGTTTATGAAATTTTTCTTCTTTCGATGAATAAGAATAATCGTATGAGCCGTTATCCTTATCGAGATCAATCAGTCTCTCGCTTACAACTTCTTCACTTTCAAATTCTGGCTCGATAATTTTCTTAACGATGCTGTGAGAAGTCTTGGTCTTCACTTCATCATCCGCGTGAGAAAGGTCGTTTCTGCCGAGATAAGTAACAGCAAGTTCACGGAATATATAATCTATAACTGAGGTTGCCATTTTGATCTTTTCATTTCCAGACACGATACCGCTCGGCTCAAAACGTGTGAAAACGAAGGCATCAACAAATTCTTCAAGCGGTACGCCATGCTGAAGTCCTAATGAAATAGATATTGCAAAACAGTTCAGCAGGCTTCGGAAAGCAGCGCCTTCACGGTGCATATCAATGAATATTTCTCCCAGCTGACCGTTATCATATTCTCCGGTTCTTATGTAAACAGACTGGCCGTTGATCTTTGCCTTCTGAGTATATCCTGTTCTTCTGTCGGGAAGTCTTCTTCTTTTAGCAATATACCTGTGAATGATCTTTTCAGCCACTTTTACAATGTCGTTATTTTCTTTGTCCTCAAGAAGTGCTTCCAGTTCCTCCTCGCTCACTGAGTTAAGAGGCTGAGAGAGTTTCGAGCCGTCACGATAGAGAGCATTTGCCTTGATGCCTAGCTTCCAGGACTGAGTATAAGCATCTTTTATATCTTCCACAGAAGCCTGGTTAGGAAGATTTATTGTTTTTGAAATAGCACCTGATATGAAAGGCTGAGCAGAGGCCATCATCCTTATGTGCGCTATAGGGCGTATAAACCTTGTACCTTTTTTACCGCATTTATTTGCGCAGTCAAACACCGGGTAATGATCATGTTTAAGGAATGGAGCTCCTTCTACTGTCATTGTTCCGCACACATAATCATTTGCGGATGCAATTTCCTGTTTTGAAAATCCTAATTTGCTAAGCAGGTTAAAATCATAAGAATCTATATCGTCTTCAGACAGGTTAAGCTTCTTTGTCAGGAATTCAAGTCCAAGAGTATATTTGTTAAAGGCAAAGCTTAATTCGAATACTGAAGGAAGCACTTTTTCAATTTTAGCAAGAGCCTCTTCAGTAAAACCTTTTGCCTTCAGGGATTCATGATTAATATAAGGACATCCCACCAGCGACCCTGAACCTTTTGCATATTTAACGATTTCATTTATCTGATCTTTATTATAGCCCATTCTTTCCAAAGCGGGAGGAATTGACTGATTGATAATCTTGAAGTAACCTCCGCCTGCCAGTTTTTTGAATTTTACCAGAGCGAAGTCCGGTTCAACACCAGTAGTATCACAGTCCATTACAAGTCCTATCGTTCCGGTCGGAGCGATCACCGTAACCTGTGCATTTCTGAAACCGTACTGTGTTCCCATCTCCAGAGCAAGGTCGGCATCCTCTCTTGCAGCTTTAAGAAGATCTGAAGGACAATGTTTGGGATTTATACCTACCGGATAAATTGAAAGGCCTTCATACTCCTCATGAGGTACATTATAAGCTGCCCTGCGGTGGTTCCTTATAACCCTCAGCATAGCATCTTTATTCTTCTCATACTTACTGAAAGGACCTGCCTCTTTTGCCATCTCAGCAGAAGCGGCGTAGGCTGTCATATGCATTATAGCGGTTAAAGCACCACATATTGCAAAACCTTCATTACTATCATATGGAATACCCTGGAGCATCAATAAAGATCCAAGGTTTGCATATCCAAGACCGAGGGTTCTGAAATCATAGCTTAACCGGGCTATTTCCTTACTAGGAAACTGGGCCATCAGAACACTTATCTCCAGAACTATGGTCCATAGTCTAACGGCATGCCGATAAGGAGTTATTGAAAATTTCTTTGATTCAGAGTCGTAAAACTTCACAAGGTTTAATGAAGCAAGGTTACAGGCAGTATCATCCAGGAACATATACTCGCTGCAGGGATTTGACGCCTTGATTTCACCATCTTTAGGGCAGGTATGCCATTCATTTATTGTAGAATGGAACTGTATTCCCGGATCAGCGCACGACCAGGCAGCATAACTGATATCCTCAAACAACTCCCTGGCTCTCAGTGTTTTGCATGCTTTGGGTGATCTGTTTTCCTTCTTTGCTCTTTTCTTTTCTGTACGCCAGTAGAGGTTCCAGTCGCCGTCATTCTGAACAGCCTCCATAAATTTATTAGTAACTCTTATGGAGTTATTTGAATTCTGTCCCGACACAGTAGCATAAGCATCTGAATTCCAATCTACATCATAAACCGGGAACTCTATCGATTTGAAACCAAGTTTGGCAAGATGAATTACCCGTTCTATATAATTATTAGGTATCAGGGCCTTTCTGGCCTCGAGCACTGCGTGTTTAAGTCTCTTATTAAAATTTTTATTGAACCGGTCATTCTCAGGATGTTCATCATAGCATGCCTTCATTATGGCATTCAGATGATAATTACACAGCTTTGATCCTGCTACCAGTGAAGCAACCTTCTGCTCCTCGGTAACTTTCCAGTTTATATACTCTTCTATATCGGGATGATCGAGATCCAGGGTAACCATTTTTGCGGCACGCCGTGTAGTACCTCCTGATTTGATCGCACCGGCGGATCTGTCGCCTATTTTAAGGAATGACATTAGACCGGAAGATCTTCCACCGCCGCTAAGGGGTTCATTCGCACCTCTGATTTCAGAGAAGTTTGATCCGGTTCCCGAACCGTATTTAAATAGACGGGCTTCTCGTACCCAGAGGTCCATTATTCCGCCTTCATTTACCAGGTCGTCGCTTACCGATTGGATAAAACATGCATGCGGCTGGGGATGAGTATAAGCATCAGAAGAAGCAGTAAGCTCACCAGTTTTGTAATCAACGTAATAATGTCCCTGAGAAGGTCCTGTAATCCCGTAAGCCCAGTTCAAACCAGTATTAAACCACTGCGGACTATTAGGTGCGGCCATCTGGTTTGCCAGCATATACATCATCTCATCATAAAACGCCTTGGCATCATCTTCACTGTCGAAATAATTTGCCTGCCAGCCCCAATAAGTCCAGTTGCCTGCCAGCCTGTGAAAAACCTGTCTTGCATCAGTTTCAGAAGAATATCTTTCTTTCTCGGGCAGCTGCTCCATTTTATCCAGGTCGGCTTTTGAAGGCTGCAGCCAGGCGGGCACGCCTTTCTCTCTTATTTTTTTCAACAGCTTGGGAACACCAGCTTTACGGAAATATTTTTGTGCGATTATATCTGTAGCTACCTGTGACCATTGAGAAGGCACATGCACGTCTTCCATACGAAAGACTATGGATCCATCCGGATTCTTTATCTCACTAATTCTTTTAACAAAATCAAATGACGATAGAGGATCCTCTCCTTCTTTAGTAAAAAATCTTTTAATCTGCATTAAATACTCCCGGGCTTAATGTGATTTATCTTAATGTTAATTTTCTTGTCTGAAGTGTAATAAAGCTGCTCTTTAAAAGAGATGTTACCGGAATTTGAATAAAGCTGCTGAATATACCTGTTATAAAAAATATTCTCTTTCATTAAGGAAAATTTGGATTGAATTTTTTTTTGTCGCGACTGACCAGAAACTAAAAAATTTTTTTCTGAAAGGAAATAATCAGATGAAAAAAATTTTTAATGAACTCATCTTTATGTACAAACATTATTATAATTTTTTACAAAAACAAAAAATAAATTTTCTCAATTAATTTGCTTCTTATCATAAATTTTTACTAGTCTGAAAATAAAAGGTTTCGTCATTTATTCGTGACCTTTTTAGCTGTGTTTTGGATATAAAGTTAGCACCTTAAAGCGCTTATGTGATATTATGACCGCTCATAAAAATAGAGTGATTCCTGCCATTTAGTTTTTTATTTTTGGAACTGTGATCCGGACACAGTTTTAAGTCACACTTTCGGGAGAAAAATTGACCGACGAGAAAATTATAGAGATTAAAAACCTGAGCAAAGAATTCAGGGATGTAAAAGCTGTTAACAGTCTGAATCTTAATGTATACCAGGGAGATGTATTCGGGTTTCTTGGACCTAACGGCGCAGGAAAAAGCACAACAATCAGAATGCTGATGTCGCTTATAAATCCCACGGAAGGGGAGATCAAAATCTTTGGAAAATCGCTCAAAAAAGAAAGAAATTCTATACTACGACGGATAGGTGCAATCGTTGAAAAACCTGACTTTTACGGCTACCTCAGTGCTTATAAAAATCTTGAAATACTGGGCAGGATCTCAGGGACTGATACATCCAGGCAGAAAATAATGAGTATTCTTGAACTTGTCGGACTGGAAAAAAGATATGACAGTAAGGTAAAAACATTCTCGCACGGAATGAAACAGAGACTCGGTCTTGCACAGGCCCTGCTTCATGATCCTGATCTTATAATACTTGATGAGCCGACTACCGGCCTGGATCCACAGGGCATGAAGGAGATAAGAGAGCTTATCATACACCTCAGCAGAGACAGAAAAAAGACGCTGTTTTTATCTTCACATATTTTATATGAAGTGGAACTGGTAGCTAACCGAATGATTATCATCAATAAGGGTAAAACTATTGTAGAAGGAAAGGTAAATGACCTGCTGAATATGAATAAACTGAAGGTATCATTTGAAGTAAATGATTCTTCAAAAGCGAAGGAAGTAATAGGGAATACCGACTATATCAATAACCTTGAATCAATTGTAAATAATACAATGATTTTTTCCCTTTCCTCAGAGAAGATTGCCGCGCTTAACCGTTATCTTGTGGAGAATAAAATTGAAGTCAGTGCGGTCGTTCCGACAAGGTCCCTTGAAGAATATTTCCTTAACATTACAGAGAAAGCTTCCTAAATGTCCACACTTATCAGGATAGAACTTTATAAAATCTTTAAGAAATGGAGAACCTATATAGGTTTCCTTGTAATTGCTGTTATAGTTCCTGTTATAAATTTTGCGATGCTTGCCGAGGGCGAGAAATCACTCGATTTTATGACAAGAAACCTGCAGCAGTCATTCGTATTTGTCGGTAATCTGCTCAACGGATACCTGATCTCATATTTCATTCTTACTAGTCTGGCTGTCCATATTCCATTCCTGATTGCTCTGGTTGCCGGCGACCTGCTGGCCGGAGAAGCAACGGCAGGTACCTACCGTCTCCTGGTTACCCGTCCTGTTTCTAGAATGAAGATTGTAACTGCAAAATTTATTGCCGGACTAATATATTCCAACCTTCTCGTGTTGTGGCTTGCAGTTATTAGTCTCGGACTGGGAATTATTATGTTCGGCGTTGGTGAACTGATTGTAATTAAAAGCAGCGGTATCATAATCTTTGCCCGGGAGGACGTCTTCTGGAGATTTTTGATAGCATATGGATTTGCGGGACTAAGTATGACTGTCGTTACAGCCCTTGCATTCTTTTTCTCCTCTCTCGTGGAAAATGCAATCGGACCCATTATTTCAACCATGGCGGTTATTATTGTATTCCTGATATTATCAGCTATACAGGTCGACTTCTTCCGGAACCTTGAACCGTATCTTTTTACTACGTATATGTCATCCTGGAGAATGCTCTTTGATGATCCCGTTAATTTTGCTGATTTCTTTAAGGCTGTTGCCATACTTGCCGGTCATATCGTAGTTCTGTTTTCTATAACAGTTATTATTTTTAAGAGAAAAGATATCCTTACCTGAAAGGAAAAGGGAAATAAAATGATCATAAAAAATCTTATAATTTTACTTTTGTTCACGACAGTTTCATTCGGACAAAACCTTAAACCGGAAGATGTTCTTGATAAGGTGAAAGAAAATTTCGGGAAAGTTAATGATTACGAAGTTAATGTCACTATAAAGGTAGATGTCGATTTTCTTAAAGTACCCGAATCGAATGCGACCATATTCTACAAAAAACCTGATAAGATCAGGTTAAAATCAGAAGGTTTTGCACTTCTACCAAAGGAAGGTCTCAATTTTTCTCCATACAGTTTTTTAGAGGGCGATTATACCTCCATATTCGACAAAGATCAGGAAGTTGACGGCCGGCCGTGTTATTCTGTTAAAATCATTCCCCTGGGAGACAGGGGAGATCTTATTCTAACGACTTTGTTGATTGACAAGGAACAGTTCATTATCAGGAAAATCGAATCAACCACAAAGACAAACGGTACTTTTTCAATTGATCTGAAATATGATAATAATATTAAATACCCTCTGCCTTCACAGATGATATTCACATTTAATGTTCAGAAAATGCAGATGCCTAAAGAAATTACGGGAGATATCGGCGGGGAGGAAAATTCGGGAAAAGAAAATCAATCCGGGAATAAAACCACTACCGGAAAGGTTTACGTTACTTATTCAGATTATAAAGTTAATAAAGGTATCCCCGACAGTATTTTTGAAGAAGGTAAAAAATAAAGACTGTCTCAAAAAGTGGTCTGACTTCTGAGACAGCCTCAATAGAATTTAATTATAACGCTATCTGAACACCCCCGTTTATGCCAAGAAAATTAGTATTACCTCCTTCGGTGGTAATAATATTGTACTTCATGTTAAAATCGAGGTCTGTGGATTGACTTAAATGATATCTGAATCCCAACAATGGATCCAGTCCGAACCTCGAGTTAGTCTCATCCACGGTTATTGTAGAATTTCCTTCAGTTCTTGTTCTTGAAGATGTCAGTATATGAATGCCAAGTTCTGCTCCAAGATATGGGTGGAAATCACCGCGGGAAAGATAGTATCTTAATCCAAGGAGGATCGGAACATCAGAAAGGGAATAATCCCATTCGTCCGGAAGATCTCCTGCTGCACCGAAATGATTGTATCCGATAGATCCCGTAAATGCCAGCGGAGTATTCTGCCAGTATTCAAATGTTCCATTTATTCCGAAACCAGTCGCAGCCTGATCTCCGAAATCTCCTGTCGGGGCTTCTACCCCAAGCTGCATTGTAAGTCTCATCTGGGGAGGTCTTTCGTGCATTTGTGCAAAACTGTTTATGGAAAACAGCATAACTGCAAGTATTACCATTTTCGAAATGTATCTCATCTTTTCTCCTATTTTATTCATACTATTCGCATCGAATAAAATAAGAGGTCTGGGGAGGACGCTCGCTGATATCACTCACATCATCAGATACTATGTGAGGTGAGAAGAGAAGTTTAATATTATTCCGGGAATTTCCTGAATATAACAGAAGTATTGTGACCTCCGAAGCCGAAAGCATTGCTTAACGCAATATTTACCTCTCTATCCTGAGGTTTATTGAAAGTATAATTAAGATCACACTCAGGATCAGGATTTTCAAAGTTTATCGTTGGAGGAATCCTGCTATTATTTATAGCGAGGATTGATGCAATTGCTTCAACAGCACCAGCAGCTCCCAGAAGATGACCGGTCATACTTTTTGTTGATGACACATTCATCTTATAGGCATAATCTCCGAATACTTTTTTAATTGCTTTTGTTTCCCCGATATCACCCAGGGGAGTTGATGTTCCATGCATATTTATATAATCTATATCCTGCGGAGAAATTCCGGCATCTTTGATTGCCATCTCCATGGCCAGGATAGCCCCTATTCCTTCGGGGTGAGGTGCTGTGATATGATAAGCATCCGCAGAAAGGCCCATACCGATTATTTCAGCGTAAATCTTGGCACCTCTTTTCCGGGCATGTTCCAGTTCTTCCAGTACAAGACTTCCGCCGCCCTCTCCCATCACAAAACCGTCTCTTGTCAGATCAAAAGGTCTGCTGGCAGTCTCAGGTGATTCATTCCTTGTTGATAAAGCTTTATTGGCATTAAATCCCGCTATTCCAATCTCATTTACAGCAGCTTCACTTCCACCCGTTAGGATCATATCTGCTTTGTCCTGCTGAATCAACATGAATGCATCAATCATATTATTATTGGCAGTAGCACAGGCAGAAACAATGCAGTAGTTCGGTCCGCGGAATCCATAATGAATGGAAATATAGCCTGCGGCAATATCAGGTATAAGCATCGGGATAAAGAACGGGGAAACACGGTCAGGACCCTGGGTATGATTTATTACCGACTGCTGATAGAAGGTTTCGATACCTCCTATTCCGCTTCCGTATATAACACCGATTCTTGACCTTTCTTCATCCGTTAATTCACCTGTTTTAACACCGGCATCGTTAAGTGCCTGACCGGCTGAGGCCAGAGCGTACTGGGCATATCTGTCGAGGCGCCGGGCCGTTTTTTTATCAATATAGTTTATCGGGTCAAAACCCTTAACCTCGCAGGCAAATTTCGTTTCAACCCTTGAAGTATCAAAACCTTTAATCATTTCCGAACCGCTTTTTCCAATCATCATATTATCCCAGAACTCTGTCGGTGATAACCCGATCGGGGTAAGAGCACCCATTCCGGTAACGACAACTCTTCTTTTATTGTCTGCCATAAAGATTCCTGTTTTTATTAGGCTTGATTATTCTTAAAGATAGAAATTTAAGTTGTAAAGATAAAAACTTTTGCTGATAAACCATTATTTTTTATCGGCAAACATCTCTTCGCTAAGCCGGAACACGATCCAGTCATTCATAGGCTCTGCTCCAAGGCTTTTATAGAAATTTATTGCAGATTCATTCCAGTCGAGAACAACCCATTCTACCCTTCCGCAATCATTTTCCTTTGCAAGTTCAATCAGATAATTCAGCAGAGCTTTCCCGATTCCTTTATTTCTGTACTCGGGACGAACATACAGATCCTCAAGGTAGATACCGGGTTTGCCCTTAAAGGTAGAGAAATTGTAAAAATAAAGTGCCTGACCCAGCAGCTTTGCCTTCATATTCGGCAATCACAACATAGGCATAGCGGTTTTTGCCGAACATGTTTTTCTCAAGTAATTTCTCGTCAGCGGTAACAGTATCAGAAAGCTTTTCATAATCGGCCAGTTCGCGGATTAACTTATAGATGAGCGGTATGTCTTCTTTTGAAGTCTCACGGATTACAAGTTTATCATTTATTCTCTTCACTTAGACTCCTTTTATTATATCGTTCATTAATTCGAATTGCTATTTCAGCAAACAGATAACCAAAAATAAAACCAAGCACAGCTCCTCCTAAAATATCCGACGGATAATGCAGACCCAGATAAACCCTTGATAATGCAATTAGTGAGGCGGTAATAAAAAGCACCCATTTCAGTTTAGGAAAAAGTCTGTAATAGAAGGTTGCCGCAGCAAAATTATTAAATGCATGGTTGGAGGGGAAAGAGTATGATCCGGTACAGCCAAGCGGTGTTACTGCATCACTCAGGGCATTACATGGTCGAACCCGATGGATCAATTCCTTCAGCAAATGACCGCCTGTTTGATCGGTAACCACAATTAGCAATATTACTCCAACTGCGGCGATCTTACCCTTAATACCCCCTTTAAAAAAGCTGATGCCGAGAAGAATTATATAGGCTAATATACCAGTTATTAACGTTTGTGATAAGAGAGAAAAATTTATCAAAAAAACCGGTGGATATACTATGATTTATAAAATAAAAAACAGTAAGATCAATTGAATAGAAGAAATCGGCCATCTTAGTTATGTCAGAGAAAAATTATTTTACATCTAAAAATATTTATTAGATCTAAAATAGCGTAAAAGACAGAAAAAAATGATTCATTCCTTAGATTATTTTTATTAGATTTGTTCTGAATTTTATGGTAAGGGCACATGCCGGCAGCAAATGATTCGCGATTCGCCGATTTATTTAATCGGTCAAAAATAATTTTATCTAATGAAAGAGAAGCCCAGCTTAAAAAAGAATCAAAAGAACAATTAATCGTTCCTCTTAAGATCCTCTCATTCCTCATAGCAGTTTCCGGATTGTTTGCAATGATTTTTGAAGTTAAGCACTTTTCCAATCTTTCCTATGAGGTTTACTTCACAAGGTTAACTGCTACGCTGGTGGCTTTCAGCGTACTGGGATTACTAAGCACAAAAAAAGGACAAGATAATCCTATCGTATTAGTACATATTCTGCTGCTGGCGATTATACTTTCTTCCGGGTACATGATATACCTTATTCCTTCCACGCTAATTGTGAACGTACAGATCGTTGCCCTGATGATATTCACCTCCGCATTATTCCTGAGCTGGGATGTTAAAAATCAGATAATCGTTGCCATTTATTACAATCTTGTATTTGCAACCGCGATACTTCTGAATGATTCAAAAATTTACTTTTTACCGAATATGTTTGAATCTGTACTCTTTGTCCTGTTTCTGAGCGTCGTTTCTGTAGTGGGGAGTTCGGTAAATTTCAGACTCAGACAGCAGCTTGCAGACAGATCATACAGAACTTCACTTTCAGAGAAAAAATATCGTTCAATTTTTGATGACTCCCTGGAAGGAATGTTCCAGTCAAGTTTTGACGGCAGGTTCATTACCGTCAATAAAAGCCTTGCAAAAATGCTGGGATACGAAAGCAAAGATGAATTAATGCAGCTGAATCTTATGAGCGATCTGTACAAAGATCATAAGGAAAGACTGAAGCTTATTGAAATACTTAAAGAAAAAGGGGTGGTTGAAAACTACACTGTTACACTTCTGAAGAAGGACGGTACAGAACTTATTGCCAGACTAAATGACCGTATTGTTGAGGATGATCTTTCGGGAGAGATTCATTTTGAAGGAAGTATCCAGGATATAACAAAAGAGGTTGAAGCAGAAAACAGACGCAGGCAGGCAGAGGTGCAGCTGGTTGAAGAGAAGAATCGTGCGGACAAGCTTGCTAATGAAGCCCAGAAACTGAACATTATTAAAAGTCAGTTCCTTGCAAACATGAGCCATGAAATCCGTACTCCGATGAATGGTATCATAGGGTATTTAACTCTCATTGAGAAGGATGTATATGATTCAAAAGAGGAGATGAAACAATTCGCGCTTGGTGCAAAACAGTCTGCCGAATCCCTTCTTGAAATCATCAACGATATTCTGGACCTGTCAAAAATTGAGTCGGGCAAAGTGAAGCTTGAGGAAAAGGAGATAGACCTTAATAAAATTATTGATGATTCTGTTTCAATATTACTTGCCCGTGCCGGAGAGAAGGGTCTGTCGATCAAAAAGATTATTGCAAAGGGCACACCCCTTAATTTAATTGGTGACAGCACAAGGTTAAGGCAGGTATTCGTTAACCTTATAAGTAATGCCATCAAATTTACGTCCAGAGGGGCAATTGAAATTTCGGTTTACCTTAAAGAAAGGGAAAATGATAAAGCCGTAATTTTTGTTGCGGTAAAAGACAGTGGTGTCGGAATTTCACAGGATAAGATAGGCGAACTTTTCAAACCCTTTTCACAGGTAGACGACTCTCCGACCAGAAACTTCGGGGGAACGGGACTTGGACTTGTCATCTGCAAGGAATTTGTAAATATGATGGATGGGGATATCGGGGTTGAGAGTAAACCCGGGTCAGGAAGTACATTTTATTTTACTTTTAAGCTCAAAACGCAGAAAGAGCAGCATTTATATAAAGAAAATGAGCTCTCGAGGATTTATGAATTCCAGGGAAATAAACCTGTTAAAGCAGTAAATCTGAAAATCTTTAATAATATTCGGAAAAAATACAGGATCCTTTTAGCCGAAGATAATGTTGTCAACCAGAAGATTGCTATGAAGATACTAACAGATTACGGATTTAAGGCTCACGCTGTTTCCAACGGATTTGAAGCTCTCGGCGAGGCGGTTAAGGGAATCTACGATGCTATCCTGATGGACGTCCAGATGCCGGGTATGGACGGATTTTCGGCTACGCTCCAGATAAGGCGTCTTGAAGGAAATCCCGGGAAGGTACCTATAATAGCTCTTACTGCTCATGCTATGCAGGGTGACAAAGAACGATGTTTTGCATCAGGAATGAATGAATATGTTACCAAACCAATTTCAGGAGATGAACTGATACTCAAAATTGACAAGCTTCTTAAGATCGATAATTCAATGCCGGAAGATCAATCTGAAACAGAGGATCTGCCCGATAACAATCAGGATGTGTTTGATTTTAACCATCTTGACAAAATGAGTATGGGAAATAAGGAGTTTCAGTCAGAACTTCTTGTGACCTTTTTTGAGGACGTTATTATCAGGTATAAGCGTCTTGAAGAGTGGATCAAGAGTAAAAATCTTGATAAAATTATAAATGAAGCTCACACCATTAAAGGTGCGAGCTCATCAATAGGGGCAGTTAAAATTGCGGAAGAAGCGCTGGCAATAGAGCTGTCAGGAAAACACAATGATATTGAGAATATCCTCCAGCGTCTTCAGAACCTTGAAATGCTAATCTCCGACACAAAGCAGATAGTTGATGAATACCTGCTTAATCCATCTTAAGAACTGAGTCGGCATTCTCAATAACCCAGTCAATATCTTCCTTTTTTATCACCAGAGGCGGAGCAAAACGGATAACATTGTCGTGAGTCTCTTTGCACAATATCCCTCTTTCCATTAAAGCTTCACAAAAACGCCTGGCGCCGCCGGCTTCGGGATAGAGTTCTACGCCAATGAATAATCCTTTTCCTCTAACTTCTTTAACGTGCTTTGACTTAATATCTTTAAGTTTATTACGGAAGTACTCTCCAAGCTGATAAGAATTTTCGATAAGATTTTCCTCAACCAGTACTTTAAGACTTTCCCGAGCAACTGCAGCAGCCAGGGGATTTCCTCCGAAAGTAGAGCCATGGTCTCCCGGGTTGAATACTCCCAATACTTCCTTATTTGAAAGTACGGCGGATACAGGATAACATCCTCCCGAAAGGGCTTTCCCTATTATAACCGCATCAGGCTTAATACCTTCGTACTGGAATGCAAAGAGCTTACCGCTTCTCCCAATCCGCACTGAATTTCGTCGGCTATGAAAAGAACATTATTCTTCTTACATATATCATACGCTTTTTTAAGGTATCCCTCGGGAGGAACAACTACGCCGCCTTCACCCTGGATAGGTTCAACAATAAAAGCTGCTGTATTCGGAGTAATAGCTTTTTCCAGCTGTTCAGTATTTCCGTAATCGATTAACTTAAATCCCGGTGTAAAGGGACCAAATCCTTCTTTATACTGATCGGTGGATGAGAAACTGACTATTGAAATTGTACGTCCCCCGAAGTTATTATTACAGGCAATTATTTCGGCAGCATTCTCTTTTATTTTCTTAACAGTGTATCCCCATTTTCTGGCGGCCTTCAGAGCCGTTTCAACAGCTTCAGCACCGGAGTTCATAGGAAGTATCATTTCATAACCGGTCAACTCACTGAGTTCTTTATAAAGCAGAGGCAGCTGATCATTTCTGAATGCACGGGAGGTAAGTGTTACTTTATCAGCCTGTGATTTTAAAGCCTTAATGATCCTCGGATGACAATGGCCCTGGTTCACTGCAGAATACGCAGCCAGGCAGTCGAGGTATTTCTTTCCATCCACATCGTAAACCCATACACCCTCTGCCTTCTCAATTACTACGTCCAGGGGGTGATAATTGTGTGCTCCGTATTTTTCCTCCAGAGCAATATATTCTTTTGTATTCATATAATTCCTTGTAAAAAAATAGGTGAAGAGTGAGGCAAATTTATCAAAAAGCCATACCTCTTCAAAATACCAAATACATACCAAATGTCAGTGCTCAATAACCTTCCAACTGCGCTTCAACTCCGCTCCAACTGCGCTTCACCTGCGCTCCAACTGCGCTCCAACTCCGCTTGAAATACTGAAAAACAGAGGATATCTCCTTAAAAGATAAAATAATATTACCGGATGATGTTATTATGTAAAAACCGTTTTGAGATGACGAACCTATTACCTTGTATTTCGGGTCGTGCTTAAGTAATTTTTCCACGATATTTTTGAATTATTCTGTTAAAACTGAAGTAATGGCTGTTGAAACCCGAAGCATAAAAGTGAGCACCCGCGGAAACGCCGACATGATTGATATTACCCAAAAGATTTCAGATGAAATTGCCAATTCATCCATTGTTGAAGGAAATGCATTAATTTTTGTCGGGGGATCAACCGCAGGGATAACAACAATCGAGTTCGAACCCGGTCTTAGAAAGGATTACCCTGAATTCTTTGAGAAACTGGTTCCCTCTAACAGATCTTATAAGCATGATGATACCTGGCATGATGGAAACGGACACTCGCATATAAGGGCTTCACTGCAGGGTGCGTCGTTTACCGTTCCATTTGTTAATAAAAAAATGCTGCTTGGTACATGGCAGCAGATAATTCTAATCGACTTTGATAACCGTTCACGAAACCGTGAAATTATTGTTCAACTAAATGGCAGAAAAGACAATGAATAAAAAATTAATACTTTCAGCATTAATCATACTCTTACCATTCTCCGTTATGCTGGGCTGGGGTGCAGAGGGGCATAAATTAATTAGTAATAAAGCAATGACCCTGATTCCTGATGAGATGAGTTCTTTCACTAAATGGCAGGACTACGTAACAACCCACTCTGTTGATCCCGACCTTAGAAGAGACAGCGATAAATCAGAAGGTCCTAAACACTTCATTGATATCGATTTTTACCCGGAATTCCTGAACGGTAAAATGATTGAAGATAAGGCCAGACTTGTGGCTGAGTATGGTGACAGCACGGTTACTAAAATGGGTCTGCTTCCCTGGGCTACCCTTGACACCTATAACAACCTTGTAAACGCCCTGAAAGAGAAAGACCGTGATAAGGCGCTTATCTACTTATCCGATCTTGGCCATTATGTTGCAGACGGACATCAGCCAATGCATGCAATTATGAATTATAACGGTCAGATGAGCGGGCAGAAAGGAATTCATTTCCGGTACGAATCTGTAATGGTAGACTCGAATCTGTCAACTATTAAAGATGATTTTCATGCTGAAAAGGCTGTTTATATCAGCACTCCGCTCGACTTTATTTTCAAATATATAACTGATGCAAATTCAGTATCAGATGTTTTATTTGATGCCGATACATTTGCATATAAGAAATGCGAATTCACGGGAAGATGCTGAATATTACAGGCTGTTATGGTTTAAAACCAGATATATAACTGAGACGCAAATGGAAAATGCTGCTTCCGATTTTGCTTCGCTCTTTTATTCAGCCTGGCTGGATGCGGGCAAACCTTCATTTGACGAAATTAATTGAATCCTGTAAAAATATTGAGAACAATATGAAATTTAAACTGTTACTTTTTACCCTGATAATTTTTACCGTACAGCTTTTCCCTCAGATCGTTGTAACTGTTCCGGCTGAACCAACCGAGAATGATAGTATAACCGTTTATTTTGATGCTACACAGCCGGGAGCCGAAGAGCTGCGTAATTATACCGGAACTGTTTATGCGCATACCGGGGTTAATACCAACCTTGGAGACTGGCAGCATGTAATAGGCAACTGGGGAGTAAATTCGACTCAGCCGGCACTAACCAGGGACAGCGCGAATCATTATCATTTAACTATAGGCTATCCGAGGACGTTTTACAGCATATCTGATCCTTCCGAGCATATTACTGCACTCTGCTTCGTATTCAGAAGTTCAGATGCCAACCTGCAGACTGATCCCGATATATTTATTGATGTTTATGAACCGGGATTAAACCTGGTGGTAAATTACCCGGATGTTGATCTCAGGTTTGGTGACCCTATGAGATCCCCTGTATTCAGTGGTCCCACCGATACCACAAATATTAGTATAAGCTGTATTGAGATTGGAACAGTAACCTCATCTATTACCTTATACTTTGACGGGATTTTTGCTGCACAATCATCTACAAATGATATATTTTCACAGTTCTTCGCATCCCAATATTCTGCGGGTGCTCATACTGTAACTGCAGTAGCTGCTGATACTTCCGGTTTATCGGATACACTATCTTTTTTCATAATGATCAACCCGGTTGTTCAGAATCTCCCCTGTACCGGCAGGCAATGTACACTGGAATCAATTATACCAGCAGTACAAGCGTTACACTTGCGCTCTATGCACCTTATAAGGATTTTGTTTATGTGATAGGTGATTTCAACGACTGGAAAGTGGATTCATCCTACTATATGCATAAGGAGGAAGTCACTCCTGACAGCGTTACCTGGTGGCTTACAATTAATAATTTGAATCCAGGAGAGGAATATGCATTTCAGTACCTTGTAGACGGAAAAATCAGAGTTGGCGATCCATATTCCGGGAAAGTTCTTGATCCTTCAAATGATCAATACATTTCAGATACAACTTATCCGGGACTAAAACCGTATCCTTATGGAAAAACAGCTGAAATGGTTTCAGTTCTGCAGACAGATCAGCAGCCTTACCAATGGCAGACAACCAACTTTGAGCGTCCCGCTAAAACAGATCTTGTAATATATGAGATGTTATTAAGAGATTTTGTAAGCACTCATGATTATAAAACTTTAAAAGATACTCTGGGGTACTTAAAGAACCTGGGAATAAATGCCATTGAACTAATGCCTGTAATGGAGTTCGAGGGTAACGAGAGCTGGGGCTATAATCCAGCCTTTCATGGCGCTCTTGATAAGTATTATGGTCCTAAAGAACGACTTTAAGGCTTTCGTGGATGAAGCGCATTCTATGGGTATTGCTGTTATTCTTGATATAGTTTTAAACCATGCATACGGACAAAATCCGCTCGTAAGACTTTATTACGATGACAATACACATTTAACCACACTCGGAGAATCCATGGTTCAATGTATACTCACCTAATCCGGTATTTTCCTGGGGATATGATTTAACCATGAAAGCAGCGCTACAAAGTATTATGTGGACAGGATTAACAAATACTGGCTGGAGGAATATCATGTTGATGGCTTTCGGTTTGATTTCTCTAAGGGATTTACCAATACACCGGGCGTAACGGCTGGAATTACGATCCTGCCAGAATTGCTATTCTTAAAAGGATGGCTGATAAATTATGGGATGTGGATCTCGAGTGCTTATGTAATTCTGGAACACTTCACTGCAAACCAGGAAGAAATTGAGCTCTCTAATTACGGTATGATGCTTTGGGGAAATCTTGAATTGCGGCTACAATCAGGCAACGATGGGATATCCTTCGGGTCCCTGCGGAACCTGGGACTTCTCCGGTATCTCATATGAGCAAAGAGGCTGGAATAATCCCTACCTGGTTGGTTATATGGAGAGTCACGATGAGGAGCGCCTGATGTATAAAAATCTCCAATATGGAAACTCATACGGAGACTACAATATTAAACATCTTTCCACCGCTATACAAAGGATGAAAGAAGCCGCAGCATTCTTCTTTACCGTACCGGGGCCAAAAATGATATGGCAGTTCGGAGAGCTTGGTTATGATATTTCAATTGATTATCCATGCAGGGTTTGCAACAAACCCATTCTCTGGAATTATTATGATGATCCCGCCAGATTGAAACTTTACAAAGTTTTTAAGGCTTTAATAAAGCTTAAAAAAGATTATCCTGCTTTCAGGAGTTCCGATTTCTCGCTTGATGTTTCAGGAAGCGCAAAACGTATAAATATTTATGATTCGACAATGGACGTGGTAGTTTTAGGCAACTTCAATGTGCAGTCGAATGCCTATAATCCTAATTTCAGCAGGACAGGCACATGGTACGACTATTTCAGCGGGGATAGTCTGGTAGTAAATAATACACAGAATTATATATCGCTTGCACCGGGTGAATTCCATATATATACTACCGTAAAACTCCCTACACCTGAAGATGATATTCTAAACGGTATACTCAGGAATAATAACCAGGTTGCAACCGAATTCAATCTTGGACAAAATTATCCTAACCCGTTTAATCCCACTACACAAATCAGATTTAATGTGAAGGAAAATTCCCATGTTATTCTAAAAGTGTTTGATGTTCTGGGCAGGGAGGTTAAAACTCTCGTAAATAAGGAAATGAATAACGGAGAGTATACGGTAACGTGGAACAGTGAGAATAACTTCGGGCAGAAAGTCAGCAGCGGAATTTATTTATACAGAATAGAAGCAGTTCCTTCAGGCGGAAATGCCGGGAGGTATATTCAGTCGAGGAAAATGCTTCTTATAAAATAATCATCATCTAATCCGGAGTACTAATGAAAAAATATTTACTGATTTTATAACAATTTTATTTACAGGGTTAACGTTCGGGCAGTATACAACGCCCGGCACGGGGGTTATGTGGAATCTGGACAGTCTTGTGGTTCATTCAGGCGGGGTGCTGACAGGTACCTTTCCCTCATATCAACTCAGCGATACTCTAACTATCTCCTTAAACGATGAGATAGATATTGAAGCAGGATCAATTATAAATTGTAATCAGTCTGGTTCAGGTTTTAGTGTAAACGGTATACTTAATGCATCCGGAACTGAGACAGATTCTGTAAAGTTCACATCCGATATTCACGATTCAACCGGAGCTTATTTCGGGATAGTGTTCAATGCTTCTTCAGCCAGCACAGGAATAATTCAGTACGCGGTAATTGAGTATGCTTATTATGGTGTAAGGTGTATCGATGCCAGTCCCTCCGTTAGCAGCTCTCATATTTATAAGTGCGACAGGGGAATCCAGCTCAGCGCGTCTGATGCTCAAATTCTAGAACAACCGCATTGAAAGAAGTTATGAATACGGTATCCTTATCAATCTTGACTCGAGTCCATTGATTGAAGGTAATATTATTGCATATAATAATACTCAGGCTACATCCGCAAAAAACCAGGTAAGTATCGGCCTCCAGGGAAATAATTCACCGATTATAAGGAACAATGAAATATACGGAGGATCAGGACAGGTAACGGGAGGAATTAGTCTCTGGGTAAGCGGATCCAGCAGTTATTCAAATATGCTTTGTGAGGGAAATTCGATTCATGATAATAGTTACGGTATTACTCTTTACAGCACCTCCAGCGGGATCATTAATGCAGTTGTAAGGAATAACGAGATCTATAATAATACGACAAATCCCAATACCCTTGTATCCGGCAGCGGAATCAATGTAAACGGAAGTACGTTCAATACTCCTGTTCTTACAAAAAATACTATCTACGGAAACTGGTGGGGTATAACAATTCAAAATGGTACGTCTGTACAGGCCGGACCAAGTCCCAATATCGGCAATATAGAAAATGCAGATACAACTGATGACGGGCTTAACATAATATACAATAACATCCAGGGAAGCGATGTTTATGATCTATATAATAACTGTACCAACGATATAATGGCCCAGAATAACGATTGGGGAGTATATGACTCAACCCTGATTGAAGACCATATTTTTCATAAGGTAGACGATCCTGCTCATGGCCTGGTTGTGTTTATGCCGTTTTCTCCTGCACTGCCTGTTGAATTAACCAGCTTCACAGCAGCGATATCCGGAAATACAGTTAAGCTGAACTGGGAGACAGGTACAGAAACGAATAATAAAGGATTTGAAATAGAAAAAAGAAATAGCACAAAATAACTGGTCGGTAATTGGTTTTGTGAAGGGGCAGGGAAATTCAACCAAACCTGTTACAGTATTCATATACGGATCAGTTGGAAAACTCCGGCGAATATTTATACAGGCTGAAACAAATTGATTTTGACGGATCTTCAAATATAAGTGAGATTTTAACAGTCAGTTACAATCCGGTAATGAACTTTAACCTGGACCAGAATTATCCTAATCCATTTAATCCTTCAACTGATATAAAATATCAGACTTCCGATGCGGGTCATGTCAGGATAAGTGTTTACAATACTCTGGGACAGAAAGTTGCTGATCTGGTTAACGAATTTCAACCTGCAGGAAGTTATAAGGTCAGATTTAATGGGGACAACCTTGCAAGCGGCATCTATTTGTATAAGCTTGAAGTAAATGGAATGTCGTCAATTAGGAAAATGGTTTTAATGAGGTAAGTTTTATTCTTCTGCAATCTGAAATGCGAAATAATCAGGGGCTGATTGAATCAGCCCCTTACTTAAAATCATCAGGGGATATACTCGAGTATATTTGTATTTGAAATAATCTCCTTTTTTGAACCTTTTTGTCCCTGCGACTCCATCTTAAAAGACGTTGTTACAGATGTAAAAAGTTTAGTTTTCTGCACTAAACCTTTGGAGATATTGAAATAGACTTTTCCTCCTCCGGTTGTTTCCGGCTGATTAAACTCATAATTGATACCCCGGTCAGATAATTTGTTCTTGCCGGAGATTTTAGTCTCCAATGAAGCGTTAACATCAGCTATCAGATCACCATCCAGTTTTTCTATACCTGTTATCTTAAAGAAAGATGTGTTCTTTGCCTGAAAAACCAGCAGCTGAGCGGCGGGTTGTTCAACTTTCCAGGTTGAATCTTTTGACATTTTTTGAACAGGCAGTTTTCTGAATACCTGACTTAGCATAGGCTTCAGCATCCCTTCAACTATATCATTCTTAAGATTCGCTTTTTCATCCGCTTTCAGATGAATCCGCATAACCCTTAATATCTAGAAGCTTGTTAACAATTTTATCCGCACGATATATATCCAGTAATTCACCAAGCTTGGATACTCTTATATCGAATGGATTTTTAACAAGTGACTCGTATTGAACATATTTGTCTATGTCAGCTGAATCAACTGTGGTACCGGACTGATAGTGAACAGGCTGATCGCCAAATATTCCATCAACCTTAATTGAGGTTATGACCGCTTCCATCTGCATTGTACTGTCGGCATCAACTTCATTCGGAGTAAATTTCATATTATAGATCATAGTCTGATCCATTTTCTGGTTCATCGTAGTATCTTTCATTGTAATAGTCTGCTCATCCTTGGAAATAGCAGTTAATCTGAAATTGTAACTCTTTCCTTTTTCAAGCTTATATCTGAGATAAAATGACTGCGCGGGGTTATCAACAGGAGTGGCTTTTATTTCCGTGGTGTCGAACGTAAACTGATCTTTCTGCTCATCAGATTTTTGTTCTTTTGTGTTTTCGCCACATCCGAATAACAGAAGACCGGTTAATAATATTAAGATTAACTTTTTCATTCTCTTTCCTTTAGTAAAGTAAGTATTTAGTTCTGATTTTTAAAAATTTCTCGAGTCCGGGTTTCCAGGATTTAATAATTTCTTCGGGAGTTTTATCACCCGTAATCATCTCTCTGGTATAATTTTCACCCATTAATCTGTCGAAAAATGCAGGTTCAAATTTAAACTTTTCAGGGTAAAGTTTATGTAAAACGTATAGAAGCTGGATGCTGAAATCCAGGGGTTTGAATTCTTCCGGATTTACAATACTTATTAAAATGCCATTACACGAGAGATTAAGATATTTTGGGTTTGGTGCTTTCCCCGGGACAGCAGCTGGAATAAAGCTGACAGGTTCAAATGAAATACCATCATGCTGAAAATTATGCAGCTCGTTAATAAGAGCTTCTGAATTTATAAATGGTGCGCCGATCTGTCTGAAGGGTTTGGTTGTCCCCCTTCCTTCTGAAATATTAGTACCTTCAAGAAATGCCGTAGAAGGATATATCAATGCTGTCTCAAAATCCGGGATATTCGGCGACGGATTTATCCATTTCAGGTCATAATCACTAAAAAAGCTTTCTCTTCTCCAGTTTTGCATTTTGATCACCTTAAGCTCGGGTTTTGCTGAAAGCATATCCTCCCCGGCAAAAAGTTTTGCGAGTTCTCCTGCCGTCATTCCATAAATAACGGGTATTGAGGCGATCCCCACGAAAGATTTGAACCCGGGGTCAAGCACAGGTCCCTCAACTCTAAGGCCACCAATGGGATCTGGTCTGTCCAGTACAACAACAGGAATATTATTTTCCGCGGCAGCCTCCATTACATAATAGAGTGTCGATATGTAAGTATAGAATCTGGATCCTATATCCTGAAGGTCATATAGTATGAGATCAACGTTTTCCAGCATTTCCGCTGTCGGCTTTTTATACTTTCCGTATAACGAATAAAATGGAATGGCATTAAAAGAACTGTCCTTTATAGTTTCTCCCGCAGAGGCATCAACATTATAACCATGTTCCGGAGTAAATACAGCTCCAATTTTTACACTGTCGATTCTGAGGAGTGTATCAAGCAGGGAAGTCCCGTTTGAAAGGACGCTTGCTCTGTTCAAGACCAGTGCAATCTGTTTCCCTTTTATGAGATCAAGATTTGAACTTATGAGCCTGTCACTGCCCAGCAGCAGCGTGGCATCAGCATTTACAGACTTTACGGGTTGCCTGGATTCGCAGGCCTGAAGAGTCAGCACCAGAAAAATAAAAATATAATATTTCAGTTTGTCCATTAACAAAAAGAGGCTGTCTGAAAGCCGCAGCCTATAAGACAACCTCTGTTATAATACTAATTATTTGATTTTAGTTTTCGTAATTATCCAGCAGCTCATTCCTTGAAAAGAAGTGCAGGATTTCCTTCGCAGCATTTTCATCTGAATCTGAGCCATGAACCGCATTTTCAGCTTTACTAGCCGCGTATAATTTCCTTATAGTGCCTTCTTCAGCTTCTGCGGGGTCAGTAGCTCCGATAAGTTTTCTGAAATCAGCTACTGCATTTTCTTTTTCGAGAGCGATAGGTACGCAGGGACCTGAAGTCATGTAGTCTACCAGTTCTCTGTAGAAGGGACGTTCTTTATGTACTTCATAGAATCCTTCAGCAGAACTCTTCGAAAGATGTATCATTTTTATAGCTTTTATTTTGAATCCTGCTTCGGTAATCTTCGTGATTATTTGTCCAATATATTCTTTCTTAACTGAGTCAGGTTTAAGTATTGCTAATGTTCTGTTGCTCAAGTTTTTCTCCTGATTGATATCTGATTATAATTTATGTTTTCCCGTTCCTCTAACAATCTTTTTAGTTTTTTTAACAGCAGTCTTGGTGCTCTTCTTTGCAGCAGTTTTCTTTGCGGATGTTTTCTTTTTCCCCGCACTTTCCAAAGCTTTAATCATTGTATTACCAATTTCGGCGGGACTCTCAGCCACTTTAATTCCTGCTTTCTTCAGAGCAGTAATTTTTTCGGCCGCTGTTCCTTTGCCTCCTGAGATAATAGCGCCTGCGTGGCCCATTCTTCTTCCGGGAGGTGCCGTTCTTCCCGCGATGAACCCTACAACAGGTTTAGAGACGTTCTTTTTAATGTAGGCAGCAGCTTCTTCTTCAGCTGTTCCCCCGATCTCGCCGATCATTACTATCCCTTCTGTCTGAGGATCTTCATTAAAAAGTTTTATGATATCAAGAAACCGGGAACCAATAACCGGATCTCCGCCGATACCAACACAGGTTGACTGACCGAGTTTAACATCTGTCAATTGTTTTACTGCTTCATAGGTTAAGGTGCCGCTGCGCGAGACAACTCCGATTTTACCCTTCTTGTGAATAAAACCGGGCATAATTCCAACCTTTGCCTGTCCCGGAGAAATTACTCCCGGACAATTTGGTCCGACAAGCACCACGTCTTTATTTCGAATTGCATTATATACTTTTACCATATCTCTTGCAGGTATTCCTTCGGTAATACAGATAATTACTTTGATACCTGAATTGGCCGCCTCGAGGATTGCATCGGCTGCAAAAGCAGGAGGGACAAAAATAACTGAGGTATTTGCCTTCTGTTCCTTTACTGCATCTGCCACAGTATTGTAAACCGGTACTCCCTCGAACTTAGTTCCGCCTTTACCGGGTGTAACTCCGGCTACTACTTTGGTTCCGTATTCAATCATTTGTTGTGAATGGAAGGATCCTTCACCACCTGTAATTCCCTGAACCACAAGTCTTGTTTTATTATTTACCAGAATACTCATAGGATGTCCTGTTAATTCTTTAAAAGAAATGTTATCTCCAAAGATAAAAAAAAGGGAGGATAATTCCTTAACCGAAGGTCTGTAATTATTCGGTATTATTATGATTTGAGAGCTCCACAGGCACTCTTTTCCTGTCAAGCCAGTAAGAAATTAATATCACCATAATTACAGAGAGAAGGGCAGAACCTGCAACCTCATTGCCATTCTGAGGCATTGGACTTAAAACCTGGGATACGAAAGCAGCAGCCACAAGTACAACGGAAAATATATACATTCCGTATTTCCCGCCGAAGCCTGTTCCGCGGGTCTCATGGAGATAAATGAACAAACCAGCCAGATAGATTGCCAGCTCTACAAACAATGCAATATATATATGGTTCCACAGGCTCAAATCCCAGCATAGCAGAATTGTCGCCGAAAATGGTCAGTTCTGGTGTATGAACTATTACATCCAGGAAATAATGGGAAAGTACGCCGGCACCGAGAAGGACAGCGGTTACCTGTCTTTTTGTAATAATCTCAGCTGCCACATAAAAAAGCAGACTCCATGCAACAGTAGCAATAAGACTATGAGAATAAGGGAAGAAAAATTTAAGATAGTGCAGACTTTCAAAATTCGCGGGGCACGATAACCTGTTCAATCCCGAGGAGGATAAATACCCAGAGTAACAGGTCGAGGAAAAGTACAGATACAAAAAACCATGCCAGATTGGTTTTTTTATCAAATTTTCTCATTGCCAATCCGGCACCAAGATGTCCTATAAACATTCGCTCTATATTTTCAGGTTTAATAAATTAATACAGGGAGTGGGGCACCCTGTTCTAACGATTGTATATCCTTAATAATTTAATAAACAAAGAGGCCGGGCATCTTATTTTGAGCTCAACTTCTTTGTTTCATTTTTTGTTAAATCATCATCAGTAATCGTTATTTCTTTCTTCAGATCATTTACCCCTTTCTTGAATTCGCTTATACCTTTTCCCAAGATTTTTTGCTATTTCAGGAATTTTCTTACCCCCGAAAAGAATAAGTACCACGAACATAATTATCAGTAACTCACCCATACCCAGATTTTCAAACATAATATACCTCGCTTTACCTATTAATCCTTTTTCGTATCAGTCTTTTTTGATTCAGTTTCAGAGTTTTTTATTTCTTCCTCAACATCTTTAAGACCCTTCTTAAACTCACTCATACCTTTACCAATACCTCTGGCAAGTTCAGGTATTTTCTTGGCACCAAATAAAATCAGGATAACAAGCAGAATAAGAATTATTTCTCCGGCACCTAAATTTCCAAACATTTTATCACCTTTAATTAAAAATGTTATTTAAAACTGACCTGAATATCAGCTGACCATCTGTTTTACCTAATAACGGGTCGCAGCTTCTTTCAGGATGCGGCATCATTCCAAGAACATTTCCCTCCCTGTTAATTATGCCGGCTATGTTCCTGACAGATCCATTTGGATTATATATATCGTCAATAATCCTCTCAGGAGAGGAATACCGGAAGACTATCTGATTATTTTCTTCCAGGGTACTCAGGGTTCTGTCATCTGCAAAGTAGTTGCCTTCACCGTGAGCAACAGGGATTTTAAGAACTTTATCTGAATCTATATCCTTAGTAAAAACAGTATTATCGTTAGTTATGGTAAGATAAACATCTTTACAAACAAATTGTAGCGATTTATTCTTCAACATCACACCAGGAAGCAGACCGGCCTCAAGAAGGATCTGGAAACCATTGCATATTCCTATAACTATACCCCCATTATTTGCAAAATCGATAACATCATTCATAATTGGGGAGAAACGTGCTATTGCCCCTGTGCGCAGGTAATCGCCGTACGAAAAACCACCGGGTAGAATTACTATATCGGAATTCTGTAATCCTGTTTCTTTGTGCCAGAGGAATTTTGTATCACAGTGGAGAAATTTTTTGAATGCATAGTATGCATCATGATCACAATTAGATCCCGGAAAAACAACCACACCAATTTTGGGCTTCATTGAACTTCTTCCAGCGTGAATTCGTAGTCTTCCATGATGGGGTTAGCAAGCAGTTTACTGCAGTATTCATTGACTTCCTTTTCAGCTGCTTTTCTGTCCCCGGAGTCTACCGAAAATTCTATATACTTGTTTATCCGGGTATCTCTAATATTATTCATGCCCAGCAATATGGCTCCTTTTTCAACAGCTTTTCCCTGAGGATCGAGAATTGATGGACGGCGTTTTATCAAAACGGTGGCTTTAAACACTTTTCATCTCTTTTATTTAGGAATACGATTAAAATTTCTTTTTAACGAAATAAAATACGTGACGAAAAATACCAAATACGATTATGAAAACAAACATAAAGAAGAGCGCCTGTGTGAAGGTAAAAAGGACAAGAAGAAGAATTGCTAACAGAGGGAAAAAGAGAATATAGGGTTTTGCCTTAATCTCCTTGGGACTGAATTTTGGAATGGTATCATACTTAATTCGACTGATCATAAGGTAGGAGAGAAGAAGGATCAAAGGAATAATTATAACTGTGTATGGTTCCGGGTAGCCTTCAGGACTCCTGTAAAATGCAAGACAGAATGACGCAATTGTTATTGCTGAGGAAGGTATCGGAAGACCTTTAAAGTACGATTTATCAAAGCCTACAAGCTGAATATTAAACCTGGCGAGCCGGAATCCGCCTGCCAGCATCAGGAAGGAACTAATAATAATACCGATTACTTCATATTGAAAGAGGTAGCTTTTGAAGATGAGGAATGCCGGTGCCGCACCGAAACTGACAACATCGGAAAGTGAGTCAAGTTCAACTCCCAGTTCGCTGCTTGATCTGGTTAACCGTGCCATTGCACCATCGAGCGCATCAAATATACCGGCAATAATTATTAACCATGCAGCATAGATAAACTTGCCCTGACTTGCACTAACAATTGACAGAAAACCGCTGAACATATTCATTGCGGTAAACAGGTTCGGAATAACAGAAGGTGTAACTCTAAATCGGCTCATCAGTAATTTGGAAACTCAAATAAAATTGTCTCTCCTGCTTTGACTTCATCATCCTTTCTGACTTTAACGTTACAGTTTTCAGGAACAATTACATCAACGCGACTCCCAAATTTAATCATTCCAAACCGTTCTCCAATTTTTACTGAGTCCCCTTTTGATATTTCATAGACAATTCTGCGAGCAATAAACCCGGCAACCTGTGTGAAAAATACCTTGCCGTATTCACCAGAAATACCGAACTCCGCCCTTTCATTTACCTCAGATGCCTTATCCTCAAACGCTGCTATATATTTACCCTTAAAATATTGGAGGTACTCAACTTTTCCATCTAGTGGAATTCTGTTTACATGAACATTAAGCGGCGACATAAAAATTGACACCTGTTTAGCTTTCCCCTTAATAAATTTGGTTTCTTCAACATCTTTGACGAAAAGAACCTTTCCGTCAGCAGGTGAAACAACAACATCATCACGTGAAGGAGCAGTTCTATCCGGATCTCTGAAAAAGTTCATTGAAAAGATGAGCAGAAGAGCAGGTATTACTATTAGTAATGCTTTCAGGTAATTATTCTGCGTAAAGAAACTCAGACAGATCAGTATAAAAGTTATTACTGCGATTACAGCAAGAGTGGAATATCCATATTTTGTAAACATTTTATGCGCTCGTCATATTCAACAGGAAGTCGGTATACTTCCTGATGTCGGCAGAAGTATTCAGGTTATAGGGGTCAACCCATTTACCGTCGGTGGACTGGGGAATTATTTTAAGACTTGTAGGGGTAAAATCATCAACAAGATAAAGCTTGTCCTCACTTTTTCCGAAACAGCAGATAACCTCAGAAAGCAGGGCACTTCTTCTTTCGAAGAAGAATTTAAGAACGGCGTTCACTTTTGAACAGATCCTGTTCATCAACTTTAAGTCTTCACTGGTACAAATATCGAATGTAATGAGATGGCTTTCCGTCACAATTGAATCTTTCCCATTCGGATAATGGATTTCAAAGACAGGCAGATTAAGTGGATCACCTTCTTTTTTGTCAAAGACTTTGGCAGTTCTCTTGTCGATAACATTCAGAACCTTGATAAAGAAAGGATAGCGTTCGTGTTTTATGAATTTCAACCCTACGTTATTCTGAGTCTTTAGAAAAGATATTGGAATGTGATATTCTTTCAAATAATCAAGAAAGAATGCATTAATCGATGCAAATTTGGAACCAAGATCTTTCACCTTTATTTTCTTGCTGTTGTCTGCAACAAGATAGTCAGGATACTTCAGAAGAGTGTAATTCTGATCATCCATCGGAAGATCTTTTTTCGCTATTTCTTCGTGTATTAAAGCGTTATTGTAAAATTTAAGCCCCAAACTTTCCTTGTCTTTTTTTGATTAAGAAAATATGAAAATTAAGTGTATAAAGTCAATTCTATGTATTATATTTAAACAAAAAAAATTGAAATATGTACCAAAAAAATAAGAAAACTGGAGGATTTTGAATGAAAGGCGGCATGCAGGGTATGTTGAAGCAGGTTCAGAAAATGCAGGCAGAGCTGCAAAAGGTGCAGGCAGAGCTGGTAAACCTGGTAGTTACGGAGGAAGCCGGCGGAGGTATGATAAAAGCAACTGCAAACGGACAACAGGAGATAATTTCAGTAGAAATTGACCCGCAAGTCATAAATGCTGATGAAAAAGAGATCCTTGAAGATTTAGTTGTTGCAGCTGTAAATAAAGCATTACAATCAGCTAAAAAGGCTGCGGATGAAGAAATGGCCAAAGTTACAAAGGGAATGATTCCTCCGGGAATGAATATTCCGGGATTGTAGTATGCAGATAGCAGAACCACTCACTACCGCCATCGATGAACTTTCTAAACTTCCGGGCATCGGTAAAAAAACGGCACAGAGACTTGCACTTCACATTTTGAAAAGCGAAAATGAAAACGTAGAAAGTCTGGTTGAATCACTTAAGAATCTGAAGATTAAACTTCGTTTCTGCTCCCGCTGTTACAATATCTCCGAACACGAACTTTGTGAAATATGTAGAAGTGAGAAAAGAGATAAATCAATAATTTGTGTTGTTGAAGAAGCGAGCGATGTGATTGCTATCGAGAAAACGCACGAATTCAACGGTTTATACCATGTATTGGGAGGGGTTCTTTCTCCTCTCACGGGTGTGAGTCCGGATTCGTTAAAAATAAAGGAATTAATGAAACGGTTCGGGGAAGAACAAATCCAGGAGGTAATACTGGCGTTAAACCCGGATACTGAAGGAGAAACTACCTCCCTCTACCTTGCAAAGCTGATTAAACCTTTAGGGATCAGGGTTTCAAGAATTGCACGCGGAATCCCTATCGGCGGAGATCTTGAGTTTGCCGATGAAGCTACTATAGGACGTGCGATGTTAAGCAGAAGTATTTTATAATGACTGAATGGTTTGAAGACTGGTTTAATACTCAAGAATATCTTAATGTTTACCGGCATCGCAATGATGAGGATGCCGAAAAACTCGTTGACCTTATTCTTAAAAATATTAGTTTGAAGGAAGGAGCGGATGTAGTAGATCTGGCCTGCGGTTCCGGAAGGCACTCAATCCTTTTTGCAGAGCGGGGATATAATGTGACCGCGGTAGATCTTAGTGAAAATCTTCTTAATGTAGCCCGAAAGGCTGCTGAAAATCTTGGTTTGTCAATAGACTTTGTGAATGCTGATTTAAGAAATTTTTGCATTACCTCAAAATTTGACCTGGCAGTAAACCTGTTTACAAGTTTCGGATACTTTGAATCGGATGAGGAAAATTTTTCATTATTTTCAGACGCATGCGATTTATTGAATCCTGAAGGATATTTCGTACTGGACTATTTTAATGCAAATTATTTAAGGAAAAGACTCGTACCGCATTCGGAAGATATATTCAACGGACATAGGATAATTCAAGACAGAAGAATCATAGGCGACCGTGTTGTAAAGGATATAATAATAGCAAATAACGGAACACGGAAAAAATTTATAGAATCTGTAAGAATGTATTCTGATAAAGAACTTAAAGCCGAAATAGAAAAGAGAGGCTTGAAGATTTATAAGACATTTGGTGATTCTGATGGCAGCAAATTTGACCTTAATTCTTCACCCAGAATAATTATAATTTCAGGGAAATGAAATCTGTAATTATATACATAATCTTTACTCTGCTGCTGGCAGGATGTGATCTGGTTCAGACCAGAAATGCAGAATCACCCAACCAGCCGCGTTCAAATTATGAACAGGCAGTAACACCACAGCTATTAATTAGCAACCTGGTAAACTCTTTCAAAGATAAAGATGTCCAGAATTACACTAACTGCCTGGTAGATTCATCATTTAGTAATAAAGAATTTTTATTCTCGCCCTCCAGCGGTGCTTTATCGCAGTACCCATTCTTGTTAACCGGGTGGAATATTAAAGATGAAGAGCAATACCTTCAAAATCTGATCTCCAAAGTAAACTCACAAACCCCAATAACACTTTCCTTATCAAATGAACAGTACAGTCCACAGGGAGATAGTCTCATATATACAGCCACTTACAGCATAAATGCTCCAAATGAATCCGAGCCTGATGACTACCAGGGTGACCTTCGATTCAATATGGTTAGAGACAGCAGATCAGTATGGGTAATATATTTCTGGCAGGATACTAAAAGTACTGCTTTACCAAGCTGGAGTGAATTGAAAGGAAAGTTCTATTAAAAGAGTTTTTTATATGGTTCCCGTAGTCATTATTTTGATTGCAGGCTGTAAAAATCCGTTTGCTCCGGCATTTGATGAAGAAGCAAACAACGGGAACACTACAATTTCAGACCAAAAGACCATCGAGGGAGTATTTCAAAATTTCCAGTATGCCTACACTTTTAAGGACACCACTATATACGGAAAGCTTCTTTCTGAAGATTTTATTTTTACTTATCGTGACTATGAAGTAGGTTTTGATGTTTCCTGGGGAAGGGAGGAGGAGATGAAGACTACATATGGTTTATTTCAGAATTCTCAAAGATTAGATTTGATTTGGAATAATATTATACTTTCCTCAGTAGATACATTAACGGCAAATATTGTGCGTGGTTTCAATCTTACAATTACTTTTAATCCTACAGACGTCGTTCGTATAGACGGACGGGTAAATATGGCCCTGAAAAGAAAGTCCAATGACTCAAAGTGGCAGATCTCAAGATGGATAGATGAATCTAATTTCTGATAATTAAAAGAGGTTTCTAACTCATGTTTTTTTCATTTAAAGAGGCATTGAGGTTAATTGGGAGAGCAAAATCTTCATTTTTTCTCTCATTAACTTCATTAATTATCTCTGTTCTTCTAATTACTGCTTCACTGGCCCTCATTCAGTCTACAAATGTCATTCAGAAGCAAATAAAGGAGAATGTGAGCATAAATTTATTTCTTAAGGACGGTCTGAGTAGGGATGAAACAAATAAAATAAAAAATGAACTTGAAAAGAAGGAATATATTAAAAGTTTAGTCTATATAGACAAAGATGAAGCAGCGGAAATATTCATAAAAGAAACGGGGGAAGATTTCAGAAAACTGCTTGACTACAACCCTCTTCCAGCATCATTTACAGTGAGTATGAAAGACAAATATGTGGAAAAAGATTCTCTTGATGATATAATTGCTTCTCTGTCTGCGATCAAAGGTGTTGATGAAATCGGGATGAAGGATGAATTCATATACAAACTTATTTCAACCCTTAACAGCATCAAAAAATATATATTTATTGCTACGGGGGTTATATTATTTCTGTCCATTTATATCGTTTATAGTACTGTGAAACTGATAATAAATTCCAGGTTTGAGGAACTGGAGACAATGAAACTTGTAGGGGCAAAATTAATTACCATTAAGATGCCTGTTATATTAAATTCGATGATCGTGGGTATGCTGGCCGGGGCCATATCTACAGGCATTTTTATCTTGTTTGTTTCCATTTTTGCTGATTATATTAGCACAATAAATTTTTTGGGAACCTCCAGATATATTTACCTTAGTATGTTATTTTTTGTTGGTCCATTTCTCGGTTTTGCGATCAGCATAATCTCATTGAAAAGACTGTCGTTAAAGATTTGATGTATAGTTAAATATTACTAATTTTATTATTTATAATCTCGCGGAATTCCGTTAAATGAACTACTTTTTCAGAAGTCTAATCCTCTCGTTCTTATTTAGTATAATGATTTTTGCTCAGAATTCTGAACTGCAGGTTGGCAGTAATACAAATCAGCTGAGGCAGAACCAGGGGGCCTTTTATGATTATTCCGATCCCACAACTTTGAACATAAAAGTAGCTGTGTGGGGATTTGTAAAATATCCAGGGAAATATGTAATTCCTATGGAAAGTAACGTATACGATCTCTTGTCGTATGCAGGCGGACCTACTGAGGATGCACATCTTGATGATCTCCGGATATTCAGAACTCTTGAAGATTCCACCAGAGAGATGGTAAAATTTAATTACAATGACTTGTTATGGGATGAAAACTTAAAGGAGCTTAAGAACGCACCCGGTCTGGATGCAGGAGACATATTACTGGTTCCCGGTTCTCAAAGGCTTTATTTTAAGGATTATCTGCAGATAGGTCTGTCAGTATTTTCTGCCTTAATATCACTCACAATTTTAATTTTAAATATAGCGAAGTAATATGGCATCAGATCCGATAAATGATGACCTCAGGTCAATAGAGAGTAATTCACTTAAAGATTATATAAAGTTAATAAGAACCAACATAGTTCCTGTTATCCTGATTACCGTTGTAAGTTTGATTGTAGCTATTATTTATGCGGTCAATGCGCGCAATATCTATAAAGCAACAACTTCACTGAAAGTATCAATGCCTCAGGGAAATATTCTTGAAGCACCGCTGATGCCTGAATTTCAGGATTTTGGAAGCGACAGGTTTATAGCAAATGAGATTGAGATTTTAAAAAGTCACAATTTAAGAGCACGGGTAGCAAAGGCTTTGATCGACAGCTTTAATACCTCAAGTAATAAAGACAGCTTTTACCTGATTCAGAGTCATGATTTCAGCGATGCTAAAAACAAACTGCTTAGTATCGATCAAATAGCAAGGCTTCTGATTGGAAGTGTGACGATTGAACAAAAGAGAGGTCTGGATATCATTGATATATCGGCGGAATCACCTTCCCCTTTCGAGGCAGCACTTATCGCTAATATCTACGCCAGAGAATATAAATATCTCAATCTGGAGATGAACCGAAACCAACTGACAATGGTTAAAGCCTTTCTCAACCAGCAGCGGGAAGAAAAACAGACAGAACTCAATGCTGCAGAGGAAAATCTGAGAAATTTTCAGGAGAAAGGCGGTATTATAGCCCTTGATGAACAGGCGGCCAGCCTTATAAACCAGCTTTCCGATTTCGAAGCACAGAAAAACGCTAAACAGATCGAACTGGCAGCATCAAATAAAATTTTAGCACAGTATAAGAAAGAACTGGCTGATCAGAATCCACGTCTGGCCGATTATCTTCAGAGTGTTGCCAGCGAAGCATATATTCAGACTCTACAACAGCAGCTTGCAAGGCTGCAGGTTAACCGGGATATGGCAGTCGTGTCGAAGGACGTTAAGGGAAATAATTCCAAGGTAATTAAGGACTATGATGAAAAGATTGATGATCTGAAGTCAAAACTTGATAATAAAATGAAAGTAATTAAAGCGGGTATTCTTGCCAGCAGTCCTGAAGAGGTAAAAGATCTTTCACAGAAAATAATCGAAGAAGAGATAAACAATCAGGCACTGCAGATAACCACAGAAGAGCTTAGTAAAATAGTTAACAATTATGAGGCTAAGTTCAATCAGCTTCCTAAAACATCAATCGAATTAGCCAGATTGCAAAGAAACAGAGAAGCTTTGGAGAAACTTTATACACTTGTTGAAGAAAAATACCAGGAAGCGCTTATAAACGAGCAATCGCAGCCCGGTAATGTCCTTATTATCGATAATGCAAGAAGACCTGATTCACCTGCCAAGCCGAACAGGTTTTTAATTGTACTGATCGGACTTGTTCTTGGAGTAGGTATGGCTTTCGGCTATGTATTTACCAGGAATTATTTTGATAATACAATCAAAACACCTGAAGATATTCAGAACAAAAATATTAATGTACTTGCATGGATTCCTCAGATCGAAGGAATAGGAGTTAATGGTTCCAATGAATTTGAATTTATCGTCTCCAAAAAACCTGATTCGATTCCGAGTGAGGCATTTCGTGCGCTTAGGACCAGGATTCAGTTCTCTCATCCCGATAAGGAATCTCTTAAGACGATAATGGTTACATCTTCCGCACCACAGGAAGGTAAAACCACAGTGGCAATAAATCTGGGAGGAAGTTTCGCACAGGCGAACAGGAAAACACTGGTACTTGACTGCGACCTCAGAAAGCCCCGTATTCATACGGTCTTTAATTCAAACAGGTTCCCCGGTTTAATTGACTATCTGTTCGGAAAGGCATCGCTTGAGGAGATTATTCGAAGTACTGATTCATCAAACCTCAACTATATTACATCAGGTACAATTCCTCCTAATCCTGCTGAAATGCTCGAATCAAAAGCAATGAAGGAATTCCTGGGAGTTATTAGAGAAAAATATGATATAATCATCATTGATTCACCTCCGGTTATAGCCGTAACGGATTCGGAAATACTGGCAAGCCTTGTAGATGCAAGTATCCTTGTAGTCTCAGCAGAGACAACTGAGTCTGAGCTGCTTGAAAAATCAGTTGAATTAATTAAAAGGGACGGATCATCATTTATAGGTACTGTCCTAAACAATTTCAGCTACAAAAGCGGTTATGGTTCATATTATAAATATTACTACTATTATTCGCGGCCTTCTGAGAGTAGAAAAAACAAATTTTCTAATACAGAAAAAAAGAGCTGAGTACTGCTTATCAAATGATTAATATTAGCCGATCACTGAAAAATAATTCAGTTTTGTTCATCCTGCTTTTTCTCTCGAGTGCAATATTTTATTCTGCTGAAAGTCAGGGCATGCCTGATTATAAAGAAAGAACTTTCGCCTTGTTCTCAGATTCTACAGCACTTAAATCAGAACGAAATATACCACTTGAAGCAACAGAGGGGAGTGTTAACCCTGACGAATATATTGTTGGACCTGGAGATAAAATTTTTGTTTCTATTAATGGAATTGAGGAGATACCTTTTGATCTTTTCATAAACCAGGAGGGTATATTATATATACCTAAGGTTGGGGGTGTTGATTTGAACGGATTAACACTTCGCGAAGCGAAGGAAAAGATTAAAATGGCGGTCAATAATTATTACAAGAATGTGGATGTGTTCATCTCACTGACCGATTTTAGAAAAATAAAATTATCGCTTCTGGGAGATGTAAAAAAGCCTGCAACTTTGGTTATGTCCGCCAATTCCAGGTTGATGGATCTTATTATGGATTCGGAAGGTTTGAATAAAACTTCTAATTTCAGAAATATCCGGGTTATACACAGAGACAGTGTTCAGCAGGTTTATGATCTTCTCGACTTTCTGAGACTTGGAGACAGAAAGAATAACCCCCTGATGAGAGAGGGCGATGTAGTAATTGTGGACCGTGTTGATAAGGTAGTAGCAATAACGGGTATGGTAAAATATCCCGGCACATACGAATTTGTTGATGGAGAGAGTATTGATCATCTTATTACTATAGCTGGTGGTTTACTGGCAAAAGCCAGGAAAGACTCTATCGAAGTAGCAAGTTTTGAACCTGATGGGAAAACACAGATGAGCCGTTATTATGATTATAAAAATATTAAAAACGGAAGTCCTCTGCTGCATTTTGAGGATCAGATTATGGTTAGGCAAATTCCCAATTATTTCGATCCCAAATTCGTTCAGGTATCAGGTTATGTAAAATATCCCGGTTATTATAAAATTAATGAGGATGAAACACTGCTATCGGAAATTATTCAGCAGGCCGGCGGTTTTCGGAAGGATGCTTCTCTAATAGACGCTACACTTACCCGGAACACAGGTACAGTTGAAGTTGATCCGGAGTATGAACGATTAAAAACTATGCTAAGAGCAGATATGACAGATGATGAATATGATTATCTAAAAGCCAAGTCAAGGCAAAGAGTCGGTAAGGTAGTTGTGGACTTCAATGAGCTTTTTAATAAGGGAAATAAATCTGAAGACCTTATCCTTAAAAGAGGTGATGTAATAAACATTCCACAAGCTAAAGATTACGTGATACTTCTTGGTCAGGTTGTTAATCCCGGTAATATTATTTTTCAGCCTGGATTATCAGTTGATGATTATATTCAACTTGCAGGAGGGTTCGGGTGGAGAGCTGAGGAAGGGGATGTTCGTGTTATAAAAGCAAACAGCGGAGAATGGATTGATGCGGAAGATGTAGATACACTTAAACCGGGTGATACGATCTGGATTCCTGAAATCCCGCCTGGACCAAAATTCTGGGATGTATTTACTACATCGCTGGCGGTAGTTGGTCAGGTAGCATCGATCATTGCAGCCACAGTGGCAATCATAGTAGCTTCGAGGTAGCAAGTGAATTATCACGAAATCTTAAATACAATTATTTTCCACAGGAATAAAATCTTAAAGGTCACAATAGCTGCTACTATTATATTATTTCTGATTCTGTTATTCGTTTATCCAGTTACATATAAGGCAACTATTTCCGTGATGCCTCCGGAAAATAATAATGAGACCGGGTCATTGAGTACTTTGCTGAGCGGACAGGACTTTTCCAGTATATTGGGAGCTGGATTATCAAGTGCTAACTCGCAGCTTTTCGTTGAAATGCTAAAAAGCAGAACTGCGGCTTTATATGTTGTGAACAAATATCATCTTGATAAGTATTATGATATTGATAATAAATATAAAGCAGCTGAAAAATTACAGGATAAATTAGAAATAGATCTGACTAAGGAGGGGATAATTAAATTAAACGTAGAAGTCAGCACGCCTTTGTTTCCAATTATAACTTCAGATAAAGATTCAGTCAGAAATCTGGCAGCTGATCTTTCAAATACTTATGTAGAAGCACTTGATAAGATGAACAGGGAGAAACTATCATCACAGGCAAAAAGGGCACGTCAGTATATAGAGGCCCAGCTTGTGAAAACAAAATCGCAGCTGGATTCAGTCGAAAATAAACTGGCAGTCTTCCAGCAGAAAAATAAAGCTATTTCTCTTCCCGAACAGGTTAATGCAGCAATAACAGCTGCAGCAGATTTAAAGACTGAAATAGTTAAGACAGAGGTCCAGCTTGGACTGCTGCAGCCGAATCTGCGTGAAGATAATCAGACAATGGTGGGATTGCGCACAAAACTGAACCAGCTAAAAGAACAATACGATAAGATGGCAATGGGAAGTCAGGATTATCTGGTTGCTTTTAAAGATGTTCCTGAGCTTGGTAAAGAACTTGCATCTCTTCTGAGAGATGTAAAAATACAGAATGAAGTTTATCTGCTTCTTCAACAGCAATATTATAAAGAGAAAATTCAGGAAAACAGGGATATTCCAACCGTCCAGGTCCTGGATGAAGCAATACCTCCTCTTAGAAAATCATCGCCAAAGACTGTATTTACTACGATAGCAGGAGGTATATTCGTATTTTTGCTGATTAGTCTGATAGTTGTCCTGAGCGAAAGAAAAATATACTGGTATAAATCTAAGGAGTAATAGTGTCTGAAACTGCAGTTGTAACCGGGGGGGCGGGATTTTTAGGTTCACATCTTTGCGATCGTTTACTGAAAGAAGGATTACGGGTGATTTGTGTCGATAACCTGATTACGGGCAACACAAAGAATATCAGCCATCTGGCTGGTAATGATAATTTCTCTTTTGTTAAACATGATGTTACAAATTATATATTTTTACCCGGAAAAATAGACTATATACTGCATTTTGCCTCTCCTGCGAGCCCTATAGATTATTTACAACTTCCCATTCAAACATTGAAAGTCGGTTCATTAGGAACTCACAAAGCACTTGGACTTGCAAAAGAAAAGAACTCCAGGTTTTTATTAGCTTCTACCAGTGAAGTCTACGGTGACCCTGCCATCCATCCGCAGCCCGAAAGTTACTGGGGAAACGTTAATCCTATTGGTCCTCGCGGAGTTTATGACGAAGCGAAAAGATTTGCGGAAGCTATTACGATGGCTTATAACCGCTACCACAATCTTGATACCAGGATTGTAAGAATTTTTAATACCTTTGGTCCCAGGATGAGACTTGACGATGGCAGGGCATTGCCTGCGTTTGTAGGACAGGCTCTCAGAGGCGAAGATATTACCGTTTTTGGCGATGGATCCCAAACAAGGAGTTTTTGTTTCGTCGATGATCTTGTTGAGGGTATTTTCAGACTATTAATGTCATCAGAAATTGAACCTGTGAACATCGGGAATCCCGAAGAAATATCAATAAAAGGATTTGCCGAAGAAGTGATAAAAATTACCGGTTCCAGCAGCAAAATTGTCTACAGAGATCTGCCGGTCGATGATCCAAAAGTTCGACAACCTTCTATCGAAAAAGCCAGACGTATTCTCGGCTGGGAACCAAAAGTAAAAAGGATAGATGGTTTGGAAATGACAATAGATTATTTTAAGAAGTCTTTTTAACCTGTCACCACCATACTTCAGGTTTCTCTGCCGTTTATTATTTCTTTATATTTAAACTTAATTTTTGGTTAAAGAAAATAAAAAGCGAAGATATGACAGAACCGGAAGTTACACCTGAACTTGCGTATGAACATGGATTAACCACCGAAGAATATCAACGTATCCTCGATATCCTTGGACGAACCCCTACTTTCACTGAACTTGGTATTTTCTCTGTAATGTGGAGCGAGCATTGCAGCTATAAAAACTCAATTGCACTTTTAAAAACCCTGCCTAGGGAGGGCGGAAGGCTGCTTGTGGGTGCAGGAGAAGAGAATGCCGGTCTGATCGATATCGGCGATGGTTATGCCGTTGCATTTAAAATCGAAAGTCATAATCATCCGTCAGCCGTAGAGCCTTATCAAGGGGCAGCAACAGGAGTAGGCGGAATAATGCGGGATATTTTCACTATGGGTGCACGACCCATTGCATCTCTTAATTCACTGCGCTTTGGTTCACTTGACGATGCCCGTACCCGCTACCTTTTTGAGGGTGTTGTTAAAGGTATAGGAGATTATGGAAACAGCTTTGGCGTACCCACTGTAGCCGGTGAAGTATATTTCGATGAATCATATCAGGGAAACCCTCTCGTCAACGCAATGGCAGTAGGAATTGTAAAGAAAAACCTGGTGGCAAGTGCAGTTGCTAAAGGAAACGGAAATCCAGTTATGATAGTCGGCTCATCAACCGGTCGGGATGGAATACATGGTGCTACATTTGCTTCCGAAGAAATATCAGAAAAATCTGAAGCTAAAAGACCGTCTGTTCAAGTTGGCGATCCGTTCACGGAGAAACTGCTCCTCGAAGCAACATTAGAGATTATTAAAAACGACTGGCTTATAGGAATTCAGGACATGGGAGCAGCAGGCATCTCATGTTCAACAAGTGAAATGAGTGCAAAAGGGGAATCGGGAATGAAAATAAACCTCGATAAGGTGCCTCTGCGGGAAGAAGGAATGAGCGCGTACGAGATTATGCTCTCGGAGAGTCAGGAAAGAATGTTGTGTGTAGTTAAAAAAGGTTATGAGGATAAAGTTAAGTCCGTTTTTGAAAAATGGGATCTTCATTGTGAAATCATCGGTGAGGTAACCAATGACGGCAGCCTCGATATTGAGTATAAAGGTGAGAAAAAAGCAGTTATGCCTGCATTTGAACTCGTTCTGGGAGGCGGTGCTCCTGTTTATCATCGCGATACAAAAGAACCTGCTTATTTAAAGAGCATAAGAGAATTTGATTTTACCTCATTGCCGGCCCCTGATGACATGGAGGAAATTTTTCTCAAAGTATTTTCTTCACCCAATATTGTTTCGAAACGATGGGTTTATGAACAATATGATTCGATGGTAAGAACAAATACGGTTGTCGGTCCCGGCTGCGATGCAGCTGTTATACAGATTAAGGACACAAACAAGGCACTGGCTGTAAAAACTGACTGTAACGGGAGATATGTATATCTAAATCCAGAAGAAGGAACCAAAATAGCCGTAGCTGAATCGGCCAGAAATATAGTCTGCTCGGGAGGAGTACCTCTCGGAATAACTAATTGTCTTAACTTCGGCAACCCTTATAAACCTGAAGTATACTGGCAGTTCGCAAAATCCATAAAAGGAATGGGTGAGGCCTGCCGCTTTTTCGAAACTCCCGTAACGGGGGGTAATGTGAGTTTTTATAATGAATCGCCTGCCAGTGCGGTCTATCCCACCCCCACTATAGGAATGGTTGGATTAATAGAGGATGTAAATAATATAACAACTTCATTCTTTAAAGATGCAGGTGACCTGGTTTACCTGCTGGGAGAAGATTTTGAAGAATTGGGCGGCAGTGAATATCTGAAAGTGGTTCACGGAAAAGTCAAAGGAGATTGTCCGAAGATTGATCTCTCAGTTGAAAAGAAGCTTCAGGAAGCACTTTTAGAATTAATTCAGAAACAAATTATTAAGTCAGCTCACGATATTTCTGAGGGAGGTATTATTTCTGCATTGGCTGAATGCTGCATTATGAATAATGAAAATAAAATCGGGGCTGAATTAAAATTGCAGGTAAAAACACGCGAAGATTTCACATTATTCTCTGAAAGCCAGTCACGTGTTATTGTTTCAATTCGTAAAGATTCCAGGAGAGAATTTGAGGATTTTCTCGGGAACAAGAAGCAGTCATTTTCGCTGCTCGGTAAAACCGGGGGAAGTACATTGAAAGTGAATAATATTATGGAAATTGATGTTAATAAACTGGCTGACATTTATTACAACACCATTTCCAATATAATGAATGGTTAAAACTAAATTCAAATCAAGGCTTAGAGAATTATCGATATATGAAGTTTTCAGGAAGCTTCGTTTTATCCTGCATCTGACGCCAAGATTTCATAAAATAAAATCCTTCATAGTATATTATTATAAAGGTCTAACCAAAAGAATTGATGAACACCATGTGTTCCTGTTTGCAGGGGGACTAGCATTCTCAATATTTCTGTGCATCATTCCTTTCGTTCTGATAATATTTGCAGTTCTCGGCAATCTGCTCGATTCTTCTTATGTTCAATTTCAGATAAACACCCTTATCGAAACTATAATTCCCTACTCAAGATATTCAGAGTTTGTAAAGAAGATTATCTTCAACCGTATAAATGAAGTAATCGAGTACAGGAACATTGCAGGTATTATAGGCGGTTTCGGTTTATTGTTTGCTGCCAGCAGTTTATTCAGCAGTATGAGGACTATCTTAAATAAAGTATACGGCGTGGAAACAGATGTTAATATACTTATCGCAAAACTCAGAGACTTCGCTTTGGTTTTCATGGTGATAATAATCTTCTTTGTGACAACCATCTCTATGCCTACAGTTGATTTGTTAAGGCAGCAGGCAGGCGAGTGGACTGTTTTCAGTTTTCTTTCTAATGGCATTTTTAGCCATCTTATTTTTTCGCTTTTATCCCTTTTTCTCATCTTTATAGTTTTCAGTGTCCTTTATTTTACCGTTCCTCTTAGAAAACTGGGAAGAAAAGCAACATTTATGAGTGCCTTATGGGCTGCTCTATTATGGGAAGCTGCTAAACAGCTGTTTGGATATTATTTGTACAACTTTGCGGCTTTTAACAGGATCTACGGAGCTTATGCACTTGTTGTGGTAGTAGCTTTCTGGATTTATTATTCCTCCGTCGTTTTTATTGTTGGGGCTGAAATTGGTCATCTGTATTTTGAGCGCAATTTCATTAAAAACGACATTACAACCTGACTTAAAGAAAAATTAATAAAAAAAAGTATATTGACAGTGAGTATACACTTTCCATATATTTAATCAGACAATTTAATCTGATTAGAGAATATGACAGTTATTTTTTCAAAAAAGTGTGAATACGGATTACAGGCGGTACTTTACCTGGCCGCTCAGCATTCAGGTGAGGTAATTCCGGCAGATGAAATTGCCAAAAAACTTAACATTCCTAAAGAGTTTGTTTCCAAGATACTGCAGAGTTTAACCGAGAGCGGGATAGTTGATTCCAGAAAAGGGAAGTCGGGTGGTTTTTTCCTGGCTAAAGCCCCTTCCAGAATTCGTTTAATAGATATAGTTGCCGCAATTGACGGACTGGGAATGTTTAATAATTGTGTACTTGGATTTCCGCATTGCAGCCCAGATAATCCTTGCCCCCTGCATTCAAAGTGGGGTGAATTAAGAACTAAGGCATACAATATGCTTACTGATGAAACGATAGATAAGTTTAAGGAAAGTACATTAAGAAAAGTCAGTAATCTCTAAAAATTTTTTAATATTAAATCAGACAATATTATCCGATATGAGAATTAAAAAGAAAATAATCCGCAACAAAGAGAAACCAATACAAAAATACCGTTTTCTTGTTCAGAGTGCTTTTGCGTTGTTATGTGTCTGGATCGGGGTGGAATTTTACTTGTTCAGCAAATACCTGGAGACAGGCGGAGCATCATCATTTGTGAGCAGGCCACCGGGAGTTGATGGATTTCTGCCAATAAGTTCTTTTATGAGTTTTTATCTCTTCATTACTACTGGTGAAATTCATTATGCTCACCCGGCAGGCCTGTTCATCTTTATGGCCATATTGCTTGTATCACTTGTTTTTGGAAAAGCTTTCTGCAGCTGGTTATGTCCTGTGGGCTTTATTTCCGAACTAGTGGGAGACTTCGGCGAAAGGATTTATAAGAAAATATTCAAACGGAGAATACATCTTCCCAAATGGATTGATTATCCGCTGCGCAGTCTGAAATATCTGCTGCTTGGTTTTCTTTTTTACTCCGTATTCTTCCTGATGTCATCACTGGCATTACAGGCTTTTCTTGATAGTCCCTATAATATTGTTGCCGACTTAAAGATGTACTACTTCTTTGCTGATATTTCACAGACTGCACTAATTATTCTTGCCGTTCTTTTTGTGCTTTCAATATTGATCAGAAATTTCTGGTGCAGGTTTTTATGTCCCTACGGTGCTCTGCTGGGACTGTTTTCGTTTTTAAGTCCACACAAAATTAAAAGAGATCCTGTAAGCTGTATCGACTGTGGTTTATGTGCAAAGGCCTGCCCTTCGTACATAAAAGTTGATGAGGTAAAGACAGTTATTTCAGATGAATGTAACACCTGTTTAAGCTGTGTTGATGCATGTCCTGTTGCAGATACTCTGGATCTGAAATCAATACTGCCAGGCAAAAAGAAAATGAGTAAAAAATATGTTGCCATAGGAGTTGTATCCATATTTATGCTTGTAACCGGAATAGGTATTTTCACCGGACACTGGGATAATCATATATCAAAAAGCGAATATCTTATTCATTATAAAAATATGAATACGTACGGACACCCAACAGGCACGGCTGCCATTAAAAAATTCAATAAAGAAGCAGCATCTAACAATTTTGAAAAAAAAGATAAAAACAATAAGACAAAGGAGAATTAAATGGAACAGAACAGAAATGAAATCATTAGCAATGAATTTTCAGGTCTGACTCTTTCGGAAATAGTCACTCAGAACTTCAAAGCTGCTGCTGTTTTCGAGAAATATAATCTTGATTTCTGCTGCGGCGGTAAAAAACCGGTATCGGAAGCCTGCCGTGAGAAGGGACTAAATTCTTCAAAGGTAATAGAAGAACTCAGAACAATTAAAAGTGCAGGAAGCAGGGAAGATAATTATGCTGACTGGGAATCCGATTTTCTGATCGATTATATTGTTAACAATCATCACGCTTACATAAACAGAATGATCCCTGTACTCTCGGCGCACACACAGAAAATTGCTTCAGTACATGGTAAAAATCATCCCGAACTTCTAAAAGTCGCTGAAAGTTTTGGGAAGGTATATAAAGAGCTTAAGCAGCATATGATGAAAGAGGAACAGATCCTTTTCCCGTTCATAAAACAACTTGTAACTGCAAAAAGGAACGGAAGGAAAGCTGAGGCCCCATATTTCGGTACAGTAAAAAATCCCATCCGGATGATGGAAGCTGAACATCAGTCCGCAGGGGACGAAATGTATGATATCAGGACCCTTACGAATGGTTATTCTATTCCTGATGACGCCTGCAATACATACAGTGTAACAATGCAGGAATTGAAAGACTTTGAAGAAGACCTTCACAAACATATATATCTTGAAAACTATATCCTTTTCCCGAATGCAGTTGATTTGGAGCAGGAATTGCTGTAAGATATTTTGTATCTTGACATATCAAAACAGACACTTATGGATATAAGAAACATCGAAGATATTATCCTCCTGGTGGATCGGTTTTACGATAAGGTCAATGAAGACAGTTTATTATCCCCGGTCTTTAATGAGTTTGCCAAAGTTAACTGGGAAGAGCATCTTCCTGTTATGTATAGTTTCTGGAGTGCTGTCCTTTTTGATACCAATGTATATAAAGGACAGCCTCTCACATCACACATAAATTTACCTATTTCCACTGAGCATTTTCAGAGATGGCTCGAACTTTTTAAAGAGACCGTGGATGAAAATTTCGAAGGGGATAAGGCCGCAGAGGCTAAAGAAAAAGCTGATTCAATAGCGAATATTTTCCAGACAAAATTAGGACTCATTCACGATAACTTTAAAATTGTATAATTTCGTTAATAGTTTTTTACCTCTACCTCAAAATTTATATCCATCGCATTATCTGAATTAATCTGATGAATTTTCTTCAGCAGAATCTCTTTTTCCTGCACGCTGTTAACATCTCCCGTGATTATTAAGGCTCCATTATCTTCTTTAACTTTCAAATGATTGAGCTCCATCTCTTTAAGCAAATCTATTACAGGCTGATATTTGGCTTTTAATGACATATGTACTCCTTTTTTATATAAAATAAATCTTATGATAATATTTGATGTTGTGCAGATTACAGAGGTAATAATCTGCCGCCAAATCTCTTTAACTCATATTTTATTAAATTATAACTCATACTTTTAATGAATTTTCATTACTGACATTTAATATTATTCACATGGAAAGAAAATGAAATATTTTTACATTTTTATACTGTTTTTCCTGATTAGCATACAGGAATATGCCCAATATCCGAATGTAATGATTAACAACCCTTCAAGTACAGATCCTGAAGAAGTTTCAATAGCAATTGATCCATCAAATCCTGATTATCTTTCTGCGGGGGCAAATATAGATTATATATATTATTCTACCGACGGCGGATACAACTGGAGTCAGCAGACTTTATCATCGTCACTCGGGGTGTGGGGTGATCCCTGCCTGGTTTATGACGGATAGCGGCAACCTGTATTATGGACACCTTTCCGTTGCCAGCTACTGGATTGATAGAATTGTGATACAGCGTTCAACTAACCATGGTGCAGCATTTAATGACGGGGCGGGAATAGGTTTTAATAATCCAAAGCAGCAAGATAAAGAGTGGATAAGCACAGATATGACAGGTTCACCTTATCATGGGAATGTTTACGTAACATGGACAGAGTTTGACAGCTATGGAAGTGCGAATCCCTCAGACAGCTCGAGAATTCGTTTCTCGCGTTCCACCGACCAGGGACTTACCTGGTCTCCCGCAGTAACAATAAGCGACGTCAGCGGCGATTGTATTGACAGTGATAATACTGATGAAGGTGCTGTTCCCTGCGTCGGACCCGATGGACAGATATATGTAAGCTGGGCAGGACCGCTGGGATTGATGTTTGATAAGTCGACTAACGGCGGAACAACCTGGGGGAATGATATTTTCGTTTCTGATATTCCCGGCGGATGGGACTTTGATGTATCAGGTATATACCGTGCAAATGGTCTCCCTATAACTGCCTGCGACACAGAGAGTGCTTCTCCGTATAACGGAAATATCTATATCAACTGGTCTGATCAGAGAAACGGAACAGAAAACACCGATGTATTTTTTGTAAAATCCACGGATGGAGGAAATACCTGGACCTTACCGTTAAAGGTTAATGATGATAATACAACACGTCATCAGTTTTTTACCTGGATGACCATAGACCAGACTACCGGTTTTATTTACTGCTGTTTTTATGATAGAAGAAATACTACAGGTGCTGCTACCGATGTTTTTGTTGCCAGGTCTACCGACGGAGGTGATTCTTTTGAGAATTTCAAAGTCAGTGAATCATCGTTTACCCCAACTTCAGGAATATTTTTCGGCGATTACACTAACATTGCTGCTTATAACCGGATGATTTATCCTATGTGGATGCGCCTGAATAATTCAACTCTAAGTGTCTGGACAGCCATTATTCATGATACAACCACCGTTGTGCCTGTCGAATTCTCATCTTTTACCTCTGAAACATTTAGAGGAAAAGTACTTCTAAGCTGGGAAACCGGAACAGAGACGAATAACAGAGGTTTTGAAATTCAGAGGAGCAGTGATGCAAAAGAATGGACTATAGTTGGTTTTGTAGACGGAAAAGGAACATCAACTTTTCCGAATAAATATAAATATACGGATGAACCAGCTGCAGGCGGCACTTATTATTACAGATTAAAGCAGATTGACTTTACAGGTGAATTCAAGTACTCCAACACACTGGAAGTAAATCTGATTATTATTAAAAATTATACGCTTGAACAAAACTATCCCAATCCTTTTAATCCTTCTACCACAATTGGATATGAATTGCCTGCAGAATCTGATGTGATTATTAAAGTTTTCGATATCCTTGGTAATGAGGTTGCAACTCTTGTAAACGGTAAGCAGACTGCTGGTGTACACGAAGTTAAATTTGACGGTTCAAAACAAGGCAGCGGAATATATATATACAGGATGACTACCGGAACAGTAACACAAACCAAAAAGATGATCCTCATGAAATGAGATTGAATAATTTTAATAGAAATCATGAATTTGAAGCAAAGACTGGATTATCATTACAAAGCTTTCGACAGAACACAAATATCCCCTGATCCGCTTCAGTTTCTTCACCTTTATTCCGATGAAAAAGATATTGAGGTTATGGGGTTCATTGCTGCAGTTTTTGCGTACGGCAATGTGAAACAGATAATAAACACCCTGAATAAATTCGTCGAAATTTCTGATAATAAGCCTTACAAATTTATCACCTCATTCAGCAATCATAAAAATGATAAAATACTTGAGACTCTTTACCACCGTTTTTATTCATTCAAAGATGTTATACATCTTTTTCAGGTTATGGAAATAATTTATGCAGAATATGGGTCGTTAAAAAAACTTTTTCTTAAGTATTATTACGATAATGATGAAAATATTAAAAATGCTTTGAGCGGATTTTCACATCATTTTATTGAAAAAATTAAATCGGTAACCAAACGCCCCAACATAAGTACCGGTGCCAGGTTTATGTTTCCTCTGCCTGAACTTGGCAGCGCCTGCAAAAGAAAAAACCTCTTCCTCCGCTGGATGGTAAGAAAAGATGAACTGGACTTCGGCCTGTGGAGTGAAATTCCTAAAAACAAACTTATAATACCGGTTGATACACATATAGCCCGCATCTGCAAAAAGCTGAATTTAACAACCCTTAAGAATGTCAGCTGGAAAATGGCTGAAGAAATCACTGAGAATTTGAAAAAAATTGATCCCGACGATCCTGTGAAGTATGATTTTGCAATTTGCCATATCGGGATGAGGAAAATACCCTTTTAGTTTGTCAGAATATGTGTGCATCGTAAAATGCAATGCGGCAAAAATAATCTTTGCTTTTCGGGATAAAAATCTAAATATTCGTCTGATAAATTTTGTTTCTTTAGCAACCTGGAGAATTTAATGGCGAATAACAATACTAACTCCTCAGGGTTCAAGCCTTATATCTCTGCAAAACAGCTTATTCCGGAATTCACTCCCAAAGCCATTCTACTTGGTGCCATTTTCGGAATTATCTTTGGGGCATCTTCTGTTTACCTGGGCCTAAAAGTTGGAATGACTGTTAGTGCTTCAATTCCTATAGCCGTACTGGCGATCTCAGTCTTCAAGAAGTTTGGAAAAGCAACGATTCTTGAAAACAACATAGTCCAGACAATCGGCTCTGCAGGAGAATCTGTTGCTGCAGGTGTCGTCTTTACTATTCCTGCTTTGTTATTCCTTCCGGGAGGAATGGCGTATTTCAAATACTTTCAGATCTTTGTGCTTGCACTTGCCGGAGGTATACTGGGAGTTCTCTTTATGATTCCCCTAAGGAGAGCTTTGATTGTAAAGGAGCATGAAACATTACCATATCCCGAAGGAACTGCCTGTGCGGATGTTCTTATTGCAGGTGAAAAAGGGGGCAACCTTGCAAAGAAAGTATACTATGGACTTGGTATAGCTTTTCTTTACAAACTCTTAATGTCAATTATGGGTCTGTGGAAAGATGTTCCGACTTATGTGTTCGGAAGAAAATCCGCACTGCCTAACGGAACAATTAATGGTGAAATTACACCTGAGCTGCTGGGTGTTGGTTATATCATCGGACCAAGAATCGCTGGTATTATGGTGGCTGGCGGAGTATTGTCGTGGATAGTTTTAATTCCGCTGATCACACTGATGGGAGACCATTTAACCACCATATTTCCACCCGGCACAAAATTGATTTCGGATATGTCACCAAGTGAGATATGGAACAACTATATCAGATATATCGGTGCAGGTGCAGTTACATTTGGAGGATTGATAACTCTTGTTAAATCAATACCAACAATAGTAAGTGCATTTTCTGATTCATTTAAAGATATTAAAGCAAGCAGAGCCAATAAGCAGAATAATGTGGTTGAAGAAAAAGAAAGAACTTCAAAAGATATCCCTCTGTCGGTTGTCCTTGGCGGAAGCTTAGTCTTAGTTGTCTTTATGGCAATCATTCCGAATATTCCAACCAACTTTATGTCAGCTATTATGGTTGTGATATTTGGATTCTTCTTTGTGACGGTATCCTCGAGAATCGTGGGACTTATAGGATCTTCATCCAATCCCGTTTCAGGAATGACTATTGCAACTTTAATGGCTACTTCATTAATATTTGTCGGAATCGGATGGACTGGAGATGTCTACGAACCTCTGGCTCTTGTTATCGGTTCAATTGTATGTATTGCAGTTGCAAATGCCGGATCGACTTCTCAGGATTTGAAGACAGGCTATCTTGTGGGAGCGACACCAGTCAAACAGCAGGTAGGTTTATTGATTGGGGTTCTTGTTTCTGTAGTTGCTATAGGGTTCACCCTGCTTCTGCTTGAACGCACAGTAGGAATCGGAACAATTACTCCCGCACACCCTGAACCATTACCGGCGCCGCAGGCAATTCTGATGTCGACAGTAATCAAAGGTCTGCTGAGCCAGAATCTTCCGTGGGCACTTGTGATTATTGGAATGGGAATTTCACTGGTTATGGAATTGTCGGGTGTCTCATCACTTGCATTTGCAGTGGGTGCATATTTACCTTTATCTACAACTTCTACTATATATGTAGGTGGTTTGGTTAAATGGCTGGTTGATAAACGTAAAAAATCAGAAGAAAATGAAACCGGCCCCGGAGCGTTATTTAGTTCAGGCCTTATCGCCGGCGGTACGATTACGGGTATTCTGGTTGCTGTTCTGATTGGATGGACCGTGGGACATGATGCATCAGGGAATGCCATTACTTTTATTGACTCAGCACAAAATACTATATTAGGATTTTTTACAAGTGGAGCTACTGGTTCACTGGGCGATTACATCGGAGGTTGGGGAGATATAACCGGTCTTGTATTCTTTGGACTTCTTGCAATGATGCTTTATAAAATAGCAATGGGTAAAGCTGATAAATAATAGCAATCTATTATGGCTGATAATTCAATAGCAAGAGAATCTGTTAGAAAAGAACCATCCGCCTTCTACAGGTGGATGGTTCTTTTATTTCTCAGTATTGCAATGTTCGGGAATTACTATGTCTACGATTCTATCTCATTGGTTGCCGATCAGCTGAAATCCCAGCTCAATTACACCGATCTGGATATAGGTCAGCTTTATTCTTACTACAGCATTGCCGCCATTATTGTATTAATATTCGGCGGAATTCTCGTTGATAAATGGGGAACAAAAAAGTCAGCCATCATATTTGCAATCATCTGTACGATATCCGGTTTTATTGTTGGATTCGCACAAAATCTTTATCTGATGCTCGCGGGAAGGTTTCTCCTGGGTGTTGGATCAGAACCTATGATCGTTGCAGTTACAGTTGCTATAGCCAAATGGTTCAAAGGAAAGCAGCTAAGCTTTGCTCTCGGAGTGAATCTTTTCCTTGCACGTGCAGGGACATATGCGGTAGATAATTCACCAACGCTGTTTTCGAGTCTCTACAGCGGGGGTTATCAGGGTCCATTAATTCTGGCAGCTTTTATTGGGACTCTGGCTTTTGGAGGAATAATTATTTATGCAATGCTGGAACACAGAGGAGAAAAACTATTCGTCCTCGGGGAAGGGGGTTCTACCGATAAACTGAATGTTAAGGACTTTTTTAGGTTCAATAAGTCATTCTGGTATATAACACTGCTGTGTGTGACTTTTTATTCAGCAATTTTTCCTTTCAGAGCATTCGCTGTCAAATTCTTTATGGAAAGTCATAATGTTTCGCGCGAGATGGCGGGCTCATTAATCTCCAACCTTCCGCTGGCTGCTATGATTGCTACACCGCTCATCGGATTGCTTGTTGATTATATTGGAAAACGCGCTCTCTTAATGACCTTCGGTTCTTTATTACTGCTTCCTGTTTATTTGATTATGGGCTATACGCAGATATCTCTGTATATCCCTGTCATAATGATGGGAGTTGCTTTCTCGCTGATCCCTGCGGTTATGTGGCCCGCTGTTGCATATATAGTAGAAGAAAAACGTCTTGGTTCCGGATATGCGCTAATGACGCTTATTCAGCAGATAGGCATGGCCTTATTCCCTCTGGTTGTTGGTGCTGCAAATGATCTCGAAGGTGCAAGTGCCTCAAATCCTGCCGGATATCATCTTGGAATGTGGATATTTTCAATACTTGGGATACTGGGGTTAATTTTTGCTTACTTACTCAGAAAAGCCGAAACCGGTCCAGGCGGACATGGACTCGAAGAAGGTATGAAGCATCAGACAGCCTGATAAGGTTGTCGCATTTCTTTTCAGATTCCCTTTTAGAAATAATATTTGTAACTTAAAGTATTGCTTTAGTTATGAGGGTTTATGTTTAAGTTCAGAAGCGTATTTATAGTGATATTTCTGGCAGTATTTAGTTTTCAGCCTGATCTATCCGCTCAGACCTTTGGTTTTGGCTGTCTTGGTTTTGTCGGGGGATATGGGGGATATTCATATCAAAAATTTCAGCCCGGATTGCTTAATGATTACATTGATAATTTTAATTATACATATAAAGATTCTCTATCCTCCCCAATGGATAAGTTCGGGCAATCAGACGGTTACAGACTGGGATTGAATTTCTTCCGTGCAAAATTCAAAGGTTTCATAATTACCGCAAAGGGGTTTTATCAGAACCTTTCTGAAACGCATAAGGCAACCGAACACCTGGTAGGAGGAGACGGGAATACCACTCTGCAGCTCGAAATCATAAACTGGGCACTGGGTATAGACCTCGGTAAACAGATTACAGGCGGATTAAGCTGGAAGGTAGTAGATGCTGCTGTTTTATTCAACAATGCAAAATTTACTTCTACCCAGAACTTTCCCAATGCAGTTACAATAGTTGATCAATATAAATCGGAATCAACCAATATTGGTTATACAGTAGGTACCGGATTTATATTTGAGGTGGTTGATGAATATGTTTCTATTGAAGGTGTAGCTGCTTATACAGACTTCAGCATTGGTGAAATGAAGACAGATGACGGAAAGTATTTTGCTTCAAACTCTACCCAGGATACTCCAGGCACTAAGAAGTTTATTGAAAAAGGGGGATTTAACGCGGTAATTCAATTGAATGTCGGATTACCTCTTTAATCATTAATCTCTTCAGAAATATAATATGAAATTAACCAAACTCGATTCGGCTTCTGTTATCGCAATACAGGAATGTATGGCAGTAAAAAAGAATGAAAAAATTCTTGTGATTACGGATGAACAAAAAAGAGAAATCGGATATTCTCTCTACAAAAATGCTATTCGTCTTGGTTACAGATCCCTTTTTGTAGAGATGAAATCAGGAAAAATAAACGGTGAGGAACCTCCCGATGAAATTGCTCATCTAATGCAGAAGTTTGATGTTGTTTTTATTCCCACCGCAAAATCATTGACGCATACTGACGCCAGAAGAAATGCTTCAAAAAAAGGAGTCAGGATAGCAACATTTCCCGGAATTACCCGGGATGTAATGATACGCGGACTAAATGCCGATTATAAAAAGATTTCAAGACTATCTATCAAGTTGAAAAAGATACTTGAGAAAGGTAAGGAAATCAGGGTTACCGCTCCGGCCGGAACGGATATTTCATTCATAATCCAGGGTCGTGAAGCTATAGCCAGCAAAGGTCTTTTTCACAAAAAGGGAGAGAGCGGAAATCTACCGACCGGAGAGACATTTCTTGCACCCCTGGAAGGAACTTCAAACGGCGTGTTTGTTGTTGATGGATCAATGGCGGGATTAGGACTGGTTAAAGGATGGAAGATCAGGATTGAGGTTAAAAACGGCTTTGCCGGAAAGATAACCGGCGGTCCTATGGCGAAAAAACTCGTTAAAATGCTCGATTCTGTGGGAAAAAATGCCAGAAATATTGCAGAATTCGGAATAGGGACGAATGATAGTGTGAAATTAAGCGGAATTTTGCTGGAAGATGAAAAAGTAATGGGTACTGTGCACATTGCACTCGGGAATAATGTGTCAATGGGCGGAAAAATAAATGTCCCGATCCATCTTGACGGTGTAATTAAGGAACCAACGGTGTTTCTGGATGGTAAAGTAATTATGGATAGTGGAAAATTGCTGGTTAAATAGATCATTTTGTATTGATATTGAATCTTTTATCTTCAAAATGAATTATATATCTTTGAAATTATTAAAAACTTAGAGAAAAGGATGGCAGTGTTACCTATAACTGTATACGGGGATAAAATCCTCAGGAAAAAAGCAGCCAGGGTTACTGAAGTTGATCTTAAAACTATAGAACTGATTAAGAATATGTTTGATACCATGCGCAATGCAAATGGTATAGGACTGGCTGCCAACCAGGTTGGAGTGGACAAATCGATCTTTGTAATCGATATCTCACAGGTAGAAGATTATGAAGATACTAAACCTATCGCATTCATAAATCCTAAAATCATTACTCGCTCCGATAAAAAAATTCTTATGGAGGAAGGATGTTTAAGCATTCCCGACATAAGAGAGGAAGTAAGAAGACCCGAAAGTATTACTATAGTTTATCATGATACCGACCTTAAAGAACAAACTCTCGAAGCTGATGGTCTGATGGCCCGTGTAATTCAGCACGAATATGATCATCTGCAGGGCATTCTTTTTACAGACCTGATCCCCGATGATGTGAAAAAGAAATATAAAAGAGAGATTAATAAAATCAGGAAACGTAAAGTAGATATTGACTATCCGATAACAGAAAGCGTGGATTATCAGCTCGCATGAAAATAATTTTCATGGGTACTCCCGATTTTGCAGTTCCATCATTAAAAAGATTATTCGAAAGCAGACATCAGGTTTCTGCGGTTGTAACCGCTCCTGATAAACAAAGGGGAAGAGGACGAAAAGTAACCTTCACACCCGTAAAAGAATTCGCACTTGCAAACAATATACCTGTCCTTCAGCCTGAAAAACTCAGGAATGAAGATTTTATTAATGAATTAAAAAAGTTTGATGCGGATCTTTTTGTAATTGTTGCTTTCAGAATACTCCCCCTTGAAGTATTTACGATTCCTCCGAAAGGTTCTTTTAACCTTCACGGATCAATGCTGCCTGCTTACCGCGGGTGCAGCACCAATACAGTGGGCTTTGATTAATGGAGAAAAAGAAACGGGACTTACAACATTTGCGCTGGCCGAGAAGGTAGATACCGGGAATATTTACTACCAGGAAAAGATTGATATAAGGGAAGATGATAATTTCGGAACACTGCACGACAGAATGAGTATACGGGGAGCAGAAGCTGTACTTAAAACAGTTGAGATGATTGAATCAGGGGATTTTGTTCTTAAAGAACAGGATAACTTAAAGGCATCTCCGGCACCCAAAATAACCAGGGAGACTCAGGAGATTGACTGGAATAAAACAGCTTCAGAGATTCATAACCTGATAAGAGGCCTTTCGCCTTACCCGGCAGCTTTCTTTTATAATAACAGTAAACTAATTAAAATTTACTCCTCAAAATTATCCGACGAGAAACTTGATCCTGGTAAAATTAAACAGACAAAAACAGAATTATTTATCGGCTGCGGAGAAGGTTCGCTTGAAATAATGGAACTTCAGCAGGAGGGTAAAAAGAGGATGCACACCGAAGAATTTTTAAGGGGATATAATTTTTATAACACTTTATGATACACGTCGACAGAAATTAACCCAGCACTTTTTTTACGATATTTTTAACTGCACCTTCATACCTTTTTACAAGTAAAACTGAAGTCGGAGAATACCGGGCTACTTTTTCAGGGATTTCACCCAGAAGAATTTTATGATACAAGGATTCCTTTGTAGCTCCGATTACAACAAGGTCGTATTCTTTTCCCACTTTCGCTATACCGCCTGCAATTGATTTTGAAGTAATAAATCTTTCTTTCCGGTCGATCTTTGGATCGAGGTTATTTAAAGTTGCTCTTATTTTCTGTTTGCCTTCTTCGATAACTTCCTGTGTGGATTCCCCTGAAGTTATAAATCCTGCTGTAACCGATAAATTAAGATCCGCGGCTATAGCACTCAGTAATGAGGAAGCAAGTCTGGCATTTGGTCCCCCGGCGGTAGGAAGAAAGCACGTCTCAAGTTTTTTTAAGTCACCTATTTTCAGCATCATCAGATCGCACGGCGCAAAACGAATGACCTTATCGGTTATTTCACCGAATATTCTGTCCCTTGTTTTTGTATAGCCTTTCCACCCCATTACAAGCATACTTGCGTTCTGCCGTTCGACGGCCGCTAGTATACCCTGGGATGTGTGGTGACCGATGATCGTATCAGTTTCAACTTCAATATTGTTTAACTGCCCAATTCGTTTTGCTTTACTAAGCAATGCCTCTTTATGATGAATGAAACGCATCCCTTCGTGTATCGGCATCTGCCTTGGAACTTCTACAACACTGATTGCAACAATTCTCTGACCGCGCTGTCTGGCTACGGGTATTGCAAGCTTTAATAAAATCTCAATGGTATCAGGATTATATATGGCTACAACTACAGACGGAGGCAGTTCTGTCTCCGGTGCGGCAGCCCTGGGAATCAGAACCTGGGGTTCAATTGAAGCCGCCTGTTTTTCGAATACCGAATAATAGAGTAATAATCCGAATGCGATCCAGCCGATTGTCACATACCATGCTATCGGCTGAAAATCAAACTGATATAAAGCCAGGAATATATTCAGAACAAAACCAAGAAGAGGAACATACGGATATAAGGGAACTTTATATCTCCGGGGAATTTCCGGATGATTCCGGCGTAAAACTATTATTGATAAATTAACCAGGGCAAATGTAAGGAGGAACATCAGACTTGCCGCTGAACCTACTGCTTCAATAGGCAAAGTCACTGCCATAACCAGCAATATTGTCCCGGTTACATAGATTGCAATATGAGGTGTTCTGCGTTTGTTATGTATTGTTGAAACTTTTTTGGGAAGCCAAAGATCCCTGCCCATTGAAAATGCTACACGTGAGGCAGCCATTACCGTCGCATTAAGGGCAGATGATGTTGATAGTAATCCTCCGAATACAATTAAAGCCACACCGAACGCAGGCATAAAATTCTCTGCTGCTCTTACGATCGCGGTTTCCTTATATTTTCCGAGGAATTCCCAGCTGGGCATTCCCCCTGGGTTAATTGCGGCAAGGGAGACAAAAAGAATTAACAGGTACATTACTATGGTAATCCCAAGCGCGATGAAAGTGGCCCGCGGTATATTTTTCTCGGGTGACTTTATCTCTTCGGCGACAGTAGCAATCAGATCATAACCTTCAAAAGCTATAAATGTCAATCCCATTGCTACAAAAACCCCGCTCATACCCTTTGCGAAAAACGGACTAAAACTCTCACTTACCTGTGATGGGTTTCCGAAGATCTCACTTAACCCGAAGTAAACAAAAATTCCCAGCACGGCCAGCTTTGAAAGGGTAAGTACATTCTCTGCTTTTCCTGTTACTTCCGCACCCCTCGCGTTCAGCCAGATAAAGATTGAGCCGATAAATATTGTAATGAGTAAAATTGGAGCCCTGTTACCAAGTGCGGAATAAACGTTTTCTGATATAAAAGGAATATATTTGTGAAAAAATTCCCAAAAATATCCTGCAAAGCCAAGTGCATAGAGACTGCAGGCGACAGTGTAAGCGAACCATAACATCCATCCCGATACAAAACCCACAGCACCAGGGTACGCCATCTTAACAAATGAATAACCGCCTCCGGCCTTGGGGATAGCAGAAGCAAGTTCGGCATAGGCGAAGGCTGTAAGCAGGGTTACTACACCATTTAATGCAAACGCTACTAATTGAAGCGGGACCAGCTTCGCCGGCTGCTATACCTGTCAGTACAAATATACCCGCCCCGATCATAGCCCCGACACCTATCATGGTGGCATCAAAGAGCCCCAAATCTCGCGCGAAGGTAGGCTGCTCAGCGGCAGCTTTTTTATTCATCAGTATTTTGAGACAAAATCTAAATACCCGGAAATTTCAATTTTAATTTAATTAGATGAGATTTTAATATCAAAAACATCAGTTATTTATTTTAGCTCACTAAAATTGCTTTAATCATTCACTACATTTGCTTATTATTATTCTTTCATTTTAACCAATTAAACAATTTTAGTATCAACGGGGGAGCATTGTTATGTTTAAAAATTCAGGATGAATAAATGGAATATAAAAATAGTATTCTTGAGACCATTGGAAATACCCCGCTTATAAAGCTTAACCGTATTACGAAAGGTTTAAAGCCGCAGATATTTGCAAAACTGGAATCGGCCAACCCGGGCGGCAGCGTGAAAGATCGCATAGGTTTGTCGATGATAGAGGCAGCCGAAAAAAATGGTGAACTGAAAGAAGGCGGAACTATTATTGAAGCAACCAGCGGCAATACCGGAATAGGATTGGCCCTGACAGCGGCTGTAAAAGGTTATAAAACAATATTTGTAGTTACTGACAAAGTAAGCTCTGAAAAGATAAATTATCTTCGTGCACTGGGTGGTGAAGTGATAGTCGTTTCAAATGCAGTTGAGCCTGATAGTCCTGAATACTACGTTAATGTGGCAAAACGTATTCATAAAGAAACACCTAATTCGATTTTTGCCTACCAGTATTCCAATCCTTCGAATCCTGAAATTCATTACAAGACAACCGGCCCTGAGATATGGAGACAGACTGACGGAAAAATAACTCACCTTATTTCAAGCATAGGAACCGGAGGAACAATAAGCGGAACCGGAAGATATCTGAAAGAAAAAAATCCCGCTATAAAAGTAATTGGCGCAGATCCTCTTGGGTCCATATTCAGGACATACAAAGAAACTGGTGAGATTATAAAAGGCACTCCATATCTCGTTGAGGGAATCGGGCAGGATTGTCTTCCGGAAAATGTGCATTTTCAGTATATAGATAAGATAATTAACATAAGCGACAGAGAATCTTTTGCGGCCGCTAGGAGATTAACAAAAGAGGAGGGTATCTTCTGCGGCGGAAGCACGGGTACGATACTTAACGTGACGCTTGAGATAGCCAAAGACCTGAGCGAAGATGACGTTGTGGTTTTCTTTGTGTGTGATACCGGTGAAAGATACCTTTCAAAAGTTCATAATGTGGAATGGCTGAGAGTAAACCAGATGCTGGATAAGGAAATTAAAACTCTGCGCGATATATCTGAGGTGAAAAAATCCAACGGTAATGAAGATATCGTTTATGTTAAATCGGATGCTTTTGTAAAGGATGCGCTGGAACTGATAACTAAAAAAGGCTATTCAAATATTCCTGTTATGCTGAACCGGAAAGCAATAGGATGCATCAGAGAAAACAGGCTGATGAGTAAGCTGCTGAATAATAAGGAACTGCTTGAGGCTTCGGTTCAGGATGTGATGGAAGAATGTGTGCCGGTACTTGATGCCAAAACAGAAATTGGTATAGTGAAAGAAGTACTTAAAGAAAATTCTGCCGTGCTGGTCAGTGATTTCGGCAGAATTACAGATATAATTACCAGGTACGACCTGATAAATTTTGATAACAAAAATTGAATAATTTGATAATCTTTTAATTTCAGGAGCGATAATGGGTTTCTCGACAGATGCAATACACGCAGGACAAACACCTGATCCCGTAACCGGGGCGGTAATTACCCCTATTTACCAGACTTCGACTTATGCACAGGAAGAGCTGGGAAAAAATAAAGGCTTCGAATACGGCCGCACACATAATCTTACACGCCAGTCGCTGGAGAAGAATGTCGCTGCCCTCGAAAAGGGTAAATTTGGAATTGCCTTTTCTTCGGGACTGGCTGCTACTCAGGCTTTAACTACACTTGTTAAAGCGGGCGATCACGTAATAGTTTCCCACAATGTTTATGGCGGTACATACCGACTTTTTGAACTGATTATGAAGGACTTCGGACTTGAGTTTTCCTGGGTTAACACAACGGAGCTTAAGAATATTGAGAATGCTATAATGAAAAATACTAAAATGGTATTCATCGAAACTCCCACTAACCCGATGCTGAACCTGACTGATATTAAAGGCACTGCAGATATCTGTAAAAAGAATAACCTGATATGTGTTGTTGATAATACATTTATGAGTCCTTATTTCCAGAATCCGCTAACACTTGGTGCATCAGTCGTACTGCACAGTCAGACAAAATACCTGAACGGCCACAGCGATGTAATTGGCGGAATTCTTCTGACTAATGATGAAAAAATCCATGACCGTTTAAGATACGTACAGAATGCGATGGGAGCAGTACCATCTCCCTTCGACTGCTGGCTTATACTACGTTCTACAAAGACTCTTGCAGTCAGGATGCAGAGACATAATGAGAATGCGGTTAAGTTTGCAAAACATCTCGAAGCAAGCGGATATTGTAAAAAGATTTATTATCCCGGACTGCCCTCACATCCCCAGCACGAACTTGCCGGCAAACAGATGCGCGGTTATGGCGGTATGATTTCCGCAGATTTCGGTGATGTTGAAACAGCAAAGAAAATTCTGAAAAACGTGAAGATCTTTACTCTCGGCGAAAGTTTAGGTGGTGTTGAAAGTCTTATCAGTCACCCTGCAAGTATGACACATGCCGCAGTTCCAAAAGAAAAACGCGAAGAAATGGGATTGACTGACAGCCTGATTCGCTTTTCTGTAGGAATAGAGGATATTGAAGATCTGATAGAAGACCTGGAACAAGCTATTAAAGATTAGATAGTCTGCCCAGGCATTGCTTCACATCATTGACCGTTTGGTTCCGCATCGTATCTTGTTATGTCTAAAGACTTTATGATAATAAAAGGAGTTGATGAAATGAACCGCCTTACCAAAATTTTAATTTCAGCAAGCCTGTCATGGGGGTTATTGATCTGATAAACAAACTGGAAGTAAAACCGGAAATTAATGGTTAATACTTTCTTGTAATATGCAGTTCAAGACTGGTCGCATGACCGGTTTTTATTTATATAGCCTGTAAAAAATCACCTATTTTTCAACTCCAATCTTAAAAATTCCCGGTTCTATCTCTCAGGATGATTAGTAATTAAAGCGTATGTGAAGCGTAGTTGAAGCGTAGTTGAAGCGTAGTTGGAGCGTAGTTGAAGCGCAGTTGGAGCGCAGTTGGAACTGTGTATTGATAGGAGAATAAGTCGGATCAGGGGAGAATGGTCAGGTTTTTGGGAGCCAAACAGGTTTTTTTCATCCCGGTTTTGGCGATCAGCTGTGTCGTCTACCGGGAGTTTACATTACTATTCATTTTTATTCTGCGTATTTTTGTTAAAGTAATTTTTTATAATCAGACGGGGAGAAATATGAATACCGAAGAAAAAACAAATCCGGAAATGAACCTGGTTGATGATACCAAATATTCAATGGATACTCACCTTATTTACGGAAAGAACTTCACCAAGAAATGGGATTATAAGCACCACGTACTTCCGCCTATTACTTCCTCAGTAATTTATCGTCTGGACTCTGTTGAACGGGGAGCTGAAGGATTTCAGGAATTTGCTAACTCGCCTGTTACCGGCGAAGATCCGATGCCGATTTATATTTATGACAGACTCGGAGAACCTAATAAAGATATCCTGGAGGAAAACCTTGCCTATGCAGAAAGAGGAGAAATGGCAGTTACCTTTTCTACCGGAATGGGTGCGATCTCAGGAATTATCGGTATGCTGACTAAATCCGGCGATGAGATTATATCTCATATGACGCTTTATGGATGTACCTATTCCTTATTCACTAACTGGCTGCCCAGATACAACATTAAAACTCATCTTGTTGACCTGACAATTCCGGAAAACCTGCTGAATTTTGTTACGCCTCAAACCCGGGTGGTTTACCTTGAATCACCTGCCAATCCGAACCTGGATATCATAGATATCGGGGAATTACGGAGACTGGTTGATACCATAAATGAAAACAGGGATGAAGCAGAAAGAATTAAAATAGTAGTTGATAATACCTTTGCAACCCCTTTCTGTCAGAGGCCTATTGAACTTGGAGCGAACTTCTCGGTTAATTCATTGACAAAAGGATTGGGTGGTTTTGGAACTGATATGGGCGGTGTTGTTATCGGTAAAAATAAGTATAAGGATATGCTTCTGCTTTACCGTAAAGATTTCGGAGCCGTACTTAATAATAAAACTGCGTGGACGATTACAACATACGGACTGCCCACTCTGCCTGTAAGAATTAAACAGCAGATGAAATCGGCCGGCAGGGTCGCTGAATATCTTAATTCTCATCCAAAGGTTGAATACGTCAATTATCCCGGTTTACCGAATTACAAGTATTACGAAACCGCTAAGAAGCAGATGAAAGATTTCGAAGGAAACTTTGCTCCCGGGAGTCTCATTTACTTTGTTCTGAAAGGTTCCAACCCGGCTGAAAGCAAGGAGAATGGCAGAAGGTTTATGAATTATGCTGCCGAACATGCATATACGATGACGCTGGCAGTAAGTCTTGGACATACAAGAACGCTGATTGAACATCCGGCCTCAATGACGCATTCAATGATTGCCCCCGATAAGCTCCTTGGGTTCGGAATAGATCCCGGTGGAATAAGAATTGCGTTTGGACTTGAGAATACCAATGACATACTTATGGATCTCGATGAATGTCTGAATATGGTATAAATTACGTTTATCTGTGCTTTTTGTTAAAGGTCACTCAAATGAATTTTTTTGAGTGGCCTTTTTATTTATTTTAGTGTACTCATTAAATCCATATGCTGGAAAAATTTATGAAGATAAAAGTACTATTTATCATAACCCTGATGATCGCCCTGTCAGCCGCTGTTAAAGCACAGGATGATTCAGATTCTATTGAGGTTTATCTTATAGATTCTTTTGTTACGCCTGAAGTCCCACATACTTTTATGCTTTCGTTCTTTACCAGTGCTCCTGCCAAATCAAAAGTTATAATTGAAAACAGCTATGTGTATGAAGTTTCCAGCGAACTCACAGAAAGTCACAAAATAAATATTGATATCTCAGATCTTCATTTTAAACAGAAGAATGTTCCATTTGTAATCCAGGTTGAGGATTCTGCGGGAAACCAATATACGAGTGAGAAGTATGAATTCGAACTGCCTGAAGAAACAAAGGTTGAAGGTGGTTCCAATTTTCTTCTATTATGTGTCTTCGGGGCAGCCGTATTCGGACTTCCTTCGCCAGTGTATGTAAATGAAAAGACTGAGGATTATTTCAGTCTGACCAAAGAAATACCCCTGATCTCTATCAGAGGCGCCGGGTACAGGTATCCCGATAGGATATTTTTCAGTTGAATACTCGCATATTTTTAATGCTCCCATAAAAAACTTTTTCAGGGTAGGGTATAAACATATTATTGTAGTTCCGGGCATAGAATACGTAGCTCCGGGTATAAATGGATTTACTAATTTTAACGGTTTTAACGGGATTTCTCCTGAACTTTCTGTTGGTCTGTTCAGAATAATCAATACATTTACTGTTTACGCAAGATATAGATTTAATGCAAAACCAGGTGAAAAGGGAAGCGAATTCCATGAGTTTTCTATAGGATTATATTCAAGTTTCTTCTCGTTGTATTTGTAGAAAATGTCCTGAAATATCTTCAAAAACTGCACTTCTATTCACTCGTAATATGTTTAGATTTATCGTCTGAATCCGGAACGATTATATAATTCAGAATGTTTTAGTATAAAAACTGATCATTCTTAATGAAATATGTTACTTTCATAATAATAATCTTAACTTCACTGACTAAAGCACAGACAGGTTTAGTTACGGGGAAAGTTACCGATGGGAATAATCCTGTTCCCTCTGTAAATATTCTTGTGCTGAATACCGGCTATGGAACAGTTACCGATAAAAACGGAAATTACACTCTCAGGGGAATTCCCGAAGGTAAACAAATATTAAGGTTCAGCTCTGTAGGCTATAAAACAGAAGAAAGAGATGTGAATATTCTTCCGGGGAAGAAGATTGAAATTAATATTGTCCTAAAAGAAACCGTAATTGAAGTAGGGGAAGTTGAAGTCACCGGGATGAAAAAGCAGGAACAGCGTGACACAAGGACCAGCCTTATAGATCTTAATCCGAGAAGCGCGAAAATACTACCGGGTGCAGGTGAAGATGTTTTGAGAACCCTGCAGTCGCTGCCGGGTGTTCTTGCCCCTAACGATTTTTCCTCTCAGCTTATAATAAGAGGAAGCGGGCCCGATCAGAACCTTATCATAATGGACGATGTCGAGATTTTTAATCCTTACCGGCTTTACGGAGTTATCAGTATGTTCAACCCCGATGCCGTTGAAGATGTAAACCTGATCACGGGCGGTTTCCCGGCGCGTTACGGTGACCGGCTTTCTGCAGTCCTTGATGTTACAAACAAGGAAGGCAATGATAATAAGAACCTTTCGGGGAGTCTCAACGCCTCAATTATTGATGCAAATCTGGTACTTGAAGGAAAAAATCCTTTCAGTCTGAAAGGCAGCTGGATGTTGAATTCCCGCCGCACTTATTATGATCTTATTATCGAACCGTTCGTAAAGAATGCCGGACTTGTTGATCAAAATGTAAGCTTCCCGAATTTCTATGATTTTCAGACAAAAATTGTTATCGGTCCTTACAATGGGAATAAAATCCTGCTCAATGGGATATACTCACGCGACGGTGTGGATATTGTAAGTGCCAAGAAAAGAAAAACCGCCGATAGTATAGGCGTTTCAAACATTACTCTTAATAATGTTGCCAGTGTTGCCTGGCACTTTACACCAAATACAAAATTTCTTAACAAAGTTGTCGGATCTTATTATACAAATCATGGTGCTGCTGATTTCAATTCCGAAGTTCTTGATCCATCCTTAAACCGGGAGGATTTTAAGAATGTTATACCCGATACTCTCGCACCCTACCTTTTGTATTTTAAGTTTAATTCAGATTTCACTTTTCAGAAATATTCAATAGACGATTATGCAACATATTTATGGGGCGACAATATTTTTGAAGCAGGTGCCGGTGTTGATTTTCTGAGAACTATTATTGATTTCAAATTCGATATTGACCCTGAACTGAGAGCATTCTTTTCTTCCAACCCTCAATTCCGCGCTGTGCTGAATGACCTTAAAGATAGCAGGGATGATAAGAGATATCATGCTTTTGTACAGAACAACTTTTCATTGAATAAAAAGTTTTATTTGCAGCCGGGACTGCGTTTTGATTATTATGATATACTAAACAAAGCATACCTTGCACCCAGAATTTCAATGTCGTACGCTTTTGATGAACTGACAACATTAAGAGCTGTCTGGGGCATCTATTATCAGTCTCCCGGATATGAAAAACTCAGGGATGAAAATGTTTTATATGACCTGAGTAATGTATATGCCAGGAACCTGAAAGCTGAGCAGGCACTCCATTATATTGTAGGTTTAGAACGATGGCTTAGTTCAGAGTGGAGTATAAAACTTGAGGGTTACTATAAAGATTTCCATAACCTGATAGTACAAAAAGTTGTTCCCGGCCTGCAGTATGTCACCAACCCGATTCCGGGTAAAGATCCCCGTTATCCCGATGGATGGACACAGCCTGTTGCAGTACCCGGTGATTCTCTTACACAGATACCAGTGAATAATGCCGATGGAAGTGCCTATGGTGCTGAGATTTTCCTTGCAAAAAAGAATCACGGCTCCGATGACAACTTATCTGGCTGGATCAGTTATTCTTATTCTGTTGCAGAAAGGAATGAGGATGGAATTATTCGTCCTTTCCGTTTCGATCAGAGGCATACTGTAAACATTGTCCTTAACTATCAGCTTACGCATTGGCTTGATGTGGGCATCAGATGGCAGTACGGCTCAGGTTTTCCGATCACACTGCCTTCGGGTGTAAAACCCAGGATAGTACTTGTGGATGAAAATGGAGACGGAGTTCCTGAGACACCTGAGGTTGCTACCAGAATACCTTACTTTGGAGGGAACGGTGAAGTTATTTATGATGTTGATTATAATAATCAGAGACTGAATGCGAGAAAACCGCCTTATCACCGACTGGATGTGCGTTTTACGGCAGTAACGAATTTCTGGGGTCTCGACTGGGCATTCTATCTGGATGTTATTAATGCATACAACCGCTCGAATGTTATCGGATATGATTATTATATTAATAATGACCTGACACTCGGCCGTGATACGAGCACTATGTTCCCTATAATACCCACACTGGGTTTTAGTATTAAATTTTGATAACTTAATTTCTTATGATAACAGCAAAACCGCTAACAGTTTCTGAGATAACAAAGCAGATTAAACAAAGCCTTGAAGATGAATTCTCCCAGGTTTCGGTTATCGGAGAGATATCAAATTTCAAAGCTCATAATTCGGGACACTGGTATTTCAATCTTAAAGATTCTGATGCCCTGATCAGCTGCACAATGTGGAGAGGATATAATAATTATGTCTTCTTTACTCCCCAGGACGGAATGAAAGTAATTGTTAACGGTAAACTATCTGTTTATCCGCCGAGAGGAACCTACCAGGTTGATGTGCGTTCTATGAAGCCGGCAGGAGTCGGTGAATTGCAGGCTGCTTTTGAGATGCTGAAACAGAAACTGGCAGAAGAAGGACTGTTTGATGTCTCACATAAAAAGAAAATTCCTGTCTTCCCGCAGAAGATCGGTATTGTTACGGCTGCTGACGGAGCTGCCTTCAAAGATATGATAAGTGTAGCAGAGAGAAGATATCCTCTTGCCGAGCTGGTGATAACTCCTGCCAGAGTTCAGGGAACAGGTTCTGCGGAAACTATAGTTGACGGTATAAAACAGCTGAACTCCCTCGGGGATGTAGATGTAATAATCATAGCCAGGGGCGGAGGCTCAATTGAAGATCTATGGGCATTTAATGAAGAAATAGTAGCCCGTGCTGTTTACAATTCGCGTATCCCCGTAATCAGCGGGGTAGGACATGAGATAGACTTTACGATAGCTGATTTTGTTGCTGATTTGAGAGCACCGACGCCTTCTGCGGCGATGGAATTAGCCACGCCCGATAAAGATGATATTTTTGCCTTTATAGACGATTTTTCCTATAATTCTACATTAAAAATTAATGAATTATGCCGAAAAGGGAGAAAAAGACTCAGTTCAGTTCTAAGTTCATACGGGTTCAGGGTTCCCTTAGATATTGTGAGAAATAAATCGCAGTTTGTTGATAACCTGCTTTATAAAGTGCTTCAGACAACCGATCACAGAATATTATTACACAGCAATAAAGTTTCTCTTCTAACTAAAATTATTGAATCAAATAATATTAACCGGACACTTGAAAGAGGTTTTGCACTTGTGAGACAGAATAACAAGTATGTAAAGAGAAGTACCCAATTTAATTTAACTGAGGAAACAGAACTGATATTTGCTGACGGCAGTATCAGGATCAACAGAGATAAAAATGAGTAAAAAACAAACTAAAAATGCTTTCGAGAAAGATCTTAAAAGACTTGAAGAGATATCTGTTCTTCTTGAAAAAGATGCGGTTGATCTTGAAGAGGCTCTCAATCTGTATGAGGAAGGGATTGAACTTTCGCGAAGCTGTATTTCAGCCTTGAAAAAAGCTGAATTGAGAATTACGGAGCTTAAAAAAAAGCTTGACGAATTGAATTATGAAGAAGAGGAAAGTGAAGAGTAAAGTATGGAGAATGAAAATATGTCTGATGGGGTTAAATATCCGATTCTTTCAAAGGTAAATGTTCCCGCTGATATCCGGAACCTCACTACCCAGGAGCTCAAAGATTTATGCAGGGATATACGTGAATACCTTATTGATACGATTTCAGAGGTCGGAGGTCATTTTGGAGGAGGATTAGGAACAGTAGAGCTTGCTGTTGCTGTCCATAAAGTATTTAATACACCTCATGATCTTGTTGTATGGGACACCGGACACCAGGCCTACCCTCATAAGATACTAACAGGAAGAAAAGACAAGCTTAATACGATCAGGCAGTTGCATGGCATAAGTGGCTTTCTAAAAAGAAATGAAAGTGAATATGATACGTTTGGCGCCGGACATGCAACAACTTCTGTATCTGCAGCTCTGGGTATGGCGGTTGCCAGAGATCTGAAAAAAGAGGACAGAAAAGTGGTTGCCATAATCGGCGATGGAGCGATGACGGGCGGAATGGCTTATGAAGCTATGAACAATTCGGGAATTAATAAGTCTGACCTGATTGTTGTTTTCAACGATAACAGAATGTCAATTGCTCCCAATGTCTGGCAGGTTTCCAATTATTTTACCGAAATGATTGCCCACCCTGATTATAATAAATTTAAAGGACAGATCTGGGAACTGACCGGTAAACTGGATCAGTTTGGTGACCGTCTTAGAAAGATTGCGGCCCGGCTGGAAAACGGTATTAAAGCTGTGATAACTCCGGGTATGCTCTTCGAAGCTCTGGGATTCAGGTATTTTGGTCCTATAAACGGTCATAACGTTCACCAGATGGTTAGAATATTTGAACAGGTTAAAGATCTTAAAGGTCCTATACTTGTTCATGCAATGACTCAGAAAGGAAAGGGTTATAAACCGGCAGAAGGGCATGAGCAAAAGCTTCATGCGTCTACTCCCTTTGATAAGCTGACAGGTAAAGCTTATAAGAAAAGCAGCAGCGCTCCTTCTTACACTTCAATATTCGGAGATGCACTGGTTGAAATCATAAAAGATAATAAAAATGTAGTAGGCATAACTGCGGCAATGCCCGATGGAACAGGTCTGGATATCCTGCAGAAGAAATTTCCTGAAAATTATTTTGATGTTGGGATTGCAGAGGAACATGCCGTGACATTTGCGGCAGGTATGGCCACTCAGGGTGTGGTTCCTGTGGTAACAGTTTACTCAACTTTCCTGCAGAGAGGATTTGATCAGATAGTTCACGACGTCGGGATTCAGAAACTTCACGTTGTTTTTGCGATGGACAGGGCTGGTCTTGTGGGAGCTGACGGACCTACCCACCACGGAGCTTTTGACCTGACCTATTTAAGACTGGTTCCGGGAATAGTTATTATGGCTCCTAAAGATGAATCAGAGTTAAGGGATATGCTTTACACTGCTGTAAATTATAAGGAAGGTCCCGTCGCTTTGAGATATCCGCGTGGTTCTGCTTTGGGCGTTGAGCTTAAAGCCGGTTTCGATATTATTGAAATAGGAAAAGCAGAAAAGCTTCGGGAAGGTGACGATGTTGCACTTCTGGCTGTAGGTTCAATGGTGGAGTATGCACTTAAAGCAGCTGAAAAACTTGCTGCCGAAGGTATTGTCTGCGAGGTTATAAATATGAGGTTTATTAAGCCATTGGATGAGCGAATGCTGGATTATGTTGCAGGAAAGCATCCTAAAATTGTGACACTCGAGGAAAATACTCTTGTTGGAGGATTCGGGAGTGCGGTTTTAGAGTACTTTAATCAAAATAACTACAAGAATGATATTTTGAGAATGGGACTTCCTGATGAGTTTGTTGAACATGGAACCCAGAAAGAACTACATCATATTTTGAAGATTGATCCTGAAGGAATTGTTGAAAGGGTAAAATCTTTTTGCAGAAATAAAAGCCTTAACCGGGAGATAACAATTTGACTGAAAAAACAAAAGTTGCCATCATAGGACTTGGCGGAATCGTACAGCTTGTTCACCTTCCCAATCTGCTGAAAATGAATAATGTAAAAGTTACAGCAGTAGCAGAGATAAATAAAAACAGGCTGAACACGATGGCTGATAAGTTTAATATCGATGGAAGATATACCGACTACAAAGAACTTCTATCGGAGGCTGAAGCGGATGCTGTTATAATTGCAACCCCTACACACCTGCATAAAGAGACTGCCATTGCAGCCCTTAAGAGCAGGGAAGGACGTGCTCGTTGAAAAACCGCTTGCAAGAACTTATGCTGACGCTAAACCTATAATTGATGCAGCAAAAAAATCAAAGAATAAAATCATGGTCGGACATGAATCTGAGGTATAGACCCGACGCGATGATTTTAAGAAGTCTCATTAACTCAGGTGAAATCGGAGAACCATTTTATGTAAAATGCGGATGGATACGAAGACAAAGCAGCGGAGAGAAATGGTTTACTAAGAAGGAGGAATCGGGAGGAGGAGTAATTATAGACCTGAGCATTCTTCTGCTCGACCTTTCGCTGTGGCTGCTGGATTATCCCCAGGTTACAAGTGTGTCTACCCAGAACTACTCGATGAATACCAAACATGTGGAAGATAGTTCTATAAGCATGCTGAGATGCAAGAATAATGCTGTCATAAATATGGAAACCAGCTGGTCGATACCGCTTGAGAAAGATCTGTTTTATTTTAATGTTTATGGTACAAAAGGAAGCGCCTCTCTGAACCCTTTCAGAATAAACAAAAAAATTGATGAACAGTTTATGGATCTTACTCCCGCACAGACCGAAAGCGCAATGACATTATTTAAGAAATCCTATCTTAATGAATTGAAAAGTTTTATTGGTGCAGTAAGAGGACTTAACCCGGTATTCTCACCAGCTACAGAAGCACTTTCCAGGATGAGAGTAATTGATGCAATGTACCAGTCGGCCGAAAAAAAATCTGAAGTTACTATCAGGCAGACATGAAATCAAAAATACTACTAGTAGATGATGAGAAGGATATTGTCGAATTCCTGGAATACAATCTGAACCAGGAGGGTTTCGATGTAATAACCGCTTATGACGGCAGTGAGGCTCTTCAGAAGGTCACTGAGAAACCGGACCTGATAATACTTGATATTATGATGCCGAATATCGACGGGTATGAAGTGTGCAGACGCATCAGGGAAAACAGTGAATATGCAGATATTCCGGTTATTTTTCTTACTGCGAAAGGTGCTGAAGCAGATGAAATTAAAGGTCTGGATCTGGGTGCCAGCGATTTTATTAAGAAGCCAATCTCACCCAAAAAGCTTGTTGCACGGGTAAATTCAAACCTTAGAAAAAATCCAAAAGAAGAAAAAAGTATTCCTGTTATTATCGAAACAGGTCCCCTGCATATTAACCGCGATCGGTACATCGTTAAACTCGACGGCAGTGAAGTAGTCTTTCCGAGGAAAGAATTTGAACTTCTTTATTTCCTTGCAAATAATCCCGGCAAGGTATTCAGTCGTGATGCATTATTAAAAACAGTGTGGGGGATAGATGTTTATGTTGTTGACAGAACGGTAGACGTGCATATAAGGAAAATACGCGAAAAGCTTGAAAATTATTCTGACCTTATCGAAACCATTAAAGGTGTAGGGTATAGATTTAAAAGTGTGGAATGAAATAAAATCAAATCTTAATTCCGCCAGGGTGTTCCTTCCTGAATTTCTGATATTCGATATCGTTTTTATCGCCGCGGTGATTTTCGGCATTGAAAACTCATCGGCCCAGATCTTTTTTATCATAGTTATCTTAATCCTAAGTCTCTTTTTACTTAATCTGGTGGGGAGTAAAAGACTTAAAGAGCTTGCGGAAGTAAAACATATTATTTCAAATATCAGGAATAACAATTATCATTCGGCTGATGAAATTCATCTGAGTAAAAACCTCGAAGGGATGCAGCAGGAGATTAAGGAAATGTTTAATAAAGCAAAAAGCGATGTTGAGTATCTGAAGCGGCTTGAAAGAATCAGGACGGAATTTCTTGGAAACGTATCGCATGAGCTTCGCACACCAATTTTCTCTATTCAGGGGTATATAGAAACTCTCCTGAGCGGTGCCATAAATGACGATAAAGTCAACAGGAACTTCCTTGCCAAGGCTAATCAGCATACAATAAACCTTAATAATCTCCTTAATGATCTTATAGATATCTCTATGATCGAATCCGGAGAAATGAGAATGAGCTTCAGGTATTTTTCAGTGAAAGATTACCTTGAAGGCATCGTAAATGAGATGAAGCCCCTCGCTGAAGAAAAAAACATTAAACTGGAAATTGAACCGTTCAGAGAAAAACTACAGCTTTTCGGCGATAAAAATAAGCTGAAACAGGTTTTCGTTAATCTCCTGACCAATTCAATCAAATACACTGAATCCGGCTCTGTTACAATCCTGGTTAAAGAAGAAGAAAATTTTGGACAAATTGTAATTAAGGATACCGGCATCGGTATTCCTGAAGAGGATATCCCGAGGATTTTTGAGAGATTTTTCAGGGTGGATAAGGCCAGATCAAGGTCGGTCGGCGGTACCGGACTTGGACTTGCAATAGTTAAGCATATCGTCGAGGCCCATGGTTCTAAAGTTGAAGTAAAAAGTGAAGCCGGTAAAGGAAGTGAATTCTCCTTCAGACTTAAAAAGTAAAACATAAGATCCGGTCTTTCATAAAACCGGATTTCCTGCATATTTTTATTACTTTCAATGATTTTCTGCTTATTCTCTCCAAATTCGATACATTTTTCCTTTTATCAGAATTGACATATAAGGATCAAATTGTTAACTTTGTTGTCTAATTTTTCAGAAAGGTTAAGTAAATGTTCGCTGTTGTTAATATCTCAGGTCAACAGTTTAAGGTTGAGGAAAAAGGAAAATACTACGTTCCGAAATTAAATGCAGAGCCTGATTCAGAAATTACTTTTGATAAAATTCTGCTTTTTTCGGATGATAAAAATGTTAAGATCGGTGCGCCATCAGTTGCAAAAATGAAAGTAACAGCCAGAGTGCTTGAGCATATTAAGGACGATAAGGTGATTGTATTCAAGAAGAAAAGAAGAACTAATTACCAGAAAAGAAATGGACACAGACAGCAGCTTACCAGAATTGAAATTACCAGCATAGGTTAACAGAAGGAGATTTTATAATGGCACATAAAAAAGGTCAGGGTTCATCCAGAAACGGAAGAGACAGTAATGCACAGCGACTGGGAGTTAAAAGATTCGGCGGCGAGCGTGTTCTGGCCGGAAATATCCTGGTAAGGCAAAGAGGTACAAAGTTTCATCCCGGCGTAAATGTTAAAAAAGGCGGTGACGATACTTTGTTTGCTGTTGCAGACGGCATTGTTAAATTTGAAACTAAACGCGGTGACAGACAATTTGTCAGTGTTATGCCGTCATAATTAAGATTAAAAGTATAAAAAAAACCCTCTTAACTAAGAGGGTTTTTTTGTTTTAAAGACTTCCTTGCGAAAAATCAGAAACCTAGTCTTTCCATATCCGCTACCAGGGATTTAACAGCTGATACTGAATTATCAAGAAGTTTCTGTTCCTTATCATCAAGTGAAAATTCAACTACTTTTTCTACACCGTTTGCACCCAGTACTGCAGGTACGCCGACATAATAACCCTTAATTCCAAATTCACCATCCAGATACGCACATACAGGAAGAACTCTTTTTTCGTCCCTTAAAATAGATTCTGCCATTGCAATTGCCGCAGCAGCCGGTGAATAAAATGCTGAACCTGTTTTAAGAAGCTTTACTACTTCTCCGCCTGCCATCTTTGTTCTCTGTACGATGGCATCCATAACTTCCTGTGCCTTAGCTTTATCATTGTATTTCTTCTCGAGGAGTTCCATTACAGGAATACCGTTGACATTGGCATATCTTACAATCGGTACCATTGTATCTCCATGCCCTCCGAGGACCATTGTGTTAACGTCTTTGACCGATACTCCCAGTTCCCATGAAATAAAAGTTGAGAACCTTGATGAATCGAGTACTCCGGCCTGTCCAAGAACCCGGTTATGATCAAAACCGGTGACCTTCTTGAATAGTGTTACCATTGCATCGAGAGGATTGGATATGATAATTACGATAGCGTTGGGAGCATATTTCTTAACATTTTCCGCAACAGTATTCATAATTTTGGCATTTGTGGTAAGCAGATCATCTCTGCTCATTCCGGGTTTCCTGGGGAGACCTGCAGTGATGATTATAAGATCAGAATTTTCAATATCTTTATAATCATTCGTTCCCGTTACATTTGCATCGAAGCCGTCTATTCTGGCCGCTTCTCCGATGTCGAGGGTTTTACCCTGAGGCATGTCTTCAACGATATCATACATAACCACATCTCCGAGTCGTCTCATAGCAACAAGCTGAGCAAGTACTCCGCCAATCTGTCCGCCGCCTATTAATGCTATTTTTTTCCTTCCCATATTTGTTCCTCTTGGTTTTAATGAATTTTAGATTTCAGCTCAAACTGAAACACTAGCTAATAAACAAAAATAAATATGATAGCCTCCATTTGCAATGGAAGCTCAATATTCTATAATGCGATAATTCTTAGTTTAAGGGCCGAAAGATTCGATGTAAAAGACAGGAGAGGGTCCTGCCGTGTTCGGCCTGGCTTAATTGAGAATAGGGACTACAGAAAGTATTCTGTGGTGTTCCGGTGAAACCTGGAAAGAATGAGATTGAAAAGGTGATTGAAATGAAACTGGCAGATGATGAGCTTTTAGCACTCAGGAAATCGGGAGAAGCAGTTAAATCCTTAATAGGGAAATTAAGTGATATTTAGTACCAGTATTGTCTCTGTTCCGTGGGGAGTAATATTATATCTGAGGTCATCCATATAAATACGCATCAGATATAATCCTCTTCCTGAATCTTTCAGCAGATTTTCAGGATCCGTAGGATCCGGAACCTCTTCCGGCTGGAAACCCGGACCTTCATCTTTAACAATTATGTAGAGCTTACCTTCTTCAACTTTTGCAGTAATCTGAACCATTTTACTTTTATCACTGCGGTTAGCATGGATGATTGCATTAGTAGTCGCTTCTGTTACGGCAAGAAGCAGCGCGGATAATTTATCATCATCCAAACCCAGATCTTTGGAAAAATAGTTTATGAATTCTTCGACAGTGATAAGATTATTAGGATCACTCTCGATCTCGAGGTAGTATTTGTCTTCTGCCAAATTTATTCCTGAATTTGATTTGGTAAAATATGAAATTTTTTTTTTAATCCAACTAGAAATTCCAATTTACTTCAAATGAGAGATTAGCCTGCTGTCGCCCGGTATTATCTACCGTGATAAACTCATACCAGCCGTAAATCTTGAAATAAATTGTATTTTCTGCAAGCCACAGTATCTCTGTCAAAGGTCCTATACTAAGATAATCAGAATCTTTTATTTTTTTCCTGCCATCATAATTAAATGTTAAAAGAGAAAATATCCTGCTTCCAAGTCCGAAACTCACATGATTATAAGATAATACGAATTTAGGTTCAGCGTAAATTTCCTGTAAAAAACGTGTGGGCTTTTCTGAAAAAGCAGACCAGTTAAGTTCACCCTGCTGCGAGAGTTTGATATAACCGTAATTCTTTATCGAAAATTTCTTATCCAATCTTATAGTACTTGAATCAATAGCAGTAAACTGCCTGAAAGAAAAACTTCTGAGGTTTGGAACAAGGTCGCGGAAATCATATACTGTATAGTTGGCAGAAACCTCGAATGAATTTATTGATGATATGTTCTTTCCATGATATTCGCCGCCTGCGGAGAACTTTAGTACACGGTTTATATTATTATTTGAACTTTTTTCTGAAAAAATGTAAACGATATGACTTTGAGTTCCTTCAGCAGTAATGAAAGCATTAAAAAAAGGTGTAAGGACATGAATATACCTTAATCGTATTATTGAAAGCAGTTCATCTCTGTCATCATAATTATCCGGACTTGGGGTATCATATCGGAGTTTATTCTGATAAACACTAAATGAAAGTTTATCTGAGCCGGATATATCCCAGTCACCCTGCACTGACACGGCAATCCTTGCTGAATTGTTGTTTTTCTGATTCTCTATATCCTGTCTTTCATCAAAAAAGATAGAGCTGGTATTTAAAAAATTCTTTGCAATATGTTTTTCATCTCTTTCAGAATAATTTACCCTCAGTCTTCCGGAGAAAGATGAAGTAATATATCTGAAGTTGGATTCCAGTTCGAACTTCAATTCTTCTATCCTTGAATCAAAGACTGAACTGGATAATACCTGCACCGGGTGATAACGTGTATCCCTGTTGATGTTTCGCCAATCCAGCCTGCCTTTCAGATCCAGACCAAAATTTGATGCAAAACCATTATAGGTAAGTCCGTCTTCAAGCAGGTATGCTGTTTCGTCTCTGCTCTGAATATTGTTGGTAATGTCATATTCTCTCGAAATAACAGAATCGGCTGAATAATAAAAATCCTTTCTGTTCTGTAAATACCCTGTAGTTATATAATTGCTCACATTTTCGTTAAATACACTATTAGCTGTAAGGTTAAAATATCTTAACAAATTTTTCCTTGGAGATATATCTTCGTTCCGGAACCTTAATCTTGATGATAAATTGAAGTTAGATAATTCAAAATCATCCACCAATCCCTCGCCGCCGTAAATAAAACCGTTATCATTCTCCCCGATTTGTCTATTATTTGAGTAGCCGAAAAAAGGAGAAATATGAACATTTACGCCAGGTGTCAGATCACTGAATATCATCGCGTTCGATACTGAAGCCTGGTTTATTTCAATCTTTCGATTATCGGACAGAATAGTATTATTACCCAGGAACCCTAACTTGAGATATGGGGTAATGTTGTAGGCAGCGGAAGCGGAAAGAAACTGCTCGTCCCTGATGCTTTTATCGGCTGATTTGATAAAAGTTGAATTGTAATCTTCCGTGACGTCGAAAGAATACTTTTCAAAGACTTTATTATAAGAAAACTTAGATGACAGGTAATAGGTATTAAGCTGTTTATCGAGCTTTGTTGACAAGAGATTGAGAGGATTTTCAACCAGAATAAACTGAAGGCTGTCTATTTCAGATTGAGCATTTATTAATGCTGATGCCATCAAATGAATTAAAATTAAGATATAATATCTTTTCAAAGGAAGATTGTAAAATTAACGGTTGTTTTAATTTAACCCTTTAAGGTATTCAGTAAAAGAATTAAGTTCAATAATCATGTTCAAATTTATTCGGGCTGAAGTACGAAATTATATAGAGGCGAAATACTGTTTGGATTTGAATTATCCTCAGTATAAGTTACAACTCTCCAGTAATAACTTACCCCATAATCAATATAATTACCGTCATAATCAACGCTTATTGTATCATCAACAATACTGGTATTTATTACCTTACTCCAAATCTGACCGTAATAAGGATTTGACTGCAGTGTAATCTCATATGTTGAGGCAACTGGTAGAGCTATAAATTTAAATTGAAGAATATTGGTTTTTACTGTACCGACAGGTGAAACAGCTCCTGCCATCGGCAGAATTATATCACTGACCTCGCTGCTGGGGGAGCTTCTGAGATTTCCTCTATCAACAGCAATTACCTTATAAAAATAAGTTGTAAGAAGGGAAAGAGCTGATGTATCGGAATAACCCGCAGCTCTCTGAAAACCCATTTATATTTGTACTGTCTGGAATAAATCCGGGGGTAGTGCTTCTGTAAATATAGAAGCCGGCAATATCAGTCTCATAGCCCGGATCCCAGGTTAGATAAACTGATTTTTCTCCAATCCAGTTTCTTGCATTTATCTGCAGAAATCTCGGGGCAAAAGGCTCGTAAATGTTTTTAGGTATCGCACTGACCGTGGGTGACGGATTGCTTTCCCTGTTCTCGATGTCAATAGCTGTCACACGGTAATAATATTTTTCGTCATAATTAAGTGAATCATCGAGGTAATAATTTTGATCGGAAAAATCGATCAGACTGAAATGAGTGCTATCCATACTTCTGTAGATGTTATAGCCTTTCAGATCTATTTCGACATTGGCATGCCATACTATTTCAATCTCACCATCAAAGGCGGAGTAAATTTTAACGTTGGTAGGTACGGCTGGTGGAAGACCGTCTCCCGAAGTTTCAGTTGGTGCGTTTCGTTCGCATCCCGGAAGTAACAACACCGCATATAGTAACAGAGGTAAATATTTTTTTAGAAACAACAAAAAAAACCTGAAAATTTTACGAAAAATAAACCCATAATAGTTAACAATAAAGTCGTAAAATCCTCATGGACCCTGATTTGAAACACATCAGGTACAGCTCAGTTTAAATTGACAAAATGGCTTTTTTTGGATAACTTTAATATTCAAAAATCGTAAAAAATGTGATGATTGAACAATATATACCTGTTTTTCTAGTAATTGGTTTCGCGCTTGTATTTGCCGTAGGAACCGCATTGTCATCCGGTATATTCGGTCCCCAAAGACCAACAAAAGAGAAACTTTCCACTTATGAAAGTGGTATGAAACCTGTCGGAACAACCCGGGAAAGAATATCCGTAAAATATTACCTGGTGGCTATGCTCTTTATAATTTTTGATCTCGAAGTTATTTTTGTATATCCATGGGCAGTTGAATTCAAAAGACTGTTCGCTGAATTCGGATTTTCAGTGTTTGTTTCAATGTTGATCTTTTTAGTTGTACTTGAATTAGGATACTTATATGTATACAAGAAAGGCGGATTTAAATGGGATTAGAGGCTAAGTTAAAAGAAGAAGGATTTATAACCACAACAATTGATGCCCTGGCTGCCTGGTCCCGCGAGAGTTCGGTCTGGCCGATGCCGATGGGTATTTCCTGCTGCGCTATCGAAATGATGGCTTCTGGCGATCCCAAATATGATATTGCAAGGTTTGGGTCAGAAGTTATGAGATTTACTCCCCGCCAATGCGATCTTATGATTGTAGCGGGAACAGTGACATATAAAATGGCCCACGTCGTAAGAAAAATTTATGATCAGATGCCCGATCCTAAATGGGTAATTGCAATGGGTGCCTGTACTTCATCAGGCGGAATGTACAGGTCATACAATGTCGTTCAGGGAATAGATCAGTTCCTTCCTGTAGATATTTACCTGGCAGGCTGCCCGCCTCGTCCTGATAATCTTTTAAATGCATTAATTCAGATTCAGGATAAAATCGGAAAAACGAAAGCAAGAGATTTTCAGGATAAAAAACTTCCTGAGCTAAACGTCTTACAGAATAACTAATATATGAATCTAAAAGAACTTATTCCTCAGAAACTCCGGGAAAACTTTCCGCAGGTGAAGTTTGATGTTGTCGACTACCGCGGTGATTTGTCGGTGAAATTTGATAAAGAACATATAACCAAGATCTGCCGTTTTCTAAAAGAAGATCCGGAATTGGATTTCCGCTTATGCGAAGATGTCACTGCAATTGATTGGGCGAAAAGGAAGTACAGGTTTACTGTTGTTTATCATATCTTTTCGTTAAAACATAATTTCAGGCTTAGACTAAAAGCTGACATCGATGAATCAGATTGCAGCATTGACACAGTATCAGCTGTATGGAGAACAGCGAACTGGCTTGAACGGGAAACCTATGATATGTTCGGTATAATTTTTAACAATCACCCTGATCTTCGCAGGATGTATATGCCGGAGGATTTTGAATATCATCCATTAAGAAAAGATTTTCCATTGATGGGAATACCCGGAAGTCTTCCATTACCAAAAAAAGATTAATAGAATATGCCTAAACTGACTAAAGACGAAGTTCATCCTAAGATAATTGAAGCGCTTTTAGGTGCGGATTCCGATATCAGCGTTGATGATGCCCTTGAAAATGAGATGGTGCTGAATATGGGGCCCCAGCATCCGGCCACTCATGGAGTTCTGCGTGTACTCCTGAGACTGGATGGTGAGACGGTAATAGCCAGTGTCCCTGAATTGGGTTATCTGCACCGGGGCTACGAAAAAATGGCCGAAAATATGAGCTATTATGAGTTTATTCCTCATACTGACAGACTCGATTATCTTTCTCCTATGGCAAATAACGTAGCCTGGGTACTTGCTGTGGAAAAATTAGCTGGTATTGAAGCACCTCCGCGGGCTCAATACATCAGGATGATGATTGCTGAACTTGCACGCATTGCTTCACACCTTGTAGCTATCGGTTCTTTGGCAATGGATGTGGGAGCACTTACTGTATTTCTGTGGACATTGAGAGAGCGTGAAAAAATACTCGATATCTGGGATATACTATGCGGCGCCAGGTTCACTAATAGTTATACGCGTATCGGCGGAGTTGCGAATGATGCTCAGCCTGATGCCCTGGCTAAGACTAAATGGTTTATAGATCAGTTTGACGAAAATCTTGACGAGTGCGAGCGTCTCATAAATACTAACAGAATTTTTATTGAAAGACTTGAAGGAGCGGGCGTCATCTCGGCTGAAGATGCTATAGATCTTGGAATGACAGGCCCCAGTCTTAGAGGAAGCGGTGTTGAATATGATATTCGTAGAAATTCTCCTTATCTGTTCTATAATGACATGGACTTTAAGGTAGTAACATATCCCGAAGGTGATTCACTCGCCAGATACTTTGTACGTGCTGACGAAGCCAGAGAAAGTGCCAAAATTGTCAGGCAGATACTGGATAAAATGCCTCAGGGTGAAGTACTGCTCAATCAGCCTAAGAAGGTTCTTCCACATAAAACTGAAATCTATACCAAGATGGAGGAACTGATACATGATTTTATGATAGTTAATTTCGGAATAAATCCTCCGGAAGGAGATATTTACCATGCAATTGAAGGTTCAAAAGGTGAGCTTGGATTTTATCTTGTCAGTAAAGGCGAAGGCCGTCCCTGGAGATGCAAGATCCGCAGCCCCTCGATGGTAAACCTCCAGTCGCTTCCACATTTAATAAAAGGGCAGATGGTGTCTGATGTGGTGGCTATTATCGGAAGCATCGATCCTATTATGGGAGAAGCCGATAAATAAAAGAACCCCGGTGGAATTTCAGTCACTGCCGATAACTAATTGTTGGTTTTTTAGAGAAAATATTAAATGACCGTTCCGGCGGTTTACCTGTTCCAGAAAAACAAAGAATTAATAATGAATAATTTTAAGTTTTCAGAAGAAAATCTTCAGAAGATTGACAACATACTTAAGAAATACCCTGTAAAAAAACCTGCTGTTATGCCCGTCCTCTACCTTGCGCAGGAACAGAATGGATTCATATCAAATGAAGTAATCAGAGAAGTTGCTTCGATACTCGAAATGACTCCCGAGGAAGTTCTGGGCGTGGTAACTTTTTATACTATGTATCATCAGAAACCGATGGGGAAATACCACATACAGGTCTGCACTAATGTCAGCTGTATGCTCCGCGGCGGATATGATCTTTATGATAAAGTAAAAGAAAAACTGGTATTGATAATATGCAGGTCACTGAGGATCAGACCTTTTCACTGGAGGAAGTTGAGTGTATGGGTTCCTGCGGAACAGCCCCTATGATTGCTGTGAATGAAGATTATTATGAAAATCTTACTAAAGAAAAAGTTGTTGAAATATTAGACTCACTAAAGAATAAGAATTAAATGGAAAAAATCGTTCTTCCTGATATAAAAGATATTCACTTAATAGATGTTTATCTGCAGAACGGCGGATTTACCGCAATAAAAAAAGCTTTAAGTCAGTCGCCTGATGATATTAATTGACCAGGTTAAAAAATCCGGACTACGGGGCCGCGGCGGTGCTGCCTTTTCGGCTGGACTTAAATGGAGCTTTATGCCGAAAACTACAGATAAACCTAAGTATTTATGTGTAAACGGTGATGAGAGCGAGCCGGGATCATTTAAAGACAGACAGATATTTGAATTCAATCCTCATCAGCTTATTGAAGGAATATTAATTACAAGCTACGCCATCGGAGCGAAAGTTACTTATATTTATATACGCGGCGAGTATCATAAATGGATTAAACTTCTTCAAAAAGCACTGGATGATGCCTATTCAAAGGGATTTGTGGGCGAGAAAATGAAGGAAACTTTCGGCACCGACTTTTCCTGCGAAATTTATATTCATAAAGGAGCCGGCGCTTACATTTGCGGAGAGGAATCTTCTCTGATGAATTCTATAGAAGGGAAGAGAGGCTATCCCAGAGTTAAACCTCCGTTCCCGGCCCAGTTCGGATTATGGGGTTGTCCAACTACAATTAACAATGTAGAGACGATAACAAATGTTCCCGCTATCATAAATAAAGGGTGGGAATGGTTTTCGAAGATAGGCGAACCCAAACACCCCGGAACCATACTTTATGGTTTGAGTGGACATATTAACAAGCCCGGTGTTTATGAACTTCCCTCCGGCACTCTTCTTACCGATCTGATTTATAAATACGGCGGAGGTGTTCCGGGTAATAAAAAAGTTTTGTGCGTAATTCCCGGCGGATCCTCTATGCCCCCATTAAGAGGTGATCAGATAGAAGGTGTTAAAATGGATGCTGAATCTCTTAAAACAGTTGGCTCAGCGATAGGAACCGCGGGCGTTATGGTAATGGATGAAGATACTGATCTGGTTAAAGTTCTTAGCCAGAATTACTAAATTCTATTATCATGAAAGCTGTGGTCAATGTACCCCGTGCCGTGAAGGAACCGGCTGGATGCTGAAAATCCTTAACAGGATATTAAGAGGCGAAGGTTCTAAAAGCGATATTGATCTGCTTATCTCGGTGGCAAATAATATTGAGGGCAACACAATTTGTGCTCTCGGAGAAGCTGCTGCATGGCCGGTTAAATATATGGTACAGAGATTTCGCGATTACTTTGAAGCACGGGTTAAGGATACCGTTGAACTCCCGGTTGCTAATAAAGTACATTCGATGAGACATACTGCAATACCGGTTTCGGAAATTAAACATTAATTATTTTGGAATGATAAAAAAAGGCGGTCAATCGACCGCCTTTTTTTTGCTTTGTTACTTAGAAATAAGCTAATCAGCCTGCTGCTCTCATACCCAATTCTCTGTCGAGCAGGAACAAACCGTTTTTATTATCACCTACCATCTTGATTTTATCAAGGATGTTCATTGCGGTTGCTTCCTCTTCAACCTGTTCTGTCACGAACCACTGAAGGTAAGTGTTAGTTGCATGATCCTTTTCGGTTATAGTAAGATCAACAATATCATCAATGGCTTTGGTAACTTTCTGTTCATGCTTCAGGGTTTCTGCAAATACTTCTGCAGCATCTTTCCACTCACTTTTTGGGGCATCAATTTTTGATAGATTTACCCGGCCATTTCTCTGGTTAATATAACCGTAAATTTTCATTGCATGAGCATACTCCTCGCCCGACTGAATTTTCATCCACTGAGCAAATCCGTTCAGATTTTCCGATTCGAAATAAGCTGCCATAGCCAGATAAAGATAGGAAGAGGATAATTCAAGGTTCATCTGAGCATTCAAAGCCTTCTGGATTTTATCTTTAAACATAATCATCCCTCAATTTTTAATAGTTTAATTTGATATTATTCATAAATGTAAGAAATAAAAGGAACTGCAACAAATTACTCTAAGAATCTTCCCCTGATTTGGGCAGGATTTATCAATTCCACTTATTTCTTACCTTTTTATTCGGAATGCAAATATTTATATTTGCATCTTAAAAATCAGAATGGATGTATGGTAAACCTAAAAGAATTAAATAAAGACCAAAAATCAGCCGTTGAATACCTTGATGGCCCACAGATGATTGTTGCAGGTGCCGGATCAGGAAAAACCAAGGTTTTAACTTATAAAATTGCATATCTTATTGAAAAAGGGTACTCTCCGGATTCTATTCTTGCATTGACCTTTACGAATAAGGCTGCTAATGAAATGAAAGAGAGGATTCGCCAGCTTATAGGTAGTAAAGCGGATTCTTTATGGATGGGAACATTTCACTCCATCTTTGCCAGGATTCTCAGAATTGAATCCAAACATATTAATTATGAACAGAATTTTTCAATCTATGATGCGGAAGATTCTCTCTCTCTTGTTCAAAATATAATTTCGAATCTGAATATAGACCTCGATTCTGTAACTCCAAATTCTGTTAAACACAGAATCAGTTTTATGAAGAACCATATGCTAATGCCCGCAGAGTTCAGGAAAAAGCATAAAGGTGAATTCATTGAAGAAAAGATTGCCGATATATATGAAGAATATCAGAAAAGACTTACGACTAACAACTCAATGGATTTTGAGGATCTTCTTTTAAAACCGATTGAAATGTTTAACTCTAACCAGAAAGTGTTGAGTAAATACAAAAAGAAATTTGAATATATCCTCGTTGACGAATTTCAGGATACAAACAAAGCTCAATACGAGTTGATTAAGTTATTGGTTACGAAAGATGGAAAAATCTCTGTTGTAGGAGATGATGCGCAGAGTATCTACAGCTGGCGGGGTGCGAATATCGGTAATATGGTTGATTTTCAGAAAGATTTTCCCAAACACAAAATATATAAGCTTGAACAGAATTACCGGTCAACAAAGACGATCCTGGCAGCAGCCGATTCGGTAATTAAACATAATAAAGAGCAGCTGATAAAGACATTATGGACAGAAAATAATGACGGTGAGCTTCTTACCCTTGTAAAATGCGCTGATGAAAAAGATGAAGCTTATCAAATCGCAAAGTTTATAAAACAGGAAATTTCTAAGAAGAAACTATCGCTTAAGGATTTTGGGATATTATACAGAACTAATGCTCAGTCACGTGCTCTCGAGGATATTTTTAGAAGGGAAAAGATCCCATATAACATTGTCGGTGGTATCGAATTCTATAAGAGAAAAGAAGTTAAGGATATAGTAGCTTATCTCAGGGTCCTTGCCAATCAGGAGGATGAGGAAAGTCTCTTGAGAATAATGAATTTTCCTCAAAGAGGTATAGGAAGTACGACAATTAAAAGAATGATTGCCTTTGCCCGCAAGCATGATATTTCCTTATTTGAAACTATGACAAGGGTATTCGAGGTTATTGATATCAAGGAAAGAATTCAGAAGAACGTAAAAGGATTTAAAGTACTGCTCGATAAGTATATAGAGTTGAAGGATAAACTTTCAGTCGGCGAACTGTCACGCGCACTTGTCGACGAACTCGGTGTTTTAAGAATGTTTAAAGAAGAAAATACTCCTGAATCTCTCGCCCGCTGGGAAAATATTAACGAACTGTTATCTGCTTTAAGCGATTTCTCCAATTCGAATGATGATGCTCAACTTGAACAATACTTAGAAGATGTATCTTTGATTGCAGATATAGATATGTATGAAGATGAAAAAAATGTCGTTACTATGATGACTATTCACAGCGCTAAAGGATTGGAGTTCCCGATTGTTTTTGTAACCGGTTGTGAAGAAGATATATTCCCTCTCTCAAATCGTTTTAGTACTGAAGCTACGGTTGAGGAGGAAAGAAGGTTATTTTATGTGGCCGTTACCAGAGCGAAACAGAAAGTATATATTTCTCATGCAAGAAGTCGTTACCGTTTCGGTGAAGTTGCTTACCAGAGCCGTTCAAGATTTATTGATGAACTGGAGCCGGCAACTTTTACAGAGGTAAATGGGGGTATTGGCCGTAAGTCTTCCAACCGGAAGTCAAAAAAAGAAATGTATTATGAATATTTCGAGAATGTAGACTATGAAGATTTTAATCAGGATAGCCGCACTTTAAAACCCGGAAGTAAGGTTATGCACGATAAATTCGGACTGGGGAGGGTTACGCAGGTAACAGGATCAGGAGATATGCAGAAGGCTACGGTAATTTTTGAGGGTAATAATGTTAAACAGCTGATGCTGAAATTTGCAAAATTAAAAGTATTATAACATAAGAACTAATTAGAAGAGAAGATTGAAGAAGGAGAAGGAAGAGATGTCAATTGCACCCAAAAAACTTGCAATACTCGTGGGCGGAGGTCCTGCGCCTGGTATAAATAGTGTTATAGGAGCAGCAACAATTAGGGCGGGACTTGAAGGTATCGAGGTAATTGGAATCAGGGATGGTTTCAAATGGCTTATGCAGGGAGATATCACTCATGTGAAAAATCTCACTATCCAGAATGTGAGTCGTATTCACTTCAGAGGTGGATCATATATAGGAATATCCCGCTCAAATCCGACGAAAGATAAAAAACATCTTGAGAATACAGTAACCTCTCTTCTTCGACTGAATGTTGATAAACTTATCACCATAGGTGGTGATGATACGGCATACAGTGCCCTTAAAGTGGATGAAATGGCAGCGGGTAGAATTAAAGTAGTACATGTTCCGAAGACTATAGACAATGATCTTGATCTGCCTCATGGTATCCCTACATTCGGCTTCCAGACCGCCAGACATATAGGTGTTGAAGTGGTTAAAAATCTGATGGTTGATGCGCAGACTACTTCGCGCTGGTATTTCGTAGTTTCAATGGGCAGGAAAGCTGGACATCTTGCTCTTGGTATTGGTAAAGCAGCAGGAGCTACATTGACTGTTATTCCTGAAGAATTTCCCGGTCCTACAATAAAACTTTCACACATGGTTGATGTGCTTGTTGGTGCAATAGTTAAAAGAATGAGTTATGGGAAATCGGATGGAGTCGCGATTCTTGCTGAAGGTTTGGTAGAACACCTGGCACAGGATGATCTTCAGGCTCTTGTTGATGTTGAAAGAGATGCACACGATAACATCCGAATCGCAGAAATAAATTTCGGAGAGATACTTAAATATAAAGTCCAGGAGAAACTGAAATCCTATAATCTGAAAACTACCATTGTTGCAAAAAATATCGGTTACGAGCTGCGCTGCGCCGATCCTATCCCGTTTGATATGGAATACACAAGGGATCTGGGATTTTCAGCCGCACAGTTTATGCTGAATGGTGGTTCCGGAGCTATGGTTTCTATTCAGAATGGTCATTTTGTCCCTCTTTACTTTAAGGATATTCTTGATCCGGTTACCGGTAAAACTAAAGTCAGAATGGTTGATCCTTCATCTGAATCCTTCTATGTTGCACGCCGTTATATGCTGAGATTAAACCAGGCCGATTTTGAAGATCCTCACGAACTTGCGAAGTATGCAGCTACATGCGGGATTTCTCTTGAGGAATTCAGAGAGCAGTTTTATTATTTGATTGAAAATGACAGGCTCTATAAAAATCTTGAAAACGGTAGATTCAGTCTGGCTGCAACTGAGACTAACAGAGCGTTTCTACCTGATGAAAAAGATGCCAATGACCACGAAGAAATGAACGGCATCATTCCACATTAATTCAGAGAGAGAGATGAGCCTGGCTCATCTCTCCTTTATTTCTTTTTCCTTTCCGATTTCATAACCCTTGTAAAGCAATAACTTGTAAGGATGAAAATACATCCCCAGGCTATTGATATGAAAATAATTCCCTCTGTTGATAGACCCATATAAACCTCAAAATTCTATAATAATTACCTTTGCAGTTCTTCACCTGAATGATTTGACCAGGCTTTTCTTACCATAAGCAGAATCAGAAGGGCTATTATAAACATAAGTATACGTGAACCCCAGATATAAGGTACATTTTCAGCCTGGGCATTTGATAGCAGGAATATTGGAATTGCATCGTTTATCAGCCACCATAGCATAATGACAAGCAGCACGAGAGGAGTTATAAATTTCATTATGTAGTAAAAAATCCTGGGTATCTTAAAATCGCCTCCGGCATTCATTTCATTCCATGCTTTATCTGAACCAAATACCCACATAAACAAAACTGTCTCTATAAATGCAAATACTACCAGTCCAAACGTTCCTGCCCAGTAATCCATTTCATCCAGGAAACCAAATTTGAGGAAGAAAACAACGAACTGGACTGCAATCAATACTGTGATTCCAAGCGTCATTACAGCTTTCTTTCTATCCATACCGAATTCATCTTCAAGGAACGCCACTACAGGCTGCCCCATTGCTACAGAAGAAGTTATTCCGGCAAAAAAGAGGAGCAGGAACCAGAGAAATCCAAATAAAGCTCCCAGGGGAATTTTTTGGAAGATAAGAGGCATTGAAACAAAACCCAGATCAAAAGCACCTCCCTGAGCGAAAGCTTTGGTTGCATCAAGTCCGAAGAAAGCAACAGCAACAGGAATTGCAATTGATGCACCAAGCACTACTTCTGCGAATTCATTCGTCGCGGCTGTTGTTAAACCGCTCAGCGCTATATCATCTTCCGGTTTAAGATAGCTCGCATAGGCATGGATCGTTCCCATTCCTACAGAAAGTGTAAAAAATATTTGTCCCGCCGCCGCAAGCCAGATTGTAGGATTCGATAATTTCGAAAAATCGGGATTCCATATGAAAGCAAATCCATTAGCTACGCTATTTTCAGGTATAGCGGGATTCGGGGTTCCCAGGGTTATTATTCTCACCGCAAGAATAACCCCAAAAATAAGAAGAAGCGGCATGGCGATCTTGGCCAGCTTTTCAATTCCTTTTGAAATTCCTTTGAATAATATCCAGAAATTGATAGCGAATGTTATAAGCATCAAAATATATGCGGGGAGAAGACTGCTGAAATGCGTACCGGTTTCCCGTCCCTGATAACTGTATAAAAAGTTCCGCATTGTATTCGCTGTGTTCTCATCAAAGTACATTTTTGAAACTGAAAAGATGCTGAAGCCGAGGGTCCAGGATTCAATATAGGTATAGTAAATAAGAATAGTCATGGAGATAAAAAGACCGAGAGCGCCGAAATATTTTGCCATTTTATTCTTCCAGATCACATCAAACATTCCCGGTGCGCTTCCGTGACGATATTTGCCTCCGTGTCGTCCGATTCCCCATTCGATCCACATCAGGGGAATCCCGAGAATAAGAAAGAAAATGAAATATGGAATCATGAAGGCTCCGCCACCGTTTTGAGCAGCCTGTACCGGAAATCTGAGAAAATTTCCAAGGCCTACTGCGTTTCCAGCGACGGCAAGGATTAATCCAATTTTAGTTCCCCATTGTTCGCGCTCTCCATTTTCCGGCATTTAACCTCCGTAAAAGTATGAACTATAAAATTTTGAAGTAGAATATGAAAACTTTAATAATTAATATCAAATGAATTTCTATTTTTTATTTCGTAAAGATTAAATTTTCAATAATGGTTTTCAGCGGCCGAAAAATGAACTATATTATGATCTGGTTCACTGCCTGTAGTAATAAGTATTAAATTTATTAAATTAGCATCTGAAAAAAACAACATCTGAGGATTACATATATGGCTAAGAATTTCGTATCCAACAAGGACGAAACAGTCAGAATGTTTGAAAGTGATTTTATGGAGATGTTCTCTCGTGTCCATTTCTCCGTCCCCTTATTTATATACCTTCCTGTAGTCTTCTATTTTATGTACAGGGCTGTGTTCATCTATGAACAGTCCGCAATAACAATACTGACTTTAGTCATACTGGGAATTGCGGTATGGAGTCTCACTGAGTATACACTGCACAGATTTATTTTCCATTTCGAGTTTAAGTCAGAATTCGGGGCAAAGATCCACTTCATTTTTCACGGTGTTCATCACGATTACCCTAATGATTCAAAGAGGCTTGTAATGCCTCCTTCTGTCAGTGTACCGCTGGCAATACTTTTTTATTATGTATTTGCGCTGATACTCGGCTCTATAAACGTAGCAGCTTTTTTTGTGGGTTTTATTCTTGGATATCTTGCCTATGATATGACACATTATGCTGTACATCATTTTAACATGCATAATAAATTCTGGCTCGCTATTAAAAATCATCATATGAAGCATCACTATATGGATTCAACAAAAGGATTCGGTGTAAGTTCACCTGTATGGGATGAGGTTATGGGAACAAATTTTCCGAAAAAAGAAACCAATTAATATTTACTCCGGCTTTTTATGGTTTTCCCGCTGCTGTTTGATATTACTTCTGGTAAAGAACGAAAAAAGGTATTAATCGTTGAGGATAATACAGAAACGCAGCTTATCCTTAAAATTTACCTCAGGGATTATTATGACATAGATACAGTGCAGAATGCCGCTGACGCCCTCAAATTTATAAGGAAATATAATTATAGTCTTATTATTCTTGATATTAACCTTCCGGGGGATCTGGATGGCAGCGATGTTATAGTAAAAGTTAAAAGCGACCCAAAACGGCGGACTGTTCCGATACTTGTGGTCACAGCTTATGCTTTGAGAGGGGACAAAGAAAAATTTATGGCTATTGGTGCTAACGGCTACCTTGCAAAGCCGGTTGATAAGAAAGATATTCTCAGAACAGCCAAAGAACTTATAGCCTCCAATTCGATCAAATAACCACTTTATTATATTTTTTAGCTGCTTTTCCCACCTTTTTTACTAAATGATGGGTTTAATCACATTTTGTTGCATTATAATACATTCGTTTATCTATTGTCTCTGTTTAGTTCAAACTACACCCGTAAGAAATTTAATATTAAAGGTTTAAGCACAATTCCGACCGGCATAATATTTGGCCATTTCAACAAAAACCTTCGTGGTCTATGCAAAATAATTTAGAATTAATATCCTCCGGGATAAGTTTAATTGATGAGGGATGGGGCGGACTTTACAAAGGTTCCAACTATCTTTTAATCGGCGGTCATAAATCGGGCAAAACAAATTTTGGACTAAAATTTGTGCTTGAGGGAGCAGCTCATAATGAACGCTGTATCTATTTTACAAGTAAAACTCATGAGGAGGTAAAGCAGCAGGCTGAATGGATGAATCTTAATCCAATGGATTTAATTAGCTCCCGGCTGATTACTATCGTCAGGGTAATTCCACCGGACAGGGATTTTCCATCTCATACTCCTGATCAGGACCTGGTTGATTATTTTGATGATGTTATTACTACCATTAACGAATATTATCCTTCCAGAGTCATCTTTGATGAAATAACGTCTTTTATTGGGTTTAGGGATGTGACATTGCTGGAATTAATACTGGACAAGTTCAAACATAATCTTGAAAGTCATAACATAACCAGCATTATCATTTCAGCCGAACCTGTTACAGATGCAATGTCAGCTTTACTCCAGCATCTTGCTGATGTAAGCAATGGGTTAATTTATCTTGATAAAGAAATTAATGATTTATACGGAACAATATCTCTGCTGCCGTATATCGAACATAAATCCGGTGAACTTAAATCAAATTACGTCTTTGACAGGGAAAGAGGGCTGAAAATCGATCTCTCAGTACTGGAAACTTCCGAAAAAAAAAGACGGGTTAAGTTCTAGTTTATTATTGCTGTTAACCAAAAATACGGTGCTGAAAAAAATGAAGAAAAAAATACAACTGGTTTCTTCTGGTATTTCAATTGTTGATGATGCCTGGGGTGGATTTTACAGAGGAGGAACTTACCTGTTGATAGGACCCAGAAAATCAGGAAGGACCCTGCTTGGACTTCAGTTTGCTAAAGAATGTATAAAGCAAAAAGAGATTTGTCTTTATTTTACAAGCATGAGACCAAAGGATCTTATGATACAGGCCGCATCAATTAACTTTGATTTGCAGCAGTATATGAACCAGAACCAGGTAATTGTTGTTCGTGTTGCGCCGCCTTCTGATCTTCAGGAAGTTGAGAATACAGATGAATTTCTTGTAGAGTATCTAAGGGATATAGTGACAGTCGTGGAACAGTACCAGCCGAATAAAATGGTTTTTGATGAACTTACCCCGTTTATAAATTTCGTTAACCTTACTCTCCTCCAGGATGTTTTTATTGAAACTACCGAGGCAATAGAAAATGAAAGTGTAACCAGTTTATTTATTCTTGGAGATCCTGCAACTCCTGCTGCCAATTCAATAGCTGATACTCTTGCATTGAATTCAACCGGTATTTTGTATTTGCATAAAGAAGAAACAGAAGGGATTTCGGGTGGAAAAATAACAATTACCCCAAATATAGGGCACACTCAGGGTAAGTTCAGTGCTCAATATCAGCTGGAACCCTCAATTGGTATAACTGACGATTATTCTGTAAAAAAGAAAAAAACAAAAACTACTGCTGTAACCGAATCTGGATTGCAATACCAGTCGCTTGCAGATCTTGACATCCCGGCCGAAAATTATACATTTACTAATTTTTATAATCTTAACGATTTTCAGCTTATACTTAATAACCAGATTGCATTATATCGAAGTACAGGCCAGGTCTTTACACTGGTCTCATTCAGACTGGATCCTGAAGCAGAAAAAGAAGGTCTGCTTACTCTAAATCAGTTAATGAATATTATCAGGCTTTCTTCTGACAAGAAGGATAAGATCTGCCTCATCTCTAATAATATTGTAGTTATGGTAACGAAAGAGGATACCAGAACTATAAATAAATTTATCAGCAGGATAAAAGGTAATCTGCCGCGTAGTGAACCGGAATATATTGAAAAAGTGATCCCCTATATTTCTGTTCTTGCTCTGAGGGTTGATGAAACTATTAAGAATGCAGAGGACATGATTAACAGGCTAACTTTAAATTCCCATACACAACGTCAGCTTTTCTTCTGATATAAAATGAAATGAATACCCGGAATCCCATCTTTTTTATTCTAATAAGTTTAATACTTTGTTCCCATAATATAACCGCCCAGCCCCATCCTAATGTAGAAAAGCAGAAAACTGAAGCTCTTTCTTATATGAAAAGCGGCCGCTATGGTGAAGCTATCGATTTGTTAAATAATTATATCTCAGCAAGACCACAGCAGGCTGAAGGATACAACCTCAGAGGATTGGCGTACGAACACAGAGGCCAATATGAACAGGCTGTTTATGATTTTCGATCTGCCAGAAAGCTTGAACCTGAAAATACTGATATAAGTAATAACCTTACTCACGCTACCGAACAATGGTATAAACTGATTTATAATGAAATAGAAGGATATAAGAGAGAGATTGCGATTAATCCATCCGTATCTGAAAACTATTTACAGATTGGCAAATTATATAAGAACCTCGGAGAATGGGCTGAAGCAGAATTATGGTATGATAAATATCTTTCGATGGAAAATGCATCTCCTGATGAGATCATCAGGTATACGGAAATTCTCGCGAAGAATAATCATTTGTCTAAAGGTGAACCGATTCTAAAAAGATATACAGAAAAATATCCTGATGACCAGAGATTATGGTCCCGTTACGGTTATTTTCTTTTGTGGCTCGGCAAAACAAGATCAGCTGTAAATGCATTCGAAAAAGCACTGGAACTTAAACCATTCTTTAAGGAGGCAATGGATGGTCTTGCACGGGCCAAAGGAAATGGGTATGTATATACTTTCAATGACACGGCAAGCTACAGGTATTATAAGTACGGCACAACCGGACCCGGATATGCTATAGATATATATTTCAGAAAGTTGAAAAGGGATCCCAATGACAACGATACCAGGATTAAGTTAATATATGCCCTTATGAAGGCTGAAAGATACGAGGAGGCCTATCAGCAGCTGGAAATATTAAAAACAAAAGAGGGCAATATTGAAGAGGTAAAAAAACTGTCTGCAGAAGTTCTGTCAGCCAGAGAAAATTATTATAATCAGCAGATTACAAAGTACAGGCAATTGCTGAAGGAAAAACCCGATTCCCGCGACATTCTTCTGAAACTTGCAGGATATTATTCCGGGACAGGGAAGTATTCGGAGGCGATTAAACTTTACGCTGAATACCTGGCTCTTTATCCTGACGATCCGCAAATTAGATTTCTTTATATTCAGAATGCTGCCTGGAACCGTCAGTATCAGCTTGCAGGGAATGAACTGGATGTAATGATTGTTCAATACCCGGACAGCTTAAATATAAGCTGCTTAGAGCTAAGCTTTACGTCTGGCAGAATAAAGATCTGAACGAAGCTGAAAAATTATTGGAGGCTGTATTGAAAGTGCAGCCGGATAATTTCGATGCTCTGCTTACGATGGCAATGTTAAATTCTCAGCAGAATAAATTCAAAGATGCGGAATATTATGTCTCCCTCGCAGGGAAAAATAAGACCGTCGGATGAAGAAATTGCAAGACTAAGCTTTGATATTGAAAAACAAAAAAATGTATTTAATGAAAATAACCTTTATTTATTACTCGAAGAAGCCAGGAAGAAGATAAGTAATAATGACTGTTATGGAGCGCTTGATCTTTATAAAGAATATAACAGTCGTACCTCTCCTGACAATAATGTTCTTATGGAAGAAGCAGACGCTTATGTCTGTGTAAAGGATTATCAATCTGCAATTGATATTTATAACGAGCTGCTCAATAATGGATACGATTACGATATCGCGAAGAAAAAAGCAAAAGTAATTTTCTGGAGCAGCAATCCGCGTAAAGCGCTGGGTGAATTTGAAGATCTTTATGCCCGTAATCCTTCTGATGCAGAAGTCAGAATGTATATAGGTGACTGCTATATGCAGCTGAAGGATTATGCTCAGGCCAGGAAGATCTACAATGAAATGATTGCCGAGTACCCCGGATCAAAACTTATACAGACCAGACTTGGATGGCTGGGTGAAGGACAAGGGAATGCATTTTCTATTAACTTCCCAACTTATTTTTTTGTTAGCCCCGAGGCATCATATTATTTCGATAATTATGATTTTAAATACTCACTTCAGAGTCTTGTCATTGAAGCCGGTATAAATAATTATGTATCGTTCGGGGTTTCTGCGCAAAGAGGCGAGTTGGATTCTGCCTCCTCCAGACTAAATTTTTATACTGCTCAAGGGCTGCTGTCAATAAAGTTCAACAGGATATGGTCAATGAGATTGGCCGCAGGCCAAACATTTTTCGAAAACAATGAAAATGTAACTGTTGGCTCAGCATATTTGAAGGCTGAGGAAAAGAGTTATAGCGCCAGACTGGATTACATTTCACAGGATGCCGCCCAGGTTCTTTATTCACCTTTGCTGGTTGAAAGAAGACTGAAAACTGATATGGTAAGACTTAGCGGTGAATACAGGAGTGAATCAGGACTGCTGGCTTCGGGATATTTTAACTACTATTCTGTATCAGATCAGAATCAGGGGAGTAATCTGCAGTTGAGAATAGGAAAACGATTTGGTGAACTTTCCGCTGGTTATGAATTTTATTACCTGAGTTTTAAGGACTCAACACGGCTTTATTATTCACCATCTGATTTTGAATCACACAGCCTGTGGGGTGAATGGAATATTATACAGAATAATAATAATGAAGTGAAGCTTGGTGGTAAAGTTGGGATAATTCCCGAGAATAATTTTATCCTGAGGGAAGCTTTCCTTTCTGCCAGGGTACTTCTGGCTGAACACTTTACATTACAGGGAAGATTGAGTCTGGGGAGTACAGTAAGACAAAATACCGGGTATAGATCAGCTTCATTCAATATAGCAGCTTACTGGACATTTTAGCTTATCGAGGGAAAGTTAATAGTCATTATTTGCCCGGTTTTTCACTAAAAATCCCGTGCTTTCCTTGTATAAAATTGATACAAGTTATTGAATTCAGTGCACTTATGTGTTTTTAAATGTGGGAATTTCTGGAATTCTTATGTGATTGCTGATGGCACCATAATTGTGTTTTTTAATGATATTTGAGGGTTTTTAGTTCCAATACTATGCAGACCAAAAAGAAAATAATAAGAACCCCTATTATTGTTGATAATAACGGAATCTCCAATGGCAGGGAAAATCTTAAGAGAAAATATCTTCGAAGGATAATTATAAGTGGTATATTCTCTTTCATACTGCTCATGGTTATTGTCTTCACTCTTCCGAAAACCGTATTATCCATAAGCTCTTTGATAGAGTATGCAACAATCGTGGCACTTGTTATTTTCCTTTTTGTCCTGCTTCTGCGATATTTCGGTATACTTAGTATGGCATATCTCTATCTTAATGAATACACTTTTAAGCCGTCCAGAAACTATTTCCCTTTTGTTTCTATAATTGTTCCTGTATTTAATGAGGCCCGGGTTATAAATGAATCGATTAATTCACTGCTGGAGCTGGATTATTCCAATTACGAAATAATTATCGTAAACGATGGTTCAACCGATAACACCAGGGAGGTGGCTGAGAGTCTGGTGGGATACCGTAAAGGCAGAACTCAGCAATATCAAAGTATCACTTATTAACCAGCCTAACGGTGGAAAATCGCGTGCACTGAACGCCGGCATTAAACATTCGAGTGCTGAAATTATTTTATGTATGGATGGTGATTCACAGCTTTCACCGGAAGCAGTTAAACTTGCAGTCAGACATTTTGAAAATCCCGGAATTGGTGCTGTAGCCGGCAATGTAAAAGTACTTAACCGGAAAAAATTCCTTACCGATCTGCAGGCTCTGGAGTATATTGAGGGACTGAATATGGCTAGGAGTGCTCAGAGTTTTATAAGGCTGGTAAATATAATTCCAGGACCAATAGGTCTTTTCAGACGGAAGGCTCTTGTAGATTCCGGCTACTACTCTAACGACACTTTTGCTGAAGATGCCGATTTGACATTAAAAATACTGGCGAACGGCTGGAAAATATATTATGAACCCGCATCAGTATCCTATACGGAAGCCCCTGCAAGTTTACAGCAGCTGCTGAAGCAGAGATACAGATGGACAAGAGGTATCATTCAGTCAATCAGAAAACATAAGCGCTTGATGATCAATCCATCGATTAATTTTGGCGATACTTTTATACTTTGGACAATGTTCTATGAAGCTTTGATCTGGCCGGCAATGAATATAGCGGCAAATGTTTTTTTTATAACCGCAGCAGTAGCCTTTGGTTTTTCATACCTGATATTTTTCTGGTGGGCAGGTCTGGCTTTGCTTGACCTGATTACAGCGCTATATTGTATCGCTGTTGAAAAAGAAGAGTTTCGGCTGATTGCCTATGCAATCATTTACAGAATGTTTTTTATACTTATTATCGACATATGCAAAGTAATGTCGACTATTGAAGAATTCCTCGGTATAAGAATGAGCTGGGGAAAACTTGAAAGAGTGGGCACTGTAAAAGCGTGAGGTCATTATTATGTTTTTTATTGAGGGAAAATAAATGGAATTAATTCCTATACTGTCTACCATCATACTGGTTGCAACGATATGTACATTTATTCTTGCAATCGGTGCATATATTCTTTACAAGATCCGGGAAAGAAGAGGCGAACAGCTTCCGCAGACTCCGCCCTCATCAGTTCGTGCCGAACTGGTGACGCCTTCTGAATCCGAATACAGAAGTCATGAATACGTTTCTCCTGAAGAAATGAATGCGCCTGTTGAACCCCGTTATGTAAAGAGTGCCTCCCGTCCTGGTGTATATCCGGGAAGCAGGGAAGACCAGGGTGCAAAACCAAGGCATTACCCGGAAACTGAAGACTGTTAGATATGAAAGAGTTAAGACAGAAAGAACAACAGGGAAAAAGTTTCTGAAATACACCAGTGAAGGGTATGTGCCGACTGAGGAAGACAAAAACCCCGGTGTACTAAAGTGGCGGTAAAAGAGACAAAAAAAAGGAATGTCTCCCAGGCAGGAATCATTATCTCAGGAATTCTTATTCTCCTGGGCGCGGTTCTTGTCTATCTTTATGTTCTCCAGGGCGTATTCGGAAGATTCGATGCAAAAGAGTTAATTCCTAACACTAAAGCCTTTAGAGAAGCATTTCCCGGTAAAAAACCCACTGCAGCACTTCTATATTCAGTATATACTGAAAATATACTCCCTGAAGGGAGTACCTGGCTCAGCGATAATATCAGTACCTGGAAGAAGTTTCTGGATAACAATAAGATCAGTTATGATATAATTTCGGATGCTTCCATAGAAACCGGTAAACTTAAAAATTACAATATGCTTGTTCTTCCGGGCTCTAAATCATTGAGTGATAAAGAAATAATTTACATTAAAAAATTTCTTGAGACCGGCGGAAGTGTTTTTGCTACAAGCGGTACTGCCTCCTATTCAAATGACGGTAAATGGAGGGGCTGGGATTTTCTTAAATAATGTTTTTGGTATAAATTTTACTTCTGAGATTAGTGACTCGAATAAAACAGGAATTCATACACTTCGCGGAGGACTTCCGCTTACCGCCAATATTCCTACCGGTTTTCCGATGCAGATAGCCACCTGGGATAAACCGATGGCAGTCGAGGTTCTTGATCCGCGCACTACCCAGGTAAGTTTCTGGTATAATTACAGAACGCAGAATGGTTTGGTAAGACAGCAGATTAAAAAGACTGCGGGCATAGTATATGGAAATTACGGCAAGGGAAGATTTATCTGGATGGGCTTTGAAATTAATTCCGTGATCGGTGTACAGGAAGATTACGTTTATTTCGATCGCTTGTTCAGGAACTGCTGCAGCTGGCTTACTTATATCCCTGATCGCTTATGTACAGGAATGGCCTGATGGCTATGATGCTGCCGCGATGATTGTTCCTGAACTTTCTAATGAGATAGGAAATATTACGAACATATTCGGATATCTGGCAAATGAGAATGTTAATGCAACGTTTTTTGTTGATCCCGACAAAGCTGCATCTGATCCACAGTTGATAACCTCATTGACCAGGTATGGCGAAGTTTCCGTTGTTGGTGATGTCGGCTATCTTACATCTGCTGTGGATACCAATAATTCGTTGTATGACTACCAGACTCAAATCAATATATTGAACAATTCCCGGCAAAAACTTGAATCGATTACCGGCACCCGTGTATTCGGTTTCCTTCCTTTTTATGGACTTTTTGATCATAATACTGTCAAGGCTGCTATGAATGCGGGTTATGAATACATACTGACTGATTCGTTAACCGACCGTTCGGTTCCCAGGACTATAATCAGGGGAGATAAACGATTGATTATTATGACAAAGACTGCGAGAGATGATTACGAGGTGATAAGAGATTTCGGACTTACTGATCCGGAGTTCCAATTTTATACATACCAGGAGGATATTGACAGGGTCTTATTTGAAGGCGGGATGTATGTATTCAAACTTCATTCAGAATATCAGTGCAGACCCGAATATGTTTCTGTCGTTGGTGACGTTATAAAGGATTTAAAGAAAAAGAATTTCTGGATTACAACCGGTTCTGAAATCCGGAAATGGTACGCTAAAAAAGATTACGTGGAGATAAGGGTAAACAGAAGAGGAAACACGCGTGTTGTACTTAATATTTCTAATCCGGGTGATCAGCAAATCGATAATCTAGTTGTTAATGTTCTCTTAAATGATCCTGCTGAAAATATTTCTATAAGTACAGAGATAATTGGAACGAAAATTCCTGTCATCCGGCATGAGAAAATGAGTAAAAACCTTCAGCTTTTAATTAATAACCTGAAGGGAAAAGAATCGAGAATATATTATATCGATTATGATAAAGTAAACGCTTAGCTCCTTCTTTAATTACTGCGATGAGAAAAAAATATTTCATATTGTCACTCATTATTAGCCGGAATATGGATAGGTAATATATTTCCTGACGGGAAGGAAAATATGAAGATTGCCTTGATTTATCCTTCCTCTACTAAAGATGTTCTCTATAAAACTAATCCTTCATATAACCCTACGGAGGAATGGGAACTTTTCTTTTTGAGTCAAAATTATAATTATGAAGTGATAAATGATTATGATATTGACGAAATTGGCAGTGATATTAATGTTTTGGTGATTCCCTCAATGGAAGTTGTGAGTGATGATATGATTGATGTGCTGAATCAGCTGCTAGAAGAGGGAAAGGGAATACTTTTAACAGGTAATTTTGCAGATTTTGATGAGCAAGGAAAAAAGCGGACCGGCAATCATAACAATCTAACCGACTTTGAGATCGCAAAGTTCAATAAAGATGAACAATTATCAGTAAATCATTTCCTTAATGGAAATACACCGTTTTCGGAAGGATTAAAACCTGGACAAAAAATTCTTTTATCCTTCAAACCTTTGCTTTATTATGCCCGAAACATATCTGGTAATGCAAGACCTGAAGGAAGTTATATGCTGTCCGAATATGAATTACCGGGAATTGTATCCGAAGAGGTTACCAATGGGAGATTGCTGTGGCTTGGATTTAATCTCAGCCAGATAATCGACAAGCACAGAGATTTATTGATATCTAATTCACTTAAATGGCTTTCATCCCGGCCTGAGGTCTTTATCAATAATTGGCCTGGTAATTCTGAATTTCTTGTTGTTCTGTGCAAAAATATTAGAGACTATAAATGAACTCGACAGCGTAAAAAACCCTGAGACAAATTCTCTGAGCGTTAACTATTTTGTGTCCCCGACTCTTCTTGAAAAGTATACCGATAAGCTTAAGGCAATACCCGATTCGAATAATATTGATATTCTTTGGGACGATTTTCTCTTTTCGCAGATAGATGTAAACGAAAGAACCGGCTGGCTGGAGAATATACGCAGACGGTTAAGTAATATTACAGGACAGCATTATTCCGGTATTTCATCGTACGGACAGTTTAAAGATTTCAAAACACTTGAATTGCTTAAAGAAAGCGGGTATCAATTTATATTGTCTTCTGATTATTCGGACTCCTTCTTCTTTGATTTTGATACTACAAATAATTTCTTTCTCTTTTACCGATCAGCAAATAACAACGGATATCAACAAATTCTGAGATCTGAGAGTAAAACAGGCGGAATCTTTTGTGTAAATGAAGACTCAGCTGGACAAAATTTTTATTCCTTGCTGTCATCCCGGAATTGCTGGATTCCTACGTTCTCTGAACTGATTGATTGGATTGAAAAAATAAAAGATCTGAATATTACTATTGAAAAATCTGAAAGCAGGAACTATGAGATTAGTCTTAAGAACAATAATGGAGCCTCTGTATCGAATGCGAAAATCTGGATATCCATCCCTCATTTGGAAAGGGAAAACTTTTGTTATGGTCGAAGGGAAGGAAAGAGAATTGACTTTCGACCCTGATAAAAATATGTATTATTTAATTTTAACATCAATCCGGGGATACCAGGATATTATCCATCAGAATACCCCTCAATGACTAGATCCCTGATTTTTATTTATGGCAAAAGAAAAAACAAATATTGAATTAATTAAGGTTCTAAGTGAGAACATAAAGAATCCATTTATAGCCATAACGGCAGATGGAAATATTATATTCGTATAATAAACAAGCCTCAAAGCTGATCTCTCTTAAGGAAAAAGCAGGAAATATTTTCGATTACTTTGACAAAGATTCTGCATTTGAGCTCAGTACTCTTATTGAAGATGTTTTATCTGAAAAGAAAACACTGATTAAGAACATGAACCTGGTTTTAATTAACGGTATGAATCTGAAATGTCAGACAACTATCAGTGAATTTAATCAGGACCAGGTATTCTGTACCTTTAAAGCCGAAGAACATACCCTGCGGATAAGTGATATAACCAGGATGAAAATCAGGAAGGAAGAACTTTCCGGCCTGATTGGGAATCAAAAGATTGAGAAGATAATTGATTCTGTGAGGGAAATATTTCCTTTCACGGTAATTGGAAAAGAAAAGATCCGTAAGGATATAGACAGACTTGATGAACTATTCTGGATTAAGAACAGCAGCGGCATCTTTATTCTTGTTAATAAAATGCTTGCGCGCAACCTTGGTCTCACCAGTACACAGCTTGAAGGCAGATCTGAGATCGAACTTCTTCCGGTTTATCTGCATGAGGTTTATAAATCTCTTGAAAACTACATCAAAAATTCAAATAGTGTAATCGTAACCGAGGGAATTCCAATACAGGGACTTTCAGCAATAAGTAATTTTCAGACAATTGAAATACCGCTCAATGATAGTGAAGGGAACCTCGCTGCCGTTATTGGAATCTCAATGCCTGTAAAGAGGAGCCAGGAAGAGAATGTAAAGAGATCAGGGAGAGAAATGTTCTTGCCGGGATACCTGCAGCTGTAGCAGTTCTTGATAAAAATGGAGTTATTGAGCATTCAAGCAAAGAATTTTGTAAATTATTCTCAGATGAATTCTCTGATCTCAGGAATTTGTCCTATACTAATATTTTTCCGCTTGAAATTTCGGAGAAAATAAAGAAATTTCTTGACTCCTTATCTGAGGATACAGAATTTCAGGTTAAATTATCCAGGGCAGGTGAGTGGAAAGACAGAGAACTGAATGTTCTTGTCAGCAGAAATTATGGGGAAAATAATCAACCGGAGGGACTTTCGGTTTTTTTGGAAGATGTTTCCCCCTATTCAGATCTTGAAAAAATAATTAGCAGCAGAGGAAAAATGTACGAGGTCCTGATTCAGAATAATCCTGAGCCTATTTTTATATATGATAAAGAAAACCTTCATTTTCTTGAGGTTAATCAATCTGCTCTTAATTTATATGGTTACCGCAGGGATGAATTTCTACAAATGGATCTGACCGATCTTTATACTCCCGAGGATATCCAAACGCTACTGGATTCCTCCTCAGGCGGCATTAAAGAAGGTATTTTTACAGGACCGTACAGACATAAGAGAAAAAACGGTGATTCGGTTTTTGTAGAAATCAGCAAGACAAGCTTTAAATTTAACAACAAGGATGCTCATTTTAACGTTGTTAAAGATGTAACGAAGTATCTCGAAACTGAAAAACAGAAGCAGCTATTTAAAGCCGCCTACGATAATTCCTCAAATATGATTTTTATTACGGATTCGTCGGGATTTATCAAATCAGCTAACCATGTTGCAGATACTGAGCTTGGTATTTCTAACGATAATCTGGTTAATTCGGCATTTGTATCTCTGGTGAAGGATGATGATCGTGGGCTGATCAATACCAGAATTTTCCATTCGGGTACTTCAGGGCAGATTTCTCTAAAATCCTCATTAAAAAAATCTGATGGAAATATCCTGGAAGCTGAAATTTTTGCTAATCCGGTAATGAATTATAAGAATGAGATTGAATCATATATGCTTATAGTAACACCGGACAGAAAACCCTCCCCAGAAAGAAGAGCAGAAGGTCAGGGAAATTATAGTAGAAAAAATCATAGAAAAAGAAGCGGCTCCGTCAGAAAAAATAGATCCGGCTTTTCTCTCAGGGATCTTCCATGAGATACTTACTCCTATCAATGCAATGCTTGGTTTTGTCCAGGAACTTACTGAAAGCATAGAACAAAAAACTCCTGAACAACAGGAAGCAAAGGATATAATAGACCAGAACCGCAGACGGCTTTTAAGTACAATGAATTCAGTTATTGAATACTCCCGAATGGAGCAGGAACCTGCTTCACTTGAAATAAAGGAAGTCTCTGTAACAGAAATTGTGGATGAAACTCAGGAGGAAATAAGTGATATTCTGAAAAATAAGGGTATAGAGTTTGCTTACGGGAAAATTTCCTCTTCATTAACATTTAAAACAGATACGCAGAAATTTGTTTCACTTATATCGCTTTTATTTAAAATAGCCTCACAGTTCACAAGTACTAAAAAAATTTACTTCTCAGCTTACCAGCTAGATGATACCAGTTTTGTTATTTCAATCCAGGATAATTATTCCTCGATGTCTCCTGCTTTCTCGGAAAACTTCAATAACATCTTTAATAAGAGGGAAATGCAGAAGGATTACGGAGTTTCAAAGCTGTCCATCAAGCTTGCCCGCAGTTTAATGGATATGCTTCAGGGAAAGTTTGTGGATAAATCAAAGAACTTATCAGGCTTTATTTTCCCCGAAGAACTCGAAGCAGAAGAAAAATCAGAAGTAACGGATACTGAATCAGCTGAAGTTTCCACTGATGCTGCAGAAATAAAAGAAACAGAAAATGCAGGTGCTGCTGATACCGAACAGTATAAGGAAAAAGAAATCCCGGAAGCAGAAATTGAGGATGATGTTTCCTTGAATGAAGAAGCTGAAGAGGAAATTGAATTTATACGACACCAAAGGCCTGAGAAAAAACCAGCAGAAGAAAATTAAAAGTCATAGTGAAGAATTTAATAAGGGCCATATAGACCTCTCCCAGCTTTCCTGTTTATATATAGAAGACCAGGTGGATTCACAGATTCTGTTTAAAGTTCAGATGAAGGATCTGAAAGAAGTTAAGTTTGCTGTAAGTTTCGAAGAAGCGCTTCCTCTTCTTGACACCATTCACTTTGATTTTATCGTGCTTGATATAAACCTTCAGGGAGAATATAACGGACTGGACGCTCTTAAAATTATTCACCGTATGCAGGGTTATGAAACTATACCTATTATAGCTGTCACTGCTTATGTGCTTCCGGGCGACAGGGAAAAATTTATAGCAGCCGGATTTGATGACTTTATATCAAAACCCATTTTTAGAGAGAAAATGGTTGATTCCCTTGAAAAAATATTCTCACTTATGCAGTCATAAAATTATTTCTATCTTAAAAAGCAGATCTTACTTATCACACCATATTGACAATTTAATATACCTTTTATAAGTTACCATACAGATGTATGGTATTCTTGCAGTAAGCTCTATTTCAAACTAACCGAAGGTATATTATGCCGGCAGAACTAACAGAAATCCAGAAAAAAATCCTTGAGTTCCTTATTGAACAAAAAGTAAACAGAGGTTATCCTCCAACTCTTGCTGAAATAGCCGGATTTTTCGGGTACAGGAACCGTTCTACTGTGCAGCAGCACCTACAGGCCATTGAAAAGAAGGGATTTATAAAGCGTAATCCTAAACTTTCGCGGGGAATTGAACTTACACTGGAGGATAAATTCTTTGTCCCCCGTCCTATTCTTGGGGAAGTAGCTGCCGGAAATCCTCTTACGATATACCCGGACGCAATAGATTCAATTGAACTTCCAACAATAGCACGGATGCCGAAGGATTCGTTCCTTCTGAGGGTTAAGGGCGATAGTCTTAAAGATGCCTATATTTTCAGTGGGGATATAGTAATTGTTAATCCCAACCTGGAACCGAAAAACGGTCAGATCGTGGTTGCTGTGCTTGATGATGCAGCTGTTGTAAAGAGATTCTATAAAAAGAAAAATGAAATTGAGCTTGTTTCTGAAAATCCGGAATATAAACCTATTATAATTGAGAAAAAGCGTTCTTCATTTAAGATCGTCGGTATAGTTATCGGTATTTACCGAAGTATGGATAAGAAAAAAGCAGTATAAATGAATAACTAAATAATTTTGAAAAATGTCTGATTATCATATAGGGACGGCAGGATGGTCGTATAAAGACTGGGTACCTGCATTCTATCCCAAAACACAGTCGGGGGGATTTGACTGGCTCAGGTTTTATGCGCATTATTTCAACTGCGTTGAGGTTAATGCCTCCTACTATACTTACATCAGCCCTAAAATCGTTAACGGCTGGATAGAAAAAGTATCTGACTCAGGAGATTTCAGGTTTACTATTAAGCTTCATAACGATTTTACCCATAAAAGAGATTTTAATGATCAGCAGGTAATGGCTGTCCGTTCAAATCTGGAACTGCTTGAGAGAGCTGAAAGACTTGGCGGATTATTAATACAGTTCCCTTATTCGTTTTCGTTTAATGATTCATCTGCTGATTATATACGGCGGCTTAAAGAAATATTTGAAGATTATAAGTGTTTTGTTGAAGTTCGTCATTCGTCCTGGAATAATGAGAACGTGTACAAGCTTTTTAGCAGATTGAATTTAACTTTCTGTACAATTGACCAGCCGCAGATCGGCAAAGCTATTGAATTTGAACCTGTGATAACTAGTGATACGGCATATATCCGCTTCCACGGAAGGAATAATGATGCCTGGATGAAGTCAATTAAGAATTTCGGTAAAGAACAAACATACGAAGAACAGAGTTCGCGGTACGACTATCTTTATACACCGGGTGAACTTGTGGAAATTGAACAGAAGATAAAAGAAGTGCAGGAACAGGTTAAGGAGGTTTATGTTATAATGAACAACCATCCGAAAGGAGAGGCTGTTGCAAACGCCATTGAGCTTATTCATCTCCTTGAGGAGAAGGAAAAAGTTGATATGCCTCAGACAATAGTAAAAGCCTACCCCCGGCTGAATGCCATTAATCCGGGTTCCTCCGAGCCGGAACTTAATTTGAACTAAAGGGTAGTTATGAGGACAATATTTCATCTCGATCTTGATGCATTCTTCGTATCGGTTGAAAGAATTCTCGACCCGTCTTTAAATGGTAAACCGGTGATTGTCGGAGGCGATCCGCATGGCAGGGGAGTAGTTGCCGCCTGCTCTTATGAAGCCAGGACCTATGGTCTGCATTCTGCGATGCCGATAAGAACTGCATATAAGCTCTGTCCTGGCGGTATTTATCTGCACGGTCATTATGATGAATATATCCATTTTTCCCGCGCCGTAAAGAATATTTTAACATACTATGCCCCCGTTATACAGCAGGCTTCTATAGATGAATTTTATATGGATTTTACTGGCTGCGGAAAGATTTATGGCTCTATGTTTTCTTTTGCATCAAGACTGCAGCAGGAGATAATGAAGAAACTGTCTCTCCCTTGTTCAATAGGAATTGGCAGCAATAAAACTGTCGCAAAGATTGGTTCCGATTGTATGAAGCCGATGGGAATTACTTATATCATTCCCGGTATGGAGAAAGAATTTCTTTCTCATATGCCGGTTGAAACAATTCCCGGTGTCGGAAAAGTTATGCTCAGAGATCTGAATAATAAAGGAATCTACTTTATCGGGGATGTTACAAAACTTTCTTCGGATTATTGGGGAACGGCGTACGGAAAATATGGTATTGATCTCTGGCGGAAAGCAAACGGTGAGGGAACTGAATACCTTACAGTTGAACATGAACAGAAGAGTATCTCTAAAGAAACAACATTCGGATCTGATGTTACCAATAGTGACAGAATTTATGAAGTGCTCTTTGAACTTACTGGCAGGGTCTGCCAGAACCTGAGAGATGAAAATTTTATGGCATCCACGGTGCATATCAAACTCCGGTACTCGGATTTTCAGACCCTGACGCGTTCCCGTACTATTAAACCTTCAGATGATGACAGGATTATTTTTAAGACGGCAAAGGATTTAATGGTAAAAGCTCATACCAGACGTGTGGGAGTGAGGTTAATTGGTATAGGATTAAGTAAATTCTCAAACTTCTACGAACAGGAGATATTGTTTGAGGATGAGGAAGTTAAGAGGAAGAAGCTCTTCAGGGCAATAGACTTCCTCAGAAAAAAGTATAATTATTCAATTATTGATTTCAGCAGGTATTAATATCAGCCCGGGGGCCATCTCATCTGCCTGCCGCCCAGCAGATGTATATGCAGGTGATAAACCTCCTGACCTCCTTTTTGACCGCAGTTCATAACCAGTCTGAACCCTTCTTCAGCGATATTATTCTCCTTAGCAAGCTTATTTGCCACATCAATCATCTCCCCAAGCAGCTGAGCGTGTTCCTTCCCGTTGATATCTGTTACCTTGGGAATTTCGATCTTAGGGACAATAAGAATGTGTATAGGAGCTTGCGGATTGATGTCCTTAAAGGCCATCACTGTGTCGCTCTCGAAAACGATATCAGCCTTAATTTCTTTACTGATTATCTTGGAAAATATGGTTTCTCCCATAGTTAATCTTCCTTTTCGATTTCATATTTCTTCATCTTATTATAAAGATGACTTCTCTGAATATCAAGGATTTCAGCTGTTTTGCTGATGTTCCAGTCGTTTGCCTTCAACTGTTTTATAATAAATGCTCTCTCGGCTTTTTCCTTAAATTCCTGGAACGAATTGCTGTCCTCTATTATATCCCCGATGGATGATTGTGAACCAGCAAAAAGGAACTCAATATCGCTGCGGGTAATATCTTTTTTATCTACCAGAATAATAATTCTCTCAATTGCATTCCTTAATTCGCGGACGTTCCCGCTCCAGGGCAGACTCTGAAGAAATTTCATTGCATCTTCTTCGAACTTAACAAGCGGTTTTTTATGACGCGCAGTGATCTCTCCGGCAAAGCTCTCAACCAGGATGGGTATATCTTCAGTTCTTTCCTTCAAAGAGGGAATATTTAAGGGGATAACATTCAGCCTGTGGAAGAGATCCTCTCTGAAGTTTCCCGCCCCAATCTCTTCTTTCAGGTTTTTATTTGTAGCGGAAATTATTCTAACGTCGACTTCAATTTTTTTATTTCCTCCGACCCGTTCTATTTTCCCATCTTCTATAGCCCGAAGAACTTTAGCCTGGGCCTGGGGACTCATATCCCCAACTTCATCCAGAAATAATGTTCCTTTGTTTGCCATCTCGAATTTACCCATTCGCTGCTGAACTGCTCCTGTAAATGATCCCTTTTCGTGACCGAATAATTCAGATTCAATCAGCTCATTCGGTATTGCGGCGCAATTCACCTCTATAAACGATTGATCTTTTCGCGTACTCTTTGTATGGATAGCCTTTGCTACTAATTCCTTTCCGGTACCGTTCTCACCTGTTATCATAACCCTGGTATCCAGCGGGGCTACTTTTTCAATTGTAGCAAGAATATTTTGTATGGCGCGGCTCTTCCCAAGGATCTTCCCGTCTTCCTGCAGTGATTTTTTATATTCAGCATTTTCCTGAATAAGATTCGACTGTTCAACTGCATTCCTGATGCTTATTACAAGCTTATCACGGTCAATCGGTTTTTCTATAAAGTCGAAAGCTCCGAGACGTGTTGCTTTGATCGCATTCTCGACACTTCCGTGGGCTGAGATCATTATTACAGAAAGTGCAGGATTGGATTCCTTCACCTTTTTAAGCACTTCAAAACCATTCATCTCGGGCATCTGTATATCCAGGAGAAGAGCAGAATATATCTGGTTTAATGCTTTGTTGACCCCTTCAACAGAACTGGTTGAGTATTCGACATTATAGCCCTCATACTCAAGTATCATTTTTATACTTTCACAGATATCTGTTTCATCATCTATAATTAAAATGGAGTTCATATTCTTTATGGAAAGTTGTATCTAATATAAAAAAGAGTTCTTAATAAGAATGCATCTGAAGGAAGAATTGATTTGTCAGATTTCAGAAATGTTCCGAAAATGTATCCTAACTTGTTTGTCATCATATCACGATTGTCTATGACTGACTGGACTTTAAATTCTTCCTCAAATACCTCCACAAAATAACCAATTAGGTCGCCCAAATCAAAGATTGATGAATTATAAGCCAGAAATGCGCTTCCGAAGAAATGAGCAAGTTTGTCCTTGTCTCCGAAATTATTATCAGGAGTATCAAAAAAGAGATTCTTTGGGAGATTCTTATTTTTTAATAGAAAAACGGAGTCATTTGCCGAGGTCAGGGGATACTGTATCAGTGTTCTTATAAGCGGCAGCTGGATAGGCACTTTCTTATATGGAACCACAGCAAGAGTTAAAGAAAGAAGTGCTTCAGAATAGTCTCCTTTCCTGTATTCAACAGCTCTTCGGTACAGAGTATCCACAAGCGAAAGATCGTTTACTTTATGGCTGAGGTTATTAAAGTAATCTGATGCTATAAACTCCGAAAGATAATTAACTGAGTTTGAAAGTCTGCTCTGCTGTGCCGGCAGAGTAATCGAAAACAGAAGTATCCCTAAAATTATTTCTAAGAATTTGAAGGTTATTTCTCTCCCGATGCTTTCTTGTGCAGTGGTAAATGTTTGGGATCCGGGTAACATCCTGCTGTTTGTGTCAGTTGTGTTTGACAAGAGTTATTCCCGGAATCAGGTCTGAATGACACCGGGATTAAATCTCGGGATAACAGGATTATTGTTGGCCGATTCCAGCGCCATCGACACATATTCCCGGGTTAACGCCGGATCTATTATCTCGTCTATCCAAAGTCTGGCGGCAGCATATAATGGTGTGCTTTTTTCTTCATACGATTGTATGATTTCATCAAGAAGTTTTTTCTTGTCAGCATCACTAACATGTTTACCGCTTTTTTCAGCCTGCTTGATTTTAATATCAAGTAGTACACTGCTGGCCTGGTTTCCCCCCATTACTGAGATCTTTGCATTCGGATAGGCGAAAATAAATCTGGGATCATAAGCTTTACCGCACATCGCATAATTACCTGCCCCAAAACTGTTCCCGACGATTATTGTTATCTTGGGTACAGTGGAATTTGCAACAGCATTAACCATCTTGGCGCCGTCCTTAATGATGCCGCCATGTTCTGCTCTGCTGCCTACCATGAATCCGGTTACATCCTGAAGAAACAGAAGAGGTATTTTCTTCTGATTGCAATTTAAAATGAAGCGTGTTGCCTTATCTGCCGAATCAGAATAAATTACACCGCCTACCTGCATTTCACCGTTTTCTGTTTTTACAACATCCCTCTGGTTGGCTACAATACCTACTGACCATCCGTCAATTCGTGCGTACCCTGTTATTATTGTTTTTCCATAACCGGCTTTATACTCATCAAAAACTGAATCATCAACAATTCTCGCAATTAATTCGTACATATTGTACGATTTGATCGGATCTTCAGGAAGGAGCCCGTATATTTCTTTTGGTGAGAACATAGGCTTTTTGCTCTCCGTCCTGTTATATCCTGCCTTTTGATCAGGGCCATGCTTTTCAACAATGCTCCTGATCTGCTTAATACATTCCTCATCATTCTTCATAATATAATCGGTTACACCGGAGATATTTGACTGAACCTTTGCACCTCCAAGACTTTCGTTATCGATCACTTCACCGATGGCGGCTTTAACAAGATGTGCCCCTGCAAGAAACACCGAACCCTCACCTTCAACTATAAGCGCTTCATCACTCATAATAGGGAGGTAGGCTCCTCCTGCAACACAGGGTCCCATTATTGCAGAAATCTGTGGTATTCCCACAGATGACATAACAGCGTTATTTCTGAAGATCCTTCCGAAATGTTCTTTATCAGGAAATATTTCGTCCTGCAGCGGTAGGAAAACCCCTGCACTGTCAACCAGGTAAATAATAGGCAGATGATTGTCCATCGCTATTTCCTGTGCGCGAAGGTTCTTCTTTGCAGTTATGGGAAACCAGGCGCCCGCTTTCACTGTGGCATCATTTGCAACAATTACGTGAAGCTTGTTATGGATCCTTCCAACGCCGTAAATAGTGCCGGATGAAGGTGCCCCGCCGTATTCCTCATACATTCCGTAGGCCGCAAATGTACTCAATTCAAAAAAATCTTTGGGATCGTCTACAAGAAGATTTATTCTTTCCCGGGCAGTGAGTTTACCCTTTGCCTTATGTTTCTCAATTGACTTTTTGCCTCCTCCAAGCCGAACTATCTCTTTTTCAGCCTGAAGTTTACGGATCAGATTCTTATAATAATCTTCCTTTTTTAGAAGGGATTCATTTTCCTTTAACTGCGTCCCGATTTTTTTCATTGGTTTCTATTTTCCGTTTGATAATAATTCTCTTGAAATAACTATTCTCTGAATTTCTGAAGTTCCTTCACCGATTGTCAGGAGTTTTACGTCGCGGTAAAATTTCTCTACCGGATAGTCCTTTATAAATCCATAGCCCCCGTGTATCTGAACCGCCTCACTGGAAGCTTTCTCGGCAATTTCACTTGCAAATAATTTTGCCATTGCGGCTTCTTTCTGATTCGGAAGTCCTTTATCCTTCATTGCAGCAGCGCGCATTGTCAGCAGACGTGCGGCATCAATATTTACAGCCATCTCTGCCAATTTAAATTGAGTTGCCTGGAATTCACTGAGGGTTTTATTAAACTGTTTTCTTTCCTGGCTGTATTTTAATGCTGCATCAAGGGCGCCTTGTGCAAGTCCTACACTCAATGCGGCAATCGAAATCCTGCCGCCTTCAAGAATTTGCATGGCCTGAATGAATCCTTCGCCCTCTGCACCCAGCAGATTTTCTGCCGGCACTTTACAGTTGTCAAAAGTAAGCTGAGTAGTATCACTGGCACGCATTCCGAGTTTATTTTCTTTTTTGCCTACGATAAACCCCTCCATTCCTTTTTCAAGGATGAATGCAGAAATTCCTTTTTTACCCTTCTCCTTGTTCGTTACAGCCATTATAACTGCTGTTTCGCCTACTGTTCCATGCGTGATAAAAGTCTTGCTCCCGTTCAGCAGATAGTATCCATCCTTCTTTTCTGCAAAAGATTTCATTCCTGCAGCATCACTGCCCGAAGAGGATTCTGTTAATCCCCACGCTGCCACCTTTCTGCCTGCAATCAGATCAGGCAGGTATTTCTTTTTCTGCTTTTCATTACCGAATCTGAAAATATGATTCGTACCCAGCCCGTTATGAGCTGCTACAGATAATGAGATTGACGGGTCGACTCTTCCCAGTTCTTCTACTATCATCGCGAACTCAACATATCCAAGACCCGCTCCTCCGTACTCCTCGGGGAAGATGACTCCCATAAATCCCAGCTCTCCAAGCTGTTTGATTATTTCCATCGGGAATTCCTGGGACTCGTCATATTTCATTACAACGGGACGGATATTTTTTTCCGCAAATTCGCGTATAGTGTTTTTTATAATCTGCTGGTTTTCAGTCAGTTCAGCAAGAAATGGGTTCTCTAAAACTTCCATCTGTGCTCTCCTTATAAATTTTAACCCTGGTTTTTATAATTTTTAATAATTTCTTCGGCAATATGATATGGTGAAAGATTGCCCAGAACAACCTTATCAATAGACGAATTTAATGATTTTTCACCAGTTCCGCTCCATAATTCCTCCCTTATTTTTTCCTCAACGATATTTCGTATCCGGACCTTTGTTCTTTCTTCTCTCCGTTTCAGGAATTTATTCTGGCGGTTCAGGTATTCCCTGTGCCTGTCGATCTCTTCGGCAATTTCCTGTATACCTTTATTTTCCACTGCGATTGCCTTTATTATGGCGGGCATCCAGCTGTTTTCATCGTGGTCTTTCATCATAAGTATGGTTTTTAGTGCCGTCATTGCCTGCTCGGCACCCGGACGGTCGCTTTTATTCACAACAAAGAAATCAGCAATCTCCATCAATCCGGCTTTCATTGCCTGGACAGCATCCCCCGATTCAGGAACCAGGATCACAATGGTTGTATCGGCCGCATTTGCTATGTCAAGCTCCGATTGTCCTACCCCGACAGTTTCGAGAATTATGAAATCAAAGCCGGCCGAATCAAGTACATCAGCCGCATCAACTGCTTTCTTGCTAAGTCCCCCAAGGCTGCCTCGTGTTGCCATACTTCTTATAAATACGCCGGGATCCTGTCCTATGTCGTTCATCCTGACACGGTCTCCAAGCAGGGCGCCTCCCGTAAAAGGACTGGTCGGATCTACTGCTATGATACCGACTTTCTTTCCAAGAGATCTGAAATATTTGGTTATCTGATTGGTTATTGTGCTTTTCCCGGCCCCGGGAGGACCCGTAATTCCGATTCTATATGCATTCCCGGTTTCAGGGTATATCGATTTAAGTAGTTCTGATGAGCCGTGGTCGTTTGATTCAACAACTGATATAGCTCGGGCGATACTTCTTCTGTCGCCTTCTATTAATTTCTGCTGTAGTAGTGAAGCGGACATTTCGTATTATTTGTTCTCTCTAAAAAATTCAACGGTGTTTTTTAAGCCTTCTTTAATTGTGGTAGAAGGGGACCAGCCGAATTTCTCCTTCAACTTTTGTGATGTGATTACACTGCGCAGCTGTTCTCCCGGCATCGCAGGCCCATGTTTTTCCTCCTGATCTTTACCTGCGAAACCATTAATCATATTAAATAATTCGTTTACATCAGTCTCTCTGCCGGTACCCACATTATAGATCTCCGAGACTGTATCATTCAGGGTAAGAAGATTTGCTTTTACCACATCCTTCACGTAGGTGTAATCGCGTGTTTGTTTTCCGTCTCCGTTTATAACCGGCTGTTCGCCGTTTATTAGTTTCCTGGAAAAAATTGCAACCACTCCTGCTTCACCGTGAGGATTCTGCCGTGGTCCGTAAATATTAGCGTAACGGAGTATCGAATAGTTCAATTTATACTGAACATTATAGAAGAAAAGATATTTCTCCACTGCCAGTTTAGATATACCGTAGGGTGAGAGTGGAGATGTAGGATGTTTTTCATCGGCCGGGAAATATTCCTGCTCACCATATATGGCGCCCCCTGTTGAAGCAAACATAAATTTTTTAACATTATTCTTTACTGCATTCTGCAGAAGATTGATAGTGCCTATAATATTTGTATCAGCATCAAAAGCAGGATCAGCAACTGAACGACGCACATCCATCTGGGCAGCGTGATGATTAACTACATCGAACTCTTCTTTCTCAAATAATTCTGAAAGGGATTTATCTCTGATATCTTTCCGGATGAATTCGGCTTTGGGATTAACATTTTTCTCAAATCCGGAAGACAGGTTGTCGAGTACGAAAACAGTATGTCCTTCTTCAATGAATGCATCAGCAATATGCGAGGCAATGAACCCGGCTCCTCCGGTTACCAGTATTTTCAATTTTATTCCTTATATAATTTTTGATCATAAATATATCTCATTACGTTTTGCGGTACAAGGAAGTTGACAGGCAGACCTTTCTTTACGCGTTCTCTGATCCTGGTTCCGCTGATATCGATCCTTGGTGTTTCCAGGAATACAGCTTTATCTTCATATGGAAATTTAGTTCCGGCTTCCTTTACTGTCCGTCTTCTCAGTACAACCAAAGTAGCTATTTCTAGTATTTTGTCAGGAGATTTCCAGGTATCAAAGGTCAGCAGATTGTCCTCTCCCACAATAAGCTCAATGTGCTCGTGCTGCTTTTTCATTTCATTTAGCGTGTCTATAGTATATGAAACATTTTCCCTGTTTATTTCAAAATCCGACCAGTCAAAATAAGGAATACCTTCTATAGCCAGTTTCAGCATGTTAACCCTGTGTTCGGCGGGTGAGGCCTTAATATCCTGCTTATGTGGAGAAATGAAGCTTGGAATGAAAATAATTTTATCGAGCTTGCGTAATTCAAGAACCGACTGTGCAGTTATAAGATGTCCATGATGCACAGGGTCGAATGTTCCACCGTAAATCGCAATCCTGCTCATTTCAGCAAATCCTTATATTCAATAAACAGATGAGTGAATTTTTCGTGTATGATCTGATTACAGTAGTTAAGACTTTCCTTCCTGGAAAGTTCTTCATAGAGCTTTTTAAAATCATTTTTGTTTTCTATTATCATGAAATTACTGAGCGTATGGACAAAGTTATCGTGCCTGCCTGCCCTTATAAGCAGTTCATTGTATCTATGCCTCTCTTCCGACAGAGAGCCCATTATTTCTTCATTGTAGTTATTAAAACCCAGTAATGCAACCCGTTCGTCACCGTTCCTGCCAAGTAAAACAGATTCATCGTCCATTTCCAGCAAAGTGAAGATCTTCTTTATATCTGCAGAAGAAACACCTATTGAATGAGCAAATATCAGCAGATTATTGTTGAATTTCTTAAAATATTTATCATTCAAATTTTTTAATTCGGCATCAGGATCATTGGTATCAATCCACTGGATATCTGTAACCTTGTTTTCAAAATACGCAGGTATATTATTTTTGTCCTTTTTGTCAAAGCAGAAGATAATTGTTGAATTCGACATTCCTTCACTCAGCACCTCTATGTAATTTTCGTATAGAATTGAATAAAGAAGTGAAGAATCTTCGCTGTTCATTGACTCAAACAGAGGAAGACTGCCGTGGTTAAATAACGGGAAAAGAGGGAACAAGCAGATGCAGGAATTGGATTTAGTCATTTAGTCCGGCCGTGTACCTGATAATAAATTTCGTATGAAGTTTCTGTAATGCTCAATGTCCTGTTCGTAGTAGTTTTTGCTTACTCCGCTTGAATTGCGCGCCTGCATTTTTCTGAATGCCAGTGTTGTAGCCGCACTAATATATAACTTACGGATACTTTCGTCAATCCAGCCGAGTTTATTTCTCCTGCCCGAGTTAAGTATGTGAAGATGCGACTGCGGTATAAGCCCCGTTTCAGATTCCGGAAGCAGCTCTCTGAAGATAATTTTCTTCTCTCCGAGCAGTGAAATAGAAAATACGGTGATGAATACTGCAATTGTAAAAATCATAAACAGAAATCCAAGAATAGCCGTTGATTCAAAACTGACAGATAAATTCCAGAGAAAGTGTATGAACATTGCGACGGCTAGTCCCACGACGGGAAAAGTCATCTTAATTATTTTTGGTTTAAACTTGGCATATCCGAGGAATGCTCCAAGAGTTCCGGTAGATACACAATGCATTACTCCGGAAAACAGTGTTCTTATAATTACAATCGTAAGCCACCCGTTAAATGACTGAGAATAAAAAAGGAAATAAAAGAAGTTCTCTGTCATACCGAATCCCAGTCCTATCGCTCCTCCGTAAACTATTCCGTCGGTGATATTGTCGAATTTTTTGTTAGCTATCATCATGAAGAGAAAGAATCCTTTTGTGGTTTCTTCAACAACCGGTGCAATTATGATTGTCTGTATCCTGAGTATGGTATCCTCATTAGACATTATGTAAGAGAGGAGATTTGTAACAAGGCCGCTGCCTATGATAGCCAGAATAATGGCCCCTACAGCACCGTAGATATAATTTATAAGCAGGAGACTGAAAGGCTCCCTGTCATACCTGTCAAGCCGCCAGATGATAAGGAGGTAGGTAGCCATTGGTATAACAGCAGCCAGTAATGAAGCAATAAAAAACACAGTTCCTCTTAGTTGTAGACTATTTTTCTTTTATCCATGAGATGAGTTCTTTTATTCCTGGCTTTTTACCGTAAGAGAGTATCCCGATTCTGAATATTTTCGATGCAGCTAATATAGTAATATAAATAGACGCAATCATTATAATGATAGTCGAAAGAATTTCTATAGGAGGTACGTCAATAACATTAATTTTTAACAGCATAATAGCCGGTATAGTCAAAGGAATAAATGACAGCACTTCAACAAGAACTGAATTAGGGTTAAAAATAGCAGAGGCAGAAATAGCAATTGGTAGAACCAGGAAGAGACTGAGATAGCTTGTTATCTGCTGGGCTTCCTGCTCGGTTGTTACAATCGAGCCTATGCCTACAAAAAGAGCAGTATAGAAGAGGAACCCGAGTATAAAATAAACCAGCATAATGAAGAAATTATTAAAAGCTGATGCTGGTATTACTGAACTGCCTGCAAGGGCTATTCCTATGCACGTCCATATGAACATCTGGAATAGTCCCAGCGCGCTGAGTCCCAGGATCTTTCCTGCTAAAAGTTCTTCGGGTGTGCAGCTGGAAATCAAAATCTCTATAAGCTTGTTAGATTTCTCTTCCACCAGACTTCTGACGAGCATTTGCCCGGAATAAATTATCATCATAAGCAGCAGCATGATAAAAACAATTGCAGAAAGAAATTCTGACAGGAAATCTGACTGCTTAACCCGGGCTCCTTCTTTAACTGTAACCTGGTCAACCTTTATATTTCCGAAGGATGAGTTTAAGAGCTCAGGGTTGATGCCGAGTCGCGAAAGACCGATCTTGATCCTTACTTCCTTTAAGGCATTTTCAATCCTCTGCACATCCTGAAAGTTGCCTGAATTGCTGCTTCTGTATTGAACTTCAAGCGAATCCCCATAATTATTTAAGAGAATGTATCCGGCTATTTTGTTTTTATAAACATCACGGTCGGCTGCTGCAATATTTTCTTCAAAATTTTCATTTGCGAGATTAAGATTAAAAACCACGTAAGCGGGTTGTCCGTTATCCAGTTTATAGTCTTCAAGCGTCTGTGAAAGCGGAAAGTAATATACCATCGAAGAGTCTATTATCCCGATTGCTTTTGTCGTTTCCTGTTCGCCGGTTGAAAGTAACGTGCCTCCTATAGATATAAGGATCACCAGTGCCGGGGTTATAATAAGAGAGAGTATAAATGCCCGGGTCTTAACTTTTTCCAGAAACTCCCATTTCGATATTTCAAATACTTTTTTCATCAGCTTAAGGCACTATGTTTTATCATATCAATAAATATCTTATTTAGGGTCGGTTCGATAATCCGGAAATGACTGACTTTAATTTTGCCGGATACATCGCGTAAAAAAAGATACGGTTCTACTGTATCTTCCAGTTGAACCTCGGCAAAGTTATTATAATCATCAACTCCCTTAACGTAGCTTAAGTTCTTTATTACCTCACTGTTTCCTTCAAATCCAATCTCAACCATATTCCCGCTAAAATTTTTTTTCAGCTGTGAAAGCGATCCGCTGCAGACTTCCTGTCCCTTATTCATCAGAAGTATATCGGAACACATTTTTTCAGCCAGTTCCATCTGGTGAGTAGACAGTATTATCAGCTTTCCTTCACTAACGAATGATAGAATGGTTTCCCTGATGACCTGCTGATTGATAGGATCGAATCCGCTGAAAGGTTCATCAAGTATTAATAGTCTGGGATTGTGGATAACAGAAGTAATAAACTGTACTTTCTGCTGGTTGCCTCTTGAAAGCTCTTCAACTTTCTTTGTTTTATAATGCGGGATCTCAAGTTTTTTTAACCAGAAGTCAAGCTGCCTGACGGCATCTGCTCTGCTCATATTTTTAAGTGCGGCAAAATAGAGAATTACTTCATCAACCCTGCTCTTTTTGTAAAGTCCCCTGTCTTCCGGCAGATAACCGATCACATTAAAAAAGTCCCTGGAAATTTCCTTATCATAGAACCTAATCTCTCCTGAAGTCGGCTTAATGATGTTCAGCACGGTTCTTATTGTAGTAGTTTTTCCCGCCCCGTTTGGTCCCAGAAGACCGAAAATCTTCCCCTCGCTTACCGTAAAACTCAGATCCTTAACGGCAATTACATCATTATATTGTTTTGTAAGATTCCGGACTGTGAGCATTTCACTTAGATATCAGAAATAAAACTCTAATTTAAAGTATACAACCTTTATAAACTATAGCATTAAAAAACTAAATTCCGGAATTATCGGACTCCCGGCCTGATCATTCTGCCTGATATACTTTAGCTGATTTTATATTCCGTTTTCTTTTCTGGTTTACTGAATTCGTTTAACCACTTTTGTGATAACATATAATCATAGGTCAAATGTCGCCACAGTAATTTATGTACTGAGATTTTATATTTTAAGCGTATTCAGAACGTATTCAGAGCGTATTCAGATCGTATTCAGAACGTATTCAGAACGTTTTCAGATGGTATTTAAGACCCGGTATGAAGAGTTAAACATTTTATGCTGCAGACAACTGATGGATTGGCGGCGATGATACATATTCAAGATGATGAAAATGAAAGTATTATGGATTAACCGGATCTTAAATCCTGGCAGCAGTTTGGGAAAATCACTGTTATAAAATGAATATGTGCAGATCTTAATTTATTGACTATATATGTAAGTATGGCTATATTTCAAATCGTTTTTTTGTAAAGATTGTGAGAATTTACGATGAAAATAAAGATTTCGAATCTGAGTGATGGAAGTCATCAGTTCAGATTCGTTGAACCCGTAAATGCGCTTGGTTTGGAATCACCTTTTGAAGGCAATATTGAAGTTGATGTCGAGATTAATAGAACTCACAATCAATTAATCCTGGATTCTTCCGTTTTAGTAAACACTGTTTTTGAGTGTGACAGGTGCACGGCCTTATTCAATAGACCGCTTCACACAGAATATGAAATGGTTTATATGATGGGAGTGGAACCTGTTGATACTGAATCGGATAATATAGCGTACCTCTCAGCCGAGGCGGATTCAATTGATATTTCTGATGATGTAAGGGACTTTACAATACTGGCCGTTCCGATGAAAAAACTGTGCAGTGAAGAATGTAAAGGTCTCTGCAGCAGATGCGGTAAAAACCTGAATGAAGGCGACTGCAGCTGCAGTAAGGAAGCAGCAGATATAAGATGGCTCCCTTTAATGGAATTAAAAAATAAATTAAACACTAATTAAGAGACGGTTAAAGTATGCCTAATCCAAAACGAAAATGGTCAAAGAGCAGAAGAGATAAGAGAAGAACACATTATAAGGCTACAGCTCCTTCGCTGGGAGTATGTTCAAATTGCGGTGAAATGAAAATGACCCACCGTGCTTGTCCTTCCTGCGGGTATTATAATGAAAAATCTATGTTTATACCCAAAAGCTAATTTCGAATAATAAACCTTTTTAATGAACGATTCTGAATCCAACAGAACCCGGTGCAAAATAATTGTTGATGCAATGGGGGGCGATTTCGCTCCCCTTAACATTGTAGTGGGTGCAGTTCAGGCAGTAAATGAGATCAGTGGTATCGAGTTATTCCTGATCGGGCAGTCCAATGAAATTAAAAAGGTTCTCACACAGGAAAATCTCACTTTTAATGAAGATAACATCATACACACTGATAAAGTCATAGAAATGGCCGAAAGCCCTACCAGTGCATTAAAATCCAAGCCTGATTCTTCTATAGTGGTCGGTGCGGAAATGGTGAGGGACGGCAAGGCAGATGCCTTTCATCAGTGCTGGCAATACGGGTGCTATGATGGCGGCCTCAACCCTTGTTATGGGCAGGATTCCCGGTGTTGGAAGGCCGACAATAGGAGCAGAAATGCCCAACGTGAATGGTACTTGTTATCTTTATGATGTGGGAGCCGGCAAAGATGCAAAACCAAGGCATCTGCTTGAATATGCACTTATGGGTACAATATACGCGCGTGATATGGGTGGAATTAAAAATCCTACAGTGGGTGTTCTGAGTATGGGTGAGGAGGAGGGAAAAGGGAATGAGGTCTCCGAGGAGGCGCTTAAACTTCTCAAGCAGTCTAAACTGAACTTTATAGGAAATGTTGAAGGAAGAGATGTTCTTACGGGCAAGGTTGATGTGGTAGTATGCGACGGGTACGTGGGAAATATCCTTCTCAAATTCGGGGAGGCAGTTCCCAGGCTTCTTAAACATCTGCTCAGTGAGACCGCAAAGAAAAGTTTTGTTGATAAAATTAAAATAGGACTAACCCGCGGAACTTTGAGGAAAGCACTGAAGGTTATGGATTACCAGGAACACGGAGGCGTTCCCTTGCTTGGAGTTAAAGGAATTAGTATAATTGGTCACGGATCGAGCACACCCAGGGCTATACGCAACATGGTTTTAAAAGCCAAAACGATGTATGATAAAAAATTACTTGAGAAGATTGAGAGTTCTATTAAACAATATTCTGTAAAAACCGGAAACTGATACATGAAGAATAACAAATATAATGCTGTGATTACTGGCTTGGGGATGTATGTACCTGATAAAATCATGGATAATGCATACTTTGAAAAAATTGTTGAAACTACCGATGAATGGATAACAACGAGAACCGGTATTAGGGAAAGAAGGCTGCTTGAACAAGGAGCAACAAGCGACCTGGCTACCGGTGCAGCAAAAGATTTAATGGAAAAATTTAATGTTAAGCCTGAAGAAATTGACTGCATAATTGTCGCAACCGTTACCCCCGATATGTTTTTTCCTGCAACCGCCTGTATTGTACAGAATAATATAGGAGCGGCAAATGCCTGGGGATTTGATTTGTCAGCTGCCTGTTCAGGATTCCTTTTTGCGTTCCAGACCGGCTGTTCTCTTGTTGAAAGCGGACAGTATAAAAAGGTAATGGTTATTGGCGCAGATAAGATGAGCTCAATTGTTGATTATACCGACAGAAACAACTGTATTCTGTTCGGCGATGCCGGTGCCGCTGTTCTTCTTGAGCCAACAGAAGATAAATCAGTCGGGATGAAGGATTCATTACTGAAAGTTGATGGCTCCGGACTGGAAAGTCTTCACATGAAAGGCGGCGGAAGCTTAAATCCTCCCACCCACGAAACGGTTGATAAAAAAATGCATTATCTGTACCAGGATGGAAAAGCTGTATATAAAGTTGCTGTAAAAGGTATGGCTGATATATCCTATGAGATCATGCAGAAGAATAATCTTAAATCAGATGATGTTGCTTATCTTGTTCCTCACCAGGCTAATCTCAGGATTATCGATGCTACTGCACAGCGTATGGGTCTTACTAAAGATAAGGTTATGATGAATATTGACAGATATGGAAATACGACAGCAGCTACTATCCCGCTATGTCTTGTTGATTATTATCGTGCCGGCAAATTGAAAAAAGGTGATAACCTGATCCTCTCAGCTTTTGGTGCCGGTTATACCTGGGGTGCAATTTTTGTAGTTTGGGGAATGGACTGATTTTGTGTCATTTTAGAAAAACAACTGATGAGTAAAAAAGCATTCTTATTTCCCGGTCAGGGTTCACAATATGTCGGAATGGCTCAGGATTTATTTGAGAACTCCGTTGAAGCCAAAGAGATGATAAAGACCGCAGACGATGCGCTCGGTGTTAATCTTTCTTATATAATGTTCAATGGACCCGAAGATCAGCTTAAACAAACAGAGTTTACCCAGCCTGCTATTTTTCTTCATAGTGTGGTGCTGGCTGGACTGATCCGTACACTCCATCCTGACGCTGCGGCAGGACATTCACTGGGTGAATATTCGGCCCTGGTATCGGCCAATGCTATTCAGTTCTACGAAGCAATAAAACTGGTGAGAGTTCGCGGAAAAGCTATGCAGCAGGCAGGTGAGGAAAACAAGGGCACTATGGCTGCTGTAATAGGACTAAATCCTGAGGTTGTTGAAGAATGCTGTAGGGAAGCATCCGAAGACAGGGATTGTTCAATGTGCTAATTTTAACTCTCCCGGACAAGTAGTAATCTCCGGTTCGGTCGAAGGTGTTAAAAAGGGAATGGAAATCTGCAAAAGCAAAGGCGCAAAGCTGGTTAAGGAACTTGTGGTTAGCGGAGCCTTCCACTCTCCTTTAATGGATTCTGCAAAAGAAAAATTAAAAGAGGCATTAGACACCACAAATATATATGATGCCAGGCTGCCCGTTTATGTTAACGTAACAGCCAAACCGGTGATGACCAAAGAAGAAATAAAAAAATATTTATATGAGCAGGTGACTTCCCCGGTAAGGTGGGAGGAAACCATTAAAAATATGATAAATGATGGTATTGAAGAATTTTATGAAATTGGTCCCGGAAAGGTGCTGCAGGGTCTTGCTAAAAGAATAAACCCCGACGTTAAGTGTTTCAATATTGATAAATATTCTGATGTGGAGAAATATATCTGATGAGTGAAAAGTTTACAAAAGAAATTAACGGCGTGAAGATTGATCCTCAGATCTTTACTTTCAGCTTCAGTTGTAATTGTTCCGGTGAATGCTGCTACTATGGTGTTTATACCGACCTGAAAGAGCATGATATGATTATGTCGCTGCAGGACAAAATTATCCCTATGTTCGACGAGACCCAGGTGAAAGATACAACGAAGTGGTTCGAGGCTCCTGAAGAGGACGAAGATTTTGAATCGGGAGTTGCTGTTGGTACCGAAGTTAACAACGGAAAATGTACCTTTCTTGATAAGGACGGACTTTGCACTCTGCAGAAGCTGGCTAACGTAGAGGGTGAATATAAGTGGAAATACAAGCCCCTTTATTGTATATTATTTCCTCTCACTATTTATGAGAATGCACTTACCATTGATGATGAACATATAGACAGGCTGAAAACCTGTAATCATCATCCTGCCGGAGAAATAACTATTTATGATTCATGCAGAGAAGAGCTGAAACATTTTTTTGGTGAGGATGGATTCAGGGAATTAGAGCAATATAAAACAGAATATCTTGAAGGGTTAAAAGCGGAGAAAATGAAATGAACGGAAAAAGCAAAAGAGCAATAGTTACAGGCGGTACGAGGGGAATCGGACGAGCTATAGTTAAAGAACTCGCGTCAAAGAGCTGCTGCGGAGTGTTATTCTCTGACGTGGCTTTTATTTATAATAGCTGCGATGAGTGTGCTGAGGAATTGCAGAGAGAAGTTGGTTCGCTCGACACTAAAATATATGGTTTCAAAGCTGATGCATCATCCCTGGAAGATGCGCAGAAAACTGTTGATGAAGCTATTGCTAAACTCGGCGGTGTAGATATCCTGGTTAACAACGCTGGTATTACCCGGGATAACCTGCTTCTGAGAATGACTGAGAAAGATTTTGATGATGTCATATCGGCTAATCTTAAAAGCGTGTTTAATTATACTAAAGCAATACTTAAACCTATGATCCAGCAGCGATACGGCAGAATAGTGAATATTGCTTCTGTCGTGGGCCTCATTGGAAATCCCGGTCAGGCTAATTATGTGGCTTCAAAAGCCGGGGTTATAGGCTTTACTAAGGCTATGGCAAGAGAACTGGCATCAAGGAATATTACTGTTAATGCAGTCGCTCCGGGCTTTATTGAGACCAGTATGACCCAGAAACTGGATGAAAAACAGAGGGAAGCCCTGCTTAAAAATGTGCCGCTGGGCAGAATGGGTACACCGGAGGATGTTGCTAAGGTGGTCGGATTCTTATGCAGTCCGGAAGCCGATTATATTACCGGTCAGGTAATAGCGGTAGACGGTGGAATGACAATGTAAAATAATTACCTTATTTTTAAAAACTTTATTAAATTACACTAACTGAAATAAATTATAGGAGTCATAAAGATGGATGTTGAAGCTAAAGTTAAAGAGATCATAATGGACAAATTAGGTGTTGAAGAATCACAGATTACACCTGAAGCTTCATTTACTAATGATCTTGGGGCCGATTCTTTAGACATTGTTGAACTGGTAATGGGTTTTGAGAGTGCTTTCCAGGTATCTATACCGGATGAGGACGCTGAAAAAATAAATACAGTGGGAGACGCTACCAGATACCTGAAAGAGAAATTAGGTTAATCTATTAAAAGTCGGGAAATTTATTTTCTCGACTTCACTCCCTTTAATATAATGAGATTTAAACTTTTTAAAGATTACCTCAGTCTATTTATTCTCCGGAGAGCTTTATGACAAAAAGAAGAGTAGTTGTAACCGGAATGGGTGCAGTTACTCCAATTGGAATAGGTTTAACTGACTTCTGGGAAGGCCTCATCAGCGGCCGGAACGGGGTCGCTCCTATTACCAAATTTGATACTGAAAAGTTTGATACCAAATTTGCTGCTGAAGTAAAGAATTTTGATGCCGGCGATTATCTTGAGAAAAAGGAAATCAGACGCCTCGATCCGTTTAACCAGTTCGCTCTTGCTACCGCAATTATGGCTATGAAGGATTCCGGACTGGATAAAAACGGTGTTGATCTGGAAAGGTTCGGCGTTATCTACGGCAGCGGTATCGGCGGTATGATCACTCTGGAGAATCAGCACTGGCTCTATTTTGAAAATAAAGATCCCCGTAAGATAAGTCCTTTCTTTGTTCCAATGATGATCTCTGATATGGCAGCGGGACAAATATCAATTAAGTTCGGCCTGAAAGGTCCGAACTATGCTACTACTTCTGCCTGCGCTACTGCTTCCCACGCTATCGCCGATGCTTTCATGCTTATCCAGAGAGGAAGCGCCGACCTGATGATGTGCGGAGGATCTGAGGCTGCAATTACAGAGATGGCAATTGGAGGATTTAATGCTATGCGCGCGTTGTCAACCTGGAATGAACGATATGCTGAAGCCTCCAGGCCCTTCGATGTCGATAGAAATGGATTTGTGATGGGTGAAGGAGCCGGTACCTTAATTCTGGAAGAATATGAACATGCCAAAGCCCGCGGTGCAAAAATATATGCTGAAATAGCGGGCATCGGTCTTACCGGAGATGCTTATCATATTACTGCCCCCTCACCGGAAGGAGAGGGTGCCACTCGTTCTATGAAAGCTGCCATAAAGGATGCGGAAATTCAGCCTGAACAAGTTGATTATATAAATGCACATGGAACAAGTACACCTTTTAACGATATAACCGAAACCAGGGCAATTAAATCGACTTTCGGTGATCATGCATATAAGCTTATAGTAAGTTCCACTAAATCAATGACGGGACATCTGCTGGGTGCCGCCGGGGGTGTTGAGGCAATTGCTACTATTCTTTCGTTAATAAATAATAAAATACCTCCTACTATCAACCTTGATAATCCTGATCCCGGATGCGATTTAAATTACAGCGCTAAAAAACTCACAGATAAAAAAATTAACTTTGCCATAAGTAATACGTTTGGATTTGGCGGACATAATGCGTCAATATTGTTCAAAAAAGCCGGAGATTAAGTCTTGGGTCAGTTGATATCCTGGCTTCTTGAAAAACTAAAGCAGAGCCAGGCGAGAGAACAAACCCGATATTTTTCAAAACTACTTACACACCGTAAGTTTTCCGAACTGGAATCAGTTACAGGGGTACCTATAAAGGACAAATCGTATTATATACAAGCCTTAATGCACAGATCATTCCTTGAACAGAATCCTGATTTTGCTGTATCAAATGAGAGGCTTGAATTCCTTGGCGATTCTGTACTTAATTTAACCGTTGCAGAGTATCTTTTTGACGTGTACCCTGATGAAGATGAAGGATTTCTCACAAAGGTAAGGGCAAAACTTGTAAACAGGGTGGCGCTGGCTGAAGGTGCGGAAAGGATTGGTTTATCCAGGTTCCTTCTTGTGAGTAAAAACCTGTCATCCGCATTTACTTACGGCTCCCGTACTGTGCTAGCAGATGCATTTGAAGCCCTTATAGGGGCGATATATCTTGATAACGGACTGGAAGGTGCCAGAATTTTCATACAAAAAAATCTGATTGAGCCAAGTGCAAAACAGGGTGGGCATCTTATTGACGAGAACTATAAGAGTCAGCTTCTTGAATATGCTCAGGCAAATAAATTCGAAAATCCTATGTATACTGTAATTCACGAGGAAGGTCCGCAGCATAATCGTCTTTTTACGGTTAAGGTGGAAATTAACGGTGAAAGCTACGGCACAGGAAAGGGGAGAAATAAAAAATCCGCAGAACAGAATGCCGCTCACGCAGCGATGGTCAAAATAAATCATACTAACGGCAGCGAATAAATCAGGTGCCTCCCGCTGATTTTTAATTTTCAGCATTAAATCTTCAATCCATCTGCTTCTGACTCCTGACTCCTTTTTATCATTTTATAGATATAAAACATTCCTTATTTTAGTAAGTCTAAATAATTTTGCTAATTCAATTATCAAGAGAAATAAATTATGAATAACCTCGAACATCCGGACAAATTTGTTAACAGGCATATTGGACCGAATGATGAAGAAATAAAAGAGATGCTGGAAGTTATAGGGATAAGTTCTCTGGACGAACTTATTGAACAGACCATCCCTTCACAAATAAGATTGAGTGCAAGTCCGGCACTTGGCGAACCCCTTACGGAATATCAATTCATTGAAGAGTTAAGAGAAATTGCTAAGAAAAACCATGTTTTCAAACCCTATATCGGTATGGGCTACAGTCATACTATTACACCTGCAGTAATTCAAAGAAACATTCTTGAAAATCCAGGCTGGTATACTCAGTATACTCCCTATCAGGCTGAGATAGCGCAGGGCAGACTTGAAGCCCTGATGAATTTCCAGACAGCCATTATCGATCTGACTGCATTACCGATTGCTAATGCGTCTCTGCTGGATGAAGGTACTGCTGCTGCTGAGGCAATGAGTATGTTTCATTCGTTGAGAAATAATAAGAATGCAGACTCATTTTTTGTTTCTGAGGAATGTTTCCCGCAGACAATAAGTGTTTTAAAAACCAGAGCTGAATCGCAGGGAATCAAATTGATCATTGGTGATCACCGAAAAGTTGAATTGACTGAAAATATTTTTGGCCTGCTGGTTCAATATCCTTCTGATAGCGGTGAAATATATGATTATCGGGCACTATTTAATGAAGCAAAATCAAAAAATATTTATTGTACTGTTGCAGCAGATTTAATGAGTCTTGCACTCCTGACGCCTCCGGGAGAATTCGGTGCTGATGCTGTGGTCGGGAACTCACAGAGATTTGGTGTCCCGATGGGATACGGCGGTCCCCACGCAGCATATTTTGCTACCCGCGATGAATATAAAAGGAGCATTCCGGGCAGAATAATAGGAGCGACTATCGATGCTCAGGGTAATCTTGCCTTCAGAATGGCGCTTCAGACAAGAGAACAGCATATCCGGAGAGAAAAAGCTACCAGCAATATCTGTACAGCCCAGGTACTTCTTGCTATAATGGCAGCTATGTATGCGGTTTATCATGGGCCGAAGGGAATTAAAGCGATCTCGGAAAGGATACATAAGCTGACTGTCTTTCTTGATGCTTCCTTAAAGAAATTAGGATACACACAGGTTAATAAAAATTATTTTGACACGCTGAAAATAAGCTTTTCAGACAATGACAGGAAAAAAGTTGGAGAAATAAGGAAAGAGGCCGAAAATCAGAAAATTAATTTCAGATATTTTCCGAATGACTCAATTGGTATTTCAATCGGAGAACCAGCGGATCTTGAAGATGTAATCGAGATCATTAGTATCTTCGCCGGGGTTAAAGGTAAGGAGATAGATGTGTCTTCGCTGAAAAAAGAAGCCTTGGAAATAAATTCTGAATACAGCGGCAGTCTTAAAAGAACCTCTGAATACTTAACTCACCCGGTTTTCAATACCTATCATTCTGAAACTGAAATGCTCAGATATATGAAAAGTCTTGAGAATAAAGATCTTTCTCTGACTCATTCGATGATACCTCTCGGCTCATGTACAATGAAGCTTAATGCGACAACCGAAATGATTCCGATAACCTGGCCTGAGTTCAGCAAGATACATCCTTTTGCTCCTGAAAATCAGACGGAAGGTTATAAACAGCTCTTTAATGAGCTTGAGGATCAGCTTGCCAAAATAACAGGCTTTGCGGCTGTTTCACTCCAGCCTAACAGCGGGGCACAGGGAGAGTATTCAGGACTAATGGTGATAAGAGAATACCATAAAAACAGAGGCGAAGGACATAGGAATGTAGTTATAATACCATCCTCTGCGCACGGAACAAATCCGGCCAGTGCTGTGATGGCAGGAATGAAAGTCGTTGTGGCAAACTGCGATGCAAAAGGTAATGTTGATGTTGAAGACCTCAGGAGGAAAGCAGAAGCAAATAAAGAAAACCTTTCTGCTCTGATGGTAACATATCCTTCAACCCATGGAGTATTCGAGGAAAAGATCCGTGAGATTTGTGAAATAATTCATAAAAACGGCGGTCAGGTTTATATGGACGGTGCCAATATGAATGCACAGGTTGGGTTAACCAGTCCTGCTAATATCGGAGCCGATGTTTGTCATCTCAATCTGCATAAAACTTTCTGTATTCCTCACGGAGGCGGGGGACCGGGAATGGGTCCTATTGCCTGCGCAGAACATCTTGTACCGTTCCTTCCGGAACATCCCGTGATAAATCTTGGGCATAAACTCGGAATTCCCGCGGTTTCATCTGCTCCCTGGGGAAGTGCGGATATATTGGTTATATCATATGCTTATATTAAAATGATGGGAACCAAAGCACTGACTAAAGCTTCCGAAGCCGCTATATTAAATGCGAATTATATAAAAGCCAGACTTGAGCCCTATTATAAGGTGCTGTATACCGGCACAAAAGGAAGAGTTGCACACGAACTAATATTTGATATGAGGAATTTTAAGAACACTGCTAAAATAGAGGTTGAAGATATAGCCAAAAGAATGATGGATTATGGCTATCATGCCCCTACTGTTTCATTCCCTGTTGCAGGAACACTGATGGTGGAACCGACAGAAAGCGAATCGAAATCAGAACTCGATAAGTTTTGTGAAGTGATGATCTCGATCAGGGAGGAAATTAAAGAAATAGAAGAGGGAAAAGCCGATCTGACAGATAACGTGTTGAAAAATGCTCCTCATACACTTAATGTATTGATCTCAAATGAATGGAGCCACCCTTATTCGCGTGAGAAAGCTGCTTATCCGGTGGAATGGACAAGGAAAAACAAATTCTGGCCTTCTGTCGGTAGAGTGAACAGCGCATATGGTGACAGAAACCTTGTATGCAGCTGTAATCCTATTGCAGATTATATAGAAGAACCTGTTTCCTGATTTCATTAAACTTTGTATTACGGTTCGCCGGGACAGATTTGTTTAAGCGAACCGTTTTTTTTTACCGACCAGACAAAATATGACAAAATATTTCCTCCTGTTTATATTGTTAGCCCTGCATCCGGTTTTCGGCCAGGTTCAGGATACTATTAAATATCTGCAGGATTACAGCGTTGTGGTTGATTCTATTAAACTGGTTGGTAACGAGACTACAGAAGACTTTATAATAATGCGGGAATTAAATTTTTCCCCGGGAGATACTTTAACCCCTGAATTGGCTAAATATAACCGCGACAGAATCTACAGTCTTGGTATTTTCAATATAGTTGAAGTATACCCGGAAACTGTTGGTGGTAAAAATTATGCTGTAATTGATGTTGAGGAAGGATGGTATATATATCCTGTACCGTTTTTTGAAATGCGCGAAAACGACTGGAAAAAAATATCCTACGGAGCAATCCTTGTTGTCAAAAATTTCAGGGGAAGGAATGAAACTGTTTCTTTAAGCGGTGCGTTCGGTTATAATCCTTTCCTCAGGCTTATGTATTATAATCCTTATCTGTCCCGAGAGGATGATATATTCTTTAATATCTCAGCATCATACGGCACAGTATCAAATAAAAGCAGTATAGCTGCGGCTCTGCACGGATCTGATTTTGATCAGAAAAATATAACCGGATCGGTTGAAGTGGGGAAACGGTTTGGTCTCTTTCATCGCCTTTCATTGACTGCCGGATACAGTTATGTTGAGACCCCCTTCTTCATTAAAGGAGTATCCGCTTCTGCTTCAAGAATTGACCATACACCTTTCATTTCAGATGGATACTCATACGATACAAGGGATCTGATACAGTTCCCGCGAAACGGATTGCTGGGGGCTGCCGCATGGGAATTTAAGGGATTGGGCAGCGATGGAATAAATTATAATATATTTAAACTGGATTTTCGCGAATACAGGCCTATTATTGGCGATCTTCACGCCAAATGGAGATTTTCTTCCCGGATAACAGGTGGAAAATTAGTTCCGTTTTACGATCTGTCTTATATTGGGTTTGATGAAAGGATCCGGGGTCATTACACTGAGCAGCTTGAAGGCAATAACTACTACCTCGGCTCTGTAGAATTGTTTTATCCCATACTTAAGGATATTCACATCAATCTCGATTTTGTGCCCCTTCTTCCAAAATCTCTGCTTTCCTACAGGGTCGCAATGTATACAGAATTATTCGGTGATGCCGGTACAACTAAATTCAAAAGGGAGAAATTATCGATGAGTGATATCAGAAGCGGATACGGCGCCGGAATAATTCTTTTAATACTGCCTTATAATGTTGTTAGATTTGAAGTGGGACTTGACGAATACCATAACGCGGAATTTATTTTTAATGTTGCAGTATCATTCTGAATATGAATAAGCTTAGGGACATAGAACTCTATTACACTCCGATTCATCCTGAAGATGATATCCTTACTCTGACGGAAAAGGATGAGCTGAACCATATCTTTAAGGTTATGAGACACAAAGAAGGGGATGAAATTTACATAACGGACGGGAGGGGGCATATATACAAGACAACAATCATTTCTTTGTCCCTTGAAAATCTGACGGCTTCGATATTAGAAGTGTATGAATATGAAGATAAAAATAAGAACCTTATTTTCTGCATTCCCAGGCTGAGAAGTGCGGAACGCTTTGAAACCGCTCTTGAAAAGTGTACAGAACTTGGAATAACAAACTTTGTTGTCTTTGATTCTGAGAGGACTATTCCAAGAGGAAATAAAAAAAATCGCTGGGAGAAAATACTAGCCTCTGCTATGAAACAATCGCTTAGAAGTTTTCTGCCGAAGCTGGAAATGAGCAAACTGAATGAACTTGCTGCTGCTGGCGGGAAATAAGGTGATTTTTGTTCAGGAGGCCGGGAAGGAGTTTAATAAGGATGTGGTCACTAAGAACGAAAAAACTTATTTTGTATTCGGACCGGAAGGAGATTTCACAGACGAAGAAAAGAAACTATTTCAAAATGCAGAGTTTTATAATCTGGGAGAAAACAGACTAAGAAGTGAGACAGCCATAATAAAATGTGCTTCGATATTATGATAAGCATCTTCAAATATATAATTGCAGCCTTAGTGTTTATGTTTACTTTAGTTTCCTGTGCATCGAGTACACGATTTCCGAGCAGACATTCAGAAGGTTATAATCGCGGCGAAACGGAAAGGACTTCTGAAGAGAATCGTACCGGTGGATAATGATGCAAAGGTACTCGAATCGAGGGTTGGTGTTGCATCATACTATTCAGATAAATTTGAAGGAAAAAAAACGTCTAGCGGAGAGGTGTTCAGTCAGGATAAATTAACCGCAGCGCATCCTTCCTACAGCATGGGAACTATCGTAAGGGTCAAGAATCTTAAAAACAGGAAGACAGTTATTGTAAGGATAAATGACAGAATGACTAACCTTAATGGCCGTATAATTGACCTTTCTAAAAGCGCGGCGGAAGAACTTGATATGGTTACCAGCGGCATAGCTAAGGTGCAGGTAGACGTACTCAAATGGGGAGACTCCCAATAGCTTAAACCTACCCGATAATTTATGCTATCCCGGTCCGTTCCGGATTCACTATCGATAAAATTCAGGCAGGCTTTAAAAAAAACAACCCAGTGTTGGGGAAACACTGGGTGCGATCCGTTTACCATCAAAGGGCAGGGGAGGACCCTTTGAAAGGATCAGAATTTTTAATTTTTTTTGAGTGCCCTAAAATAATATTAACTATGATTTAAGTAAACCCCCCTAATAAAATTTTTGTGAGCTAAAATAAAAGGCTGCCTATGTGACATAGGCAGCCATCTTGAGGATTTTATAATCTAACTGTGAATCCTAAATTAAATGTTCTTGGTAATCCCATAAATACTTCAGCATCATCTGCTTTGTGATTCTTGCCATCAACAGTCCACGCATTATAAGCACTGTTGTCAGTTGCATCCTGAACATATAACGTATTTGTAAGATTGAAAACATGAGCAAATATTGATAGTTCAAGGCTGTCAATATTGACAGGAATTTTGTATGAGAAATGTAAATCAAGAAGATTATAGCTGGGTGTCTTCCAGCTTTGAGCATTATCATTTGCATCTGTTCTGGTTAATGGATCCCAATCTGCATAATAATTAGCATAGTATCTCCAGACTAACTGTAACTGCATATCGGGAATAGGGAAGACTGAAAATCCGGCAGCGAATTGAGTCTGTGGAGAATCACCCACTTTAATTCCATCCAGATAAACTGTAAATGTCGAGTCCTGAACTCCGCTGGAAGAATAGTTTTTGTAGTCAGCATGAGGGTTATTAGTTGTTTTCCAGTTTCCAAGCGAAAAAGCAGCATCTAATCTGGCATAACGCACTGGTTGAAAAGCGGTTGATAATTCAATTCCGCTATGTAATGAATTCAAACCCGTGACAACCACTAATCCTTCACTGCCCTCCAACTGGTAATCATTTTTTGTAACTGTTCTTTCTTTCCATACTGTGTAATAGTAATTGCCGCTTATCGTCCATATTCTGTTCAACAGACTTAAATTTACACCACCCTCGAATGATAAGAAATCTTTCATTTTTCGGATTTGGGATTAACTCCGAAGTTGCATCATTGATTACTGCATCGAAGAGTGGAACTTTGGATACATAACCTGCATTTCCATAGATATCAATATTTTCTGTTGCGCGATAGCTTAACCCTCCCTTGAATTGATATCCAGTTATATTATCTGATTCAAGTTTCAACTCTGAACCTGACTCCATCTTTCTTAAAATGATTTGTATGATCGTATTTGATCATTGATACAGCTGCAGTTGCATATGCTGTATATTTATCTTCAACGTATTCACCCTGGCCGTAAAGCCCGTACCAGTTAACAGTGTTTGTGAAATTATAGTCTATCTTGTTGCCGAGTCCTTTATAAAAATTTGCAGGACTGTCGAACTCATTATCAGTAAACATATAGAAATCACCGCCTAAAAGGTCTCTTACCTCACGGTAATGATCTATTTCCGCGGTTCTCCAGTCTAAACCAAATGAACTTGTGAAGTGCTTTGAGAACTTGATATAAGTTTTAGCAATCGCACCTACAGTCCACTGGTTGTTTACACTGTTTCTCAGTATTCCTCTTGATAACTTAATTACTCTGCCATCATCAAGAGTATCTAGATTAGCCTCATTCCTGGCAATAGTTGCACCCCAGTCAGGGACTCTTTGCAGCAGTGCGTAATCATAAACAAGGCTGCCGAATGTACCAGAGCCGCCGCCGGTACCACCGGAATAATAAACTGTAGTATAAAGACTCATTTTATCTGCTAACTGAGAATACCAGTTAAGATTTACAACAGGTTTATGATAATAATTCTCCCTTTCCATTATAAAATTCGGTGAATATCTGTCGTCTCTCATGGTATTCCAATATTGCTTTCCGTTATATTCCGGACTAACAGAATTCCAGTTTGAATTGTAAAGCAATCCTTGTTCAGCCAAACGGGGATCATTAAGAGCTTCCTGACTATATCCGACCATTTTGGCATATTCATGACTGAATTCAGCTATATTTAATCTGTATGTCCTTTGTCCGTGTCTCTGAGGAGCTCCGTTAGCATATAGTTCAAGTACATTATTATCATTTATTCTGTAAGAAGCACCCAGGTAGTATGCCCAGGCTTCTGTCCATGTCTTTTCAACAACTCCGTCTCCGACTTTCCTGACTCCGCCAATGGTTAATGCAAATTTGTCATTTATCATTCCCGAATTCAGGAAAAATGTATTTTTTGAAAATGAACCACTGCCGATTTCATTTTTATAAAGAAATCCGGCTTTTTGTTTGGTCGGATCTGTAATAATATTCATCGTACCGCCAATTGAGGGGGTAGCCAGGTTAATAGCAGTCAAACCTCTCTGTACCTGGATAGAGGATGTTGCATCACCTACACCATCCCAGTTAGACCAATAAACCCATCCGTTTTCCATATCATTAATCGGTACACCATTTATCATTATCGCGATATTCCTTTGATTAAATCCACGTATGTTGATTCGTGAGTCTCCGGCTCCGCCTCCATTATCTGTTGCATAAACTGATGGAGTAGTATTGAGCACCAGAGGAATATCTCTGGATCCAAGTCGTTCCTCAATTTGTCTCTTGTCCAGATCAGTAAAAGCCACCGGTGTTTCACGTTCTTTAGCTCTGTCAGCAATAACTTCAACATTTAATGTGAATTGATAATCCAGCAGAGAGAAATTAACAGTGATATCTTTGTCAACTGTTATTTCTTTTTCGACTTTCTGAAATCCTATATAGCTGCACATCAGTGTGTAATTCCCGGCTGACACTTCGAGGGAATACCTGCCATTTTCATCAGATGTGGTACCTTGGGTAGTACCCTTTAGTACCAGATTGGCCCTAAATAATTTTTCTCCTGAAGTTCTGCTTTCAACTACTCCGGATATAGTATATTTCTGAGCGAAAGCTACAGTGGAGAAGAGAATTGCTAAGAGCAGCAATTTGTACCAGTTTGTCATAAGACTGTCCTCCATACATAAATGAAAAGATTTGTTAATTTATCGGGCTGGAAAAATCAAACTCCTCTTGAATATGATTTTATAGTCCAAATATCTTACCTGCGGAATTCTTATGCAAATTATATTATTAATAATTTCAGGAGGTATTGCTTTTCTTGAAAATTTATTAGTTTAAATATTCTTTCGGCGGGCTGTAAACCGGGTTGAAGCGCTAAGTTCAGATATCCCTCTCTTCCGTTTTTACCATTCTCAGAAAGTCGGCTAATGCCCCAGGTTCATTTCCTGCGTAGGGCCCATAGGCGTCTATAAGAACCCCATTAATTCCGTCATCTGTTTCCATTGCATAAAGAACCGCCATATCTCCGGGATTGGATTCACCCTCAAACCTGTATACCTTTCTTATTTTTACTTTATCGGGCGGCAGAACTGTCCCGGCTTTTTTGGCAGTAAACCCGTTATTGGTCATCTCAAAATCCTCACTGTAACCCTTGTTTCGCAGAATCTCTATTATCTGTGAAAGTGTTGTCATTTTGTGTCCTGATTCCATAACTTATTCCTTGCCTGTTTTTTATTAAAAGAATTTATAAACTTTAGGACGATAATTATTGCATCTTATCACATTTGGAACTGGCAGGGGAATTATATTTGTATTTGAAAAAAGACCAGAAATACTTTCGAAATGAAGCCCTTATATGATGTCCGCGCTGTCCGCATAGGATTTATTTTAATTCTGATCCTTATCGTAGGGATAGGGATAGAGTCGTATAAAAATCTTGATGATGTTTATACAGCTTCTGAAAGCCGGGGCAACACCTATAAAATATTAAACAACCTTGAAGAAGTTATCTCAATACTCAGCCGTGCCGAGGAGAGTCAGCGATCTTTCTTGATAACAGGTGAGGAACATTATCTGCAGCCCTTTATTAATGCTAGAGGAGAACTTGAAAAGAACCTGGAGGATTTGAGTAACCTTACCACCGATGATACAGAAAAGTATAGGTCGGTTGACACGCTTAAGAGTCTTATTGAATCCAGGATGAATGTTCTCTCAAACACAATTGATCTTAAAAAACTGGGAGATAACAAAGGAACAATAAACCGTTATAAAATGAGGGTGGGCAGCGATATTATGAACCGGGTATTTGCATTTGTGGGTAATATGAAATCAGGTGAATATAAGGAACTGGAACGCTGGGATTTATTGATTATAAGTTCGGTGAGGGAGACATTTATTACAATAATTTTAGGGACAGTATTCAGTCTGATAATCTTCCTTGTTGTCTTCTATGCTTTGGTTAGAGAAATCCAGGAAAGAAGTAAGGCTAATGAGATAATTTCTGTTGAGAAGGATTTTTCGGATAGACTTATTAATAGCAGTGTTGACGGAATTTTTGCGTTTGATAAAAATCTTCACCTTACCCGCTGGAATCCGGGCATGGAAAGAATGTCGGGTGTTAAAAGAAGCGAAACCAAAGGTAAAACTCTCCGGGAGGTTATGCCTGCCTTTTTTAAAGACGGAGAAGAAGAATCTTTTGAAAATGCACTTAAAGGAAGTAGAATAAGTGCAAGGGGGAAATATTTGAGAGACATAAAGAATGATCAGGAATATTTTGTGGAGGCTCAGTATTCTCCGATATTCGATAAGGAAGGCAAAGTTGTGGGAGGACTGGCGGTGCTTCACGACAGTACTGAAAGAAGGGCTGCGCTCGTTAAGCTTGAACAGACTAAAGCCAGACTTGAAGAAATGGTTGAGGAACGGACCAGAGAATTATCTGTTGCTAACGAGGAATTAAAAAAGGAAGTAGCTCAGCGTAAACTCGCCCAGGAACAGATCAACGAGTCTTTGAAAGAGAAAATTGTACTTCTTCGTGAAGTTCATCATAGGGTTAAGAATAATCTTCAGATAGTGTCCAGTCTGCTTAACCTGCAGGCCGGCTATATTAATGATAAAAAAATTCTTGAGGTCTTTAAGGAAAGCCAGGCTCGTATTCGTTCGATGGCTTTAATACATGAGAAGCTGTATCAGTCACGGGATCTGGACAAAATAAATTTCTCCGATTATATAGATTCACTGATACAAGACTTATTCAGGTCTTACCGTTCCCAGCTTAACAACATCGATATCCGGTGTGAAGCTGACCGGATATTTCTTGAAATTGATCAGGCGATTTTATGCGGGTTGGTAATAAATGAACTTATCTCAAATTCCATTAAACATGCATTTAAGGGCAGAAAAAGTGGGGAAGTCCTGGTAAAATTATCCAGGGAGAATAATGTTTACACTATCATTGTCCAGGATAACGGAATTGGATTTCCGGAAGATATCGATATAGAAAATACGGATTCCCTGGGATTGCAGCTGGTTACTTCTCTTACAACTCAAATGGGGGGTACACTGGAAATTACTTCAGAAAACGGCACAATTGTCAAAATCAATCTGAAAGATAAAAGAAAGAATTAATATACCTGAACAGGAATAAATTATTCCTTTTTATCCGCAGCCTTCTGAACAGAACTCCACCAGTCATTTTTAATTATATCGTACTTTGCTTTTTGCTTTTTATCCAGAATTGATTCAACACTTTTTTTAGACAATTCAAGAGTTGCTTTGTCCATGTTGCTGAAATAGTTGGCGAGTATATCTTTTACTTTTTCTGTTTGATCTTTTGAAAGCAGTACTTTCTGCTGCAGCTTAACTGACATCTCTTCTGCTGCCTGAGTTTTGGTCTGAGCATAGGAAGATAAAGAGGCAATAAAAAAAGCCATCAATAACATTATTATAGTTCTACTGGATCTCATAATTACCACCTGTCATAATTAGTCTATTTTTAAACTAAAACCAAATAATCGAATTGTCAATGAGTAACGTAATAAGATTTCGATCACTGATTATTGTTTTATAATAAATAAGTAGCTAAATTCCTGCCAGCTTTTAATAACCCCAAAACTATCAAAATTTATACGAAAGGAGTACTATATGCTTACTAAAAGGTACATGATGTACCTGCTTTTTGCTACACTTCTGCTCCCGGTGTCAGTATTTTCGCAGCAGTCTGACAATAATTCGGGATTTTTCCGTGATGTGCAGCAGGATCTGAGTGAATCCCAGGAAAAGATAACTTCTCTTGCTGAAGCAATACCCGCAGATAAATATACCTGGAGACCGGCAGAGGGCGTAAGATCAGTTTCTGAAGTTCTGATGCATATTGCAGGATCGAATTATTTTCTGCTTAAATTCGCAGGAATCGAGACATCTGATAATGCAAGTGAAGAAATGGGAAAGGATGTTACAGATAAAGAAAAAGTAATGTCAGAATTAAAGAAATCCTTCAGTGATCTTCATGATAACATTCAGAAATTGGAAAGTGCTGATCTGGAAAAACAGGTGAAAATGTTCGGTCAGGAAACCAGTACAAGGAATGTTATTTTTACTGAGATGGATCATCTTCACGAACACCTCGGACAGTTAATTGCCTATGCAAGGATGAATGGAGTAGTTCCTCCCTGGTCGAAATAGTAAGTTTAATTTAGACTGCATTTGCCAGGGCGTTTACTTTAAGATCCTCATAATTAAAAGGACTATCAGGAAATCGATTTTTCCGGGTAGTCCAATTATTCTATCATTTCGATTACATATTTTTACCCCAATCCCTTTTCAGTTTTAATAATATTAAGTTTATTTTTGTTTCTTTCGATATAACCGGGAATTTAGTGGCAGATATAGAAAAAAGGGCTGAATCTGAGATAATGAAATATCTCGAAATCTTGAAAGCAAATGGGTACCAGGTATCGCAGCCTCAAAAAGGGAATTACTGCCTGGAGTCATCCATAGACGGTAATTCCGGTAAACTGAAACTGCAGGTTTATTATGGAAAAAAAGGATTAAAAACAGTATTGCAGGGGAATAGAGATTCCCAAATCTATTCTGAGATAAAAAAGCTTCTGTTTAATGAACTGCCTTTTGAAAAAGAAGATTTTGCCGAACCTTCAAAATATATAGGTACAGATGAATCAGGAAAAGGAGATTTCTTCGGGCCCCTGGTTATAGCCGGTGTTTTCGTTGACGAAAATACAAAGCTTAAACTTGACGGAATTGGAGTAAGAGACAGTAAACAGATTGCACATACATCTATAAAGAAACTGGCCAACAGCATTAAAAAAATTGCAGGCCAGGAATCATTTAACGTGGTAATAATTAATCCTCCAAGATATAACGAACTTTATGAGAAATTCGGAAACCTGAATAGAATGCTGGCATGGGGACATGCGAGAGTACTGGAGAATATTTTAACAAAAAAAGAAGCTTCAGCTGCTATAAGCGACAAGTTTGGAGATGAAAGACTGATTCTCGACTCACTTCAGGAAAAAGGAAAAAAACTTGAACTATACCAGTTCCCCAAAGCCGAAAAATATACAGCAGTTGCCGCAGCTTCAATACTCGCGCGCGACAGGTTTAACGATTGGTTCGATATGAAGAAAAAAGAACTAAATATAGTACTTCCCAAAGGAGCATCTGGTAAGGTGACGGAAACCGCAAGGAAGATTAAAGCTGAATATGGCCAGGATTTTCTGTCGCAGCTCATTAAAACTCATTTTAAAACCTACAGGTCTTTGTGACTAAAGCAGCTAAAAAATTCACTTCTACTGTTGCCGGCGCATCAATACTACTCACCTTGGTAGGATTGATGAGCAGGGGACTTGGCCTGGTCCGTGAATCTCTTTTTGCCAATTACTTTGGGTTGTCGCCCGAATATGATATCTATCTGGTAAGCGTTGTTCTCCCTATGACCATTAATACTGTGACAGTATTTTTAGCTCAGAATTTCTTTATTCCCATTTACCATCAGAAGGATAAAGATTCGGAAAATGAAAAATCTGGTTTCTTAAATTATTCCTTCTTACTTTTCGTTGGCTCCGGATTAATACTCGCACTAATTCTCTTTCTGTTAGGAAGCTGGTTTTTGGATTTTTATATAGCCGGCGGTATAACTGATCAGAGTTTTCAGCAATCCATTACTATATTCAGAATTTATATTTTAACAATTCCACTGAATGCAGGCTTTAGCATCCTTGCGGCTTACTTTCAGGCTGAATATAATTTTATCTATCCTTCACTTTCCGTCCTGATACTGAACACCACTGTAATAACGCTGACTATTCTTTTTACCAAATATCTTGATATCCTGGTAATACCAATAGCTTATTTAATAGGAATCTTTCTGGAGTTAGTTTTTCTTGTCTTAAAAAGTAAATTCAGGATAAATCTGAAACTTGAAAATGTAAGGAATCAGACAATAAAGTATTTGAACTCCGTTAAAAGATCATTCATTTTTATAATTATAATAGAGGCTATTGGTCAGATTTACCTTATATCTGACAGATACTTTTTCGATCAGGTTGCCCGGGGAGGAATTGCTGCACTGAATTATGGAATGATATTGTTTAATCTGCCTGTGTCAATATTTTCTGTTGCTTTTGCTACAGCGATGTTCCCGGTTTTGTCAGAAAATTTCAGCATGCAGAATCAAAAAGAACTGGAAAATAAGTCAAAACAATATTTCAGTATAAGCTCGTTTCTTTTCGTTCCTATAACTTTTTGCTTTATTTTCTGGGGACTCGACATTATTAAGCTCTTTTTTGAGCGTGGCAGATTCGATGCATCAGATTCAGTTATGACTTTTAACGTTTTAAGAATGTATTCTATTGGTCTTATTTTTTATTCCGGCTATGCTCTGATAAATAAGCTTTTTTACGCTTCTCAGCTTATAAAATATTTACTGATTCTAAGCCTTATAGGACTCGTGTTAAAAGTAGCTCTAAATTTCATTCTGGTAGTCCCTTTTTCACAGGAGGGACTTGCTTTAAGCACCGCGATTACCTACACTTTCTTTTTTGTATCGGGCTCGTGGCTTGTATTCCGTTTGTTAAAAATTCATGCAAAAAGCGTTTTTTACAAAGAATTATTATTTAATGGCATAAACGTTATCGTAAGCTCATTAATTACATACATAATATTTCTTGAAATTACAAAATTTAGATGGCTGAGTGTTTTAGAAATATTGACTTTTTCTGTACTCTACTTGTTTAATTCATTATTTATTGATCATAGTGCAATAGTGATCTTAAAAAATGTTAAGAAAAAAATTATTTAACTTTCTGTCATCTTTGTTATTCATCTGCATTATTTCTTAGTATGCTTGATTTGTATTTTTTGGCAGGTATATTTATTCTCATATTCCTTATGGTCTATTTTGTTCATGGAGAATATGCCTTAATTGGATTTGTAATCCTGACCTTCCTTGTTATTCCTTCAAATCTTTCTGCGACTCTCCGTACTGTAATTCAGATTATGGATTTTGCCATCCTATTTTATTTATTTCTAAAAAGATATGGTCTTAATTTTAGAGAATATCCGCATGTCCCCGGATATGCTATTTTATTTCTGATTATTCTTTACTCTTCTCTTTTTCTCACCATAATATTTTCACGGTATCCGTCGGCCGGTCTGTTATTTGTTGTCAGGTCCTCAATATTTTTTATAATCATGTATTTTTTCTATGGCATTATACGAACGGAAAATCATGTCAGGATAGTGATCTTTTCTGTTTTTCTGAGCGGATTTATCCTGGTAAGTGCTATCATAGTTGATTTCATTCTGATGGGAAGGGGACTTGCGTATCTGTTCCAGCCAATGAGAGAATTACAGTATGGGATTTACGGGAACTATAATGTATCGGGATCTTATGGAATTATTGTTTTTCCTATAGCAATATCAGCGTTATATATAAAAAGGCTGAGAAAATACCGGCCTCTGATATGGTGCGCAATTATAATTCTTCTGGGTGGTGTTCTGCTGCTGGCGTCCCGTGCCGCCCTGGCCGGGATTATTCTGGGAACAGCCATAATTCTTTTTTTTAACAATAAAAAAGCTTTCAAAGTTCTTCTACAAGGCGTTGCTGTAATTTTAATAATCTATTTTTTGATGAATCCGTTCGGTCAGTCTTTGGATTATGCATTGCGGCTGGAGAACGGACTAAGCGGTCATGATGAATACTGGAAACTTGCGCTGAACATCTTCAGTTCACATCCGGTATTTGGAATTGGTCCTGGATCATATCCGCTTCAGGAATTCAATTATTTGCCGGTTATGCTTGATTCATACATTGGACAAAGGATGATCTCATTACATGAATTGACTGCCTCTTCAGGGATTAATAATTCTCATAGTTTTTATTTGATGATGATGTCGGATATGGGTGTTTTCGGATTACTCACCCTTTCTTCTCTGTTAATAATTTTTTACAGATCAGTGTTTTCTGTATATAATAAATACAAAGATCTTGGATCAGAAATAAAGGTGATTATTCAGTTTATTATAGCTGTAGGTATATGTCTGACCTTCAGAGGGTTTGTTGAAAGTGGGGGAATATTTTATTATGGAAGCATCGCCACCGATCTTCCGTTCTGGCTTTTCTTTGTAATTGTTATATCATATGATCAAAACCGCATAAAACCTGAAATCAAGAAGAATTAGCGCTATCAGCAGCTAATCGGCCGGATCTTTTTAGATAATCTCATCCAAATTCTCACTTAAAAAAGTCAGAACTTTCCTGTTATTTTTGATATCAGTAGGCAGATTGATGATGTGTTTGGATATATATGAGGCAACAGGACAACAATCTTCATTGAAATCCCATGCATCTAAATCAGTTTCTATTGGGTGAAGGGGTGATAAAAACCAATCTCCGAGCACAATTCCGCTTTTTTGAGCAAGCTCGAAAAACAATTTCCTGTCTCTCACCAACAGAGGATATTTCAGAAACAAATGATTGTCAAAGTACTTTTCGTCCACATGGTTCTTTTTATTTGCCTTAAGATATTGTGTATATTCCTTTGCATTTTTTTTTCGAAGTTCATTAAGACGGGGCAGCCTTTTTAATTGCTGAATGCCTTTCTTTACCTGGACGCTTGAGATGTCTTTAAAGTAATTATCAGGCATCAGAACATTCTTCAATTCGTTTCCCTGATTTGAACCAATGATAAGATTATGTTTACTTAAGAACCTGAAAAAACTGACAAGTTTTTCCTGCGTGAAATTGTTTACGAAATATTTACGGAAAAAAATCAGTGAAGATAGAATCATTCTTTCAAAGAGGGCAGGCCTTATCTTTGTTTCCTCAGTCTTTGAAATCTTCTTAACCAGTTCACCCTTATTCACAAGCAGTATTCCACCTATTCCGGTAGAGAAGGGCTTATTCCATTGAGTAGAAAAAAAAGCGGCATCACAATGAACCCCGTTCGGTTTACCATTGTAGAATCCACCGAAACCGTGTGTGCAATCTTCAATTGTATAAAGTCCGTATTTTTGAGCAATCTCAAGTATTTGTTCAATATTAGATGAGAGTCCGAAAGTATTCTGACAGACAATTGCTTTGGTTCTAGGCGAAATTGCATTTTCCAGCTTGCTTATATCAGTATTATAATCATCAGGAGAAATATCAACATAGACCGGTTTACCCCCGGCATAAATAATCGCATTTGGAACAACAACACAGGTGAATCCGGGAATAACGACTTCATCGCCATCCTTAACTCCGATGGCTTTCAGAATAGCAAATAAAGCTATGCGTCCTTTCCAGTAGAGAAAAAGTGAATCGGGATGACAGCCGAGGTATTCACTTATTTTTTCTTTATATCTCTCTTCCTGGCTCACTGAATTCTCCCTATAAGGGCACGAAATTTAAAGATACCTAATAGTGAACCAAATCCATATGAAAAATGCAGTACGATGAATGAAATCATATTATAAACGAACGAAGAAGTTTTATCTTTCAAATAAAAACTTATAGTTGCCAGAGAAATCATGTAAAGCAAAAAACTTCCTGCGCTGATCAGCCATACAAACGGGATCCAGATTCCAATGATCAAGGGTAGAATCAGGGATAAAAGGAATAATAAGGGGACCAGATGTCTTAGACTTATTGAATTTAATCTTTTTGTATAATATACAGTCATTATGTTCCAGAGACCTGTTTGAAAATTGTTTTTGGCCAGGCCTGCAAAATCTTCTCTGGCATAATAAGTAAACCAGACATCCGGTGCCAGATATATTTTGCCGCCGCTGCTCTTAAGCCTCTTATTTAACTCAATATCCTGGTTACGTTCAAGTCTTGTATCATAATATCCAATTTTTGTATAAACACTTTTTCTATAACATCCAAAAGAGATATTATCCACTTCCATTATTTCATCAGATCCAATTCTGAAGAATGAATTGCCAACACCGAATTTATTACTTAAAACCTTTATAATAGAGTTAGTCTTTAATGATTTATTTCTAACCTCAGTTCTGCAAACGCCTCCTACATTATCTGCATCCAGTTTTAAACTATATTCAATAAGCTTGCTGAAATAATTTTTTGGAATATCGCTATGGGCTCCTAATATGAAAATGAAATTACCCCCGGAATTTTGGATGCCCAGATTCAAAGCATAAGGTACTGTTCTCTTCTCATTCACAAAAAGTCTGATAAAATTATATTGGTCTGCAAACCTCCTTATGATATCCGGGGTTGAGTCTGTGCTGTTGCCGTCTATGAGCAGAACCTCCATAAACTCCTTGGGATAATCAGTCGCCAAAACAGAGTTAAGAAAATTCTCCAGGTATTTTTCTTCATTTCTACAAGGTACTATAACAGAAATTTTTTCCATAAAAAATAATCATAAAACCGATTTATAAATTGAAATCATCTTATCTACAGAATCAGCCCAGTTATATTCCTGTAATACCTTCATGCGGCCGTTATTTCCCATTTCATTTCGCAAGTTAATATTCACCAGAAGTTTCTCGATTCCCTCAGCTAATGCTTTAGTATTTTGTTTTTCTACAATTAAACCGGTTTTGCCATTCTCAACTATCTCAGAAAGTCCGCCTACATTAGATACAACAACAGGTTTACCGCAGGCGCCCGCTTCAAGAATTGCTACTCCGAAACTTTCACTGTCTTCAATAGAGGCAGCTACATAAATATCAATCATTTTATGATATTCCGATACTTTTTCGGAGGGAATGAAACCTGTAAAATGAACATCGTTTTCTATGCCCATACTTGACACCATTTCTTTAAGCTCATGCTCCATACTCCCGCTTCCAACAATTAGAAGCTTTATATCTGAGAATTTATCTTTTAAGAGTTTAAAAGCCTTTATCAAATATCCTATTCCATATTTCTTTTCAAGTGTTTTAACAGTCCCGATTACTAAACTTTTTCCGAATAGATTATCATTTTTCTCAGGACGAAACTTATTGATGTCTATACCGAAAGGGGTTATTTCGATATTTTTCTTCGTATACCTGCTTGTTTTTAAAGCCATAACCCTGCTGGTTGACAATATTCTGTCCGCCCTTCCCAGAGAAAATCTTATTATGCTTTTATGGATAAAACTTTTTTCCGGGAAGTTATAAATATCTGCTCCCCAAACCGAAATTATATACGGATGGAAATTCTGTAAAGCACCAAGTAATCCGAAACTTGATGCATAGTGGGAATGAACAATATCCGGGTTAAATGATCTTATAAGGCTTTTTATCTTTCCGACAGCTTTTAAATAAACAATTTTCAGGATTGAACCGTCTGTTCTCGCTTTTATTCCCGGAGATGAATCAAGAGTTTCAATCCTGATTTCTTTGTTGTATACAGTTCTATCATAAGTACTTATTCCAAAAATGCAGATTTCGACCCCTCTTTCGGAAAGGGAATTTGCCCATCTTAAAGTGTGTACAGATGCAGGATCCGCTAATAGCAATACTTTCATATGCGTCCCTGAGTATGGTATAACCCAAGATATTCAATAAATTCATTAATTTTTGAGTGAACCTCATCGATACTCAATAAATTCATACATTCGTAGGCCGGACATCCTCTCCGGCCGGCGTTCGTAAAACAATACTTTTGCTCGGCAGGGGAGCATTTAATGATTTTTTGAACAAAACGATGTCCATTTCCAAGTGGAACGTGATAAGCTGGATTAGTTGGTCCATATATGGCAAAGGTAGGCTTTCCAAGACAATTTGCTATATAAAGAGGACCCGAATCATTTGCAACTATTAGTGAACATCCCACAAGAACATTAATAAGTTCATTAATATCTCTTGTCTCAGCAATCCTGATCCCGCGTTGGGTAATTTCCTTTTTTACATCCTGTCGAATCCTATCAGGCTGTGAAACTAAAACCACATTGAAATTTTCACCCAGTCTGATGGCCAGATCGATAAATTTATGAAGGTTCCATTCTTTTGAAGTCCAGCCGGCAAAAGGATGTACAACTATATAACCATTTTTATCATAGTTTAAGTCGAACTCCTTTAACTTTTCTCTTCGGCTGTCCTTAACACCCGCTGCATCCAGGTAAATATCCAGTATATGCGGAGTCGTTCGAACAGGTATAAATTGTGAATAAATATTTTTATAATATTTTTCGCTTATACCGATTATCTCCTTTGCACTTGTATTGAAGAGGATTGAGGCGGAAAGCACTGAACCGGTCAAATCATATACGGTTTCAGGATTAATATTTCTCAATTTCTTTCTTATTTTTCTCTTTGCAATTCTGTTGCCTAACAGGAAGTCATCCTGAGTGAAGGATATGATATTTTCTTTATTAAAGAATAACTTAAATATCGGCACCGAAGTTTCGAAGCAAAAAATATAAGGTTTGCCTGATTTCTTTTCAATTTCTTTGATAGCCGGGATAGTAAAAACCGAATCTCCAAGTCTGTTGAATGAAATTATTACAACCTCTCCTGATGCCCTGGACAAGATATTTTTAAGTCTGGAGATTCTAACAAGGATAAGAACAAAAATATCCGCCGCGCGGGATAGGAAATTACTGTGTAGAAGAAGAACTGAGATTTTCATTAATAATCAGGTAGTGTTTTAATAACTTATGGTCTGGATTTTTACTTCCCCGAATTGCCTCTAAACGACAAACGGCCGTCGGATTTTGTGTGGTTGTTAAAATAAGTTAATTTTACGCGCAAATTTAAAATTAAATATTATATAATGAAATATAATTCGTGCAGAATTTGATTGATAGATGTTTTTACGTATTTTTTTAATTCATTTAATTTTTTTGTAGAATTTTGAATTAAAAAGCTCTAAATTACTTAGGCTTTTTATTATTCATATAATATCTTAGCTTTACAGGGAAAATTTTATAATTCATTAAAATTTAATTTTTTTAGAGAGCACACACCATTTAAGCCTATGCAAAACGACTTCCTTTTATTTCACAAACCGTTTATTTCTGAAGACGAAGTTGATGAAATCGTTGATACTGTTCGTTCCGGGTGGCTAAGTATGGGACCCAAGACTATAAAATTTGAGGGATTATTCTCTGAATATATTGGTTGTAAGAGGGGAATCGCTGTCAGCTCCTGGACTGCAGCTGGTCATCTAACCCTGGAAGCTTATGGGCTTAAACCAGGAGATGAGGTTATTGTACCAACAATGACGTTCCCTGCTACTGCAGAAATAGTTTGTTATTTTGGGGCAAAACCTGTTATCGTGGATGTTGATCCACAAACTTTGAATATCTCGCTTGAAGCTATTGAGAAAGCTATTACTCCCAAAACTAAAGTAATTATACCTGTACACTATGGCGGCCAGCCATGTGATATGGATGAAATACTGGATTTGGCAGATAAGTATAATCTGAAAGTTATGGAGGATGCGGCTCACTCTCTTCCGGCTACTTATAAAGGGAAAAAGGTTGGCAATATTTCTGAAGTTACATGTTTCAGCTTTTACGCAACTAAGACTCTCTCGACCGGAGAAGGCGGGATGATATGTACCAATAATGAAGAGATAGCCGAAAGAGTGAAAATTATGCGCCTTCATGGAATAAATCGTGATGCCTGGAAGCGATATACAGAATCAGGATCATGGTATTATGAAGTTGTTGCGCCCGGATATAAATATAATTTTACGGATTTGCAGGCTTCTCTGGGGCTTCCTCAGCTTAAAAAAGTCGATCTAATGTGGGAGAGCAGGAAAAGAATTGCAGCAAGATATACTGAAAGTTTTAAAGATAATGACCTGATGAGGCTGCATGGCATTAAACCGGATCGTGAATCATCCTGGCATCTCTTCCCTGTAAGACTTGAACTTGAAAAGTTAAATATTAACAGGGCTCGTTTTATAGATGAACTGAGAAATCACAAGGTTGGTGCTGGGGTTCATTTCATGCCAGTTCATCAGCACCTTTATTACCAGGAAACTTTTAACCTTAAAGATGAAGATTTCCCGGTTGCGTCCAGTACTTTTCCTCGGTTGGTATCCCTGCCTATCTATCCCGGTATGACTGACCAAAACGTGGACTATGTGATCGAAGTCGTTGATTCTCTGCTAACTAAGTATAAAAAATAGTTTTATCTGAAAATATGGGTAAACAGGGAAGCTGGATAAAACGGTTTACGGATATTTTATTGAGTATCTCTCTATTACTCATTACATCTCCTCTTTTACTTCTCACAATACTCGCAATAAAAATTGAATCCAAGGGCCCTGCTTTCTTTCTTCACGAAAGAACCGGATATAAAGGTAAAAAATTTAAGCTGGTAAAATTTCGCGGTATGGTAGATAACGCTCTTGCCGTTGGACCTGAGCTTACACAGGTAGATGATCCGCGTATTACCAGGGTAGGAAAGTTTTTAAGACGTACAAGTATCGATGAAATACCTAATTTCATAAATGTACTTATTGGTGAAATGACAGTAGTTGGCCCTCGTCCTGACATACCCTCAATTACAGATGCATATACATCTGAACAGAGAAAAATTTTCAACTTTAAACCAGGAGTTACAGGAATATCTCAGATAAACGGAAGGCAGATGTTGACTCCTGATGATCGGATCAGAATGGAACTTGCCTATTATGAAAAAGCGGGCTTTTTCTCTGATTTAATTGTAATTTTAAAGACCTTTTTAGTGGTATTTAACAATAAAGGAAACATCTGAAGTTTGATCCGAAAAGCATTATGCATAGTAGTTTTTTTTCTGACAATTTCTGACATTTCCGCCCAGGTTGAAACCATTCCTGCCGACCACCAGGTGTATGCATTTCTCAAAAACATGTTTGTGAAAGGTGTACTGGAGAATTACGACGATGTAATTTTACCCCTGTCAAAAGAGAAAGTTGTTGGTTATCTTAAAGAAATTGACTCGCACCAGAATCTTTTAACGGTATCTGAGAAAGAAATGCTTTGTAGAATGGAGACTAAAATGGGGGTAAAAGGAGAGGGAACAACTTCATATTTTTCAGATTTCCCCGTGAGATTCATTGAGCAATTCAAAAAATATAATGAAAAGCACCTCTATGCTTACAGAGATTCTTCAGTTAGATTCAATGTGGATCTGGTTGGAGACCTTACGTATATTTATTCAAAAAAATATAAGGACTATAGTGTTCTTCTGAATGGCGGCGGGCAATTTTATGGCACTTACTCCAACTGGCTGGGATTTCTTCTCGAAGGTTCAAACGGCACACAGTACAATAACAGGAAGGTTGCAGAACTTGATCCAAGAGTAAAAACCAGTTTTACCTTTAACCGTACCGGATTAAACTTTTTTGATTATACGCAGGGATATCTAAGATTTCAGAAAGATGATATTTATCTTCAGTTTGGCAGAGAGAGAGTTCTTTGGGGCAGCGGATATATCAACAGAATGATTCTCTCAGATAATCCTCCTTTGTTCGATTTTATCAAATTCGGTATCAAGTATAAGTCATTAAGTTATGATTTTTTACATGCATGGCTGGTTCAGCCTTTCGAAACCAATCATATTGACTCAATTACCGGCGATGTAAGAAGTAAAGGTTCTAAATACCTGGCTGTCAGCAGGCTGGGAATAACTCCTTTTCCGGAATTAAAACTTGGTCTTACCCAGATGATTATTTATGCAAACAGACCAATTGAAGCGGCATACCTTAATCCATTCCTTTTTTGGGAGTCGGCTCAGAGAAGTCTGGGAGATCTCGACAATTCTTTTTTAGCTCTTGATGTCCGCTATAAACCATTCAATGGCGGTGAATTATCTGCTTCCATAATTTTTGATGATATATTATTTAGTGCTCTGTTCAAAGGAGGTTTCGATAAAGTTGATAACCGGTCGGCCTGGCAGGCCGGGGTGATGCTTACCGACCCTGTTTTGCCGGCAAATTCTTCAGTCAAAATCGAATATCTTCAAATCAGACCGTATACCTTTTCTCATCCCGGTCTTGGAGAATCGCTTACTTATACAAACAACTCTTATATGCTCGGACCTGATATTCAACCAAATTCAACGGCATTTAGCGTGGAAGTTAGTTACCTGTTTCCTGATCAGTGGGAAGCAGCGATAAATTTTACACACATACTGCACGGTAACAATATCTACGATAGCCAGGGAAACATTGTGAAAAATGTTGGGGGAAACGTTTTAGAAAATTTGACTGTTTATGACTCGCGCACGGCACCTTTATTGGATGGAGAATTAGAAACCACAGACAACATTCAACTAAAAATAAGCAGCGAAATACTGTACGGTATTTACCTGGATCTAATATTCAACTCATCGTACAATAAATCGAATGGAATCAGCAGCTCGGATTACTCATTATACTCTCAGCTGAGATTTTACTTTAGATAAAACCAATTAAACAAAATTGTTTTTTAGAAAGGTATTTTTTTCGCCTTGCGTCAATTTTTGCAAAATTCTATGTTTATTGCACACATTTTAACTATAGGGTCTTCAATGAGGAATTTTTCCCTGTTTTTTTTAATTGTTTTTGCAATTACAAATGTTAGTTCCGCCCAGTCATACAAAATCCTTGATTCAAACACAGAAAGTATCAAAATCGAATTCAATTTCCGGGGAGTTTATCAGCTCCAGGATACTCTGATTGAATCACGTGTTTATCAATTAATCAGGGGGGGTGAACCATTCTCCAGGAAACCGGGTGAACCATGGGTGCCGGAAAAGACAGTTAATATTGCTGTCCCTTTTAACTCTAACCCAGTGGTCCGGGTGCTTGAGACTGACAAAAGAACTGAACAAAATAAATTGATAGTGCCTTTTCCCGAAGAGGATCCTCAGACAACTCCTTTGGATGTAGATAATTTTGATAAGAAGATATATTATTCAAACAAGTATTTCCCTGAAAAGTCGGCGGAATTAGGTGCGGAATTTATTTTAAGGTACTCCAGGATAATGCCGCTGACTGTCGCACCATATCAATATAATCCGGTTACTCATGAACTTATCGCCTATAACCGTATACTTGTTGTAGTTACTTATAACGCCAAAAAGTCGGATAAAATGAAAGTTAGAGATGACTTTACCGATAATTTATTAAAATCATCTGTAATTAATTCTCAACAAGCCCTTCAATGGACAGCTAAGGACCAATCTAAACTTCTCTATGAGGGCGGCGGCGGTTCATGGTACGATCCGGGTAAGAACTATTTTAAAATATATTTGAAAAACAAAGGAGTATACCGTCTTACATTTGATCAGCTCGTTGCTTCGGGAGTTCCGATCCAGGCTGGAGTTTCCAGTGATGCGCTCGAGATGGTGAATGAAGGAAATTCGATCCCGATTGATGTTGTCGACGGCGGAGACGGAATTTTTAACAGCGGGGACTATCTTCAGTTTGTAGGAGGTCCTCCATCTCCTTCTCCTAACAGCAGCATGAATATATATAATACTTCGAATGTCTACTGGTTCTCTTATCAGAGTGATACATTGGCTGCCAGGTATAATTTAACTGACGGATATCCTAATAGTTTTCAGTCAACATGTAATTATACACTTAAAACACTTCATTTTGAAAAAGACTCTATATATGAGCCGTTAGGTCATGCGGATAATGGAAATATGGATCACTGGTACTGGGATAAGATTACCGGGAGTAATGGGCATGTTGATTATGCATTCACAGACAGGTTTGATTATCTGTCAAGCTTTGTTGATACTTCTCACTACCTTAAGGTACGGGTCAACCTTACTGGCATGAACACTTATAATTGTTCACCTGATCACAAAGCTTTCTTTTTTATGAATACAAAACCGATAGGTGTTCATACCTGGGATGGTCAATCAAATACAACATTCGAAAAACAGTTATACATTTCCGGAGACAGCATTCCAATATTCTTTACTGGAAACTCTATTACCGTTCAAACTGATGGAACTGTTTGTAATCCAAATTCGCAATCTGATGAACAGAGAATGAACTGGTATGAATTAGAGTATTGGAGATTCAACAGAACACTTGGCGATCATTTTGATTTTTACAGTCCTCCGAATAAAACAGGTGTGATCAGATTCTGGGTCTGGCAATGGACACCGGATAATATGAAGGTATATATTCCTTCAAAAAATAAATGTATCTATAATCCCAGGATCGTTAATGATCCCGACAAAACAGTCTTATTTGTAGACACAGTTTCGACCGTTACCGAATATTATTGTAACTCCAATAGTTATTTTCTCACCCCCGATTCTATAGTTGAAGACTCGCCTTCTGATCTAAAGAATCCTGCGAATGGTGCCGATTATATAATTATTACTCACCCTGATTTTTTGGCTGCGGCACAGCGGTTAAAAACTCTTAGGGAAAGTCAATATCCGGATACGGGAGTAACTAACCCCCGCGTAATGGTGGTGGATGTAAACCAGATTTATGATGAATTTTCCTACGGGCTGTTAAACCCTCAGTCCCTTAGAGATTTTGTACGGTATGCATTTGAAAATTACCAGTCGCCCGCTCCGGCTTATGTTGTCCTGTTCGGGGATATGAGCCACGATTACCGGCATCTGCTGCCTACCAGTCGTCCAAATTTTATACCCTCTTTGCCTTTCTTTGCTGATACTTACGGGGAGGCACAAAGTGATAACCTTATTGTTGACGTAGCCGGTAATGATCTTGCTCCGGATCTGGCGATCGGAAGAATGTCTTGTGAAACTCCTCAGGAAGCTGATGTCCTGATGGACAAACTGGAGAATTATCCGGCCGATAACTCGAAGGAGTGGAAACAGGATGTAATGCTGGCAGCTTCAGGTCTGAGCTATGAAGATGAACTCCACTTCCATTTTAATCAGTACAGTAACAGATTGGCCGACATTTACCTGATCCCTTATGGTATACACCCGTCAAGGGTCTACCACTTTCCGTCTAATGCACAGGATTCAATGTATATCGGTGCAGGACTTAAAATCAGAGAAGAAATTGATCAGGGAGTGGTTCTTGGAAATTATTACGGTCATGGCGGCGGATATCAATGGGATCTTACTTTTACAAATGATGATATCGCTGCGCTTAATAATACGGGGCGTTTACCGGTGATTTTAAGTGTAACCTGTTATACTGCTCATTTTGATGACCAGAATGTTTTTGGAGAACAATTCAATGAATTACCCGAAAAAGGAAGTATTGGATTTTTCGGAAATACGGTTTTAACATACTGGCCTATAGGTGCAGTAATTGACGAGGCTATTTTTAATCAGATTTTTAAGCGGAAAGTTTATACAATTGGTCAGGCATTGTTGAATGCAAGACTCCAGGTTGGGACCGGGGGACTCTACGGTCAGCAAATAACCCTACTGACTTACCTTGGTGATCCTGGGCTGAAGTTAGCCCTGCCTGATAAACCAGATTTTTCGATCAAATCCTCTGATATTACACTAAACAAAATTAACCCGCTTGTTAATGATACTGTCTCCATTAAAGCGAAGATTTCAAATCTGGGCATTGTTTTTCCTAATGATACAGTAAGCGTCAGATTTACTGCGGAATCACCTGATACGTCATATGAAATTGCTACTGTAAGGCTTCCTAGTTTCGGCGAATTGGATTCCGCTGAGGTAAACTGGATTCCTCAAAAGGCTGCGTTATATAGTATTAAGGTTGATGTAAATGAGGTTGATATTATTCCTGAAGATGATCATTCAGATAATACGGCGACTGCAACATTTACTGTCTATAACGTTAGCGAAGCCTATGTTCTTAAACCCCAGGATGGATATACCACTTCAGAAAGCAAAATTAACTTTAAGTTTATAGACATTGGAGATTATATAAATTTTAATCTTACTTACTATATCGAGATTGATACTGCAATGGACTTCTCATCTCCTGTCATTAGTTCAGGGGCTTTAACTCCGGCTAATGGTATTCTGAGCTGGGAGTCTCCCGTTTTGCCTTCCGGAAGTTATTTGTGGCGGGTAAGAATATTTGATGGAACAACTTATGGTCAATGGTCAAAAGTCCGGTTTTTTACAGTATCCGGACCTCCTGTCCCGAATTATTATGCCATTGGACGGGGATTTAAAACATTCAAGACTTACAATATAAACTACTCTGACAGCTCAGGAGATCTGTACCTTAACACTAAAGAGTTACCGCCTAAACCTGACGAAACCAGGGTGCTTGATACTCTCCTTCTGCAAGGTTCTTATGTAGATTCACTCTATCTGACAACTATTACGACTGATGGTTCGTATATATATTCCGGGGCGAATTGGTATGCCTCAATCTCTAATACCCAAAGTTATAATTCGCATATATATAAGTTCGGCACAGGATATAATGGTACGGTAAAAGGTCAATACTATGGTACGATACCTAATTTTTATGATCGAATTCAAAACAGTCTCTTTTATGCAGATGGTTTTCTTTATGTAACAACACCCGATCCGTATAAATTAGTTAAAATTGATCCCGTAACCGGAGATACTACAAGGATTACTATTCCGAACGGACTTCTGGATTTTGAGCATGCCAGACCTGTACCCGGGTCATTTTACGCCAAGTCGGACGGCCGTTATATTTATAATCTTACAGCCTATGATTCCTCAGGACATCATCGTTACGCCTTGAGAATTTTAGATCCTCAGAATAACTGGGCTTTGGTACAGCCATATATGGAGCTTCAAAGTTCGACTTTTACTTACGGATTTACAGATTACCTTGTAGCTGATGGATATATATATCCATCCGAGTCTTACCTTTCAAACTATATTCGGCGGATAAAGATTGCGGACGGAACTTTTGAGGAAGAATGGATTTGTTTCAGGCCTTTCCAGAGTATATTTTCCTGGTGCTATGACAGCTATCATGATAAAGTTTATGCCGGCGTATATAGAAAATCAGGATATACGCCCAAATTTTTTATCTATAAAGGCACGTATTCAGATTCAAAAGGTACAATTTCCTCAAACGATGTTGGACCAGCTTCAAAATGGAAGAACTTATCCTATGATATCTATCAAAATAATTCGGGGTCATACAGGAATATACTGTTCGGATTAAACAGGACTACAAAAAAATATGATACTCTGGCGGTAAATATTCCCTCTGATTACTCTCTTCAGAATATTTCAACTTCTGAGTATCAATATCTGAAATTCTATGTCGGGTTTACCGATACTACTTTTAATACTGCAAGTCCAATGCGTTTCCGGAATATGAGTATAGATTACGACGGACTTCCCGAGGTTATGGTAACTAAAAAGGACTTTACAGTTTCACCTGACTCAATACTTCAGGGATTAAACACAACAATGCGTTTAGATGTTAAAAATGTGGGTTTTATACCCGTGGATAGTGTCAATCTTCACTTCTTTTTTAATGATTCTGACAGCAGCTTCTTTGATCCTAAGGTAAATATTCTGCCTGACAGTACTGTTACTATCGAACATACTTTTTCAAGCACTCCTTTCATCTTTGATAATATAATCAGGTTGGTCGCAATATCCCCTGAACCTGAATATTTTACGTTTGATAATGCTGTTGAACACTCCTTTTATATTGTTCGCGATTCTACCAATCCTGTTTTCAATATAACCTTCGACGGAAAAGAGATAATAAACGGTGATCTGGTATCTGCAAAACCCCAGGTCGTAATAACTCTTAAGGATAATAGTCCTCTTCCGCTTGATACGAGTTACTTTACATTGATTCATACAAGCGATGGTACGGCTAATATACTTCACTTCAGTGATCCTGATCTTGAATACAGCTACACTCCTTATCCTAATTCGGAGTCCAGGATAATCTGGCACCCCTCACTTAAGCAGGGTGACCATATTCTGGAAATACTTGCCAAGGATGCATCAGGCAACTTCTTCGACAGTACATCATATCGCGTTTCATTTGAAGTTGTAACTGAGTATGATCTGAGGGACGTGTATAATTATCCTAACCCTTTTATCGATGGGACCTGGTTTACTTTTAAGGTAACCGGCGATAAATTACCGGATGAGCTCTATTTGAGAATCTATACGGTGGCAGGAAGATTGATAAGAACTTTAAATATTCCATCATCAGCGCTCGGTCAGGATATAGGTTTTAAGAAAGTTTTCTGGGATGGTAAGGATGAGGATGGAGACGATATAGCTAATGGTGTCTATTTTTATAAAATGATCTACAAAGTGAAGGATGTTGTTAAATCTGTAACAAAAAAACTGGCAAAAATTAAATAACTTTGCCGGGATTTCTGAAATAATTACAAAAACTGGATAATATATGTGCGGTATTGTAGGATACGTCGGGGAAAGAAATTGTGTCCCGATTTTAATAAACGGATTAAAAAGACTTGAATACAGAGGATATGATTCCGCCGGAATCGGTATCCTGAATGATGGAATATCAACGGTTGTGAAAAATAAAGGAAAAGTCTCTCAGTTAGAGAAGAAGATCGAAAAACTTCATCTCGACGCAAATATTGGTATCGGTCATACAAGATGGGCGACTCATGGTGTTCCTAACGAAATTAATGCTCACCCTCATAGTAACGAAACTAACGATCTTTTTATTATTCATAACGGTATTATTGAAAACTTCAGGACACTGAAAAAGGGTCTTGAAAAAATGGGTTATAAATTTGTTTCTGATACTGATAGTGAAGTATTCGCCCACCTGATTGACAGTTTCCTAAAGAAAGGTTATGCTTTATTCAGAGCTGTACAGCTTGCTCTTGGCGAGATTGAAGGTACATACGGCCTGGCTGTTATTTATAAAGGGGAACCCGATAAATTGATTGCAGCCCGCAAAGGTTCACCCCTGCTTGTTGGCATAGGACAAAATGAAAATTTTATCGCTTCGGATGTTTCCGCGATCCTTGCATACACAAAACAGGTAGTCTACCTTGAGGATGGTGAGATAGTTGAGCTTTATAAGGATAAGTTTTACGCCAGAACCATAAGCGATCTTGAGATTGAAAAGGAAGTTCATGAAATAAGTATGAGTCTTGATGAGATTGATAAAGGCGGCTTCCCGCATTTCATGCTCAAAGAGATTATGGAACAGCCTGAATCAGTGCGAAATTCTATGCGGGGCAGGATAATTGTAGAGAAGGGTACAGCCAAACTTGGCGGACTGGAACCGGTCCTGGATAAATTATCAAAAGCAAAAAGAATTATTATCTCTGCCTGCGGAACTTCCTGGCATTCCGGTCTTGTTGCCGAGTACATGCTTGAAGAGTTTGCCAGGATCCCTACGGAGGTAGAATATGCTTCTGAGTTCAGATACCGTAATCCGGTACTTAATCCTGATGATGCAATTTTCTTCATATCGCAAAGCGGAGAAACTGCCGATACTCTTGCCGCAATGAGAGAAGCTAAACTGCGGGGTGCGCTTGTCCTGGGTATTTGTAATGTTGTGGGAAGTTCTATTGCCAGGGAAAGTGAAGCGGGAGTTTATACTCACGCAGGTCCCGAGATTGGAGTCGCTTCTACTAAAGCGTTTACGTCCCAGCTTGTTGCTCTCGCTCTTATTACTCTTCTGTTAGCCAGAAAGAAGAATATGAGCCTTGCAGAAGGCAAATGCATTGCCGAAGAGCTTGAGAAAATTCCCGAAAAGATCAGTAAAATACTTGAATTAAATGATAGCATAGAGAAA